>PALD01000068.1 GCA_002710685.1 Cytophagaceae bacterium | reverse complement strand
TATTTAAATCTCATTATTTATAGAAACGGTCTTATCTCAAAAACACAAACCAGCGTTCCTGTAGATATGAATGGAAGTGATACTGCTACTGCCCCTCTCCCACCCGGTTTTTAATCTTAATATCCTGCTAAACTAACTTTTTTGCTTCCTCCTTTTTATATCTGTTCGTAATTTCAGGTCTGAATAGTACAATTTAATTTTATGGAAGCTTTTAAAAACAAAATTGCTCTGGTCACCGGTGGTAGTCGCGGAATAGGCAAATCAATTGCATTACACCTTGCAAAATCTGGAGCCAAAGTAGCTATTAACTATTATAGATCTCAAAAGGAAACTGATGCACTCGTAGGCGAAATAAACCATAATGCCCGTAACGCTATTGCAGTTCAGGCTAATGTCTCAGAACCAGAAGAGGTAAAGAGGATGCTCAGGGAAATAAATGATAAATGGGGTGCAGTAGAAATACTAGTCAATAATGCAGGTATTGCCATTCCTCAAAAAATAGAAGAGGCTACACTTGAAGATTTTGATCACACTATAAAGACAAATTTACGTTCTACATTCTTGGTTACTCAAGCGGTTCTCCCAGCTATGCGAAAGAATAAATGGGGTCGCATTCTAATGATTTCTTCCGTAGCTGCACAAACCGGCGGAAAAGTTGGGATACATTATGCAGCCTCAAAAGCAGGTCAATTAGGCCTTATGCATCATTACGCAACTAATCTGGCAGCAGAAGGTATCACAGTTAACGCTATTGCCCCTGCTCTAATAAAAACCGATATGCTCAATCAGTTTAACCCAAGTCCAGACATCATGCCTGTAAAGAGATTTGGTACGGTAGATGAAGTCGCAGATATGGCTCTAAGCATTTTACGCAACGGCTACATTACTAATCAGACGTTTAATGTAGATGGTGGTATGTATCCCAGATAGTTAAACTTGGTGGTAAGTCGACGTGATTTATTCCAATTTCTCGTTCTCTTCCATATCCTTCCTTAGATCTAGCTTTCTGAATTTAGGCGAAACCGCTCCCGTAAGAAGCACTGTAATTAAAGTCATGCAACCGCCAAATACCACAGCTGTTACCGTTCCCATTAATTTCGCTGTAAGTCCGCTCTCAAAAGCTCCCAGTTCGTTAGAACTACCTACAAACATAGAATTGACCGATGCTACCCTACCCCGCATATGGTCAGGAGTTTTAAGCTGAAGAATGGTCTGTCTAATGATCATAGAAATTCCGTCTGTCATTCCGCTAAAGAATAACGCCATTACCGAAATCCAAAAGACTGATGAAAGTCCGAAAACAATCATACAAATCCCAAATCCAAAAACGGCAGCCAGTAATTTCATCCCAGCATTTTTATTTAATGGGAAATACGCTGAAGTAAACATAGTAATTATAGCTCCTACTGCCGGGGCAGCACGCAAAACGCCAAAACCCTGAGGCCCTACTTCAAGAATATCCTGTGCATAAATAGGAAGAAGCGCGACTGCACCACCAAAGAGCACAGCGATCATATCCAGTGTAATAGCGCCAAGAATTACTCTGGTTCCAAATACATATTTTATGCCTTCACGGAGACTTTTGAATACATTTTCACCGATTTTCGGGTTTAAAATGGGCTTTTTAGGTATTTGCAGCAAGGTAATCAAGGCCACTAAAGAACATGCGAAAATGAGACACATAGACCAGTGTACACCTATCCAGTGAATTAAAATACCGCCAATAGCAGGTCCTACCACAGAACCCATTTGCCATACTGAACTGCTCCACGTCGCCGCATTAGGATATACTTTTTTAGGAACAATAAGTGAAAAAAGCGAGAAGATCGTGGGACCTAAAAATGCACGTACAATCCCTCCTAAAAATACCAGGAAATAAATAGAATAAAGAACAACATGTGTAGAAATATCGCCTACAACTCTGGGCCACGTAAGTAAGAATAGGCCAAAACTAATCACAGAAAATCCCAGAATGCACTTCATCAGCAGTCCGCGTTTTTCTTTTTGATCTACAATATGACCTGCGAAAAGCGCCAGAGAAACCGCCGGAATTACTTCCATTAAACCTATTATTCCCAGAGAAAGTGGATCTTTTGTAATGCTATACACTTCCCACTCAATAACCACAAACTGCATGCTCCATGCAAAAACCATTGCAAAGCGAACACCTAAAAATATATTGAATTCTCTAAACCGAAGTGCCGCGTACGGGTCGTTCTTACTCATCAAAAAATCAGTTTATTTTGACGCTTTTTCTGCCGTCCAGGTATTATTTGAAGTATCTGCATCCATAAATATTCCTCCATTTATAGAAAAAGACGTTGCGCCTTTAAATTCTTTCGCTTTAAGCGTTGCGATTTTTAGGTTATTTTGCCAGATTTTTGGGATTTCATGAACGGTTTTTATCTCTCCGGAAGCTGTTGTGAAAGTGATATCAAAAGGTGCCGGCATTCCGCCAAGGTTTTTAATTTCTACAGTTCCTTTTTTCGCATCAATATTTGAGATTGCCATATCTATATAATTATGACTGAAATACCAACTGTCCCAAAACCAGTTCAGATTTTCACCGGTAATGTCATTAAACGAGTAAAAGAAATCCCATGGTGTAGGGTGCTTCCCGTTCCACCGATCCATATAGCCTTGTAAAGCCTTTTCAAAGAGATCATCTCCTAATAAATCTTTCACCGCCAGGTAACCAAGAGCGGCTTTCCCATATTCATTATTGCCCAAACCAGCGCCACTTAAAATATTAGATGGAGTGATTATTGGGAGATCTTCTTCCATAGATTTATCGTTGATCCAGCGATTGACGCGAAAGCGTTGAAAGTTTCTTATGGCTGTTTCTTCACCCAGATCTGAAATGCTTATCAAGTGCTCAAGCGCTGTCGCCCAGCCCTCATCCATAAAACCAAAGCGCGTTTCATTAATTCCCATGTAAAACGGAAAATAAGTATGCGCAATCTCGTGCTCTGCTACAAAGCGTGAGAAATCTAAGTTGGGCGTAGAATTATCGTTGACCATCATGGGATATTCCATGTCTGCAAAACCACGTACAATTGTAGATTTTGAAAATGGATAAGGAACGCCAGGCGTATTATTTGAAAACCAGTTTAAAGCATGTTTACCAAATTCTACCATGTGATGAAAATCTTCAGACTGATCGCCAAAAGCGGCTTGCACGCTGGCTCTTCGGTTTGTGGTTGAATCTACAACAACGCTTCCTGCATCCCAGTTGTAATGATCGCTAAGCGCTAAAGCGAAATCGGTTACGTTAGAAGCTTTCCATCGCCAGGTATTTGTTTCGCCCTGAGCGGTAATCTGTTTTTTCTCAAGATCTTCAGGAGTAGCAATGTTGAAAATGGAATCGCTTTCCATTGATTTTTTCAGCAAATCTGCATATGGTTTTTGCAGTACTTCATCTGTATTTTGCAGATCACCGGTTGCCCAGACAATATAATTTTTAGGCACTGTAACCGCTACGGTATAGTCATTAAAATCATTGTAAAACTCCTGCGAACCGGTAAAAGTCATGCGATCCCAACCTTCATAATCGTCATAAACAGCTACTCGAGGATAAAAATAGGCCAAGAAATACGTGGTAGAATCAATCGCTCCTTCCCTCCCACTTTCTATAGAAACATCGTAATGCCAGTCGATTGTAAGATCAATACTTGCACCGGGCATCAATGGTTTTGCAAGTCTAATCGTGCGGTTTGTCTCATCGTGATCGTCAATCCATTCACGCTCCACTCCGTTTTCCATGTATTTATCTATAGCAACTCCAGAAGTGAGAAAATCGTCATTGGCAGTTCCCTGTCTTGCAGCACCGGGTTTGTGCCCGTTTAAAATGAGCTTGTAACTCAACACATTTAAAGTATCGGGACTGTTATTTGTGTATGTGATTGTCTCGCTTCCTGTGACTTTTCGGTCTGGCGGAGAAACGTTTACATTAATATCATAAACGCCGTGGTTTTGCCAATAATTGGCGCCGGGTTTCCCATCTTTAGAACGGGTGTTGTTTTGGTAAGCTTGGTTTATATCTCTTGGAATATAAAGATCCTGAGAGTATGAGAAAGCAGTAAGTAAAAGGCAGTAAGCTAGGAGTAGATTCTTATGCAGCATGAATGCAGTATTATTTGAAATGTCAATCAAAGTTAGGTCTTAATACTTGAAAAAAATGCTAAAAAACTTTAGAAATAATCAGAAAATATTCAACCGATTTTAGGTCTTTTCGGGGAGATTTTTAGTCTCAAAGAGAGGTTTTAAATAAATGCTTTCGCGAAAGTGGATATTGATGAGATACTCGTCATGCTGAACTAGTTTCAGCATCGCATCCTGCTTTTTTTTAAAGGTGATGCGACCCTGAAATGAATTCAGGGTGACGCTTCAAAAAAGATTGAAAAAGATTGGTCTAACTTTAAGCAGCTAAATGAAGTTTTTAAATAAACAGCTTTCGCGAAAGCGCAACCGAAAAATAATAATTCAAGGTTATTCGTCCTGCTGAACTTGTTCCGATAGCTATCGGAACAGCATCGCATCTTGCGCTGAAATTCTACTCTGCTCTTACGATCTTATCGCGAACTTCTTTCCAGGTGATGAGTTTAATGTTATTTTCTTCAAGAAGGGTTTTGCATTTTTCGCTGGTGAAAAAATCATAATCTGCCTGCCGCCAAGCCGATCCCCAATAAGGATGATCTACCGTTACGGCTTGCATCTCATCATTATCCTGAGCCACGTGAATGATTAGGCATGAGAGTCCGGGAGCTATTTTACCCATCAAATCAGTATAAAAATCGGCCATTCCGTTGTCAAAATCAGTTGGGCCTGCGCTATATAAATTTTCTACAACCACATCTTTTTTAGAAGGTTGCATTTTATCAAGCACCTCGTTTAAAAACGGAATTTGCTTTGTGAGCAAAACAGGAACGTTGTTAGCTCTTCCGGCCTTGATATAAGCTTCCAGATATGCAGGCGTATTCATGACTCCGCCCATATGCGCATCCAGATGCGTGACGTCTATCCCGGCTTTGTAGGCTGTTTTGATTTGGTTATTAATTTCAATCTCTACCTCTTTCGCGGAAGCATTTTGCACGACACTATCTACAGCACTGTAAAAATATCCGTTCTTGTTGAGCAGTCCAGTAACCGAGTCTTTAGAAGAAACCGGTCCCCATTTATAGTTTTCCCACTCGCTGGTAATAGTGAGGTGTAGGCCAAAATCAAGATTGGAATTGTTAGTTTTAGCATACTTCACAACTTCTGTAAACCAGGGCGTAGGCACCATAATACTGGCCGAAGTGACAGAACCATGCTCTAATGCATCAAAAGACGCTACGTTTTCAGAGTGACTAACGCCCAGATCATCAGCGTGAACAATGAGTAATTTGCTGTCTTTAGGATAACCCAATTGCTCAGCAATAGATTCACCTTGCGCATTTAAATTGTAAACAATTAGAAAACCGAGAATAAAACAGCTGATTTTATGCATATTAAGTTAATTTTATTAAAGATATCAAAATTAAAGAATAAGCTGATAATAAAAATCGATAATGCCTTTTGTAATATTCGATTGCTTTTAGGAGGTAAAAAGTGCATTAGATTTTAGCTTTGCTGTATAATTAATACAATACTTATATGAAAGCTGTAGGAATCAAAAAATCATTACCCATAGATCAGGAAGAAAGTTTTATCGCTTTTGAAACTGAAAAACCAACTCCACAAAAACGCGATCTTTTAATAAAAGTAAAAGCAGTCGCAGTAAATCCCGTAGATTATAAAGTTCGCCAGGGAAGTGCGAAAGATAAAGTTCTTGAAGAACCAAAAATCTTAGGTTGGGATGCCGTAGGAGTGGTTGAAGCTACTGGTCCTGATGTTGAACTCTTTAAAGAAGGTGACGAAGTTTATTATGCAGGCGATATAACCCGCCCCGGTTGCAATGCAGAGAATCAACTAATAGATGAGCGCCTTGTGGGGCACAAACCAAAGAAACTATCTGATGCTGAGGCATCTGCAATGCCATTGACTGCGCTAACGGCATGGGAATGTATTTTTGACCGACTGGAAATTGAAAAAGACGGTAGCGAAGGAAAATCTATACTGATAATAGGTGGTGCCGGCGGCGTGGGTTCAGTAGCGATACAATTGGCTAAAAAGCTTACCAAATTAGAAGTTGTGACAACAGCTTCGCGAAAGGAGACCGAAGAATGGTGTCTTGATAAAGGTGCAGATGCTGTTGTAAATCATAAGGATCTTATCAATTCGGTAAAAGAAAAAGGCTATAAAGAATTTGATTATATTCTAAATGTAGTTGATACTGAAGCGCATTGGGATGCCACCGCAGAACTTATAAAACCACAGGGTAAATTCTGTACGATCGTTGAAACAAAAGAACCTTTGAATATGAATAAGATCAAGAATAAAAGCGTTTCTTTTCACTGGGAATTGATGTTCACCCGTTCTATGTTTCAAACTGAAGACATGATCGCGCAGCATAAAATCTTGGAAGAGCTGGCTGAACTTCTTGATAACGGAACTATAAAAAGTACACTAAATAAAACAATAAACGGACTAACTCCGGACAGTTTTAAAGAAGCTCACAAACTACAAGAAAGTGGAAAAGCTATAGGTAAAACTGTAATAGTTTTCTAGTGGTTTAAATTAAAAATTACTGCAAAAACCGGACTATTTATCTAAGGCGCAAGTCTCGTTATCTAGTTCGGTTTCTACAGTATAATGCTCAAAATGATAATTTTGTAAAACACTCTTAATCTTATTTTTAACTGCGATCAGTTCGTCAAAATGTTGAATGTTTTCAAGTTTCACATGAGCTGTAAAAACATGATGCTCACCTTCCAAAGACCAGATATGCGTATGATGAATAGAATTGACATTTTCAATCTCAACAATTTTCGCTTCTATTTCACTGGCATTTAAATCATCAGGAATCCCTTGAAGAAAAATAAACAGCGTTTCTTTCAATCTTTTGAATACATTGTATAAAATGTACAGTGTTATTAGCAATGATAAAGCAGGATCCAGATAATGAATATCCCAAAACCTAATCACGATTGCAACGATCAAAACTGCAACCCAGCCCAAAACATCTTCTATTAGATGCCAGGAAACCACGCGTTCGTTTAATGATTTCCCGCCGCTAAGTTTCCAGGCAGCATAACCATTTACCGCAACGCCTATTATGGCGAAAATTATCATACCATTGGCATCAGAATGTTGAGGCTCCATCAATCGGCCTACGGCTTCAGTAATTACATAAATTGATCCTGCAATTAGTACTACACTGTTAATTAGTGCTCCTAATAGTGAAAAACGCCTGTAACCGAAGGAAAATTTACTATCTGCTCCTTTTTTTGACTTGTTATCTAAGTACCAGGAAGTACCTAACGAAAGGCTATCGCCCAGGTCATGAATAGCATCTGATAGGATCGCAATACTGTTTACGTAAAATCCGCCTATAATCTCAAGAATGGTAAATGCAAGATTGAGGAAGAAAGCAATCCTGAGATTTTTACCGGATTGATGTTCGTGGTGATGATGGTGATCGTGAGCCATAATAAAACAATTTTATTCTTCGTTACCAAAAAGTTTATAAATAATTCCTGCACTTACAATTATACCGTCTGTTGGTGCATAGATCTCAGGAAAAGTGGGGTTATCATGCGGAGGAGCAACTAAGGGTGAAAACCTGCTCTGCCTCCTGTCTGTAAAATTTTCAAAATTTGTATAGATGCTTCCCCAGTTAAAATTACGAACAGCCAGAAAGCCCATAGTTATATAATCAGTCGTTTCTGTACCATTAGACAATATCTGGCTACCGGTGTAGTAGGTTTCAAAACCCAGACGCCAGGTTTCGCTTTCATACATGACCACGCTACCTGCGTTATGCTTTGGTGTTAAAGGCTTCTCTGGATTGCCGGGCAGGTAATCAAGATGAGTGTCTATGAACGCATAATTTAAGAACCAGCGGAAATCTTTATACGAAAATTTAATATTTGTCTCTGCGCCCTTACTGCTTATGTTTCCGGTTGCATTTTCAAAGACGTAGCTGTCTGTACTGTTTTGTGCGAGTAGTAATCCGTTTTTAATAGCTGTGTAATAAAATAGTTGATTTGCCGAAACACGTATTTCGTCAGTTAAAAACGTGCTGTAATTAAAATCCAGATTAGCACCATAAGAACGTTCGGCTTCTAATTTATCTTTATCGATTGGCTGTACTCCCTCAAAATTTATAAATTCGGCTTCTTCAGTAAAAATATCGGGAATTTTATACCCTAAACCTCCTCCTATTCTGCTGGAAAAACCACCTCCTCCCTTATAGAGCAAAGAGATTCTGGGCAGGGCAAAAAAGCCCCAATCCCTGCTATAATCACCGCGAAAACCGGTCTCTGCAATCCATTTTTCGGAAATATCGTAAACATTATTGGCAAAAACCCCAGCGGTGATATCTTGTTGATCGCGCTGCAAACCGGGAGAATTTTCATCAAAATCAATGGTATAGAGATTAGAACCAAAAATCCAGTCTGCATTAGCAGTGCTCATTTTGTAACTGGCTTCAGTAAACGTGTTGATCTGGCTGCCTTGAAATTGCAGGTCGGGCACGGATAGATCCCGGTTAAAATACGATATACTGTTTTTAAAAGTAAGGTTATCACCACTATCAAATTGCTTTTCAAAGACCGCCTGACTACTTATCCGCTTAGAAATATTGGCCTCTGTATAGTTATGCCCGTCACCCGCTTCTCCCTGAATGATGGCCATATCGCCACCTATACGATCGTCGTAGGTTGCATTGATTCCCAGCCAGACCTGAGTTCCCGAATCTGGATAGTAGAAAAGTTTGGGATTTATGGAAACAGATTTTGTTTTGGGCAGATTACTAAAACCATCACCTTCAGGATCGTAAACTTTTTGATAGTGACCGGAAGCATACAAGGTCGTTCCCCACTTTCCTTTTCGCTGGCTAAAGAACACATTAGCCGTACTTCCCAGGGCGTGGGTCTGGGTAAACATAAGATCAAGTTCCGGTTCTTCTTTGGGAGTTTTAGAAACCAGATTGACCAACCCCGCAATAGCGCCGCCACCATATAATGTAGACGAACTCCCTTTGATAATTTCAAATTGTTTTAAGTCTAATGGCGGAATCTGCATGATACTCAGGCCGCTGGAGAAGCCTCCATATAAGGGAAAACCATCTTTTAACAACTGGGTGTACCTGCCGTCAAGACCTTGAATACGTATGTTCATGTTGCCGCTGCTCAGTGAGGTTTGCTGCATTTGAATGCCTGTACTTTCTCGCAATACCATAGAAATATTGGTTGCATTCATCATTGATTTTTCGGCTAATTCTTCTCCGCCTATAAATTCGATACGCGTGGGGATTCTCTGTATGGTGCGTGTACTGCGACTGGACTGTAACACAACTTCTTCCAAGGCATTGTCATTCTCCTCAAGGTACACCGTGAACTCAGTATCTGCTGGTAAGGTAACCGTTTGATTATAGACCTGAAAACCGATGTACGAAACGCTTAGCTGATAACTGCCTTCTTTTATATTTTCTAAAATTGCTTTTCCGTCTACATTTGTCACTGTTCCTTTATTTAGTTGAGGAAGGTAAACCGTAGCACCTACTAATGGTATACTGTCTTTCTGCGTGTACACCTGTACATTAATAGTATTTGCTTGTTGGGCATATGCGGTAAACCCAATAATACATAAGAGCAAAATGCTCAATTGTTTTTTCATGATTATAAATTGAATATTAACTACTACTTTTTTGGCTGTTAAGCCTGTAAAATGCTAGTTAATATTCTGAGGAGGTTGCCAAATTTTGTATGGAAAATCCAGTGTATCTTTTAAAACATATTCCATGCTTTTTTCAGAACTTATAATAGATATTACCGTAGAAGATGCAACAACAGAAGGTTGTAGCACCAGCTGAACCCCACAGCACGAGCAACTGCAAATTGCTGGGCATTCATCTTGTACATCCTGTGCATGATTTTTTTGAACATGGGCTGTTTCACCTTCTTTATCTATATAAAATGCGTCTGCACATGGCGAGAAGGAAAGTGCAAAAATTAAGAGTGATATACTTACAGCTAGTGCTTTCATACGCCACAAAGGTATATCAAAGGTTATGCAAACGGGTTGCAAAGTGAATCTCTTCAATTACTAAAAGCTTATGTATTTGTATTGAATTTCCTGATCAATTACAATGAGAACAGATACCTTTTAAAACAAGATTTGCCTGTTGTAGTTTAAAATTTTTGGGGAGATCTATGACCGGAAGATTACGTGACGTGAGACAATAGGTCTCACCACAGGAAGTGCAATGAAAGTGATAATGTTGATCTTTAGGTGAGCAGGTACAACCTTCCATACACAAGGCATATTTTGTCATTCCGCTGCCATCATCTATACTGTGTACGAGCCCATTGCCTTCAAAAGTTTTTAGTGTACGGTACAAAGTACTCTTATCTGCGGTCTCTAGCTGATCTTCGAGTTCACGCAAAGGGATGGCTTTATCATGCTGCATGAAGTAATTGAGCACAAGCAATCGCATAGCCGTGGGTCTAATATTGCGATTATCTAATTTTTCCTCAAGAACTGTCATATTCAAATTTAATCAAATTGAATATTTTATAAACAAAAAGCACCTGCTCTTTTAAAGAACAGGTGCTGATTTTATTATATTCCTAAATTAGTCTTCTATCAACCCCTCTCCTTCTATCCAGGGTGCACCTGCATTCTTAAGACCTGTTGCAATAGCCGTAAGTTCATTTTGCGTTACTTGTTTTAGATCTGATTTTATAGATGCTAATTGGTCTTCTGCTGTATTAAATGTGGCCATATGATTAGCCGTTGGGCCATAAGTTGTGTTTAAAGCCATCATACCAATACGTGTCCCGATTCCGGGTGTAGGATCACCATGTTCGCCCACACTTTCCCGAGCATCATCACCATTCAACCTCTTTTTAATATCAAGCAATTTATCTTGAGTATCATAAATTTTCTTGCTTAGAGCGAGATTAGGTTTTGCAGCACGATCTAACGCGACTTCCATAGCTTTGATTCGCTTTAAACTCATTTCCAAAACTGTATTTGTAGCTTTAATATCCTGCTGAAAGTCCTGAACTTCTGCTCTAAAAGCCATTATTTCTTCCGGTGAAGCGCCTTGTAAGGCTCCCGGTTTTAATGAAGAAACCGTGAATGATTTTGACTCACCCAATTGTGAAGTTACCCCATCTACCCGTTTAAAAAGCGTAACCGTATAATCGCCGGGAGTGGCCATAACACTATATCTAAAGTAACCACCTTGTCTTCCTTCAGGATTATCAAGGTCGATACCGCTACGATCTGCATAATTAAAAGGCCATGTTACTCTGTTAAAACCTTTTTTATTAGTTCCTTTTACGGTATTTACTACTTCGTCATTGCTGTCTTTTACCACTAATAAAAATTCAGGTTCAGGTTGGCGATCTTCCGCTTCTATTTCTTCCCATCCGGGGAAGGGAGTATTTTCCGATTTCTTTTCAGCGGCTTTTCTTTCGCCTTTTAGCGTTTTCAAATTATCGGCCAAAAAGTAGGTAAAAACGGCTCCATAAGGGTCATTTTCGCCTTCATATTGCATATCGCCCTGACCTCCCACATCACTGCGTTGCGAGAAAAGCATAGCATCATGCACAGTAAATAATGTTGCTTCTTTATCTAAAACAGAAGAATCAAAATTTCGCAAAGGCGAAATATCATCAAGTATGTAAATTCCCCTGCCAAAGGAACCGCCAACAAGATCATCTTCATTTTCCTGAATGGTAATATCCCTAAATGGGATTGTGGGTACACCTCCTTCTAATTTGATCCAGCTTGTGCCGCCGTTATTAGTGAAATATATTCCGAATTCCGTTCCTAAAAATATCAGGTTCTTATCTTCATGATCCTGTACCAGACGCCAGACTATTGTACGATCTGGCAGATCACCACGTATTGACGTCCAGGATTTTCCTTTATCTGTACTCTTGATCAAATAGGGAATATAATCTCCTGTTTTATGGTTGTCGAGGGCGGCGTAAACTGTGCCGGCATCAAAAAGATCTGCTCTAATGTCGTTTACAAATGCATTGGCAGGTATTCCTTTTATGGAAGCCGTAGTAGTTTTAGCCCAGCTTTCTCCTCCATTTTCAGTTACTTGAATAATGCCGTCATCTGTGCCGGCATAAATAAGACCTTCTTGTTTGGGTGATTCTGCAAGTGATGTTATCGTATTATAATCTGACATGGCTTTTAAATCCCATGCATTATCCCAGCTCTGTTTTTTACCCATTATAGGCATGTCAAGGCGTACCTGATCTTCGGTTAAAGCATCTGAAATGGGTGTCCACTCATCACCTCTGTTATCAGAACGCCACACGCGTTGTGACCCGAAATATATTCTGGTGGGATTATGCGGACTTACAAGTATGGGTGCATCCCAATTAAAACGCTCGTAAGGCTCACCCTCCCTTGGTTGGGGTTGAATATAAACGGTCTCGCCTGTACTTTGATCTACGCGCCATAAAAAACCTTCCTGAAACTCACCGTAAACAATATCAGGATTGCCGGGTTCTGTGGCAGCATCATAACCGTCTGCTCCCAGCGTTTTCCACCAATCTGCATTGGTTATACCGCCTGAAAAAGTGGTGCCCGAAGGTCCGCCGTTAGATCCATTATCCTGCGTTCCGCCATAAATATTATAGAAAGGTTCAGCATCATCTACTGCAATCTTATAATACTGCTGGATGGGAAGGTTAGGAAAAAACTGCCAGGTCTCGGTAAGATCATAAGTGACATATAATCCGCCGTCTGTACCAAAAAGCACAAAATCAGGATCTGATTCTTTAAATGCTACCGCATGGCTGTCACCGTGCTTGTTGCGCTCATTCATGCGCACAAAAGTTTTACCATGATCATCTGAAATTGACGAACTGTTATTTGTAAAATATATCCTGCCTTCCTGATGTGGTGAGGCAAAAATCTCCTGATAATATAAAGGCCCTGTGCCGCGACCAATCTCATCAGACTGGCGCGTCCATGTAGCGCCCCCATTTGAAGACATATAAAAACCACCTTCTGTGCGATCTGTTTCTATGGCCGCATATACAATTTCAGAATCAAAGGGTGATATTGCAAGACCTATTTTACCCAGTTTTGATGGCGGCAAGCCGTCTTTAAGTTGCGTCCAGGTTTTCCCTCCATCTGTACTTTTATGAATACCAGATTTTGGTCCGCCGCCCATATACGCCGCTACTGTACGATGTCTTTGCCAGGTTGCAGCATAAAGAACATCAGGATTCTCCTGATCGATAATTAAATCTGTAACTCCTGTCCATTCTTCATCACCCAAAGTCTTATTCCACGTTGTGCCACCGTCTGTAGATTTATAAAGTCCGCGGTCACCGCCACTGCTCCATAATGGGCCCTGTGAAGCAACCCAAACGATATTGGGATCTTCAGGATGAACTATGATTTTAGACAAATGTTCAGAATCTTTAAGACCCATATTCTTCCAGGTCTTCCCATCATCTGTACTTTTATAGATACCATCACCAAAACCAATGTGACGGCCTCCGTTATTTTCTCCTGTTCCTACCCAAATTGTATGTGAATTGTTAGGATCTATGGTCAAACACCCAATAGAATAACTTACCTGTTCATCAAAAACAGGCTTCCAGGTAGTACCCGAGTTTTCTGTACGCCATACACCGCCGGAAGCTACGGCAATAAACCACGTATTTTCATCATTAGGGTCAATTGCAATATCTGAGATTCTACCACCTGTAAAAGCAGGACCAATATTTCTAAGGTTTAATCCCTTAAAGGTTTCATTTGTAAGTTTCTGAGCTTGAATAGGAATAAACATTCCCAGACATAAAAGCCCCAGAAGTAGTGTTTTAGTCATTTCTTAAAATTTGAAGATTAGTTAGCAGAAAATTAAGAAACATTAAGTATTTCTTATTCATTTTGTAGTATTCTGGAAAACTTTTAATCGATTAATAGAATTAACTGATTATTATGTAATATCTACAAATAATGTTAGTCATTTATGTGAACAATGAAAACCAAAATGTATTTCAGGTTAATATTATCGCCGGAAAACTGTTTTACGATATATTTACTGCAGCGCTCAATCTTCCTTCTCACAAATAAAACTGTCTGAAACTACTTCGTAACATATTAAAAGTATTAGGGTTTCTCCTATTTCTAATGGCTCTCACCTATTGGGGAATAAACTATTATTTAAATAATCATAAAGATCAGGTCATTAGCGAGATTGAAGAATGGTATGCTAACAATTACTACGGTACGCTCTCCTTTGATGATGTGTCTATAAGTTCTTTTGAGAATTTTCCTTCTATGTCTATGACTGTAAAGAATATCTTACTTGTAGACTCCCTTTATTCTATTCATAAATATAAAACGCTTGCTGCAGAAGAGGTTCAGCTGGTGGTCTCGTTTCAAAAGCTTATTAAGAAAAAGATCCAGTTTAAATCAATTATCATTAAAAATGGTGAATTTAACCTAATAACTGATTCTACCGGGTACAGCAACGGGCATGTGTTTATCTCTAAAAGCCGAAAGAATAAAAAAAATAATTCTAATGAAAATTGGTTTTCGCATGATAATGCAAAGATTCAGATTAAAAATTTTCAAGCTAACGTATTCAATTTTGAAAAAAATAAACGAATTACATCTCAAATAGATTACGTTTCTACCACTGTAAAACCATATAAAGATGGGATAAAAGGTTCTGCAGATGTTGATATTCTCATGCATGAAATGGGTTTAAACCTCGATAACGTAATCTTTTTTAATGAAGCTAGAGTAAGTGCTTCTTTTGATTACCATTTTGATAAAACGAAAGAGGAATTAGTAATACCCGAGTTTGATCTAAAAGTAAAAAATCAGGATTTTAAGGCTAAAATCGGCATAAATACCACAAATATCGGCTCATTTTCGTTCTCCCTGGAAAATAAGAAAACGAACTATGAAGAGATAAAAACTCTGGTCTCTCAAAATATTGAAAAACAACTTGATAAATACGCCATAGAGAAGCCATTCTATACGTTTACCACTTTAGAGGGCAGCTTTGCGTATAGAAGTAACCCTTTGGTCAAAATTAAATTTAGCGGGCGCAATAATAAGGCTGTTGTTTATGATACAATCACTATTGCAAACCTGAATTTTAAAGGAAATTTCATAAACAGAATATCGGCTACGGCCACAGAAAATCAGGATAAAAAGAATTTAACGCTTTATTTTGATTCAATTAGCGGCGCTTATAAAGACATTGATTTTCGGTTTAAAGAAACTAAATTCAGCAATGTCGTAAACACAGCGTCAGTAGATTTAAAATTAGATGCAAATGGTAAATC
>PALD01000067.1 GCA_002710685.1 Cytophagaceae bacterium | reverse complement strand
CCACCGCTATCAGGTGGACAGTAAGACCGCAATTAATGGCAATTCCCGGTGTGGCAAATGTTGCGATATGGGGACAACGTGATAAACAGCTTCAAGTAATTATTGACCCTAACAGGTTGCAACTGCACAACCTAACATTGGCACAGGTAAGAACTACCTTAACGCAAAACTTACAGTTAATAGGTGGCGGATTTATGGACAGTCCTAATCAACGATTTGCGATTACCAATGTACGTGGACTCAATTCGCCTGAAGAACTTGGAAATCTCGTTATCCAATCCAATCCTACAAATGACAACACTACTACAAATCAGCATTTTCAACTTTTACGATTAAGCGATGTAGCAGATATTACCTACGGCACTCCGCCAGCAATAGGTAATGCCATCATCAATGATGGGCCTGGACTGCTTCTTATTGTTGAAAAACAACCTGGTGCGAATACACTTGAGATTACCCAAAATATTGAAAAGGAATTGGAACGTCTAAAACCTGGACTTAAAAATATGGAAGTTGATTCCACAATTTTCCGTCCAGCGAGTTTTATAGAAATGGCTTTGCACAACTTGAACAAAGCGCTATTGATAGGTTGTATTCTGGTCATTATCGTTTTATCATTTTTTTTATACGATTGGCGAACGGCATTAATTAGTTCTTTGGCTTTACCGTGTTCACTTATTGGTGCGGCTTTGGCATTACGCTACACAGGTGGAACATTGGACACAATGGTACTCGCAGGATTGATCATAGCCTTGGGTGAAGTGGTGGATGATGCCATTATTGATGTTGAAAATATTGCGAGACGCTTAAAGCTGAACCGCAAGTTGGACAACCCAAAACCTGCATTAAAAGTAGTGCTGGATGCTTCAATGGAAGTCCGTAGTGCAGTTATCTATGGCAGTTTAATTGTAGGGTTGGTTTTGATTCCTGTTTTCATGTTACCGGGACTTGCGGGTTCATTCTTCCAACCATTAGCAATGGCATACATTGTAGCCATAGGTGTTTCACTATTTATTGCTTTGACACTTACACCAGCATTATCAATGATGTTGTTGGCAAATAGAAAATTTCAGAAAAAAGAATCGCCTTTAAGTATGTGGTTACAGAGCAGATATGAGCGCATCTTGCCCAAACTTATAGAACGTCCCAAAAGAATACTTTGGACATCGGGAATTGTTGTGGTGCTTTCATTGGTCATATTCCCTTTTTTGGGACAGGAATTTTTACCACATTTTAAGGAATATGATTTTTTGATGCATTGGGTAGAAAAACCTGCAACATCCATTGAAGCAATGGATAGAATCACGATACAGGTAAGTAAAGAACTTCGGGAAATTGAAGGTGTGAAAAACTTTGGGGCGCATATAGGACGTGCTGAAGTAGCCGATGAAGTCGTTGGCCCAAACTTTACAGAACTTTGGATAAGTGTTGACCCCGAAGTTGATGACTATGATGCCACGGTCGCCGATATACAAGAAGTTATCGATGGCTACCCAGGATTGTACCGTGATGTGTTAACCTATTTGCGAGAACGTATCAAAGAGGTTCTAACTGGTACGAGTGCATCCATCGTGGTTCGTTTATATGGTCCTGATTTGGATAGACTTTACACTAAGGCAAATGAAATAAGGTCGAAAATCCAGAATGTTGATGGCGTCATAGATTTAAAAGTACAACAACAAACCCTTGTTCCGCAGGTACAAGTAAAATTAAAACCGAATGCACCTGTACAATTTGGCGTTTCTTCTGTAGATGTGGGAAGCGCCGTTTCCACAATGATAAAAGGTTCGAAAGTAGGTGAAATGTATGAAGACCAAAAGGTTTTTGATATTGTAATTAAGGGGCAACCAGGCATAAATAGTGACCTTGAATCTATCCGAAACTTATTGATCGATACACCGCAAAATGAAAAGATTCCTTTACGTGATCTAGCAAATGTAGAAATAGTGCCTACCCCTAATGAAATTACACGGGAAGGTGCGTCCAGAAGAATAGACGTGACCTTTAATGTCGATGGAAGAAGCTTAAGTGCCGTAGCAAACGAAGTAGAAGATAAAATAAACGCTATGACCTTTGAACCTGAATATCATCCTGAAATTTTAGGGGAATATGCTGAACAGCAAAAAGCATCCAGACAACTGTACGGTATAATTTTTCTATCCTTAATAGGCGTGTTCTTTGTTTTGTATGCAGATTTTAAATCGTTTCGTCTCTCTGGCTTGGTAATGGCAAGTCTCATATTTGCACTTACGGGTTGCGCCGTTGCAGTATTGCTAACAGGTGGTATACTTTCATTAGGTTCCATTGTAGGTTTTGTTACCGTTCTGGGAATTGCTGCAAGAAACACTATAATGCTGTTAAGTCATTACAAACACCTTGAAGTGGAAGAAAAAATGACTTTTGGTAAAGAACTTATTGTCCGAGGTGCGAAAGAACGCATCGTTCCAATTACTATGACGGCATTGACAACGGCATTGGCTTTAATGCCCATTATTTTAACGGGGAACAAATCTGGCCAAGAAATTGAATTTCCAATGGCTGTAGTTATATTGGGCGGAATCTTAACTTCTACTTTACTGAACCTTTTATTTATGCCTGCCATTTATTTAAAATGGGGCAGAATAGAAAAGAAGAATGAATAAAATATCAACTTTAAGATTTCTTAAGAATAGCAATATATATTTAAACTTAAAATAACTTCACACGAATAGGGCTTATGGCAAAAATTACTTTTTAGGTAAGACAATCTTTATTTGAATTAGTCATTATTTAAGGTGCGATACCTGAATGAAAGCCCTGAAAAGGAAGGATCATCCTTACGCTTTTGCTGAGTGTAGTCGAAGAAGCGTATTGCAAATCATCCTTCCTTTGTCAGGCACAATTTCAATTTAAGTATTATTTCCTATTGAATTAAGCTCAATAATTTTATGATTACCTTCAAAAATAATCTTAACAATCAATTATTGAAACAATTATTACTTTTTGCTATTACTTTATTTACAAGCTCACTTACTGTGGCTCAAGATAATGCTACCCTCGACTATTTCGTAAACATAGCAAAAGAAAACGCACCTGCACTTGGAGAAAATGGAAATCTTCTCAAGATGGGGGATATTCAAAAAAGCATCATTTTTGCCCAGAATAATGCTTTTCAAATCAATGCTACTTCAGAGGTTTTAGTTGCACCTTACTTTAATAATAATGGTAATATTATAGATATTACAACTACACCTTCGCCCACAGCATACGGCTATGATGTGGGCATCACAAATGGAGGCTTGTATTCTGCGCAAATCAACGTGACCAAAAACTTATTTAATCAAGCAATTACAGACAATCTATTGTTTCAGAATAAAATAAGCAACAATGCAATATCACTTTCTTCCGAAGAAATCACACATAATATTATTAAAAATATTACTGATGCATATATAATGGCATACCAATTACAATTACAGGAAGAATTCACAAAAGAAATACTGAAAGACCTTGAAAAACGGTTACAAGTAGTAAAATTATTAGTGAAGCGCGCCATATTAATGGAAAGTGATTATTTATTATTACAACTAGATATTGAAGGAAAGAAGATAGAGCTTCAGCAAATACAAAACAATCTTAAAACATCTCTTAATCAATTATACAGTTTAAGTGGAACGGCAATTAGTGCTATTGAAAAATTGGAAGCACCAAATTTTAATAGAGTATCAACACCTTCACAGTTTTTTTATCAGAAAAAATTTAAAAATGACAGCTTACAAATAATTGCGAATCAACGTGTCTTTGAAAATCAATACAAACCCCAAGTTACAGCTTATGCAAATACAGGTGTAAATGCAGTTAAAATTCCTAATATGAACAGACGATTGGGCACAAGTGCAGGACTTCGGTTAACCATTCCAATTTATGACGGAAAACAACGCAAATACAATGCTCAGCAGAATCTTTTAAAAGAGGAAAGTTTAGAGTTTTACAGAGCGAATTCAAAGGTACAAATCAATAATAGTATTAAGAGTATAGAGCAACAAATTCAGGCATTGGAAATATCGATGCAATTGCAGGAAAAGCAATTAAGTAAACAAGAGAACATTTTAGAGATTTATAAAGGAAAATTGGTTCAGGGACAGATAAGCATTGTAGATTACTTAAACGTCGTTCAGAATTACAAATTAAATGCTTACACGAAACTCCAAATGCAAACCAACTACTGGTTATTACAAAGCCAATATAATTTTATAAACTGGTAATTTATTATGAAAAACCAATACATTATATATTTAGCCACTTTACTCCTAGCGATTAATTTTTTCGCTTGTAAGAAAAAGGTTGAAGCAGTTTCAGAAAAAAAAGCGCCGATTAACGTAACTGTTGTTGCTGTTGAACAAAACGATATTAAGGAATATCTCACATTTAATGGTGTTACACAATATCAAAAAAAGGAGAATATACGCTCTAATGTCACTGGTTACATTTCTTGGATGAAATATAAAATTGGAGATAATATTCGTAACGGACAAACATTTGCATCGGTTAGAACTAAAGAACAAGATGCACTTAAAGAGGCTGTGAAAATAGACAGTTCATTATCAAAGTTTGTGAGCCCTATAACTATAAGAAGCAATGCTAGTGGTGTTTTTACCGTACTTAATATAACTACAAATGATTATGTAGCTGAAGGAGATGTTTTGGCAACAGTTGTGCAACCAAAATCATTGGTTATACAGGTAAACTTACCTTACGAATATGAAGATGCAATCCAAATAGGATCTTCGTGCGAGATTATATTACAAAATGGCGAAGTAATAAGCGCAAAAGTAACGGGAAAATTACCAACAATTGACCCCGTTGCGCAATCACAAATTTTTCTAATTGCATTACCAGATGCGAATCTGCCTGAAAGCTTAAATGTTCAGGTGAGGACAATTTACAAAGAAGACACAACTGCAATGACTATTCCTAAAACGGCTTTGCAGACCAATGAATTGTTGTCTGATTATTGGGTGCTAAAAATAGTAAACGATTCGATGGCATTAAGAGAAAAAGTAGTTCCATTACTTAAAAATGATTCTTTGATTCAAATAAAATCTGAAACCCTAAAAGTCAATGATTTGGTCATTACCAAAGGTGGATATCAAATGCAGGATTCAACAATTGTAAGCTTTAAAAAACAATGAAAAAACTGCACTCCAATTATAAATTTCCTTTGCTTGCCATAGGCATTCTCATACTTATTGGAGGATTTTTTACGTATCAGAATTTAAAGACCGGCTTATTTCCAGATATTACGTTTCCGAAGATTAAAGTAATTGCAGATGCAGGTCAACAGCCTGTGGATAAGATGATGACTACCGTTACAATTCCTTTGGAAAATATTATTCGACGTACAGAGGGCCTGCAATACATACGCAGTACAACCTCTCGTGGAAGTTGCGAAATTTCGGTATTTCTGGATTGGAGCACCAATATTGATGTAGCAAAATCACAGATTGAGTCATTCATCAATCAGTCACAGGGCAGTATCTTACCTAATACGGTTTTTTCTGTTGAAAAAATGAACCCTTCCATCTTGCCAGTAATGGGTTATTCGTTAGAAGGCGATGGCCTATCGCAAGTAGATTTAAAGAAAATTGCAAAGTATCAGATAAAACCATTTTTAGCGGCTACACCAGGCGTATCAGACATCGCCGTGATTGGTGGCAAAGACAAAGAATTTCAAGTTATTTTAAAGCCAGATGTGATCAAATCTCTGGGAATTTCTATCGCAACAATTCAGAATGCTGTGGTCAATTCCAATTTATTACAATCTAACGGCTACATCACAGATTTCAATAGAATGTATCTCACGCTGACTGACAACGCCGTTGATGATATTGACGATTTACAAAATTTGGTTATTATCAATAGCCCCAATCGATTAATAAGATTGAAAGATGTCGCAAATATTAAAGTTAATGAAGTCAAAGAATACGTGAAAATTCTTGCCAATGGTAAGAATGTTCCAATCATAGCAGTTGTTAAGCAACCCACCGCGAATCTTATAGAAGTAAATAATACCATTGAACAAAAGGTTGCAGAACTCTCAAAAACACTTCCCAAAGGTGTGATATTAAAGCCATATTACAAACAAGCAGATTTTGTAAATACCAGTATAGCCAGTATTAAAGACGTATTGTGGATTGGTTTGGTATTGGCGCTTTTGGTAGTCATTCTATTCTTGCGTTCATTTTCTGCAAGTATGGTGGTACTGTTTACCATACCAGTTTCCTTGTCTTTAACGCTCATTGTCCTTGACGCCATAGGTTATACGTTCAATATTATGACTTTGGGGGCAGTTGCAGCTGCAATTGGCCTGATGATAGATGATGTAGTTATTATCATTGAACAAATTCATAAAATACGTGAGGAACACCCAAAGGAACCGATGAGCTGGGTGGCTCACGAGGCCATAATGCATCTTTTTCCAGCAATGATAGGCTCATCTTTAAGTACACTGGTTATTTTCATTCCATTTGTATTAATGACAGGTGTAGCGGGTGCCTATTTTCAGGTAATGGCATTCAGTATGATCATAGCCTTATCTGCTTCTTTTTTAGTGACTTGGTTGGTGGTACCTGTATTATCAATTTTGTTTACAAAGAACAAATCGGTAGAGCGTAAACACGAACCTAAAACAAAGTGGATTCACAGCGTATTAAGCAAACCAATTATCGGGATTTCATTTTTACTTGTTTGTATAGTTATTCTTGTAGTAATCCCTTCTAAACTACCCTCAGGATTTTTGCCAGAAATGGATGAAGGAAGCATTGTGTTAGATTTTAACAGCCCATCAGGTACCACATTGCAAGAAACCGATAGAATGTTGCAAATCGTAAACAGAGTTTTAGATACGCAACCTGAAGTGGAGGCCTATTCAGCAAGATTAGGAACACAAATGGGTTTTTTTATTACTGAACCCAATCGTGGTGATTATTTGATAAAATTAAAAGATAAGCGCACTAAAACCACTACTGAAGTTTCTGATGAAATAAGAAAGCGAGTAGAAGAAAAAGTACCACAGTTAACCATTGATTTTGGTCAGGTAATTGGCGATATGTTAGGTGATTTAATGAGCTCCGTTCAGCCTATTGAGATTAAAGTTTTTGGAAATAACATTAATACGTTGGAAAGCTTATCACAAGAAATAGCGAAGCAAGTTGGAACTGTTCAAGGAACAGCAGATGTTAATGACGGTATTATTGTCGCAGGTCCAAGTTTATCAATAGTACCAAATGTTCCCAAACTGGCACAATTAGGAATGACGGTTGCCGACTTTCAGTTACAGTTACAAACGCAAGTTGAAGGAACCGTCGTGAGCTCTATGATAGATAAAGAGCAGATGGTGGATATAAGACTTATTTACCCTCGTGCTCCTAAAACGTCAGTTTCTGATATAAAAAACACAGCTATTTTATTACCCAATGGTTCCAGTGTCCCAATCAATCAAGTTGCATCGATTGAAATGGGTAAAGGTGTTGCGGAAATCAATCGTGAAAATCAAAAATCAATGGGAGTAATTACAGCACGATTAAACAATCGAGATTTAGGTTCAACATTGAAGGACATACAGAGTCAATTAACAAAAAACGTATCACTTCCGGCTGGTTATTCCATTGAATATGGTGGAGCTTATAAAGAACAGCAAAAAGCTTTCAAAGAGTTAATGATGATACTAATATCTGCCATATTACTGGTCTTTATCGTGATATTATTTCTATTTCGCAAAGTAAAGATTGCATTGGCCATTATTGTCATTGCGGTATTGGGAGTTGCTGGAAGTTTATTAAGTTTATATCTAACAGGAACACCTTTAAATGTGGGCAGTTATACTGGAATTATTATGATTGTTGGTATTATTGGAGAGAACTCAATTTTTACCTATAGGCAATATCAAGAGAGTGATGCTTCACTCACCCACGTTCAAAAAATAGAATACTCGATTGCAGCACGTTTACGACCTAAATTAATGACTGCTTTTGCTGCAATAATGGCTTTAACACCATTGGCATTAGGTATTGGCGCAGGCGCACAATTGCATCAGCCATTGGCTATTGCAGTTATTGGCGGGTTACTATTTGCCTTGCCTCTCTTGTTGGTTGTTTTACCTACATTTTTAAAAATTTTAAAAGAATAGACTATAGCAAGATGGCTCATAGCATTATGTCTTTACATTATACAGTTCTAATTCATTGAGACCATTAAGATATGGCGGAATTCCGACCCAAAAAACTTATAAAAGATTTAAGGAAAAATATGGAAGCCATTAGGTATGGAGGCATCAGATTATTTGAGCCTCCACAGTGATGACGAGCGAGGAATAGAAAAGGCATTTTGTTGTTTACAAGCTAGTACGTTAGATTTTGTAAAATATGCAAGGTTAATCTGTACTATGGAAATTGGCAAGAAAAACAGATTGTTTCGACAGATTGGGAATCCCGCTCTGCAAAACCCCATCCAAAAGGAAATAACGAACATTTTCACCACAATACCTGGGGAATAGGCCCTCTTAAATATGGTAGCTTTTATGCCATTGGACTCTACGGCCAATATCTTTATATATTTCCAAAAAAAATATCATAATCGTTCGTTTTGCAGATGACACAACTTTCCTTCACACGGGGTATTGGAATGAGCTTTTTTACAGATTATGCATCAGCTATGATTTATTCCTGATTATACACTCTTTAGATTGTCTTGAAACTGTCTTTAGAATCGCATCTTATATTTATCCTATAATTTAAAATATTTTACAATGAAAAAAGTAATTATAGGAATAGGATTGATTTTCGCAGCTGTGACTACCATAGCATTTACCACTACAAATAAGGACAAAGTTCCACAGGCAGTTAAGGACGCTTTCGCGAAAAAATTTCCCACAGCAAAAAAGGTAGATTGGGAAAAAGAAAATGATAAAGAATGGGAAGCCGAGTTTAAAATGAACAAAGTGGAATATTCTGCAAATTTCACTGAAGATGGTACTTGGATGGAAACCGAGCACAAAATTGAAGAAAATGAAATTCCGCAAGCGGTGATGGCATCCTTAAAATCAAATTTCACAGGTTATGAAATAGAGGAGGCTGAAATCTCTGAAACTACCAAAGGTACTGTCTATGAATTTGAAATAGAGAAAGGTAAAAGTGAGATGGAAGTGACCATTGACAATAACGGAAAGGTAATTAAAAAACAATCTGAAGAAAATGAGGATGACAAAGATTAAGTGTCAATTTTTAAGTGTTTGAGAGATAGTTGGTCAGTTAGTTTGAAAATGCCTGGTCTGTATTAGATTTGGGCATTTTTTATATTTTATTGCGATAGTTTTTAATTTGTTCTTGCACTCCTTCCATAAGTTCTACAACAGGTTCGTAATTTAATAATTTTGAAGCTTTATCTATAATGGCCTTAGTTCTTAACTGGTCGCCAATACGAGCTGGTTTATTAGTAATTGCTATTTTAGTGTTAAGCAGTTTTTCTACCATTTCGATGCCCTGTTCTGTTGTGTATTCCTTATCAGTGCCCAGATTAATAATTTGACCGTTACATTCGTTTTCTTTTCCTATAACGCTCACGATACCGTCAATGATATCCCGTATGTGTGTAAAACTACGTTTATGAGCGAGACTACCCTCAAATAGAGGAAAAGGTTTATCATTAAGACCACAATCTATAAGCTGACTAAACATTTTATCAGGTCTTTCCCGTGACCCATATACCGAATATAATCGTAACGAACACGCTGGAAAATTACCCAGACGGGTTTGAGACATTACAAGCTGTTCTGCGGCAAGTTTGGTCACGCCATAATCGGAAATAGGTTTTGCCATCTGTTCCTCATCACAAAAAACATCCTTACCATATATAGAAGAAGTGCCTATGTTTATAAACATCTTTAAGCTTAAAAACTGGGTGGAAAAATCTGCCAGGTTGTGGGTGGCAATCACATTATTAGAAAGGTAATTTTCAAAAGTAGATTTACTTGCAATCCCAGGCTGTGCGGCGCAGTGAAAAATATAGTCTATATCTGTATCGAGCGCCATAACAAGATGTTCTACCCTTAAATCCCGTTCAATTAGTCTTATACCCAATTGTATGAGCTTACTGGCATTCTCACGTTTAAGCTTAACATCATAATAATCTGAAAAGTTGTCCAGTCCAACGACTTTGTGACCATTTTTGTGCAATCGCTCTGCAAGATGCGATCCTATAAATCCAGCAATGCCAGTCACTAATATTTTCATTGGTTAATAATGGGTGTTATAATCATTCTATAAATGAAAGCAATTAATCCTCAATTCAGGATTACATATTACAGCCTAATTCTTAAGAAAATTTAAAGATGGGTGTTTAAAAAGTAGAGTATAAGAACTTAAAGTTTACTTTAGATTTATTTGGTATTATTGGATCTACTGTTGGAATATAATGATAACTATGATGTGATCACAGGCGTGCGTTCCAACAGAAAAGACAGCTTTGTGAAGAATTTGTCCTCTAAAATCGCTAATGGTATTCGTCGCATTTTTACGCACGAGGGTATGGACAATACAGTTTGTCCCCTTAAAATTGTAAAAGCAGATTACGAAAAGCGTATACCAATTTTCAAAGATGTGCATCGCTATTTACCAGCGATGATTCTGCTACAAAACGGAAAAATTAAACAAGTGCCCCTAAAGCATTTTCAAAGTATTGCTGGACGAGCAAAATTTGCTCAATGTAATCGGCTGCTCGGTCATTTAATGAATTGCTTTGCCTATTTATGGATGAAAGAAAAAGTTTATCAACTATAAGGTTTCAGATAGAGGATGAGCGCTTGGTTGATATATGTTATAGGTTTTACTGCCCAGCTACTTTTCTCAGGCAGGTCAATTTTGCAATGGATTATTTCAGAAAAAAACAAGCGCGTCCTCACACCTGTACTTTTTTGGCAAATGAGTTTAGTTGCATCATTCCTGTTATTTGTGTACGGTTATTTACGCAATGATTTTGCGATAATGTTAGGGCAGATTCTAACATACTTTATCTACATACGCAATATGCACCTTCAGAACCAATGGTTAAGATTTCCAATATTGCTACGCTGGTTTCTTTACCTATTCCCGTTTATCATATTATTTATTGGATACAATAACCAAGTATATGACCGTGCACTACTATTTCAGAATAACGATATTCCAGTATGGCTCTTGATGTTAGGTATCATTGCGCAAGTCGTTTTTACACTAAGATTTGTATATCAATGGTTTTACAGTGAAAAGCGTAAAGAATCTTCCTTGCCTATGGGTTTCTGGGTGTTAAGCCTTTTAGGTTCTATGCTCATACTTTCCTATGCTATAATGCGCAGAGATCCAGTTCTTTTAGTTGGTCATCTGCTGGGTTTATTCTTATACATAAGAAACATCTTCATTTTGGAAAAACAACTATGAAAAATTATATTGAAAAGCATCCATACCTGCCTCTATTAGTAATGTGGGGTTGTGTTTTTGTATCTCATTTGGGAGTATTGTACCCTAATATAATGGAAGCACGCAACTTTGTTACAGCTCGTGAGATGTTAACAGATGATAATTGGTTACTGACTACAATGGATGGACTACCACGTTATGAAAAACCACCTTTGCCTACGTGGCTAACAGCATTTTCAGCAGAATTATTTGGGCTTGATAATATAGCGGCGCTACGTCTTCCCTCCGCTTTGGTTACGCTAGCCTTGTTGCTTTTTTTGTACTTGTTTTCGCATAAGCTAACTCAAAACAAAACCTATGCAATTATATCAACTCTTATCGCAGGAACTTCATTCTACATTATTTTTGCGGGTCGCAACGGTACCTGGGATATCTACGCCCACGCATTTATGCTTATTGGAATTTATTTTCTATTCCAATTTTTTCAGACTAATGTCAAAAAATATCGAAATGCCTTAACTGCCGGGCTGCTCATAGGTCTATCATTTATGAGTAAAGGGCCTGTATCTCACTATGCTTTACTCATCCCTTTCCTGATAGCTTACGGATTCATCTATAAATTTCAAGAGATGAAAAAAAAGTGGTTACCGTTGTTTTTGATGATTTTTGCGATAGGCGCACTATCTGCCTGGTGGGCAATTTACATTTATATAATGGATACAGCAGATGCAGCACGCATAGCTGAAAAAGAATCCAGCCGTTGGATAGGCTATGAATTGAAACCTTTTTACTACTACTGGAATTTTTTTGTACAATCTGGTATTTGGGCTATTTCTGCATTTATCTGTTTGTTTTATCCGTATCTAAAATCCCGGGTTTCCTATTTAAAGTCATACAAATTTGCTTTATTATGGACAGTCGCTACGGTTGTTTTATTATCATTAATTCCAACAAAAAAGTCAAGATATTTACTTCCTGTATTAATTCCGTTGGCAATGACAGCTGGCTTCTACATTGAGTATCTTTTTAAGAATTTCAATACGTTAACAAGTAAATGGGAAAAATGGCCGATTTATTTTAATTATGGATTGATTGCAATTGTAGGTATAGTATTCCCGTTGGGTGCTTACCTATTTTTCGGCGATAAGCTTATAGGATACTATGTGTATTTTGCATTGACATCTATCGCACTATTTGGAACGGGCATATATATATTATTTCAGTTAGCAAAACGAAACTTTCCAAAAGTATTTTATGCGACTATTGCCTTTGTGATGTTTGTTATAGGTTTGGGCTTTCCGCTTTCAAATGCACTTTTAGAAAATCCAATGCACAATCCTATTTCAAAACTTAAGGAAAGTAAAATTTCTGTTTACACCTTGGATGGTTTGGCACCTGAATTAATTTGGGATTATGGTAAGGTTTCAACTTTTAAATCCGAAAAAGAATTGCTCAATTCAATTAATGAAAAACAGTTTGGCATACTGGCTTCTTACACTAAAGAACATAACAAGCTTGATTTTCTCAAAACAAAGTACAAAGTACAAATAAAAGAAACGTTTGACCTTAATCCTTTGGACAGTACCAAACGTGGTTATAAAAATAGGCTTAAAACGGATTATTACATCGCAACTAAGAAGTAACAGCACTTTAGATTTACTTTAGATTCTGTTCAGATTTCACAAAGATTCGCTTTCCATCTTTGCATTTTAAAATGCAATCGTGACGTTAAAAAACCCCACTGACAAATACTATTTTCTATTTCTCTTCATTGTATTTATCGTGCTTATTGCAGGATTGGGAAGCTATGGACTGGCTGAAACCAGTGAAGCACGATATGCAGAAATAAGTCGTGAAATGTTTATATATGGTGACTATCTAAATCCTGAACTTCTCGGCATCTTTCACTTTCACAAACCGCCCATTGCTTACTATATCACCACTTTAGGATACCAAATTTTTGGTATCAATGAGTTTGGCGCACGGTTTTTTCTTCAATTTGCCGTGATCATTCAATTACTACTTGTATATTATATTGCAGACCTG
>PALD01000066.1 GCA_002710685.1 Cytophagaceae bacterium | reverse complement strand
CAAGTAGGCCACTGTTCAAAAATTGTTGCTTTAAATCTTCCATAAGAAAACTGTAGTATTAAAATTAAACAAAAAAATAGGCGGGTTTAAACCCGCCTATTTTTTTGTTTACACAGTTTTTTGGATACTACCATTCTTGCCTGCAACTATGCTGACGGTCGTTATTCCCGAATCATACCACAACCCAATGTAAATATTCAAACCGCTCTGGAGCATATTTACGAACTACTCCCTTTTGAAGAAATGGAATGCCTGGAAGAAATTGTAAAAAACTATCCTGACTTCATTAAAAATACTCCTCAAAATCAAATAAACTAAAACATTTACTTATTTCATCTTGAGCAAATCCTTTTTCGCTCAACCGAAATAGCATTGTAGATCAAAACGCATACGGTGTTCTGGTCTTTCATTTACTTCCTCCAGAGCCGTCGCAATACCTTTTTTGATTGTTATTACCTTCGGGATTTTAAATTAGAAGAGGGCTATAAATAGGAAGGCATAGCCGACCGGTTTATGCGCCCGACTAATTTAGAATCCTGTACTTTTTCTATCAAAAAAGGTATGCTGTAGGAAGTGTCTTAAAAAGAAAATAAATCACGAAAGTAAAAGATTGTCCATTACAAGTTAGTATGCTCAGCGAACTCAGGTCAAAAATGGCTGACAAGATTTAATACTAAAAAATTGAAATTTTTGGCCTGTGTTCAAGACCTTTTGGACGAACCTCTTTCCCCGAAACCCAGTGTAGGGGAATGTGGTGAGGACTATTACGAATTTCCGTTCTACAACCCTTATCAAAATGTTAATTGTCGCAAAAATGAGCCTATTTATGGGGGCTGGCGAGCCATTTGACGCAAATCCACCAAAATTAAAAAACTAGCAAATACATAATTAACTGATGATAAGAGAATTGTAAATATGTAACATCGCGTAGCGTGTTACCCTCTTGCTATTCATTTTATATCCGCTACGCTACTAAAAATGATTACCCTAGAAAACTTTTATCATCTTAATACCAATTCAAATTTGATGTATTATTAATAGATTTAACCATTAGAAACTTTAATCTCAGGTAGTTTAAGAGTCATGAAATTGACAGTAAAACAAGAACATATTTACGAGGGTTTGAAAAGTATTGGTGAAGAAATATCTTCGTTTTATTTAGATGCTATTGAATTAATTAATCAAAAAAATATAGTTTCTCAATCATACTTGCTTGCACACGTTGCCCGAGAAATAGATGGTGGATTAAGGGATATTCTTTCTCCTGATAAAGCGAAAAAAGAATTACAAAAAAATCCTGCTCTTAAAGATCGGGGTCAAGTAGCATCTATTTTAGTTGCATTAGATCTAGAATTAGATAATCCCTTTGCTATAAAATATGCTAGTGTGTCATCTAAGTTCGCGAAGTATGCACACCGTAGAGGTGCTACCAAAAAACCAAGAACATTATCAGAAGTTATTGAGTTATGGGAAGAATATGAAAACATTCTTTTGAAATTAGTTGGAAGCTTCATTAATCAATTAAATAGGATAGAGCGTATTACCAAATTTAAAAAGCCAACCAAGCAGATTTTAGAAGCATTAAAAAATATGTTCGCTAATAAGCAAATCGAGAGACACTTTTATATCAATTTAAAAAGTGAAAATTGGCTTGAGCCAATGTATAATAAAGGTTTTTTTTCTCCAAAATTAATCAAAGATGAAGAGCTTTGGAATCAAGCGGAATATTTAATATTTATAGCTAAAAATATTAAGAGGAAATATTTTAAGGAGTCTAATGCAAGATTTTTAGTCAAGATTATAGAAGAGATAAATTTTCATTCTGAAAATATTCAAAAGCTTAAAAATTATAGAATTTGGTATTTCTTACTTGACATATTGACCGAATTGCCCAAACAATATATCAACAAAAAGATTATTAATTCAATACCTAACTATTTAAACACCCAACATGAAAATACGCTAGAGAGTCTAGCCATATTCAAACTAATTCATTCATATAGTGTTGAAGAGAAAAATGTATTTTCATTTAAGTATGTAATAACCAAATTAGTTGAGCTGGTTTTTGAAATATCAAATGACCAAAAATTTAAAGATTCTTCTGCTTATGAAAATGATAATTACTATCCCATAATCCGAGCTTACCAACTCAAACAAGAATGTAAAAATCCAGATTTTTATAAATTGGTTGCTATCAATTGTTCTAACCAAACAATTTATCGAATTGCTGATAATCTTAATATTTATCTTGAAACAAGTTACATCAGCAATTTTTTAATCAAAACAATATTTGATCTTAATGTTACGGGAAAACATTCTCATTCTATTGAAACAATCTATACTCTGTTTTTACAAAATGTATGCGTTGAAATAGCGCAATTAGAAAAAAATAGAATCTTTGAAATTATTGAGTCATTCTGGAGTGAAAGATATAAGCATAAACACTTCATTAAGCTTTCCCTATTCTTATTTGCTAAGACCTGGAATAAAACTAATGAACTTTTTTTTAGTCTAGTCGGTCAGCAAAAAGATGAATTATTTTTAGACCCTTTTTGGAGAGATGATTTTTATTTTATGCTCGATCATATTTCAATTGATCTCAATTATTCAGAATCTTTAATAATCGAAAACTTAATAGAAAAATTCTCTGAGGATTGTGATACTTATAAATCACCAGAATATTTTAGACTATATTGGTTCTCTTCATTGAATAAAAATGAGAATTTTAAAAAAAAATATTCTGATTTATCCATAAAATTAGGTGCTAGTAAACAAGAAATTCAGCCTAAGTTAGAAAGGAATGTAACCTTCGGAAGCATATCACCTCTTTCGAAGAGTGAGATATTAACGATTCCAATCGTAGAGCTAATATCCTTTTTAAAAAAATTTGATCCTAAACGTGGATTCAGAGAACCTTGTGTTGAAGGATTAAGTAGAGCCTTATATGAAGCCATAACAGAAAATCCTTCTTTATTCACCGATAATTTTGAGAAGTTTCTAGAAGTTCCTTATCGCCACATTTCTGAAATCTATTCTGGTTTGTCGGATGCTTGGAAAAATGAGCGGCAATTAGATTGGGATTCCTGTATAAAATTTATCGATAAGTATACTTCACAAAATAAATTTGGCACTATTGATCTAACTCTACCAAACAGTATATATAGTGCTGACCACTATTGGCCATTAAGACAATTCTGTAGGTTATTGAGTGTAGGCATGAGAGATGATAGCAAAGCTTTTGACGGACAATTATTACCTCAAGTTGAAGAAATTGTTTTTTCCGCTGTAAAAAAGTATCTAAAGAATGAGATTCCAGATTCTCAAAAGGGAAAATTAGGTTCAGCGACATCTGTCATAAACTCAGATACAGGTATTTTAATCGGAACCCTTATTGATTATAGTTTAAGAAAAGCCAGACTTTCTAACATAACAGGAAAAATGAAAACAAGATGGAGTCCTAGAGAAAGGAATCTATTTGAAAACCTAATAAGTAATCGAGTCCAGGAAATATATACATATCTAGGATGGTTCAAAAATCAATTTTATTTTTTAGATTTTAAATGGACCCAAGAACAATTGGTTGCAATTTCTAACTTAGATGACCAAACAATAAAATCCTATTTTGGAGGTCATATATTAAGCAATCCTTACTCAAAGTTTGAGTATAAAACATTTAAAAAATTATATATATCTGCAATAAAAGAAAATTGGCAAGTGGTAGATTCTCAGATGGTCGATAATCCAATCGAATTACATGCTGCAGTTTTTTATATTTTTGATTATGAAGACTTAAATGAGGGGGATATAATATCTGAAATATTTAAAAGTGAAAATGTTGAACAAATTCGAAATTTAATCCATTCCCTTTCTTTCAAATTTGATAAATATAAAGAAGAACTGGGTGAATCTGGAAAAAAAGAGTTTAGACAGAAAATTTATAAAATCTGGCAACATACTCTTGCTGCTCTAAATAAATACAGCAAACTTGAAACTAAAGAAATACCATCTATTTTCTATCTAATTAAATACATTGATGTGTTAGATGAAGAAAGCTTTCAACTAATTAAACAATCCTCTAGGTTTGCAAGAAATAGACGTGATTTAGATAAATTAATTGAAAATCTGAATCGCCTCAAAACTAAGGGAAATATAATCCAAAGCTCTATTTATGCTTGTGAAATATTTATAGATTCAGTTTTTACTGATGTATATTATGCGTCAATTATGAAAAAAGAAATTATTGAGTTTACTGAGTATATGTATCATTTAAACGACAATACATTAACTGAATATTCAAATAAGATATGTAATGAATTTGCTAAGAAAGGAGAGTATTTTCTACGAGAACTTTATGAAAAATTCAATAATTAAAATTTACATATAAAATAGAATTCCTTACCTTTATTATAATAATAGATACATTCATTTAGTCTTATTTGTATAGATATCGGCAATAAAGTGTAACACTTTAATTAACAGGCTGAAAGCATTGATATAACTGGGGTGGCAGATGCCAATAAAGTGCTCTCATCCCGACAAAACCAATTACTGGTTTACATCAAGAAGCCTGTTGATCTACAACTCAACAGGCTTTTTTCTTTTTACACATATAACAGCTATGACGTTTGTAACAGTATAGATGTCATGGGCATGTAATTTTATTTTTTAGGTATGGCTCTTTAATTAATATCAACTTTGGACAGCGGTTAAAAATGAGGATGATATCAATAAAGGAGTAAAAGGTTCAATATGGTTTTACCATTGAAGATATATTTGGTCGAGATATCTATCAAAAGACGCCCATCATAATACCTGAATTTGCTCAAAAAGAAAATGATCTTGTTGTAAAAGTCGATATGGTAGCCAGATAACTTGTTTTTGCCAAGACGCATTTTTTTCATTGATTTAAAAAATCCTACTCATCAGAAGCCGGAATCAAACGCGCGCTTAAATCTGGTTTTTCCATGTCCTTGTCCAGCGGAAACATGGGACGCTTGATATTTTTATAGCCCAATCGTTCCAAATCCTGATCTACACCGCCGGGTGTCATGGCCATAATCCAGTCGCCGCGCATGTTGTATAGTTCAGGTACGAGATAGCCTATCTTAACAACTACAATATCAGATTGTGTTGGGTCAAGGCCCAAATCTGTAAAATCCTTTTTATAGTGGTACGGTTTTCTTTTTTTGGTCACGATTACATGGATGCTTCCCACTTTTACCACTACTTCAACTTCGGCATCTCGATCACCTTCCCTGATGGCTTCTACAGTTCCCGTGATTACTAGTGGTGGTGCAAAACGATGATCTACCGCAGCACCTACGGTACCTGTTACCTTGTTGCCTTCTCCTGCTTTTAATGCTTTTTCCACAAGGTCTGGCCCTGGGATGGAAGCATATATCAATGACGGCCCGTTTTCTTTTTTAAATTCTGGGCGGCTGAGCAATTGTTGCAACGTCCAGGTTACATCGCCCGCGCCACCAGCCGTGGGATTATCGCCCATATCACTTATCATAAACGGCTTTTTGTCACTTTTTAATGCAAGTTGCAAGCTTTCTTCTAGTGTGCCCACAGGAGCAACAAACTCAAATTTGTTACGTACGTCCCAGAATGCGTTGGCCAATTTTTCGGCACCAGCCTTAACTTTTTCCTTATCATCGCCCGTGACCATGACCACGGCGTGGTTTCTGGGTTCATCTGCCCAGGCATAACCTATCCAGATTGCGGCATCGATCACGCCATCTTGATCGGCTACATCAGGAACTTTGGCATATAGGCTTTTGCCAGGTTCGATGCGCGTACTGGTCTTTTCACCGGGCAATAATATGGGTACGGGAACCCACGCCTTGTAAGCAGGTTTGCCCTTGCCGCTTTCCAACCTTTCCAGCAATAAGCGCACAGAACGCTCCTTAGACTCCAGCGCATCTTCATGTGGCGCCATCCTGTAACAGGTTATCAGGTCACTTTCATGGGCCAGTGTTTGAGAGACATTGCCATGCAGGTCCATGGAGGTTGAGATCAATACATCAGGACCCACCACCTTACGGATGCGCGTGATCAAATCACCCTCGGCATCTTCAAGTCCCACCACGCTCATCGCGCCGTGAATGTCAAAAAACAAACCGTCGTAGGGTTTGCCTTCTTCAAGCATTTTTAGGGTTTTTGAAACCATGGACTCATACGCCTCGCGGGTCACGATACCTCCAGGAATGGACTTGCCCAGCAATGTAGGTATCCACACCGCACGTTGCCTAAAGTCACTACCTGCATCAAAAAATGAATAGCGGTTGAATATGGAATCGCCAATCCTGGCGTGAAATGCGGCCTCCTCGGTTTGCGCGGGAGAAAAGGTACTTGACTCAATCCCGATGCCAGCAATGGCTATTCTGGGTAATTTGTTTTCTTCCTGATTAGCATGGTCTTTACAACTAAAAAGGAGTAGGGAAATGAGTAGGAGCAGGAGGGTGGGTTTGGTCATTTTAATGGATTAATAGGTTGTCCGTCCGTCTAAAGTACATGAAATTGTTGCTACCTACAAAACCCAAGATAGTATTAAGGTCAATATGCTTGATATACTATAAAATTTATCCTTCCATCACGCGTAGCTTGAAATTTATTTTGGTATGGGGAGATGGTTTCAAGAATCTGCCCTTGAGGGGTACCTTACCTTGCATAAACTAAAAAAGGCCGCATTGCTGCGGCCTTTGGTTTTTGTATATTAAATTGCTTATGACATCTCAAACCCTTTGCGGTACTCGCGTGTCACAAACTGGTTTGCTTCATCAAAGTTGGTGATCTTCATATTCTCACCATCCCAAAGCAGTTTCTTGCGGCCGTGGAATTCCATGTTGCCACCTTCAGCTTTTTGCCTTAGCATATAACTGCGAATGGCGAGGTTACCCATAAGCACGGTCTCGGTCATGGGACCTGCATAGTCAAAAGAAGAGGTAAGCTCCTTGTGCTCCTTGCTGTTGAAACCTGCTTTACAAGCATCTACCCATTTGCGCTGGTGACCATATTCTGGTTCTGGCATTTCTTCAACCTCAGGGCCAAAATCGGTTTCACCGTTGTTCAGGTAAAGTTTTGGTGTTAATGGCGAGCTGTCATTGATGTTTGTGGAGATTACCCCATTTTCACCATGTATCAACACACCATTTTGGCTTCCTGGCCCACCAATATCGCTATCTGCAGGAATAATTTCCGGATGTGCAGGACGTATGCCTCCATCGCTCCAGGTCATGGTTAATGGCGAACCTGTTTTGGCCGTAGCCTCATAATTTAAAGTGATAAAGGAAGCTGGAGGACATCCCTCAGGGTTGTAATCTGGATTCCACATCTGTGAGAATACCGTGCCCACGCTACACTCAGCTGCGGTAGGATACTTCAATTTGAGTGTACGGTAAGGTATGTCAATCAAGTGACAACCCACATCACCCAGTGCTCCCGTACCATAATCCCACCATCCCCTCCAGTTAAATGGAGCAAGGTTAGGTGTATATGGTCTCAATGGGGCGGGTCCCAGCCATAAGTCCCAGTACAGGTCTTCAGGCTTTGCAGATGGGTCTGGTGGTGGCATGGCACCTCCTTGTGGCCATACCGGCCTGTTTGTCCAGATCTCTACTTTGTGGATATTGCCCAGTTTACCTGAGTCTACCCATTTTTGAACCATGCCCAGTAGGGGGTTTGAACCACCCTGGTTTCCCATTTGGGTTACCACTTTTTTATCCCGTGCCATTTGCGTGAGCATACGTGCCTCGCTGATGTTGTGGGTCATGGGTTTTTGCACATAAACGTGCTTGCCGCGCTGCATGGCGTATGATGCCGCAGGGCCGTGAACATGGTCAGGGGTACTGATGGTAACCGCATCAATATCCTTCATGCTATCTAGCATCTCGCGGTAATCATTAAATAGTTTGGCCTTAGGGAAACGTTTGACCGATGCTTTTGCAGAACCCGAAAAATGGACGTCGCAGAGCGCAACCACATTTTCCCTGCCGTTGACAGAAGCATTGGCAATGTCGCTTGCTCCCTTACCACCGGCACCTATGGCCGCAATGTTAAGCTTGTCACTGGGAGCCAAGAATCCAGCCCCGCCCAGCACGTGCCTTGGGACGATAAATACACCGGATGCAATCGCGGTGTTCTTGATAAATTTTCTTCTACTTGATGATGATGGAGTTTTTTTCATTGTTTATAATATGTTGCCTAAAATTTCTTAAGAATAAACAAGATAAGAAAAAACTATTGTGAATTGTTCAAAATAAGTAAATCCATTTAGTTAAAATGTAGATTATTCTCTTATTCTATGATAAAGTACACCTTTTTAGGGGGTGATTGAGTAAAGATGATTTGCCATTACTGGTGAAAATTATTCCGCTTCAACCCATTTTTTAACGATATCGATTATGTTTAATCTGGCATTTTCAATTTCATCTACATTTTTAAATGAAAGGATTGCCCTGTCATTCTCTTTCCATTGCAATAGTGCAGCATCTGTATCAATGATTTTATGCTGGGGTTGTTCTTGTTTTTTTACCCCTCGGTGAAAAATAAGCTGCACCTGCTTTGAGGGGTGGATCTTCAAGGTTATCCTATCTGCATCGCCGAGACTATAATTGGGTCCATTCCACTTGATATTTTCTGAAAGACCAGAAACCGCATGTATGACAATGTGCCGTAGCAGTTCAATTTCATCCCGCAATGGATGTTTTAAACCATCTAAAAATCGAGTCACCTCTATGTTTAATGTATTCATTGTTCATTAAATGGCCAGTGATATTAAAGTACATTAAAAGTGAGGGGCAAAACAAATAAAAACAGGAGCTTTTTGAAGTGTAATCTACTTATACATAATATGATATAGTTTATTTGGCTACAGCCAAAACAAAAAACAATAGGGTACATTAATCTTGAAAGAGGATATCCTTTACCTCAAAGTTGCCCTCATATTCCCACACAAATCCCTTGATATTATACCTATTAAGGGCTTGCTCCACGCACTTAAGGTAGTGGATGCGGGATTCACGGTCTGCGTTTATGGTCACACCATACTCGGTGCACCATACCTCCACATTATTTTCCTGGGCCCAGTGATGGATAAGGGCAATTTTATCATCCATCGCCTGGCAGGTGCCCGTACTGGGATAATCACGGTAGTTAATCTCTGCCTGGGTGCCCATGGCTTTCTTGTTCAGTGGGGGCATTTTTTCTGGAGCGCTACCAGGGTAAGGAAAGGGGATGTTTACGGTAGCCGTTTGGTTTCCCGTCCAGCTCGTGCCCTGATGGGTAAAGATATAAGGCTCATAAAAATGAAATGCATAAATGATATTGTCATAAGGCAGGGGCCTGGAGCGCGATAGCTCATACATGCTGTTGAAATTTGACGCCCCATAAATGATCTTGATATCCGGGTAGGTATCTCTTATGGTCCCGATGATGACCGAGGCGGCTTCTTCCCATTCCCGGGGGTAGATCACGGGCTCATTAGCAAGGTCTATATAAAGGTTATCCTTGTTGCCTTTTATAAGGTTGAGCAATTGTAACCAGTTTGCGGCTATTTCTTTTGCCCTTTGCTTATAGTTGTCTTGGGTCAAGTCGTGGTTAAAATAAGCGAAGACGAGGTTGACCTTTTTTTTCTTGGTCAACTTGATTAAAATGTTCATTTTTTTCTTTAATACCTGCTTGTCAGTACTTAACAAAAAATCAATATCCAGGGGTAATCTGTAAATTTTGTAATCTTTTTCATACAAAAATGTAATTTGTTCATTGATGGATTTGACTTGAGAGGTTAGGTCAAGTGATTTGTTCCAAGTACGCTCTAACCCTGATAAATTCATGCCTTGAGCAGGTATTTTTTGGATACATCCAAAGGATATTATTGATAATATTAAGAAAAGATTATGAATATAGTGCTTTTCAACCCATTTTTCAGTACCTTCACCCTGTCCCAATTTAAACATCATGAGCCTATACAATCTTTCGCGGAAAGACCTGGTTGAAGAATTGCGTGTCCAGATGTGGCAGGCCTCCAATAAACTTATATGGGGAATTATATTCTTCATGGTACTGGGTTCTATCCTAGATTTCCTTATAGTTCCTGCACAATACATCGAGTTGACCGTTCTCAAGGTCATAGGGTTGACCATAATCGTTATCAGCCATTACCTGCTGGCTAAAGTACAACAAAAACCGTTTGTTCTTTTGCACGTTATCCTGCTCACCCTTGTATTTGTCAATGTATATAGCCTGACTCTTACACCAGTTAATGGTAAAATCCTTTATTTGGTCTTGTTGACGGTAACCTTTATAAGCTTTAACACGATTGCCGTGTGGAGGGTATCTGACGCGGCCATACAGTTCCTGGTGTTCTGCCTATTGATCATCGTGCTCAGTTTTTTTAATATGATTGACCTGGATGCACTCCTGGTGCTGGGGGGGTATACCTGTCTTGCCATTTGTGCGGTGAGCACCGCTTTCCCGGCAATAAAGATGCTGGCCTTAAAAGACAGGGTAGAGGAGGATATGTTGAGAAAAAGGGAAGTGGATGACATCCTGAAGAAAAAGGAAAACTGTGAGCGGGAACTCAACCATAAAACCGGCCAGATCAAGAAATTTGAAAATGAAATCAAGGTCTTGCGCCATGAACTCAAGAACCGCCTGGGCAGTATAGAATCTCTCATTGAACTTATAGAGCTTGAAAACCGGTACTTGCAAGAACCCGGGCAACATGATTATATGCAGCTTATCAAGAGCTCCATAGCAGACGTATCTGGCTCTACGGATTCTCTCTTTGAGGTCTTTACCGAAGACCATTTGCCCCAGGCCGCCGAGATTACCAGGACTGCCGTTGACCTTCATGAACTTATCAAGAACAATGAATACAAGTTTTTTGAAAGCACGTCATCCAAGAACATCAAGCTCGATATCAACTTAAGGGCAAGCCACCATATCATCCAGGTGGATAAGAACATGGCAGATATTGCCATCTACAACTTGATGAAATATGCCATCAACTTCTCTAGGAACAACGATACCATCATTATCAACACCAGGCAGGAGCAAGAGGCCATATTCTTGGAAATCCTTAACAGGAATACCGGGATATCCATGAGCACGATGGAAGCTCACTTTAAGAACATCAATGACTATAAGCTCAAGGAAATACAACAAACAAAAGGCCTGGGGCTAAGCATTGCAAAAAACCACATCGAATTGCTGGATGGGCACCTGCGCTATAGTTCATCCGTTTCACTGGGATTTGAGTTCTTGGTGGAATTTAATCTATCCCAATCTTAAATAACATCATCCCGTAGACCATGATACGTAAATCATCAATCATATTATTCCTGTCGCTATTGGTATTTTCTTTTTCCGATGCCCAGACGCGGTTTAGTTTCTCAGACTTTGACTATCCCGAAGAATCCGTGCTGTATGGTTCTAGGAACAAGGTAAGCTTCTTTATTCCCGTCAATGAATACAGCCTGGTGGGAGAAAGTGAACTCTCCCTAAATTTCGGGGCTTCTGAAGTACTGGATAAAAAAAACAGTTTTATCACCGTTGCGGTAGCCGGTATCCCCATGCGCACCGTATCTCCTTCATTAGATAACAGTTTGATCAACATTAAGATACCCCTGGAGGCAAGATATGTATCCTCTGGTTTTTTCAGGATAGATGTGATGACTGACCTTAAAATAAGCGAAGAGATTTGTGAAATATACAGTGAAGGGGCTTTCTGGATAAGGATGCTGCCTTCGTCATACATTGACCTAAATACCGATGATGGTAAAAAACAGGTAAGGTCGCCACGGCACATAAGTGATTTTATCCCCATGGCAAACAAGCTTTTGCTTCCGAAAAACCCTGATTTAACCACGTTGAGCTATGCCGCATATATAAAGTCATATTTTAAAAAGGTACTGTTGCAAGAGTTTAAAGTGGGTTCGATTGCTGATACCACTGGCAACGGCCCTGACCGCGCCATTGTACTGGCATTGATCAAGGATTTACCGCCATCCCTGAACGCAGGGGTCTCAGCTTCCTTAAAAAAAGGACAGGGTATCCTTGCCCTTACGGGGAAAAACAAACAAGCCGGGGACACACTCGTGCCACATACGACCTTAGTGGTCACCGCAGGGGACGTGGCAGGTTTTGAAAAGGCGGCACAGGCGGTGCTGGATAAAGACATCTTTAGTTCGGCATTTACAGATACCATGACCATTGACCAGGGCATGGATCTAAGACAGGACGTTTCCAATAGGGAAACTGCGGCCGTTAGCCTCAATCAACTGGGTGTTGATGAGGGCCTTATCGAGGGAATAGGAAAAATGTACAGGGAAATCTCCATCCCCAGGTCAATTTTTGGCGCAAGCCTAAACAAAATGGAGTTCTTGCTCGATTTTAAATATAGGCCCATAAAGACCACCGAAGATGCATACGTTAACATATTTCTGGATGGGGTGCTCAAGGAGAGCCATGAGCTAGATGAAAGCGGTGTTTTTAACAAGGTGGTAAACTTTGATCATTTTGACCTTAAAAAGAACAACATCCTCAAGATTGAATTTTATTATGTGCCCGAAGGGGGAATGTGCGTTTCAAACCCCGCGACCTTTTATGCCCAGCTTGACCTGGGAAGCTCCAGTATCAAGCCCGTGAGCTATAACGACAAGCCCCAGCTTAACTTTTTCTACTTTCCAGAGAACTTCAATGAAGCCCCCATGCGCATTTACTGGAATGCCAAAACTGACGTTACGGATGTGGATGCCCTTAGCAAGCTTGTCTCACTGGTAAACCCGGTACATATAAAGAAGACGGCATTTAATTTTCCCAGGGTCGTATCTATTGACAGCCTCAATACCCCGCATGATAAAGACTATAACAAGATCATTATAAGCGATGACCTAGCACCGTTTACCAAGCTTCTCAATGAGCATGCTTATTTACAGGTGCAGGAGGATGGTTATTCATATAATAAAGGGGATTACAACAAATATTTTAATATAAAATATGCAAATGCCATAGGCTTTAACCAATTGTTTACCGCCCAGGACAATGCGGTCATGTTTATCTATGATCCTGGTCATGATGAAAAAATACTGTACAACCTTATTGATGAGGTTGATGGCCAATATTTGAGCAACACGGGCAACCTGGTACTATCAAGCCCAGAGAACGCCTATTTTTTCAGCTTAAAGAAGGACGATGCTGATGTTGATCAAGTTGAACTGGAAACCGGTTTTGACGCGGTATGGAACAAGTACCGTATTTTTATTGTATTTGGCCTTTTTGTCTTGATGGTGGTATTGCTCATCTATGTTTTTCAAAAGTCTCAGGAATCTAAAAAGAACATCACTGATGAAAACTAGATGTATATGCCTTATCGTGATCTTTATGGGGGCACTTACCATGCTTAAGGCCCAGGAAGGGGCTGTGCAGGTCACCACACCACATGCAATATCACGGGACACCACAAGAGTGATCAACCCGTGGCAACAATCTAATGGCGAGATATTGATATCACCATATATAAGCCATTACAGTGCTACTTCATTTAGGGATACTGATGGTAATAAAACAGATTTTTCAAATGATGGAAAGTACAGCAATTACAACCCCAGGATATATATAAGCCTACCCATCTTTTCTGACAAGCTCAACCTCATTGCATCCATACCCTATTTTACCAGCAAGTATGATGACGCAACGGTAAAGAACAGTAATGCAGACCTGGGAGATATAGAGATAGGGGGTAGGTTCAATATTACCCATTTTGGCGATAATTACCTCATGGGCGCCCTGATAGCTTACCTTCCCGCTTACAGTAATACAGAAGCACCCTTTACAGGATATGAGCTTTTTGGGCTGGAGGGCCGCATAATTTTGGGCGGTACCTTAAAGTTCCTGGGAGATTATAACAATTTTCATAAGGTTGAAGTGGGCTTGCGGTACTTCTTTCCAGAAGACCCCGTGCAATTGCGTTTTTTGATTTCAGAAGGTTACAGGATAACGCAGAGGTTCCTGGTTCTGGGTGAACTGGATGGTATGTTTTCCTTTAGCGACAATGCTTCATTTTTTGTAAACAACCTGCAGTCTATTGCAGAGTATAACATGATCAAGGCATCGTTGAATTTGGGATATGATTTTTCGCCCACCTTCTCACTATATGCCGGCGTTTTTCATGACATCTATAATAGAAATGCTGCCATAGGTAAGGGATATCAGGCTTTTGCAGTGATTAAACTAAATTGATATGCGGCAGTTTCATAGAAATGAGCTCTTCTTAAAATCACAGCTGCTTCAGGAAAATGAATTTTTGAAGGTAGAACGGCTCGCGGTTGAGCTGAACAAATCTTTCTTGAAAATCGCCTTGAACTATGCTTTTGTGTCCAGGTTGTACTACAAGCAACTTTTAGAAAAAGAAGGGGTCGTACTCTATCAATTTGATTATGAAAACCTAGAAAAAGTAAAGGATAACCTTACTAAGGAAGACCTTGATTTTCTACTTGACCATAACCTGTATCCCATAAAAACGACCGATGGAAAGGTTGACATGGTAAGTGCTGACCCCTCAGATTTTATTGTCATCACCAAGTTCAAAGAGCGTTTTTTACTGGAGGTCAATGAAATTCACATTGCAGAAGACCTGGATATTGTAAAGGCCCTGCACATGGCCTATGGTGATGAATTGTTGCACAAGGCTGTTTTTGACCTGTATGAGCGGGACAACAAGAGTTCGGCACTGGAGACATTTACCTCGCGACAACTTATCGTGCTGGGTATTTGTGGGGTGGTATTGTTGATTTTATTGTTCATTTTTCCCGTCAATACGATCATAGGTATCAACCTGGTCATTAACCTTTTTTTGCTGTTTGCCATCTCATTTAAGTTCATGCTCACCGTTGTGGGCGCAAAATCTGAAACCGTAAAGAAAATTTCACCGGCAGAACTGGGCAATTACCCGGATGAAGAACTACCTATCTATACCATACAGCTACCTGTCTTTAAAGAGTCTGAGGTAATCTATAAGCTTGCCTATAACCTGCAAAACCTGGATTATCCCAAGAAAAAACTGGATGTAAAACTATTGATTGAGTCAGATGACGAGGTTACCTTCAATGCAATCAAAAACCTTAAATTTCCCTGCATATTTGACCCCGTGGTCGTGCCCTATGCACAGCCCAAGACAAAACCCAAGGCCTGTAACTACGGCCTTCACTTTAGCAAGGGTAAATACCTCACTATTTATGATGCTGAAGACATACCAGATAGTGACCAGTTGAAGATGGTCAATGCACTTTTTCATAAATTGCCAGAAGAATACATCGTGGTACAATGTGCCCTCAACTACTTCAACAAGACCGAGAATTTCCTTACCAGGATGTTCACCCTGGAGTATTCATACTGGTTTGATTATATGTTGCCGGGGCTTGACGGCCTGGGGGTGCCCATACCGCTGGGTGGTACCAGCAACCATTTTAAGTTTGACAAGCTCATGGAGCTGGGCGGTTGGGATGGTTTTAATGTCACTGAAGATGCAGATCTAGGAATCCGGGCCTATGCAAAAGGATACAAGGTCACGGTGCTTGATTCTACTACCTATGAGGAAGCCAACAACGCCTTCTATAACTGGATACGTCAACGCTCACGCTGGATCAAGGGCTACATGCAGACCTATCTTGTGCACATGCGCAACCCCAGAAAACTTTTAAAAGAAGTAGGGTGGAGCGGTTTTTTTGGTTTTCAGTTTTTTATAGGCGGTACGTTCTTTACCTTTTTAGCATACCCATTATTGCTACTGTTGCTGTTGTTCTATTTTATTTCAACGCTTGACGTTACCGCAAACTTAATGGGATTGGGTACCACCACAGGGGTGCAAAAGTTCTTTAAGCTCGTGTTTCCAGACTGGGTAATCATCATTTCGGTATTTAATTTCTTTGCCGGCAATTTATTGATGATCTATATTAATATGATAGCTGTCTTTCGACGAAAGTCATATAGCCTTATCCTCTTTGCCATCGCAAACCCAGTGTACTGGCTCATGCACTCCATATCCTCTTACAAGGGGCTGTTTCAGTTGATAAGCAAGCCCTTTTACTGGGAAAAGACAAACCACGGCCTCACAAAGGCCCATAAACAGGAATCTGTATGAGGTGGAGGTCATTGCTTGTCATGCTTGCCATAGGGCTGTTCTACACCGTGTATTACTGCATTGTGGGTATTTATGCCATCCAGGAGGGATACCTCAATTATGAGCACCTTTTTGTGGCAGATAAGCTGCAGTTGCTCTTCACGACTGATATAAAGACACTTGAACTGTTTTATTTTACATATCCCGTACTTGAACAGGTCATGGCCATACCGGCAGGATTTGTTGACCCCGTGCTGGCCCCCGTGATAACCTCATCCATCGTGATGGGGGGCTTTGCTGCTTATATTGTAGTAAAGCTTTTTAAACTGGGCCTCAAGTTTTTTTCATGCATGGCCACGGCTTATTTTTTATGTAGCCCCATCATGGTCTTCCTGGCCATTTCGGGCACATCGCTTTATCTGTACCTGTTGCTGTATTTTCTGTTCTTTCATTATGTCTTTAAATATGCGCGAGACCTTACGACATATAATTTTGTCATCATAAGCATTTGTCTATCTGCATTTGTATTTCTTGATTATTCCTTTTTATGGATAATCGTCTTTATGGTCCCGCTGGTGTTTTTGTTCAGTATTTACAGTGACCCGCTGCTAAAGCCCAACTTTGTTGCGATTTTTAATCAAATCACCCAGAGGAGCGATAAGATCAAGCAACTGGTGGGCAGGTTTCTCTCCAGTTATCTCGTCATTGTGTTTACCCCCTTGATAAGCTTGCTTTTTTATCTCTTGATAAACTACTGGTTTACGGGAGAGGCTTTTTATTTTGACAAGACCTTTACTTCGCGCTGGCATCAGTACGGCTTGTTGAACTATACCTTTGAGGGTTCGCTTATAAAAGATAGTTTTACAGTGGGTTATGTGCTAAGGTCCATCTTGTTCTTGTGCCCCTTTTTTGTAACGGCATTGTGGCTGGGCAGGCGCAGGCTGCTCTTTCAGTACACCATGGTCATGGTGCCGTTGTGGCTCATCTTCAGCAAGAATTATGATGGCACACAGTTTTTCTCACTGCACATCTTACTTATCATCACGGCTTCGGGGATTGCGGGGATAATACACTTGTTCCAGACCTCATTGCTGCAAATCTTCAAGGCAAAGTGGACAATGCCACTGGTGATCTTGTTGGTTTTTGGGTTTACCCTTACGGGGGAATTTTATTATTTCAGATCGACCCATAGTGCGGTGGAGAAAAAAATGGTCAACTTGGTACTCCAGCAAAAACTTGATGATGAGATGAATGCCTTTATGGATATGGCAGGCTACATCAAGGAAAATACCCGGCAGGATGAGGCAATACTTGCAGACAATGCCATTTTTTACCCCACCATGGCCGTGACAAGGGATGATGTGCAATATGTAGATCAATTTACAGATGTATATTACTCTGCACTGCAATCACCCATGTTGTATGCCCATTACCTCCTGGTAAGCAATCCCAACTCCATCTATCAGGACCGGGACCAGATGCGCGCGGTATTCCTGCAAAAGAGTGCCTCGTTGAAAATACTGTATACAAACGATTTTTTTTCGCTGTATAAGCTTGACAACCCCCCCAGTTCAAAATTGACCTATGCAAGAAGAAAATAACACAAATGATGACAGGACAATCAACATCCTAGTTGTTGAGGATAACCCGGTGAATGTTTTTTTGGTGAAAACCATAATACAAAAATTATTGCCCAGGGTTGCCCTCATCCATGCAGAAAATGGAGTGGAGGCCATCACTAAATTCAAGGATCATGCCCTAGACTTGATATTTATGGATCTTAACCTCCCCATGATCAATGGCCTGGAAGCAGCGTATGAGATCAGGCAACTGGAAAATAGTGATGAACACGTGCCCATTATTGTCCTTAGCGGCGAAAGAAAGACCGATGTGCGCGCAATGGAAATGACTGATGACATAGATGATTATATATCAAAACCCCTGCGCATCGATGCCATGCGCAAAATCATATCAAAATACCTCAATGGAGCTGCTAAAATTATTGAATTGTCATAATTTAGAACCCATTTCACTTATAAAATAGTTTAAGGCTCAATTTGTTGCGTTTTTTTAAAAAAATTAAATGCTTTTTTGATAATGTTAAAAACATATAAAAGTTATTTTAGCGCATATCTTTAACTCCTTTTGAGGTTGCGTTCACACTAAATCACAGCCATTGATATTTGCACATAAAAATAAGATGCAAGCACCATATCCCCCGTCTTTTTATGCGTTGGGGGACAATCCCAAGGCCTTTCGGTTCATGCAGGAGCATGGCCTGTTTGGGATGATATATGTGGCAAGTCTTGAGGAGCATTCCTGGTATTTAAATCCAGCACTGCTTTCACAACTAGGGCTTGCACCCCGGGACCACGATGGTTATGTGCAGGAGCATAAAAAGGCGATAAATGATTTTATAGATAAAACGGGTGAAGGTGATAGCCTGCTCAAGCTAATGGATTCTAACCAGCAAACCGTGTTGTTTCATTGCAAGGGCATGAGGCTGGGGGATGATCAAATGATATATGGCTGTTATGATAAAATTACTAGCGAAGAGGCCCCACAATCTGAAATCCAGCGATACCGCCATATCCTGGATGGCACCTCAATAGGCATCTGGGAATGGAACATACAGACGGGCGAGGTTACCTTTAATGAAGAATGGGCCAACGTACTGGGCTATACCCTTGAAGAATTGGAGCCATACAATGAAGATCTATGGAAGTCCTTAAGCCATCCCGAAGATTTTAAAATGTGCGAGGACCTGCTCCAGGAACACTTTGACAATAAAACCGACCTGTACCAGAGCGAGGCTCGTATGAGGCATAAAAACGGGCAATGGGTGTGGGTCTATGACCAGGGCAAAGTGGTAAGCTGGAAAAATGGTAAGCCACAATGGATGACCGGCTACCACCGGGAAATCACGCAGGCAAAACTTGAAAAGGAAATCAAGAAAACCTTTATTGACCAGGCTCCCGGTGCCATTGCCATGTTTGACAAAAACCTAAACTACCTGGCAGTTTCCGCTCAATGGCTCAAGGATTATGAAATCAGTGATCCCATAATAGGCAAGAACCATTATGAAGTCTTCAACATCCCAAAAAGGTGGAAGGATATTCATAAAAAATGCCTTAAGGGCGAAACCCATGAGTCTGAAGACGATAATTTTATAGGACCTGATGGTGAAGTACAATACCTGAAATGGCAGGTAAAGCCGTGGTATGGCAATCAGGGCGAGATAGGGGGTATCATCATGCAGACCACAAACCTAACACCTATTAAAAAACTTGAAATTCAACGCCATAGGGATAGGCAGTTGATGGGCTCAGTATTTAATACAATGGACGTGGGTGTCGTGGTATGCAATGAACATGGTGAGCTTACCTTTTTTAACAATGCCACGAGAAAATGGCATGGCATCCCGACTATGAAGGTGCCTCGGGAAGAACTATCAAGTTATTATAACCTGTATTATGAAGATGCCACCACCCCTTTAAAAGAAGAGGATATCCCGTTGTTAAAGGTCTTGAACGGTGTTCCTTTATCCAAGAACGAGGTAATTGTGATCAAGTCCACTGTGGGAACAAGGTATGTAAAGGTTAAGGGAGAACAACTTTTTAACAAAGATGGTAAGCTTACCGGCGCTGCCGTGACCATGTATGACATCACCAGCGATATCGAGGCCAGGGAAAAATTAAGGATAAGCGAAGAAACCTTCAGGGGTAGTTTTGAACATGCGGCTATGGGTATGGCCCTGGTCTCGACCACGGGCAAATGGATCAAGGTCAACAACAAAGTGCCGGAAATCTTTGGGTACACCGAGGAAGAACTCTTAAAAATCACCTTTCAGGATATAACCCATCCCAATGACCTTAACAAAGATTTAAAGCATTTTAAAAAACTACTTGATAATGAGAGCAACAACTATCAGATAGAGAAGAGGTACTTTCATAAAAGTGGTGAGATCATCACGGCGCTTTTATCAGTCTCCATAGTGCGCAATGAAGAAGATGAGCCTCTATTTTTTGTCTCACAGATACTGGATATTACCGAATTAAAAAAATCAAGGACCTCCCTGGAGCAGATCTTGCGGGTCACCAAGAGCCAGAACGAGCGATTGAAAAATTTTGCGCATATCGTGTCTCATAACCTGAGGTCACATTCTGGTAACTTTGAAATGCTCTTGAACATATTGCTAGAAAACAATCCCACCTATGGAGATGACCCTATAATCAACATGTTAAAAACGGCCTCAAATCAATTGAGCGAGACCATAGAACACCTTAATGAGGTTTCTGCCATAAATACGAATAAAGACCTTGTCCTGCAGCCCCTCAACCTTAAAGAATATATAAGCAAGGTAATAGATGGTATTGCGGGCCTTATACGGGAAAACCATGTGGAGGTCATTGATAAGGTCACTTCACAGTGGAACGTCATGGGCATACCGGCATATCTAGAAAGTATAATTTTAAATTTTACCACAAATGCCATAAAGTACAGGTCTGAAGAGCGGGATTCATTTGTGAAGTTCTCTTGTAAAAAGCAGGATAAATACCTGGTACTTTCCATTGAGGATAATGGTATGGGCATAGATCTAAAAAGAAACCAGGGTAAGATTTTTGGGATGTACAAAACCTTTCACAGACACCAAGATTCAAGGGGTATAGGTTTGTTTCTTTCTAAAAATCAAATAGAGGCCATGGGCGGAAAGGTAAGTGTGACCAGTAAGGTCGATGAAGGAACTATTTTCAATATATATTTTAAGCATGAAAAAAATTGACATTGCATGTATCATTGATGATGACCCCGTTTTTGTCTTTGGGGCACAACGTATGATGGAGATCACCAGTTTCTGTAAGAGCATTATGGTGTTTCCCAATGGGCAGGAGGCAATCAATGCACTAGAACCCTTGATGACATCAAATAGCGACAATATCCCTGATGTGATCCTGCTGGACCTTAACATGCCCATAATGGATGGATGGTCATTTCTGGATGCTTTTCTAGAAATTCCGTCTGAAAAAAATGTGACCATCTATATCATTACCTCTTCAATAGACCCAGCAGATACTGAAAAGGCTAAATTATATGAGGGCAACCTGAGAAATTACCTCATAAAGCCCATTAGCAAAGCTAAACTGGAATCTATTTTAACCGATATGCAAAACATATAAGGTCGAGGTAAATCCTGGTACCACAAGATTGGATAATAAATGAGAACCCTGCAAGATTCATATCGCAAGGTTTTATTGTTATGCCTGTACAAGCGGCTTTTGTGTTATTTATTGAACCAATAGGTCATTTTGAGGGTCAGGGACCATATATTTCCCTCAAGTGGGGCTATACGTTCATTATTCGTGTAAACGAGAAAAATATCTGAAGCTGGGGCATACCTCCATTGAAACCTGGAATTAAGGTTGAAGTTTTTGCTTTGCTCATTGTACTGAAATAGCGTGGACCAAAAGAGCTTGTTTGTAAACGTAATATCTGCTTCAGCACCTGCCAACCAAAACTCCGTAGTGTTCCACGGGCTGGGTAGGTCAATCTTGTTATAGCTGGCCGTTGCTGCCAGGCTGGCATAGGGCTGAATGCGATATCCTATCTGGGAGCTTACATTAGTGCGCGAGCCGCCCTCATAATACCGCCCCAATCTTCCATAAAAGGTATATGTAAAAAGACTTTTAGGCCTGGAATTGTACTCCCAGTTAAACCCATTCCAGTAGTGGCGGGTTCCTGTGGCTAGTTCTGGTTTATTGGTATTTGTGGGGTCAAAGGGGGTAAGCAGTTCTACAAACTCGTTAAAATAATTGACCTCAAGTGAACTGCGGTTCAAGAAGTTGACCTCATAGCCCAGTACGCTCACATAATCTGTAGAATGAAAATCTGGGTCAAAATAATATTGACCAAAAAACTTGGGGCCATGGCTTACTACAATTTCGCTTTCGGGCAAAAAGAGGTAGCCCAGCGAACCATTAAAGCTTATATAATTGTTGCGGGGCACATAGCCCACCTCTGAGACAAAATCCCTTGATACGTATTGTTCCTGTATGCGCCAGTTCCATTTTCTACTGCTGTAGGCAAGATGTGCTCCCTGAGAAAAGCCGTCATAAGAATCTTCTGGGCCAAAGGATTTCAACATAAAAAGTTTACCGGTGTAGGCATTGTCCCGGGATGCCAAGTTGTACTCCAGGCCCAGGTTTCTGTTGTATTTGGTATATCTTGTTTGCAAGCTATCTGCCAGGCCATCATAATCAAAAGACTCCTTGTTTACCATCATCAGGCCTATACTTGAACGTGAAAACACCTTCTGCTGCAACGAGAGCACGGCAAAATTTTGACTGGGCAATCCCGTTTCATCTACCTTTTCCGTTTGCATATCCATCAATCCCAGGCGCAGGTTTCTATTGAGGTTTCCGCTAACGCGAGCGCCGGCAATGATGGGTACGCCCAGGCCTATGCGACGGGAAAAGAAGGGCCTGATGTTATCATACCCAAAACTTGCAAAAAGGTCTGCATTCTCCAGAAAAAACTGCCTTCTTTCAGGAAAAAACAATTCAAACCTATCAAGATTGGCCACTTGTCTATCCACCTCAACCTGAGAAAAATCTGGGTTGATGGTCAGGTCCAGGTTAAGGGATGATGAGAGCCCCAGCTTGACATCTCCACCTACCTTAAATTGGTCATCATAGTTTTTTCCGGGTATGGATGAATTTCCCACGGTGCCCAGCACATAGGGTATGAGTGAATAGTTAAGTCCCTGTTTAGGGGGTGCATCATCCCATACAAGTTTTCCTGTATAGGCCAGGGATGCCGTGGGAAATTGCCGGGGTATGGGCGTCCAGCTCGATTTTTCATTTGTACTCAGGTCCAGCCTAGAGAAATTGATTCCCCATTCTTTCACTCCTTTTTCATACCGTATGGATTTAAAGGGTATTGCCATCTCCACGACCCATTTATCATCATAGTTCTGCACTTCAGACACCCATTTACTATCCCAGTTTAAATCAACACTACCACCATTGTACATGGTGCCATCCCACTGGGCACCATAGGCATTTGCACCAAAGCTGAACCCCGTGGTCTGATTGTTAAAGGGGTCCATGAACAATAAAAAATTATCATTTGCACCAAAACTGAAATCCCGTCTCAGCGACTCAACTACATACGTATTGCCAGGGGTCTTGAAAAACGTGGCGAGAAGATAGAGGTGTTTATCGTCATACGTCATTTTTACCTCTGAGGGTTGCGTGGCCTTGCGGTCATCCATGGGCAGGACCATAAAAAAATCCTTTGCTGCCTCAACAGTTTGCCAGGTCGCCTCATCACCTATGCCATCTATGGTCATGGTCTCGTTGGTCCTGGTGATGTCAAGGGTATAAGCTGCGTTTTTCTTTTGTGCATTTGCATGCGAAAAAAAAAGCATGATAAGAGGCAATAGGGTAAGGTTTCTCAATTGAAGCTCTATGATGGTTAGTGAGCTAAAAGTAATAAAATCCTTAAATTTTAGAAATTTTTTAAATTAAGGGCCATGTTTTAGCAATGTTTTGAGATTCTCTTAAAATCAGGGATATGGTACACCAGCACCAGGTATCATTTATCATATCTCATTGTGGCCCATGCCCATACCCCTTTTGGGGAAGGTATCTTGTTTACGTGCAGGGGGGTACCAAATGGTATCAAATCCTATAATTGGTATTCTGGACTGTTTTGTTTTGGCTTAAAGCCAAAACAAAAAATATCTAGAACTTGAACCCCATCATAAAGATGATTCGTCCTCCTTCTTGGCTGTTGTAGTATCCTATATTACCCGTAAAGGCCTGGAAACCGTTGATAAAAATCGAACCTCCATAACTGTTGTGCCACTGGGTTGAATTATCATTATCCAGCCAGACCCTACCATAATCAAATCCTGCGGTGACCCCCAGGCGTATGGGTATAAAATGTGTCTTGAACTTGGTTATGCCCACGCGCAGGTCAGTAGATTGATAAAAAGAATATTTACCATTAAAACGTTCGTAACGATACCCCCTTATCGTGGTGTTGCCACCCACGGTCGCCCCATGGTAAAACTCATAATTATCACCCAATATGGCCTTACCGCTTATCATGGTTGCCAGTACGGCAGCACCGCTAGGGTGCAGGGGATAATCAAAGGAAACCGTGGGCTGTACATAGGCAAACTCATTGTTGTTCCCGTCAATATTCTTTTTATAGCCGGCCACAAGCCCCAGTTCCATCCCACGGCGTATAAAGGCAAGCTGCCCGGGTTTGTTCTTGAATTGAAAACCCACTTCGGCACCGGCATATTTTTGCGCATCAAAAAGTGCATCATCTGCAGCAAAAGCATTAGTGGTGATATTGCCCGGGTCGCGGTCCACCTCATATGATTCTATGGATGGCTTAAAATAAAAACTATAGCCCAGGGCGTCTTTCCATATCAGGGAAGGGGCGAGGCTTATTTGGCTTACGCCAATCCTATTGTAGTCCATATCCACGGCATCATCATCATAAGTGGTCTCATTACCTTCACCAAAATAATTGATGGCATACGTGGGGGTGGTAAATTTGGCTTCAAGGCCAAAGTTCCAATTCTTGAAAATATGTGCAAATTCTCCATTGTATTGTACTGAGAACCCCTGCGTAGCCGAATGATAACGGGCATCTAGGGTGTGCTGTGCAGAAAATGGGTTGTTAGTCAAACCATATTTTGTAAACGTGCTCGCAAGGCCTATCTGCAGGCCGTCATCTGCATCAAAGGCAATGGCGGGCATAAGGATATCCTCATTGTATTTTTTCTTTTCGGGGTTGTAGGTGTTGATGTCATAAGAATCCACCAGCCAATTCTTGCCCACATTTTTTAACGTGTTCTTCTTGCTTTTATAATCATAGACCTTTGTCCCGTTCTTGTTGACAAAATCATAGGTATCGTTGTTTTCGCCACCCAGGATATTGAGCCGTATGTATCTTGAGCCTTCGCCCTCGACCTCAAAGGTATCTTTACCATCCAGGCCATAAATCCAGATTTCACCAGTTTCATCCTTTGTATATTCATTGTCAAAAACAAGCTTTCCATCTTCATTGATGATTTTTATCTGGGTAATGCCATCTGGCTTTCGGGTGATTTTGAAGGTATCGTCATCCTCTGTACCCAGTACGGTTTCATACTTTTTTATAAAATCATAATACGCTTTTGCGAAAGTGGTAACGTTGTCCCTTCGTGCCTTGAGGTCTTTTTTTATCTGTGCAATGCTTTCATCTTGCGTATCGCGTGGCAATGCGGCAAAGGCTGCATCTATCTTGTCATCTGTAAGGTTGTTCTTTATGTATTCAGATTGCCTTTTCCAGTCTTCCCAGTGTGCGGTATTTATAAATGCCTTGTCCAGGTAGAACGCGTAATAATTGAGCCATTTCACATTCTTTATTTTTGGTCCATAAGACTGCATGGGCCTAAAATCTGGAACGCCAAACCTTAACAGGCTAATCGCCACTCCATCATATTTAGGAAAAGCCTGGTCCCTGTCACGCGGAATGGTCTTGTAGGTCTTTGAACCATCTTCCTGCTCAAATTCTGCCCAGCGCCACTGGTCGCCATGCCTGTCCCAGTCCCCCAAGAGCATGTCCATCAAACGGGCACGTATGTACACATCCTCATCAATCTTAATATCTTTTGACTTCCTGATGTCCAGTAACATATCTGTTGTGCTTATGATGTCATCAGCATCGCCAAAATCCTTGAATCCCTTGTTTTCATCGCCCACGTGTTCCTCGAGCATGTACAGTTTGTCACCATAATCCTCATTGTAGATTCCCAGGTTTTTTTGTTTGGGCAGGTAGTACAGTTTAGGGTTTGCATGGTAGATGTTTACAGCTTCCAGGATATCATTGACTGCAAAGGGGGCATAAGGTTGTGCAGTGGTGTAGTAGTCCTGCACTAGGTCTTCGGCAATACTACCTTCCAGATAATCATATACGTAATGGTCTTTGATGAAGGATTGTAAAAAGCGCAGGGCGCTTTTCTTAATCTCGCGCAGGGTATATTCATGATCATCATCTCCCTTGATGCGCAGGGACCTAGACTGGTGGCCACCGCCTTCTTGAATAGCAACGGGATTGCCGGGAAGGGTATCTATAAACAGGACCGGTACTTCTATGTCCCGGCTGTAGACATCCCTATAATGGTCTCCCCACAGCCATTTGTAAAACCCGCTTTTCTGGGTATCTTCCTTGGTGTATATGGAGGCCTTGTACGTGGGGCCAAATTCATCCTTGGTATGGTAACTTACTTCATCTTCTGTGATGCGCTGTCGTTTAATTTCACGATCACCGATTTTCTCACTAGCCTCACCGCCCACTTTAAAAAACTCCACATTTGAGCTTCCATCTTTATAAACAGTGAGCTTTGCATAGCCGGTTTCGGTAGAGGCAAAGGCCTGCTCACCACGCTCTCGTACATTATCTTTTTTTGCCGTAGCGGAACCACTATTGATCTGTGGGATGTTATCATCCCGCATGAATTGTAGGTTGCGATCACTTCCCGAAACAAATATCACATCTTCAAAAAGACTTGCAAGGGTCTCCATCCTACCGGCTTGTTCCTGCCTGCGCTTGCCATAAAAATCCTCGGCGGTAAAACCACCCATATTTTCAAAAAAGCCCATTTTGGTAAGGGACATTATGGGGTGAAATGCGGTAACTATGACCGTTTTTCCCTGGGCATCCTTGATGTCATCCTTAAATTCTGTAAAGAATTGCTCACGGGTCTTGATATCACATTTATTGTTGATGTACGGGTGCTTGTCCCAGTCCTCGAGAAACCACTGAGAATCGACCATGACGAGGTCAATGTCATCTCCCAGTTCCTTGTTTTCAAGGGCGCAGCCGTCATTGGGCCAAAACTTGACCTCGCTGTTGTCCTGTAAAAAGGATTCCATGTCGTCAATATTTTCATGCCCTTCCTTGTTCCATTCATTGGTACCGGGCTGCATGATGATTTTACCCTTAAAGTCCTTTAACGGGTCAAGCAGGTTTTTCTTGAGATAATCCTTTATTTTGTCCCTATCATTTCCCTTTTCAGGAAAACCACCCTTAGGAGTGATATTGCCCAGCAACATGAGTACGGCTTCCTCATCCTGTTGTGAGGCTTTTGTGATGGCATTGAGCACTTTTAGGGAGGTCTCGGTATCACCATTGCCGGTATTTGCCGTAAAGTATATTTGTTTTGAAATTTCCTTTGATCCATGGCCTTCTTGAGCGTTAGAAGTATGATGAAAAAAGAAAATAGCTATAAAAAGTAGGGTAATCTCAGATTTAGAAAGGAGTTTTATGTACATAAATGTCGATCAGGGATTGATATATCAAGTTTCAATCCATGAAGGTGCATAAAATTTCAGGGATGGTAAAGAACTTTTGAATCTCTATAACATAGTTTTTGCAAATTATTAATACTTCACGCCAAAACTTTCAAAAATACCTTCATTGTCACCTTTGCTGGCCTTGGCCTGTAAACCTATCTTCATGCCTGATGACCACCACGCCAGGTTGTCTCCATTGACTGAGTAGAGCGATTCCCATTGTGTGCCGTCTGTACTATAACTAAATTCAATGGAACTGGAATTCGTCACTTTGGCTTTAAGCCAGATATTTTTTATGGATGCAATGGGTTTGGAGTCCATTTCTATGGGCATCCCGTTTTCCACTTTCCACAGGATGATGGTATCACCCTTGGTACCCAGGCCTATACTATTATCCTTTGTGGTATAGAGCACCAGGCCTTTTAACGCATTGTTTTTAATGTTCAGCTCTGTTAAAAATTCAAAGTCAGAATCATCAGGAATCACACAGAGCACGGCACCGGTCTTGTTGTCAGCATCAGGTTCACTCTCGGTAAGCACCAGGTTGCCGTTTTTCATACGGGTTTTAAAAGGGCTGTTCTTCACGTTAAACTTCCAGTGCTGGGCGAGTTGGCTTTCGCCAAAATCATCCTGGATATCTTGCTCAAGACGGTCTCCGTTGACCGTTGCGGGAGCTACTTTAAAATAGGGCCAACCAGATTGCTCGTTCCAGTACAGCTCACTTAAAATGGCGGCACGTCCCAGGGTAGGAAAACCTTTGGTATTGTATGCGTGGTAGAGGTAGAACCATTGATTGTCCTTTTTGACCGCCGTACCATGTCCGGGGCATTTCCACATGCTGTTACCCACAAGAATGGGGTTTGCCTTATGTTTTTCCCAAGGGCCCTGCATGGTTTTTGCCCTGGCCACGCCCACCATATAATCACAGTCTTTGCCACAACAGGCATTACCCGAATAGAGCATGTACAGATAATCACCATGCTTCACAATGGCCTGGCCTTCAATGCCGCCACGCTCCCAGGTATCCGTCTCTGCGGTAACCACCGTAAAAGCATCACCTTCCAGCGTTAAACCATCAGCTGAAAGTTTTGAACCCAGGATGGTAATGGGTTTGTCTGGTGTGAGGCCATAGGCTTTCCAGGTGATGTAGAGTTGGCCGTTTTCATTATACACATAGGCATCAATCGCCTCATCGCCCCAGTCAATCAGGACACCCTTGTCTTCAAAACCTTTGGAAATATCAGTAGTGGTGGCCACGCCTATTTTAGAGATTCCGTCCGTACCCCGGGCGGTATAATAGCAATAAAAGGTTCCATCATGATAATAGAGCTCGGGTGCCCAGAAGCTGCCCATGGTCCAGTCGGGATTCGTTTGAAAAACCGCGCTTATGAGTTCCCAGTTCTTTAAATCGGTCGATTTGTAAATAGGATAAACCGGAGCCCAGTCTCCCGTAGTGCCCGTGGCATAATACACGCCATCTGCTTCAATGATGGATGGGTCTGGCAATTCGCCAGGGATGACCTGTTGCTGTTCTATACCTATTTGTGCTTGCGCAGAAAATTTCGCCGTAAGGCAAATAAGAAGACAAAACAGGATGATTGTATTATTTTTCATGAGATTTGACCTTTTAGGCTAAAGAATATTTTAAATTTAAAACAATCTTTTAAAGATATTACATAACCTCTAAATCGATTAAGTGAAAAGGAGAAATTTTATCATGACAGGTTCACTGGCAACCCTAGCAACCGCCATAGGGGCCAAGATTGTGTATGGAAACCTCATGCCCAGCGGTTATGAGCCTCTTGCCCTGCAAGACCCAGACCCCTTTAAATTATTTGGCCTTGACGGCGAGATGACGGTACTTAATGATAAACCGTGGAATATAGAGGCAAAAGCCCACCTGCTGGATGAAAAAGTAACCTCAAACAAAAACATGTTCATACGCAACAACGGCCTTATCCCGCAGGGAATCGATGCTGCGAAGTGGACGGTGACCTTTGACGGGGAATCCGTAGTTGCGCCAAAAACATATACGCTAGAGGATTTAAAAACAAAGTTTAAGCAGTACACTTATCAACTTACGCTGGAGTGTGGCGGCAATGGCCGTAGCGAGTTTGACCCCCAGGCAAAGGGAAACCAGTGGACCGTGGGCGCGGTTTCTTGTGCGCAGTGGACGGGTGTGAGGCTTGGTGACGTGCTCAAGGATGTTGGCGTTAAGAACGATGCGGTGTACATAGGCTATCATGCCACAGATATGCACCTAAGCGGCGACACCACAAAAGAACCCATAAGCAGGGGAGTGCCCATGGCCAAGGCCTACCAAGAAGAAACCCTGCTTGCCTTTAAGATGAATGGAGAGGACATCCCGTTATCCCATGGATATCCCCTGCGGTTGATGGCGGGTGGCTGGCCGGCTTCGGCATCTGGTAAATGGGTAAACAGGATAAGCGTGCGCAACATCGTACACGATGGTGCAAAAATGGAAGGCTCCTCTTACCGCGTGCCCTGTGAACCGGTAGAACCGGGCGCAGAGGTCAAGGATGAAGATATGTGCATCATCGAGTCCATGCCCGTAAAATCATTGATTACCTATCCCATGAGTGGCGCGAAGCTTGACTTTGGCAAAAGCCTCAATATACGGGGGCATGCCTGGGCTGGTGAACTCGAGGTTCAAAAAATGGAATACTCTATTGATTTTGGCTCCACCTGGCAAAAATGTAACCTTGAAAAACCAGCAAATAGATTGGCCTGGCAACATTTTAACGCTACCATAGAATTTCCAGAAAAAGGATATTATGAAATCTGGGCAAAAGCAATAGACAGCAGGGGCAAGGCACAACCCATGGTGCTTCCCGGCTGGAACCCCAAGGGCTATCTCAACAACGCTTGCCATAGAATCGCCATTAAGGTACAGTGAAAAAAGACGTTAAAATGAGAAAAACAACAAAGGGGATTATTTCAATCGTGGTACTGGGAATATTGGGTGTCGTTGTTTTTTTGCTTTTCAGCGAAAAAGAAGAGCGACCGGCCCCTGAAGATGAATATGAGTTTGCCGTGCAAGAAGTGGACCCTGCCGAGATCAAGGATGGCATCCACACGCCTACGGGCCTAAAAAACGGGGATGGGTTGAACATCGTGATAAACAACTGCACAAATTGCCATTCGGCCAAATTAATCATGCAAAACCGCATGAATGCAGAGCGGTGGGCAAAGACAATTGACTGGATGCAGGCCACACAAAACCTATGGGACCTGGGTGATAATGAAGAAATAATAATCAACTATCTCGTGACAAACTACCCGCCAGAAAGAAAGGGTAGAAGAGCTGCTTTAAAGGATATTGAATGGTATAGCTTAAACTAATTGTTCAAGGTTTATCTTGCGTAGAATTTTCACTATCCTTTTCACCCTTCATACTTTCAAGCACTTCATCCTGTTCTTCTTCTATCCAATACAGTTTTTTGAGCTGGCGCTTGATCTTGATAATCCTGATAAGCCCCACGATAAAGATTATGGGGGCAATGCCCACCAGGATATATCCTATTCCCTTGATTTGATTGAGCATATCCAGCTTGATGATTGCAAAACCAGAACTCATCAGCACGATAAAGGTTCTAAAATAAGCAAGAAAGGTGCGTTCATTGGCAAGACGGGTCCTGTCCAGCGCCAGGCGGTCGCTCAAGATGCGCTGCCGCATAGACTTGCTGCGTTCCTTTTTCTTACTTCGTATAAATCGTCTCATCAAGTCCAAAAATACTAAAGTCCCATCACATGAGGTGCACTTTAAGATTTTCTACTTGCTAATTTCAAACGTGTACTCCCCAGAACCTATTTGATACACAAACCCTTTGGACCAGTCATCATGGGCCGCGTTGCTCTTACCGTTTACCAGTCGCACGTCCTTGCCCATAAGGGTCAGGGTCGCCGTGCTTCCTGCTGGGATGATGCAGGTATATTTCACCCGGTCGCCATCTTTTTCCCAGCGTGAGGTAATTTCGCCGTAAGGCCCATTGTGACGTGCCTCAAAGGAGTCAAGTGCATCCACGATATGCGGGGTGAGCAAAACATTTTTAAACCCTGGGCTGGCCTCATCTGTATTGATACCGCCCAGGCCACTGTACAACCAGCCGCCTATGGTACCAAACATGATGTGGTTGCGCGAAATATCAGACCCTGCATCAATATCCCAGTTTTCATAAAGCGTGGTAGCACCGTTCTTGATCCACCACCCCCAGGACGGGTAGGTTTCTTGTGCAGCCACGGTATAGGCCAGGTCTGCATGGCCATTATTACTCAAAGCTCCCAGTATGGTGCGTGTGCCCAGCAGGCCCACGTCAATGTGATTGCCATCATCCACAACACGCTTGGCAAGGTTATCTGCAACCAGGGGTTTTAGCTCATCTGGGACAATCCCCCAGTAGAGCGGCGCGCTCAATTCGGTTTGAAAACCGCTGCCGTAGATTCCCGTTTCCAGGTTTAGGTATTTCTTGTTGATGGCGTTTTTAATGTTTTCGGCAAGAGCCGTATATTTTTTAAAATCTGCCTGTTTGTCAAAATGTTGTGCGGCTTTCGCCAAAATCAACGCGTCAACGTAATAGTATATCGAGGAGGTAAATTCCTTTGGTGTGACTGATTTTACCGGCACCCAGTCGCCAAGTCCCCAATTGGTGAGGCCGCCGTCATAGCTTATTTCGGTGATGTGGTCCACATACTTCTTGATAGGTTTGTACATCAACTCCAGCGTGCGGTCATCTCCATAAAACTGGTATAACTCCCAGGGAATTATCGCTACGGTACTCGTCCAGTCAGGACCATTGCCCCAGTCGTAACCCCACCCTCCCCAGGTAGGGATGATTGAGGGCAGGACACCATTGGGCTTTTGCTCATCCCGGTGGTCTGCCATCCATTTTTCATAAATGGTAATAGCATCATAATTATAAAGGCCGGTTTCTATATTGATGTGCGCATCACCCGTCCACCCGTTTTTCTCGCGCTGGGGGCAATCAGTGGGATAGCCAAAAAGATTGGAAAGATATGCCGCATTCGTGGCCTGCCATATTTTATTCAAGGTCTCATTTGAAGATTGTATATGGCCTATCTGTTCTACATCAGAGTGCATGAACTGACCTTTCAGGCTTTCTTGAGTAAGTTGTATGGGCTTGTCACTCTTGACCTCCATATATTGAAAACCTTTGTAATTAAAATGTGGCATAAACGTTTCTTCCTTCAGGCCATTTAAGGTGTAAATATCTGTTTGAAAAGGGTCTAGCGTATCGGTAGGGCGATAGTGCACATCAATGTTTGAAAGGTCTATATTGCCCGTGGAGTCCAGCTGCTCTGCGTGTGTAACCCATATTCTCGTTCCATGCTCTCCATTTACGGTGAGCTGTGTAACGCCTGCGATATTCCTGCCCAGGTCATAGATATATTTTTTATCGCTTAGCTTTTGCATGCTCACAGGCTTAATTTCTTCCACGTTTCTTATGGGCGGCATGGCCTGGGCAACAATGTGCTGAGAAGGAGCATCCACGATTTTTGCCGGTTTCCATGCGGTGTCATCAAACCCTGGGGTATCCCAACCATTGATTTCCCGGGTCGCGTCATAATGTTCAGCCGTGTAAATGCTGTTGAACACTACCGGGCTCAACGCTGTTTTCCAGGAGTCATCTGTACTTACAGTCTCAACAGAGCCATCCTCATAAACTATGCGCACATCGAGTAAAAACCGTGGTCTTGCCCGCCATCCGGCACGGTCAAAATACCATACCGCAGTTGACTGATGATTGTACCAGCCGTTGCCCAGCAAAACACCCAGCGTCACCTGCTCTTTGTTCAAGGCCTGGGTCACATCATACGTGACATACAGATTGCGCTTGTCAAAGCGTGTGTAAACGGGGTCTAGACGATGGTTTCCTACTTTCTCTCCGTTTATTGTAAATTCATACAAGCCAGCGGCAGTGATGTATGCCCTTGCTTCTTTTATTTTGCCTTTCGGCGAAAAGTCTTTACGAAAATACGGTGCAGGCTTGAGGTTGATATCATTTGTATCCGTAATCCAGCTGCCTTGCCAATTTTCCTGTTTAAGCATCCCGGTTTCAAAATGTGAAATCGCCAAAGTACTTTTCGCGGAAGCGTTATCAACCACTTCAACACCCCAATAATATTTTGTGAAAGGCTGTAAGGGTTCGCCTTCATAGACCACAAGGTTACGGCCAGAGCGTTCCATCATATCCCAGGATTGCACGTTACGGTTGGCCACGGCGGCTGAGTCTTCATCTACGTAGATATGGAAGGATTCTTGTGCCGTGCTGGGGTTTTCAGCATTGATTTTCCATGTAAAACGGGGGTTTGTGGCGTCCAGCCCCAGAGGAGTGGTGAGATGCTCGGTCTGCAAGACGTTGATTTCAATCTTTTGCTTCTTGCCACACGAAAGGAGCAAGGCAGTTGCGAGGAGTACAAAAATGGTATTTTTTATGGCCATGGTATATATTGAGACGGGATACTCAACAATATTACAAATACTATTGAAAAATAATAAAACGATTTAGCAATCATTTTTTACTAGTGAGAATATGCGGAGTGTAATTTAATATTCATAATATAAACAAACTTTGTTTTTGATATCCACAAAATATAAGGTGCATAAAATAAAATTTCGTAATTTAATAAGGATTATGGTATAAACTTAATAAATCCTACAATTATGAGATTACTATTATTTCCCTTAGCGATATTATTGGGTATTTTCTCCTTTAGTACCCTCGAGAGCCCATCGCCAGAAACCGCAACCATCAAGGGTGCTTGGGAGCTGGTCGATTTTTACTATTATGAAGATAATGAGGTCATGGATACCGTGATACCTACCAAGGGGTACAGGCAGGTCAAGGTGTTTACTAAAGACCGTGTGATGTGGACGCGCTCAGCACCCATAGATTCCGTGGAGTGGTTCGGTTATGGGCGTTACATCGTTGCTGATGATAAATTGATAGAAACCCTGGAATATGGCTCGGCCTCCATGATGAAAATCATTGACACCATGCGCATGTTTACCTTTGAGCTACAGATTACCGAGGATTCCTACAGGCAGATAACACTTGATGAAAATGGTGACCGCTTCTCCTCAGAAAATTACAAACGTATAGACAAATGATCATTCTTTGACCGCGTCAACCTCTTCCTGGGTGACAATCTCTTGCTTGTTCCCCCAGGAGTTCATGATATAATTCAACACATCCACGGTTTCCTCGTCATACAGACCCGGACCGGGCATGGGTGTATTGTACTTTTTCTCATTGACGGTTATTTCGCCGCTAAGGCCATATTTTACCGCATGGATACTTTGTTTTCTGTTTTTCTTCAAAAAATCTGATGCCGCTAGGGGAGGGTAAACGCCTTCAAGCCCCTTGCCATCTGGCATGTGGCATTGCTGGCAAAAATCAAGGTACACCTGCGCACCACGCTCCATGCTTGCCGCCAGGGCAGTATCCAGCTGGGTAGCCCGGGGAATCATGGTATAATCAGGTTTGTTTTTATTTGGGTTTAACCCAAAAGAAAACACGAGCAATACCGCTGCAATGAGCGTAAAGAGTGATTTTATCATTTTGTCATCAACTTAACAATTCCCACACCTTCAATACCCAAATAGACATAACCATCAGGTGCTTGCTTTACATTACGCACACGCCCCACACCATCCAGTAGTTTTTCTCTTTTCACTACTTTTTTACCCTCAAGGTAATCAGCTTCCAGATATAAAAATTTTAAAGATCCATTTAAAAGGTTGCCCTTAAGTTCAGGATATTTGTCACTGGTAACAAAGGTCATACCGCTGGGAGCGATAGAGGGCAACCAGTAATACACGGGTTGCTCCATGCCCGGACGGGATGTTTCATCGGTGATTTTTGTGCCACTGTAATTGATGCCGTAGGTGATGACCGGCCACCCAAAATTGGCTCCTTTCTTGATGATGTTGATTTCGTCACCGCCCTGTGGACCATGTTCCTGTTCCCAAATTTCCCCGGTTTGTGGATTGATGGTCAACCCCTGCGGGTTTCTGTGGCCATAGGACCAGATTGCTTTTTTTGCATTGGCTTCATTCACAAAGGGATTATCAGCCGGGATGCTGCCATCATCATTGAGCCTGTAGATTTTACCATTGTCACGTGTGATATCCTGTGGATTGATATCGCGCTCGCCGCGTTCTCCGGCACTGAAATAAACGTGATTTTCCTTATCAAAAACGATACGGCTGCCAAAGTGTTGCCCCTTGGTCGTATTGGGTGATGCTTTATACAGCACCTCTTGATTTGTAAGGCTTGTACCGTTGAGCTTGGCACGCATCAATGCGGTGTTTGCTCCTTTTTCTTCACCCTCTGGTGAGGAGTAGGTCATGTAGATCCATCCATTTTTTTCATAGTCTGGATGCAACATGATATCCAGCAGGCCTCCCTGACCACGATTTGATACCTCTGGGGCGCCTGAGATTTCAGTCTGGTTGCCGTCTTTAAAATGTATGAGCTTCCCGCTTTTTTCGGTAATGAGGATGCTTCCGTCCGGTAGAAAGTCCATTCCCCAAGGATTTGTGATATCTGGCACAACGACTTCGTGCGTATATTTTGTGGAAACGGTAATGGGAACATCACCTTCCTTTACTTGATTTTCGCCTTGAGCGCAAGCAATGATACTTGATAAAAACAAAAGCCCAGACAGGGCACTGAAGATTTTCATGGGTTACTTTTTTGTATCCCGAAAATAATACTTTTAAGTGAAAACATAGGGTATTAATCTTTAAGTACCCACGTGTCCTTGCTGCCACCTCCTTGAGAAGAGTTAACAACCAGGTTGCCCCTTTTTAGCGCAACGCGGGACAGCCCCCCCTTAAGCACAAACTCCTTGTTCTTGCCCAGGATGGCAAAGGTGCGCAAATCGATATGCCGTTGTTCAAAGGATTGTGTCTCCTCTATATAGGTTGCATGTACAGAGAGGGACATGATGGGCTGTGCGATGTATTTTCTGGGGCTTGCTTTAATTTTATACTGTACCTCCTTGATTTCATCTTTTGTCAACTGGTTTCCTATGGAAATACCATAGCCACCGGCTTCATCTACCGGCTTGACCACAAGTTTATCAATATTTTCCAGCACGTATTGCAGTTCATCTGGCCTGCCACATTTATAGGTTCTCACATTTTTAAGGATGGGCTTTTCACCCAGGTAATATTCAATGATTTCCGGCATATAGGTATAGACGGCCTTGTCATCTGCAACCCCGGTACCCGGAGCATTTACAAGGCATACATTACCTTTTTTATAGGCGGCAAACAAACCTGGGACCCCCAAGGTAGAATCTGGTTTAAACTCAAACGGGTCAATAAACTGGTCATCGATACGCCTGTAGATCACATCTACCTTTTCTGGCCCATTGATGGTCTGCATATAGACAAAATCATTTTCAACATACAGGTCACGCCCCTCCACGAGTTCAACGCCCATGGCCTTTGCCAAATACGAATGTTCATAATAAGCCGAGTTGTACATCCCCGGGGTAATAAGTACACAGTTGGGACTATCCACATGGTGTGGTTTTACGGTCTCCATGATTTCCAGGAGGTTTTGTGCATAGTCTGTTACCGAATATGCCCTGTAATGGTTAAAAACGCCAAATAGCGCGCGTTTTAATGCCGTGCGGTTACAGATTACATAACTTACTCCTGATGGGCAGCGTATGTTATCTTCTAGCACATAATAATCGCCATCTGCATGTTTGATCAAATCTGTTCCAGAGATATGGTTATAGATACCGCCCGGTGGGTCTACACCTATCATTTGATCAAGATAATTGACGGATGTGCTTATCATTTCAAGCGGCACGATGCCATCTTTGATAATCTTCTTGTCATGATAGATATCCCACAGGAAGGCATTAAGGGCATGTGCCCGCTGCAAGGCCCCCTTCTCTATGATTTCCCATTCTCTTTGATCTATAATCCTGGGAAACAGGTCAAACGGAAAAATCTTTTCTTTGGTCTCCTTGTCGCTATATACCTGAAAGGTGATTCCCTGATTGAAAAAAGAGGATTTTGCCTTGTGGTTCAAGCTATGAAAGTCCTCTATTGATATCCCACTATAGAGGTCAAAAAGTTTTTTATAGACTTTTCTTACATTTCCTTTTTTGTCAAAAATCTCGTCATACAGCAACGGGTTTTTTTGATATTGTTTAAAGATTGGGTGTCGGTTGGGCATTGTAAAATTCTTTTGGTATAAGTTAATGATAATCAATGAAAAGAGGGTTTTATAATTCATAAGAATTCGTGTTTTAAAATTTTATATTCGTATTTTAACCCCTATATTTTTGCTATTTTCTCATCTAGGTTGATTGTGGATTTTTGATTTAACTTTAGGCCAAACTATTTCCATGAAAAAAACAATTACCCTCACGCTCATTTGCTGTACACAGTTCATTTTTGGACAATTTTTAGCAGATAAAAAAGACCTGGTTTCCCAAAAAGGCTTTTTTACCTATCACTACAACCCTGAAGAAGACAAGCTCTTTATTGAAGTGCCCGCAAGCAGGGTAGATCAAGAGTTTATCTATGTGCATTCTTTAAAAAGCGGTTTGGGATCTAATGATATAGGCCTGGACAGGGGGCAACTGGGCGGCACCTCCATCGTCAAGTTTATCAAGGCCGGCAACAAGCTGCTTTTGCTTGAACCCAATCAAAAATACCGCGCGGTCACTGACAATGAAGCAGAAAAAAAGTCCATAGAGCAGGCATTTGGTAAATCTATCCTCTATGGCTTCAAGATAGAAGATACCCAGGATGACACCTACTTGATTGACCTTACCTCCTTCCTCATGGAAGACGCACATGGTGTGGCCTCCAGGCTCAAGAGGGCAAAAGAAGGCACCTACAAAGTTGACAAGAACAAGAGTGCCATTGCCATGGAAAACACAAAGGCATTTCCTAAGAATACAGAGTTTGAATCGCTCATTACCCTTTCGGGAGAACCCACGGGCAGGCTTGTGAGGAGCGTGGTTCCCGACCCTTCAAATATTACCGTCCTACAGCATTTTAGTTTTGTGCAATTGCCAGAACCGGGTTACAAGCCCCGGGAATTTGACCCCAGGAGTGGTTCGTTCTCCATCAGTTATGCAGACTATTCCACCCCGGTCTATGAACCTATAGAAAAGAGGTTCATCACCCGCCACCGGTTAGAAAAAAAAGACCCACGGGCCGCTGTGAGCGAGGCTGTCGAGCCCATAATCTACTATCTGGATCCCGGTACGCCAGAGCCTGTGCGCTCAGCCTTGCTGGAAGGTGCCCGCTGGTGGAACCAGGCCTATGAAGCCATAGGATATAAGGACGCTTTTCAGGTCAAGATGCTGCCCGAAGGTGCTGACATGATGGATTTGCGGTACAACGTCATCCAGTGGGTACACCGCAGCACCCGTGGCTGGAGCTACGGTTCAAGTGTGACTGACCCGCGCACCGGTGAGATCATCAAGGGGCATGTAAGCCTGGGAAGCTTGCGCATACGCCAGGATTATATGATTGCCCAGGCATTGATGGATAAGCCTTTCGGCGAAAGCGATACCCTGCATGATCCCATGCTCAAGATGGCCATTGCACGTATTCGTCAATTGTCTGCGCATGAGGTGGGGCACACACTGGGCTTTGCACATAATTTTGCTGCAAGCATAAGCAACCGCGCCAGCGTGATGGACTATCCACACCCCACCTTGACGCTAAAGGATGGAAAGGTAGATTTTAGCAACGCGTATGATACAAACATTGGCGAATGGGACAAGATCATTGTAGCCTATAGCTATAGTGACATCCCCCAGGGCACAAATGAAAAGAAATTTCTTGACAAGATCCTGGACCGGGCCACGCAAGAAAACCTATTGTTCATAACTGATGGAGACTCCCGTGCCGTTGATGGGGCGCATCCCAAAGCACATTTGTGGGACAACGGTGCAGACGCTGCGGCCGAACTAGAAGATATGTTACGCTTGCGCAAAACGGCCATCAGGAATTTTTCAGTGGATAATATTCGTACGGATGAACCCTACACCGTGCTCGAAGACGTATTCGTGCCCTTGTACCTTTATCATCGCTACCAGACGGAAGCTGCCGTAAAATCAGTGGGCGGGGTAGATTATAGATATGCCGTAAAGGGAGATATGGACAGCGCCCCCATGGTTTTGCTAGATCCTAAGGTACAGCTAAAGGCATTGGATGCGGTTCTTAAAACGCTTGATGCTGGGACGCTTGCCATACCCGAGGATAAACTGAGCCTTTTTCCACCACGGGCCTATGGGTATAACAGGACCCGCGAGAGCTTCAACGGCAATACGGGTATAACCTTTGATCCGCTGGGTGCCGTTGAGACCGCGAGCGACATGACCCTGGGCCTATTGCTCAACCCTGAACGTATGAACAGGATCGTGGCAAACCACGCCATTAATGACAAGATGCCTACCCTGCAATCCATACTTGACGAACTTTTAAAGGCAACCGTTGAACAAAAACAAGGGAATTCTTATCTTACCGAAGTTCAGAACACCATAAATATGAGTGTGGTAAAACATCTCAAGAATGTATTTGTCAATAAAAAAAGTATTCCGCAGGTAAAGGCTGGGGCCATGAAGGCATTGATGGATATTCCATTAAAGGTTGTTGCCAGTGATGAACAAAAGAAATATTTAAATTATGACATCAAGCAATTCTTTGAAAAACCAGAAGATTTTACAATAATCCCAGCGCCAAAAATCCCCGATGGCTCACCTATAGGAAGCTACCAATGCATCAACCCATAACCTTGAAATCACACGAAATAATAGAAAAACTCCCTTATACCAAGCCATTTCTTTTTGTGGATGGTATAGATAATGTCACGGACACCCATATTGAGGGTCATTGCACATTTCCGGCAGATTCATTTTTTTACAAAGGTCATTTTGTGGGCTATCCCGTCACGCCCGGGGTCATCCTCACGGAATGCATGGCGCAGATAGGGCTGGTCTGCCTGGGCATCAACATTCTTGCCTCTAAGGATTATGACCTCAAGGTCAATGCAATGGTAGCCATGGCAGAATCTCATGTACAGTTCATGGCGCCCGTGTTTCCTGATGAAAAAGTAACGGTGATATCTGATTTACAATATTTTAGATTAAATAAATTAAAGTGTAAGGTCAACCTCTTCAGGGAGAATGGTGATAAGGCTTGCGCCGGAACTTTATCTGGAATGTTAATTCCTAAAAAATGAAGAACAGGGTCGTTGTCACCGGTATGGGGGTCTGCGCCCCCAATGGCACAAACATCTCAGATTTTACCGAAGCATTAAAAACGGGCAAGAGTGGCATACGGTATTTTAGTGAGCTAGAAAAACTCAAATTCTCCTGTCAGATAGGAGGGATGCCACTTGTGCCAGAACAGTTAAAATCAAGATATTTTACACCACTTGAACTGCGTAATTTCAATAGTTCGGGTATTTTGTATGGTGTTATTGCCGGTATGCAGGCCTGGGAAGATGCTGGCTTGTCCATTCATGAAGAGCATTGTGACTATGATAGTGGCTGTATTTTTGGGTCTGGTTCATTGGGGGTTGATAAATTTCGCGAAAGCATAATAAAAGTAGATGAGGGCAACGTGAGGCGCCTGGGCAGTACCAGCGTACAGCAAACGATGAGCAGCGGCGTGAGTGCCTATCTGGGGGGCAAGATAGGTTTTGGCAACCTGGTGACCACCAATTCATCTGCCTGCACCACCGGTACGGAGTCTATTTACCTCGCCTTTGAACGTATACAGAACGGTAAGGCCAAACGTATGCTTGCCGGCAGCACAAGCGATGGAGGCCCTTATGTATGGGGCGGATTTGATGCCCTGCGCATCCTGCCGTCAAAGTTTAACGATAGGCCCACCAAGGCCAGCCGGCCCATGGATGCAGATGCCCAGGGATTTGTCCCCGGGTGCGGCGCGGGGGCACTCGTGCTTGAAAGCCTAGCATCTGCCCAAGAACGGGGGGCAACAATCTATGCAGAAATCCTGGGTGGTGAGGTCAACAACGGTGGCCAGAGGGAAGGCGGTACCATGACGGCGCCAAATCCACATGCGGTAAGGCGCTGCATTGAGAATGCCATACGTGATGCCGGGATAAAACCTGATGCCATCGATGCCATTAATGGGCACTTGACCGCCACGGCAAAGGATGGCCTGGAGGTACATAACTGGTCAAGAGCACTGGGGCGCAAGGGAGATGACCTTCCATATATCAACTCCATAAAGGGTATGGTGGGACATTGCCTGGCTGCCGCCGGAAGCATAGAATGTGTGGCTTCTGTACTACAGCTCAAGGAGCAGTTTATCTTTCCCAATGTAAACCTGGAGACACTTCATCCAGAAATTGCCGAAGTCATGGAGCCGGGTCGCGCACCCAGAAAAATGTTGAACACAAGGGTGGATGTTTTGGCGAAAGCCAGTTTTGGTTTTGGAGATGTTAATTGTTGCATTATATTTAGAAAATTCTAACTTAGGCAACTTAAAATAACACCCTATTTATAATGAACCAGGAAATCTACGATCAACTTGAGGAAATCATTAAGCCCTATTTGCCCGAAGATGTTGATGCATCTGCCATAAAACCCTCCAGCCATCTTGTTGATGATCTTAACATTAACAGTACCCACCTTGTAGATATCGTCCTTGATGTAGAAGATGCCTTTGACATCACCATAGAAGAAGATGAACTGCCTGACATGGACACCGTGGAACATTCCATAAACCTAATAGAATCAAAGACTACAGTGCGTTAAACCTGCGTTAAGCCCTGTTAAAAAGAATATCCATAATTTATTTTCGTACTACCTTTTGTGAAAAATACACATGGTCGCTACCGAGGACACTGTTGGGATTTTTTCACATGTTTTGGTCAAGTGTGAACAGGCTTTTTTGCATTCCGTGAGGATAAACCATCCGGGGTGTGCCCGTATATCCAGGGAGTGTTCTGAAATCACCGGCCTGATGACACAGCTATTTGCCCGCGACAGCCTGTTGTTTTACCGCATGATACCCACATATATCGAGGTCTGCAAAGAGTGCATGATATGTTGTGACCATGCTGATGACAAGATTTATGAAGCATGTTGCGAGGCGTGCTCAGCGTGTATCAATGAACTTAGAAAGATTAGAAAATAGATTTATAATGAGCAAATCACAAACCAAGAAAACAGCACCTACAACATTTGACCTTCTTCCTGAAATCAGGGAACGGTGGAGCCCAAGGGTCTTTTCTGATAGACCCGTAACCAGAGCAACGCTGGATATTTTACTCGAAGCCGGCCGCTGGGCACCCAGTTCTAACAATATACAGCCATGGGTCATTATCTACGGTATCAAGGGAGATGAGACCTACCAAAGGATTTTTGATTGTTTTGGCGAGTTCAACAAGTCCTGGGCAGGCAATGCACCCGTGCTCATGCTCATAGCATACAACAAGTACGGCCAGGATGGAAAAAAAGAAAATTTTCATGCAACCTATGACTGCGGTCAATATATGGCCATGTTCTCCATACAGGCACAGCACGAGGGTATTGCCGTACATCAAATGGCGGGTATAAACCATGCCGCGGCAGATAAAGAATTCAAGCTTCCAGAACATTACTATGTTGCAACCGGTGTGGCCTTGGGGTATTATGGCGGTGACCCCGCGGTCTTGCCCGAAGAGCTTCGCAAAATGGAGATAAAACAGGAACGGGAGCGGAAACCGCACGGGGAATTTGTGTTTAACGGAGATTTTAAAAAATGAAACAGATAGTAATGGCACTGGTGTTTATAACGGTTGGCTGCCTTTCGGCGAAAGCCCAGCAGGGAATCCTCCTTGACCTTACCCAGGAACAGGAGGTCGTTACAGACTCACTTGCCGCCATCTATGCGACAAAACTGGTACTTACGGGCGAGCAGGAACTCATGTTCAAACAAAAACTGGGGGAATACCTGGTCAAGAAGAAAGAGCTCAAAAAGAAGGTGGAGGGTATCAACAAATTGAATGCACTGCAAGAACTGAGCCTTCAGGAAAACGGGGAGATGCGCGACATCCTCACCGATGAGCAGTTTGACCTTTACACACGTATAAAACCTTCCATACAACCGCTGGAGGTCATCCAGGTAGCTGATGATAATTAATTATCTAAAGCACATAAAAAAGGCCATCGATTGATGGCCCTTGTTTTTTTTTTGGCTGTAGCCAAATATTATTGAACCCCATTCTCTGGTTTGTCAATAAATTTTTCTCCATTGGTCTGCCTGCTAATGTCTGGCTTATCATCCATCATATTTTGTTTTAACCCAGCAGAGTCAACCTCCAGGAATTCCTGGATTTCCGTGGGATTTGTGATGAGCACCATCTTCTCGCCCAGTATGGCGACTGGATGTGCAAATGCTTTGGGGTTGTGGTTAAGGATGTTGATGTAGTCATTTTCATCATAATCCGTGTCCTCGTTGAGTTCTGATGTTTCCTCAAGTTCATCAAAGTCCACCAGTTCTTTTATGGGCTTGTTGAGCCCTTCGGCGATTTCTGCCCATTGCGTACCGGTAAGCTTTTGCTTACTCACATCAATGTCCTGTAAGACCTTATCGTCAATACCGGCTATCTGCGCACGGGTCCTTTGGCCCACGCGTGTCTCACTGCTATAGATAAGTGTGAGGGTCCTGTCATTTCTTGCTATTGATTTCATGGGCATGTTATGAGTGTGATTTCATTTTATCCTTGCGCTTTCTCAACTGGGTGTCCAGTTCTCTTGCAGCCTCGGCGGCACTCTCGTGAAAGGTCTTGTTGCTGCTCTCTGCAAAGAGGCGAGGGCCAGGGGCGCTAAGGCGTATCCCGGTTTTTTTGCCGGTTTCATCACTCGAGGTATTTTCTAGTTTAAAGAAAACATCGGCCCGCACGATAAAATCATATTTGTTGACCAGTTTATCTACTTTTTCCCTTACAAACGTTTCTAGCGCTGCGCTAGCTTCAACGTTATGGTATTCAAAATTATAGTTCATGTTGAATTTCTGTTTGCTTAAAATTAAGCATTAGCAAGGGCAGAGAAAACAGTTTTAAGGATTCTTTGGCAGGAAAAAAATAGTTTTAGCGCTTTTTTAAGGATGGGCTACCCCTGGGTAGAACCGTCAGTCTTTTTAAGATCTTCCCCTTCTTTGTTAGGTATGACAAGTGAAAGCACGATACCGGCGGTAAGCGAGAACACAATGACCACCAGGGAGAGCCACTCAGGTATTTCCATATTGTGTGATAAGATCATCTTGATGCCCACAAAGGCCAGGATGACCACCAGGCTGTAATTAATGTACCTAAATTTTGCCAGCATGCGCGAAATAACAAAGTACATAGACCGCAGCCCTAGGATGGCGAGGATGTTTGAGCTAAAGACGATGAACGGGTCTGAGGTTATGGCCAGGATGGCAGGGATGCTGTCAAGCGCAAAGAGCACGTCTGTAAGTTCTATGATGATAAGGGCCACAAAAAGGGGAGTGGCGGCCTTGACCCCCATACGTTTTATAAAAAACCTGTCTTCGTTAAGCTCTGGTGTAATGGGGAAGAGTTTTTTAAGGTTCCTGAAGATAAAACCATGCCTGGGGTCAAAGTTTGACTCGTCATGCTTTATCATCCTGAACGCGGTAATCAATAAAAAACCACCAAAGACATAAGTGATCCAGTCAAATTTATGGATAAGGGCAACCCCAAAGAGTATCATCAACCCCCTAAAGAGTATGGCACCTATGATGCCCCAAAAAAGCACTTCGTGCTGGTACTTTGCAGGAATTTTAAAGGCAGAAAATATAACTGCAATGACAAAGACATTATCTATGCTCAACGATAGCTCAATAAGATATCCAGAGATGTACTTGAGCACGGCGGTCTTTGGCGCAAGCCCATCAGGATTTGCCACGAGGTCCTGGGAAAACAACCAGTAGATAACGGCGCTAAAGCTGAGGGCTACGGTAACCCAGATGGCCGTCCATATACTCGCTTCCTTGGTTTTTATCTCATGGGCCTTACGGTTGAATATGCCCAGGTCAAGGGCAAGGCAGAGTATGATAAAACCGATAAAAATTCCCCAGACGAGCATTGTGATGTTTTAGTCCCACAAAAATAATATTCCCCGTGATAGCAGGCCTGCCACACATTCTAAATTGCTGTTAAATAATTGTGCCAGCGTGGCATTCTTCTTAATTTCTCAACAAAACCCAAAAGAAAATGACCAAGCTCAACGTAACCCAAAAACTAATCACGGAACACCTTATTGATGGCGAGATGACCCCGGGGAGCGAGATAGGTATCAAGATAGACCAGGCCCTTATGCAGGATGCCACGGGAACCCTGGTACAGCTGGAACTTGAAGCCATGAACCTAGACCGCGCAAAGACCGAAATCGCGGTGCAGTATGTTGATCACAACCTTTTACAGACAGATAATAAAAATGCTGATGACCATAAGTTCCTGCTCAGTGCCGCACAACGCTTTGGACTATGGTTTAGCCGGCCGGGCAATGGCGTGAGCCACCCGGTACATATGGAACGTTTTGGTAAACCGGGCAAGACCCTGGTGGGCAGCGATAGCCACTCGTGTGCCGCGGGTTCCCTGGGAATGCTTGCCATAGGCACCGGCGGCCTGGATGTTGCAGCTGCAATTGCCGGCCAGCCCTATTTTGTGAAGATGCCCCAGGTAATGGGGGTAAAGTTGACGGGTAACTTGCCCCCCTGGGTAAGCGCAAAAGATATTATCCTTGAGATGCTGCGCCGCCATGATGTAAAGGGTGGTGTGGGCAAGGTTATAGAATACTATGGTGACGGGCTCAAGCACCTGAGCGCGATGGACCGCCACGTGATTGCAAACATGGGGGCAGAACTGGGCGCCACGACAACGGTTTTTCCCAGCGATGACGAAACCAGAAAATTCCTGAAAAGCCAGGGCAGGGAAGAGGACTGGGTTGAATTATTACCCGATGCGGGTTGTGAATATGACCTGCATGACGAAATCGTGCTGGATGATCTTGTGCCGTTGATAGCACTGCCCACAAGCCCGGGCAATGTGGTACCGGTCACCGAGGTGGCTGGTAAACCCATCAGTCAGGTAGTGATAGGATCATCGGCCAACCCAGGCCTGCGGGATTTTTGGATTGCGGGCGCCATCGTCAAGGGTAAAAGCACAAGCCCTGATGTTTCTTTTGACATCAACCCCACAAGCCGTCAGATTATCCAGAACATGATTGACACCAAGGCTTTCGCCAATTTAATCACTGCGGGAGCCCGTTTTCACCAAAGTGGTTGTATGGGCTGCATAGGCATGGGGCAGGCCCCGGCCAGTGGTACGATAAGCTTGAGGACGATGCCCCGAAATTTTCCGGATAGGAGCGGTACTAAGGATGACCAGGTGCACCTATGCAGTCCAGAGACCGCAGCAGCATCAGCATTGACCGGAAAAATCACCGACCCGCGCGACCTGGAGCAAATATATGATTTGGAATACCCGCACTATAAGGACCCGGAACTGCATATCATCAATATGGATATGCTCGTGGCCCCGCTTGAAGATGGCCGTAATGTAGAACTGGTCAAGGGGCCAAACATAAAATCCCTACCACACATCAGCGAACTGCAACAGGCGTACGAAGTGCCCGTACTATTGAAAATGGGGGATAACATCTCAACAGATGAAATCCTGAAAGCAGGGGCAGAGGTATTGCCCTTTAGGAGCAACCTCCCCGAAATCAGTAAATACAGCTACACCGTGATTGATGATACATTTTATGACCGGGCGATGCAGGTCAAAAAAGAATACGGCGGCCATATCGTTGTCGCTGGTGAAAACTATGCCCAGGGCAGCAGCCGCGAGCATGCGGCACTTGCGCCCAAATATCTGGGGCAAGTAGCCGTAATTGCAAAAAATTATGCACGTATTGCCTGGCAGAACTTGGTGAATTTTGGCATTTTGCCGCTGGAGTTCATCAACCCCATGGATTATGAAAAGATTCAACAGGGCGACAAGGTCAAACTTTCAGATCTACGCACACTGGTACAGGGCAAGAAAAATATTGATGTGGTGATAGAAGGAAAGGAAGAAACCTTTATCATCCCCACAAAACACTCGCTGAGTGATAGGCAGATACGGGTATTGCTCAAGGGCGGTATCATTAATGATTTTAAGGAAAAGCTGGGCGCATAGCTATAGATGCGCATTGTATTTCTTCAATCTCCCCAAAGAAAAGATTGCTCTTTGGGGGGATTTTAGTTTAACCAAGTCTAAAAACAATGACGGAAATTCAAAAGGAAAAAAAGCAGGAAAATATAGACCGCGAACTCTCCAAGTCTGATACTTCAGATAATGATTCGGCCAAAAGCCATGGTGAAATCCTGAAAGAACAGCTGTGCCAGGGCCAGGAAATCTATAAACGCAGTGACAGTAGTATCTTTTTAAGTTCAGTAACGGCAGGACTCGAGATAGGGTTCAGTTTTTTATTGATTTGCAGTGTCTATGGCTTTTTTGAGGGCAAACTGGCCGAGGAAACCATCTTCAAGCTCACTTCATTTGTGTACCCCTTGGGTTTTATCATGGTCATCCTGGGGCAATCCATACTGTTTACTGAACAGACCTCCCTGTTGACACTACCGGTCCTGAATAAGAAACGTTCGGCGGCGAGCTTGTTAAGGCTTTGGGGAATCGTCATTGCCGGTAACCTTGCGGGAGGTTTCCTCATGGCACTCGTGGTTAAATGGATAGGTATCAACCTGGGCCTCTTTGACGTTACCGCGGTACAGCGCATAGGCCTGCATGTCACGGACCATGACAGCATTGTAATCCTGGTGAGTGCCATACTTGCCGGCTGGCTCATGGCACTGCTTTCCTGGCTGGTATCCAGTAGTAAGGAAACCATAAGTAGGTTAGTGGTCATCTTCTTGATAACTGCAGTGATAGGTTTTACTGGGCTGCATCACAGTATTGTGGGAAATATTGAGGCTTTCGCCGGAATGCTGGTCACCCCAGAAATAGGATTTTGGGAATATTTTAAATTTCAGGGATGTGCACTGGTGGGCAACGCAATGGGTGGGGTAATCTTTGTCGCCGTGCTTAAATACAGGGCTTTCGTTTATAATGTGGATGCGTATTAGCACATGGTTATCAACCGCATACGTTAAATGCATGGTAAAATCATTATTTGAGTACAACGTTCAAGAAGGAGCTGTTAATTTTAAATTATCAAGAAAAACCAACATAAAATATAAAAACCATGGAAACCAAAAGCAAAAGGACGCACGCCGACTTTCAGGATAATTATAGAAGGTCATCTAATTTTTACAATACGGTAAAGCACGAACATTTTGATATTGAAGGAGATGGGGAACTGAGCTTAGATCAAAAGACCAAAAAGGAAATGGAAGATGAAAAACGTATTGAGGATGTGATGAAATCCCTAGATGAAAATTCATAAAGTGGTAAAATAAGGAACCTTAATACTGTAAATCCATGATTTTTATCGATATATAGTGGTATTTCAACGGATTATCCTTAAATTGGACACGTTTTATATTTTTAAAAGCCCTAAGATGTCAAACCCCGAAACTAAATCTATCCCTAAATTCAGCACGATGAAAAGATCACTGTTGTACATTTTTATCGTCCTGGCTGTTTCTGCATTCATCATGTTCTACGGAACTTAAAGGTTCTCAATCCACAATACCATTACTTAATTAACCAAATACCTATAAGCTACTGTATAGGTGTATTTTTTTATGTTTACCTATGAGGGGATGGAAGCGATGATTTTATAGAGGACTTCAATTATTCTATTTTACATAATGTAAATTATAGTACAAATGTTATCATTGGTATTTTATGAGAGAAGTCCATTTGATAGCTATAATTAGCCGTTATGTAAAATAGCCGCTACCAAGCGCTCGATTGTTTTATAAAATCAAATTGCTCTGGCAATTTATTTTACACACAATTATCCAACGCTTGCCAACGCCAAAATAAAAGCTAACCTTTTTACTCTTATTAAAAATCGCGTATTCGATAAAATGTACGTAATAAAAAATTTTAGACAATTCTCAGCAGCTTGCCACAAGAGCATAAATTTTAAGAAAAATAAAATTCTATGCACTTGTTATATATAGAACTTCAATCAATCTTCTTTTTCGTGTTTCATTATCTTTTGTCTTGAAACAAAAGAAACAAAAATTCAAGGCTGAATATAATTTTGGAAACAATTAACGGCTCATTCGCTATATTTTAGGAAACATTATAACTTGTTAAGATAGCTTTGAAATCCCTTATATAATAGAAACTCTTAAGAAACTGTAAAACTAAACCCCTAAAATATGGACGCTCATTTCTCCTATTGTTTTGACCAAAATTTTATGAGGCCAAAAAAACATTGTAACTATTTTTTAATGTAGAACATATCATCATCAATCTCTTTAACAGCATCATGTTTGAGGATAGTATCTACATCGGCAACTTTTCCACCAGCTCTTAATACTACTTCTTTAATAAATGCTCTGTCAATCGTTTCTATATATTCAGCTATCATTTCAGCCTTTATAATTCCTAGATAATTATCAATTTCAGTATTTTTCATAATTCAATTGTGTATGCCTCAAATTTTAAGAAGCTGTTTCCTCATCATCTTCAGGTTTAGCTTTTGGTATCTCTAACTTCGTTTTGTTAAAAATATTTTCAATTAAACGTTTATCAATTGTTTCTCCATCCAACTTTAGGTTAAACATTTCTGATAAATCTTGATTGTATTTTCCCTGTGAAGCATTAATAATCTCAATTATTTTATCACCATAAGTTTCAATTATCTGATGAAATATTTCACTATCATCATTTAAATGGAGAATTATTTTTCTACATACGCTATCTGCTTTGGTCATAGTTATAGTCGAATATTCAAATATGCCAAGTGCAAAGAATTTTATTTGCTCTATGCTCAACTCTGGGTAGTCTATTAGTAAATCTAAAATATCGTCATAAATCCTACTTAACTTTCTCTTATCTAAATAATCTTCGTTTAGTAAATTATTCCAAAAATCTTCATTTTCCGGAATAGCTACTTCATTTTTAGCTATTGAAGTAAAATATTCATCATATGCTTCCATAAAAACTTTACTTCTTGTTATTTTCTTATCTAATAAGTCATTCTCAACTAGCCCAGAAAAAGCAAAATTAAAATTAGATTCAGTATTAAAATTCTCTAACCAAACATCTTTACTAGTCTCTTTAAATTCAGTGATTAATAAATCATATATTAATTTTATTGATAAAAATTCAAGATTTTCTTTATCAAAAGTTTCCTTTAAAATTTCACTTCTTAAATCTAAAACTGGAGATATTTCTTCAACTTTAAACTGCTCTTTCCATCTATCAAATTGAGTTAAAAAAACTTTGAAATCATCTTTAAATAATTGTGACTTAACTTTATCAAGGTTCTCAAATACCCATTTACTTGACATTGATTGGCTAAACCCAAAGTAATCTGTAGTAAGAATTTTAATGACTTCATTTACTAAAGGATAAACCCTACCCTTATCAATTACTATTTTAAGTAAATCACCATAAGTAACATAGTATTGTATGATTTCAGCAACTTTAGAAGCATTCTCGATTTTATTCAGTTCTTTTGTTAATGTAGGGCTTTGTGGTGCAATAGTCATTAAATGGGCTATCTGATTAGCTACAATATCAAAATATGGATTATCGGTTTTAGCTCCATTGCTATTTAGAAAATTATTGCCTATCGCTTGAGGTATTAATTTTAATTTACTCTTACCGTTAAGAACCTTATTAATCTCTATTAATTTTGATATTTTTTTAGCATCAGTATGGGCAAATGCTTTCAATTGAGTATCAATTGTTTCTTGAACTTTATTAAACTTAAAGGAGTTATCTGTAGAAATTAAATATTCAATGACGTGTATATAAGTATATAATTCTTCTACAACCCCATTTTCATGATTTATAAAATATTCATTAAGCTCATCTGAATCAGCAAATATTTTCATATCTGCATATGTGCACTCCCCTTTTTTAAATAATTTATTTAAATCATCTAAATACTCCACAAAGTTTTTTGGAGAAAATTTCACTCTATTTATTGTAGTTTTAAATTTTTTAGATTCGCTGTTTAAAAATTTAATTAACTCATAAATTGTATTATAATATTTACTGCTATCTGATGATTTTTCAAACTCACTTTGAGATTCATAAACAATTTTATCGGCTAGTCCTTTTGCTGTATTTCTTGAAGTGTTAATAATTATACTTCTATGCCAATCTAAAAGTTTTACAAATTCTTCCTTTGGTCTTTTGTCAATATTATTAGCAAATCTTTCCCAATATGATTTTAATGCTTGTCCAGATACAACATCTTTAACTTCTTCAAATATTTTGGCTGTGTTTTCAGGTCTTGAATTTGAAAAATTACTCTTGTTAACTGTATTACCAAAATAAGTCTTAAACTCACTATGTTTTTTAACATCTTTTAGAGCTTCGAATTTGGCTTTAAAGAATATGTCATCAATACTATTTGTTAATAATACTTCACTTGATTTTTCTTTATCAACATTATAAACAATAGCAGCTAAATTTTCTTCTAGTTCAGATTCAGCTTGAAACATATGTTTTTCTTCCTTTAAAAAATGTTTGCCCGCTATAGAAATCAATGGATTATTTAAAATTTCCTTTTTTCTTAAAATAAATAATGCTAAATATTTTATGTCAATTGAGCTATTATGCTGTAAATATAGAGAGACAAGATTGTTGATGAATGTTATTATATCACGAGGTCTTTTAGTATTTATATCCGTGATAAGTTCATATAAAGAAGATATAAAATCTATATCATTATCATTGATAATGTCATGAAAAGCTTCTTTAAATTTCAACTCAAAGAACTTCTTCCAATCTGATAAAACTGGTGGAGAAATTCTAAAAATTGTTGAAAACGTTTTTCCAATAAAATTATCTACTTTATTATCATCATTTTCATCAAAATGTTTAGCTAAATGTTCTTTGTCATAAGGGATTATTACCCAAACATTATCAATTTTTTCTTCAGCAAAAAAAGTGTGTATTGATGACCAAAGGGATAAAACTTTATCACTTTTTGATAATCTATCCATATTATCAAAGACAATTATTAAACCATCTGATTTTAAGTCATGCGTAATATTTTCAAAATATTCTTTAAAACTCTTTACAGTTGGTTCATCTTCAAGTGTATGTTCTAGTTCTTCTGATTCTAAATCTGAACCACTAAAAATATACAAGAGTCTTTTAAGCCTTTCTTTATAATCAAAATCTTTGGTTTCTTTCTTATCATCAAAAGCTTTATATTCTTTTCTTAATTCGACTAAACCCCAAACAAAAACAATAATTGGTAATAGATACTTTGATAAAAATAATTTTAGGTATTGTAAGTTATATTTTGGTATAAAATTGCTCTTAATCAAAAAATCATCATAAAGCACATTTAAAAATGAAAACAATAAAATTGAAGCCATTATTAGTATCCAGTAAAACTTGATTTTTGGAAATTTAGTTGTATTCTTCGTTGATTTTTTTGCGAGTAGTTTGTTTAACTCTTGTGTCCAATCTATATTACCTTTGAACTTTTTTTCCCCTTTTAATGAAGATATTAATTCTTCTAAAAATGTGCGTCTGGTTAAATCCTCTTGATGACCCCAAGCATCATATGTGAAAAAGAAATAGTCTGAACTTATTTTATTAAATTTTTTGTTTAGAATACTTACAACATTTGATTTTCCTGAACCCCATTTTCCTTCAATACCAACAACATTATTTGGTAAAGATTTTTCTTTAATTAATTCGAAAATTGTGTTAGAAATCTTTTCATGAGATTTACCTTCAAATAAATCTTCTCCTGATGGTGAGCTAGAAATGTAGTTTGGTTTTTTGGATGGTTCACTCATAAAATTGAATTTTCAAAACGTTAAAATTTTATTAAATCAAGAGTTGTACCATTTTGCAATTTGCTCTTTTTGAAATAAATAACTGACATATTTATTGATGGAATAGTACAAATATGACAATAAGTCACTTTACTATTCATTCCACACACATTATGCTTCCCTCCTACGTCGTCGCATAAAAAGTGTTCCATTCACATTGTAGAAGAAACTTTTTAGAATAAATTTTTTAAAGAAACTGTAGTAACAACTTTCGCTTTTATCCAAAGCTCAAGTTACATAACGCGGAACATTATAGCACAAATGCTATTAGATAGTAAGTTGCGTATTGTTGTTCTATTTGATATAAAATCAGTTGTAGCGCTTTAATACTAAAACGATACCGATTATATGTCAAAAGAAATGCTGCTATTAATTCTAACGCTTTATTTGGCCATCAAATAAAATCATCTACAGGATAATTTTATTCGACACGTAGGTCATAGTCAATTGCGATACCTGTACGCCAACGCGTGGATAAATTATTTGTACTCCTAATTTTGTCGTTATATTTAATTGCCGTGCGCAAACGCTCGATGATTTACAAAACAATTTGCCCTCACTTGCCCTAGCCAAAAGCAAAAATTTTCTGCCTGAATTGAACTATGTTCTTCGTTTGATGCTTAGCAAAGAAAAACCTTTCTATTTTCTTGATTGATTTCCGCTCAAAGCGTGAAGAAATAATCCCTTAGTCTCGGGACTAGGCTTATTTTTATTTTCATGAATTGTAAGAAAAGCTTTTTATCATGCGTGCGAGAATTCGCTGTGCTATGCATTCCTCTCGCTGTGCTCGTGGGATGCAAGCCTCTACTTCCAGGGCTGCGACTTTTGCTTGTTTTACTACGTATATGAATAGTAGGCCCGGTTTACCTTATGAATACGCATGTTTCCTTCCGAAGGATAATCTATCTATTTAGCGCAATACCGACCCATGCTTTCTTTACACTGGCACGCAGGTTGGTCGGTAGCTTTTTGTTGATTGTTGTTGTGGTTTGATTGGTAAATGGAGTGCCCAGTTTCTTAACGAAGCCTGATTTGGGTTAGAGTGGTTTATAGACGGGATATACCTGCAACTAGGTGCGGCTTAACCCCAGGGTAAGTACGGGTGAACCCCGAGTGAACCACGGGTGAACTTATTGAATTTTTAGTCCTGGGAAATGGTGCCTTAACATACTGCAAGGCATTGCATGGACTTTCCGGTTTCTAAGGGATGAAACACAGCATTTATTTGTTGGCCATATTGAATTCCCAGCCATATGGTGTGTGCCATTTTATCGGGATTTTCATGATTCTCTTCTTGAATCCTTACATCTTTAGGAAAGGGCAGGAAAATCTCGATATCCCTGGATATTCCTGAAAGTTTCAAGGGTGGAGATGCAGCGGCTGACATGGCATCACGAGGTAAGGTACGCGTGGGGATATATTTTTTATCACGCTTGTGGTAAGCATAACCAGGAACACTGTTGATCAAGGCAATGAGCACATAATGACTCGCATTGTTGGGTGGTTTATCCAGATTAATCTTACCCATCCCTGACCATGAGATTTTAATCCCTTTTACTGTAGTTTGTAGTTCAGGGAGAAAAGCCAGTTTTTCCAAAATGGCATTTTTAGTATTGAGTGGGAATCCTATCAACGCCTCAGGATAGTTAAGCACATTGATGGTACGCTGACCGTGTTCGCCCCTTCCCTTTTTGATGATTTTCTGGCAACAGCTGGTCAACCTACTATGAAAACTGTGGTCTTTAAAGGTGTCGACATACTTCCCCAGGCCCGACCTTATGGCCCTAGCATAGGTGGAAGCGCCACCAAATTCGCTATTGTTTTTCTTTACTGCGGCAAAACGCGGGTCCTGTTGAATTTGATCTCTAGTGGGTGCCGATGCTTTTCTGCAGACCCTTTTACCATTTAGCGTATAATAGGTAATTCCATCTATGGTACCTGTAAATGCACCTATGTTTGATATTGGCTTTGCCATGTGGTTGGGTTTTTGGGTTACTAATATAATTGATTTTCAGGGTTTTGTCAAGTATTATTTGTTTTTGGTTGATGGTTAGTAGTTGTTCGCTGCTTGTTGCTTGTTGATAGGAACGTTAGATTGAATGTGGAATTATGGTTTTCCCCTGCGCCCGCTGGCCCAATCGCTAAAAAGGTCTACTAGACCTTTTCTTTACGCTCTGACCTCTTTTTTTATGGTCTGATTTCTGCTCAAAGTGGGGAAAAAATATTCCTGAAGGCTCGGGAATAGGTTTATTTATTAAATCCTTGGAAAGGTTCACTATCCTTTCTTTTTCCTTGATGAAAAAGAAACAAAAAATCAAGGCTTCAGAAACCTTTGGAAACAATGTACGGGTCGCTCGCTACACTTTAGGAAAGATTGAAACCTATTAAGACTGCCTTTAACTGCCATTAAACATTTATCGAGTTAAGATTATCTAGTGCTGACACCCTAAAGTGCTTAACGCTCAACTCCCCTATTGTTTTAACCAAAGTTTTCTGAGGCCGCTTTACATTAACCTTATATTTCATCAAATTCAAAATCAAGATTTTGCAATTCTGGAGTAATTACCAATGGGGTACCTTTGGCGGTTTGTCTGCCAGTTTCTGATATCAAGTGTAAATTGGTTTTGGCTCTTGAACAAATAACATAAAGTAGTTTTTTTGAAGCGGCTACAGGGTCTCCATTGAAAATATCATTCCAATGTGGGATATACCCATTTAGCAAGCCATAGGCAATAACAGTTTCAAATTCTTCTCCTTTGACACCTACGCAAGTGTTGATGACAACACCTGACATTTCTCTATAAAAACTCATAAAGGATGCAATATCACTTGGAACTTGAAACGTTGGGTCTTCAAGACGACTCTTTATTACATCAAAAAAAGTCTTCCTATTTATAAGAAGTTGTACGTATACATTTTGGTCAATCCCAACAGCATCTAAAAACTGGTCAAAACAGTCATTGAGATAATCGATGCCTTCGGTTTCATCTGACGTTATCGAGTTAATCAATTTCAATACATTTCGCTCTGTTCGATATTGTTCGCTGAATTCAGTATTAGTGTGTTCTTTAAAATTTTCAATTACTTCAGAACACCACTTATATCTCAATGAATATATTTTTGGTTTTGGCTGTGTCAAGAACAATCTCGATAATTTATACCAAATGTTGTTTCGATTTTTTGACATCGGTGCTAAACCTGATGCATCAAAATTTACTTTCGGTAGTTTAGCTCTCAATTGCTTTGTGATGGTAGTTATTAACCACCATTGCGGAACCAATACGCAAATTTCATCTTCTGGAATTCCATTATTCAAGCTGTACTCTATAAGTCTCGCTATTTCATCTACCAAATACCCTTTGTTGATGGTGTTATTGTAGGTTATAATACTATTAGTGTCTTTGTTAGTGTCAATAGCTTCTATTTTAATTGGGTTGGTCTGAAATATGGAATAAAAATCAATAATTCTTTGGGTGGATCTATAGTTTCCGGAAAGCGTAAGTTGTTGAATAGGTAAAGTTTTTAACTCCTTCTGTATTTCTTCCAAACTTTTGGCAACACCACCCAAAGAAGCATAAATTGCCTGGTCAGTATCTCCAACCAAAAACAGATTTGAATTACCTTCCCCAGTTGTTATAATGGAAGAAATAATTGCATAAAGCAAATCTTGTGTGTCTTGATATTCATCAACACAAATAAGGCTAAAAATGTTGGACAGTGTTTTTTTAATTTTTGGATGCGTGATTAAGAGTTTGTATGAATAGAAAAGTAGCAATTCAAAATCAATTAACTTCTCTGCTTGTAATCTTTCGTGATATTCTTTAAGCACTCTTTTTTGAATAGATTTCGGTTCAGCAAATGTGCCGTCCCGGTTGAACCTAAAATTAATTGGGTCAATAGGTTTTAATTTATGTTTTTCCTTAAGTTCATCAATGATATCCGAAGCATAAGTTTCATCTGCAATTAAGTATCCATTTTCAAGTTCAGGTAAATAGCAGGAATAGGGTTTAATAATCCATTCGAGACAAAAGGAATGCAAAGTACCCGACCAAACCCGATTACTATTAATTCCCATTGCGTTTAATCTGCGATATATTTCTTCAGAAGCCCTTACAGTAAAAGTTAGAGCAACAATCCTTTGTTTACTATTTACATCAATATTTTTTAGAGCATAAGCGAGCTTATGGATTATGACCCGAGTTTTTCCACTTCCTGGGCAAGCGGTAAGAAGTACATTTCCGTCTTTAGTAACAGCATCTTTTTGTTGGTCGCTTAAAGTATCTAAAATCATATAAACGATAAAAATTTAGTAAACTGGTCGTTAGGGAAGTTGGCTATATAGTCATCAATAACCTGGTGGTCTTCTTTATTCTTAAAACTAATTTTTGTAGCTGTATCGTAATAACTATCATTTTTATTACGACTAATTTTTCGTAACCTGTATTTAGCGGTTTTAGCTTTAGAGGCATTATTTAAATGTGAAGATGCAAACGCAACTGCTTTTAAAATATATTCAGGAATATAAGTATTGTAAACTAAATTATCTGCAACAACCAACGCTAACCAACCTTTACCTTTTTTATCAGCCAATCGTAAAACTTCTACACCAGCAATCGAAACTGATTTATCTTCTAACTTTTTCTTTGAAGCATCAATGGCTGCTTGCTGTTTGAAAATTTCTGTAAGTGATTGTATGTATTCGTGACTATTCCCGTTCAAAATAAAGTCAACTTCAAATGTGTATTTTGAGTAAAATGGAATCAAAAAGTCGTTTTTATCACAAAATTTATCTAATTCTTTTTTTCTTTCAGCTCCACTAATTTGCGAAGCTCTACAATGCTTTTGATAAGAAGTATCATCAGCTTCATTTACAGGTAAATTAACTATGCTGGCATCCAAGTCAGTTAGTATGGCGCAGTTTTTCTGAATTCTATCTTTATGGAAAAGTCTTGCGACATTTTTAAAGCCCGTACTTCCAATATTTACAAGACTTACTCCAATTTCATCGAGTGAAATTCCAAAGACCTTTTTGAACATTTGAGGAATGAGAATTTGTTCTGCATCGCCTTCAACCAAGACAACTCCTTTCGCGAAAAGCAAGTTGCCTCTAATGGCATCCAAGTACCTTTCGGCTCTTGTTATGTATTCATCATCAAGATTGTTAGATGGTTGATATACCAAAGTTTGCTTATTTCCTCTACTTAAAATATTTACTGAACTTATGCGACTTACAGATGAAATATGAGTAGAGTGCGTTGAAATAATAACCTGTGTTTTATTTGTTTGCACATTATCAAACAGTGTTTTTTGAATATGCGTATGAATATGTGCTTCCGGTTCTTCTATGAGAAGAAAATTTGCAATTCTATCCGTTCTAATTTTTTCGTACTCCAATAGCTTTAGTGAGAGGTAAATCATATTTGCACCTCCCAAACTCAATTCCCATATTTTACCCATATAACCTTCCTCATCTGGGTCGCCAACCCAAAGTTTGAGTGATTGCAATAGTTTTTCCATATCATTGGGAAGCTCTGATTTCACATCAATGTTAGGCCCATAAGTAGTGCCCACAGCTTCCTTAATGCTTTTATCAATTCCATCTTTTACATCTTTTACTTCTTTGAGAGAACTAATTTGGTCGTTCAGTTTGTTTACACTATCAATGATGTCTGTTTTTTTTGAAACTTCGATAGTTTTTTCTTTACCCCGCAACAAATTAATCAATGGATTGGTAGAATAGGAACGCAAATCACTTTCAACATCCCGTAATGCTTTTATGAACGTACAAGAGACTTCGTTATGTACGCTTATTTCTCTTGGCAAAAATGTACCAAAAATCAATTCTTCTTTATCATCTGGATTTGGGAATTCAACAGCATCAAAGTCACCAACATACTTTTTATACGTATTATCATCGCTGAAATCTCCAGAGCCTCTGCACAAATAAGAGGTTTCATAGTCATCAATCGTAAGTTTATTAAGAAAAAGCTGAAGGCCAACTACACTTTTACCTGCGGTTTGTGAATAATCGTAAAGTTCTTTTCTAAACTGATATTTTGGTCTAAAGTAAACCGAGTAACTTCCAGTTTTTTTATTACCATCCATATCTCCAGAAGATTGTACCGCCAATACTTGGGCTTCCTCACTTGCATCCAGTTCATCAAAAGTAACAGATAGAATTATCCAATGTCCAGCCCATTCTCCAAGACCTCGGTTAAAGTCTGACTCATTAAATCTTATGTATCTTGGAAGTTTGTCATCGATTAAGACACGTAAAGCGAAAAATAAATTTGTTTTACCTGAACCGTTTTCTCCTAAAATAGTATTTATACCTTTTTTTAAGATGAATTTTGACCTGTAGAAATTTCTAAAATTCCTTATAGATAGTGAACTTATATGCATATAAATTTTAATTAAAAAGTTGCCTTTTATGGATGAAAACTTGGAATAGAATATTTGCTTATAATAAGGGAGAGTTTAAAAATACCAAAAATTAACAATTATTTGATTACGGTTTTTCGTAATTTTCAACAAGTTATGTACAATTCCACTCCACACACATTATGCTTTCCTCCTACGTCGTCGCATAAAAAGTGTTCCATTACTTTCTTAAAGAGATTTAGAATAAATTTTTCAGAAAGTGAAGTACGAACTTTCGCTTTTAACCAAAGCTCAAGTTAAATAACACTATAAGTATAAGATAAGCATAGTGCATTGGCAGATAGAATTTCGGGCTGCTTTAACATAGTTGCAGCTATAGCAGTTCGCTAGCTGAACCTCAAAGCTTATCCTTTACATCCATCTACAAATGTATTTTTTACATTTATTCTTACGAAATCGTTGTTTATTCATTTTCAAGGCTTATTTTTAGCCCGCATTTACATAATATCATATTCCTTATGAAAAAAGTTCACATTGCCGGTCTTGCCCTTATACTCATGTTAAGCAGTTGTGCCAGCAAGAAAAAAGAAAATCAAGTACCCCAAAAAAAACCCAATGTCATCCTGGTATTTATTGATGATATGGGCTGGTCAGATTTATCAAACTTTGGCAACACAGAAGCCCAGACGCCCAATGTTGACAGGCTTGCCGCACAAGGTATAGCCTTTGAGCAGTTTTATGTAAATGCCCCCATCTGCTCCCCATCGCGCGTGGCCATCTCCACGGGAACCTACCCGCAACGGTGGAACATCACCTCATACCTCTCCAACAGGAGGGATAATGAAAAGCGCGGTATGGCGCAATGGCTGGACACCGCCGCACCCATGCTGGCACGCGACCTGCACCGTGCGGGCTACGCCACGGGGCATTTTGGCAAATGGCACATGGGCGGCCAGCGCGATGTTGAAGAAGCACCGCATATCACGACCTATGGCTTTGATAAATCCCTTACTAATTTTGAGGGCATCGGGCCCAAGCTACTGCCCTTGACCAAGGATGCTGATGGCCATGTGGGCAAGATCTGGGAAGATGCAGAGCGGCTAGGAGCAGGCTATCAATGGATGCAGCGCTCAGAAATCACCACGGGATTTGTGGATGCAGCAATAGATTTTATGGGTCAGGCCCAAAAAGACGGCAAACCCTTTTATGTCAACGTATGGCCAGATGACGTGCACAGCCCCTTCTGGCCGCCGTTTGAAGACTATGGCCTTACCAAGGAAGATGGCAAGCGTGCCCTCTACCTCGCCGTGCTTGAGGAAATGGATAAACAGTTCGGTAAACTGTTTAAATTTGTAAACTCCAGTGCAGAGCTGCGCGACAATACCCTTATCGTTTTCTGTTCAGATAATGGGCCAGAACCTGGCGCGGGGACCTCTGGTGACCTGCGTGGCTTTAAAGGCCATCTCTATGAGGGCGGCATACGTTCTTCCCTGATCGTGTGGGGCCCCGGATTTTTAAATAAGGATGCGGTGGGCACCCGTAACCGGGAGACACACTTTTCGGCCATTGACCTTAAACCTTCAATCCTGGACTTTACGGGCACCGGATTGGCAAAAAACGAGTTGACAGATGGTGAAGATGTATTATCTACCCTACTGGGCAATGACACGGCTTCCAGGCAGTCCCCCATTTTTTACAGCAGGCCACCAGACCGCAAGAACTATAAAGATTTTGACAAGCCCCTCCCCGACCTCGCCATGCGCGAGGGAGATTATAAACTGCTTTGTGACTATGACGGCGGCAGGCCAGAACTGTACAACATTGCCACAGATCCCGAGGAGCAGGAAAACATCGCAGCAAAAAACAAGGACCGGGTGACCACCATGGTAAAAACCGTCACGGACTGGTATAAAACCATGCCCCAGATAGGGAGTCCCGGAGATGGAAAAAGCAAGTAGGGTCTTCTTTTTTTGGCTTAAAGCCAAAGAATGCCGTGCCTGGATTGTGATCCTAAAAACAGATTAGGGTTCTCTACAGGGAATTCTGCTATCGGCAAAATAGGCGGAGGGGAATATGGCACCCCAGCCCGCTGAGGCATGGTGTAAATATTAAAGCGGTTATTTAAAACCATGCCTGGGTGGCTAGTGCTCATACCGTTCATAGGCATCGATAATGTCGAGGTACACCCCGTCAAAACCCGCATCCAGGATTTTTTTTAAGTAGGAGTCGTCATTGCCGTAGATGATATCCTTCCATTCTGGTTGCCAGTAGGCCACATAAAAATTTCCCGGCCAGTTGGGGTTTTCACTCCCCAGGAACGCTGGGTGGCCAGTTGCCCAACTGGGTTGCCAGTAATAGCGGTAATCTTCTGCTTCACCAATACTCATGTAAGAGATCAACAAGCGTTTGCCCCCATTTGCCTTGTGCCTCAATTCATCCAGTTGGGTAGCTGTAAATGTTTCCCCATTGTAAAAATAGTCCATGATGATGCAGTCATAATTGGTGTTTTTTACGGCGTTGACAAACTCCTGGCTCGTGGGGGATTCATTATCAGGGGCCAATAGGTATAGAAAGTTTTTGGCATCCTGCACGCTTGTGACCACGGCATTGTTTTCATTATAGACCGGTGCAGGGTACGTGGGTACATTATCTAGCTCCCTATGGCTTGCTGCAAAAGAGATATAGCCACTGGCATTGTTTTTTATATAGGAATCCTCCATTTTTGAAGGGGTAGAACAATAGTCGGTAACCATGATCTTGACAGTGCCGTTGTTTTTTGCCATATCGAGAAAGCTGCGTAACCATTCAACATCCTCACCTGCCGTGGCCTCGTCGTCCCTATCATAACCATAATACAGGTCTTCTTGCCCCATGGCATCAATGGCATGAATGTAGGTCATTTCCGGTGGTCCGGTATCATCACCAGAACTGCTTACCAGCTCTGCCCCGTTTTGTGGGATAACCGCAAACGCCGGGTTTATTCCCTTGGCATAGGCGCTTATATCCTGTACAAGGGTGCGCATCTCCTGCCGGTAGTTGATGTTTGTGGGTGTTGGGGCTTCATCCTCCCCCTCATCGCTGCAAGAAGTAAATCCTGTACATGCAACAACAATTAGGATGAGCATGGCCCATATAGTTTGCCCTGGTTTCATGGTTTTGGCTGTTGGTTATTTAAGTTTTTCCGCAATCCTGTATCCTCCCGATACATTGAACGTTTAGGTACACGGTTTTGTTTTGGGCTCAAGATAATTTTTATAAAAGGGCTTATTTGATTTCAATTAAAGGATTTTCTGTACTCCAACGGCGATACGTTAGTTTTCTTCCTGAACAACTTACTGAAGGCAATGGCCTTGCCTATACCACTACCCGCTCCCGTGATCACAATACCTTTATCTTCAATGGTTTTCATGCTATTTCTTTTTGCTATAGCAAAATTGACCCATATTCAAATGAATGGATGTAGCCCCATTGGCTTCGCTTTTGGGCAAAAACAGTGGTTTTTCTTACCAATGCTGCTTTCTTCTTGATTTTGGCGTAAGCTAAACATCGCTCCTTGTAAGTATTAGGGACATTGCCCCACTAATACCCAGAATGAAAAAAGATGATACACAAGAAAAGCCCAAGAACGCTTTTCAAAAATGGGTACACTCCTTTATATCCCTCAGGTACCTGCCCCGTTTCTTTAGCCTGGTGTACCGTAGCAGTCCGTCATATTTTATGGCCAATGTTGCCCTGCGCCTTGTCAACGCGGCCTTTCCTGTAATCCTCTTATGGGTGGGCAAGGAGATTATAGACGAGGTCATCAACCTTACCCAGGCCACCACGGTAACTTATGAACGCCTGTTCATGTTGATAGGCATAGAGATAGGTCTTGTGATCCTGGGCGATATATTCAGCCGGCTCATCACGCTCACAGATAACCTGATGGGCGCCCTTTATGGTAATGCCAGCTCAGTTGAATTGATACAAAAGACCGCCCGTGTGGAAATTGCAGACCTGGAAGACTCTGAGTTTTACGACAAGCTGGAGCGAGCCCGTCGGCAGACCACCAGCCGTGTGGCACTGCTCTCTAGCGTGCTCTCGCAAGTGCAGGACATCATCACCATTGTCTCCCTTATTGTCGCACTGTTCTACTTTTACCCCATCCTCATCATCCTGGTGATCCTCTCGGTGATTCCCTCGTTTGTCAACGAAATGAAATTTAGCAAGGAAAATTATGCCCTGCAAAGCCGCATGACCCCAGAACGCCGCGAACTGGATTATATGCGCATGCTGGGCGCCAGTGATATCACGGCAAAGGAGGTAAAGCTCTTTGGCCTGGCAGATTTTATCAGCGACTCCTTTACAAAAGTGGCCGATAAGTTTTACCTGGAGACTAAAAAACTTGCCATCAAAAGTACCTATCTGGGCGCACTTTTTCACATCATAAGTGACATGGCGTATTATGGCGCGTATGTATTTATCATCATGAAGGCCGTGGTGGTCGCCATCACGATAGGCGAACTCACGTTTTTGGCGGGTTCCTTCAACAAGCTGCGCAAGCAGATCGAGACCATTTTCTCGCGCTTTACCAGCATCAATGAGAGCGCCCTATACCTCAAGGACTACTTTGAGTTTATTGATATGGAGTTTGATAACGACACCGGCTTTGAACTTTACCCCCTGCCCCAGGAGATAAAGCACGGGTTTGAATTTGTGGACGTGTCCTTTAAGTACCCCAATACCAAAAAGAAGATCTTTGATAAGATATCTTTTACCCTGCACAAGGGAGAAAAACTTGCGCTGGTGGGCAAAAACGGCTCTGGCAAGACCACCCTCATCAAATTATTGTTGCGTTTTTATGAGCCCACGGCAGGCAGGATACTCCTGGACGGCGTGGATATACGCCATTTCGACAAGGCTGCGTACCAGCAGTTGTTTGGCGCCATATTTCAGGATTTTGTGAGGTATTACCTTACGGCAAAAGTAAATATTGCGGTAGGCAACATCAAGGAAGCCGATAACCTGGACAAGATCAAGGAAGCCGCTACCCTTAGCTTGGCCGATGAAGTAATAGAGTCCCTTAAAAAAGGCTATGACCAGGAACTGGGCAAGCGGTTTAGAAAAGGCACAGAGCTTTCTGGCGGTCAATGGCAAAAGATTGCCATCGCCCGAGCCTATATGTCACAGTCGCCCGTGGTCATCCTTGATGAACCCACCTCTGCCCTGGATGCACAGGCTGAATATGAGGTGTTTCAACGGTTTATGGGCTTAACAGAAGGCCGTACCAGTATCATCATATCACACCGTTTCTCCACCGTGCGCATGGCAGACCGTATCCTTGTCCTGGAGCATGGTAAAATCGTTGAGCATGGCACACACCACGAACTCATGAAAAATGACCAGCTGTATGCACAGCTCTTTGACCTTCAGGCAGAGGGCTACCGCGATTGATTTTTCTTAACTGAAGTATTGACGACAGCATAGCCGCTATATGGTGCAGTTATGGTTTTGGGCTTGACCCATATTTTCTATCCCCTTAAGCACCCATTTTATTAAATAATTGCCAAATCACATAATTCTAACATAATTGCATGACTAGTTATGTACCTTAGTATCAATAACAAAAAACATATCATGAAAAAGCAACTTAGCAAAACTGTAGTAGATACAATCAAGGACAATAAAGGGACAGGATTACTTGCACTGGCAGGTATAGGTCTGGGAGTACTGGCTTTCTTTGGTTATAAGCGCATACCTCAAGAAAAAAAGGATGCCTTTAAGGAAAAACTGGGCGAGGCCGGTCAAAAAGTGAAGGAAACCTATAATGAACTAGAGTCTAAAATCAAGCACCAGGCAAAGGGTCTTGAGAAGGACGCACAGGAAAAAATAGAGAAGGCCACTGCATAAGTAGTCTTATCACACAAAAGGAAATCCCCATGTACATGAAGTACATGGGGATTTTTCTTTTGCAGAAATTGCCTAGAACGAAAAAAGCCCACCTGCTTGGCAAGTGGGCTTTCACTAAACTATAAAGTATATGATTAGATAACTTTTACGTTCACTGCGTTCAAACCTCTGTTCCCTTCTTTAAGATCAAACTCAACTTCATCGCCTTCACGAATTTCGTCGATTAATCCAGAAATGTGAACAAAGTGATCTTTGTTAGCACCTTCTTCAGTGATAAATCCATAACCTTTGGTGTCATTGAAGAATTTTACTGTTCCTTTACTCATTGTAATGTAATTAAATTTTAAAATAATATTTGAAATGCAAAGGTGGGGTTATTATTTTGATTTTTAGTGAATTAATATGATTATTTTTAAATTAATTTATTTGCACTGTTTTTATTGTCAATATCTTAGAGAACAGCCGTTTGATTATCATTTTCTAAGGTTTTACTCTTGATGAATTTCATTTGCTACTGGATTTTGGCTTTAGCCAAAGCCTTAAGGACCTCTACTGCTTGCCCTTTTGACATGAAAACGATACCCAAAACAACACATAATGGGTCAACATTTTGTCCTGCATAAAAAAAAGCGCCCCATGAGGACGCTTTGAATGGTATAAAATAGGCTTTAACTACTTTAGGCTAGCTTCAAGCTGTATATCAATATTGGGGTTGAGGGATTTTGAAATGGGACATTCTTTCTTGGCCTTTTCGGCAAGGGTGATAAACTTATCTTCTTCCATACCCTCTATATCTCCTGTAACCTTGAGGGTCACACGGGTTATTGCTCCATCTTCAAAATGCACATCTGCGCTGGTATCCAGGGCATTTGGCGTAAAACCTTCTTCTGTGATAAAAGCGCTTAGCTGCATGGTGTAGCATCCCGCATGTGCTGCTCCTATCAATTCTTCAGGGTTGGTTCCCGGTTCTCCCTCAAAGCGTATCTTAAAACTGTAGGGCTGCTCGTTGAGCACGCCACTTTCAGTGGTAATCTTGCCTTTTCCTTCTTTTACTGTTCCTTCCCAGTGGGCTTTTGCGTTTCTTTTAAACTTTGGCATTTTTTATATATTTAGTTTACACTAAAGTTAAGCAATGCCTGGCCTACACGTATGTACTTTAGCACTTCCTTGTGGGAGTTTTAAGAGATGTTTTGGCTTTAAGCCAAAAAGAAACCTTTATGTTGATCAGGTCATGAACCCACCTTTTCAATAAAGAAATCTGCCTTGCCCTGAATACCCTGAGAAATATGGTTTTTTTTAAGGCCGGTGCTCAGGCTCATAAGATTACCCGTATAGTCTTCAAAAAGGATGTGCGGATAACCTATCATGTTTACTTTTTCAGCCGTACCGTCTCCCCTATCATAGAGGATGGTTTCTTTAGTATAACTGCTATTTTCTCCAATATCGCCTTCTGGATCATTATCATGGCCCAGGATTTTCATGCCATCCCTGCTAAGTCCCGTGGAAAACAGGGGGGTCTGGTATGAGTCAATATACTGTGGGACTGCATTATAGATATCCCTGTTCTTTGTATTTACCAGGATGCCTGCTTCCCTGCTGGTGAGTATGGCATGCGAGGCATTGGTTTGCAGGGATATGTTCTTTTCTTCAATATTCAATATGTTGCCGTTATCATCCAGGGTAAACAACCTGCTTTCTTCTTCATTGGGATGACCTATGATTACTTTATGTTCACTCAATACATAGGCTTTATAATCGCCACTGCCCTGATGTTGTATAAAATGTACCCCGCGGTCAACGAGAACAAGCGCATTTTCATTTCTCTTGAATACAAAACCCTCATCACCATCTGTCAAGAACCATAGTTCATTACCTAGATATACATAATCATTGATGCTGATATAGGTATCCAGTTCAAGGTTATATTTGAGCCGCAAGGTCACAGGATCATAAACCTTGAGCCCGGACTGCATCATAAAGAGCTCTTTGCCATAATTGCTTTCTATGAGTTTCATGGGCACTGATGCACTGATGTTAAGGTCTTCAGTAGAAGTGGCCTCTACGGTGGAGGTTGCATAATTATAACGATAGATCTTATTGTTTACATAATCTTCTTCCATGGGTTTGCCAAACAGGTAAACTACGGGCGCACCAGGATCAACATCAAAAAACCTAATGGATTGTACGGGGAGTATCGCATCCCGCATGTAGGGTATTTTTCTACTTGTGGTCACATCTTCATAAAATGCCCTAGACCTCTTGCCATATATATCATGAACATAAATCCGGTAATAGGGATTTGCCAGATAGGGAGGGTTTTCATCAACAAAAGTGGTCTGCCCCCTATCATCAATTATGGCCACGGTAATTTCCTGCATGCCATAACCCGTGGTATTTGAAGGAAAGTTAGTATAGGTTATCTCATAATGTGAGAAAAAAGGATAAGTTGATTGCTCCCAGCTCAGGTGGATAGTATTACCAGATACCACAGGCTCCAATAAGGTGACCGGTGCCGGCTCCATAAAGTTGGTATCAAGGGGCCTATAGGCACTTGACCCCAACAATCCCTCACGTGTATAAACCTTGATGGAATAGCAAAGATTTATGGAATTGGGAGGGTTTTCATCAGTAAAAGTGGTTTGCCCCACATCTGTGATTGTCTTGATGAGCTCCTCTCCCTGCTCACCACAGTCTGGAGACGTGGTCCTGTAGATTTCATATCTATCAAATCCTGCAACGCCCCTATATTGCATCCAGCCATAGGTAACGGTGGGATTGTCATAAACCTGGGAGAATGTGTCAGTCACATTATCCAATACATCAGGTTCATAAGCGCGTGCATACAGTTTAAATACATCAAGGACCCCATCTTCGTCCAAATCCAGCCGGGATTTAAAAACAAACTCTCCACTGGTCAGCTTTGTGATGACCATTTCATCAGTACTTGAGCCATTGCTTAGTGTGATGACCCCTTCATTGAGCTGCCAGTCTAGTGTATTGAAATAAAAATTACATTCATAATCTTGAAAAAGGTATTCTTTATAGCTTCCGTTTTCATCAAATTGAAAGAAATCCCTACCACATGCTGAATAATTTTGGGGTACGATGGATTTTGTCCCGTTGTATTCGACCTCAAAGATTGCCCAGGATTTTAAAAGGTCTTCCCGCGAGGCATCACGCAAAGCGCCCGAATAAAAATTAGCTTCCTCATTATCAGCAATATCATCATCCTTGGCACAACCGGTCAACAGGATACATGCACTCAATATTAGAAAAGCTTGTAATAAACGCTTCATAAAGGCTTTTTAATTTGGGGTTGGATACGTGTCAAATCTAATAAAATAATTGAATTGGAAAAGCATAAGTTTAACGGAGTATTTTTTGGCTTTAAGCCAAAACAGATTACCCTTTTTTCTCAATTTTTTTATTGAGCATGGGCCTTATCAACCGCTTTGCATATTTAAAGACAATCATGTAGAAAATAACCACGGAAAGGTCCCGGATGCTAAAATCAAAGTCTAAATGCAACAGGTTGCTGATCAACCTGGAAGGGAACTCAAATATGTGCTGCCAGTTGAAAACCAGCTGTACCCCCACAAAATAGAATATAAACAAGGTATTGAACACCCCATAAATCCATAGGAAGATACGCTTGCCCATCCCCTTTTTTACAAAAAAAGCACGGGGCCTTGCAAAACTGTTCTTAAAGGTCTCTTTTGATTTTGAGAGCAGGTTGGGTGTAGAGGTCAGATCGCTCAACAACCAGTAACCGTCACTGCGTATAAAGGGCAATAACTGAAACACGCTCATCAATGCCAAGATGTAGCATAGCTCAACCAGGATGTTGGCAAACCCAAAAATATAAGAGCCCAGCAGGCACAGCAACATGCACCACAGCTGCATATAGACACCGGCGAGGTTTGCGATTACACGGTTTTTTTTTGTGGTCATCCACATGGCCTTGATGTTTGAGAAAAACACCGGAAATAAAATATAGAGCCCCGCCCCTATCTCGCCATTCTTTCCCGTAAAGCGCCTGCACGCCGCCACATGCCCCAGTTCATGTAAAAAAACAGTGGGGAGGTACAGTATAAAAAAAAGAAGAATGGAAATTGATCTTTCTTCGGGGACATTGTAAAACAAGGTCCATACCGCAAGCAGGAAAAGGATGATAAAAGTAGGCCAAAAGAACTTCTCCAGGAATAGGCCCTCAAATGGACGGGCCACTAGGGCCGCCACTTTTTTGGGCAATAGGGTAAATTCAAACTTGATAAAGCTTTTGGATTGCCGCTGCTCAAAGACCTCCCCTTCCAGAAGTCCCGTGAAGCTCAGTCTTTCATTGATAAAATCATCAAACTCTTCCTGGTCAAGGTCAAAACTGAACCTGCTGTTGAATTTTTCTCTGGCCGTGGCCAAATCTTCACAGGCATCAAGCAGTTCAACCAGGTTCTTGGTCTGTGTGTTCAAAAGAAAATGCTGTTCATCACCTACCTCTAGAATCCACTGCCCACCTTCGTAAGCTGACCACCTATATGGTTTTATGATTATTGACATTTATGCTCCTTTTGCACTGGCCATGACTTTTTTATTGTGCCCCAGTATGCGCAGCATGGCATCTACCCATTGAGAGTAGGTGTCCAGGCCTAGTGCAGTACAGGCCTCCCGCGCCCTTGTAAAATGCTCGATGGCATACTCGTTAGCAGCATCACCAAAATCAGACATATAAAATACCCTTTCTTCAAAACGCTCAAGTTCATGCGGGTTCTCCAGCGCGTTCTGTGCAATGAAATCCTTTGTTTTACTGAGCACATAGGTATTATGGCCGCTGCCCAGGTCTTCGGCAAAATCTTCAATATCATCCAGCATCTGCATGGCGAGAAAGGTGTGGTTGAGCAACTTTACAAGGTCTTCTTTTGATGCAGTGCATTTAAATAGATAGAGCATCCCTTCAACCGGGATAAATGCGGGTGCATGCTTGCCGAGCGCATTTTTTTCAAAAACCTGCTGCGAGATAACGGTCTTGTGCCTTGCCAGATGCTTTTCATGAAGCAGGGTATCATAATACTCCTTCATATAGCTGTCAAAGAGGGTCCAGAAGGGATGTGCCGGTTCAAACAACTGTGCCAGCATAACAAGCGCCCGTGCATTGCTTGACGACCCCACCGCCAGTGGATTGACCCCTTCTTCATGCGCACCGTAAACATCCAGGTCACCATCCAGTAGATTGTCCTGTATAAAAGTATATTGACTATACAGCCCCACGGCTTTTTGCAGCTGTAGGAATTTAAGGTTATCACCTATTTTAAATACCGGTTTGATAAAGGGTAACAGGGACTGAAAAAAGAGGGTTGATGGAGATTGTTGCGACATGGCCTAAATATAAAAAAAGTCCAGGTTATAAAAACCTGGACTTTTCCGTTGATTAAATGGTTGGTGGTTTATGCGTCGTTAGACCCATCATCTGGATCTTTACCCCCACAGTCATAGCCACCTTTGTCATGTCCACATCCAGAATGATGGGTGTGGCAGCCATAACCGCTAAAATAAAAAGTAAATTCTTTTCTTTCTTCTAATTTCTCAAAAGAAAAATCCTCTAGTTTCAAATTTTCATTTTTCATGTTATAATTGAATTGGTTCGCTTAAACCTATGAAGAATTTTTCATCCCCAAGATTATATTCGTCCAACAGTATGATTTTTAGATGAATGGGAAAAACAGGTTCATAAATTGGCAAATTTTGACTTCTTCTTTGGTTATATTTTTAATATATCATGCCATACATGAGTTTTATGATATCGCCATTTAAAATTTGCTTTTTGGCTTGCGCCAAAACAATACCCGTATGATACCTTAAAAGTCCCTTAAAATTTACCTTAATCCTTTAGCATACGCCCCCATGCTTGTAACTTTAAGCTTTTAAACCTATAAAAACCACCCATGAGCACTTCCCATAATGCAGATTCCAATATTCACTGGTACAAGGATGCTATCATCTATGAACTCCATATCAAGGCATTCTACGATAGTGATGGCGATGGCATAGGTGATTTTCAAGGACTTTTGAAAAAACTGGATTATCTGGAAGACCTGGGCGTTACCGCCATCTGGCTACTCCCGTTTTATCCTTCGCCCTTGCGGGATGATGGGTATGACATTCAGGATTATTACCACATCAACAACTCATACGGGAATATCAAGACCTTTAAAAAATTTATTAAGGAAGCCCATAAACGTGACCTCAAGGTGATAACAGAGCTTGTCATCAATCACACCTCAGACCAGCACGAGTGGTTTCAGCGTGCGCGCAAGGCACCAGAAGGCTCAAATTACAGGGATTATTATGTATGGACTGATGACCCCTCAAAATATAAGGATGCCCGCATCATATTTACTGATACAGAACCCTCAAACTGGACGTGGGACCCCGTGGCCAAGGCTTATTTTTGGCACCGTTTTTTTTCTCATCAACCAGATTTGAACTTTGATAACCCCAATGTGCAGAACGAGGTTTTTAAAATACTTGACCACTGGTGCAAGATGGGTGTGGATGGTTTTAGGCTGGATGCGGTGCCCTACCTGTTTGAACGCGATGGCACAAACTGTGAAAACCTACCCCAAACCCACGAATACCTTAAAAAACTGAGGGCCTATGTGGATGAAAAATATGAAGGCAAGATGCTCCTGGCAGAAGCCAATATGTGGCCAGAAGATAGTGCTGCGTACTTTGGCGATGGTGATGAATGCCACATGAACTACCACTTCCCCATCATGCCCCGCATGTTCATGGCGGTAAAGATGGAAGACCGCTACCCCATAATTGACATCATAGACCAGACCCCAGCAATCCCAGAAAGTTGCCAGTGGGCCATCTTCTTGAGAAACCATGACGAACTTACCCTGGAAATGGTGACAGATGAAGAACGGGATTATATGTACAAGGTCTATACTAAGGACCCACAGGCAAAAATCAATGTGGGCATACGCCACAGGCTTGCCCCCCTGCTGGAGAACAACCGTAACAAAATCGAGCTCATGAACGTGCTGCTCTTTTCTCTGCCCGGTACGCCCGTGCTGTACTATGGTGATGAGATAGGCATGGGCGATAACTTTTACCTGGGTGACCGCGACGGTGTGCGCACACCCATGCAATGGAACAGTGACCGCAATGCTGGGTTTAGCGACGCAAACCCACATAAACTGTACCTGCCCACCATAATTGACCCAGAGTATAAATATGAAGCAGTCAATGTAGAAGCCCAGCAGATGAACAGCTCCAGCCTGCTATGGTGGATGAAGCGTATCATTGCCATGAGAAAGAGATATAAAGCCTTTGGCCGTGGTGACATTCAGTTTTTATCACCAGCCAATGCCAAGATCATAGCCTATACCCGCAGTTATGAGGATGAAAATATATTGATCCTGGCAAACCTGTCCCGCTTTTCACAGGCAGTTGAACTGGACCTGCAGGAATTTAAGGATTATATACCCGTAGAAGTATTTAGTCACAATAAATTTCCAAGGATTACCGAGAATGCATACCTCTTCACACTTTCGCCGCACGGCTACTACTGGTTTACACTAGAACGTGAAAAAGGCCATGAAGATGAAGTAAAAACCCCTTCGCTTAAAGCGAAATCATGGAACGAACTCTTAAACAAGCGCAACACGTCAAAAATAGAAGCCATACTACCGGATTACCTCGTTTCAAGAGCATGGTTCAGTGGTGGAGACCGGGTTATACAAACCATTTCAATGACCAACGTAAAAAGTCTATTTATCAAGGATTTAAATGCGTCGTTGACCGTTGCCGAGGTATCGTATAATGATGGGCTCCCAGAGTCCTACCAACTTCCCATTGCCTTTGTGCCACAGGAGCGCGAAGACCTAGTCAGGGAAATACCCCAAAAGGGAATCCTGGCCCATCTTGAGCTAGGCGGTCAAGAAGGTTTGCTCATTGACGCCGTCTATGCTGAACCTTACCGGGCAAGCCTTTTTAACCGTATAAAAAAAGGACAAAAGGTAAACGGCAAGTTTGAATCGCTAGAATTTTACAGGGGCAAGAAGAAAATTCCGGCGAAGACTGATACCAATTCTTCCAAGGTTTCTGAAAGTGCCATAAGCCATACGTCAATATTTTATGACAATAGATATTCGCTCAAGCTATATCGCAGGCTGGACAGTACGATCAATCCAGACCTTGAGATAACACAATACCTCTCTGAAGTGGCAAGTTTTAAGAACTCCCCCACCTTTGTGGGGGGCATTGCTTACCACACGGCAGCAAAAAACCGGGTCATACTGGGCATGATGGAAGATTTGATAACCTCAAACGAAACGGGATGGAGATATGCACAGGATGCATTGCACAGGTTTTTTGAACAGGTTGAGACCCGGGATAAGGAGGAGATTGTACTACCCAAAATAAAAGAGGATTTTACCACAACCCTGAGGTATGATGAAATACCTGATGAAACAAAGGGATTGATGGGGAGTTTCTTTCCAGAACGGATGAAGATACTGGGGCAGCGCAGTGCAGAACTGCATAAAGCCCTGGCCGCGCATCCAGAAATCAAGGATTTTGACAATGAAGATTTCTCCTTACACTATCAACGTTCCCTGTTTTCATCATTGCAGGGATTGACGCGTAGTGCCTTTGACAACCTCAAGCGGAATATCAAGAACCTTCCCGACGAAATCAAAGAGGAAGCAAACGAAATTTTAGCAAGACGCGCTGAAGTGCTCAAGTGCTTCAAGCGGGTATTTGCACATAAGATAGATACGCTCAAGATAAGGACACATGGTGATTATCACCTGGGCCAGGTACTTTTTACCGGTAATGATTTTACCATCATAAATTATGATGGAGAACCCGCAAGGCCCTTTAGTGAACGTAGAATAAGGCGTTCTCCCCTACGCGATGTGGCGGGAATGATACGTTCTTTTCATTATGCGGCATATAGCCACATCCTTGAGCAGGAACACAACAAGAGAAAAGAAAAAGACCTGGAAGCCTGGGCCGAGGTATGGCACCATTATATCACAAGATTGTTTTTGCAAGGATATAATGAAAACATAGGTAGTGAAAACCTTGTGCCAGACAATGATGCAGACTACAATACCTTACTCGATACCTATCTCCTGGAAAAAGCCGTCTATGAACTCAATTATGAGCTCAACAACCGCAAAACATGGGTATTGATACCCTTACGGGGCATCAAGCGTATCCTGGAGCGTATGAACAACGCCTAGTCTTTTTTAAGGTACTTAACCTTTACCCAATATGCTGAACCACTGGGGATAACCTCTGTCACAAGGGCCATATCCCCGGTTTTTATGGTGCTCAACCTTCTATTAAAACCAGAAGTACCATAAACCCCTCCTTTAACACTACGCTCTGTCTTAGCTGCGATAACATCTCCGGTTTTTATGGTTTCAGAAGGGTCTTTGCCTGGGTATAAGGTGTCAAAATATGTATTTCCCGAAGATTCAGAATATTGAATATACCCCTCATCTGGCAAGGTAAGTGCCATGTTTTCTTCTGCAGCGGTTATGAATTCACCAGAGGTCTGCTGTTCTAAAAATGCAAGGTAACTGTCCATGGTGTTTTCTTCTTTGGCTTTAAGCCAAAGTTCCTCATCTGGATTTACAGGCTCTGGAACAACTTCTGGTATATTCTCTTCAGGTTCACTTGTGGTTTCTCCCGATGCCCCAATTGCTCCCCCGGTATCTGTAAGTGCATCAGTGGGTGTATTCTCAATCAAGGAGGATTCCACATTGTTGTTATCATCTTTCCCCTTAAGGGAAATAAAGGCTATAAGGGCTATTACAACCGCCACACCCAGGATAATGGGTACGGTAAGCTTATTTTTTTTCTGAATCGTTGCGGGTGCGTGCGTATTGACCTTTGCTTCTGGTTGCTCTCGCTTTATCCCGGTAACAGGTTTTGCTATTGGTTCCTCCTTTTTGATTTCCAGCGGCTTTTCTTGGGCTATTTCGTTTTTTACATCCATTTGAGGTTGTACTGGAGCAGCTTTTGATTCCCCTATCTTTTCAACAGGGTTTTTTGCCTCGGTCTTGACGGGAGGGGTCATAACGGCCCCGGTATCCGTAGGTTTTTGTGTGATGGGTGGTTCTGCGACCCCGGGTTTTCTCCTATCCAGTGCTTCTATCAATTTTATGAATCCCTCTTCATGATTTTGTGTAAAATCGATATACTGGATGCGACGTAGCCTAAAGGGTATCTTGCACTCTTCGATCAACAGCGGGATGACACCCTTATCTTCTTCAATGCCATAAGAGACCTCGTTCATCACCATTTTTGATGACATTGAATTGTTTGACATGATCACCAGGATGCTATCTGAGCTTTCCAGTGCTTTTTCAATCGCACTGTCCCAGTCAGTCCCCCCGGGAATGTTCTGGTCTATCCACACCTTGATGTTCTTGTCCTCAAGTTGATTTTTCAATTTTTCCATAAAGGCCACATCCTCACGGGAGTAGCTGATAAAAACAGTATTGTTTGCCATGTTGGGTAATATTTAATCTATAATATCATAGGTTTTAATAAAAATCTCGTTGTCACATACATACATTTCGCCAGTCACCCCAATCATCAACCAGTCATCCTCCTTGCCATGCATGAGGCCTTCCATACTCTCCACGGTAAATTCCTCATGTATCTGGATACATTGTATGGCGATGGGTTTTTTTCGGGCTGTTGAGAAGTCAAGGTCTGGTACTTCTCCTAAAGTGAAATGTCTGGTCATCGTGTTTTAAATTAGGATAAAAATTGAGCTTTTAGAAATTTAATCATTTCATTTTCAGGATTTTCAGTCCCCATCAAGTTAGTGTATGCCTGGTAGGCATTGGTATGTATGGATATTTTTTGACGTCTATCAGCTAATTGAGCTGCTTTTTTATAATACTCCTTTGCTTCTTCCCATTTACCTAGGTATAGATAAGCTTCCGCCAATGTGGAGAACTTCCATAAATGGTCGCGGGATTGCTGTGCATTTTCAAGGGCTATCTTTGCGTAACTCTCCATATCATCTTCATCTTCATGCAAGATAAGGCTCAACAGAGCAAGGTTTATGGCATGATAGTACAATTGCTTGGGATCATCCTGTGACATGTCAAAGCCCATCTTATAATGTTTAAAGGCTGCATCCCCCTCCCGTTGCACAAAGGTCTTGAGGTATTGTCTCTTGTACCTGCCGGCAAGCATACCATGTAGATCGGCATTTTCGCCAGTTGCTTCCCTATCTTTCATGAGTTTTATAGCTTCATCAAACCTACCCAGGGCCTCCAGGGCAAATATGAGCTCATTAAGACCTTTATTGCTCAAGCTATCTGCCTGTGGCAACAGCGTTTCTATCACGGTATCATACTTACCCAGTGTTAATTGAACATCTGTGCCTTTTTGCTTTTCAAAATCTTGTCCCTTGATGCTATTTCTAAAAACTTGCACTACTTCCTGCCCCGGATCCTGAGGTTTGAGGATGCTAAAGTGGTCTCCCTCAAGCACGGCATGGGATTCTTCAGGAAATGGGTCAAGGCAGGATTCTACTGAGATGAATTGGTCTGCAACGGCTGCGGCAGTAATGATTTTAAAAGGGGGCTCTGGGCCAAAGGCTTCTACCCAATCTTTTCTGAGATTCTTGATAAATGGCTCGTCGTTATACAATTGCTTTAACCTGTCCTGTGCCTTGACCGCTGCCGTGTCGTGATAGACCCCATCGCTGGGGGAAGCAAACAGAAGCAGGTGCGAGATTTTTTGGCGTAAGCCAGATTCTAGTTCCACAAGGGCCCTTTGTGCCACGAGACCGCCCAGGCTATATCCCACGATGGCAATCTGGGTGTAGCGGTCATATTTAAATTTAAGGCTGGTCTTGAGATAGTTTGCAATGAGTTCAATATCCTGGACACTTGCCCAGATGTCCTTGCCCATTTCTGGTTTTACGGCCTCGCTGAAACCCAGTGGGTACATGTCCCACTCCTGTAACGAGGGGTCGTCGATAAGGTATTGAGGCAAATTGCCAAAGGAAGATGTGCTTTCTCCCGTAAAACCGTGTACAAAGAGTATGGCCTTGGTGGCATCTTCCCGGCTCCTATAACTTGTGATTATGTCTTTTTTATTGTCCTTTTCCTGTTCTTCCTGCTGCAGTGGTCCTGGCGTGCCGTTTTTTACTTTTTCTTTATCTATGCGGCTCAGGATAAAATCATCATAGATCTGCAGGTTTGCATAGGGCTGTTGAATGGGTTTGCGTTCGGGGATTTTTTTAAAAAGGTACTTGATTACCTCAGAAATACGGATGTAGGGCTCGTCAAAATAGTCCTTGTGCTCTCCCCGCAGTACTTCAAGAAGGCACTTTGTAAACAGACTATTGATGTCTCCTCCCAGAATCCATGACAGCTGATTCTCACGGCATGAGGTGATTATGGCACGGCCCATACCGTCATCAATCTTTTGTGCCAGGCCATCTGGTCTTGTACCGGTTTCTTCTACCTTATATTTCTTGTTAAATGACATGGAATGGGTAATCCCCGCAGCATGGCAGCAATCTAGTAAGTATATGAGCTTTTTGGATTCAACCTGTTTTATCTTGTCACGCACAACTTCTGCCGTGATCATGGTCTCGACCACATTATCCTCGTTGCAATCGTAGGGTTGCAGGAAAAAACAGTCCACGTTTTGTGATTCGGGTAGTTTATCCTTACCGCTCAAGAGGTCATTGGTCTTGTACGTGCCGCCATGCCCTGAATAGAAAATGAGTACGTTGCTTTCTTCATCAGTATCAGCTATCAACTTATCAAAGGCGGCCAGTATTTTTTGCTGGGTAGCGTTTTCTTCAGTGAGCACCTGGATGTTCTGTTCCCTGTAACCGCTCAGTTCTTTGTCTGTCAAAAGGTTAAAAAGGGCATTGGCATCCCGTACGGTTCCCTGCATGTCCTCGCCGCCCACGCCTATTATCAATGCATGTGAATTGTCTAGTGCTTCCATATTAAATTTGTGCGGAGTTCCACAGTGACCTAAGATGGTCCACCTGACCCTGTGATATCCTGCTGTCCCGTGAACTGGTAAGTTCATCCAGTTTTTTAATAAAATTTATCTTGTTCTGCGGGAGGATGCCGGTTCTTTTATAGGCGTCAAAAAGGGCAGTATTTGTCATGCCCGTGGGGTCCATACCGTTATCGCTGGCAATCTTGTGCAGGCGGTCCTTGATATTCATGTGCAGTTCATGCAACTGTAGCTGTGGGTTTTTTGGCTTTATCCTTCCATTTATGGAGATACTGGATTTTGCCACATCCAGCAAACCTGTCTCCTGCCCCAGTTGTGTTACTTCTTCAATAGCACTTTGAAACTCCATTGAGATACCTGATCCATCAGCCTTTAAACTACCCAGGCGACTAAAGGTTTCCCTGAAATTTTTCCTGAAAAGGAACAAAATCGCGAATATGGTAACGGGCCATATCAATGAATCTACCAGTTGAATAATCAATTCAAAAGAACTGGGTGTGGTCTCTGTCATATGTCTTGGTTTAAGTTAGTGCCAGTAATTCATCAGTTTTTTAAATTTTGGGGAATCTAGATAGGGGGAAAAAACAGGATCGTTGTTAAACGAATCCAGGGTAAAGAAGTTACCCTTTGCCAGTGCACGTTGTAGGTGGTTGTACATGGCTCCTGTATCATTTAATACAGCATAATAGGTTGCCAGGGCATAATCCCGGGCGCCAAAATCAGTGGGGTCATCATGGCTTGATAATTCTTTTATATACCTTGCTTCTTCTGCTGGGTTGTTCTGTTGATGGGCCATAATGGCTAGTTTTGCCCATAGGCCTGGATTTTCTGGATTAGAAAGAAGGAGTTCTTCATAATATTTTTTCGCTTTAGCGAAATCTTTTTTCTCAAAGGCCAAGTAGGCCTTTGTCGTGGTGGTAACCTTGTTAAGGTCAAGACGGTCAAGCCACTGTGCAGCTTCATTGTCACCTAGTATTTTTGACCTGTCATAGATGTACAGTATAAGCTGCTCCTGCATTCCATTTTCATCCATCAGTTGTTTTTCATCAAGGTAGGCCCTTACCTTATCCTTTTGGCCTGTGGCGAGCAGGGCGGCAATATAGGGCCGCTCCATATAGCTCTTGTCATATCTGGAATCTAGTATGCTGTCATAACGTCCCAGGGCCAAATCGCTACTGGCCTTGGTCAAGATGCGGTACTGACATTCCACACAGTTTGCTATATCCATCTCCTGCATATCTATCTCATCAAAAATTGCCTGCACATCTGCTGGCCTGTTCACAAACTGCTGTGCGATGATCATCATGCTTGAGTTACTGGGCAGGTCAAAGGGGGCCAGCTCATACTCTTTTCTTAAATATTTGTACACCAGGTCATTCTTACCGGACAACAGGGCATCATACATCTTGATGAGGTTGTCCTGCCGCTTGTTGAGCCCTTTTTTATCCATGTGCTGCAACAGGGAATCTGCCACATGGTACTGCTCGTTATTATAATAAAATGCAATGCGCAGTACCTGGGGTTCAAAAAATGAAGGATCTTCCTTGATTGAGCTATTGAGGAAATCAATATACTGCCCATCAGCTCCACCACTTATCTGCTTAGCATAGATAAGGTCCTGGTAGGCGTTGAACTTAGGTGGCCTATCCTGTAGGTTAAGTGCCGTGCTATTCTTGGTGGTGAGATACCCCAGCAGGCGCTCTTTGAGGTTTTCTATACAGTTAAGGGCATCATCAGCCTCACAATTGACGGTGTCAAAAGAAAACACCACGTCTCCATTGATACCATCTGTTATCAAGGCGTTCATGAGCAACTTGCCATTTTGTTTATAAAACTTGCCGGTGATTATGGTGCGTGGCCTGATGATATCTTGTACAAACTCCACATCACCCATCTGTTCCTGGGGCTTGTCATAATAAGAGCGGTAAGAATCAATTACCGATGTTGAGACGACCTTGCCCAGGTCATTCTCTGTTATGCCCTGTATGATCCAGTCTGCCGCCATTTCAGATATCACATCATATTCTCCGTTACCGGTATTATTGTCAAAGTTCATCACGGCAATCTTATCCGTAGGTTTGATTGTGGTGGCCAGGTTGGTGTTTTTTTGGCTAAAGCCAAAACTGTTCACAACGATAAAATAGATGGAAATACAGGATATTGTGGCCAGTATGGAAACCCCCACATAAAAATACTTTTTGAAAATACGTATATCTGAGAGTTCCTGCTCAGTCTCAATACCGTCTTCCATGTTCTTTTCATGGATGTCGCGCACCTCAAACCTACCTATGTAAAATGCATAGATGGGGAAGGTTATCAAAAGCCCAAGCAACACAACCACCACAGTATCAGACGGTAGCTTTAGAGGTTCGCTCAAAACCGAAAAAACCTGCAATAGCACCCAACTAAAAACAATAAAAAGGGAGAGTTTTTTTATCACTTCCCTTTTGATACACTCGTTAAAAAAGGTTTTAAAAGTCATGACCACATTACTAATGTAACTGTAAATATTTACAAATCAGTAACAAAAGAATGAAAATGTTACGTTTTTTTACTAAATTGGTGTACTACTAATATAAAAAATCCCAACGTAATGAAAGATTCAAAGAATGAGAAGGCAAGACCTGCTCCGTCAAAAGAAGGCGCCAAGGAGAGTGACAAGGGCGGCGATAAGAGCAAACCCGGTGTAAGGATTAAACCTAAAACCTAGATTGAACAAAAATAAAAATGCCGTAAATATTAGATTTACGGCACTTTTATTTAAGCTTTTATTCTTCTGGGTTACGCCTTGACCCAAAAATCAAATTGGGTCCCTTCGCCCACCTTGCTCTTCACCTTGATACCACCGCCCAGTTTCTCGCATATCTTCTTGACCATGCTCAATCCTATACCATGCCCCTTGTTGCCTTTTCTATCTTGGCTACCCAGGGTTTCATACAGGTCAAAAATCTTGGTGATCATATCGTCAGGTATGCCCACGCCATTATCCTCAACCGAAAAGTAAATTTTTGAGGGGGTGACCTTGCATCCTATCTTGATGGTCATGTTGTCCTTATCATTATACTTTAATGAGTTTGTGATAAGGTTAAGGAATATTTGGGCAAGTGCGGCCCGGTTAGATGATATGATATGATTATCCTCTGGAAACTCAATCTCGCACTTATCATCTATATTGAGGATTTCAACAATGTTTTCAAGTAGTTCATTTACATCAAATTCCTGACGGTCGTTAGCATCTATCTTATCACTTTGATAATACTCCAGGATATTATTTATATACTCACTGAGCGACATGGAGTTGTCTTTGAGATAGGATAGGTATACAAGCCCATCTTCATCAAGTAGCGATGCATATTTAGCTTTTAATATATCACTGGTAACAATAATATTTGCAAGGGGCATCTTCATATCGTGTGAGATGACACCCGCAAATTCCTTTAATTTTTCATGCTGCTCGACCAGCACTTCTTGTTGTAGTTTTATTTTTTGATTGGCTACCCTAAGCTCTATTAACTTCTCGACATGTTTGCCCAGCTGGGTCAACATATATTCATCCTTGTCAGAAAATTCACGGGGCTTCATATCCAGCAGGCAAAGGGTCCCCAGGGCATATTTTTTATCAAATATGAGCGGTATACCGGCATAGAACTTAATGGCATCCTCCTGTGCCGTGACCAGGGGGTTGTCAAAAAACCTGGAATCTTTGTCAGCATTCTCGACCACCATGACCCCCGTGTCATGAAGTGCATGACCGCAAAAAGAAATATCACGCGAAGTCTCGCACAGGTCTGTCCCGGTCTTTGCCTTAAACCATTGCCTATCCTTATCTATAAAACTTATAAGAGAAACGGGCACATCAAGGCAACTTGAAGCGAGCTTGGTAATAGAATCAAACTCATCTTCGGGCATTGTATCAAGTATATTTAGAGACAGTAAAAAATCAAGTCTTTCTGATTCATTAGCTGTAGGGGTAGGCTTTATCATAGGGTAAATATAATAGAAAATCGACCTTTATCACCGTTTACATTAAAAAGTATACATCCAAAGAGATAAAAAGGAAAATATATTGTTTATAATAATAAAATAAAACGTTTTACGGTACAAAATAGTGATTTGTAAATACTTAATTATCTTCTGTTTCTTTGCTTAAATCCAGTTTTCTGAATTTTGGTGAAATCATTCCCGTAATGAATACCGTGATCAAAGTCATGCTTCCGCCAAAGACAACCGCGCGTACGGTACCAAATAATTTTGCCGTAAGGCCACTCTCAAAAGCACCAAGCTCATTACTACTGCCCACAAACATGGAGTTCACAGAGGCTACCCTCCCACGCATGGCATCCGGGGTCTTCAATTGAAGTATGGTCTGCCTTATAATCATGCTTATGCCATCAAGCACGCCACTGAGGAAGAGCGCGATGACCGAGACCCAGAATATTTGGCTTACGCCAAAGACAATTATACATATCCCAAAACCAAAAATAGCGGCCAGCAGTTTCATACCTGCCTTCTTGTCCAGCGGAAAATAAGCCGAGGTAAACATCATCAACAGGGCGCCCACGGCCGGGGCCGCACGTAATATCCCAAAACCTTCTGACCCCACCTTCAAAATATCTTGCGCAAAAACAGGAAGCAGCGCTACTGCCCCACCAAAGAGTACGGCAATCATATCCAGGGCAAGCGCATTGAGAATCACCTTCTTGTTCCATACAAAGCGCAAACCCTCACCCAGGCTCTTAAAGATGTTCTCCCCTACTTTTTCATTAAGTATGGGTTTGACCTTGATTTGTAAAAGTGCAACAAGTGCAGATATAGAACAGCCAAAAATGAAGAACATAGATCCATGCACCCCTATCCAGTCAATTGAAAAACCGGCAAATGCAGGTCCTACCACGGCACCCATTTGCCATACACTGCTGCTCCAGGTGGCGCCATTAGTGTACACCTGCTTGGGGATAATCAAGGCAAACAGTGAAAATATGGTGGGGCCCAAAAAAGACCTTACAATTCCGCCCAAAAATACCAGGGAGTAAACACCATACAGGATGGTTTGTGTTTCCCAGCCTTCAACCACCTTATCCCAGGTGATCAAAAAAAGCCCCAAGCTGATTACCGAAAAGCCCACGATGCACTTTATCAACATGCCGCGCTTTTCCTTTTGATCTACGATATGTCCCGCAAACAGCGCCATGAGAACCGCAGGGATGACTTCCATGAGCCCAATAAGCCCCAGTGCCCAAGGATCTTTTGTGATGCTGTACACTTCCCACTCTATGACCACAAACTGCATGCTCCAGGCAAAGACCATGGCAAAGCGTACGATAAGAAAGATATTGAATTCCCTAAAACGTAGGGCCGCGTAAGGATCTCTTTTGGCCATCAGATTAAATTATGCACGCAAAATTAAATCATTTACCACAGTCAATCCTGTATCCATATCACGTAATTTTAGTGTTTATCAACCCGCACGATTTTATCACGGATTTCCCTCCAGGTAACAACTTTAATATCGTTTTTCTCAAGAAGTTCTCTACAGGATTCACTACTGAAAAAATCATGGTCAGATTGCCTCCAGGCTGCGCCATACTCTGGATGGTCCATGGTTATGGCCTGCATTTCTGCATCGTCATAGGCAGGATGGATGAGCAGACAGTTGAGCCCGGGCTCAATAGTGTTGAGTATTGAAGTATAGTATTCTTTTAGGCCATGTTTTTCATCATAATTTTCAGGAGCTGCCATTAGGGTCTTATCCACAATGACGTCAACATCAGTAAACGTCATAGTCTTCATCAATTCCTGCATGTTAGGCTCATTCTTGTCCAGAAGGATGGGAAGGTTGTACTCCCTTCCCACCTTTATATACCTAGCCAGTAGTTGCGGGGTGCTTTTTACACCATACATGTGGGCATCAAGATGGGTGATGTCAATACCGTGGGCTTTTGCGGTTTCGATTTGACTGCGCATTTCAAGCTCAACCTCGTCAGGATTTGCGTGTTTCATGACGGGAGCTAGAAGTGCTGGTAAAAATCCATCATCTGCTATTAGCGAGGGCACTTTTTCCACTGCTGCAATAGGTCTCCATTTATAAAATTGCCACTCGCTGGTAACCGTGAGATGGATTCCAAAATCTACTGCATCTCCTTTTTTCTTGGCATATTCTGCCACTTCTAAAAACCAGGGACAGGGCACAAGGATACTTGCCGATGAGACTGACCCATGCTCAATGGCGTTAAAGGAGGCCTGGTTTTCTGAATGGCTGAGACCCACGTCATCTGCATGGATTATAAGCAGTTTACTGCCAGGGGGATACCCTAGTTTTTCAGCAATATCCCTAGCTTGGGGATAAACTTCCATGGCCAGGAAGATAAGTGCGAGAGCAAAGAGGTTTTTCATGATGTTGCGCTTGATCTCTACAAGGTAAAAAATTATTGCCTTGCGGCGAAAAGATGCGCTAGGGATTGAAGCGGCATCCTTTTTAAAGCTCTTACTGCTTTAAAAAGATATAGCGTAAAGCCCGACCATCCCGTTTTTCACGGGATGGTAGCGCCCCGATGGACTATAACCATTTCTTTCTCTTAAAATAGTAGAGCAACATGAGGAAGACGAGGATCATTGCCCCCCATAGATAGAAATAGCCGTATTTTAAATGGAGTTCTGGGATGTAGTCAAAATTCATCCCATAGATGCCTGCCATAAAGGTTAATGGGATGAATATACTGGCCATGATGGTCAATACTTTCATGACCTCGTTCATCTTGTTGCTTATGGTGGTCATGTACATATCCATGAGGCCGCGCGACATCTCGCGGTATAGCTCAACGTTTTCTGAAACGTGGATAATGTGGTCTGCAAGGTCGTGAATGTATGTTTTTGTGCTTTCTTCAAACAGCGTGCTTGCGGTATTCTCCATCCGGCTGACGATATCCCGCAATGGGCTGACTGCTTTTCTTATGCGCAGGATTTCCTTTTTTATGCTCTGGATTTCCTGGGTGATATCTTCATCGTTCTTGTTGACAAACAACCTGTCTTCAAAATCCTCGATCTTTTCTCCCAGGTCATCCGCGATGGTGAAGTATTCATCCACCACGGCATCCATGAGGGCAAAGAGCAGATAATCTGCCCCGCGCTGGCGTATCCTTCCTTTTGCGGTGGAGAGGCGCTGCCGCACGGAGTCAAACACATCACCATCAGATTCCTGAAAGGTCAGGACATAATCTTCGCCCATGACCATGCTCACATGTTCTGAAACAAAATCTCCCTGGGGGTTATGGTACAACATTCTCAACACGACAAATACATAGTCCTGATATTCATCTATCTTGGGCCTTTGCCCTGTATCAACAATATCTTCCAGGATGAGCGGGTGGAGGTTATAATGCTTGCCCAGTTGCTCGATGGCATCGATATTGTTAAGGCCGTTTACATTGATCCAAGTTATGGTGCCGGTGCCTTTTTTATTAAAGGCCTCTTCTATTTCTTTAGTAGAAAAGCTATTGTAAAAATCTGGCTTATAGTCTATTACTTCTATATGCAGGTCCTGCCCTTCTTTTTCACCGGTATAGACCAGGGTGCCCGGTGCCTGGTTTTTCCTTTTAATCCTGGGAAGCTTTTTGGTTAGTTTAGGCTTCTTGATCTTAATCTTCTTCACGCGTATTATAATTTGATAGGTACTAAAAATAAAAAAAGCCCGCGATAAGCGGGCTTAAATTTATGATCAAATATGGATTATGCGTGCTGCAGTTCGTGTTTTCCTTCTTTGATTTCCTCAATCATCTTTGCGTTAAAAGCCGGTAAGTCATCAGGATTTCTACTGGTGACAAAGGCTTCGTCAACAACCACCTCTTTGTCTACCCACAATGCGCCTGCATTTTCAAGGTCATCCTTAATGGATTTATAAGAGGTCAATGTCCTGCCGTCAACCACTTCTGCACTGATCAATAATTGCGGTGCATGACAGATTGCCGCCACGGGTTTTTTCTGTTTAAAGAAGTCCCTTACAAAGATAAGTGCATCTTCATTGGTCCTCATGGTGTCTGGGTTCATCACGCCACCTGGCAATACAAGGGCATTGTAATCTTTTGCGCTTACACTGTCAACCGTCTTGTCAACATCATACTCGCCGCCCCATTTATCTTTATCCCAGGCCTTGATCTTGCCTGCTTTGTTGCTTATCACATCTACATCAAAACCTTCATCTTTCAAGGCTTTAAGAGGTGAGGTAAATTCAACTTCTTCAAAACCATCTGTTGCTAAAATTGCAATTCTCTTTTTCATTTTATTTGAATTTTTCTGATTAATTAATTTTATGGTACAAATTTATCCAAGACCTTTCAGGATTAGGGTTAAGGTGGTGGTAAAGCTTTCGCCGAAAGGGTTAAACCTTTCTCAAAAACCTGCTCAAGTGTTAATTGTGGGGTTTTTAGTGTTAATCGAAATCCTTGAGCTCCATATCATGCAGCATCAACCCAGAAGCCTGGGCAATATGTGTCAATGTAAAGGCTTTTTTACCATCTATGGAATTGATAAGGTCATCAAGGGATAGCGCGTGCCTGCCCACATCTATCAATGCGCCCATCATAAGCCGTATCTGATGTCTTTTAAAGCCCTCTCCCCTTACCCTGAGCAAATAAGAATCTTCAGGGAAAAAACTGGCCGTCACCAAGGTGTTATTTACAATCTCACAGGTGAGTACCTCCATTACCGTCTGGGTCTGTGGAGTGGGCTTGTAACTGTAGTTCCTAAAATCATGCGTACCCACAAAATGGTTTGCTGCTTCTTGCATCAGCTGAATATCGAGGTCCTCAAAAAGGTTGACCATAAAGGGGGCACAAAAGGGATGGTTTTTTTGACCAAAGGAAAAAAAGTAAATATATTCCTTGATTTTGGGATGTTGAATAATGTTGAACCGCTCATCTACTTCCCTTACACTGAGCAATTTGATATCCTGGGGCAGGTTCTTGTTGAATTCATGCACAAAGGTCGTGAGATCTAGCGGGGCATCATCCAGAAATAATTCCACGTAAGTGCAATGTGCAGAAACCTTTGCATCTGTCCTGCCCGCGGCGATATACTTAAAATTCTTGCGGCCCAGCACATAGGCAAGGGTACGCTCCATCATTCTCTCCAGGGTCAGGGTGTCCGGTTGTTTTTGCCAACCGTGAAACCGAAAACCCAGGTATTGAATCTTGAGCAGGTAATAGAAGCGTTTTTTAAACATACGTACAAAATTAACCCCTTTTCACACAATTGAAGAATAAAGGTTGACCTGTAAGCATTGGTCAAAAATGCAGACTATCTTAAAGGTTTAATGCCTAAATTTGAAACTAACCCAAGGCCATGAGCATACAACCCAATATCATACAGGAGCTTAAAGCGCACAAGCACAATTCACGCCTTAACTATAAGTTAAAGGAAGATTCCCAGCGGTTTACCAAAGAGCTCTTTCTTACCCTTTTTCACCATAGCAGCAATCTTGAAGAGGACCTGGGGCGTCTTGAACGGCTCTTTGAAGACCTGGTTGAACTTGCATGCTGGGAGCCAGATAAGAAGTGTATCAAGATCTGGGATGAGTATGTTGCCCAGTTGCCAGAGATATTGCGCAAGCTCAACAATGATGCAGAGGCTATTTTTAAAAGTGATCCTGCCGCAAAATCAATTGAAGAGGTCTACCTTTCCTATCCCGGGTTTTATGCCATCGCCATCTATAGGTTCAGTCATGAACTGTATAAAAAGGGTTTCCCCATTGTCCCCCGGTTGATGACGGAATATGCACATTTCATGACGGGAGTAGACATCAACCCCGGTGCTCAAATAGGCGAATACTTCTTCATAGACCACGCCACGGGAATCGTAATAGGTGAAACGGCGGTTATCAAGGACCATGTAAAGTTATATCAAGGGGTTACCCTGGGGGCATTGAGCGTCAATAAAAACCTGGAGAACGTAAAACGCCATCCCACGATTGAAGACCACGTGACCATTTATGCCAACGCGACAATACTGGGCGGTGATACGGTTATAGGTTCGCACAGCATCATAGGTGGCAATGTGTGGTTGACAAATTCAGTGCCTGAATATTCACTGGTCTCGCACCATCCTGAAATACACATCAGGGAACTTGCAAAAAAGTAGCCCAAACGGAATAAATAAAACATATAAAACCCGTTTTTTCAATACTTGAAAAATCAATCATATCCCATGAACTTTTCCCTAGAACGCCTTATAGGCAATACGCCCCTTGTTGAAGCCAAAGCCATCAATACCAACCCCAACATAAAACTGCTCTTTAAACTTGAGGGACAAAACCCCGGTGGGAGCGTCAAGGACCGTGCTGCATTCAATATGATCAAGAGTGCGCTGGAGCGCGGAACAATCACCAAGGACACCAGACTTATTGAGGCAACCAGTGGCAACACGGGTATTGCCCTTGCAATGATAGCAGGAATGTATGGGCTGAACATTGAACTCGTCATGCCCGAAAATTCCACAAAAGAACGTGTACAGACCATGGAGGCCTATGGTGCAAAGGTGACCCTGACCAGCAAGGATGTGGGCATTGAGGGTTCACGTGATTACGCTGAGGCGAAAGTTGAGAACGAGGGATATTTCATGTTCAACCAGTTTGCCAATGACGATAACTGGAAAGCCCATTACAAGACCACAGGACCTGAAATTTGGCAGGATACTGAAGAAAAAATCACTCATTTTGTCTCGGCCATGGGCACCACCGGCACCATCATGGGTACCTCGACATTTTTAAAAGAGCAAAACCCGGCCATACAAATCGTGGGGGTGCAACCCACTGATGAATCCAGTATCCCCGGGATTCGCAAGTGGCCGCAAGAATACCTGCCCAAAATATTTGATGCCAACAAGGTGGACCAGGTGATTGAGGTAAGCGAGCAGGAAGCCCGTGATATGACAAAAACATTGGCCCGGGAGGAGGGCATTTTTGCAGGTATGAGCAGCGGTGGTGCTGCTGCTGCAGCATTAAAACTTTGCAGCGGCCTCGATGAGGGCATTGTGGTCTGCATAGTTTGCGACCGTGGTGACAGGTATCTTTCTTCAGACCTTTTTGATTGATGCATCCCGGGCCAGATGACAATTATGAACTACAGTTTCAGGGTTATTTGAACACACCCCACTTGCTGCAAGGGCAAGAATGGCCAGCATTCAGGTTAGATCACGAGGGGTTTTTGCTTCCGCGGGATTTTGCAATACCAGATAAATACAGGTTGGGTCAAAGGCTGGAATATTACATGGAAGCTGCCCTTGCTCAATCTGCCCAGTATGAAATCCTGGGCAAGAATATACAGGTAAAGCACAATAAACAAACAATTGGAGAGCTGGATTTTGTATTGAAGGACACGGTTGAACACCATTACATCCATCTTGAAATGGCCTATAAATTCTACCTTTTTGACCCTTCGGTTTCCCCGGTGGCAGATGCTTGCTGGATAGGTGATAACCGCCGGGATTCCCTTTTAAAAAAGCTCAACAAGCTCCGGGATAAGCAGTTTCCGTTGATTTATAGCGATATGGCTTTCGCCGAAAGGCAAAAAATGGACATCGCGCTTGATGCCCTAAGGCAAGAATGTTCATTTAAGGCTCAATTGTTCCTCCCAGCGGATATGGATGGGTTTCCTGATGGCAGCTGCAATCCTGATTGCCTTGTGGGCCACTGGTACACGCTGGATGGTTTTAAGCGGCTGATGCAGGAACGTGAGGGGTTCTATCTACCAAAAAAGAACGACTGGGTTATTGATCCAGCCGTTCAAAAATGTGGGGTAAAATGGCATCCTGATGTGGATGTATTAAGCTGGGTTGCAAAAACCATTGATCATTCAGGATCTAAACTCTTTTGGTCTATTGATGGGGACCAAAATTTATATAGGGATGTCGTGGTATGGTGGTAAATGTATTTTTATCTCACTTGTTCTATTGTAAAATATGATTCGGTTTGACCTGTTGAAATTCCTACTGCTACAAAGGAATAAGCCATAAGACTGAGTTCATCTCCTGCTGATAGTTCTACCAGTGTTGAGACTTTGCGATACGGGGAGGAAACGGCGACATCAAGACTTAATAATGTGATATCTATTTCTACACCTACATTTAAATAACGTTCTTGGGCAACTACTTCTGAATTCTTATAAAGCATGAGTCCATAATCGCCTACGGTAACGCTGCCCTGCTCTATACTTCCTGTAACCCTATAAATCCCATCGCGCTTTGCTGTGAATATCCCTGTTAAAGGGTCATATTCATTATTGATATCAAATTCTTCATTATCAAAAACCAACAGTTTTTGAGTTGCAGCCGTAAGATTCACGCCAGTACTACCACTAAAGTTTGCCTTTACCAAGGATTTATCCATATTAGCCAGTAAATCTCTCGTGGGAATACGGTAAACAAACCCCCTGCCGTCTATGACAAGTATGGAATCTTTAGCGGCATTGTTACTGCCCAGGGTAAGGTCCCTTATACGCAATGTACCATTGACATCAAGCATGGAGCCGGGATGCGGAGAGGTGGTACCTATACCCACTTGTGCAAAAGCTGTCAATGTAAAAAATACTAGTAAGAAAGTAAGGTTTAAAGTTCTCATATCCAATAAATTAGATATTACTAAGATATTAGAATTTAAACTTGTTAAGCAAAAAAATTAATTACAAGTACGATGTAATGAAAATTGATTTTTTAGATTTATAAAATACTATAAATCAGCATAATAAAATTTATATGGATTTGAGCTATGCTATATTTACCTTATAACTTTAAAGGTAAAAAAGTCATTTTCTTCTAGAAACAGGATATTACATCGAATTTTTAAAAAATATCCATAAGAAATTACTTACAACATTTACTCGTGATCTTAAATAGTGCCATGCCGATGAACTGGTTACTTTTTTCGTGCCAGGAGCACTTCCTCGATGTTCTTAAGTTGAAAACCTTTTGCCCTCAGCAAGATTAAATAGTGAAAAAGTAAGTCTGCACTCTCGTTTAAGAAAAGCTCATCATTATCATCTTTTGCCTCTATAACGGTTTCTACTGCCTCCTCACCTACTTTTTGAGCAATCTTGTTGATTCCCAATTTAAAAAGACTTGCGACATAGCTCTTTTCTACATCAGCGTTTTTTTCGCGTTCAGCGATAGTGGTTTCTAATTCTGATAAAAAACCAAAAGTTTGCTCATTTTCTTCTCCCCAGCAATTATCTGTCCCCTTATGACAGGTAGGCCCCACGGGGTTTACAGTTATCAAAAGAGTGTCGTTGTCACAATCATTTTTTATACTCACAAGATTTAGGAAATTACCGCTTTCTTCACCTTTTGTCCATAGACGCTGTTTGCTCCGGCTAAAGAAAGTGACCTTTTTGGTCTCGTTAGTTTTCAAATAGGCCTCCTTGTTCATGTAGCCCAGCATGAGCACGTTCTTGGTTTTGGCATCTTGTATTATTGCTGGCACAAGGCCCTTGTCATCATATTTAATTTGCATAGCTATATCCTTACGGGAATATTATCCTGTTGAAGTTTTAGTTTTAATTGGGGTATATCAATTTCATGAAAATGGAATACACTCGCCGCCAATGCCGCATCTGCTTTACCGGACACAAAGGTATCGCTAAAATGTTGCATCTCCCCCGCTCCACCGGAAGCAATCACGGGAATGTTGACCAGCTCGCTCATTTTGGCCAAAGCCGCATTGGCAAATCCGCCTTTTGTACCGTCATGATCCATGGAGGTAAACAGGATTTCACCTGCTCCGCGTTGTTCAACTTCTTTTGCCCAGTCAAAAAGGTTAATTTCAGTAGGGACTTTTCCGCCAACCAAGTGGACTTTCCAGGTGCCATCAATTTGCTTGGCGTCAATGGCTACCACGACACATTGCGAACCGAATTTTGCCGCAAGGTCATTGATCAATTGGGGATTTTTAACCGCCGAACTGTTTATGGAAACCTTATCTGCACCGTTTTTTAGCAAAATATCTACATCTTCTACAGATGAGATTCCGCCGCCCACGGTAAACGGGATATTGATTTCCTTAGCCACTCTGAGAACCAAGTCGGCTAACGTTTTGCGTTTTTCTTCAGTTGCCGAAATATCCAGGAAAACCAGTTCGTCAGCGCCTGTCTGTGCATATTTTGCAGCAAGTTCTACTGGGTCACCGGCATCGCGCAAATCCACAAAATTCACACCTTTTACGGTGCGACCGTTTTTGATATCCAGACAGGGGATTATTCTTTTTGTCAGCATAGTTTAGAATTTAGAGCGACGAACGACGAGATTGCTACAAACGCTTTCGGGCTGTTTTAATGGATGCTACGGTAATCGCCACAAGTTCATCCGCCTCTTTTATTAAATCTTGAATTTCTGAATTATCAGTTTCAAAAGTTTCAAGTAAAAATTCAAGCCAAAATTGACTTTCATCAGCTTCTTCTTCAACAATTTTAAGTTTATTTATAAAGTCTTTGTCTGCTTTTGCTCGATTTGCTGCTCGATAATTTGCAGCAACAGAACTTGATGACCTAATAAGCTGCCTTACGATTGCATCAAACTCTCTAGACTTAGGTAATTTGCTACATAATTTCCAGCAAGCAAGAGCAAATAATTTAGTCCTTAGTTTTAAATCTTGCATTGTTCAATTCTTCAAAATTCAAAGATAAATTTTCGTCATTCGTAACTCGTAACTCGTCGTTCAAACTCGTCATGCTGAACTTCATTCAGCATCTCATTCTCTTTATGCGACCCTGAATCGAATTCAGGGTGACGTTAATCTCATATCTAACTACTCACTTCTAGCATTCAAATCCTGTCCATCATAAAATCCCAATTGCTCATCTTTCATCAGTTTCACCCAAAACGCAATCTGACCGGTGTGATAAGAAAAGTGCTCTACTAAATGAATGATATTCCCAATTCCCGAAAATGAATAGCCTTGCACTGTCTTTATCTCAGTAAATCTGGATTCTGGCAAATTCAAAATTGTCGATTTCACTTCGTTTACAGTACTCTCTAATTGTTCAAGCAATTGAGCTTTTGTCAGACCTCCTGCAACTGTAAATTCTTCATCACGAGCTCTTTTATCTTCGGTTGACTGCAATGATGAAATCCCATATTGCGTTATGTTTCCACACAAATGCAAAATGAGATTTGCAATACTGTTAGAAGATTTATTTGGCTTTCGCCAAACGTCCTCTTCCGTGATTTTATCAAGGGCAATGCTTACCATTCTCATATTTTCATCGAGACGGTAAAACGCATTTTTGATAAATTCTTCTTTAAAATCAGTCATTTTGCAGAATATAATTTTCCAATTGCTTTAGGCTGATTCTATTTTCATAAATCGCCTTTCCTATTATCGTTCCCTCGCAACCCAGTTCAGCCAACTTAGGTAATTCATCAAAGGTTGAAATTCCGCCAGAGGCAATCAATTTCAACCCTTTTTGGCTTAAAGCCAAAATCTTTTCATATAATTTAAAGGAAGGCCCCTGCAGCATTCCATCTTTGCTGATGTCAGTGCAAATCACATACTCAATGCCTTTTTCCTGATACTTCTTGATGAAAGGAACCAACTCCTCATCAGAATCTTCTAACCAACCAGAAACCGCGATTTTCTCATTCATGGCGTCAGCACCAAGAATGATTTTCCCGCTACCATATTTCGCAATCCAACGCTCAAATGTATCTGGGTCCTTAACAGCAATACTTCCTCCAGTAATTTGGTTCGCTCCACTATCAAAAGCGATGTTAAGGTCTTCATCGGTTTTGAGTCCGCCGCCAAAATCAACCTTCAAACTTGTTTTACAAGCGATTTCCGCAAGGATTTTATGGTTGACGATGTGCTTGCTTTTTGCGCCGTCTAAATCCACAAGGTGTAAATGCTGTATTCCGTGGTCTTCATACGCCTTTGCAACTTCCAGCGGATTCTCATTATACACTTTTTTAGTGTCATAATCACCTTTTGAAAGTCGGACGCATTTGCCGTCTATGATGTCTATTGCGGGAATTATACGCATATTCTATGCTTAGTATTTAGTATTAAGTACAAAGTCAATTTATCTTAGTTTCATTTAAAGGAAAAGTTCTCATATCTCATATCTAACTTCTCAATACTAAAATTCTATTTCAAGAAAGTTTTGCAATATCCTCGCTCCCACTTCCCCTGATTTTTCTGGATGAAACTGAACGCCATAAAAATTATCCTTCTGTAATGCGGATGCATAATCCTTCTCGTAATTTGTAGTTGCTATCATTTCGCCGCAAGGCTCAGCATAAAAACTATGCACGAGATACATGTAACTTTGCTCCTCAATACTTTTAAAAAGTTCAGATTGTAGGTTAGAAATTTGATTCCAGCCTATTTGTGGCACTTTTACCGCGTTTGAGAATTTCACGCAATCCACGTCAAAAATTCCTAAACCTTGGGTATCACCTTCGGTGGTGTGATTGCACATAAGTTGCATCCCTAGGCAAATGCCCAGAACTGGCTGTTTCAACTGCAGAATCACTTCATGCAAACCGGTAGATTTAAGCTTTGCCATCGCGCTGCTCGCCTCGCCTACTCCAGGAAAAATTACCTTATCGGCATCTCGAATTGTCTGCACATCATCAGTAAGAATGGCTTCAACACCCAGGCGCTCAAAAGCAAATTTGATGCTCTGGATGTTCCCTGCGCCGTAGTCTATGATTACTAATTTCATATTATCGTCATTCTGTGCTTGACACAGAATCTTAAAATTTAATTTCCAAATCTCATGAGAAGCTGAATCAAGTTCAGCTTGACGTGATCTTTAACTTTAAAGCATCCCTTTTGTAGATGGTAAAATCATCTTTTCTGCATCGCGTTTTACTGCCATTTTTATCGCTTTCGCGAAAGCTTTAAAAATCGCCTCAATTTTGTGATGCTCGTTTGTGCCTTCGGCTTTAACATTGAGATTGGCGCGCGCACCATCTGTGAACGATTTAAAGAAGTGAAAGAACATTTCAGTAGGCATTTCACCTATTTTCTCGCGGTTGAATTCTGCTTCCCAAACAATCCAATTTCTACCTCCAAAATCAATCGCGACCTGCGCCAGGCAATCATCCATAGGAAGACAGAAACCATAGCGCTCCATGCCTAATTTATTTCCTAATGCCTTGCTGAAAACTTCGCCAAGCGCAATCGCCGTATCTTCAATGGTGTGATGCTCATCAACCTCTAAATCACCGTCCACTTTAATCTCTAAATCCATAGAACCGTGACGTGCAATCTGGTCTAACATGTGGTCAAAAAAAGCTAAACCAGTCTCGATTTTGCTTTTTCCGGTGCCGTCAAGGTTTACTTTGATATAAATATCAGTCTCGTTTGTTTTACGAGTGATTTCGGCAGTGCGGTCTTCAAGTTTTAAAAACTCATATATTTTTTGCCAATCGGTCGTGGTTAAAGCGATGTGTTTTTCAATTTCGCTTTTGTCAGACTCAATCTCATCACCGCCCAATCCTGCTTCATCCTGAATGAAAAATCCGCGTGAACCTAGATTTTTTGCCAGTTCCATATCGGTAATTCTATCACCTATCACAAAACTGTTTGCCAAATCATAATCTTCAGAAAAATACTTTGTCAATAAACCTGTTTTAGGCTTGCGAGTTTCAGCATTTTCTTTGGCGAAAGTCTTATCAATAAAAACCTCGTCAAAAACGACACCTTCATTTTCAAAAGCCTTTAGAATGAAGTTGTGCACCGGCCAGAAATCTTCCTCAGGATAAGAATCAGTTCCTAATCCATCTTGGTTTGTGACCATTGCCAACTCATAATCTAATTCTTTGGCGATTTTACCGAGATAGGTAAATGCTTTTGGGTAGAATTCTACTTTATCATACGCATCCACTTGATAATCTGCAGGCTCTTTAATTATGGTGCCGTCACGGTCTATAAACAATACTTTTTTGGCCATTAGCTTAGTTTTTTAAAGGCTTCAATTAGTTTTTTATTTTCTTCTGGTGTGCCCACCGTGATACGCAGGCAGTTCTCACAATGCGGTTGCGAGCTTCTATTTCTCACCACAACGCCAAGCTCAATAAACTCTGCATAGCGCTTGTTTGCATCATCCACGCGCAAAAGGATGCTATTAGAATCTGACGGGAAAACCTTTGAAACAATGTCCAATTTCTCCAATTCCGCCATCAAAGCGTCGCGCTCTTCAAGAATGGTTTTCACTTCCTGCTCTACTTCCGCTTGCTTCAAAACTCTTTGTAAAGCTCTGGTTTGCGTTAACGAATTTACATTGTACGGCGGTTTGATTTTGTTTAAAACCGCGATTATTTCCGCGGAAGCGTAACAAATCCCCAGCCTAATTCCCGCCAATCCGTAGGCTTTAGAAAGCGTTTGTGAAATGATGAGATTAGGAAAATCCTGTAATCGTGTTGACCAACTTTCCGCTTTCGCGAAATCAATATACGCTTCATCAATAAGCACCAAACCGTTGAATTCATTGAGCAAACGCTCGATGTCGGCTTGATTTAGCAAATTCCCAGAAGGGTTGTTAGGCGAACACAACAGCAATAATTTTGTTTTTTCATTAGCTGCAGCCAAAATACCATCCACATCCAATTGAAAATCTGAAGTCAATAAAACCTTCTTATCCTCAACATTATTGATGTTTGCCAAAACGCTGTACATACCGTAAGTAGGCGGCGTGGTGATTATGGCATCTTCGCCAGGCTCAAGAAATGCTCGATAAATCAAATCGAGAATCTCATCGCTACCATTTCCTAAAAGAATTTGGTCAACAGGAACGCGCTTAACAGATGATAAATGCTGTTTTAAATTCACCTGATGCGGGTCTGGATAACGGTTTGCATCAGAGTTGAACGGATTTTCATTTGCATCTAAGAAAACCATATCCTTCTCAAAATCGGTGAACTCATCACGCGCAGAAGAATACGGGGTTAGTTTTGCCACGTTAGGCCTAACCAAAGTATTAATGTCAAAATTCTTGCTCATTAGTTTTTCTTTAAAGCATTTAAGCGAAGTGTAACCGCGTTTTTATGCGCTTGTAAACCTTCGGCTTCTGCCATGAGTTCGATGGCTGGACCTATTTTTTGAATTCCAGATTCTGAGATTTTCTGGAAGGTGATGCTCTTTTTAAAGCTGTCAAGATTTACACCACTGTATTGTTTTGCGTAGCCATTTGTAGGTAACGTATGATTGGTTCCAGAAGCGTAATCGCCAGCACTTTCTGGCGTGTAATTACCTATAAAAACAGAACCGGCGTTAATTACATTATCAACATAAAAATCTTCATTTTTAGTACAAATAATGAAGTGCTCAGGGCCATATTCATTGATTAAATCTAATGCTTCGGAATCCGAACCAACGTAGATTAACTTACTATTTTCAATGGCTTTAGCGGCGATATCTTTTCGCGGAAGCATATTTAATTGGTTTTCTACTTCTTGCTCAACTTCCTCAATCAATTGCTCTGAAGTTGACACTAAAATCACCTGACTGTCCACGCCGTGCTCAGCCTGACTTAGCAAATCTGAAGCAACAAAAGCAGCATCAGCAGAATCATCTGCAACTACCAATAATTCTGACGGACCGGCCGGCATATCAATCGCAACATCATATTTTGTCGCCATCTGTTTTGCGACAGTTACAAATTGATTTCCAGGACCGAAAAGTTTATACACATTAGGAATTGTCTCTGTTCCAAAAGTCATCGCACCGATGGCTTGAATTCCACCAACTTTAAATATTTTGTCAATCCCACAAAGCGCAGCAGTGTACAAAACCACTGGATTCACTTTTCCATCTTTTCCCGGAGGTGTGCACAAAACAAGTTCGCTACAACCCGCTATTTTAGCAGGAACTGCCAGCATTAAAATTGTTGAGAACAACGGCGCAGTCCCGCCAGGAATGTACAATCCCACTTTTTGAATGGGCCGCTTTTCTTGCCAGCAATTCACTCCTTCGGTGGTTTGTACCGTTACTTTTTCGGTTTGTTGTGCGGTATGAAATTTTTCGATATTGGCTTTCGCCAAAGCTATTGCGTCTTTTAACTCTTGAGAAACCTGAGTCGTGGCAGCGTCTATTTCGCCTTGAGCGACAAGAATAGAATCAAGTTTTACACCGTCAAACTTCTCTGTATATTTTGAAACGGCTGTATCGCCATTCTTCTTTATGTCTTCAAAAACCTCAAGAACAGTACCCTCAATCGCATCATACGTCTGCGTGGGGCGCTTGAGAATCTCAGGCCAGTCGGTTTTTTTAGGATTGCTGATCTTATTCATTGGTCTGAAATTTTTTCTGAAAGTGATATCCTTTGATGACCATATTTTGGTTTGCCCAAAATTTCACACCGGGCGCATTGTGCACGTAGCAGTTGAGTTCGTAGCCCATGCAGTCATTTTGTTTAGCATAACTTTCGATGAATTGCATCATCTGTTTGCCCACGCCTTTATTGCGATAGTCTGCCGAAATTATCACATCATCAAGCTCTAAGTGCTTACCGATGTAATATTTATAAAGAACCCAAATACCGCAAATGCCGATGAGCTTGTCCTGGTCAAAAATCCCCAGGCAATTGAAGCGGTTGGCATACATTTCATCGAGTCTTTGATTCAATACGTCAACAGGTATCGCAGAATCAAGCAGTTGGAAAAAAGGGATGATTTGACTTGATTGTTCCCTGTTAATAAACCGAAATGAAAAATCCTGCATGACCTATAAAACCATTTTTTCTATGGAACTTACCAGAATGCCCTGAGCGCCATTAGCTTTCAGTTCATCAATGATATCCCAAAACTCGTTTTTATTGACCACGCTGTGCACGCTGCTCCATCCTTCTTCGGCAAGGGGCAAAACGGTGGGGCTTTTCATGCCTGGTAAAATATCGATGATTTTCAATATTTTATCGTTTGGTGCATTTAGCAGCACATATTTAAAATCACGACCTTTGAGCACCGCCTGGATGCGGAACAAAAGCTTGTTTAAAATCTCACGGCGTTCATCATCAATGATGGGGGAAACCGCAAGAACCGCTTCTGATGTAAGCATGGTCTCCACTTCCTTGAGATTATTTTTAAAAAGCGTGCTACCGCTGGATACAATATCGCAGATGGCATCGGCCAGGCCTATGTTTGGTGCTATCTCAACAGATCCACTAATGATATGCAAGTCTGCTTTTATACCCTTTGATTCTAGAAAATTGTTAACGGTATTAGGGTAAGAAGTAGCGATTTTTTTACCCTCAAAGTACTCAATGCCAGTATATTTTACGCTTTTGGGTACAGCAAGGGAAACCTTACATTTTGAGAAGCCCAACTTTTGGGCAATGGCAAGGTCAGTACCTTTTTCTATAAGCAGATTTTCTCCCACAATGGCGATATCCACCACTCCATCACGCAGATATTGAGGTATATCGCCGTTGCGTAGATAAAAGACCTCAAGTGGAAAATCACGGGCACTTGCCTTGAGTTGATCACGGCCATTGTCAATAGATACTCCGCAGTCTTTCAGAATTTTAAGGGAGTCCTCATTAAGTCTCCCAGACTTTTGAACAGCAATTCTAATTCGTTTTGACATTTTGATTTTTTGATTTTTTGATTTTAGCATGAGCAACTCAATGGAAAAACAAAACCCGTTTGAGTTGCTCAAACGGGTTCTGGATTTATTTAAAGTTTTAAACACATACCAATTTCACCTCGCTTGAGCGAAAACATGAAAATGGTGATGATGTGTTATTGACGTTCTCATTGTGGTTGTAAACTTATTGAAAAATTTTATTATACCTATAAAAATTAATTCAAGATTTTAAAAAAAATAAACAATAATATGTAGGAAATTGCTCATATTTGTATTTAGAACTTGTTAAAAATGCTCAACTTCATTAAGGCATTTGGAGTCTTTCTCTTCTGGAGTGCAATAGGTATGGCTTATCTGCACTATACTGACGCGTTTGAAAAGTACAAATCCTACAATGATGGTTTTGACGTTGAAGAAGTTGACGCGGTATCTGGTGCTGGTGAAGATAGTGGGGATTATGATGTTCTTAAAAACCCCAAGAACGATTATCTACGCACCCCAAGTGATACCAATACGTATGCAAATGGTGATTTGATCCTGGATGAGATCAACTATGCGATAGAGAAAAACAAGGAAGCGGCAGTTGAAGAAGAAAAGCGCAAGGAACTGGAAAAATTAAAGGAAGATGCCCTGCGTAACAAGGCAAATAACACACCTGCCATACCTCCCCGTAAAATGGGTGAAAACATTTACCCAGACTTTGATGACTATAATGAATTGATAATTAACTCCAATCTGAGAAAAATAGGTATTTTTATCAAAAAACAATTGGACCAAAATCCTGACAAAAAACTATTGATCATAGGTCATACGGATAACGTGGGGAACAACAATGATAATTACCTGGTTGCCCTGCAACATGCGCACCAGTTTGAAAAATATCTCGTCAAGACCTTTGACATAGATAATTCAAGGGTTTACGTGGATTCAAAAGGAGAAGCAGAACCCATTGTCCCCAACACATCAGTTTATCGGGATAAAAACAATAGGATTGAAATCCTTATAGATTAAAATGACGTTTTTTCAAGACAATACAGATACTATAAAGATACCCGTATTATTTATCGAGGTATTTGCCCTTATGCTCGTCGCCTTTCTTATAGGATACTTCTTTGCCTATTTTTATCAAAAAGCAAAGTTTACAAAAAAGCTAGAGATGCAGGCCATTGCCAATGCGGCTTCCGCCAAAAGGGTTTCTAAAAAATCAAGTACTCCATCCAGGACGATGGTCCCCGAGGAGGACCATGAGGAATATGATGATGATCTTGTTGCCGCTGAACTTAACAAAAGGGCCTTTGGCCGTCAGGTACAGAACCAGCCCGTACACAAGGAAGGCCTCTATCTGGATTTTGAAAGAATAGGCTATGCCGAAGCTACTGATAGCGACAACCTTCAAAAAATCATGGGGATAGGCCCCTATACAGAAGAGAAGCTCAACGAGATAGGCATTTATACCTTCAGCCAGATTGCCCGCCTTAATGAAAAGGACATCGAGGTGGTTACAGAACTTATCAAGTTCTTTCCAGATAGGATCAAAAACGATAGATGGGTAAGCAAGGCAAAAATCCTGGAAAAGCAAAAGAAGGCTGTCTAGCTTTCGCCGAAAGGCAAAATAAAAAGGCTACTTTAAACGAGTAGCCTTTATTTTTTTCTATTTAACGGGCGGTTTAGAGGGCCTTACCTCTACCTTGCTGGGCAATGTCCTGGGGTTCATGTTGAGCAGGTCCACCACCATTTGACCTATATCTTCAATCTGAATCTTCCAGTCATCTTTTGATGAGGGTTCATTGTTATTGAAATGTGTCGCCACAGAACCCGGCATTATCGTGGTAACCTTGATGTCATCCTGCCTAAGGTCAAGCATGATTGCCTGGCTAAATCCTGTAAGGCCAAATTTACTCGCATTGTACGCAGAACCTCCCGCAAAGAAGTTTGTACCCGCCAAGCTGGAAATGGTGATGATATAGCCCTTTGACTCCTTAAGCGCGTTGAGACTTGCCTTGACGCTGTAAAAAACGCCGGTGAGGTTTGTTTCAATGGTCTCTGTCCACTGTTGTGGGGTAAGGTCCTTTATATTGGCAAAGTGCCCCAGGCCAGCATTTGCCACAAGTACATCTATCTGTCCCCATTTTGTCATGACCTGTTCAACGGCTGATTTTTGGGATTCAAAATCCCGCACATCTGCTTTTACCCCCATTATCATATCGACAACTTCCAGCTCATCAGCAAGTTCACTGGCCGCATGGCTGGCTGCGGTGGATGTGCGGCTTGTTATGGCCACTTTATACCCTTGATTGAGGAGTGCCGTCGCAACGCCACGGCCTATACCTTTTGTCCCGCCGGTAATCAGCGCTACTTTATCCTTGTTTTTCTTCATATCATAAAATTATGTGTATTCATATTTCTCAGGGATGGGTAATTAATAAAGTTTTCATAAATCTTGATTTTATGGGACCTGGAAGGTCATAGTGCTTCTCCCAAACCTTATTTTTGTAAAAAATTGCCACATGTCCCAACCCAAAAAAAGGTCCAAGCTTTTTAGGTTATCGCTTTTACATAAGTATTATAAATACACGGGATTTTATAATTTTCTCGGTAAAAGCCTTAAAAAAGCACTTCTACCGCTAGTACTCTTTATTATCGTGCTGGTGGGGATTCATTTTTTTGTGATCGATATCAACTCCCTGTTGATAAAGATGACCGAGACCTTCCCGGCAATCTGGATTCTTGCGGTCTTCTTTTTGTCTGAATCCATCCTGGGGCTTATACCCCCAGAAATTTTTATTGCATGGAGCGACAAGATGCCAGACCCCATCTTATATCTCTCTTTACTTGCCCTGTTGTCCTATTGTGGTGGGATTGTTTCTTATTTCATGGGGAGGGCGTCAAACAAGATACCGGCTGTAAACGAGTATCTCAACGTGAAGATGGCCAAGCACCTCAAAAATGCTCGTAAATGGGGTGGTTTCCTGATTATTGTGGGTGCTATTTTACCGGTTCCGTTTGCGGTGAGCAGTCTAGCAGCCGGTATGATACGGTATCCATTTGTTAATTATCTTCTTTTTGGACTGGTACGTTTTGTAAGGTTTTATCTTTATGCCCTTGCAATTTTCAATCTCGTATAGATGGTCAGAGCATTTCGGTTAATCAGTATTCTTGAGGGTATATCCCTATTGTGCATTTTGTTTATCACCATGCCGCTAAAATATTTTTTTGAAAGCCCCGCGGCTAACGAAATCATAGGCATGACGCATGGCATCTTGTTCCTGGTATATGTAGTGATGGCATTTATGGTGAAAACCGAATTAAAATGGAGCGTCAAGACGTTACTTATCGTCCTGTTGTGCTCCATAATTCCCTTTGGTACTTTCTGGATGGATGCAAAATACCTGAAACCCCAGGTTCAATCCTGAATTTCAAAGGCCTTTATCATTGCATTGGGCTCTATGATGGTATATCCCTTCCAGAAATCTGGATTGTATTTCTTAAAGGTTGCATATTCATAGGCATCCTCTTTTGAGGTTTTGATTGCATCGCCGCCCTCATTTTTGTCAAGAACGACCACCTGTACTTTATCAAGCTGCTTAAATTTAAAATCAATCTCCATATCAAGTTCGTTCTGCTTTCTGCGGCCAGCGACCTTCTTGTTTTTTTCAATGATGGTCAATGGCCTGTCAATACCAGATGTTGCCCCCATCTCCCGTTCAAAATATGTAAAATCATATTTGCCATCTCCATTCTTTGAATATATCATCTTGCCCCTATGTACATCTTCATAGTGGGATACGCCAAACAACCTGAACCTCTTTAACGCCTTTACATTAGTATAATCTAGCCTATAAACCCCATAATCCTTTGCGTTTACATACATGGTGCCCTTATAGTCCGCGCCCCTTTTTGGTGAAAACTTGATTATATACACAAGTTCATCATCTATTATGGTGTGGCCGGTGATATCAAAATCATATTTGCGGTCTTTATCAAGCACATCCAGGGTGACATCTTCTTTGTAAAATGTACCCTTCAGCACAGAATTGATGTTTTCCTTGGCATTCATGACCAGGTCCTCCTTGTTTTCTTTTTCCCTTTTTTGCTTTTCTTCAGCGGTGAGTTCTTTCTCAGGTTCATCATCAAGATCCATCTCATCACGATCAACCTTTGTGCCTATTATACCACTGCGTATCTTAAAATAAGAATCGTCCTTTATATTCTCTTCAAATATTTTTTGTACCCGTTTGAATAGTTCCTCGGCACTTTCGGTGGTCTTGGGGTCAAAGAGCCTTGCGGCCTTGATCACATCTACTTCCTGACCGTCCTGGTTGCCATAGATATCCCCTATGAGCTCAGTGTATGAAGCAATTGGGTTCTTGATTTTGCGCGTTATACTGTCCATCAGTGCCTGGTTAAGATCTGCAATGGAGGATTCTTCAACCTCTATTTCTGCTTTTGACACTTCGCTGAAATAGCTTTTTCTATAGAAGATTTTTTTTCGCGTAGGCGAAATGGAATAATTTTCAATGGCATTATCCTTGATTCGCGCTATAATATCTGTAACATCCAGGTCCTTATCCACCAGGATTACCTCGTCCAGGTCAATGTATTTACTTTGTAGAACGACTTTTTGTGACAGGCCTGCCAAAGCGATTTTTTGAGATATATAACCCAATGCCTGAATCTCTATCTCTCCACCACTAGATGAATTTATGATGGTAAACTGCCCATCTTCATTGCTTATGGTCCCCTGGTTCTCACCGTAGCTTATGGTCGCATAGGGCACGGGCTCGCCAGCAGTATTGACTATGGTTATCTTTTTTTGTTGCGCATGTAAGCAACCGAAAACAAGGAACACAAGAACTGATAATACTTTTTGCATGGGTTGATGGTTTACATTAAAGACGCTTTGAGCAAATAAACGTTACATGAATTTCAGGACTAAAAAGATTACAGTAAATTTAACCCATGCGCATCTTGATTTTTTTCTTTTTATGCTCTACGGTTTTCGCTCAGGGCGAAAATGCACCACTCACGAGAATCGATACCCTGGGAGGTAATGATTTTGCCTCAGATATAAGGTATGCTACCACAAATAACTTCTTAAAGGAAGCCTTTTATGACTGTGCCAGTTGTTATTTAAGGCCTGAGGTTGCCCGGGCCTTGACCCTGGCTAATGATTGGTTTTGTGAAAAAGGATACAAGATATTGCTCTATGACTGCTACCGGCCCGTCTCTGCCCAAAAAAAAATGTGGAAGGCCTTCCCTAATCCACAATATATGGCAAACCCCTATACATCTGGATCTGTGCACAACCGTGGGGCCGCTGTTGACATTTCGCTGGTAAAGCTTGATGGCACCCCGGTGGATATGGGTACAGATCATGATTTCTTTGGTAAGGAGGCCCATATTGATTATACCGGTCTCCCTGAAGAAGTATCACAGAACAGAAAACTACTTCAAGAGGGCATGACATTTTATGGATTTGAGACCATACGTACAGAATGGTGGCACTTTAACTTTAAAAAGAACTACTCTTTCTCCATAATTGATTTTGACTTTCCGTGTAAAACGGAGTAATGAAATTGCCTTGGTTCTAACCTCAAAACCTGCTCAAACTGTATTTTTTTTCCACCATTTACACTACAACTAGAAGAATCACCCCCATTTACCATTAGTCTTAACAATTGAAATATTGTTTTTGGGAATCCTTTATCAAAATGGATTTAAGAAGATTATCAATTTATGTAGGTGCATTCTTTCATATTTGCAATAAATATTCCCAATTTTTATCAAAACATGAAGGATAGCAGTTGAAAACTGCCAAATTCTTGTTAAAAGACCCTTTCTTAAAAACTGACCTCCCACTCTCCACGTAACTTTTAATAGAAATAATTCAATAACTAAAAAATTCAATTATGAAGAAGAATCGCATCAAGGTAGATGTCGCTAAAGGCAAAAACCGAAGAAATTTTTTAAAAGTAAGTGGATTGGCATTAGCAGGGTCAGGACTATTATTAGCCTGTGACAATGATGATGACAACACGGTTACCCCCCCACCCGGAACTTTCGACCTTGGAGGTGGAGACTTAGGTGTCCTTAATTACGCATATGCACTAGAACAACTTGAAGCAGCTTTTTATACAAGGGTTGTTGAAAACATGTACTCTGGCGCAGCACAGGTTGAAGTCACGCTCATGCAAGACCTATATAACCATGAGGTAAACCACAGGGAGTTTTTTAAAACAGCATTGAATGCAAACTTTAGCGCTGATAAGGTACTTCCCGAAGAATTGGAATTTGATTTTAGTTCAATTGATTTTTCAGACAGGGATTCTGTACTTGCTACAGCCCAATTGTTAGAAGATACTGGAGTTAAAGCATATAATGGTGCCGGTAGGACTATTGAGACCGGGGCTTACCTTGTTATTGCCGGTAAGATTGTATCAGTAGAAGCAAGACACGCAGCGGCTATACGCAGCATACGTGGAGGTGAGATGAATGATTTTACCCTTTTTGCAGGTGATGATGCTGTAGACCCCACGACAGGTCTTGACGGAGCGCTCAAGCCCTCTGAAGTAATTGCAGCAGCAGGAGGTTTCTTTGTGACTCCATTTACCGCTACACAGTTACCCTAATCTTTAACTATCAACTTTTAAAAACAGTATTATGAGTATTATAAAACTTTTAGACGAATTTACTACTGACAACCTCACGAAGAAGCTTTCTTCAAGAAGAGAAGTGTTCAGTACATTTAACTCAATAGGTAAAAAAGCTGCTCTTGCCGCTGTTCCCTTTGGTCTAGGTTCACTGGCCAATACTGCCAGTGCAGCCACCCTTGTCCAAGAGGATGATATTACCGGTGCCCTTCAACTGGCACTTACCCTAGAATACCTTGAGGCTGAATTTTACATGAAGGCCCTTGATTCAGGCGTACTTGCACAGGATTCTACTGGTAAGGCAGAAGCAATCTATATGCAGATTTCAAAACATGAGGATGCCCACGTGGCATTGTTGCAAAATGCCCTAGCGGAAAACAGTATCGATTCTCCTACCTTTGATTTTACCGCTGGTGGAATGTTTGACCCCTTTGGTGATAACGGTACAGATCCAGCAACGGCTTATCAACAACTGCTTATTCTAGCTCAAGCCTTTGAAGATACAGGTGTAAGGGCCTACAAGGGACAAGCAGGAAACCTAATGTCAAGTGGTGATGTATTGACCATTGGTTTACAGATTCACTCCGTTGAGGCGCGTCACGCTTCTGAAATAAGAAGGTTGAGAGGTCTTAAGGGATGGATAACACAAGACTTCCCAGAAACAGGTGTAGATGCAACAAATGCAGTCTACGCAGGCGAGGATAATACCACACATGGTGGTGTGGATGTTACCACCCTGGGCAGTGGATCTCCATTTTCATCTGATGCTTCAACACAAGCTTATGATGAGACCATAGATGGTACTACTGCGGCGCAAATTGCAGGATTGTTCATACAAAGTTAATTTGTTATTGATTTGTTTAATTAAACAGCTCCCCCCAGGAGCTGTTTTTTTTGTTTTAATATGGCTCAAAGGCCAAAATTTTAATGCCCCAACTTCTTCCTAAATCCTATATTTGAAAATTAAAGTTTTCGCGCATGCAAGAAAATCTAAGACAATATCTACTTGATTTTTCCCGGTGGCTCAGGGACTATGGCATAGCTTCAAAATATGCTGAAACACTTACCATTGCCATCAACGGCATACTCCTTATTGTCCTGTTGTTTTTTCTTGACAAGTTGCTGAGAAAGATTGTCATAGAGTTTTTTAAGGCGTTTACAAACAAGACCAAAAGTACTTTTGACGATTATCTTATCCTTACCAATTTTCCACGGTACATAGGCCATCTCCTGCCCTTGATGGTATTTAAATCAGTGATTGTCCTGCTGCTTGTGGAGTATCCCGTTTACCTGGGGTGGATCATAAAACTGTTCAATATCTATGTCATCATACTTATCGTCAAGATATTGAGGAGCTTGTTGCGCACGGGGCGGCGCTATCTTGAGACCAAAGAAGCTTACCACGATAAACCCCTGCAGAGCTATGTACAGGTCACCATGCTTTTTTTATGGGCAATGGCGGTGTTTTTTGTGGTCATTGAACTCTTTGATGAAAATGCATGGAAGTTTGCACTTCAACTGGGGGCCGCTTCTGCGGTATTATTGCTCATATTCAAGGATACCATACTGGGTTTTGTAGCCTCCATACAAGTATCCATCAACGATATTGTAAGGATAGGTGACTGGATTACCTTTAGCAAATATGGTGCTGATGGTTACGTTACCGAAATCAACCTGGCCACCGTGCGTGTCCAAAATTTTGACAACACCTATACCACAATCCCTACATACAGCCTTATTTCTGACTCTTTTCAAAACTGGCGTGGAATGCAGGATAGCGATGGCAGGCGTATCAAGCGTTCTATTTTTATAAAACAGGGAAGCATCAAGTTTCTCTCTGTTGATGACATTGCTAAACTTAAAAAAATTGACCTCATTGCACCTTACATTGACCATAGGGAGCAGGAGGTAAACAAATACAATAGGCTCAAGAATATTGACAAAAGCCTACTCATTAACGGCCGTAACCAGACAAATCTGGGGGTTTTTAGAAAATATATCGATGCCATGTTGCATGAAAACCCGGCAATCAACAAAGATATGTTCTTGATGGTAAGGCACCTCGCTCCCACCCCTCAGGGAATCCCCCTGGAGATATTTTGCTTTAGCAAGGATAAAAGATGGGAAAATTATGAATACATCCAGGCTGACATTTTTGACCACATCCTTGCGGCCATACCTTATTTTGACCTGGAACTTTTTGAAGAACCCACAGGCAGTGACCTCAAACGTCTAGGTATTTCTACCTGATTTTTGCCTCTAGGGGAATAAAACATCATTTAAAATAAATAAATGTTGATATAAAATTTATCTTATTGGTTTTTAAGACCATGTATAATTCTGTTTTATTTCTGCTTTTACTTTTTTCCAAAAACATTTATTGTCCACAACACCTTATGGGCTTATAATATTATGTGTGGCAAACGGGCACGTTCCGCCATCACAATGCATTTGGGGGAGCGCATATCAACGCAAATCTTGGCCAGGCAGACTACTCAGATATCAGCATCGCTTACATCTATAATTTCAACGTAAAAGAAAAACAATTCTAAAAGTTTACCCAAAAATCAATGATCTTAGCCCTTGAGTGCATATTTTTAAATCCTAACCGTTTATTATTTGGATTTAAAATCATTTCTGTACGTTTTTGGCTTTATAGCCATCACCCTCACCCTCGTTCCCTTCATCGCCGTGGATTACTGGTGGATTCGCGTTTTTGATTTTCCACATATTCAGCTTACCGCGCTCACCCTCTTGGCCATATTGGCCTTTCTTATCAAGTTTGATATCAGGTGGTTTAAAGATTATGTGTTCATATCGCTGATGATTGCGTGTTTCATCTTTCAGCTCATCAAGATATATCCCTATACGGCTTTCGCCAAAAAAGAAGTACTCGCAAGCATTGATAATAAAGAAGATGATAACTTCAGCGTACTCATCAGCAATGTGCTTCAAAGCAATGAAAAAAGTGAAATGCTCATCAAGGAAATAAAAGCAAAAGATCCTGATATCCTCCTGCTCTGTGAAGTAAACACAAGATGGTTGACAGAGATTGAGCCCACAACCCGGGAGATGTACCCTTACAAGGTTGAAAAACCGTTGGAGAACACCTATGGGATGGCTCTATATTCCAGACTACACCTTGAAGGTTCACAAGTACGTTTTCTCATTGATGATTCAATACCATCCATACACACCATTGCAACATTGCCCGATGGCAATAAAATACAGATACGTGCCATTCATCCCACACCGCCGATGCCGCAGCATAACCCCATGTCAACTGACCGGGACGCAGAGATGATGGTCACGGCAAAGATGGCCCTGGATCGCAAACTGCCCACTATAGTTATGGGCGACTTTAATGATGTAGCCTGGTCTAATACCACACGTTTGTTTAAAGAAGTAAGCCGCACGCTGGACATACGGCAAGGCCGGGGCTTTTTCAACACCTATAATGCAAACAATTTTTTATTGCGGTGGCCACTAGATCACATATTTATTTCTGAAGAGTTCCGCGCTGTGGACGTGCAAAGGGGCAACGATGTGGGGTCAGACCATTTCCCATCGTATGCAGAGCTAAGTTTTGAGCCTCAAAATGCAAAAGGGCAAGAACCCCCGCAGCCTTCACAAGAAAGCCTTAAAAATGCTGAAGAACAAATGGATAGGGTTGCAGACAGGATTAAAAACCTAGATCTCGCTGGATTTCTTCAAGTTCGATAACATCAATAGCTTCCTGGATGGTGGGCACCACCATTATTTCTTCGGGCACTATATCAGGATTGATATGGTTGTTGACCAGCACAAATGATTTGCCCCCTCCCCTTTGTGTATTTGAGGGTTTTAAAAAATTGAGGAGTGCGGGCAGGTCAACATCTTCATATTTAAGGATGTCTATGATAAGGTTATCTTTGGCGTAAGCCTTGGGAACTATAAAATTAAGAAAACTGGCAAATTCCTTCAACCCATCTTCTTCATCACCCAGTATGGTGTATGTTTCTTTTTTGGTAACCTGCATTATTTGATTTTTGAAGCTAATAGATAAATTACCGCCATACGTATCGCAACACCGTTCTCCACTTGGTTGAGGATGATGGCCTGTCCAGAATCTGCAACATCGCTCGTAATCTCAACCCCACGGTTGATGGGGCCTGGGTGCATCACCACAATCTCTTTATCTAGAGATTCCAGCAATTCTCTATCTAGGCCATACTGTTGCACATATTCTCGTGTGCTGGGAAAATAGCTAATGTCCATCCGCTCGTTTTGCACCCGCAACATATTGGCCACATCACACCAGTTCAGGGCTTTTCTCAGGTCCAGTTCAACCGCAACACCAAGACTTTCTATATATTTAGGTATTAATGTCTTAGGGCCACAAACCTTAACTTCTGCTCCAAGTAGTTTGAGCGCATAGATATTGGACAGGGCAACACGGCTATGAAGTATATCACCCACGATGACCACCTTCTTGCCCTCGATATCCCCCAGCCTTTCCCGTATGGAAAAAGAATCAAGCAGGGCCTGTGTGGGGTGTTCATGGGCGCCATCGCCCGCATTGACTATACTTGCCCTTATGTTTCTGGAGAGAAAAACACCGGCACCAGGATTGGGGTGCCGCATGACCACCATATCAACTTTCATTGACAGGATATTGTTCACCGTATCTATGAGGGTTTCCCCCTTTTTTACAGATGAGGCTGCCGCCGAAAAATTGACAACATCAGCGCTCAAGCGTTTTTCGGCAAGTTCAAAGCTGAGGCGTGTGCGGGTACTGTTTTCAAAAAAGAGGTTTGCAATCGTGATATCTCGCAGGGAAGGAACCTTTTTAATGGGCCTGTTGATGACCTCCTTGAATTGATCTGCGGTTTCAAAAATAAGATCAATATCCTTGCGCGTGATGTACTTGATCCCCAGTAAGTGATTTACACTTAATTCGCTCATCCTTATCGTATCTCTTTTTCCTTTACTTATTAATTACATAAACTGCATCCTCCCCATCGTTCTCCTTCCAGCTTACCTTAACCTTTTCTTCATTTATCGCATCTACCTGCCTGCCACGGTAGGTGGGCTGTATGGGCAAGTGCCTGCTAAACCTGCGGTCTATAAGCGTGAGCAGCTCAACCTCCTGTGGCCTGCCAAAACTCTGCAGGGCAGTAAGCGCGGCATTGATACTGCGACCGGTATACAGCACGTCATCTATAAAGACGACCTTCTTGTTCTCGACCACAAAATTGATCTTGGTCTTATTCGCTTCCAGCGGTTTTTCGCTACGGCGAAAATCATCCCGAAAGAACGTGATATCGAGATACCCCATTTTTATATCGGCTATATTGTACTCGTTTTCCAGAAGGCCCTTGATACGTTCGGCCACAAAAATGCCCCTGGGTTGAAGCCCTACGAGAACGGTATCTTTAAAATCAAGGTGTTTTTCAATGAGTTGACAGGCCAGCCGGTGCAGAATGATGTCTAATTCTTTTGCGTTTAGCAATACTTTTTGGCTCATAATGGATAAATCCTGTCGTATTGTATGCAAATGTAGTCAATTTTTACAATGCGTTTGACCATCGGCACGCACATTGATTCACTCGTTTTTGTTTTTCTTGTCAAAAATACCGGCACCCAGTGGTATGGCCAAGAATATAAACAGGAATTTTCCCGTGGCTATCCCTATTATACTGATGAGGGCAAGGAGCACCTTGACCCAGTTGTTCCTTAAGAATTTCATTATTTAACGCTAGCCATTAGGGCTGCAAGGTATATAATTTACAACACCCGTATAAATTTCGCTTTAAGCGAAAAGGCCTCTTTTGCAAAACCACTGCAAAAAAGGGATTTTTCCCCTTTTTGAGATAAAAACTTCAATAGCCTTTAAAAAATCCCTACTTTTTAACTTTCTATAAACTAAAGGGTTATGGCAGTTTTAAAATTAGGCACGGTGGATATGGGTAAAATGCCCGCAGACAAGGGAGAATTTCTTCAACCCTATCACAGGTGGATGGCCACGCACCTTAGGGACCGGGAGCAATTTAGGGACGAGGCAAACAATGCGTGGAACGACTTTGTTGAAATGCAGGGTAAGGAAGTATTGCGCATCCAGACATTCTTGAAGAACAAGGGGTTTTTCCCTAATTGTCAATTCTCTGGCATTTATGGTTATGGCACACAGGCCGCCGTGCGATTGTTTCAGGAATACGTTCACAATATAGAGGGTGACAAGAGCATAGGAGCTCCTGATGGCATCGTGGGCGACAATACCTGGAAGCACATGATGCGATGGGAAGCCGGGGATATCAAGAACACCTGGGCACAGTTTGGCATCGATAACCCCAGCCAGGAGTACAAGGACTGGATGGCCATCTTGAATGCGGCAAAAAAACATTACATGACCGCAAAAAATGTAATCCTGGACCAAATAAGGAATGCGCCCTCCACAGGAGATACACTACCACCAGAAGAGTGGTCATTTGACCCACGTGAAACCCATTTGATAGGCATACGCAGGCATCAGGAAGTTGCACGGCAAGATAGGGAAAATGATGACCTGTTCATACTGTTGATCAAGGGGCTGGCCTTTACCTTTTGGGGAAGTACTGATCCTAGTTCTAAAATGGCAGATAGGACAGATGAAGCCTTTCTTGTTGAAGGACAGCACAAATACAGGTTAAGCTGGCACAAGATAAGCAATGCGACAAAAATATATAAAGCACTGCGCCCCTATTCTAAAGGTGTCCTGGTCTATCGTGATGTGATAAACGACAATGCCCTCACCGATGCAGATATCAAGAAAGGCCTTGATGTGCCCAATATGACCATCAATATACACTGGTCTGGTGATGGGGGGCTCAATTTCTCAGCGGGTTGCCAGGTTATTGCCGGACGCAGTTATATTTCGCCAGAAGGCAGGATAATAGATTGCAGTGAGTACTCTTCTCCATCCTATGCGGGACTTGCACAAGGTAGGACACGGGGTGCCTACAATGTCCTTTCTGACCTTGTGGTATGTTACAATCAACTGGGCAACAACCGTGTATGGTATATGCTGGGGCGAGAATCAAACCTTAGTGAGATTGATGATAGGTTCCCCCCGGATTTTACCAAGGATACCGTACAAAAACTAAAGTCAATCTAATTAACCCAGGGCATCATGGCACTTGCTGATAAACTCTCCATAAACCTCAAGGACATTAAAAACATAAAACAAGTATGGATTGTCCTTCTCATCGTCATTGAAGTTTCACTGGGCTCATGGCTCTTGCTTGCCACAGACTCTGGGGAGCGTATTGCCGCCGGGCTTGTCATGGTTGCCAGTTTATGGCTCTTTTTGCATTATGTGACAAAATCTGAGTCAACGGCCGCCACAAATCCCAAGATTGTGGGATTTGACCAGGAGATAAAGCCCGCCAAGCGAGAAGTGAGCCAGGCAGAAATAGAGGCTACTTCCAGTCAAAAGGTCGTGGGGGCAAAAGGTACATTTAGAATCAACACGCCCCCTGAAGATTGGGATGTGAAACTTTTGAGCATCCCTGAACTGGCCCTTGCCAACATGGAGATCGAGGATGACCCAGAAATCATGAAGCAATTTGCCCTGCCCGAAAATGTGGACATCACCACAACCTTCATACAATCTCCCAATACCTTGAGCCTGATACCCATTCCTGGTGAAACGCTCATCAACGGCAACAAGATACCCACCGCACTTGAAACCATTGTAAAGGCCCAGCTCACCATCATTCCCTTTGAGAAAATCATGGAGGACAGCCTTACCGAGACAACCCTTGCACAAAACATGATAAGCTTTACCACGGGAGTACTGAACTCTGGGTTGCTAAAGTTCAACACCATAGAAAACGGCACTTTAAAAGAAACAGGAAAAGAGTTCATACAATTCAACCTACAGCAAAAGTTGAACTACATGATGGCCAATGATAAAAAGGTGGATGAGGTAGAAATCAACATGACCATCTTTGGCATTGAGGGCACCTTGATAGACCATATTTTCCTTATACGCTATCCCACTTTTGGAAAGGAAAAACAGGATGCCTTTGAAAAAGACAGGGAGATTTTAATGCACCTTGTGGATTCTTTTGAACCCCTCAGGGCCATTGACCTTGAACGGAAAAAGGCAGAAGCCAAGTCAAGGGCAGAAGCCAACTACCAGGCACAGATCAACCAGTACGGCAAGCAGTATTTTTATAGGGAAATCGTGTTTCTTACTAAAAAGTACAAGAATATTGACCTAGAATCCCTGGAGCAAAGGTCAAGGCTCTTAAAAATCCTGCGCCCTTTTGAAAAGTTTGCCTCACAGGTGGGGCTTGATGACGAGCCTAACCTGAATATTCTATGGGAATGCATGCGCAAGGCAGAAAAAGGCGATGCCAAGGACTTCAACACCTTTTTTGCCCAAATGATAGCGGGCGCAGAAAATACCCTTAGCGAAAGTGAAGAAAACCCTGAGACGGCCCATGATGGGCAATAGACCTTATTCACACATTGGCCATAGTTCCATCGGTCTTAGTTTGATCCAGTATTTTTTTAAAAGCAGTACCCTGTGGAATACCGGAGATAGCGTTGAGAAAAAGGTCAAAATCCTGGTCAACGGCGCGCTTCACCCGTTTTGACAATGCTTGTTTGTAAAATCACCCCTGTGGTAACCATGCTCCAGAGTAATGGGGTGTCCCGTGTATGCATGGCATCAAAGAACTGTTTTACGGTTTCCTGCGGGGTTGCTGTTTGCGCATTTGCTTTCGCGAAAGCGATACAGGTAAAGAAAATATAGCTGTAAACTTTGTGCATGGTACCGGTTTTTACCAAAAATAATCTTTATTCATTTGGCATTTATGGTGAGTATTTCATCCCATTGTGTTGTATAACGGGGGCTTCGCTCTTTTTTTATGAGTTCCCAATCTTCTTTTCTGTTTCCCAAAAGGGCACTTGAGACTTTATACTTACCATATTTATTGTTGAGGGCGTCAATGGTCTTTATCAAGGGGTCAATACCTGTTTTAGGGAAAGATTCAAAAAGGTTGCCCTGAACGTGCTGCTGCGGCACGAGACCTAGCAGGTTGACCCCCACTTTTTTATATCTATACCCATTTTTAAATATGTGGTGCAAGCCCTTGTTAGCATGTGAGATAAGCATAAAGGTATTGTTTGTAGGGTATGGAAGGGTAATCACTATACTTTTACAATATTGTGCATCTATGTTGCTGTGGTAATTGGTTTGCAAGAATACCTGTATTTGCCCGGCACAGCTTTTTTGTGCCCGTAATACCTCGCTTACTTCGGTTATATAATAGGCGCAGGCCTCTTCTATCACGCTTAGGTCCTCAAGCTTTTTGCCAAAGGATTTTGCCGTACCTATGGCTTTTTTTGATTTGGGAAATTGATTGATTTCAAGACAAGGCTCTCCGCGCAGTTCACGCCACAGGCGTTCTCCCACCACCGTCATCTCCTTGCGTACCCACGCGAGGGGCTTGCATGTAAAGTCATGGGCCGTCAGGACTCCCACGGCATTTAATCTCTTGACGTGTTTACGCCCTATGCCCCATACGTTTTTTATGGGTGACCTTTTCAATAATCCTATCCTTTTCTCATCACTGTTGATGAGCAGGACGTGATTGTTTTCCGTATTGCTCTTTGCTTCTTTGTTGGCGAGTTTAGCGAGCACTTTTGTGGGGGCAATGCCCACACCCACGGGAAGACCGGTATTGCGCAATATTGTATCTTTTATTGCATGGCCATACTGCTCAAGGTCATAATGGCGCATGCCCTCCAGGCTTATAAATGATTCATCTATGCTATAGATTTCCACAAGGGGTGAAAAATCCTTTAAGATGTTCATGACCCGCTGCGACATTTCACCATAGAGTGTATAGTTAGAAGAAAAAAACACCACATTGTTCTTGATGAGCTGGTCCTTGATCTTAAAGACGGGCTCAAACATGGGTATATGCGCCAGGGCTTTTGCCTCTTTGTTTGCCGCGATTATGCAACCATCATTATTGCTCAGTACCACTACGGGCCTATTCTTGAGGTCTGGCCTAAAGACCTGCTCGCAAGAGGCATAAAAGCTGTTGCAATCAATAAGCCCCACCATTACAGGTCACGTATTATATACGTTATGCTCCCCCAGAGTTCATAAGGACCATTGATTTTACCTGTTGCAGTCCTAATGAGCTTGAACTCGCCTTCATGGCACACCATTATCAGTCCGTTTTTCTTTAGTTTTAAAGACCGGTCAACAATGAGCACATCCTTATCCTCGATTCCCAATGGTTGATATTGCCCGCCCATTACCCTTACATAAAAGGTTGCATCTGGATTTTTGACCAGCTCCCTGTTGAGATCTATACCATGCTCGAGATAATGCGTTGCCGGACTGGGAAAACCTGTTTGCATTGAAACACGTGGGGAGTGCTCATTTGATGGTTTTACTATTTTTCTAAAAACAAAATTTTCCATGTTGTAAAAATATGGAAATATTCCTTTTAAATGGAATATTTCCAATTAATAAATATGCTTTTTGAATACATAATTATTTACTTTTACCTCGATTATCTAAATACATATTTATGTCAACCGCAAAAAAGGAATACAAACGCATAACGGTAAAATCATTGCAGGAAATGAAGAGCAATGGTGAAAGGATATCCATGCTCACCTCATATGATTATACCATGGCAAAAATAGTTGACCGTGCCGGTATTGATGTAATCCTTGTGGGAGATAGCGCATCTAACGTCATGGCGGGTCATGAGACGACCTTGCCCATTACACTGGAGCAGATGATTTATCATGCGTCTTCGGTAATACGTGCCATTAAGCGTTCACTAGTGGTGGTTGACCTCCCCTTTGGCACATATCAAAGTGACCCCAAAGAGGCTTTGCGCAGTGCCATACGTATCATGAAAGAAAGCGGCGCGCATGCCGTAAAGCTAGAGGGTGGAAAAGAGATAAAAGAATCCATCAAGCGTATCCTTCATGCAGGCATACCCGTGATGGGGCATCTAGGCTTGACCCCACAGTCTATTTATAAATTTGGCACATATACCGTGCGTGCCAAGGAGGAGGAAGAAGCCGAAAAGCTGAAAGCTGATGCAAAAATGCTTGAAAAAGCAGGATGTTTTGCCGTTGTCCTTGAAAAAGTACCCGCAAAGCTTGCAAAGGAAGTCGCAGAGAGTATCTCAATCCCCGTGATAGGCATAGGTGCTGGTAATGGTGTTGATGGCCAAGTGCTGGTTGTACAGGATATGCTGGGCATGACCCATGAATTTCATCCACGCTTCTTAAGACGTTACCTCAATCTATATGATGAAATGAGCAACGCCTTCAAGCAGTATAATACTGATGTGAAGAGCAGGGATTTTCCCAATGATGAAGAGCAATATTAAATGAATATTGCCCTTCTAACATCAACAATTAAAACTACAGCTTGATTATTTTTTGCGTTGTGCTGGCCGTCATCAAAATATAGGTGCCTGCTGACAACCCTTCAATATTGATTTGTACGGGTATTGCGGCTTCAAGGGTTCCCTGTGAGACCAGCTTGCCGCGTAAATCATATATTTTCCATGTATCGCTATATCTTGATTGGATGGTGAGGTAATCTGTGGTGGGGTTGGGATATACACTTATTTTAGAGTCTATCTTAAGATTTTCCATGCCTAGGTGGTTACCGCCCCCCTCTGCAGAAAATAACTCAAAATAAGAGGCATAAACCTTATCATTTACTACATAAAATTCAACAATGGCTGGTGCTAGCCATGCTTCATAAAGGCCAGAAGGGTCTCCCACGGTATAGCTGGGCACTGTAGTGTGCGATTCAATGTAATTGGTGGTTATATCTTCTGTTTCTATGGGGCCTAGCGCAAGATACAGGTCGTCACCTGATGCCGTCATGTTTGCAATAAGGTTTCCTCCCGCTTCGGCAATTGCGGGGCCGGCATTTGTAGCGACCCAGGTCTCTCCTTCATCTTCAGACATATAAACTTCATTGACCCCATTAAAATAGATGAAGAGTTTACCCTCGTGATTGCTGGCAAGAATTTGTATTTCGCCGTCAGGCAGACCGGAATACCCTACAGTAGACCAGGTTTCTCCAAAATCAGTTGACTTTCTAAGGCGTCCTGCCCACGTGGGAATAGCCGCAAACCAGGTATTACCTATAAATGTAAAGTCCTGTAAAGAATTGAAATCATAGGCAAAAAGTTCTTTCCATCCCTCCTCTCCTACTTGTTTATAGTAAGATTTATCTGTAAAGTAATTATGGAGTACTATGTAATTATCGCTTAATACTGAAAACGCAAAATTTGCCCTTCCGGGAACATCCATCCCAAAATAGGAGAATAAACCTTCGCTATCGTTTACCCAGGTTGCGCCATTATCTGTGGTGTAATAGTAAAGATATCCCGGGTTACCCGCATCAGTCAGTGCATATTTGACATAGACCCTATCATGCGCGCCTTGTATGATTTCTGCTCTTCCTGCAGGTGCGCCGGTAATAGGCTTGGGTTCTGACCAGGTTGCACCACCGTCAGTAGAATGTATCAGGCCCTCGGCACCCATGGCATAAAAAACCCCGCCAACATAGGTATGAATGTTATAAGACCCAGTTGCCAGGGCATCATTGTGGCTCATCCAGTTCTGGGCGTGACCCACATAACAAATAAAAAATAAAAAAAGAGTAATTGTTTTAACCATAACTAAAATTTTGATGACGTAAAGTTGCCCATCATATTTAAGGTATTTTATAGGGCAATTGCCCTATTTTTGACATCCCTAATGAATGTAGAATGACACATAGCACGAAAGAAAACCTACGTATCCTTTTTGAAGACAACCACTTGATCATCGTGAACAAGAGGCCTGGAGATATCGTGCAGGGTGACAAAACGGGAGATAAACCCTTAAGTGAAGTTGTCAAGGATTATATCGCGGAGAAGTATGACAAACCCGGCGCGGTCTATCTAGGTGTGATCCATAGGCTCGATAGGCCCACGAGTGGTATTGTGGCTTTCGCCAAAACAAGTAAAGCGCTGGGCCGTATGAACAAACTTTTTGCAAACAAGGAAACCCAGAAGACCTACTGGGCCGTGGTAAAATCGCTTCCGCGAAAGCGAAACGAAACACTTACCCATTACCTGAAACGTAACCCAAAACAAAACAAATCTTACGCGCATATCAATGAGGTACCCGGTAGTAAAAAGGCATCCTTGACCTATGAGGTTATCAAGGAACTCAATAATTATTACCTGCTGGAAATTGATTTACATACCGGCCGCCATCACCAGATACGCAGTCAACTTGCCGCCATTGACTGCCCCATCAAGGGGGATTTAAAATATGGCGCTGACCGGAGCAATCCTGATGGCAGTATTCATTTACACGCACGCAAACTAAGTTTTGTGCATCCCGTGCGCAAAGAACTGGTAACCGTTGTCGCGCCCCCACCAGAGGGCGATACAATCTGGAAAGCGTGCATGGGTTAAAACATAAAAAATAAAGGGCTGCAAATTAAGTTTTTTACAGCCCCATTTTATATAACATCCTCTATTACTGAAGGTTAAATCGTATGCTTCCATTATTGAAGAGCACCTCTGCTCCTATTTGCAAGGGGCTATAGGTCTTTCTGGAATAATAAACATTGTCATCATAGTAATAATTAGTATTATGATAAAATGCGTGATTACAGGCTTGGCAATGCTCCAGGTGTTTTAGTTGGGCCTTCCTTAACTGTTTGTAATATTTTTCATTTTCCCGGTTATAGTGTGCAACTCGCTTATTGTAGGCTTTATTAGCCTTATGACGTGTCTTTCTATACTCTTTTACATGTTTATGTTTTCCATGAGCCTTGCCCTGTGCATTTGCGGCGCTTAGACCTATGAGCGAAAAAAAAACAATGCATATCATTATTTTTAAATTTGTCATCTTCATAATTTCAGGTTTTATGTGTGTGAAGACAATCTTTGTTCCAAACTCTAAATATTGACCTGAACTTATGAGACCTTAACGCTAAATTAAATGGTCAAGTTCTTTGTTTTCTTACCTTCCTTGCGCTTCTTAACGCTTCAAATACAACAGCACTCAAGATAAGGCTTCCGCCAAAAATAGTCATCCAACGGGGGCTCTCGCCCAAGATTAAGTATCCCAGCAAAATACCATAAATGGGCTGCACGCTGCTCATTAATGCAGCGGTCGTAATATTAAAATGTCTGAAACTCATCAAGAAAACCGTGTGACCTATAGCGGTGGTAAAAACGGCAAGTATGAGTATCAAGGGCAAAGCTTCAACAAGGCCATCATAAGAAACCGTTACGCTTACCGGTAGCAGTACAACCCCTATGACAAGCATTTGATACCACATCAACAGGCTTCCATGGTAATTTTCTACCTGCTTTTTCATCAAGATGTTGCGTATGGCATATGCAAAAGCAGAAATCAATCCACATAATATTCCTCGTGTATATTCATGCTCCAGGCTAAACTCTGGCACCAAAAAATATAGGCCTATCAAGATGAGGACGCCCAGCAATAAGTGTGTTTTTTGAAACTTAGTCTTAAGAATGAGTGGCTCCAGTAAACTACTCATGGCGGGATATGTATAGATGGTGAGCATCCCTATCGCCACATTGCTAAGTTGCAATGCCATGAAGTAGAAGACCCAGTGAATACCCATGAGGAGCCCTCCCAGAAAGATCATGCCCCTATCCTTCTTTGCAATGGTGAGGTTGATTTTCTTCCATTTCAAGAAGATAAGTAATACCACGACCGCAAACAATGCCCGGATGCCTATGGTAATGGGTGGCCACAATGCAACAGACCTGCCCAGTACACCTGATGTACTTACCAGTAAAACGCCCAGGTTCAACTGGGCGAGGTTTTTTAAAAAATTAGATTGTGCCATGTTATCTGTTGAGTACCGTTGCCTTTTCCCTGATTATTTCGGCAACGGGACGGTTTTGTATTCGGCTATCGAGCCATGATAGGATGTCAAGATATAAAAATGCCCTTTTTTCATACGGGTCATCTTCAAAAACCTCAAGCCTTTCACGCAGTTCCTTAAATCTTACCTTGAGTTCACCCGGGAAGATATCACCCAGGTTCCGCAAGAATTTTATCATCTCCTTTTGTACCTCATGAAGGTCATTCATCTTGATTAAAAATTTGTACGTGCTCCTCAGCAAGGATTCAAGATGATAGTCCATACCGGCCTCATAGTGGGCAACAAGGTTTAAAATTCGCGCAAAGCACATTAAATCCTCACGCATACGCAGCGATTTGTTCTCGATGATTTTTTCCAGATACGTGATACATTTTTTATGCTCACCTGCACCAAAATACAAACTGGCAATCTTATAGTAAAACACCATGACATGGTGCTCATCGAGCCGCTTGCCCAACTTATTGAGCTCCTTGATGATCTTTTCAACCAGTCCATCATTAATGGTAAAATCCCCCATCATGAACTTGAGGTTGAGCTTGTTGGAATACAGGTACAGAAATTCAAGGATCTCCAGGTTGTCACCCGTGGGAAAACTGGCCTCATTGATGCGTTCTTCCATTTTATGGAGCACGTTTTCAAACTGGGTATGGTGCTTCAGGTAAAAAAGGGATTCCATGAGGTAATGGTTGCCCTTGAGGTAAAAGACGGGATTGTTCACGATCATCTTGGGGTCTTCTTCAAAAAGCTCCACATACCGGCTTGCATACCGGTAACAGGACAAAAAATCCTGAACAAGAAAACTATACCACAAATGCGCTTTGTACAACCATAACTTTTCGCCAAAACTCATGTCATTCACATCATGCACTGGCATGTGTTCTTTAAAATACGTTGTCACAAACTGCCGTTCTTCGTCACTTCTCACATATCCCATCTTGAGCATTAAACCATATAACCGCAGGGAGAGGTTGCTCAACTTGCTCACCTGCATGTTCTGTTTGCTTAGTTTTTCCGCTTCAAGCGAAAGCACCTCTGCCCGGGTATCCATGCTTCGGGTGATGTACTGGGTCTCAATGACCTTTTCAAACTCCACGATTTCATAGGCCACGTTCTTTTCATCGTTGGTAATGGCCATGTGCTTGGCCTTTTCTAGCAATCGCAGACTTTGTTGATACAGCCCCTTTTGATACAGAACCGTGGCAAAATCAAGCTGTTCCCGTATTTGTACACGTATGTTTTGATGTGCGGGGCTCAACCGCAGGCTTATGAGTATCTGTTTATAAAGATGGGCCTTGAGGTTGCTTAACTGCTGCTTTTTTACTATATTTTTTGTGATGATTTCCCCCTCGTTGTACTGGGGCATCTTATCCAGAAGGTTGAACAATTGTAGATACTTGCTATCTGCATTGTTATCCAGCCTGCCAACATATAATTTAAATTGTCTCTTCTCAGATTTTGAGAGACTTTTGACCAATGTAAATAGAGAATCTTTAGGGTCGTTTGCCGTTGTAATGATTTTACGCATAAATCATTATATATCAATGCTGTAACAAAGCCTAAATTACAGTTGGCTTCGTAGCGGTTTTAAGGTTTATTTAATCAAATGTACAATCTATTTATATATTCGAATTTAAATTGAGAAAAAAACTATTTATGAGCGATAACAAGGTCCAGATTTTTGACACAACACTACGGGATGGAGAGCAGGTTCCAGGCTGCAAGCTAGATACTGAACAAAAGTTAGTTATAGCCCGCCGACTGGATGACCTGGGTGTTGATGTTATTGAAGCTGGTTTCCCCATTTCGAGCCCTGGCGATTTTAAATCGGTTGAAGAAATCTCAAAAATCGTGAAGAACGCTACCGTTTGTGGTTTGACCCGTTCGGTAAAAAAAGACATTGAAGTAGCTGCAGAAGCACTTAAATATGCAATAAGACCAAGGATTCATACCGGTATAGGCACCAGTGATTCCCATATAAAGTTCAAATTCAAATCTACCCGCGAGGATATCCTTGAGCGTGCTGTTCAAGCTGTGGCCTACGCCAAGACTTTTGTGGAAGATGTTGAGTTTTATGCAGAAGATGCAGGCCGTACTGACAATGAATACCTTGCCCGTGTCTGTGAAGCGGTAATCAAGGCCGGTGCAACCGTCCTCAATATCCCAGATACCACGGGATACTGCCTTCCAGAAGAATATGGTGCAAAAATGAAATACCTTAAAGAGAATGTAAAAGGTATCGACAAGGCCATTCTTTCTTGCCACTGTCACAACGACCTTGGATTAGCAACAGCAAACTCGATTGCAGGGGTAATCAACGGCGCCCGCCAGATAGAATGTACCATAAACGGTATAGGTGAACGTGCAGGGAATACTTCTCTTGAAGAAGTCGTGATGATTTTACGTCAACATCCCCATTTAAACCTGGACACAAACATCAACTCAAAACTGCTTTTTGATACCAGTAAAATGGTGAGCGATAAGATGGGCATGCCCGTTCAACCTAATAAAGCTATCGTAGGAAGTAACGCTTTTGCGCACAGCTCTGGTATTCACCAGGATGGCGTGATCAAGAACCGTGAAACTTACGAAATCATCGACCCTGCCGAAGTGGGCGTGACAGAAAGTGCCATTGTACTTACCGCACGTAGCGGCCGTGCCGCCCTGGCCTACCGCGCTAAAAACGTGGGTTATGAACTTACCAAGAAACAACTTGATGTGGTTTATGAAGAATTCCTGAACTTTGCAGACAGGAAAAAAGAGATTGTAGATGAAGACATCCACGAGATCATGAAAATCACAAAAATTGAAGCGGGAGCTGTAGCATAACGCCATCTGATTTTGGCTTAAAGCCAAAAAGTAAAATATTAAAAATGTCAGGAAAAACATTATTTGACAAGGTTTGGGACGCACACGTGGTTGACACGGTGACTAACGGTCCACAAATCTTGTATATCGATAAACACCTTATACACGAGGTGACCAGTCCGCAGGCTTTTGCTGAGCTTGAAGAACGCGGAATACCCGTTGCAAGACCAGACCAAATCGTTGCCACGGCAGACCACAATACACCTACCGTTGACCAACACCTACCCGTGCGCGATACGCTTTCGCGAAATCAACTCAAGAAACTCTCAGAAAACTGCGAGAAAAACGGAATTACCCTATATGGCCTAGGCCACGAATACAATGGTATCGTCCATGTCATGGCGCCAGAGTTGGGCATCACCCAACCGGGCATGACCATGGTTTGTGGAGATAGCCACACTTCTACGCATGGTGCTTTTGGTACGATAGCTTTTGGTATCGGTACCAGTCAGGTGGCGCAGGTTTTTGCATCACAATGCCTATTGTTGACCAAGCCCAAGAGCCTTCGGGTTAACGTAAACGGTAAACTAAAACCAGGCGTGCTCCCCAAGGATGTAATCCTTTATATCATTTCTCAAATAGGTACCAATGCAGGTACAGGATATTTCTGTGAATATGCGGGTAGCGTTTTTGAAGAAATGAGCATGGAAGGTCGTATGACCGTTTGTAACATGAGTATCGAGATGGGTGCTCGCGGCGGTATGATCGCGCCAGATGAAACCACTTTTGAATATGTAAAAGGTCGCAAATTTGCCCCAGAAGGTGCTGAGTGGGACCGCAAACTTGCATACTGGAAAACACTTCCTACAGATGCTGACGCAAAGTTTGACAAAGAATATAGCTTTGACGCGGCAGATATTGAACCCATGGTGACGTATGGCACCAACCCGGGAATGGGCATCAAGGTAACCGGCCGCATCCCAGATAAAGATGATGTCAACCTGGAGAAGGCGTTAAAATATATGGCTTTCGCCAAAGGTGAGCAGCTTATCGGTAAGCGAATTAATTATGTTTTCATCGGTAGTTGTACCAATTCAAGGATTGAAGATTTCCGTATCGCTGCAGATTATGTAAAAGGAAAACAAAAAGCGCCCAATGTAAACGCATGGCTGGTACCTGGTTCACAACAAGTAGCTAAGCAATTACAAGAAGAAGGCCTGGATACAGTTTTCGCGGAAGCGGGATTTGCCTTACGCCAACCTGGCTGCTCTGCTTGTCTAGCGATGAACGATGACAAAATCCCAGAAGGAGAATATTGTGTCTCAACCTCAAACAGAAACTTTGAAGGAAGACAGGGACAAGGCGCAAGAACAATACTTGCGAGTCCGTTAATGGCAGCCGCGACCGCCGTGGCAGGAGAAATTGTAGACATCACAAAACAACGTATTGATGGAGAAGTTCAAGAAGCTTACTGATACGGCAATCCCATTGCCGATTGAAAATATAGATACTGACCAGATCATCCCGGCGCGTTTTTTAAAGGCGACTAACAAACAAGGTTTTGGGGATAATGTGTTCAGGGATTGGAGATTTAACAAAGATGGTTCTGAAAATACCGATTTCGTTTTAAACGATGATACCTTTAAAGGGCCCATCTTAGTGGCTGGCGATAACTTTGGTTGCGGTAGTAGCCGTGAGCATGCGGCTTGGGCGCTTGAGGGTTATGGATTTAAAGTGATTATCAGCAGCTTTTTTGCTGATATCTTTAAAGGAAATGCCTTGAACAACGGTATTCTTCCTCTTCAGGTAACTCCAGAATATTTAAAAGAATTGCTTGCCACAATAAAGGCAAATCCAAAGACCGAACTCACGATCAACCTAGAAAAACAAACCCTGGATTCTCCCGTGGGCGTGATTCCTTTTGATATCGACCCGTACAAAAAGGTGTGCATGATCAATGGCTATGATGACATCGACTTCTTAATCAGTAACAAGGAGAAAATTGAAGCTTTTGAACTGGAGAAAGCGTTTTAAGACAAGAGCTAAAAGACGTTAGACAATAGATTAATTCTCGTCATGCTTAACTTGATTCAGCATCTCATTTTTAAGCTATTGTTTCAAACATGATAGACATTAAACAAGAAATAAGATTTTCGCTTTTGCGGAAATAAAAATAATGATATGAAATTCAACATCGCCCTTTTATCAGGAGACGGAATAGGTCCTGAAGTCACGGCTCAAGCAGTAAAGGCACTTGATGCGATTGCTGACGTTTATGACCATACCTTTACATACAACAAAGCATTGGTAGGCGCTATTGCCATTGACCAAACAGGAAATCCACTACCTGAGGAAACCATTGATATTTGCGAAGAAAGCGACGCTGTGCTCTTTGGCGCCATTGGTGACCCTAAATATGACAATGATCCTTCTGCAAAGGTACGCCCTGAGCAAGGTTTGTTACGTTTAAGAAAGTCCCTAGGACTTTTTTGTAATGTGCGCCCCGTGAAAGCGTATGAAAAACTAATAGACAAATCACCACTTAAACGTGAGATCATCACAGGAACTGATATTTCCATCTACCGCGAACTCACCGGTGGGATCTACTTTGGCACAAAAGAATTGAGTGAGGACGGTCAGGTGGCCAGCGATGGTTGTACCTATTCTGTTGAAGAAATTGAGCGTATTGCCCATTTGGCCTTTAAAGAAGCGCAAAATCGCAGAAAGAAACTAACGCTAGTTGATAAAGCAAACGTGCTTGAGACTTCGCGTTTGTGGAGAAAAACAGTTACTGCTCTTGCTAAACAATATGATGATGTACAACTGGATTTTCTTTTTGTGGACAATGCAGCGATGCAGATGATATTAAATCCTAGTCAGTTTGATGTAATCCTAACTGAAAACTTGTTCGGAGATATTATTTCTGATGAGGCGAGTGTCATCGGGGGTTCAATCGGTCTACTGGCTTCTGCCTCTGTAGGTAGCAAAGTTGGCCTTTTTGAGCCTATTCACGGTAGTTTCCCTCAAGGTGCGGGCAAGGACATTGCAAACCCGTTAGCGTCCATCCTATCGGCTGCGATGATGTTGCGTCACCTAGATTTAAACAAGGAGGCAGATACCATTGAAGCCGCCGTGGAAAAATCATTGGAACTGGGTATCACCACGGGAGATATCAATCCAGACAATCCGTTCCCCACCTCAAAAGTGGGTGATTTTATCGCAGATTACATCACACATCCAGAAGATACAAATGTAAATTTTAGGAACGTGCATATGGGTCAGAGCACGATAATCTAATGGCCCCTTTTTTGGGTTTAACCCAAATGATTCCAACAAAATTAGTGTTCAAATCTGGCGGCCTTCACGGGCCGCTTTTTAATTCATGCTTATGGAAAACTGGAATGCACGCCTGTATAACGAGAAGTATAATTTTGTTTATGCTTTTGGCGAAAGCCTCATTGACTTACTCGACCCTCAACCCGATGAACGTATTCTTGATGTAGGCTGTGGCTCTGCCCAACTTACGGCTCAAATTGCTGTAAAAGCTCAAGAAGTAGTTGGTCTTGACGCTTCCGCGGAAATGATTGAAGATGCAAAACAGCGCTACCCGCAGATTGATTTTCATGTCATGGATGCGAGCAGTTTTAAGTTTGATAAACCTTTTGATAAAATATTCTCCAATGCCGCACTGCACTGGGTTCTGGATGCTAAAGGTGCCGTAAGGTGCATGGCAGACCATCTGAAACAAAATGGAAAATTGGTGCTTGAAATGGGTGCCAAGGGCAATGTGCAATCCATAGTTGCAGCCTTGCGGGAAGTCTTGACAGCTCGAGGATTTTTGGCGCAAGCTAAATTTCAGCAATGGTATTTTCCGTCAGTGGGAGAATACACAAGCCTATTGGAAAAACACGGATTTGAAGTCAACATGGCCTTGTGTTTTGACCGCCCCACTCCCCTAGCCGACAAAGCCACGGGAATCAAGGACTGGCTCACCATGTTTGGTGCTGCATTCTTGACCGGTGTTCCAGAAAATGAAAAAGAAGCCATCAGGGCAGAAGTTCAAAAAATGCTAGAACCTACACTCTTAAAAGGAGATACCTGGCTGGCGGATTATAAACGGTTGAGGATTATGGCGACAAAAAAATAGAAAAGCAGCCGGGAGGCTGCTTTTCTCAATACATAAAACTAATATCTCTATACTACTTTGGCTTTAAGCCAAATCATATCTATCCAGATTCATCACCTTTGTCCAGGCAGCTACAAAATCCTTAACGAATTTCTTTTCTGCATCGTCAAAGGCGTACACTTCTGCAAGGGCGCGTAGCTCTGAGTTTGAACCAAAAATCAAATCCACACGGCTACCTTCCCAAAGGGTTTCGCCAGACTTGCGGTCTTTACCTATAAAGGTTTGCTGGTCCTCTGTTTTAGACTGCCACTTGATGCCCAGATCTAGGATGGTCTTAAAATAATCATTATTCAAAGTACCTGGGTTCTTGGTAAAAACACCTAGTGAGGAACCGTCATAATTGGCTCCCAGCGTACGCATACCACCTATAAGCACGGTCATTTCAGGAGCGGTAAGGGTCAGCAGTTGTGCTTTGTCAATCAGTAATTCTTCAGCGGCTGGTTTTAAATCGCCTTTTAGATAATTCCTGAAACCGTCAGCATGTGGCTCAAGTGCTTCAAATGCTTCAACATCTGTTTGCTCTTCTGTAGCATCTACCCTACCTGCGGTAAATGGCACGGTCACGTCATGACCTGCCTTGCTTGCTGCTTCTTCAACAGCTGCACTACCGGCAAGCACGATTAGGTCTGCCAAGCTTACTTTTTTGCCCCCTGACGCATCATTGAATTCTTTCTGGATACCCTCAAGGGTATTGATTACTTTTTGCAACTGTGGCGGATTGTTTGCAGCCCAGTATCTTTGTGGTGCCAGCCTCACGCGCGCGCCATTAGCACCGCCACGTTTGTCTGAACCCCTAAACGTGGAAGCTGATGCCCATGCCGCAAGCACGAGTTCGCTCACACTTAATCCCGAAGCAAGAATACGTTTCTTTAATTCGGCAATATCTGCATTATCAACTTGCTGGTAATCTGCTTTGGGCAGTGGGTCTTGCCATAACAAAACCTCGCTGGGTACTTCTTCTCCCAGGTAACGCTCGATGGGGCCCATATCACGGTGGGTAAGTTTATACCATGCTTTGGCGAAAGCCTGCTCAAACTCTTCTGGGTTTTCATAAAACTTACGTGAAATCTTCTCGTATGCAGGGTCTGTCTTTAGAGCCAGGTCCGTGGTCAACATAAATGGAGCATGGGTCACGTTTGCATCGTGCGCATCAGGTACGGTCCCAACACCAGCGCCAGCTTTAGGCTTCCATTGATTTGCTCCCGCGGGACTTTTATCAAGTTCCCACTCGTATTCAAAAAGGTGCTTGAAAAAATCATGGCTCCATTTTGCCGGGGTTGTTGTCCATGCACCTTCCAGTCCACTGGTAATGGTGTATTTACCGTTACCCGTACCAAAGTTATTCTTCCATCCCTGGCTCATTTCGGCAATGTCAGCGCCTGCTGGCTCAGCCTCAACAAACTCTTCTGGGTCTGCAGCACCGTGGGTTTTACCAAAAGAGTGTCCGCCTGCAATCAATGCCACGGTTTCCTCATCATTCATCGCCATACGGCCAAAGGTCAGGCGTATATGTTCTGCAGCTGCCATGGGGTCTGGATTTCCGTTAGGCCCTTCTGGATTTACATAAATCAAGCCCATGTGGGAAGCTCCCAATGGATTCTCGAGGTGTTCTCCAGAAAAACGGGCATCATTGCCCAGCCATTCGCTCTCTGCCCCCCAGTACACATCCTCATCTGGCTGGTAACGGTCTTCACGACCACCGGCAAAACCAAAGGTCTTAAAGCCCATGCTTTCCAGCGCCACGTTACCGGTCAACACCATAAGGTCTGCCCAAGAAAGTGCACGGCCATACTTCTGCTTTACTGGCCACAATAACAAACGCGCCTTATCTAGGTTAGCGTTATCTGGCCAACTGTTCAACGGCGCAAAGCGCTGCATCCCAGCACCTGCTCCACCACGACCATCCTGTATGCGGTACGTTCCCGCGCTGTGCCACGCCATACGAATCATAAATGGACCATAATGTCCATAATCTGCGGGCCACCAGTCTTGCGACGTGGTCAATACTTCTTCAATATCTTTTTTAACCTGTTTTAGGTCTAGTTTTTTAAATTCTTCCCCATAGTTGAAATCCGGGTCATGCGGATTGGTCAGCTCAGAGTGCTGGCGTAAAATATCAAGCCTTAATGCATTGGGCCACCAGTCTTCATTGCGCATTCCACCGCCGGCTACATGGCTCATCTCACCATTGAGGTAGGGACATTGTGATACTGCATCGTTTACGTCCCACACCTTACCGCCGGTATCGTGGGATTTATCATGTTCTTCGTTCATTATCGAGATTTTTTAAGTGATTTCTAGCGAAGTTACGAAGCATACTTCAATAGTAAAAATCTATATTTTTTATTCAATTATAGAAAATGATTATAAATATATCGATATAGATAGAGATTATTGAAGGTTTTGGATTTCGCTTTCGCGGAAGGGAATTCTATACTTCTAATTGCAGTGGATAGTGTAAAAGATATTTTGAATAATTTTCTAAAGAAAACTTTATAAACTCCTTACCTTAGTCAAGGGAAGGTGGATTTTTTGGCGAAAGCCAAAAAAGACGGAAGGGTTGCCACTTATCTAAAATAACTTCTTATATCCATTAACACTGATGGAAGTAACTGAAATACCATTTTGTTTTCAAAACGTAGAACTTTGATACCCAAATTTTCTAACTGCCTTTGTCTCCATGCACCATATTCTTCGGCCGTATAATTCATGTGAACATCTCCGTCAAGTTCAATTACCAAACGCTCTGACGGACAATAAAAATCTACAATAAAGTTTTTAATGCTGTGTTGCCGTCTAAACTTCCTGCCTTCAAGTTGTTTGTTCTTTAAGTGTTTCCATAAAAAGGCTTCGGCTGGAGTTAGATGTTTTCGCAGTTCCTTTCTATGGCTTTCTAAGGCTTTGATATTGTGTATGTTTTCTTGCACAGTATGTAAGGTAATATTTTTTTGTGAGTAAACCACCCTGCTTGTAACAACCACCCCGTCCCGCCTATGGCGGGCCACCCCTCCTTGAATAAGGAGGGGAGCTTTTACTCTCGATTTTCATATATTTTTTTAGATAACTCCTTCCCTTAGTCAAGGGAAGGTGGATTTTTTGGCGAAAGCCAAAAAAGACGGAAGGGTTGCCAATTATTTAAGAAATAACCGCCTCCAACTTCTCCCTGATCTTATCCAATCCTAAATTATGAATACTACCCAAGTGTGAATGTTTCTTACCGGCATCTGGCTTATACGTGCCTTCTTGCACTTGTCCGCCGATTACCTGATAGGCTTCTCTAAACGATTTGCCTTGCATTACAAGGTCATTGATACTATCAACTGTGAAAAGGTATTTGTACTTCTCGTCATTCAGGTCTATTTCTTTGACTTCAACTTGTGCGATACTGTAATCAAAAATTTCAAGAATATCCTTGATGCTCTCAATGGCATCAATGGTGTTTTCTTTTAGGAGTTGGTAATCGCGGTGATAGCCGCTAGGTAGATTGTTTGTAATCAAAACCATCTCCGTGCTCAACGCCTGAATTTTATTACATTTCCCACGAATCAATTCAAAAACGTCTGGATTCTTCTTATGTGGCATGATGCTGCTTCCCGTGGTCAATTGCTCTGGGAAACTCACAAAACCAAAATTCTGACTCATGTACAAACATACATCCATCGCAAAACGAGAAAGTGTATTTGCCAGTGAACCTAAAGTAGATGCAAGCGTACGTTCACTTTTTCCGCGGCTCATCTGTGCAGCAACCACGTTATATTTTAAGGTTTCAAACCCTAGTTCTTTAGTGGTCATCTCACGGTCTATAGGAAATGAACTTCCATAACCCGCCGCAGAACCCAACGGATTCTGGTCTACTACTTTTTGCGTGGCCTGCAACAATATCAAATCATCGATGAGCAATTCCGCGTAAGCGGAAAACCACAAACCAAAACTACTAGGCATCGCCACTTGTAAGTGCGTGTAGCCCGGTAAAAGCTTATCCTGATGGGTTTCGGCAAGATTAAGAAGCGTCTCAAATAATGAAACCGTTCTCGCCTTTATCTGCTGTATATTCTCTTTATAATACAATTGCAAAGCAACAAGGACTTGGTCATTTCGCGAACGCGCAGTGTGGACCTTTTTGCCTGTATCGCCAAGAGCCTTGGTCAATTCAGCCTCAATCTTACTATGAATATCCTCAAACTCCTTCTCGATAACAAAACCCTCTTGCTGCGTAGCTTCTTCCAGTTTATCAAGTTCGGGCAAAAGACTTTCTAATTCGGCATCATCAAGAATGCCTATTTTATTGAGCATCTTCACGTGCGCACGCGTCGCCTGCACATCAAATTTTGCAATATGCACGTCAATCTCGCGGTCGTTGCCCACGGTAAAATTGATAATTTTATCGTCTATATTTGAACCTTTGTCCCAGAGTTTCATTGTATTCTTTTATAAGTGTTGCAAGTTTAAAGTTGAAGCTTTAACTATCGTACTTCTAAACTCGTCATTCGTAATTTTATAATACTTTTGTCAGCAACTCGATGTAAATCTTGATGCCTTCTTCAATTTCGTTTACATAAATAAACTCATCTGCGCTGTGCGAACGTGTACTGTCGCCAGGGCCTAACTTCAATGATGAGCACGTCAAAACGGCTTGGTCGCTCAATGTTGGCGAACCATAAGTTTCACGACCCATCGAAATTCCAGCCTGAACCAATGGATGTTCCATAGGTATTGACGACGAATTTAAGCGTAAACTTCGCGGCGTAATCTCATCACAAGGCGCCTTGCTTTGTAACAGCTCAGCGACTTCCTGATTAGTATATTTATCATTTACACGCACATCAATCACCAGCTCCACATCTGCAGGAACGGCATTATGCTGCTTTCCGCCTTTGATTTGCGTTACGGTCAACTTTACATCGCCGAGAGCTTCAGAAGATTTTTCAAACTTAAAATCCTTGAACCATTGCAACACTTCGATGCAATTATACACCGCATTGTTGTCATTGGGATGCGCAGCGTGAGACGGCGTACCTTTTACTTTGGCATCAAACACCACCAAACCCTTTTCGGCGACAGCCAGATGCATTTGCGTAGGCTCGCCCACAATCGCAACATCGATTTGCGGAATCACCTCGAGCATGCTGTTCAAACCATTGGGACCGCTACTCTCCTCCTCTCCAGAAGCCACAATCACAAGATTGAACTTCAAATTCTCCTGAGCATAAAAGTGTGTAAACGTCGCAATCAATGAAACGAGACATCCGCCAGCATCGTTACTACCCAGCCCAAACAACTTTCCATCCTCAATATCTGGTGAAAATGGGTCTCGTGTGTAACCATTATTAGGCTGCACCGTGTCGTGGTGGCTGTTTAATAAAATCGTAGGTTTCCCTTCTTCAAAATGCTTATTAGTAGCCCAAATATTATTTGCCTTACGGCGAAAGGGAATCTCATTCGTTTTGAACCAGTTCTCAATATGCGCAGCTGTTCCTTCCTCTTCAGACGAAAAAGATTGCGTCGAAATCAAGTTTTTTAACAAGGCAATCGCCTCGTTTGTCAATTCTTCCCTTGTTTTCATAAATGTAATGTTGTGTAATTGGTTTCGGCTTCGCTGAGCATGCTTGGTTTTCCTAAGCGCACTTGTTGCACGCCGCCATCTAGCGCATAAAAGCAGTTATGCAATTTTGGTAGCATTCCATCTGCAATGGTACCGTTTTTAATCAATTTGGCGTAAGCCTCTTTATCAATCTCTTTGATTACTGAATTTTCATCACTGATGTCCTGCAACACACCTGCTTTCTCAAAGCAGTAATTGAGTGTCACTTCATATTTTTTGCTCATGGCGCGCGCCACTTCGCAAGCAATGGTGTCAGCATTTGTATTGAGTAACTGCCCCTTCCCATCATGGGTAATGGCACAAAAAACGGGCGTGATCTCAGCATTGATCAATTTGTCAATGGTTTTTGCATTCACCTCAATAACATCACCCACAAAACCAAAATCTACTTCCCGTACGGGACGCAGCACTGATAAAATGGTGTTGCCATCAGCGCCAGAAAGACCGATGGCATTGCAGGCTCTCGACTGCAGACCAGCCACGATATTCTTGCTCACCTTGCCCCCATACACCATGGTAATCACTTCAAGCGTTTCGGCATCCGTGATGCGGCGACCTTGCGTCATCTTGACCTCAAGACCTAGACGGTCAGCCAAATGGTTTGCAGCTTTTCCGCCGCCGTGAATCAGGATTTTTGGCCCAGCAATTTTCGCGAAAGCGTCCAAGAAAGCATTGAGGTCATCTTCGCTCTCAATGATATTCCCGCCTACTTTTACGATGTTTAGTTTTTTCATTTTACCCTTTTTATTTCCGCGAATGCGGAAATCTTATTATCAATCCGTCCCGATAATTATCGGGGTTGACTTGGACACTCCTAATGAGATGCTGAATCATGTTCAGCATGACGCTTTTTATAAATTCGTGGTCACTTCGAGTGGTGCGACTTTAGCAGCGCTGTATCGAGAAGTGCCTAGTTCTCGATATATTCGCCATGGGCGAACACTCGAACTGACACTAAATACTTTGCAAGATTTTCTTCAACACCACTTGCGCTGAATATGTCCTGTTATTTGCTTCTTCAATCACCAAGCTTTGGTCGCTATCTAAAACCCCATCTTCCACAATCACATTGCGACGCACGGGCAAGCAGTGCATAAATTTTGCGTTGCCCAACTTTTCTTTAGTCATCATCCAGCTTGAGTTGTCACCAGGCAAAATCTGACCGTATTCTTTATAGCTGCTCCAGTTTTTTACATACACAAAGTCAGCATCCTCTAAAGCTTTTTGCTGGTCATACTCAATAGTTGTATCACCAGTTACCGCATTGCTCAACTCATACCCTTCGGGATGCGTGATAACAAAATCCACATCCATTTTTTGCATCATCTGCGCAAAAGAATTAGGAACCGCTTGTGGTAAAGCCTTTGGGTGTGGCGCCCAACTCATAACCACTTTTGGTTTTTTATCTAGGTTTTGCTCCGTAATCGTAATCGCATCAGCCAAAGCCTGCAATGGATGCCCAGTTGCGCTTTCCATATTTAAAACAGGTACTGTGGCATGCTTCACAAAATTGTTGATAACATACTCAGACTCATCTTTTAATTTATCCGTGAGCGTAGGAAATGCGCGCACGGCAATCACATCAGCATATTGCGAAATCACTTTAGCAGCTTCTTTAATATGTTCGCTCGTGCCAGCATTCATCACTGTTCCGTCCTCAAATTCAAGTTGCCAAGCATCACTATTAAAGTTCATCACCGTCACTTCCATACCCAGATTACGGGCAGCTTTTTCCGTACTTAAACGCGTGCGTAAACTGCTGTTGAAAAACAACATAACTAGCGTTTTATGTTTCCCTAATGTCTCATGAGAAAACGGTTTTTTCTTCAGTTCGATGGCTTCTTTAATCAGTTCCTCGAGGTTGTCGATATCTGTTAAGTCTGTGTATTTTTTCATTGGCCTCACCCTAGCCCTCTCCAAATGGAGAGGGGATTTATTTTCCGCGAAGGCGGAAATCTTTTTAATTTATTTAAGTCATTCTGAGCTAGATTCAGAATCTCATGATGAGAAGCTGAATCAAGTTCAGCTTGACGACTAATTTTATTTATTTCCGCGAAAGCGGAGAAATCACTAAAATTCTTGCTTCAATGCGTCAAAAAACTGGTCAATATGCTCTTTCTTCACCGTAAGCGGTGGCAAAATGCGAATCAGGTTTTTATTCTTTGCGCTACCCGTAAAAATATGATGGTCATAAATCAACTTCTTGCGGATGGCTGCGGTGTCAAAATCAAATTCGAGGCCTAGCATTAGTCCGCGGCCTTTTACCTTTTTGATTTGTGGGATTTCTTTGGCTTTGGCCAAAAAGTGCTCAGAAACCTCCTTTACGTTCTCCATCAATTCTTCATCCTGCATCACATCGAGTACCGTGAGCGTGGCTGCACACGCCAGGTGATTACCGCCAAAAGTGGTACCGAGCATTCCGTACTCTGCCTCGATTCTCGGATGGATCAAGATTCCCCCTACTGGAAAACCGTTTCCCATACCTTTAGCCAGAGAAATGATTTCAGGTTGCACATCATATGCCTGGAAAGCAAAGAAATTTCCGGTTCTACCAAAACCCGCCTGAACTTCGTCTGCAATAAGCATTGTTCCCGTGGCTTTACAAAGTTTGTCCAAAGTTTCGTAGAACTCAGCTGTACTTTCATCGAGACCACCAACTCCTTGAATAAACTCAAGAATTACCGCGCAATACTCTTCTGATTTTAATGCGGTTTCAACAGCTTCTATTTCGCCAAGAGGCAAAAAAGTAACCTGCTGTTGTGCGTTTACAGGTGCAATTATTTTTGGATTATCAGTTGCCGCGACCGCTGCAGAAGTACGCCCATGGAAGCTATTGGCGAAAGCCAAAATCTTCTTACGTCCCGTTTTAAAAGAGGCTAATTTTATGGCATTCTCGTTGGCTTCTGCGCCGGTACTACACATAAAAAGGGCATAATCTGGCACACCGGCAGCCTCTGGAAGCTTATCGCCCAATTCCTGCTGCAAGGGATTTTGCACCGCGTTGCTGTAAAAACCCAGTTTACTCACCTGGTCACTTAAATTTGCAACATATTTAGGGTGTGCATGCCCTATGGAAATCACGGCATGACCGCCGTAAAGATCCAAATATTTTGTTCCCTTATCGTCATAAACGTGAACGTCTTTAGCCTTTACCGGCGTAACGTCATACAAGGGATATACATCAAACAAACTCATTATTGTTGTTCTTTTTTAATATTGGAAATTTTGTTGTAGGAAGCAACCATACCGTGAATCAATGATGAACTCAACCCTTTGTGCTCCATCTCATTAAGGCCTTCAATAGTACATCCACGCGGTGTGGTCACCTTGTCGATTTCTTCTTCTGGGTGGTGGTCTGTTTCTATCAAAAGTTTTGAGGCCCCGTTGCAGGTGTGCATCGCCAAGGTCTGGGCATCATGCGCATCAAACCCTAGCTGAATAGCCGCCTGTGTCGTCGCACGAATCAAGCGCATCCAGAAGGCAATACCGCTGGCACAAACTACCGTAGCGGCCTGCATCAAATGCTCGGGAATCACAAGCGAATTTCCCAAGCGGTTGAAGATAGCTTCGGCAATCTTGATGCGCTTCATCCCTTTATCATTACTCGCCAGGCAGGTCATGGATTCTCCCACAGCAATCGCAGTATTTGGCATCGCACGGATGATGAACTGGTCAGTACCCACAATAGCCTCCATTTGATGGATTTGGTAACCCGTAATGGTAGAAATCAGCACGTGCTTATCCGTCAGTTCATCCTTGATCTGGTCAAGAATACCGGCAAATTGTGCCGGTTGAACCGCAAAAATGATAATATCAGATTTTTGAACGGCCTCAACATTGTCAGCAGTTACAAAAACATTTTTGTACTCGCCCCAATCAGAAATTGCATCCGGGTTACGACGCGTTAAATACAAGGTTGTTATGGCATTGTTTGTAATTAGGCCCTTGGCGATTGAAAGCCCTAGGTTACCAGTACCGATGATTGCTATTTTCATGTTTTCCTATCCCTAACCCTCTCCAAAAGGAGAGGGAATTAATAATAAATTATTTCCCGATTTTCTTCCCCTTTGGGGAAGTTAGATGGGGCTAAAAATAACTTCCCTTAAGCTGTAATCCTGTGGTTTGTGGAAGTCCAAAAACTAAATTCATATTCTCCACCGCTTGCCCAGAAGCACCTTTCAACAAATTGTCAATCGCGCTCGAAATAAGCAATTGGTCATCGTGTTTGTGCAAGTGGATCAAGCATTTGTTTGTATTCACGACCTGTTTCATATGCAATGGTCCTTCTGTCAAAAAGGTAAATGGAGCATCTGCATAAAATTCAGAATAGATTTTCTTAATCTCGTCTAGATTTCCGTCAAAAGTGGTGTACGCTGTCGCGAAAATTCCTCTTGAGAAATTCCCCCGGTTTGGCAAAAAGTGGATTTTTTTATCAAAACCCGCTTGCAATAGCCCAACCGACTGATTGATCTCCCCCATGTGCTGATGCGTAAAGGGTTTGTAATACGAGAAATTATTGTCCCGCCAGGTGTAATGCGTGGTCGCCGAAAGCGAGGTCCCTGCACCCGTAGCTCCCGTTACCGCATTTACGTGAATGTCGTCTTGTATTAATTTGGCTTCAGCCAAAGGAAGCAGCGCCAACTGAATTGCCGTAGCAAAACATCCAGGATTTGCGATAGAACCCGCCTGCTGAATCTCAGACTTGTTAAGTTCCGGGAGGCCATATACAAACTCCCTTCCTTGAAATTCGGCATCTTCTTTTAACCTAAAGTCGTTGCTCAGGTCGATGATTATGGTTTTTTCTGTAAAGTCATGCTGCTCAAGAAAAGCCGTGCTATTACCATGACCAAGACAAAGAAATACTGCATCAACGCCTGTATTTACATTATCTGAGAAAACCAAGTCAGTACTGCCAACTAAATCCTCATGCACTTTATATACTGGATTTCCTGCATTTGAGGTACTGTATACAAAGTCGATTTCAACATGTGGATGGTTCAACAGAATTCTAATAAGTTCTCCTGCCGTATATCCTGCCCCACCAATGATTCCTGCTTTTATCATGACTCTCCGTTAACGTGCGTGTAAATCTTGTTCTGATTACCCATCAACTTGATAAAACCCTTAGCGTCATCAGCCGTCCACCCTTTGTTCATTTCGCCATAAGCGCCAAAAGAAGCATTCATCAAATCATGTTTAGACTGGATGCCTTCAAGTGTAAAACGGTAAGGATTGAGGGTCACAAATACTTCGCCGGTCACATTTTTTTGGCTGTCGGCCAAAAAAGCTTCCATGTTACGCATTACCGGATCCAGATAAAGGCCTTCGTGCAGGTGCATGCCATACCAGCTAGAAAGATAATCCTTGTGCTGCTGTTGCCATTTGGTCAAGGTATGCTTTTCCAATAAGTGATGCGCTTTGATGATAATCAAAGGTGCAGCGGCTTCAAACCCCACACGACCCTTGATACCAATAATTGTGTCACCCACGTGAATATCACGACCAATGCCATAAGGGGCCGCAAGTGATTGCAGGTATTCTATATTTTCAACAGGAGAAGCAGGTTTGCCGTTTACGGCAACCAATTCGCCTTTTTCAAATTTGAGGGTCACTTGCTCACTTTCTTGCTTAGAAACCTGGGAAGGATAAGCAGATTCTGGAAGACCTTTGTGAGAAGTAAGCGTTTCGCTACCTCCCACGCTCGTACCCCAAAGTCCTTTATTAACCGAATATTGTGCCTTTTCCCAGTTCATATCCACATCATTTGCCTTAAGGTATTCTATCTCTTCCTGACGTGAAAGCTTCTTATCGCGAATGGGTGTTATAATCTCGATTTCGGGAGCAAGCGTCTGGAAGATCATGTCAAAACGTACCTGGTCATTGCCCGCACCGGTGCTACCGTGCGCGACATATTTTGCACCGATGGACTTGGCATAATTGATAATCTCAACCGCCTGAATGATACGCTCAGCACTTACTGAGAGTGGATAGGTGTTGTTTTTGAGCACATTGCCAAAGATGAGATTCTTCACCACTTTATTATAAAAAATATCTTTTGCCTGGATGTTTTTATAGGTTTTGGCCCCTATTTTTAATGCCTTGGATTCTATTTCATCAATTTCTGCTTGAGAGAAACCTCCCGTATTGATGCTGATTGCATGAACTTCAAATCCTTTTTCTTTTGATAAATATTTTGCACAATACGAGGTGTCAAGACCACCGCTGTATGCCAAAACAAGTTTTTCCATTATATATAGTTTTCGCCGTAAGGCAATAAAAATTAGTCTTTATCTATTTTTTCCTTTTTGAGGAAAAGGTGTTCCTTAATGCTCTTCAATCTCTTGAAGGTCTTTGCATTGACATCCTTTTTTTTCTTGCTCTCCTCGACCGCTGGGTCATATAACATACCGGTACACAGGCACATACGTTGCTCTGTGCGTTGCAGGATATCATAGTTGCGGCAGGTTTGACAGCCTTTCCAGAAGGAAGGATCATCTGTAAGTTCTGAGAATGTTACCGGTTTATAGCCCAGATCAGAATTGATTTTCATTACCGCAAGGCCTGTGGTAATGCCAAAAATCTTGGCATCAGGGTACTTATTACGTGAATGATTGAAAATCGCCTCCTTTATTTTTGTGGCGAGGCCTTCTCCCCTAAAGTCAGGGTGAACGATAAGCCCACTGTTTGCCACAAACTTGCCGTGGCCCCAGGCCTCGATGTAACAGAAACCTGCAAACTTTTCGCCATCGAGCGCGATGACGGCATTGCCGTTCTCCATTTTTGTGATAATGTATTCAGGGGTGCGTTTTGCGATTCCCGTACCACGCACTTTTGCAGATTCTGCGATAGTATCGCAGATTATTTGTGCAAATCCTGAATGGGATTTGTTAGCAATAACAATATCCATCCTGTTAAGAATTGAAAATTAAAAAATGAGTTTTTTTGCTGAAGCGAAACCGGACTCACCTGGGTTTCATAAAATAGATCACACCCCTAGGGGCGGCGACGGAAACGGCGCACGGGAAGAGTTACTGGGCGTACTTGCCTAGTGGGATACAACGGATTGAACACAGACTGTATGGCCTGTATCAATTTTTTTATATGTGTATCAATCTTGTTCATTGTTAAAGTAAAAGTACAAACTACGTTTAACTATGGGCATCGTTTTTTGTAAAAATTTAAAAAAGAACTTGTTTTTTATGAAATTTTCAAAAAACAGGATAACTCAGACTTTTCCGTTGAAAAATAAGAGCCTGAGCTATCCTTTCACTTATAATTATAGAATATAATCAGTGCTCACAAAGTTTGATTTCTTGGTGTCCAGCAGCTCGTTAAGGATCGCATTGTTATACGCGTTGTCTTTTGAGGCCACAAAGGTGCGTATTGAGAAAGACCTCAGGGCATCATGTACGCTCAAGGTAGCTACGGCGCTGTCTTTCCTTCCGGTGAAAGGATAGACGTCTGGACCCCGCTGGCAAGAACTGTTCAAGTTGACACGGCAAACCAGGTTGACCAGTGTATCGATAAGCGGCGCAAGGGTTTTTGTGTCCTTGCCAAAAAGACTTACCTGCTGCCCATAATTAGATTCGGCCATGTCGTCTAGGGGCTCGTCGATATGTTTAAAAGTCAACACAGGTACCACGGGGCCAAATTGCTCTTCTTGATACACACGCATTTCTTTGTTAACGGGGAAAAGCACGGCTGGCCAAATATAATTCTCAGTGGTCTGGCCTCCTTTTTCGTTAAGTATTTCAGCGCCTTTTGCCTTTGCATCATCAATCAATTCCTGAATGTATTGTGGTTTATCTGGCTCTGGAAGCGGTGTTAATTTTACGCCATCTTCCCATGGTAAACCAAATTTTAAAGCATCCACAGCTTCGGCATATTTACGGTTGAAAGTTTCAGCAATATTCTCATGAACATAAATCACTTTCAACGCTGTACAACGCTGACCATTAAAAGAAAGTGTTCCCGCAATACATTCGGCTACAGCCAGATCTAAATCAGCATCTGGAAGTATTATCGCAGGATTTTTGGCCTCGAGCCCCAGAACAAGTCTCAATCTGTTCTGTTTAGGATGTTGCGCCTGTAGCGCATTTGCTGAAGCGGAATTACCGATGAGCGCCAAAACATCCACCTTCCCGGTTTTCATAATAGGCGAAGCCACTACCCTACCGCGACCAAAAACAATATTCACAACTCCCGGAGGAAAACTCTCCTGAAATGCCTCAAGCAATGGTGTAATCAATAGAACGCCGTGTTTTGCCGGCTTAAAAATCGCCGTGTTGCCCATCATTACCGCAGGAATCAGCAAGGCAAAAGTTTCGTTCAACGGATAATTATATGGTCCAAGACACAACACAACACCCAGCGGGCCACGGCGTATGTGCGCATGGATCCCGTCGTGCTTGTGGAACTTTGCGCTGTCACGGTCCATTTTTTTGTAATCTTCAATGGTATCATAAATGTATTCCACCGTACGGTCAAATTCTTTCTCAGAATCTGGCAGGTTCTTACAGATTTCCCACATGAGCAGTTTCACGATTTCCTCACGCTTGGTCTTCATCTTTTCAACAAAAGTCTCCATACATTTTATACGCGCCGCAACCTTCATCGTAGGCCATTCTCCCTGGCCACGGTCATAAGCCGTATATGCAGCATCAAGTGCATCAAGCGCTTCCTTCTCTCCCAGATATGGTATAGAACCTAATCGTGTGGGACCGGTCTTGCCATGCACTTCTGTCTGGATTGTTGAATAAACATCGCTCGTCTCACCCTCCCAATGCACAAGTTTACCATTGACAAGGTATTTATTCTGCTCTATGGGCGAAACTTCAAATATCGCTGGAATTTTGGTCGTACTTAGTTCTGACATTGATTTTTGTTTTAAACAAATGAATACATGAACCTTCTGGACATGATATCCAAAAAGTTCACCGTGAAGTTCTTAAAAGTGTAAAGGAACTTTATTAATTCAAGGTTAATTCTTTCGCTTAAAGCGAAAAAGACTAGGCCTCACCCGAAATTGATTACTCAACTTTGACCTCTCAGTAAAGAGAAATAGGGTTTAACTTCTTGAGTTTATCATTTTCATGAAAATCAGATAAGAAACTCAAACAAGTCTGGCTTATCGTTAAGGTATTCTCCAAAGAAATTCCTTGTTTTCATGCGGTTGATCAATGGTTGTAGGTCAACCTTGTTCTTGATCTCAATACCCACCACTGCAGGGCCATCTTCACGACTTGTTTTTTTCTTGTATTCAAAGAAAGTGATATCATCTTCAGGACCAAGGACTTCATTTAAGAACTCGCGAAGTGCACCAGCACGCTGGGGGAAACGGATGATGAAGTAATGTTTTAATCCGCGATACAACAATGCGCGTTCCTTGATTTCTGCGGTGCGGGTAATGTCATTATTGCTGCCACTAACCACACAGACCACGTTCTTGCCCTTGATCACCCCTGCATATTCATCCAATACTGAAATCGTTAATGCGCCAGCGGGTTCAACCACGATTGCATCTTTGTTGTACAGGTCAAGGATTGTCTGGCAGACCTTTCCTTCAGGAACGGTGACCATCTCGGTAAGATATTCCTTGCAGATGGCAAACGTTCTATCGCCCACCCGTTGCACGGCCGCACCATCAACAAATTTTTCAATCTGTTTAAGCGTGGTGTTCTCTTTATTAAAAATGCTTGTGCTCATGGATGGTGCACCTTCAGGCTCCACGCCTATGATTTTTGTTTTTGGCGAAAGCAAATGAAATACCGCGCTGAGTCCAGAAGCCAGGCCTCCACCGCCCACGGGCACAAAGACATAATCTATTGCCTCCTTGAACTGTTCTATTATCTCCAGGCCCACGGTTGCCTGGCCTTCAATTATTTTTTCATCATCAAAAGGATGTACAAATGTCTTGCCGAGCAAATCACATTCAGCTTTTGCTGATTTATATGAATCGTCAAAGGTGTCACCCACCAAAACGATTTTTACATACTCTTCGCCAAACATCTTTACCTGCTCTATCTTTTGCTTTGGTGTGGGAGCAGGCATGAAAATAGTTCCCTTGATCTTTAATTTCGCGCAAGCGAAAGCAACTCCTTGAGCATGGTTGCCGGCACTGGCACACACAATCCCATTTTTACGCTGGGCGGTTGTCAAGGTACTGATCTTGTTGTAGGCACCACGTATTTTGTAAGAACGCACCTGCTGCAAATCTTCACGCTTGAACATGATGTTTGCCCCCATTTTTTTTGAGTAGCTCATGCTGGGCAATAGCGGTGTCAATGCCGCAACGCCCGCCAGGTTTGAGGCGGCTTGTTTTACATCTTCTAAATCCGGGAAATATGTCGTGGTTGTATTGCTCACAATGTTTGTGGTTCAAGGTTTAAGGTTCAAGGCGCAAGTTTTGGGTTACTTCATGATGCTTTGTCTATCTCACGTCTTAAATCTTGATTTTTCTCTTCTTTATTTTCCGATGTAAAAAGAATAAAAACTAGACCTACAGGGTAGTTTACATCATGAAAACACCTTGCAGGTCTATGCTTTTGTTATCTATGCAGTGACTGCTTCTTGAGAAGTTTTTACTTCTTTCATGGCGGTCATGGACTCACGCAACCACGCTCCCACTTCTTCAACGGGATGGTTACGGATGGCGTCATTTACAGCAATCAATGTTTTGTTATCTACTGAATTATCAGACGAGAATTTTTTACCAATGACATCCGTATCGATTTTCTTCATGAATTCTGTAAGCATGGGCTTAGCGGCATGGTCAAAGAGGTAACAGCCATACTCAGCCGTGTCAGAAATGATACGGTTCATCTCAAACAATTTTTTACGTGCAATGGTATTTGCGATCAGCGGAGTCTCATGCAATGACTCGTAATAGGCAGATTCTTCAATGATACCTGCATCACACATGGTATCAAACGCAAGTTCTACCCCTGCTTTTACAAAAGCGACCATAAGTACACCGTGGTCAAAATATTCTTGTTCGCTGATTTCCATAGAACCTGCATCTGTTTTTTCAAAAGCAGTTTCACCAGTTGCTGCACGCCATTTAAGCAGGTTTGCATCATCATTGGCCCAGTCTTCCATCATGGTTTTTGAGAAATGGCCAGACATGATATCGTCCATGTGCTTTTCAAAAAGCGGTTCCCAGATTGCCTTGATTTCTTCAGCTAGTTCAAAAGCTTTTATTTTTGAAGGGTTGTCCAGACGGTCCATCATGTTTGTGATACCCCCGTGCTTTAGTGCTTCGGTGATGGTTTCCCATCCATATTGAATTAATTTTGCCGCATATGCTGGTTCAATCCCTTTTTCAACCATCTTGTCAAAAGACAAAATAGAACCGGTCTGCAAGACACCACAAAGGATGGTCTGTTCACCCATAAGGTCACTCTTGACCTCTGCCACAAAAGAAGATTCAAGAACACCGGCCTTATCACCACCAGTTCCCACGGCATACGCTTTTGCCTCATCAAGGCCTTTGCCCTGGGGGTCATTTTCTGGGTGCACCGCGATAAGCGTGGGCACACCAAAACCTCTTTTATATTCTTCGCGAACCTCAGAACCTGGCGACTTGGGTGCACACATGATTACCGTGAGGTCCTCGCGTACCTTGGTACCTTCTTCCACGATATTGAAACCGTGGCTGTAGGTAAGTGTTGCGCCTTTTTTCATCAAGGGCATCACGGCGTTTACAACGCTGGTATGCTGCTTGTCTGGAGTAAGGTTGATGACAACATCTGCAGATGGAACCAACTCGTCATAAGTACCTACGGTAAAACCGTTATCGGTTGCGTTTTTATAGGAAGCCCTTTTCTCATCAATGGCGCCCTGGCGCAAGGCATAAGAGATATCTAGCCCGCTGTCGCGCATGTTAAGGCCTTGATTGAGACCTTGGGCACCACAGCCCACGATTACGATTTTTTTTCCTTTAAGGGCGTCTACTCCATCGATGAATTCATCCTTCTCCATGAAGCGGCACTTACCCAGTTGTTCAAGCTGTTCCCTTAGTGAAAGGGTATTGAAATAATTAGACATTGTTATCTATTTTTATTTTTAATGGTTGGTTTTTAATATTCTGATTCTGAAAATTCCTGTAATATTTTTGAAATGGGCATCTCGCTCTTGCTCACGGCGATACGTCCAGAACGCACAAACTGCATGATGCCAAAGGCACTAAGCTCCCTGTACAACATATCAATCTCATTGCGGCGACCAGCTTTTTCAAGCACAAAGAATTCTTTGTTTACGGTTACGATCCTTGAGTTGCTTTCTTTTATGATATTCTGGATCTGGCGTTCTTCAAAAAGCAAATCACTCTTGATCTTAAAGAGGCAGGTCTCCAGGAAAATTGTCTCATCATCTGTATGATAATATGCCTTGATGACCTCGATTTGCTTCTCGATCTGCCCCAGGATCTTCTTGATTTGTTCTTCAGTCACATTGACCACGATGGTAAAGCGGGAAACGCCTTCAATCTCTGTTATTGAGGTATTGAGGCTCTCGATGTTGATATGCCTACGCTGAAAGATTGCCGAAATACGGTTCAACAACCCTATTTGATTTTCGGTGTAAACCGAAACCGTAAAAGTTTTTATCTCTGCCATGACTATTCTAATCTTATATCTGAAACACAAGCTCCCGATGGTATCATGGGGAACACACAATCTTCTTTTTCTACCATGACTTCTAGAAAGTAAGGCCCTTCATGTTTCATCATGGTTTCTATGGCTTGCGCCAAATCTTCTCTTTTTGAAACCTTTTGTGCCTCGATGCTATATCCTTTTGCAATGGTCACAAAATCTGGGTTTGTCATCTCAGTAGAAGCATATCTCCTGTCAAAGAAAAGCTGTTGCCATTGACGCACCATTCCTAAAAATTCATTGTTGAGCACCACAATCTTGACGGGTACTTTTGTCTGAAAGATGGTGCCCAGTTCCTGGATGGTCATTTGATAGCCACCATCTCCTATGATGGCGACCACGGGTCTGTCAACCGCCCCCATCTTAGCACCTATGGCGGCGGGAAGCGCAAACCCCATGGTACCAAGACCACCGGAAGTAATGTTGCTCTTTGTCTGGTTGAATTTAGCATAACGACAGGCAATCATTTGATGTTGCCCCACATCAGAAACGATAATGGCATCCCCCTTTGAGCAGGTATTGATTCCCTCAAGTACCTCGCCCATGGTAAGGCCTTCTTTTGTGGGTGTGATATCATCCTTGATGATCTTATCATACTCCACCTGGTACAGCTCCTTAAAGCGGTTGTGCCAATCTTCATGCTTGTTTTCTTTCAACAAGGGCAATACAGCGGCAAGTGTATCTTTACTGTTCCCTAAAACGGCAACAGCGGTCTTTACGTTTTTATCCACCTCGGCCGGGTCTATCTCAAAGTGAATCACTTTTGCCTGCTTGGCATAGGTATTGAGATCCCCGGTGACACGGTCGTCAAAACGCATTCCTATCGCGATTAAGACATCACACTCATTGGTCATGATGTTAGGTGCATAATTACCGTGCATCCCCACCATTCCCACATTCAAGCGGTGCTCAGTGGGCAATGCGGAAGCCCCCAGAATTGTCCATGCAGCGGGTATTCCTGTTTTTTCAACAAGTTCCTTCAGTTCATCTTCGGCCTTGCCCAGTATGACACCTTGACCCCAAACAATCATGGGCTTCTTTGCTGCATTGATAAGCTTTGCAGCTTCTGCAACCTTGTCATTGTCAATGGTGGGCACGGGCTTGTAGCTCCTTACGGCCGTACATTTTTTATAGTTGAAGTCAAGTTCTTCGTTCTGGGCGTTCTTGGTGATATCAACGAGCACGGGGCCTGGCCTTCCGCTTTTAGCAATATAAAATGCCTTTGCCATCACTTCTGGAATGTCCTCTGCCTTGGTAACCTGAAAATTCCATTTGGTCACCGGTGTGGAGATCCCTATGATATCGGTTTCCTGAAAGGCATCACTGCCCAAAAGATGGTAAGCCACCTGACCAGTAATACACACCATGGGCGTGGAATCTATCATGGCATCAGCGATACCCGTAATAAGGTTTGTGGCTCCAGGCCCCGAGGTGGCCATGGCAACACCCACTTTTCCCGTGGCACGTGCATAACCCTGAGCGGCATGTGTGGCCCCTTGTTCATGACGTGTAAGGACATGGTGAATCTTATCCTGATATTTATAAAGTTCATCATAAACCGGCATGATGGCTCCTCCTGGGTAACCATACAGCACATCGACCCCTTCAGCCAGCATGCATTTGATGACAGCTTCTTTTCCCGTGATTCTCTGGGTTTTTTGAGTCTTGTTTTCTTCTAGTTTCATCGTTTGTGTATCCATAGTCCTAAGTTATTAGGGTAAACACGTATTTGGTTTTTATTAAAACTCATCCGTCACGCAACCTCTTGAAGCTGACGAAACCGTATTGGCATATTTATAAAGAATTCCGCTATCAAATTTCAGTTTTGGAGCTTTCCATTTTGCTTTTCTCTCGGCAAGTTCCTCATCAGAAATCTCAATATTGATCGTATTTTTTACCGCATCAATTGCTATAACATCTCCATTTTCAACCAGAGCGATGTTGCCCCCCACTTGTGCTTCTGGAGAAACGTGCCCCACTACAAATCCATGAGAACCTCCAGAGAAACGCCCATCAGTAATCAAAGCGACTTCTTTGCCCAGGCCAGCACCCATGATTGAAGAAGTGGGTTTCAGCATTTCGGGCATTCCTGGAGCACCCTTAGGCCCTTCATAACGTATGATCACCACGTCTCCCTTCTTGACCTTACCGTTCTTGATACCTTCATTGACGGCTATTTCACTGTCAAAAACATTTGCTGTCCCCTTAAATGAAAGTCCTTCTTTACCAGTGATTTTTGCAACAGCACCCTCTGTGGCAAGGTTGCCAAAAAGTATCCTTATATGCCCTGTTTCTTTTATGGGTTGCTCAACGGGGTGCACCACATCTTGTCCTTCATGGAGTTTGGGCGCATCAGCAAGGTTTTCTGCCAGGGTTTTACCCGTAACGGTCAAACAATCCCCATGCAACATGCCCTGGTCAAGCATATACTTTAATACCCCAGGAACCCCTCCCACGGCATGTAGTTCTTCCATTGAGTACTTTCCGCTGGGTTTTAGGTCTGCAAGAAGAGGTGTTGAATCACTTATTCTTTGAAAATCTGCCAGTGTAAATTCTATTTTAGCTGTTTTGGCTATAGCCAAAAAGTGCAGCACCGCATTGGTTGAACCTCCCAGGACGGTCACTAAACGTATTGCATTCTCAAGCGATTTCTTGGTGATGATATCCAAGGGTTTTATATCATTATCAAGCAGGTACTTTAGAGCTTCTCCCGCTTTAATACATTCTTGCTCCTTGATATTATTATCAGTTACCGCAGGGTTTGATGAGTTGAACGGAAGCGACATCCCCAAGGCTTCAATTGCCGAGGCCATGGTGTTTGCCGTGTACATCCCGCCGCAGGCCCCGGCGCCGGGACAAGCCTTATGGATAACCACCTGAAATTCTGACTCATCAATGTTACCGGCCACTTTTTGCCCATAGGCTTCAAAGGCAGAAATTATATCCAGTTTTTTACCATTGTGACAACCAGAGGCTATGGTACCGCCATAAACCAAAATAGAAGGCCTGTTCAACCTTATCTGTGCCATCAATGCACCGGGCATGTTCTTATCACAGCCCACCACGGTCACCAGGCCATCATAGCTCATTGCCTGTACCACGGTTTCCATTGAATCTGCGATGATGTCCCTGGACGGTAATGAATATCGCATCCCGGGAGTACCGTTTGCGATTCCATCGCTCACACCTATGGTGTTGAAAATCAAACCAACCAGGTCTGCATTTTCTGTTCCCTGTTTGACTTTTGTGGCTAGTTTGTTAAGGTGCATGTTACAGGGGTTTCCCTCATAACCAGTACTTGCTATACCTATTAGGGGTTTTTGTAAATCTTCATCAGTTAACCCGATGGCGTGTAACATTGCTTGTGCTGCTGGCAGTGTAGGATCTTGTGTAACTGCCTTGCTATATTTATTTAATTCCATTGTAAAATTTATATCGTGAAATTAGCAATACCCTTATTGAGTAAATATCCCAAGCAATATTGCTATTTATGGTCAACGCTGTTTATAAACACATAATTTATTGACAATCAATAAATTATTTTAATTTTTAATACTAAGCCCAAAATTTTTAATTTCTGTTAAATCAATATGGAAATGCTATTTTATACAACAGATTTTTAGGGCATACGCAATAAAACAGGACATATAAAATCAAAAAAGCCCTCCGCAATAACGGAAGGCTTAGTTTTTTGAACACATACAATCCGTCATTTACGTGAATGAATCACGATAATTGTAGAGACTGTAATTCTGTTTTGGCCCAACTTGTTCATACATCAAACGTAATACAATTTTTAATAACTTCAAAAATGCTGGGGATAAATTTTTAAAATAAATTCATGTAACCACTAAACCCATTATAATTCTGATATTCAAATACTTAAATAATGTATTTTCTTTTAGCAATGGAGAATGTAGAATGTGATTTTTTATTTATGAAAACATGTTGTTGCCTACCTATTCTATGACAAGGTGGTGCTTGATGGCATATAGGACCAGGCCTATCCTGCTTCTTACCTCGAGCTTTTTAAAAAGGGTGTCGCGATAGTTATCTATGGTTTTAGGGCTTAGGCACATTTCATTTGCAATTTCCTTGTAGGTCATATCAGAACATGCCAGTTCAATAAACTCAAGTTCCCTACCTGAAAAGTCAAGGTCATTGTTTTCATCCTTTTTTTTCATTCCCGTAAGGAGTGCCCTTGTGACGTGGTCAGAATAATAATGTCCTTTTGTAGCGACCTCTATCAGGGCATTGTTAAGTGTATCAGGGTGTATATCCTTAAGAAGGTAGCCTTTGGTACCACTGCGCAACATCTGGATAATGGTCTCTTCATTATCATCCATGGAGAGTGCCATTACCTTAATGCCCTGTTTGTGCTCATTGAGCCATGCCAGTGATTCAAAACCATTCATGACCGGCATGTTGATATCCAGAAGGATGATATCTGGGTCTACAGTTGCATTATCCAGTTTATTAATGAGGTCATTGCCGTTCTTGGCCATAAAAATAACCTCAAAACCGTCAAAGCTGTTTATCAATCCCTGTAAGGACTGGGCAAAAAGGACATGATCATCCACTATGCCCACCGTGTAAACAGGTATACCGGTCGTGCTTGTAACATTTTGTGATGTACTATAGGAGGCTGTCATAGTATTAGGATTCTTGTCCTAAAGTTAAAAATTTAATCTTGCAGTGCGTTACAATTCAGACAGAAAACAAAAATCATCGCTGAAAGTAGTCAATTTCTAGTTTTGTACCGCTCTGAGGTTGAGATGTTAACATGAACTTAGCATCTATCAACTGTGCCCTGCTCTGCATATTGAGCAGTCCAGAACTCTTTCTTATAGTAGCCTCGTCAAAACCCACCCCATCATCCATAAGGTTTATGTTCAACTTTCCCTGGTCAAAGGTCATGAATACTTCAAGTCTGGAAGCCTTTGCATGTTTAATGACATTTGAAAAGAATTCCTGTATAATCCTGTAAAGAATCAGGCCATTGTTTTTTGAGATGCCCCATGGGTTACCCGTGACCGTGAACTCGGTCTCCAGAAAATTAAGCCGGGTAAACCTGTCAAGCTCTCCCTGTATGGATTCAATAAGGCCCTGTGTGCTCACCACCTCATTGTTAAGGCTTCTTGAGAGGGCCCTGAGCTCCTTGAGGGATGTCTGTATGAGTTCGCGCACTTCATCCACCTGTTCATATTCCATCTTGTCAGGTTCTATCCTGTTGAGCTGGATATTAGCAACTGATAATAGTTGCCCTATATTGTCATGCAGCTCCCAGCTGATGTTGCGCAGGGTATTTTCTTGTATCTCAACCTGGGTGAGCGCGACTTCTTCAAGGTATTTTTTTTCGGCCTCGTTGCGCTGTTTGATGAACACCAGCTTTCTCTTTTGAAAGATTGCAAATAATATGATGATGGTAACGAGCAGTATAAACATCACGATGCTGCTGCTAACGACCAGGACCTTTACATCATCTGCAATGTTACTTAAAACCATGGGTATCACCGTATTTATATTTATTTGGCTTTAAGCCAAATGTTCTCTGTCATTTTTGTCCACAATAAGGAAAGCTATTGAAAAACAACAATATTGAATCACATTGATCATAAAAAGTACAAGGCTCCATATAACCAGGTTGGCTTGCATCACCTCTATCATTATCATAAATGGCAGATAGGCAACACTGAATATCATTAACCCAAAAGATACCCAAAAATAAGGACTGCTCGTAACGTTCATGACTACTTCCCTATTGAGCATCTCTGCAAAATAAAAGGCGACCGCCACAACAAGAAAGATGGTGCCCAGGGTAAAGCTATAGGTCATGTTACCCTCGATCATATGATGTATGAACATACCATCACATAGCCAGAATACTCCATGTATAATGGCAAAGACCAATAGGATCCTCCTTTTAACAACGTCATGCAGCAAAGACCTATACCATAGGCATGAAAATAGAAACATCAACAATATCATGATATTGTACACAAGGGCATTGTTTAACTTGAGCGTGGCATAACTATCATATAGATATTTTCCTATAACTTCTGACAGGACGAGGTACCATATATAAAACAGGACATATTTAAGCTTTAGATGCCTATAATGTTGAAACCTGACGGTTCCTATTATAGCAGCAATCAATTCCAGATAGATGGAATATAAGCTTAGGTCTTCCACTTAAATAATCTTATATATTTTAATTTTTAGGATAATTTTTTCCCGGGGGCCTGTTTTGATACCCAAAGTTCAACGGTGCAACATCCAGGTCTGCATCGCCTTCAAGCATAAATGAGAAACCTCCTTTTTGCTCGCCCGTGTTTGTGCCCGTAGGTACGATCAACATGGTCATGTAACCCGCTTTTTCCTTATCAGAAAAATCCTTGGGGTACGCGGCTTGATAGATACGTATACCATCCATTTTATATCCTTTTTCGGCAGCGGTCTTCTCTGCAAAGGCTATATAGCTCTTGATGTCCTCGAGCGACCACCAGGAAGATACACTTTCTTCACGCCCGGCAATACTGTCAAGCAAGGGTTGTCTTGTCTTGGCAAACTCCATGCTCAGCTCTCTTGCTTCCTTTGTGGAGATGGTTCCTTTAGGGGCCTTGGGCACCACATTTTCTGCAGTAGTGGGGTTGTTGCACGCTGACAGCAGTATCATTAAGGATGCTGCAAGGATAAAACTAATTTTTCGGTTGATTTTCATGATTTTGATTTTTTGGCTTACGCCTAAAGTAACTCAAAAAAAAATTTAACCCTATAAAAATGAAAAAAAGGGGAAAAACACCCCCTTGCCATAGGGGAATTAACCGCTTTAAAAACAGGAATTATCCTGATTGAAAACAGGGGTTTTAATTTAATAACGCATTGATAATCAATATATATTTGAAAAACAAAAATCCACAAAATGCTTTATGAGTCTTTAGAGATAGTGCGGGAACAGGTAGCTAACTACCTTAATGAAACGGGCCTGGGTGAAAACATGGTCGTGCTTGACAATATCGCCCAGTTCATAGATAACCCCAATACTGACAACCAGAGCCTGGATAATAAAATCGTGCTTTCATTGCTCAATATGGAAGAAGAAACCGCGATGAAAAATTTAAAGAACACGGTGACCCAAAATGGAAACCATATATATAAGAACAATCCCATAAACCTGAACCTGTACCTTTTATTTATATGCAACCGCACGGATTATGCCTTCTCGCTAAGGTCCCTGAGTGGTATCATAGAGTTCTTTCAGGGGAAAAAGCTTTTTACCCAGACCAACACGACATTTTCAAGGAGCAACGAGGCCATGCAGGCAATAACCAATTTTAAATTTACCGTTGAACTCTATACCCCCACCTTTGAAGAACTTAACTATATCTGGGGTACACTGGGCGGAAAATCGTATCCCTCTGCCCTTTACAAGCTAAATCTGGTAAGCCTTGAGCGAGAGCATATACTAGGATCCAGGGCACCTATTGCCACACTGGGAGGAACATTAAACCATATCAATTGATGGACTTTAATATTCTATATAAACCCCTTTTTAAGGTCAATATCTACCACCGGTATTTTCTGGATGATGGCGAGACGGCTTTTGATGTTGACAATGCCACTTTGCAAAAGCAGCTAAGGCTATATGATAAAAAAGAGTTTCTTACGGTAATACCATCTATAAGGACCCATAAGCTCCTTAAGGGCAACCGTATGCAACTTCATCAATTAAAAGATGGCTTCACGGTAACACTACAAGTAGAAAAGGTAGGTACTGGTCCTGATACCTTCAGGCCCAGCATCGATCTACGGGATGATATCATACTTGATTTCCTGCTCAAGGTAACTGACCCCCTGTTTGAAAATTACTCAGAGGCTAACCCTATGAGCAGCATTCCCTATTATTTGAGCAACCACAGGCCTTCTACAGAAGTCCCCGCGGGATTCAATTATATCAACAAGAATCATGATAGTCAATACGTGACGTCCTTTTCACTTTCAGAGCCTGGTTTTAACCTTGTCAAAGAAAATCTTGACCCTGTTGAAGCCAAGAACAATATAGGTATCATCTCCTTAAGGATGAAGGGGGACAATGCCACGCACAACATCACCTTGGTCAACGGTAATTTACCACAGAGCCTTCCCGTATTCAAGGTCCTGTTCAACAACCGCAAGACCTTCTGGAGATATTACAAGGGCACGGCTACATCACCCAGTTATACTACTGACCCGCAGCTTAAACCACTTGTCAAGAACGGCACGGTGACAATACAGGACGGCGATATGGATTACCCCGCAGCGACAGCGAGATCCATAGTATTTGAAAAGGATTCTGGTGGCAACATAGTAAAAACATTTTCAGAAATATATATCTAACTAAATTCAATAATTATGGCAACAGCTTACAAAACACCTGGGGTCTATGTTGAGGAAATATCAGTATTTCCTCCATCAGTTGCCCAGGTAGAAACAGCAATCCCAGCCTTTATAGGATACACGGAGATGGCTATTAAAAATGGTGAAGACCTTACTGATAAGCCTACGCGTATAACTTCGCTTCTAGAATATCAAACGTACTTTGGCGGGGCAGAAAGTGAGGTCAATATCAGTATCACGGTGGCAGATAAGGTCAACAGCGCTGCCCCCACGACCGTATTGTCCAGAAAGAGCACAATAACCATGGGGGCGACCAGTCCATTTTTAATGTACTACGCCATGCGCATGTACTTTGATAATGGTGGCGGGCCCTGCTATATAGTCTCTGTGGGGGATTACACTGGAGGTAGTGTGTCTAAACCAGACCTTACTGATGGCCTCAATCAAGTTGAAAAATTTGATGAGCCTACCCTATTTGTATTTCCAGATGCTGTGTCACTATCCGGTGGTACCGCTGCGGCAAACTACTATACACTTATGAACGAAGCCCTGCAACAGGCTCAAAAATTAGGGGACAGGTTTGTGATTATGGATTCCTTTAATGATGATGCCTCAAATGTAAGGGCGGCATCCACCCTGGGCAACGGTGTGGACCTTCTTAAATATGGTGCTGCATACCATCCATTTTTAAAAACCGTATATCCTTACGTCTATCAAGCAGGTGATGTCAGCCTGACCCATACGGTTACTGATGAGGGAGACACCGTAACAGATGGTGACCTCAATGGGGAGACCCTTGATGTTCTCGCGGACAATGCAGACCCTAATTTTGACCTCATTCTCTATAACGACCTCAAGCAGCTTATCGCAGACCAGACCATAACCCTACCTCCCAGCCCAGCAATGGCGGGAATCTATTGTAGGGTTGATGAAAACAGGGGCGTCTGGAAAGCCCCTGCAAATGAATCACTTTCTGCTGCATTGAGCGTCTCAAAACTGGTAACCCATGAAGAGCAAAAGGACCTCAATATACACACCACAGGTAAATCAATAAACGCCATCAGGCCATTTACCGGTAAGGGCATCATCGTCTGGGGGGCACGTACCCTTGCAGGCAATGACAATGAGTGGAAGTACATCTCCGTGCGCCGCTTCTTCAATATGGTTGAAGAATCTGTAAAAAAGGCGACCGAGCAATTTGTTTTTGAAGGTAACGACGCAAATACATGGGTCAAGGTACGTGCCATGATAGAAAACTTCCTCACGCTGCAATGGCGCGCCGGCGCTCTGGCAGGCGCAAAGCCTGAACAGGCATTCTTTGTGCGCGTGGGCCTGGGACAGACCATGACCGCAGATGATATCCTCAATGGAATCATGAACGTGGAGATAGGTATGGCAGTCGTGAGGCCGGCAGAGTTCATCATCCTTAAGTTCAGCCATAAGATGCAGGAATCTTAGGACGTGAGGCGCTTTTTCGCTTCCGCGAAAAGGACACAGACCATATTTCTTTCGCCGTAAGGCATAACAACAATTAAAAAGCAACCATAAAATTTTAAATCATGGCAGCAACATACCCATTAGTTAAATTTCATTTCTCGGTAGACTGGGCGGGAACAAACATCGGGTTTACCGAGGTTTCAGGCCTTGACGTTGAGACAGAACTTATAGAATACCGCCAGGGAGCAAGCCCAGAGTACAGCAAGATCAAGATGCCGGGCATGCAAAAGTTTAGCAATATCACGCTCAAGAGAGGCTCTTTTAAAGGTGATAACGAGTATTTTACCTGGTGGAACTCTGTTAAGCTCAATACCATTGAGCGCAGGGACATTACCATAAGCCTCCTCAATGAAGAGCATGAACCCGTAATCGTATGGAAGGTAAAAAACGCCTTCCCCGTCAAGGTACAATCCACGGACCTCAAGGGCGATGCTAACGAGGTCGCCATCGAGTCCATGGAAATTGCCCACGAGGGCCTCACCATACAGAACGAGTAGGAGATGGCAACTTTTTATCCACCGGTAGGCTTTCACTTCAAGGTTGAATTCACGGGAATTTCCACTAAGGACCAGGACCAGGAGTTTCAATCAGTAAGCGGGCTCTCTGTGGGTATCGAGACCGAAGAGTTTACCGAAGGTGGGGAGAACCGTTTCAAGCACAAGTTCCCGGTACGCACCAAGTTTCCAAACCTGGTCCTAAAACGTGGGTTGTTCAAGGATTCAGAACTCGTGAAATGGTGCCGTGAGGCCATTGAAGACTTTGAGTTCAAGCCCATAGACCTTACAGTAAAGCTACTCAACCAGGAGCATGAACCCCTGATGACCTGGAACGTCGTACACGCCTACCCCGTTAAATGGACCGTTTCAGACTTTAATGCCGAAGAGAACGGCATCGTCGTTGAGACCGTGGAACTCGCATATAACTATTTTAAAACCATAACCTGATGCCCATAGAAATCAAGGAACTGTACATCAAGATCAATGTAAACGATGATGAGCAGTCCAGCGCTTCCGCGAAAGCAAAACCGACGGAAAAAAAAGAGAAGATCATCCAGGCCTGCATCGAGGAAATGGTAGAAATCAACAAACAGCAAAAGGAGCGATAGATGAGCGCCGGCGAACTTACAAAGCTTAAGATCACAGCCTATAAGGATGATACCTTTCAGGAAGAAGTTGAAAACGGGACTTTTCACACCCTGCTCAACCCTGAAAAGTATGCAGAATCCTACAAGGTCGAGTACAGTGATCAGCAGGCCTCTGGCACCAGTGCCGCACAACCCAGTTTTGTGCGCATACCACCACAGGACCTTGAGCTTGAATTTCTTTTTGACAGGAGTGGCGTGATCAAAGGCCATGACAATAAAAACGGTGAGGGCGTGCTTGAAGACATAGACCACTTTAAACATGTGGTCTTTGATTATGACGGGGATCAACACAAACCCAACTACCTGCTCATTACCTGGGGCAACCTCCTCTTTAAGGGGTTGCTTACTGAAATGGGCATCGAGTACAAGTTATTTTCACCAGATGGCAAGCCCCTGCGCGCAGTGGCAAGGGCAAAGTTTAAAGAAAGTGTTGAAGAAGAACTACGGGTAGCGCAGGAGAATAACAATTCGCCAGACCTTACCCATGTAAGAATTGTCAAAGAAGGTGACACCTTGCCCCTTATGAGTAACAGGATCTATGGAGATAGCAGGTACTACCTGCAAGTGGCAAGGGCAAACGGCATATCAAATTTCAGGAAGCTTGTAGCTGGTCAGGAAATTTATTTCCCACCAGTCAAAAAAGCAGAATAAAAATCATAATGAACAACAGTAGAACCATACAGACCAGTCAAAGTCCAGACCTTGTGACCTTTAAGGTACTCGTTGAGGGTGAAGAACTTTCTGCCGTGTACCAGGTCAAATCCATATCCATCTCAAAAGAGGTAAACAGGATATCAAAGGCTCAACTGATGATTTTTGATGGTGAAGCTGCTTCCCAGGATTTTAAGCTCAGCAATGAAGATTTGTTTGTACCAGGTAAAAAAATTGAAATAAAAGCAGGTTACCACAATGATGAGGAAACCGTTTTTAAGGGCATTGTGATCAAGCACAGTATAAAAATAAGGGACAGTGTTTCTGCCCTGTTGATAGAATGCCGTGACGAAGCCGTGAGAATGACCGTGGGTCGCAGGAGTGCGTATTATTATGAAAAGACGGATAGTGATATCATTGAGGACATCATAGGTCAATATACAGGGTTGAGCGCAGATGTTCAATCTACCTCTACCAGCTATGCAGAACTTATTCAATATCAATCGTCAGACTGGGATTTTCTCTTGACACGGGTACAGGCCAATGGAAAATTGTGCTTTGTTGATGACGGTGCTGTCACCGTTACAGACCCTGATCTAGGGCAAGAACCTGTGGAAACGGTAGCTTTTGGGGCCACACTACTTGATTTTGACGGGGAGATTGATGCTAGGGATCAATTTTCCAAGATTACTGCCTACGGCTGGAACCCAGCAGATCAAGAATATCTTGAAGTAGAAGGCAATGACCCCAGCATAGCACTCAACGGTAATCTTCAACCCGCTGACCTGGCCCAGGTCATTGAAGTAGAAAACCTTCAATTAAAGCACGGTGGTCAATTGACAGATGTCCAGCTACAGGGGTGGAGCGACGCCACCTTCAAGTACCAGCAACTGGCAAGGACACGGGGAAGAATCAAGTTTCAGGGCATACCAAAGGTAAAACCCGGTGTGCTGCTCAACCTGGAGGGTGTGGGTGACCGCTTTAATGGAAAAGTGTATATCACGGGGGTAAAGCATGAATTGTCAGATGGCAATTGGTTTTGTCATGCACAATTTGGGTTAAACCCAGAATGGATTTCAGAAACCTTTGAGATAAGCCAAAAACCGGCTTCGGGGCTCATCCCTGCCATAAGTGGATTACAGATAGGTGTGGTAACTCAACTAGAGGGTGATCCTGATGGCGAAGATAGAATCTTGATAAAGCTGCCCATAATCAACAAGGATGAAGAAGGTATATGGGCCAGGATATGCACGCTAGACGCAGGGGACACGCGGGGCTCGTTCTTCAGGCCAGAAATTGAGGACGAGGTGATCGTGGGGTTCCTTAATGACGACCCCAACTACCCCGTGGTGCTCGGAATGCTCAACAGCAGCGCAAAACCCGCACCACTGGCCGCTTCTGATGATAATCATGAAAAGGGATTCATTACCCGTAGCGGGATGGAAATGATATTCAATGATGACAAGGCAAGCCTTACCATCAAGACACCAGGAGGCCGCACGGTGATCATAGATGATGATGCTGGCGAAATAGCAATAGATGATGGAGGGACTAACAATATGTTGCTGAGCAGTGATGGCATTTCCATGGAAAGCAGCTCAGACATCAATATAAAAAGCAGTGGAGACATCAACCTTGAAGGCACAAATGTAACCGTAAAGGCCAATGCCGAATTTAAAGCAGAAGGTAGTGCGGGAGCCGAGGTTTCAACAAGTGCGGTGGCCGTTTTAAAAGGTTCACTCGTGCAGATAAACTAAAACTGAAATGAAGCTTGAAACAAAAGGAATTGATAACCCAAATAAAAAAATATAAAACATGCCCGCAGCAGCAAGAATAAATGATATGCACGTATGCCCCATGCCAAACCCCAATGGAAGTCCCCATGTGGGAGGCCCCATACTTCCCCCTGGCGAAGCCACGGTCCTGATAGGCGGCATGCCAGCAGCTCGCGTGGGCGATATGGCCGTTTGTACAGGCCCACCAGACTCAATTGCAATGGGATCATCCACCGTGTTCATAGGTGGTATGCCCGCGGCGAGGATGGGTGATTCAACAGCTCATGGTGGGACAATCGTGGTAGGTGAATTTACAGTATTAATAGGATAACAGGTATGAAAACCGAACAACCCTTTTTAGGAACAGGGTGGAGCTTTCCTCCCAGGTTCACAAAAGAAACCGAAAGCGCATCGCTCTCCACGGGTGTACAGGATATTCATGAAAGCCTCAGGATATTATTATCCACTAAAGTGGGCGAACGAATCATGGCACCAAAATATGGTTGCAACTTACAGGAACTCCTGTTTGAGCCCCTCAACCTCACCATAAAGACCTACATAAAAGAACTGGTAAAAACGGCAATACTGTATTATGAGCCCAGGATAGAGGTTATAAAAATAGCAATAGATAACAGCAACGAGCTTAATGGAGAGGTTCTCCTGGAGCTTGATTATATGGTAAGAATCACAAACTCACGTGGAAACATTGTTTTCCCGTTCTATAAACAAGAAGGAAGCGAAGTATAAACAGTCATGGCAAAAAAGTACGACGATATATTTTTAAGGGAAAGACAGGGAACTTCACAGGCCTCAAGGGCACTTGGTGCCCTTGACCCAGCAAGCTTTAAACTGCAAGACCTTAATGCAGAAGAATGGTTCATGCTGGCCAGTAACTTTGCCCAGTATATCAATTACTTTAGTGAGCACAATGCCAAGACACCTGAGGGAGACTGGAAGGATTTCTTTAAACATGATGAGATCAAGACCATAAAGAACCTGCTCGCCAATGCCCAGATCAACAAGGACCTCACCCCGCACCTCACCTTATTTGTCACCTTTTTAAGACTACTTGACCTTTCTAACAAGCGTTTTAACAACATTACCGCAAGACATCTTGACTTTTATTATCAAGAGATCCTGCAATTGCCTAAAAAAGCACCGGTTGCTGATAAAGTCCACCTCCTGTTTGAACTGGCCAAGAATATCTCACAAACCGGTATTGATACGCATACACAGTTCAATGGCGGCAAGGATGGCCTGGGCAAGCTCAGGCTATATCAAAACCCAGAACTCACCACGGTCAACAAGGCACAGGTGGTTCAGCTCAAGGGTATTATACATGATAAAAATTCAACTAATGGGCGCATCAAGGTAGCCCCAGTAGCCAACAGCCTAGATGGTAACGGTGCAGAACTTAAAGATAATAAAAGCTGGTGGCCCTTTGGCTATCCAGCAACATGGGATGATAGACCTGCACTCGATGATGCCGTTATGGGCTTTGCAATCTCGGCCCCAGTTTTAAGGATGAAAGAAGGGCAGCGGGAGATATTGATGACCCTCACCTGTGCTGAAAATATCGAGAACATCGACCCGGCAGAACTCATTGACCATATATTTATTTCGCTCACCGGCGAAAAGAAATGGGTAAGTTCACTAAAGCTGCTGACTGAAACTGAAAATGGTTTCCAGACCAGTGTAAGTGGCAACACAATCCAACTTGCACTCTCCATTGATAAGGCCGAAAAGGCAATTGTTGACTTTGATGATGAGCTCCATGAGGGTAATTATCCACCTGGTGTGCCGGTCCTTAAATTGATGCTGGATACTGAAGCCCCAGAGGCATATCAACTTTATCTTAAACTTGCAGGACTAACGCTCATCAATACAAACGTTACCGTACGGGTATCAGGTATTGTATCTCTTGACCTAGAAAATGACATAGGCAAGATCAATGCTACAAAACCCTTCTACCCTTTTGGCACAAGGCCATTTAAAGGGTCAAACTTCAGGTTGAAGTATGATGAAATGTTCAATAAAAAATGGGCCTGGCTCAACGCAGAGTTCAAATGGCTCAACACCCCGGACAGTTTCAGGGACTTATATTTTGCCTACCGCAATCAAAGGGTAAATTCAATAACCGAATATGTTAAGCTTATACATCAGGTAGATACCGCCGCAACCAGGCAGTTTTTGAGGGATACGGGCGATTATGCAGATGATGCCGCCTTTGAAGAGGCAATCAAGAATATAGACCTTAATGAGCTGGGGCTTAAAAATGGCAATATAATCGCTGCACCATCACCTGTAAACCTGTTGGTTCCTGATCAATACCATTTTAAGGCTTCAGTAAAGGCAGAAAGCGATACGGGTAGCGACACCACAACAAACTTCAATCTTTTTCAAGAGGACAGCACCACAGGTTATATGGCTCAACTTCCGTACACAAACACAAATACCAAGCCTGGAGACACAGCTCTGGAAATCACCTTGAAACAATCTTTTTATCATGACCTGTACCCACGTTTATATTCTTTGGCCATAGCCAAAAATTCAACCAGCACAATCATCCCCAATGAGCCATACACGCCGTTTATAGAAAGTGTTACCCTGCAGTACATCGCTTCTCAAAACCTCAATAACCTGACCGGGGCACAAGATGTGGGGCTAGGGCCTTTACAACTTTATACCATACATCCATTTGGCATCGCCCCGTCACGGGACAAGGTACTCCCCTCCTATCCACATGGGGGATCACTGTACATAGGCCTTGAAAATGTACAGCAATTGCAAAAGGTATCCATGCTCTTTCAATTGCTTGAGGGTACTGAAAACACCTTGAGCCCCACATTTACAGGAAATGAAAAAATACAGTGGGAAATACTTACCCCTGCTGGATGGAGAAACATCACACATACCGCTGTCTCCCTGGAAGGGACGGGCAATTTCCTTAAATCTGGTATCGTGGCGATCAATATCCCAGAAGATGCCACGAGCGAGGGCACACTGATGCCGCAAAGGTTGATTTGGCTTAAAGCCAAAATGGATAAGAACTATGACAGCGTATCCAGGTTTATAGACATCAAGGCGCAGGTTGTCCTTGCTGAATTTGAAAATCAAGGCAATACACTGGAGCATTTAAAGTCTGGCCTTGCGGCAAAAACAATATCTAAACAGGTTATCAGGACCGCAGATGTAAAATCCATCACACAGCCGTATTCTAGTTTTGGCGGTAAGCCAGAAGAAGACGCGCAGGCATATCGCAGAAGGGTAAGTGAACGCCTAAGGCACAAGGACAGGGCCGTGACTTTATGGGATTATGAGCACCTGGTGCTGCAGCATTTTCCTGAAATTCATAAGGTAAAATGCCTCAACCACACTTGTTGCAGTTTTTTATCTCCTGGCAAGGTGACCATCGTCGTGGTTCCTGATACCGTTAACCAAAATGTCCATGACATTTTTGAACCCCGTGTTAGCCAGGCAAAACTCAATGATATACAGGTGTACCTCAACGCACGCAACAGCTTTTTTGTCACGCCAAAAGTAACCAACCCTGAGTATGAACCGGTAAAGGTCACGCTGCTGGCCAAGTTTAAAAAAGGGCTTGATGAAAATTATCACAAAGAGCTGCTCAAGATGGATATAAAAAAATTCCTGTCGCCATGGGCATTTGTTGAAACGGCAGGGATAATTTTTGGCGTAAGCCTGCACAAGAGCCACTTGATAAAGCATCTTGAAGACCTGGATTATGTGGATTACCTAGAAAATGTGGTCATGGAGCACAATGGAGAATCAAAAACACAGGTTTTTCCATCAAACCCCAAGGCCATACTCGTATCCAGCAAAAACCATATCGTAGAAAACGCCGAGGACAAATGTGTCAAGGAATCAACAACCTTTAGTACAGCACCATGTTAAACTGGAGCAAACATATAAGCATCGACAAGGACACCGCCACAAATGATGACCTGGATTTTGAATTCTTGAGAAAACTGGGAATTCAATATATCGAGGATATGGGCAGTAAGTTATGGACAGACTATAACGTACATGACCCGGGCATTACCATGCTCGAGATGTTGTGCTATGCAATAACTGACCTGGGCCTGCGTATCGAGTTGCCCATGCAGGACCTGCTTGCTGACCTGGATGGTAATTACAACACACAGTTTCATCAAGCTGATGAGGTCCTGGCCTGTAGGCCGGTGACCCCACTGGATTACCGCATGTTGTTCATGGATATCCCCGGGGTACGCAACGCATGGCTCACAAAACATGATAAAAAAGTATTTGTGAACTGTAAGGATAACCTGCTTTCTTATGCGGCTTTTGACGATTACCCAAAATACAAGAACCTGCTACCGCATCAAAAAAAGGAGTTTATGCTCAATGGTCTCTATGACCTCATCCTTGACCTGGAGGATGGGTATGACCTTGAGGAGCTAAAGCCCCTGGTCAGGGAGAAGTACCATGCCAACAGAAACCTCTGTGAAGATTTGATCTCCATAAGCGAGGTAAAAGAACAGCCCATAAAGATCTGTGCAGAAATAGACCTTCACCCAGCAGCTGATGAAGACAGGGTCATGGCACAGATAAAGCGGGCAATCACACAATATTTTACACCTAACACACGCCCTTATACATTAAAACAACTACTGGATAAAGGGTACACGCCTGATGAGGTCTTCAATGGGCCACTTCTTGAAAATGGTTTTTTTGATGCTGCCGAGGTTCAAGGTGCTCAACTGCGTACCCAGGTAAGGCAATCAGATATTATTGATATACTTATGGATATTGACGGTGTCAACGTGGTCAAGGATATCGTGATGGGCCATTGTGCAGAAAATGAAGAGCCGCTATGGCTACTTTGCATTGACAAGGGTAAAAAACCAGTGCTGTGCAGCAAGAGTTCGTGGAGCTTCACCAAAGGGTTTATCCCCTTGAATATTGATACGTCTCGGGTACAGGACATCATTGATGACCTTGAGGCCCAGGAAGAACTGGACCTGGAAGCCATAAGAAACGCAAGCCGCAAACTAGACCTTCCTAAGGGTACGTTCAAGGATATAGGTGAAACCACGACCATACAGAATGATTTTCCCGAGGTGTACAACATAGGCAGGTATGGTATCAATGCCAACGCGACCACGGCCGAAAGGGCAAAAGCCAAGCAGCTCAAGGGCTATCTACTTTTCTTTGACCAGATATTGAGCAATTATTTTGCCCACCTTAGCCATGTACGCAACATACTTTCGGTCAAGGGGGATAAGGAAGAAAGTTATTTCGCGCAAGCGGTAAAGGACCTCAAGGATGCAGAGGAGGTCATGCCGGGCATAGACACGGTGACCGATGAAGAAATCACCCAGATGTTCTATCCAGATTTTGAAGCCCGTGACATTGCACAGCGCAACAGGATGTTAGACCATTTGCTGGCACGTTTTGCAGAAGACTTTGGCAATTATGCCTTCTTGATGAAAAATATCTATGGCGCTTTTGCAGAAGAAGCAATCATACGTACCAAGAACACCTTTGCCGCTAATTATGCCGAAACCAGCTTTGAGCGTACAAGAAGCTTTAATTACCACAAACAAAAGCCCAAGGCCCTGTGGGACACGCACAATATATCTGCACTTCAAAAAAGGTTGTACCTATTGCTGGGCATCATGGATGTCAACCGCCGCAACCTCTCAGAAGATTATGTTGAGATCTATGAAGAAAAAGATGATGACGACATACTGGAGTACCGCTGGCGCATCAAGGACGGCAACAAGACCATATTATCTTCTGCCACAAAGCATTATCACAACCTGGATGACCTTTATAAAGAATTGACACTGGTTAAACAGCATGCACTTGATTTTAAGAACTATAGGTTTAAAAGGGTAAAGAGCAAGACCGAAAGCTCAAAGTTCAAATGGTACTTTGTCCTGGTCAATCCAGAAGTCAAGGATGAGAAAAGTGAAGATTTTATCATCGCGAGAAGGATAGCCACTTACGCCAGTCAAAACAATGCAAAAAAAGCTGGGCTTGAAGTCCTCAACTTTGTAAAAACCCTCAAGGGCAATGAAGGCATGTACCTCATCGAGCACATCTTGCTGCGCCCCAATGTGCACAAAAACATCGTGCCGCTGGACAACTTCCTGCCCATCTGTACAGATGATTGTGAAGACTGTGAGCCCATTGACCCATATAGCTTTAGGGTAAGTATCGTGTTACCGGGATGGACGGAGCGTTTTGGCAACATTGACTTTAGGCGGTTTGTTGAAGATTTGATAAGAAGGGAGCTCCCCTCCCACATTGTGGCAAAAATATGCTGGATAGGTTATCCCACAAATTACACGGATGAAAATGGCGACCCCCCAGATGAAAATGAAATGGTCATCCTTGAAAAAGCTTATAAAGACTGGCTACTGAGCAAAACAGATATAGGCCAGGATCAAGACGAAGAAAAAATGAAGGCACTCAACAAGATCATGAGCACCCTCCATACAATTTATCATCAAGGCTTCTTGCACCGTTGCAGGCCACAGGAAACAGATGAAACACCAGAAAACACATCAGAAAAACGAAAAATCATTTTGGGTAGGACCAATTTGGGCAAACTATAAAACCATACGGTTATGGAAGCATTATTAAAAAAAATTACACAGGACTACAGGGCATTTGTGGATGACCAGGTGCTTACCGCTGGCCAGCTCAATGAGTTTATAAACTTCTTTGAAGATCAAGACAGGTTATCACGCGTATGCCTTACCGGAGCGGGAATCGCCTGTGGTTTTCAGGTAAGCAAGACCGGCAATGTCATCTCCATAACCCAGGGATGCGCCCTCACGACTGATGGGGACCTGTTAAAACTGTTGAGTACAAATGAAGATGGCGAGAAGTTCTTGGTGCAAGGCCAAATAAACTATACCTTTTTCAAGAAGTTTGAAGATAAAAGGGCAAAATATGCGCACTTTATCAAGAATGCCGGTGCCGCAGATGAAGCACAGATAGACCTCTGGGAACTCATACCCGAAGGAACCCAAACCGATGAGGACTCATCACTCAACCTGCTAGACCTTAACAACAAGGTCGTACTGCTCTACCTGGAATCTTATCCCAAAACCCCGGATATATGTACCGAGACCAATTGTGACAACCAAGGTGAACGCCACGTGGCCCGCTTGCGCGTGCTGCTTGCCAATGAAGAAGATATGGACCTCATCACGGGTATGGACAACGTGTTTACCAGACATGACACCCTGGGGGTCTACAGCCTGCTCCCCGAAATCAAGATGCCCAGGTTATTGTTGAAAACCGGTGTGCAGGAGCAAAAGAATCCGCCTAAGATTGATCTTACCGCACTGCTTGACCTGGATGTCTTTAGAAAAGACCTGGTCATCGATACCGCATCGCTAACCAAAGGGCTGACCAGTCAAAAAACAAGCTCTGGCACAGAATCCATCAAGGAAAATACAATTTTCAAGAACCTGACAGAAAGGGTATCAACAAACACGATCCCCACCCGTATCAACCCAAGCCTTAAGTTAAATACAGGCCTTCTTGATATATCAAGGTTTATCACCATTCCCTCATTTGCGGTACAGATAAACACCCAGACCTATGCGGCGCTTTCCAATAGTTACAAAGGCTTAATCCTTGTTACCATCAATGAGCTACAAAGGGGATATCAAGCACTTTATGATGGGTTTTCACCGCTTTTAAAAATTTCGGCGAAAGCCAAGAACAACATTAATGACCACCTGGAAAAGCTGAAGTCAAACCTCCCGAGCCTCAATATTCAATATGTCTATGACCATGTGAGGGACCTTGTACAAACGTACACCGGCATCAAGGACCTGCTATACCGCATTCAAGTAGAATGCTGCCCCACGGTAGAGGCTTTCCCTAAGCATATCATGCTGGGACAACTGGGATATACAGGTAGGATACCAAAATACCGCCATGCTTTTTACCATTCAGAGCTGCACCCCAGCAGTGAGTTTCTCAAACGTGCAAAATTCCTGTCACAGCGCCTTGCAACACTGTGTGCAAGTTTTAAGCTTTTCGCTGATAGCGAAATAAAGATAACCCCATCCATGTGGTACCCTTCATTGCTGGGGGCCAAGGGCGGCGCTACCCACAATGCGGCCTCAATACCTTTTTATTATGACGTGTCCAATGTGCTCTTGCAGGCCTGGGATTATGATATGACGGCCGCTTACCGCGAAAGTTATAACCTCAGCTACCATAAGGATTTCTTGAACAAGGCTTCTTCAATACAAAACCCGCTACTGTATGATTTGTCAGATTATGATTTCTTGAGGATTGAAGGTGTACAGGGCAAGGAATATGATGATGTCATCAAGGAACTTGAAACCCTTAAGAAGGACATGGGACTGTCTTTTGACATCAAGGCAGTGAGCATAGATCAAAAGATAGAGGATGTTGACCTGGAGGAATATGCCTGTCATTTTGGGTTCCTGGAAACAAGCCTAAAGGGCTGGACGGCAGAACAAGATTGCCTTAATGCGGATGTGACCAAGTTCTTTAGCGGCTTTAATCTAAGGACACCGGGATTGCACAACTATGCAAGTGGCATGTTTACACGTGCAAGCACCGGCATGTCCCTCAATACAGAAAAGACTGCTGGCAGCACGTTACGTTTATTGAGCGATTCAAAAACAACGGCTACTGGCGCAAGGGCCACGATACTTGCCAATGCAGATTCAGCTGAAAAAAATACAAAGGCCCCAACCACTGAAAATTCAAAGCAGGTACGCGTACCGCTCAACCCAGGTATTGAATATATCGCCCCCATTAAAAAAGAGGTACCCGTAAACAAGGTGGTCAAGGAAGAATTGAACACTAAAAATGATGACCTGGGCCTTGTGATAAAGAATATCCTGACTGATAAATATGTGGGCAACTACCTGGACATCTTTGCAGATTTTGACAAGAATGTAAAAGAACTATACCCACTACAGCCCGAGGTCAAGACAGATGTGGTCAAGATAAGCAGGGAGATCCCCGCAAAGATCATAGCACTTTTACAGGTCGCCTCATCTTATATACCTGCAACCCTCAACCAGGTGACTGAATCTACCAAGGAGAATTTCTCATCAGCAATGGATGACCTGTGCAACTATGTCACGGAAGCCATTGATGATGTAAACAAGATTTTCTATGCGCCTAATTCAACCTATGAATGGGTGGGGTATGAAAACGTGTACATGACCTTGCTGTACAGGTTACAGGAAAATTGCTGTGCTGCTGAAAGACTTGAAATATTGATTACCGAGATACAGGATAGAAAGACAGCCATCCTTGATGACCTTATCCTTGAAAATTTTGCCCGCAAGCATCCTGGGCTTGAGCATAAGGCAGGTGTTCCCATGGGGGGTACTTTTGTCCTGGTCTATTCTGGGGCGGTACGTGATGCAGAGGATCAATCCATACCCGTCAATACTGTCGTGGCAGACTTTTGCCTACCCTATCAATGTTGTTCAGACTGTGCCCCTATAGGCTTTATCGTGCCAGACCTTGTGGGCCAGGGAACCATCATCCTTGAAGAAGATGAACTCTGCCTTGATGAAAAAGGTGAAGAAAGCATCACCGTGGGCATGACCGTGAGCCCTAAGGATGGTATTGTCTCCCTTACGGATTCTTCAATAACCGGAGTTACCATATCAGGTAATTCAATACATATTGACCCGGTTGACTTTAATGGATATGATGTACCGTTGAGCTTTACCGTAAACGGCCAATTGACCAATGCAAAACTTACTGCATATAAAAAACCTGCCCTATCCATCACCTACACACCCCAAAAGCCCACCTCACTGCGGGGCAACTCGGTTAACCTAGAGTTTGGTTTTGTCAATGAAAACAACTTCAACCCACGTAGGTTTACATTTAAATGGGTAATAGATGATGTAGAGTACACCTCAGAAAATCCTATTCATACGGTTAAAATAAGTCAAGACTATGACAAAAATGTTTATGGACTTACTGCTTCTCTTACCCTTACAGGGAATATTTGTGGAGCAGAAGTAAGCGAAGAAATCATTGAAATAGATATTGTTGAACAACAGGATACCAGGATTGAAATGGAATTCACCGAGTTCTGCGAGGGTGACAAAGAACCTTATGAAATTTTTGTTGTTCCACCCAGTAAAGATGTGGTCATTGATAGTAAAGGGGTAACTCAAAGAGATGGCCAATTCTTTTTTATTCCATCTGAAGTGGAGCCCGGACCCCATGAAATAACCCTTGTGGGAGGCAATACCATTGATGTTTTGATCTCCACACGTATCAAGCAGCTGAGCATTGTGAAGGCCTTTGATGCTAAAGAAAAGAAATACACGATATCCTCCAGTATCAAGGATGATGACCTTGAATATATCTGGCTACTTAACGGAGAACAGGATGAAGAACTAAAAGATTCAGCAATAGAGATAAAACTTGATCGCTTGAGGGCAACATCAACCCTATCCCTTATCATACCACAATCCCCTTGTCCAGACTTAAAAAGTAACGAGGTGACCCTAGATGTTGATGTTCAAGAAGATGAAATTAGCATTTTTATGGATACTACAGAATTCTGTGACAATGATGAAAATAAATATTCCATTGATGTCATACCCGAAGGTGCAGATATCCTGATAGAAGGCGATGGTGTCGAGCCAGGAGAAAAAGGATTTGTGTTTATTCCGGCGAAAGCCAAAAAAGGCCTTAACACCATCACCTCAACAGATGCCATAAACAGTATCCCGGTAACCGTTACCGCCAGGCCAGGTAAGCCCGTAATAGAGGATGGTCATGATGACCCTACTTCAAATAACAGGGTGTACGAGACAACCTTTGATGAACCTGGGGCAATATATACGTGGGCATTCAATGATGAAGTGCTTACATCATTTACTGATAAAAAAGTAAGCTTTCCACTTTCAGAACCCCGGGAAGGCGTCTTGCAGTTAACGGTAAGTGTAGGGCCTTGCGGCGAAATAAAATCTGATGAAAAAACTGTAAAAATCGAAGTTCGGGATATTGTTCCTCCATCAATATCAATCGACGGAAGGTCATTTTGTAGCGACAACGCCGCGGTCTTCATAAACCTGACCCCTTCTGATTCTCAAGCGGTGGTAAGTACTGAAAAAGAGGGAGCAGTGAGCAAAAATACTGATGGCAAATGGATTTTTATGCCAAATAAAGCCGGTGTGGGCACGCATACCATACATGTGGAAGATGGCAACAGTATTGATGTTACAGTGGCCAAAAAGGTAGCTACCGCGACCTTAACAGAAGAGCAGGTATCAAAAGAAGGAAAAGATTTTCTCGTGGTTACGTGTTCCTTTAATAGCCCAAGTGCGGAATATAAATGGACATTCAACGGGCAAAACATGCCCGAAGCAAAAGGTAACCAGGTCTTCTTTCCAGGTTCAGCACCGTTGGAAGGCAAGTTAAAGCTTGTAATTACCAACCCCCCATGTGGTACCATTGACGTTCCAGAAAAGAACATAAGGATTGAGGGCAACATCGAGAAGGATTGTACTAAAAACGCACAGGACAACTCCCAGGCAAATGTTGAGAAAATTGATGAAATATTGAAAAATGCCGGTGATGAAACATGGTTGGTAACTGAAACTGAAAGATTACAAGGCATCTACGATACGGTGCTGAACGATCCTAAATATTGGAATGGTGAAAACATAGGCCTTATAGAGAATACATTTTCTAAGCAAATTGAAGACAGTAAAATGGCGGCCATAGAAATGATTCATGGAGAGCAACAACCCAGTCCATACTTTGAACTTTACAGGTTGAGCATTGAACTATTCTATAATCTCATACGCTGCCACACAGATGAAAAAATAGCTAACCTGGGCGGGATAATGTTCAATATAGAAAACCATTTTAACCCGGCAGCAGATGACTCATTCTATAAGCACAGGGATGATTTTAATCCTGGTGAGGACTTGCAGGCCTATATCAATAACCTTGTTGATAATGCACAGTCAGAAGCCGTTAAATCACATGCAAAAAACATTCAGGGTTTTATAAAATAAAATGAAGGACCACCAGCAACATATCATAAACAAGGTCGTGGTAGATGTCAACACAAATACCATCAAGAAGGCCATTGCCATCAAGGATACCATTGATGTGTTCCTTAAACATGAGGTTTTTCCTGAACTGTATGGCTTTCTTGATGGACTGGGCATTGACCCCAGGTATCACCATCAGGTACACGATTTATCAATCGAGGTTACTGATAATGGCAGGTATGATACTTTCTCATTAAAGAATAAGATTATTTCAAAGCTCAAGGGCGAAATAAAAAAGAGCCTTGTTCAACTTGGTGACCTACCCTTAAAATCAAGAACGAAAGGTTATCCATTAAAAAATAGAGAACTAGAAAATGATATTGCCTTACGGCAAAAAAAGTCATCGCTCAGTGGCGAAAAACGACAATATGAAGCTTTTGTACACTTCTTGAACACGGGTAGGTTGCCTTGGTTTTTTAGGGAAAACGAAGTGCTTGATCTTGATATGATCCTGGGATATCTCCGCAAGGATTCAACCATATTACACAGTGAAATGCTATTTAAAAACAATAGCTCCCACAGTAGGTTGATTGCCCAATACAGCAACAAGGTTGAGTTTATCCATGTACTGCTATTCAAGATAAACAAGGGTATAGATACGCATGCTGTAGATGAGGTTATCAATACAAAATCATTTAAAGTATTCATTCATGATTTAAAATACAATAATTTATATATCAAATACTTAAAAGAATTACTTAAAACATCCGTAACTAAAAATGAAACAAGAAACCTGGAGGCAATTACGCAAATCATAAGGGAGGTATATAAGGGAGGTAATTATAAAAAAGAATTTTTGGCTGTAGCCAATAAAACAGCCTCCCACCTCTGCATTGTATTGAATTGTGATGTCCGTGCAACGGTAAAGTCAGAAGGCAACATTGAGATTATTGTCTCACACCCAGACCATAAAAAAGACATTCTAAAAACTCCGCAACCCTCCACGCCCCTAATTGATCAGGATGAAAACCGGGAACTAGAAGATGTTATCGACCTGGGCAGTTCCAGAGATAACACAGTCATCACAAATAACCTGGGGCTTGCTATACTGCATCCCTTTCTTAAAAACCTTTTTACCGCCGTGGGATATCTTGATGATTCTGGGGCAATTAGACATAAGAAGATACATCATACGGTCCACCTCCTGCATTATTTGGCCACAGCCAGGACATTGCCCTATGAACACGAAGTGGTATTTGAAAAAATCCTGTGCTCATTTCCTGCCGGGATGCCCGTAGAACGTGAGATAAGACTTTCAAAAAAAGTAAAAAAGGAAGCTGATGCCTTGTTGCTTGCGGTATTGCAACACTGGTCAGCGCTTAAATCATCCTCTATTGATGCATTGCGCACAGAGTTTCTTCAACGGGATGGCAAAGTTGAGATTCTGGAAGATAAAATCAAGGTTACCGTGCACCGGCGGGCCGTTGACCTCTTGCTGGAAAAACTTCCGTGGAGCATTGCGATACTAAAACCTAAATGGCTCAAAAAATCAATCTATATAACCTGGTAACCATGAAAACGTCAAAACGCATACCATTTATCCTCACATTGACACTCATACTGGCTTCTTGTGCCACCGCACTTTATGACCAGTATAGCTTTACCGAAACGCTGGAGGTAAAAGCAGAGGCCATGAGCTTGATCAATGTCTCCAATACTCCATACACCGCCCATACCATGGAGGTAGAAGAATTAAAGAGCCACGTCCTGCAAATGGTGGCTTATGAAAAAGCAAGGGAGCGCAATGAGATTAGCGTGAAGATGTGGCAGTATCTCGCCAGCGATGCGGCATCACTGCAAAAATTTATCGCCCTTTGGAAAGAACAGTCTACCATGAGCCCGGCATTCAAGGATGAATACCTTCCACAGATAGAACATGTATTTGACCTCATGGCTGATTATGAATCCAAAAAAAGCAAGGATGCCGAAAGTTCCCTGCTCAAACTACTAACCACACAACCCTAGGACCATGGATTTTAATAATTTTTTTAAAGAAGTAAAAAACGATATGCTAGACCTTGTTAAAGAGAGGTTTGGTCAAGAAGGAGAGAAAATCAAGGAAGATGTAGGGGTCTTCCTTGATAACTCCCGAGAAAAACTGGAAAGATGGGCCTCCCTCATGGCACAGGGCGCCATTACCCCAGCTGAGCTGGAAGTCCTCTTACAGAGCCAGAAGGACATCCTTATCATGGAGAGCCTGTACAAGGCTGGGATATCAAACATCAGGATAGGCCTCTTTAAAAATGCCGCCATCAAGCTTGTTGTGGATAAAGCAGTACAGCTTGTTCAATAAAACCATAAATACAAGACAGCATGAATCACATAACGTATTTTGAGAAGATATTCCTTTTCATGGGCATAGGACTCTTTGTGGTTCTTATTGCCGGGATGATCTTTTATATCGTTAAAGGAAAGGAAATCAAATCATTCTTCCTCTTTTTCTTGATCCCCATCATCATGGTGGGCTATCCCAGCATACAGGAAATCAAATATGACGGCCTCATAGTCTCCCTTAAAGAAAAACAACGGGAATTGATACAAAACCCCACAGACAGCATACTCAAGGAAGAAGTAGCCACCATAACAGATAAGGTGATACCCCGGGCAAGATCAAGCCGGGATTATACACACATCAGCCTGTCAAAAATACTGCTCAATCAAGGCAGGGAAGCTGAAGTCTTTGCCAACAAGGCATTACAAAAAGAACCCACAAGCCCTGAGGCAAAAGATCTAAAACAAGTAGCAAAGATACAGCAAGAGCTTGAGCAAGCCGTCAATGGGGACACCGCCCCTGCAAATACATCTCCTACTGGGTCAGGAACCACTTCCGGGACCACTATAGATGCCAGCGTGAACGGCACAAGTGATGCAAACAACCTGCCCGTGACCACACGTCCCACCGCTTCTTCCACCCTATCTAATTATCCCGTTACCATGGCCACGGTTGACTCTGCCGCAATAAGAAAACTACAGCAGGTACAGCTGTCACCCCAGTACAGCCAGTTAAAGCCCTATATTCAAAAAACCACCCTCGACCGCACCACCATACAAAAAATTTCAACCTCAAAGACTAACAATTGATGCAGGCTTTCGCCAAAAATAAGACCGCACGATCCACTCCCGCGCAAAGCAGGGATAACGGTCCATTTTTTGGCATTCAGGCAAAACTCAAAGTAGGTAAAAAGGGAGATGCTTATGAAACCGAAGCAGACCACGTTGCAGAACAAGTGGTAAACAAGACCTCGGGCAATGAAAGCCAGCCCTTTTTCTCTCCCGCAACACCCAGTGTCCAGCTTAAAAGCGAAAAACCCATCGCACAAAGCATCACACCCTATGTTCAACTAAAGGAAGCCGAAGAAGAAACGGTACAGCACAAGGAGGACGAAGAAATACAAAAAACCGAAGAAGAGGAAATCCAAAAGCAGGAGGAGGAAGAGTCCATACAGCCCAAAGATGATGAGGATGTGCAAATGGAGGAGGAAGAAGAAGTCCAGTCCAAGGAGGAAGAAGAAGAAGTCCAGATGTTGCGCATAGGCAACACCCCCGGCCCAGTAAACATGAATATATCTTCTCAGCTCCGGTCGGCGAGGGGCACCGGACAGCAACTCCCACAGGGTACCCGCCAGCAAATGGAGTCAGGTTTTGGTACAGATTTGAGCGGGGTGCGCATCCATGATGGTTCAACTGCGGCACAAATGAATCAACAACTGGGTGCAAAAGCCTTCACAAACGGCAGCGACATCTATTTCAACCAGGGCAACTTCAAGCCCGGCACCCGTGAAGGAGACACGCTGCTGGCACATGAGTTGACGCACACCATCCAGCAGGGCGCTGTAGCACCTAACGCCCAGCCACAACAAGCAGGCGAAAATCTTGCCAAAACGGCTAATGCCACAACGCAAAGCCCCTCTTCAAACAATGAATTGCCTTCCGGCGAAAGCCAAACAGCAACAAGCACCATGGCCGATACCACCCCTGTTGAAGGGCAAGATATACATGTCGCACCACCAGCGGTTGAAGGACAACCCCAGGCCACGGGTGGTGAACCGGCAACTGAAGAAGCCGTGCACACCACTCCCCGCTCCCCAGAAGAAGACCCTAATTTCCGGGCAGCTGAACAACAAGTAGAAAACAGGGCCGGTGGGCAACAGGCCACTGAGCCGGCCACACAGGCATCGGCAGCGGCACAAAGTGCATCTCCCGTACCCACAAATGAACGGGAAGGCTCAGCACAGGCAAGTCAGGTGGAGGTCATGGACGAGCAAGAACCAGGTACTTTTGATGCAGCGGCGTTCAAGGCCCAGCTCATGGCCCGTATCGAGGCAATGCAGCTTCCGGCAAACGAGGAGGAAGCAGATGACTTTGAAAACAACAACAATATTGATGAAGTCACGGATGCCGGTACCCAGATGGCTTCTGCCGAAAGGCAAAATGCTGCAGGCCCCATTGAACAGGCCACCACTGCCCCACCCAATACAGATGCCGTCCCAGAACGTGAGGTAACCCCGCTCCCCGAACCAAACGTGGGCACGCCGCCAGCTCCCGTGGCTGCGGCCCAGGCCATGCCGCCCCGTCGTGGTGATGCAGAGGTCAGCCAGCCACTACAAGAAAATATGCAGAGCGTTGACCAGCAAATGCAGGATAACGAAGTTACCGACGAGATGCTGGCCAATAGCAACGAACCCAGTTTTACAGGTGCACTGGATTCTAAGACCCAGGCAAGGGAGCATACTGAGCAAGCGCCACAAGGCTTCAGGCAACAGGAATCACAAACACTTGGCGCCTCACAACAATCTGCACAATCGCAAAGTGCCCAGGGACTTCAAGAAATGCACACCAGTCGCGACGGTGCGCTGCATACCGTAATGCAACAACAGCAAGGCACCTCTACCCAGGATAGCGCTGAACGCGAAAGGATTGCAGGTGAAATCAACACCATCTATGAAAGCACAAAAACAGATGTTGAGACCATACTTACAGCACTTGATGAACAGGTAACTGAAAAGTTCACAGCAGCTGCTGAAAGGGCCAAAACAATTTTTGAAGATTATGTGGAGCGCAAGATGGATGCGTACAAAGACGAGCGTTATAGTGGCGTGGGCGGTGCCTTGACCTGGGTGGGCGATGCATTCACCGGTCTTCCAGATGAAGTCAATGCATTTTTTGTAGAAGGAAGGGAAAAATACATCGAGGCCATGGATGGTGAGCTCACGTCCATCTCGCAATACATTGCAGAAAAACTAACCGAGGCACAACAGCGCATTGAGCAGGGCAAGACAGAGGTAAGCGACTATGTTGATTCTCTGCCAGAAAACCTGCAGTCCATAGGCCAGGAAGCCGCTGATGAAATACAGGACAAGTTTGATGAACTTACAGATAACGTAAACAGCAAGCAGGATGAACTCATAGATGCGCTGGCCAATCAATATCAAGAAAGCCTCGCAGCAGTGGATGCACGCATAGAAGAAATGCAGGCAGAAAACCGGGGCTTGATAGACATGGCCCTGGATGCTGTGGTAGGTGTCATCAACACGATCATTGAGATTAAGAATATGCTCACCAACCTGCTTAGCGCAGCGATATCGGCGATAGGGGCAATAATCTCTGACCCCATAGGCTTTTTGGGCAACCTGCTACGTGGCGTAAAAGATGGTTTCCTCAATTTTGGCAAGAATATACTACGCCACCTGATGAGCGGTCTTGTAACCTGGCTCACGGGCGCGCTTGGCCCCATGGGCATCACGATACCAGATGATATCTTTAGCCTCAAGGGAATCTTCAGTCTGGTGATGCAGGTTCTGGGATTGACCTGGGATTATATGCGTCAAAAAGCAGTAAAGCTACTGGGAGAACCCGTGGTACAGGCGCTTGAGGTAGGTTTTGAAATCTTCCAGATTATCAGGACACAGGGTATTGCCGGGGTTTGGGAATACCTCAAGGAACAATTTAACGACCTCAAGGAGACGGTTATTGATGCCATACAGGAAATGATCATCTCCCAAGTGGTCGAGGCTGGTATTAAATGGGTGCTGGGGCTGATGAGCCCGGCAGGAGCCTTTGTAAAGGCAGCCATGATGATCATTGATATCGTAAAATTCTTTATCGAGCGCGGCAGTCAAATCATAGCCCTTGTCAATGCATTTATTGAGGGTGTACAAGCGGTCGCCGCAGGAAACGTCACAGCCATAGCCACCAAGATAGAAGAGGCACTGGGGCGTGCAGTTCCCGTCATCATAGGCTTTTTGGCCAATCTATTAGGTATAGGTGGGCTTGCGCGAAAAGTACAAAAGCTCATTGGCAAGATCAGGAAGCGCATTGATAAGGCAATTGACAAGTTGATATTGAAGGCGAAACAGATGGGAAGAAGAGTCCTTCAAAGATTAGGGGTGGGTAGAAATCCTGATGGATCTGCTGCTGAAGGAGAAGAAGGAGATGGAGAAATTGGCAAAACCGTAAATTTCACAGATGGTGAAGAAAGACACCGCCTATGGGTTGATGAAAGTAGTGGTAATCCCATAGTCAAGGTCGCGAGCAACCCCATTGCGGTCGAAGAAAAAATAACCGAATGGAAAGGAAAAATAAATACACAGGGCTTTCCAGATGAAAAGAAAGTAGAGGTTAACGGGTTGATTGCTTCGGCCGAAGGAAAGTTGAACACCTTAAAAAGTGATGTGCAGACCGCAGATAGAGAAGATGATAATGGTGAGGTAAGTGTTTCTCTCGATAATAAAATTGAAGGGGAGGAAGAAACCCTCGCCGATACCCTCAAAAAATTATTTCAAGCTTTTGGCGAAAGCAATAGTCTTACCGTTCCCGTCACACCCAACACTAAAATCAAGGCAAAATACAAGACCTCACATTATAAAGCAGTTGTAAAGGAAGTAGATGAAAATGCCAGTTCACCAGCCGATAACAAGGTGAAACATCAGTTTAACTGGGAAAAATTAAAAGAAAGGGATAAAGTAAATCCATTTGATCAATTTAATCAACAATGGGAATCTGGTGACATTACCGAAGATAATTCAGGTGAAAGCGATCATAGTGAATATAAACCCCAAAATGTAGAGTTGACTATAGATAGTGGTCATTTCTTCTTAAAATATAATTATGGCCCAGAAGGGCTTGATACTGATGAATTGATTCATTTTGACGTAGGAATGGGCATCGATCAAGCTGCAAATGACGAAATAACACATGTGGTCATGGGCTCAAATCTAATGGTAAAGGAACCTGGAACAAGGGGAAGGGTAGACAGTAGTGGCAAAATAATTACAGAGGGCTACGACACAAGCAATCTACCTGCTTTGCACTCAGCACATTTACTAGCTGACTGGTTTAGAGGTTCTGGTTACCGAGGAGGACTCAACTTGATTTTAACCAGTGATACTTATAATACTCAGACAATGCTCAATGCTGAAGAACAAGTACACAGCTCCATAATGTCAATTTCAAATAGTAATCCTGGGAGACTTGTAACCTTTGACTTATTGGTGACCGCCCGGTATAAAGTGGCAAATGATGATGGAATACTACAGGCTTTGAGAATATTGAAGTCAGATGTTAATGACGCTGATCTAAATGAAATTTATTCGATATTGAGCGGAAAACAAGACCCTAGAATGTGCCAGGGAGTAGAATATGATATCATGAACGTTTATATTGATGGTCAAAGTGCTCCACACAATATAAGAATCCAACCCATAGGGCCAGATGATACACTTATAAAAAGCATGAACTGATGGAAGAAATAGAGAAATTTATAAAAGCATTCTCTCAAGAAGAAGCAAAAAACCTGGATTTACTTGATCAACCTGATATAAAATTGTATAATTCTGGAGTTGATAATCTTAAGAAGTATTTGGATGTTCCCCTGTATAATAGTTTTGGGGCAAAACTTAAAAGTCCAAAGCCCTTATTTTATTACGAAAAATCCAAAAACAAAACCCCGGCAACGACAAGAATATTATTCAGGATAGATTGTTATGATCACCCTGAACATGAAAACCTATATGCAGTTTACCTATCAAACATTAACCCAAATGGATACAACGTATATGGAAACCTGTTGATCATAACCAAAATTGAAGGTTCATTCAAGATCATTGCAAGTTTTGTTTATACAGATAGAGGGTCAGCAACTGGCAAGAAATTTTATTTACATGCAGGTGCTACCACATTTGCAAAAAAACAAGGGGATTATATGATTATCGATAAAGATAGGTTAGGCAAACTCAATGACACCTTAAAATTCACTGCCCCATTAGATGATCCTCAAAGCATGCTAGAATACAATAAATAAACATACCATGAAAACCCTACGTTACCGTTCAAGTGACCAAGAAGTATATTTCCTGGAAGAAATCCTTAAAGAACTGGGATATGATATAAACATAAGCACCTATTTTGATTTGGGTACTGATGCTGCCGTCAAGGATTTTCAGGCAAAGAACAACCTTGTGATTGATGGCATTGTAGGCATAAAAACATGGGCAAAACTACTAACGGCCAAACAAAATGTCCTGAGTTTTGGCGACAAGCTCCTGGGAGAGGATGACCTCAAGGAATTTGCACATCAGTATGACGTTGAGCTCGCAGCGGTAAAGGCCGTCAACGAGGTAGAGAGCAACGGCAAGGGTTTTTTAATAGATGGTAGGCCCCGCATCCTCTTTGAGGGTCATATCTTCTGGCGACAGCTAGAAAAAAGAGGCATAAGCCCCGTTGAAAAAATCAACGAGTTCACCCAGGATGTACTCTATAAATCATGGACCAAAAAATATTACAAGGGAGGAAGTGCAGAGTATGAACGCCTGGAGAAAGCCGCCGGCATGAGCGATGAGGATGCCGTGCACGATGCCGCATACGCATCAGCAAGCTATGGCAGTTTCCAGATCATGGGCTTTAATTATGAACCCCTGGGCTATCTGTCAATTGACGCCTTTGTGGCCGAGATGTACGAGCACGAGCGCAACCACCTCAAGGCTTTTGGCAAATTTCTTGAAGTCAACAATTTAATTCCCTCACTCAGGGCAAAAGACTGGCACCGGTTTGCAAAAGGCTACAACGGGCCGGCCTATGAGAGCAACAACTACCACACAAAAATGGAACGCGCCTACAACCGATATTCAGCATGAGCAAGCAATCACAATTCAACAATGGCCTGGATTATGCCATGGACTACCTGGGCAACGTCTTGAGCTGGAGGTTGCAGAATATGCAGGCCTCAGTAAATGAAATCCCCCTTTGTGACCTCTCAAAAATAGGTGATATGGCTTTCGCCAAAAGCGTAAAACAACATGCCCTCACCACCGAAGAAACAATCATTCTCCTCCTGGCACTTGCCCCCTTTCTCAAACCAGAACTCATAACCGAGACCGTGGCACATGAATTCCCGCGGGGTGGCGAATTGCCGGAAATGGGCGGCATCAAGGGTTCTAACCACCGCGGCATCCTACCCACAGGAGAAACGGTCCTTTTCCTGCTGGGGGGGACCGTGACCAGCCAGCGCATGCAAGCCCTGCCGTTTCTGGGAGAAAACGGCACCTTGATACAAAACCATGTCCTATCGTTGGACCTTTCGCCTAAAGGCGAACCCTTTACCAGTGGCAAGTTGACACTTGCTCCAGATTATGCCCACTATTTTCTTACCGGGACCATACCAGATCCCAAGTTGAGTATTGATTTTCCCGCGCAAAAACTGGAGACAAAACTTGAGTGGAAAGACTTGATACTGGCCGAAGAAACCATCGAAGAAATCCAGGAAATCGAGACCTGGCTGCAATATGAACAAATCCTGCGGCGGGAGTATGACAAAAAAGAAAAGTTTAAACCTGGTTACAGAGCACTGTTCCATGGTCCTCCAGGAACGGGCAAAACACTTACCGCAAGCCTACTGGGCAAGTATACAGGTAAAGATGTTTACCGCGTTGACCTCTCTGTGGTCGTGTCAAAATACATAGGTGAAACCGAAAAGAACCTATCCAACCTGTTTGACAAGGCAAAGGATAAGGACTGGATATTGTTCTTTGATGAAGCTGATTCCATTTTTGGTAAGCGTACAAACGTACGCGATGCGCATGACAAGTATGCAAATCAAGAGGTTTCTTACCTGCTGCAAAGACTAGAATCACACCCTGGGCTCATCATCCTCGCCTCAAATTTTAAAAACAATATTGATGCTGCTTTTACAAGGAGGTTTCAGGCCATTATAGAGTTTAGGAACCCCACATACAAAGAGCGTATTGCACTATGGGAGACAAACCTGCCCAAGGGTTTTACATACCATAAGCAAATCGATATTAAATCAATTGCAAAAAACTATGACATAACTGGGGCAAACATACTCAATATCATGCATTATTGCTGTTTACTTTCTCTCAAGAAAAAGAGTGATGTCATCGATGAGACCACCTTGATTGCCGGTATTAAAAGAGAATATAAGAAAGAGGAAAAAATGTTCTAGTTGACAAAAACCAAATATTCAAAAATTTCGTATATTATCTGTTGACCCCAAATCAACATTGTATGTACCATAAAGAACTTGAAGATATTAAGAAGACTATTGGCCTTTTGTTCCGTATTGCGCAAGAAAGAGGGCTGATAGGAGAAATTGACCACAATAAGTATCCTGACCAGATTCATGATATCTGGGACCGCCTTAAATATGATTTTTATACCCGGGAGTATGTGGAGAATGTGGAGAAAAAAATAGATACGGGAGATGCCATTGAGCTTTTTAGCCAGTATCTAATGGATCATGGTGTGGGCAACGGTAAAAAGAACTGATTCCCCCGGTCTTTTTTGTGCCAGGACAATCATTCCCTCTTTAGATACCTGCAATATCCGCCCATAACCACCGGTAACCTGACAATCCTTCATCAATACGATCATATCGCCCGCGGGTGTCAACTGTACGGTACCTGGAAGTACTGGGGAAGTCCTGATATCTTCCACACCACCTTTGACCTTATGTTTAAAGTTGATGGCCATTCGGTTTGAAGTGGCCAGGAGTTCAAATGGATTGTTTATCAAGAAATCCCTTTGTCCTGTGGTAAGCCCATCATATTCTGGTCCAGGGTATGCCTCTACCCTGTCCATGAACAACCATGAATCTTCCTTACTTATCCTTGACCGTGTCCTGCTGTGCAATCCCTCTATTTCCGCAAAGGTGATCTTGTCCCCTTTCCTTAAACGACTCGCCTCCGTAATGGCAAGATATTGACTGCGGCTACCCATAATCTCTTCATTGATAAATCCCCCCTGGATGGCCAAATAGGCCCTAAACCCTTTTTCTAGGTTCAAGAACCGTATTTCATCTCCTTTTTTTACATCAATCAGTTCGTAGGGCTGTATCAGCATCTCATTGTGTTTAATGGAAAACCTGGCACCGGTAATACAAAGCTGCGTATCGCCATGAAACCTTAAATGTGGTCCCGTCATGGTAATCTCAAGTACCGCCGCATTCCGGTCATTGTTTAAGATCAGGTTGGCCTTCTTTGCCGAAAATTCATCCATAACGCCGCTTTGCGGCACACCATAACAGGCAGCCCCATACCTTCCCATATCTTGAACGGTGGTATAAAACCCCGGTTGTATTACTTCAACTTCACCCATTATCAATTGTTTGAAGTTGATACCTCCCCTTTTCACTCATCAGTTTTATCTCCTTATGTTCATTTTTTGTTATCGGTTTAAATTTGAGTTGATCACCAGCTGCCAAGATACAAGGTTGTTTCTTTTTGGGATCAAACATCCGTACAGGGCAGTTCCCTATGATCTGCCAACCTCCAGGGCTCGCATTAGGGTAGATACCCGTTTGATAGCCCGCAATGCCCACAGCTCCTTTTTCAATACTTTTCCTGGGGGTGCGCTTGCGCGAAAAGACCAGTGAAGCATCCATTCCCATCAGGTAGGCAAAACCTGGCAGGAAGCCCATAAAGCATACCGTGTAGACAGGAGTACAATGTAGATTGACAATTTGCTGTTTAGACATGTTTTTATGCTCACTCATATCTTGTAAATCGAGCGCAAAAAAATCATCGTAGCACACAGGTATTTCATAGATGACCGTATTGTTTTCAAAGGGGATAATGGATTCAAAATCTACGGCTTCCAGTTGCTCAAAAACGTTATAAACAATCTCTATTGAAGTATTGCATTTAATTAATAATGAGTTATATGCATTTATTACCTCAATATTTTCTTTAAGTATATTATTTTCAATAAAGCGCTTTACAGCAAGAAGCCAGCGGATATCTTTTTCTTTAAATTCAAGCTCCCATTGCAACAGGATTCCCTGTTCACCCAGTAGTGCTATTTTTGGAGTTTTAGGACTCAATGTTTTTACTTTATTTTGATGTTGCGTGCCATAAGGTTACTGTAAAGGTATCTTGCTATAGATACTGCTTTTGGGTTATCTCCGTGTATACAGATTGTATCTACTTTTGTTTCAATTTCCTCCCCTGATTTCACCCGTATCTTCCCCGCCACCATCATTAAAACATGGTTGAAAATATCCTTTTCTTCAGTAATCATGGCATCTTTTTGAGACCGGGAAACCAGGGTAAGGTCTGTGTTGTAGTTGCGGTCAGCAAATGCTTCATAGTACATCTTGACCTTTCCATGTGCAATTTTCGTAATAGCGGAACCATAAGGTGCAAAAAGCACCACTTTAGGGCAGGTGCTCAGTAAGACATCAACAACCACACCGGCAAGGGATTCATCAACCGCACACAGGTTGTACAGCGCGCCATGGGGCTTTACATGGTTCATCTTGATGTTTTCACGGGCGCAAACCTCAAGCACGAGCAGTATTTGTTTACGTAGGCTCGTGCCCAAATCATCAGCACTGAGCATCATGGGCTTTCGCCCAAAGTTCACCTTGTCTGGAAATGATGGATGAGCACCCACTTTTAACCCATTTGCCTTTGCCAGCGCAACCACCTCCATGACACTTTGCGCATCTCCAGCATGCCCACCGCAGGCAATATTGCATGAGCTTATAAAGGGCATGATCGCAGCTTCATTGCCCACACCCTCACCCAGGTCACAATTGATGTCAATTTGTTTTATCATGCAAAGCCTTTTGAAATCCCAAGTATCCCAAGGCTTATAGTAATTAATAAGATGATGATACTTAATATATTATTAAACAGCGAATTAGTTTTGTTTTTAATATTGATTTTTTATTGGCCAGCCAAATTAAGATGCCGGCAATAATGGGCAGTAAAAGTCCATTTGCGACCTGGGCAAACTTGATGACCTCGATGGACCTAAAACCCAAACTTGAAAAAACCACCCCTATAACTAAGATAAAAAACCACACGCTCCTGAACTTCCAGTTTTTTAAATCATCATCCCATCCCAGGCAACCCTGGGCAACATAAGCGGCCGCAAGTGGAGCGGTAATTGAAGAGGTAAGCCCCGCAGCAAACATACCCATCGCCATGCAATATTTGGCCAGCGGGCCATAAAGTGGTTCCAGGCCTTGCGCCATTTCGGCCACGCCGTTTATGTGCCCATTTTGAATTGCCACGGCCGCGACAATAATGCACATGGATACGATACCCCCCAACACGACAGCTACAATGGTATCTATTTTGGCGGAAGCCAAATCCTGCTTCCCTTTCCATTTTTGATTTACCAGCGCGGCATGCAAAAACAGATTGTAGGGCACGACAGTGGTGCCTATCAAAGCCATGACAGTAAGGATACCACCAGTGGGTATGCTGGGTATCAAGGCTCCTTTTATTATCTCAACAACATCTGGCCCCGTGATGATGGCAGTGATTATAAAAGATATGCTCATCAGGATGATAAGTGCTAAAAAGAGTTTTTCTAAAAACCTGTAATTACCCATGAACAGGGCAAAAAATGCCAAAACACCTATCAAAAGGCTCCACCCATTGAAAACAAAACCGCCGCATGCGACCTGCCCATCATGAAAGACCTGCAATCCCAGGATAGCACCGCTGAGGTTACCGGCTTCATAAGCTGCGTTGCCCACTACAATGGCGGCAAGCACAAGAAGTAAAATAAAGCCCTTTATAAACCGGTTTTTAAATGAATCCCGTAAAACCTGAGATAATCCCTTGCCAGTTACAAGACCTATTCTTGCAGCGGTTTCTTGCAAAACGATGGTCGCGATAATTGATAGGGTCAATGCCCAAAGCAATCCATACCCAAACTGAACCCCTGCCAGGGTGCACACCGTTACCGTGCCAGGGCCTATGAATGCGGCGGCTATCAATGCCCCGGGACCGATGTTTTTTAATGGATTGCGCATTATTGATGCGCAGTTTTTAATGCATATAGCGAGAAACTGCCCAGCCAGTGACCACCCTCGTAATCATCTCCCACCACATTGGGCAATGAATAGCCAAGGTGTTTATCTGCCTGATTTTTTAAATGGGCATACTCGGGATATTGCCGGGCAAGTGCATAAAGGTTCCAGGCACGGCTAAAATTAACTCCATCCAGATGCACGAGCTTACCATCAGTCCTGTCTGAAACCTCGCCCACGGCAAGGTCATAATGCTTGTCCCGCAATTGTGGCAAGAATTCAGCAGCCCAGGTCAAGAACTCCTCCTTGGGCAATACCAGGCGCATCATGTTCAGTTCTTCAAGGCAGGGGGACAAAAAGTCTGAACCGCCCGGCTCCCAACTCATGGGGCAATCTTTATCTTGTAAATAGAAGTCTTTGGCCTTTTGAGCCAAAAGTTGTTGAAATACAGTATCCTGCACCGTCTCTGCATATTCATAGGCAAATGACATCCCAAAAGCCGTATTGGGGTGCTCCCCCACCCGGATGGGATAATTGAGTTTTGGTAAGAATTCCTCATACTTTTCTACCAGTAAATCAGTGAGCGGTTTTAGGTTTTGCTCCAGTTCGCGCGCCATGGGGTCATCCCAGGTGTGCAGTTCTTCGGCGATCTTGAGCAACCAGGCCCAGCCATAGGTCCTCTCATAGGATTTGTTGTGTTCTCCTTGAAAATAGGCAACTTCCTGCGCTATATTTTTTGCCGTAAGGTGATTTTTTAAATAGATTTTTAAGGTATCGGCTTTCGCCAAATCTGGAAAAGTCTTGAGCAAGTAGACCATGCTCCAGTGGCCGTGGACGGCGCTATGCCAGTCAAAACAACCATAAAATGCGGGATGAAGCACAGAGGGCTCTTTGAGGTCACCTGCGTTACCGATAGTCTGGCTCAATTTATTGGGATACTCTTGATTTACACAGGTCAGTGGCATCTCAGCTAGGTTGTTTGCCTGCTGCAGCGTGAGTTGTGGGGTAGTATATTGTACGGTATCTTTTATGGTCATTGCCCCTGGTTTTTCTGAATCAACCTGTTTGTGATTTGAGGTGCATGCCACAAGGCTACAAAGTAAAAGTATTAAAAGGTAGATTTTTTGCATGGGGTGATTAAGTTGAACCTAAATATAAAAAAAGCCCCGCAATTGCAGGGCTTTAAAGTTATTTGATGTGGTTATTACATCTTCACGTCCTCAAGTTTGATCTCGTTACCTTCTTTATCAAGAAGTTTCACTTCATCAAAGCCCATGTCTTTAAACTGCTGAAACTGAGTAGCGGCATCACCCACCACGAGGTAGGCCATTTTGGATTCATCCAAATATTTATTTGCCAATGCTTTATGCTGCTCTAGGGTCATGTTGTTAACGGTAGCTTCCTCTTTCTCAATATACTTGGGGTCAAGGTCATAGGCACTCATCTCCTGAAGCATGCCCAGCAAGGAGTAGTTAGTCTCAAAACGGCGTGCATTTGACTTGATCAGTGCATTCTTGGTAAAGGCCAGGTCTTCTTCAGAGATTCCCTGTTTGTACTTTGCAATCTCATCCTTAAAAATCTGCACAGATTCTCCCGTGGTATTGGTACGCACGCTTGACGATGCACTAAATGTACCTGGCATCTTTGTCCCGCTAAAACCAGAGCGTGCCCCATAGGTGTACCCTTTTTCTTCTCGAAGCACAAGATTGACATTTCCTGAGAAACTACCACCCAACTTATAGTTCATTACCTCTGCTGGATAGAAATCTGGATCAGTCCTGGGCATTGAGATATACCCTATGTTTATCACAGATTGTTTTGCATTAGGCACATCAACAAAGTAAAGCGAGGCCTTATCACGGTCATTTGAAACCTCAAATGTGGGTATTTCTACTTCTTTAGCCTCCCAGTTCTCTTCCAGGCCATCAAGACCGGCAAGTGCTTCAGACTCCGAAATATCACCTACCACATGGAACCTGGTCACCGAGGGTGAGAAATTCTTCTCATAATAGTCCCTTAGATCATCTATAGTGATTTTACCAACGGTCTCAAGTGTGCCCTTTGTGGGCGTTGCCATGGGATTATCTTCTCCATACAAAGTCTTGTTAAATACACGGTTTGCAATCACGTTAGGGTTTGCATCATCCCGTTTTATACTGTTCTCGGTACTTGTGATGATCCTGTCAAATTCTTCCTTGTCCCAGCGGGGCTCCAGCAGGATTTCCTGTACCAGGGCCATGGTCTTGTCAAAATTTCGCTTAAGCGTACTGCCCTGCACAATGATGGACTCATTTGTGGTGTACATGTTGATACTTGCCCCCAGTAACTCTATTTCTTCCTCAAGTTCCTCTGGGGTTTTTGTGGCGGTACCTTCCATCATGATGTCTGTCATGAGGTTTGCAATTCCATTTTTTTCTTTTGAGTCAAGGAGGTGCCCCCCTTCTATCACCATACTAAAGTTTACCAGCGGAAGCTCTTTTTGCTCAATGCCATAAACCTCCATCTTGTTGTCTAGTGTTGACGTCCAGCTTTCTGGGATATTCAAGGATGGAGATTCACCTATTTCTGGGGCCTTGCTCCTATCAATCTTAGATGGGGTCTTCTCAATTTCAACTTCAGCTTCAGCAACTTCACTCTCCACATTTTCAGTAATTTCTTCTTCAACCACATTTGCCTTTTCTGAATCTGAAGCCGCGAGTTCCAGTTTACCTTTTGGCACAAAACTGGTCAAAACATAGGGCTTGCCCTTGATATACTTATCATACACGCTCATCACATCTTCCTTGGTCACTTCCTTGATATTCTCGATATCCTTGCTGATAAAGCCAGGATCACCGGTAAATACATCATATTGTGCCAGTTGAAAAGATTTGCCCAGCACGCTGCTTATACCTTGATAGAATTGAGTTTCAAGACCAGCCTTTACACGTTCCATATCACGGTCAGTCACGCCAGTTTCTTCAAAAAGTTTAAAAGCATCCTTGATGCCCACTTCAACACTATCAAGGTCAACACCGTCATTTGCGGTAATAGATACCCTAAAGGTACCCGCAATCTGTCCGGAATTGTTCCATGCACTGGTGCGGGAAGTTAAATCCCTTTGCTTTACAAGAACCTTGTACAATGGGGCCTTTTTACCGCTAGAAAGGATTTCTGACAAGAAATTAAGCGCATAGGCATCTTTAGAATATTGTTCAACCGTGGGCCACACCATATTTAACTGTGGCGCTGTTGCAAAATTATCTTCGTGGTAAAGTCTCTTGGTCTCGTCCAAGGTTACCGTCTGTGCCTTAAGGGGCTCATTGACACCGTGCTTCTTGATCTCGCCAAAGTACTTCTCCACAAGGTCCTTGACCTGTGATTCATCAAAATCACCAGCAATGACCAAGGTAGCATTGTTAGGACCATAAAAGTTGTTATAGAACTCCTTTACATCAGCCACGGTTGCACTTTGAAGGTCTTCAAGCTCACCTATGACCTGCCAGTTGTATGGATGCCCCTCAGGATAGATGTTCTTGTCGATCACATAACCCGTATGGCCATAGGGATTGTTATCCACACGTTGACGTTTTTCATTTTGTACCACTTCCTGTTGATTTACAAAAGCAGGTTCTGTAACGGTATTGATAAAATAACCCATGCGGTCACTCTCCATCCACAGCACGGTTTCAAGGGCATTGTTTGGCACAACTTCATAGTAGATCGTACCGTCTTGCCATGTACCACCGTTCAAGGTACCACCAGCATCCTGGATGGTCTTGAAAAATTGATCCTGGGGTACGTTTTCAGATTCCTGAAAAAGCATGTGCTCAAATAAATGCGCAAATCCAGTCCTACCAGGTTTTTCCCGGTTTGATCCCACACCATATTGAATGGCTACAGAGACAATAGGGTCTGACGAGTCTTGATGAAGCACAACATTAAGTCCATTCTCCAGTTCATACTTGTCGTAGTCGATTGATAAAGATGCGTCTGCAACATCGGCTTCTTTTTCCTTGTCATCACAGGAAACAAAACCCACAGACAAAACCGATAATGATAGCACCATCGATCTAAAAATTAATTTTCTCATGAAAAATTTGATTTGTTTTATTGATTGCTAAGATAAGCATTAGTGTTAATACTATGCTAAAAGACGACATCTTGTACTTAAAGTTACAAGGATACTTATGGAATTCACAAAATGATAAAAATGATGCCGTTAAATGATAAATTGATTTTAATAGGTATCTTAAATTAGATTTTTACCAACTGTGCTATCCCAGCCATCCATCCCGGTCAAGGCTACGGTACTGTATGGCCTCGCTGATGTGATGGCCCTTAATTTCTTGAGAAGCTTCTAGATCTGCAATTGTGCGAGATACCTTCAAGATACGGTCATAGGCCCTCGCAGAAAGGTTTAACCGCTCCATGGCATTTTTAAGCATATCCTTGGACGCATCATCAAGTTTACAGTATTTCTTTATTTGCTTCACGCCCATCTGGGCATTGTAGTTTATTGTTTCGCTTTCGCGGAAGCGCTCTGTTTGCAAGCTCCTGGCTTCTGTGACGCGTGCCCTGATAGCTACACTATTTTCTGCCTTTTGCTCATCTGAAAGTTTGTCAAAAGGAACCGGCGTCACCTCGATATGAATGTCTATCCTGTCCAGCAAGGGCCCCGAAATCTTGCTCAGGTACCGCTGCATTTCTGCTGGCGAACTCACCACAGGTGCATCAGGGTCGTTGAAATATCCACCGGGGCTGGGGTTCATGCTTGCCACCAGCATAAAACTACTGGGGTATGTCACGGTAAACCTGGCCCGCGAGATGGTTACTTCCCTATCTTCAAGCGGCTGGCGCATTACTTCTAGCACGGTCCTTTTAAATTCTGGCAGCTCATCAAGAAACAGCACTCCGTTATGTGCCAGTGAGATTTCACCCGGTTGTGGATAAGCGCCCCCGCCCACTAATGCAACATCGCTAATGGTGTGGTGCGGACTGCGGAAGGGTCGTTGTGCCATGAGCCCCACATGTTCGCGCATCCTTCCTGAAACGCTATGTATTTTTGTGGTTTCCAGTGCTTCCCGCAAGGTCATGGGTGGTAGGATGGTGGGCAAACGCTTGGCCAGCATGGTCTTTCCAGAACCAGGCGGACCTATCAAGATAATATTATGCCCACCGGCAGCGGCGATTTCCATACAACGCTTGATGCCTTCCTGCCCCTTCACATCGGCAAAATCAAATTCTGGATGTTCAAGGTTATTGTAGAACTCCGTGCGGGTATCCACAATGGTTTCTTCAAGTGGTTCACCCGTGTCAAAATGATTGATGACCTGGGCAATATTCTCAACTCCATACACCTGCAAGTCCTTTACAATGGCGGCTTCCTTGGCATTTTGCAGGGGGAGGATAAATTTTGTAAACCCTTCTTCTTGTGCTTTTATGGCAATGGGCAGTGCACCTTTTATGGGCTGGAGGCTTCCATCAAGCGAGAGCTCGCCCATGATGATATAGTTGTCCAGGTTTTCAGATTTGATTTGGCTGGTTGCCGTCAAGATCCCCACGGCGATGGTAAGGTCATAGGCAGATCCTTCCTTGCGCATATCTGCCGGGGCCATGTTGATGGTGATCTTCTTCCCGGGGATTTTATAGCCATTGTTCTGTAATGCTGCGGCAATGCGAAAATTGCTTTCTTTAATGGCATTATCCGGTAGGCCCACAAGGTGATAACCTATCCCCTTGTCAATATTGACCTCTATGGTGATGGTCGTGGCATCTACGCCAAAAACGGCCGAACCGTAAACTTTTGTAAGCATGCTAATGTATTGTCTTTCAAATAAAAGAAAATACTGGCAATTAACCAACTTCCTGATTTACATGAAAAAAACTAGATCTTGACCAGGTTGTTCTGCAGGGCAAAAATAACAAGGCCGGCCATGTTGCGGCTCTCGGTCTTTATAAGGAGATTGTTGCGGTGACCTTCTACGGTACGCGGGCTTAAAAAGAGTTCATCTGCCATTTCAGAGGTGGTTTTTTGCTCACATATCAATTGAAGGACCTGTTTTTCCCTTTCGCTAAGGGTTTCATCCAGTAGAGATTTTGGCGTAAGCCTATCTTGTCCTGAATTATAGATCATATCAACAGTCTTATCATCATAGTAGAAGCCGGTTTCATGAACTTTTTTAATGGTATGAATCATACGGTCAGGTGCTGAGTCCTTTACTAGATATGATGAAGCACCCACCTGTATCATGTTGCGCAAGAATGCTGGTGAACTGTAACTGGTGAGCGCGATTATCATGACGTTCTCAAACTCCTTGCGCACCATCTTTGTGGTATCTATACCATTGAGGTTAGGCATGTTGATGTCCATCAGGATTACATCTGGCAGGTTTTTTGATTTTCTCAATTTTTCAAGCAGGATGGCCCCGTTAGAGGCTTCGAGCACTACCTGAAAGCCCGGTTTGCTCCCCAGTAATAGGCTAATGCCTGTCCTGAAAAGTTCTTCGTCATCGCAGAGTCCTATCTTGATCATGCTTGTTTCTTAAATATGGTTTGTATGTGTACCCCTTTACCGGGACTACTGTTTATAATCCATCTACCGGAGAGTAAATTTACACGACTTTCAATGTTTTTCATGCCCAGACCATTGGCATTTTCAGGATCAGCCGCATCAAATCCTTTACCATTATCTGTATATAAAAGGGTAAGATTGTTACCATCTTCATCAAATTTTATCGTGATCAAGGTCGCCTGGCCATGCCGTACCGAATTATTGAGCATTTCTTGTATGATACGGTACACGTGGATTTGTCGTGTTTTTTCAATCGCATCTTGAGGCCAGGTATAGGCATGTTTTACCTTAAGGCCATCAATGGTATTAAACTCGTCGCAGATTTCTTCAATCGCGGCTTCTAGGCCAAAACCCTCCAGCACGGGTGGCAACAGGTCATGCGAGATACGCCGGGCATTCTCCAGCGCCCGTGAACCTATTTCTTTCGCTTTAAGCGAAATCTCGCCCGCCCTGCTGCTCTTGCGCACATCTTCATCCTGTAACAGGTTCATATTAAGCACGATTACATTGAGCTTTGAGCTTACCTCGTCATGGATGTCCCTGGCTATGCGCGCTCTTTCTTTTTCTTGGGTAAGGATGGTGGCTTTGAGCAGGTCTTCTTGATATTTTAACTTGAGGGTCTGTTTTTCCAGTTCTTTTTTAAAGATTTGCTTACGCGAAAAGAGAAAAAAAACAATGACAAGGATGGCCAGGAAGAAAATAACCCCAAAACCAATTGTGATATACCAGAAAATTTCATTTTCGTCCAGCATTGCCTACGTCATTATTCCTTGCTTATTCCTATCCCGCAAGAAAATGTACCAGTTTATTATACACAGCACCTGAAAGATAAGGTAGCCATAGGCATTAAAATAAAACAATAGATCAATCACGGATTTTTTAATTTCCAACCCCACATTACCTAGCCCAAAAACCATTATACTCAATGAAAAATAAATCAGGCTTCCAAGGGTGATATACAGGTATTTTCCTTTTTTATTAATAAGACTATACAAATATCTACCAGCATAAAAGGTGATGATAAGACCACATACAGCCAGACCCAGGGGATTGTAACTATTTTCTACCTTGATAAAAAACAGGTACTGAACAACAAAAAGAATCAATATACTGCCTGATAGATATAACACCCATCTTTTTTTTAAAATAAAATAAAAAAACAATGACAATGTTATAAACTGCATAAACAACATGTAATGAATCAAAAATATATTGTGCTCCCCCTTAAGTACTAAAACCCTTGACATTACCTGTATTAGGGCCATACATATTAAATAAGCCAGAAAACTGATGTAGGCTGGATTTGCCTTTCTTACATTAATTAAAAAAAGGAATGGCAAGATTGCAGAAATGTACAGTGTAATCCGGGAAATACCTAATATAGAATCCATTTTTAAACTAATGGACTGGTAGGGTCACAGTCTGGGGGACATGGGCTTGTAAGGTCATAGATACCTTCTCCTTCTACCCCAATACCATCTTCTTTTTTAGGGAGCAAATCTTTATAATAGGTATTCCCTTTAGCATCTGTAGCTTCTTCTGTACCCACAATGGCCAGTTTTGCCGTATTATCTTCAGTAAGGCCCAGATAGGCACGCACGTATTTTTGGCCTTTCTCGACCTTGAGTTCTTTGAGGACTTCCATGAGGTCTTCTGCGGGAATCAAGAATGCGTTAAGCTTGTTTTTAGCAAGAAAATCCCTGCCTTCCCCACGCCATTTTGTTGTCCATTCTTCGGCGGTATTGAGTGTGATTTTGTTTTTTGACATTTTTTTGAAAGTTATCAAGTTGAGTAATCAAATTTAATAAAGGTCAAGCAAATGCCTTAAGATTAAATTAAGATTTTAAGAAAGGTTTTTATCGGTGATTAATTGAAAAAAATAGATAAAAAAACTATTTCTTGATCTTAAGGATAAATGATTCCAGAGGCTTGATGTCAATGCGTATTTTGCCCAAGCCATTTATTACCCTTACAGTTCCTGCAAAATGATGGTAAAGTACATCTTCAACTTTATACTCTCCATCACTTAAATGCCATGCTTCAATAACATCATGCGGTATCTGTAATTCAAACCCAAATGTATCCTGAGCATCAAAATTTGAGATGATAATCAGTTTTTCATCATTTTTCCAGCGTACAAAACTGTAAACCTTGTCGTTATACCATTCAGTAGTATGCCGGTTATGGGCATGTATATCTTTATATTCCCCGGTAAGGGCTTCACTATTTTTAGTAAAGGAGAGCAGTCGCTCATAAAAATCCCGCAGCTCTCTTTCTTCATCTGTAGATTGTCCTCCATCAAATTTACCCCCGTTCATCCAGCGTTGATGTGTAGGAACGCCCACATAATCAAAAATCGAGGTACGTGTAGGGTCTCCAAAACCTCCATCTTCTTTGGCAGGCTCCCCTACTTCTTGGCCAAAATAAATCATAATGGGCGACGTGGTCATTGTTGCACTCACCACCATAGCAGGTTTACCTTTTACAGCAGCACCTGCAAAATCCGGGCTTGCGATACGTTGCTCATCATGGTTTTCAAGAAAATGCAGCATGTTTTCCTCAATATCCCGTTGTGACTCAATGATGGGTGCAAGATGGTCTGTACTGCCATGCCCCTGCATGATATGTTTTATGGTGTCATACAGCTCAACCTTGTCATAGAGATAATCCATTTTTCCTTTAAAAATATAATCGCGGTACAAAGAAGGATTATAAACTTCGGCAAGGATAAAGGCATCCGGGTTTTTCATCTTGATGCTGCTGTTCATGAAGCTCCAGAACTCCACGGGGACCATCTCAGCCATATCAAACCGAAAGCCATCAACCCCTTTTTCTAACCAAAAGAGCGCAATATCCCTAAATTTATACCAACTGCTGGGCAGGTCCTTGTCCTTCCAAAACCCAAAATGCTTTGTATAATCTTCATGTCCATAACCTGACGGTAATTCTGGAAAATCCTTATGCCCATCAGGGCCCACGCCATAGTTGACCTTCACGGTCTCGTACCAGTCATGAAACCCAGGCTTTGCACTCCGTGACCCGTTACCTGTCCATTTTGCAGGGCTTTCTGTAAATTTATGATCAGCTGTTGCACGCTTTTCACCTCCTAGTGGCTCGTACCCATTTTCCCAATCAGGAACCTCAAAATCTTCACCTGGAATGTAGTAGAAGTTATTGTTTTTGGCATAAGCCAAAGTAGTATCATCACCTGTCCCAAAGTCTGTGACACCCTCTGGATTATTCAAGCCCACATACTTGCGCGCGACATGGTTGGGCACGATATCTATAATTGCCTTCAGGCCATGTGCATGTGTACGTTCTATCAAGGCCTCAAACTCTGCCATGCGTTTTGCCGGGTCCTCTGCCATATCAGGGTCTACCTGATAGTAATCCTTAACGGCATAAGGCGAGCCAGCCCGGCCTTTTACCACATCTGGATCATCATTAGAAATCCCATATTTTATGTAGTCCCTAATCACGGCATGGTGCGGCACGCCAGTGTACCAAATATGGGTAACACCCAGTTCTTTTATGGATTCCAGCGCTTCATCAGTAAAGTCATTGAACTTACCCACCCCGTTTTCTTCAATGGTTCCCCAGGGCTTGTTTGTGGTATTTGTATTGCCAAAGAGGCGGGTAAAAACCTGGTACACCACCACTTTTTTACCTTCGCGGTTTTCTTGTTTCATTGTTGTGCTTTTTGGGGATTTTTCTTTGCAGGCTGTCGCCAAAGCAACGATTCCCAAAATCATCAATAATTTTCTCATGTGGAAGTTACTTACTTCAATTCTATTATGGCAGAGGTTTTGCCCTGTATCGTGAATTTTTCAGAAAGATTGATTTCTTGGTCACTTATAATATCAATTCCTGAGGTTTTATCTGCAATACCTTCAGAAAACCTGGCCATGTCAAAGGTTTGGGCTTCCTTGTTGTTGTTGATCACGACCATGATGCGCTCTTTTTCGCTATAGCGAAAAAACACATACACGTCATTATCTGGCAGGTAGTGCAATAGTTTGCCGGTGTGAATGACCGGGGTGGATTTTCTGAAATTGAAAACTTTTTTAGTGAAGGCATGATAAGCTTCTTGTTCTGCGGTCCTGCCACCTGCGGTAAATGCATTGTTCTTATCATCTTCCCAACCCCCAGGAAAATCCCTACGTATATCGCCATCGCCCTTGCCCTTGTCACCACGCATACCTATCTCGCTACCATAGTATAACTGCGGGATCCCGCGTGTGGTCGCGAGCAAGGTCATGATCAATTTATAGTTCTCGAGTGAACCGTTGATTTGCTGATTGATGCGGTTTGTATCGTGATTTTCGGCAAAGATGAGCAGGTTGTTGATGTCTGGGTAGAGAAAATCGTTCACAAAATTGTTATAGGTGCGCATCATACCGCCATCCCATGAGGCCTCCTCGTTATGTTGTGCCATGAGGGCATCTTGTAGGGTAAAGTCCATCACGGTGGGCAGGTGGCTGTTGAAGTTTTCAATGGCCCCTATCTTGCTGTCTTTTTGCCAAAAGGAAATTTGTGCGGAATCATGTAGCCATACCTCGCCCACGATATTGAAGTTGGGGTATTCATCCATGATGGCCTTGGTCCATTTTGCAATGTTCTCCTTGTCGTTGTATGAATAGGTATCTACACGTAGGCCATCAAGGTCTGCAAATTCAATCCACCAGATGGCATTTTGTATCAAATAGGTTGTTACCAATGGATTTCGCTGGTTAAGGTCTGGCATGGAGGGAACAAACCAGCCATCTTCATTGTACCGGGTATCAATTTTTGAGGCATGGGGGTCATACTGCGTGGTCATGCGGTAATTGCTGTTTGCATATCCCGGAAATTGATGGATCCAATCATATGTGGGTAGATCTTTGATCATCCAGTGCTGGGCGCCCCAATGGTTTGTCACGTAATCCATAATGAGCTTCATGTCCCGTTTATGAAGTTCAGCCGCAAGATTTTTATAATCTTCATTTGTGCCATAACGTGAATCTATCTTGTAAACATCACTCTGAGCATAGCCGTGATAGCTGAACCCTGCATCGTTATCCTCGCATAGTGGCGTGGACCACAATGCTGTTGCCCCCAATTCTTCAATATAATCCAGATGATCTATCACGCCCTGTATATCTCCACCGTGACGGCCACCTTGCTTGCTTCTGTCAGCTTTTTCGGTTGTGTCATCAGTGCTATCGATATCAGGGTCACCATTGGCAAACCTATCTGGCATGAGTAGATAGACCATATCACTACTGTCAAAACCCTGACGCAGCGCAGCATCCTGCCTGCGGGATTGAAACTCATATTCTTTGGCGTAAGCCAAATCCCCATTCACAAAATCAAAAGTATAGGTGCCAGGAGCCACATCTTGTGTCTCGATGGTAACAAAGAGATAGTTGGGGTTTTCTGTTTTTGTAATGCCGGTAATTACAAAATCATTGCTACTCACCCTATAATCTGCGATGTTATCGCCATAAAACATGATTTGCAGGGTGCCGTGATGCATGTCGCTCCACCAAAATGGAGGTTCAATCTTTTTTATTTGAGCCATCGTTATCTGGATTCCAAAAAGGAACAATACGGGAAGGAAAAATTTTTTCATACTCATCTTCTTGGTCCTATTTCTAGGACGGTTGGATTTTTAAATTTAATGTGAGAATGAAAAGGCTGCCGTAAATATAAATTATTTTTTATGAAGTTGATTCTCTTTCTATGAGGGTGGTCTTTATTACCCGGGTGCTAAAACTCTCTTCCTGGCCTTCAGCTTTTAACCGCTTTAGGAGCATTTTTGTGGCGATGCGGCCCATCTCGGCCCCATGTTGCCTAATCGTGGTGACTGACGGGGTTGCATATTTGAGCAACTTGCCATCACTAAAGCCCACGATTGCAATATCGGTGGGTACATTTTTACCCATCGCCTGTAGTTTTTTCATGGCGACAACTGCAAATGTCTCGTTGACTGTAAAGACCGCATCAAATTCAACTTTCTTTACCAGGGTTGAAATATGGCCTTCACATTCATCAATGCTGTCGATTTTTAATATGAGTGCGGGGTCAAAATCAATACCATGATCTGCTATTGCCTTGGTATAGCCCTGTGTGCGCAAGTTGCCCACGGTAAGATAATCTTCAGTGGTTATGAGTGCGATGCGTTTTCTGCCTTTTTCAATAAGATGACTGACGGCATTATATGCAGCCCTCGCGTCGTCAATAATGACCTTATCACACGGAATCTTGTCAGTAATCCTATCTATCATCACAAGTGGCATGCCCTGGTTTTCTACCTCTACCAGGTGATTAAAATCCTGGCGTTGCTGGGTTTCTTTAGCCAGCGATATGATAAATCCATCGACCACGCCACCATTTGCGACCATATCCATGCTCTCCACTTCTTTTTCAAAAGATTCATTGGTGACGCAAACCAGTACATTGTAGCCATTTTCATGGGCAACTTCCTCAACGCCCTTGATTATTGTAGAAAAAAAATCATGGGTGATTTCTGGGATGAGCAGGGCAATGTTTTTTGTCTTCCTGTTCTTGAGGCTTATGGCAATATTGTTAGGCTTGTAATTGTATAATTTGGCAAAAGCCTTTACCTTAGCCCTGGTATCTTCACCTATTTCCGGGCTATTTTTCAATGACTTAGAAACGGTGGATACTGAGACTTCAAGCTCTTTGGCTATATCTTTAAGGGTGATTTTTTTCTTCATCAAAGAACAATTTAGGAATTATTTATTTTAGCTTGATTTTTATTTTTTTCTCAATATAGTAAACTTTACACTGCAGATTTCAGAAAAAGTTGTCAACACTATACCGTTATAGTTGCTGTATTGATAACGTTGTGTGGAAAATTAACCTTGCATTTACATATTTTTGGTTGCCGAATGAAAAGGCTTTCATTTTTAAAAGGCAATCTTAAACGATTATATGAAAAACATGACTAAAGGATTATTTTTCCTCTTGCTTTTTCTACCTATTACAACGTTTGCGCAATCCACCGTTACAGGAAATGTAACCGAGGCAGCTACAGGGCAACCTGTACCTGGAGCAAATGTACTGGTAGAAGGTACCACAAATGGAACTACCTCAGACTTTGACGGTAATTTCACGATTAAAAACGTAAACCAGGGAGACAACCTGATCTTTTCTTTTCTAGGTTTTAGCACTCAAACGATTGAATATACAGGTCAATCCACTTTAACCGTGGCACTTGAAGAAGATGCCGCACAACTCGATGCCGTGGTCGTGGTGGGTTATGGTAGTGTCAAGAAAGAAGACCTTACAGGTGCCGTAAACCTGGTAACCACCGAAGATTTCAATCAAGGACAGGTCACCTCTCCAGAACAGTTGATCAACGGTAAAATTGCCGGTGTCACCATTACCAGTGGTGGTGGAGCACCAGGCGAAGGCTCATCCATACGCATACGGGGTACCGGGTCATTAAGCCTATCCTCTAACCCATTATATGTTATTGATGGGGTGCCCATAAACGATGGTGGTGTGGGTGGCACACGAAACGTGCTCAACCTTATCAACCCTAACGATATTGAATCTTTCAGTGTGCTAAAAGATGCTTCCGCGACAGCGATATATGGCTCACGTGCAGCAAATGGGGTCGTGATCATCACTACTAAAAAAGGCAAGTCGACTGATTTTAGGTTCAATTACTCCAACCGCACCTCTGTATATGAACCCACCGCAAAGGTTGATGTATTGGACACAAACCAATTTAAGGAAGTCGTGAGGAATGAATTAGCCCCAGAAGCTGCTTTATTGCTAGGTAACGCCACTACTGACTGGCAGGACCTTATCTATCAAACTGCCTATGGCATGGAGCATAATTTTAGTGCGACCGGGGCTGTCACTGAAAATTTTCCGTTAAGGGCCTCTGTGGGTTATACAGATCAAGATGGTATCTTAAAAAGTGATAACCTAAAAAGGTTGACAGGGTCACTTAGCTTGACGCCCAAATTTTTTGATAACACGCTCAGCCTGGAAATCAATGGCCGCTATGCCCATACTGACAACACATTTGCCAACAGGGGTGCCATATCCACCGCAAATCGCTATGACCCCACGCAACCGGTATACAGCCTCAACTCCCCCTACACGGCCTATATTGATGCAAATGGTAATGCCGTGGGCTATTTTACCTTTCTCAATGATGCAGGAACACGTCAAGTTGCTAATGCACCTACAAACCCCATTGCACTGTTGGAGCAAAGATCTGATGTTGCTACCGTAAACCGTTTTATAGGGAATTTTAAGGCTACGTATGAGCTACCCTACGTTGATGGTTTGAGTGCCACCGTAAATGTGGGATATGATAAGAGCAAGGGAGAAGGTGCCACTGCCACGACCAATAAAATGCCCACTGCCCAAATAGGGTTTGACGGGGCCAGCAGTAATTATACCAATGAGGCCACGAATAAACTTTTTGACGCTTATATAAATTATGCTACAGAAATAGGGAAACATGGCCTTGATGCACAGGTAGGATATTCATATCAAAAATTTGAGTTTGACAATTCCTCCTTTAGCCAGACACGCATACTTGCTGATGATGGTTCACTAGATCAGGATGCTTCAGCCCCAGAAACATTTTTAGATGAATCAGCAAATACGCTTTTATCTTATTTTGGGAGGCTTAAGTACAATTTTGACGATAGGTACCTTGTGACCGCTACCTTAAGGGCAGATGCCTCTTCTAAGTTAAACCCAGATGATAGATGGGGATATTTTCCATCAGCGGCCCTTGCATGGAACATCCATAAAGAAAGCTTTATGGAAGATGGTTTCTTCAATCTATTGAAACTGCGCCTGGGATATGGTGAAATAGGAAATGTCAATGGTCTGGGAGATTACAGGTTCCTGACCAGGTATGTAAAAAGCACAAATACGGCACAATATCAACTAGGTTCACAATTTTATCAAACCTACCGTCCTGAGCCTATCAACGAGAACCTGAGATGGGAAATAGGCAACACCCTCAACCTAGGTCTTGATTATGGTTTTTGGGATAACAGGATATCTGGATCAATCAACGCCTATATAAGAAAAACAAAAGACCTTATATCCAATACGATTGTTGACCCCTTTACAAATTTTGGCAACAAGATAGAATCAAATATAGGCGACATGGAAAACAGGGGTATTGAGTTTGAATTGAATGCCACCCCTATCCAGACTAAAGATTTTGAATGGAACATAAACTATAATGTGACTCTTAATGAAAACAAAATCACCAGGTTGCCTGATGCTCAGGATGTGGGCGGTATTGCTGGAGGTGTGGGCAATACCATACAGCGCCATCAGGTGGATATGGTGCCCTTTTCATATTTTGTTTTTAAACAAATCTACAATGAAAATGGTAAGCCCGTAGAAGGTGCGTATGCTGATTTAAATGATGATGGCATCATAAACACGCAAGACAGGTATTTCTACAAAAGCCCCCTGCCAGATATCACCATGGGGCTTAGTACAAACCTAAGCTACAAAAACCTTGATTTTGCCGTGGTATCAAGGGCCAGCATAGGCAATTATGCATATAATAACCGGGCCAGTCTAAGTACCGTGAACAGTATCAACTTATTTCCTGGCTACCTTACAAACATTCATGCTGACTATTTGAGGACACAGTTTCAAAATACGACAGACTCAAATCTATTGAGTGATTATTTTATAGAGAACGCCTCTTTTATAAAAATAGATAATGTAACACTGGGATATACCTTTCAAGAAAATTTCACAAAAAAACCTTTAAGAGTATATATCTCTGGCAACAATGTGCTTACAGTGACAAAATACAGAGGCCTTGACCCCGAAATAAACGGAGGTATTGACAATAACTTTTATCCAAGACCTCGGGTTTATATTCTGGGAGTTGATGTGAATTTCTAAAAAAAACAATATGAAAAAATTTATTTATTCAATCGTAATATCAATACTCGCTTTGAGCAGTTGTACTGATGATTTGGATCAAGCACCTACTGATCCTGACCTCTTTACTGAGATTGATGTTTATAGCACAGAGGCCGAAGCCAAGAGTGCACTGGCAAAACTTTATGCCGGTCTGGCCCTTACAGGACAGCAAGGACCCGCAGGACAAGCTGATATACAAGGTATTGATGAGGGTTTCTCACAGTTTAGCAGGATGCTCTTCAACCTCAATGAACTTACTACTGACCATGCTGTTGTGGGATGGGGAGATCCAGGATTGCCTAACCTGCACACAATGACCTGGGGTTCTGGCAACGACTTTACCACGGCAATGTATTATCGCCTGGCACAGGAAGTTACCTTTACAAACTCGTTCATTTCCAATGTAGGTAACCTTCCTGAAAGTACTGAGGTGGACTCATACAGGGCCGAGGCCCGTTTCCTCAGGGCATATGCCTATTACAACCTTATGGACCTCTTTGCAGATGTGCCACTGGTCACTGAGATAACCACGGCATTGCCAGAACAGGCATCCAGAAATGATATTTTCACTTTCGTGGAAACAGAACTTTTAGAAATACAAGACCAGTTACTTCCTGCCCAAAGCAATGAGTATGGACGTGTCGATCAAGCTGCCGCATGGGCACTTTTATCCAGGTTATACCTTAATGCCGAAGTATACACGGGAACAGCAATGTATGACAAAGCCGTTGAATTTGCTGGTAAGGTGGTAAACACATCTTATAGCATCAATACCACTGACGGTAATGGAAACGGTAGTGGGTACGATGAACTTTTTCTAGCAGATAATGACACTAACGGTGCCCAAAACGAGAATATTTTTCTTCTCGCCTTTGATGGTAACAATTCACAGACCTATGGCGGCACAACCTTCTTGGTACATGCCACAATAGGTGGAAGCATGGATGCAGAAGCCTATGGTGTAAATGGTGGTTGGGCTGGTTACCGCACCACTAAAGGCCTGGTGGAAAAATTTGACAACAGCGTGACCAATAGGGATGATGCTGGTGATCCCATTGAATGGGCAGATGAGCGTGCACAATTCTACACAGATGGTCAGGAATATGAGATTGCGACCATTGCAAACACGTTTACAGATGGGTATGCATTGCCTAAATTTAAGAACGTGGATGTAGATGGCAATCCTGGTAGTGACACTGCCGGAGACTTTTCTGACATTGACCTCCCATTGATACGCCTTGCCGAAATCTACCTCAATTATGCTGAAGGCGTCGTAAAAGGGGGCGGTGGTGACCTGGGCACAGCCGTTGACCTTGTCAATGAACTACGTGACAGGGCTGGTGCCACACGCATAACTTCTGGGCAACTTACAGCTCAATTTGTACTTGATGAGCGCTCAAGAGAACTGCATTGGGAAGGACTAAGAAGAACAGACCTCATACGTTATGGTCAGTTTACCTCTGGTACCTACCTATGGCCCTTTAAGGGCGGAACATCAAATGGAAGGGCAGTAGATAGCTTTAGAAATATCTTTCCACTTCCAGATAACGTACTTCTCATCAATAAAAACCTTGTTCAAAATCCCGGTTACTAAAAAAATAAAATATGAAAACAACATTAAAAAAGATTTGGATTGCCTTTCCCCTATTCATCCTTGCACTAGGGATGGTTTCTTGTGAAAATGAAGATTATTTAGTCTTTACCGCACAAGAGCCCAGTGATGCTGTAGCATTTACAAACTCCTTCTCAAGTGAGTATGTGCTATCAACTGATGCTATGAGCAACACTATAGAACGTTTTGTATGGAATGTTCCTGACTTTGATGCTCCTACCACCATAAACTATGAGGTACAAGGTTCTATCACACCAGATTTTTCTACCATTGATTATACCTCTGGTACACTTAGCGAGACCAATCACGCAATCACGGTGAGAAACCTTACAACGCTTGCAGAGTTGATGGAGCTTGACAGAGACCCCTCTACCACTGATGACAATGGGGAGCCTAACAATACGGGCACGGTCTATTTTAGGATAAGGGCTTATGTAGGAACTGATGACGCAGTCAATGGAGTTGAGTCAATCTCTGAAACCGCTGAAATAAATATTACCCTTGTGGAAGAAGCTGCACAGGGTAGCGGTATCGAGATTTCTAGCTGGGGTATCGTAGGGAGCGCTGCTAATGACTGGGGCGGTGCAGGACCAGACCTTCCATTCTACACCACTGAGGTTGATGGTGTGCTTGTAGCCTATGTAAACTTGATTGTAGGTGAGATTAAATTTAGGGAAAACAACGACTGGGGCAACAATTATGGTGATACCGGTGCTGATGGTACCCTTGAGGCAGGTGGTGACAACATGATGATTGCTACTGCTGGTGATTATAAGATAACCTTTGATTTAAACAACCTCACCTATGCTATCGAGGCCTTCTCATGGGGTATCGTAGGGTCTGCATACAATGACTGGGGTGCAACACCAGATGCAAAACTGTTTTACGATTATACCACAAATACCTTTAAGAGGGGCGTGAAGCTCATGGACGGTGAGATGAAATTTAGGTTCAATAACGACTGGGCTGCAGATTATGGTGACAGCGGGGCTGATGGAACCCTGGAGTCTGGTGGAACAAACATCACCGTAACCGCTGGTTTTTATATGGTCACCTTTGACCTGGAAAACCTTATGTACACCATTGAAGAAGCTGACTTATATGGCATTGTAGGTTCCGGGTACAACAACTGGGGCGAAACTCCAGACTTTATGTTTACCCAGGTAAGTGAAGGAATATGGTATGCCGAAAATGTTACGCTCGTAGATGGCGAGATTAAATTTCGTGTAAACGAAGACTGGGGAGTAAATTATGGTGATACCGGTGCTGACGGCGTCCTGGACAATGGCGGTGACAATATCGCGGTAACTGCTGGTACGTATGATATCACACTGGATTTCACAGACCCTAGCGCGCCCACATATACCATGGTACAATAGTATGATGCCTATAAACAAATAATTAAACTTAAAGGGAGCCTCTCACCAGGTTCCCTTTTGCTTATATAAAAAATCATGATAAAAAAACTACTATTACTCTTCTTGCTCTTTTCTTGTACGTTTATCAAGGCCCAGACCATAACCGTGCAACCTGCAGAATTTGATGAAGATACTGAAATAACATTGACCCTATCAGGGATTGATGTGGCATCAGCATGGGGAACATCTGATGTGTACCTGTGGGCATGGTACTATGACCTTAACGATGAATATGTGGGCAACTCCCCACAAACGGGCTCAAACTTTGGCAGCTCACCAGAAACCGCAAAATGGACCAATAATGGTGACGGCACCTATTCATTTGTACTTACCCCAGATGATTTTTACGCGACCACGGGTATAGGGCGTGTAGGTTTTTTGGCTAAGAGCCAAAATGGTGCAAACCAAACCGCCGATTTTCTTTTTGAAGTAGGCTCCTTTGAGGTTGACCTGGTCTCACCTGCTCAATCCACCACTATCGTGACAGCGGGAACATCGTTCAACATACAGGCAAGCAGTAACCTCGATGCAGACTATGAATTGTTTGCAAACGGTGCCAGCATTAACGCTTCCGCGGAAGCGTTATCATACAACTACAATTACACCGTAAACGAGAATATACAATTTGAGCTTGTGGTAACCCAGAGCGGTGATGATGCCCAGATCATCTATGATTTTAATGCTTATGTTGATCCTGCTCCGGCCGAAGCTGCCCTACCCGAAGGCATGGAAGATGGATTTAATTATGACCCCACAAATCCTGATGAGGCCACTTTTGTACTCTATGCCCCTAAAAAGGAATTTGTGCACATTATGGGCAACTTCAATGGTAATGACTGGAGTGTTGACAACACCTACTTGATGAATTATGATCCTGCAACAGATAGGTTCTGGCTCACTGTTGACCTTGCTGCAAATACTGAAACAGACTTGCTGTATCAATACCTGGTGGAATATGAAATCAATATAGCTGACCCCTACTCTACAACGGTACTAGATCCTTACAACGACCCATATATTGAGGCTTCTGTCTATGCAAATATCCCAGCATATCCCAGCGGTAAAACAACCGAGATGGTCTCATATGTGCAACTTGATGAAGCTGCTTATGATTGGCAGGTTGAAGATTTTATGCCGCCAGCAAAGGATGATCTGGTCATCTATGAATTATTGATACGTGACTTTGATGATGCACATAGTTTTCAATCAATAATTGACAGGCTTGACTATCTTGAAAACCTGGGCATAAATGCCATAGAACTTATGCCGGTCCAGGAATTTGATGGCAACATAAGCTGGGGATATAACCCTGCATTTCACATGGCATTAGACAAATATTATGGCACCCGTAACGCATTTAAGTCGCTCATAGATGCGTGTCATGCGAGGGGTATTGCCGTTATACTGGATGTCGTTTACAACCATGCCACGGGCCAAAACCCTTATTTCAGGCTTTACAATACATCAAATGGCGCTACCAGCGGCACACCAGCAGCTGACAGTCCTGCATTTAATACAAGTGCCACGCACTCATATAGTGTATTCAACGATTTTAACCATACAAAAGACCTTACCAAGCATTATGTTGAAAGGACAGCAACATACTGGATCAATGAATTTAATGTTGATGGTTTCCGGTGGGATTTGACCAAGGGTTTTACACAAAACTGCTCAGGCAGTGAGACCTGTACCAATGCCTACAATGCTGATAGGGTTGCGGTATTAAAGGAGTATGCCGACTTTCAATGGGAGGCTGATGATGACTTTTTTGTGATCTTTGAGCATCTGGGCAATGGCGGCAGTTTGACTGAAGAACAAGAATGGGCCAGTTACCGTAACGATGAAGGCAAGGGTATCATGTTATGGGACATCCAGAACCACCAGTACAATGAAGCGACCATGGGGTATAACTCAGGCAGTAATTTTAATGGCATCTCTTATGAAGTGAAAGGGTATTCAAACCCTGCCGCAGTAGGTTATATGGAAAGTCATGATGAAGAAAGGTTGATGTATAAAAACCTGGCTTATGGCAATTCAAATGGTGCGTATAACGTAAAAAATGAAAGCACCGCACTGGCCAGGATGAAGGCAGCGGGAGCATTTTTCTTTACCGTTCCCGGCCCTAAGATGATCTGGCAGTTTGGCGAGTTGGGATATGACATAAGCATCTTTAGCTGTGAGGATGGGAGCATCCCTGACCCCTATGGTGATGGCAGCTGTAAACTGAGCCCAAAACCCGACGGATGGGATTACCTCTCCTCCCCAGAACGTATGGATATCTATAACACTTGGGCCAAACTTATTGCCTATAAACACGCCGAACCCATTTTTAGCACTGATGATTTTACCATTGACGCTGCCAGGAATAATGGATTGAAGAAAATACAACTCACGGATGCCGATGCGGTTACGGGAAAATTGAAGTATGTTAATATCATTGGGAACTTTGGCGTGATTGAACAGGTCATTGATCCTCAATTTCAAGAAACGGGCACGTGGTACAACCTTATGGATGGTAGTTCAATAAGTGTGGACAATGTAAATACCGGCATTATGCTACAGCCAGGTGAATATAAGATGTATGGTAATGAAAATGCATCACTTTCAGTAGGTGAGATTACAAAAAATGCGCCCTTTGTGATTTATCCCAACCCGGGCAAAGACTATTTCATAATTTCAAAACCAGCTGAAAGCCTGGATATTTATGACCTTTCTGGTAAAAAAATAAAGAGTAAAAAAGATTTACAACAAGGTGAGGATGTGAATGTTTCTGGTTTAGTACCGGGTATTTACATAATCAATATCAAAGCCGCTGATATGCTGTTTACAACAAAATTCATCAAGCAATAGTTGTTAAAAAATTATTTATAATAATATAAAAAAGGGGGAATTCCCCCTTTTTCTGTGTGAGTAATACATGTACTTTAGCAGTGTATTTAATTCTAAGGATTTAAATACACGTTTTAAATTTAGTTTTAGGGGGATTAAATTTTGAACATTTAATGATTTAGGGGTGAAAGGCATTCTCATGAAAATGGGGATGTTTTTCTTTTTTTGGGCCCTCTAAAGCATTGATTTAAAAAATCATATAAAACTTGTTTATAAATACAAGTTATTATTATATTTGAAATCTCTATTTCACAATAGATAAAAATTTTAGGGGTGAAAGGCATCCTCGTATCTTACGGGGGTGTTTTTCTTTTTTAGGCCCTACCCTTTCCTCTTTTGATGGTTTATTTTCCCTTCAGCGAAATATATTGATTTACAAGGTCTTCTAATATTGAAAGTGGCACGGCTCCTTTAGTAAGGATAACATCGTGAAACTCCCTGATATCAAAATCTTCCCCTAGGGATTCTTTTGCTTTTTTCCTTAGATCAAGAATTTTTTGCATACCTATTTTGTATGCTGTTGCCTGCCCAGGCATCACGATATGGCGTTCTACCATTTTAATGCAGTCACTTTCGGCATTAGGTGTATTTTCCATATAATATGAAATGCACTCCTCGCGGGTCCACTTCTTGTCATGGATGCCCGTGTCAACCACAAGGCGGCATGCCCTCCACAGTTCTGCCGCAAGGCGGCCAAAATCTGAATAGGGATCTTTATACAATCCCATTTCTTTAGGTACTAGTTCACAGTACAGTCCCCATCCCTCCACATAGGGAGTATAAAAGGTGAACTTCCTGAATTGCGGTATGTCTTTTAACTCCTGTGCTATGGCAATCTGCATGTGGTGGCCCGGTATGCCCTCGTGATAGGCAAGGGATTCCATTTGATAGGTGGGCATGGCCTTGATGTCATACAGGTTGGCATAATAAATGCCGGGGCGGCTACCATCTGGGGCCGGCTGATTGTAAAATGCCTTGCCGGCGCTCTTTTCCCTAAAAGGTTCAACACGCTTGACAACGATATCTGCCTTGGGCTTGGTAATAAAAAGCTCATCAAGCCTGCCCCGCATATCATCTATTATTTTTTTGGCTTTAGCCAAATATTCTTCTCTGCCTGCATCTGTGTCCTCATAGTAAAAGCGTTCGTCAGTGCGCATAAACTGAAAGAAATCCTGCAGGCTGCCATCAAACCCCACCTGTTTCATGATTTGCTCCATCTCACGGTGGATGCGGGCCACTTCATCCAGGCCAAATTGATGTATCTCATCTGCTGTCATGGTCGTGGTGGTGGCCCTTGCCAGCTGGTTGCGATAGTACTCATCCCCGTGTGGGAACTTCCATGCGCCATCATCAGTGGTGGCGCGTTGTTGTTGGTCTTCAATAAACGTTATCAGTTCTTCATAGGCTGGTTTCACATCTTCAAGCAGTGCGTTTTCCGCCTCGGTCACCAGGGAGGCTTTTTCACTTTCGGGAATCTCCAGTTCATCAAGTTTTGCCACAAAATCTTCAAGCAGGGGCGTGCGTACCATCGATTTTTCAAAAGGCTTGCCCTTAAGGATGTTGCGCGAGTCTTCCAGCACCCGCACCAGTACAAATTTTGGAGGGATTATCTGGTTGCTTTCGCGAATGCTCAACTGGTTTACAAGCTCTGTGAACAATGGTCTTATCCCTTTTAAGCGGCTAATGTATGCTTTGGCATCAGCCACATTATCTATCTTGTGCTTGTTGATCAAAAATGCCGGGACCTCTGCGTGCAGGCCAAACATCTGATTGACAGGATAATCATAAAACCTGTATTCATAATCTTCTATACCGTTCTCCACATTGAGGCGGTACAGCTTATAGCTAAGGCGTGCACCTTCATTGAGGGCAAGGGTGTCTACCTCCTGCCTTAGATATTTGAGCCGCTCCTTGTTGCGCTCCAGGGATGCCGTCATGGCGTCTGATGAGATGTCGTCCCACTTGCCATAATCTGTCTTGCGGCCCAGGTTAGTTTGAAACATGGGGGAATGCGCAACTTCTTCCTCAAACTCGGCATCTAGCCATTCATTGAATTTCCGGCTTTGCTCAGCGATTTCCTGCTCTGTATATTCGGTTTTTTCTTCACAGCCCGTGATAAAGAGACAGAAAAAACCAAGACCAAAATATTTCAATCTATCCATTGCTTATTTTTCAAAATTATCAATTCCATCCCGCAGCCAGGCATTGTACTCTTGCACATCTGGTGTATAGCCCACGGGATTGTTCAGGTTTTGCTCATCATGCCCTATAAGTACATAATATGGTTGTGCGTTTGCACCATATTTTTTGATCTGGAGATCGCTCCATTTATTCCCCACGGTCTTTATGCGTTTTCCGGTGGTCTCACTGGTATATTGTTCAGCTTCTGGCAGGGATTCTTTAGCATCCACAAAAAGGGATATGATCACAAGATCGTCTTTTAATATGGGAAGAATCTGGGGTTCTGGCCACACACGTTCTTCCATTTTGCGGCAATTTACACAGGCATGACCGGTAAAATCCAGCATGACCGGTTTATTGTTTTTTTTGGCGTAAGCCATACCGGCGTCATAATCTGTAAAGTACATGATATTTTGCGGTGCCTTGAATTTAACAAATTGCTGCAGGTCACCGTCCACGGCATCCAGTATGGGTTCCATAGCTTGCGCAGAACCAATACCGTAAGGGGACTCGCTATACTCCATGGGTGGGGGAAAACCGCTTATCAATTTTAAGGGAGCGCCCCAAAGCCCTGGTATCATATAGATTGTAAAGGCTAGCACGACCAGGCCCATGATCAACCTTCCTACCGAAATATGTTGCACATCACCATCGTGGGGCAATTTTATCTTGCCTAGTAGATAGAGTGCCATTGCACCAAAAATCGCGATCCAGATGGCCAGGAAAACTTCACGTTCCAACCAGTGTGCCTGTATGACCAGGTCAGCATTTGATAAAAATTTAAAGGCAAAGGCCAGCTCCAGGAAACCCAGGAAGACCTTCACGGTGTTGAGCCACCCGCCAGACTTTGGCAAAGAGTTCAACCATCCAGGAAAAAGCGCAAACAGCCCAAATGGCAAGGCAATGGCCGATGAAAACCCCAGCATGCCCACTATGGGCGCAATGCCCCCTTTTGAGGCGGCGTCCACGAGCACCGTACCCACAATGGGCCCGGTACAGCTAAAGGAAACGATGGCAAGGGCCAGGGCCATAAAGAAAATACCCACAATACCGCCACGGTCTGCTTGCCTATCCACCGCGTTTGCCCATGAGTTGGGCAACATGATCTCAAAAGCCCCCAAAAATGAAATGGCAAACAAAACGAGTAATGCAAAGAAAACCAGGTTGAACAATACACTGGTGGAAAATTCATTCAATGCATCAGAGCCAAAGATTGCCGTGATGATTGAACCCAAGCCCACATAGATTATAATGATGAAAAGGGCATAGAGAATGGCATTGCGCTTACCGGCAACCTTATCCTTGCTACGCTTGGTAAAATAACTCACCGTCATGGGGATCATGGGAAATACACAAGGGGTCAACAAAGCAGCAAAACCGGCAAGAAAGGTGATAAAAAACAGTGTCCATAAACTGCGCTGTCCCTCTTCCTTTTGTGTTTCCTGCAAAGTGGGCACCTCGGTTTTCTCAACTTTATCCTCAGCTTTGGCACCGTATGCCTCAAAGTCTGCATAATCCTCAAAAACAGAAGCCCTGAGTGTTTTTATGTCAAAACCAAAGTAATACTCCTGGTTGATGCACTGCTCCTTGCAAACCTGGTAATTAACAGTTGCCTTGACAAACTGCGTGGTGGTATCAATGAGCTTTATTTTTTGCGTGAGTATGGCTTCATCCTTAAAAAATACCTCGTCGCCTTCCCAGATGTCGCTATATTCGGTAGAGGTTTCACTTTCTATTGCCTCACCCTCCAGGATATATGTTTCGGGTTGCCCCAAAAACTCAAAACCCAGGGGAATAGGGCCAATATCAGGGGTTTTTTGAGAGTAGATATGCCATTCATCTTCAATGTCTGCCTTAAAAATAAGGTTGTATTCGGTATCTGAGACCTTCTCGATGCTCCCTTCCCATTCCACCGGGTTTATCATCATTCCCTGATTGTTAACAAAGGGGGAATTTTGCCCTTGTGCGGTAACACCTGTGGATAGGCAGACCAGTAAAAATAAAAATATACTACTTAATATATTTTGCCTCGAACTTAAGTATGTCATTGTTTGTGTCATCAACTTTATATCTCTCATCAGTGCGGTGGCCCACAATCCATATAATATCATCACCACTGCATAAAATCCATGTTTTTTCCTTTTGCACGGCAGAGAATTTCTCGTCCTTAAAGTACTTGCTTACCTTCTTTTTACCTCGCATGCCAAAGGGATAAAAATAATCACCTTCCCGCCATTTTCTCAAGGTAAGAGGAAAATTTAATAGGCTTGCGTCAAAATAAGCTGTAGCGGGGCCAGCAACATCCAGATGGTCAATGGCCTCAAGCATCAATTGCAGGTTTTCCTGCACGATTGCCGTATCGCCACGGTGTACCTTAAACTCCCTATGGTCAGGTTCTCGCGCCACGGTAAGCAAGAGAAAATCCCGGTTCTTGATGAGCCGGTGTGTGCCAGAACTCACAAATTTGCCCGTTTGTGCATCCATCAGGCCATAAATATCCTCCCATGCCGTAAAGTTAAAATCTTTCAAGAGCCGGTACAGTACCGCATTTTTATGAGGTATTGTGCGCAAAACGGGAATACTTAATTGATACCCTTGAAAACCCTGTGTGACGATCTTGCCATACAAATAGGCCATATAATCCTCAAGTAGGTTACGGGCATCGGTAAGGTGTTTTTGGCTTTCGCCAAAATTACTCATAAAGTGTGGTACCTCGCCCACAATGGATGGTATGGCATGGTGCCGCAGGTGGTTGCGCAAATATTTATCTGATGAATTGCTGGCATCCTCGCGCCATTGCAGCTGGTTTTCTTTGGCGTAAGCCTCAATATCATCCCTGCCAAAAGGCATCAAGGGCCTGAGTATGTGTCCATTTTGCTCGGGAATACCCGTTAAACCATCCAGGCCAGCACCCCGGCTCAGATTGATCAAGAAGGTTTCAAGGTTATCGTTAGCATGGTGAGCCGTGAGGATAAAGTCATGACCAAGTTGTTTTCTCAATTGCTCAAACCACTCATAGCGCAGTGCGCGCGCTGCCATCTGTATAGAAACCTTGTTTTCTTCAGCGTAAGCGGTAGTGTCAAAACCCTGTACAAAAACCTCCATGCCCCATTGTTTGCCCAAGGTCTTGACAAAGGTTTCATCACCATCGCTCTGCGCCCCGCGCAGGTTAAAATTGCAATGCGCCATGACAAATGAAACCTGGGCCCCATGCAGCAAGTGCGCAAGCACGATACTGTCAATACCGCCACTTATGGCAAGTATGGACCTGCCGGTCCTGAGCTGCGGAAAATGTGCATCAATATGTTTTGCAAAGCCTGTGGTCATCGAGCTTCAAATATACTTTATAAGATGGACAAAAAAGAGGGATTACTCCAGCACTTGACGCATGGCCCTGGCCTTGAGCAGGCATTCTTCATACTCATCCATGGGGTTTGCGAGAGCGGTAACCGCACTCCCCACGGAGAAGGAAACATAGGCCCGTGATGCGTTGTAGAGAATGCTGCGTATGACCACGTTAAAGTCAAAATCTCCCTCTGGGTCAAAGTAACCCACTGCCCCACTGTACAAACCGCGTTCAGTAACCTCAAGTTTTTCAATAATCTTCATGGCCGAAACCTTAGGTGCCCCGGTCATGCTCCCCATGGGAAAAGTGGCTTTGATAATATCAATCGCATTTTTATCCTCATCTACATGAGCAGATATGGTAGAAATCATCTGATGTACTTGGTTAAAGGTGTACACGCCGCATAATTCATCTACTTTGACGCTGCCCCGTACCGCGATTTTTGATAAATCATTGCGTACCAGGTCTGTTATCATGATGTTTTCTGAGCGTTCTTTGAGGTTATTGCTCAGCTCCCGGGCAATCTGCAGGTCTTCATCTACATCATGGCTGCGCCTTGCCGTTCCCTTTATGGGTTGTGTCATGACCTTGTTACCGGTCTTCTTGATATAACGTTCTGGAGAACTTGACATTACATAGTGGTCATCAATCTTGAGAAACGATGCAAATGGAGCCCGTGAGATTGAATTGAGTGCTTGAAAGGTATGATAAGGATCAATCTTGCCATGTGCATAAAACTCCATGCAAAAGTTAGCTTCATAAATATCACCGCGTTTGATGTGGGCCAGCATGTGCTCCACCTTTGAGATATACTCTTCTTGAGTAAGGCGTGCGTTTATGGTAAGTGGGTTGTGTTGTGTTTCATTAGTTACAATTGCTAGGATTTCATCAATATCGCTTGTAGTTTCATGGGCATTGTGCTCAAGATATTGAACTTCCATACCATCTTTATGGAGCTTAAAGACCTTGCTGGGCACAAAAAAGCAGAGGTCAGGAAAGTGGAGCTCATCATGATTATTGCTACTTAAATCTTCAAGTTCGTCCTTGAGGCCATATCCTAGAAAACCAAAAATCCAATCTTTGTTCACATTTTTAAAATGCCCTAGCGCTTCAAGGGCGTTACCCGCAGAAGCCTTGATGATCCTGTGGGCGCCCACGGCCAATATGGCTTCAAAATCACCTGCATGGCCATTGCCGTCCAGCCAACAGAAATGTTGAAATTGACCGGCCCAAGCAGTCATTTTTGCCTTGAGCTGGTCATTGATGGGAATAGTGAATTTTTTGATTATGCGCATTGAAGGGCAAAAATACTTCAATTCTTTGAGGTGTATAAATAAAGAAACCGCTGCAAATTGCAACGGTTTCCCTCTCCTCTTCATAGCAATTTTTAAATTGCCTTCCTACCAGGTCTCAATTTCCTTTTTCAGGTCACTTTTTGTCTTGCCGGTCTTCTCTTGTAGCCTACCTAGCATTTCATCAAACTTACCTTCTGCAAAAGTGGTATCATCATCTGTAAGGTCTCCATACTTTTGTTTGAACTTACCTTTTACTTGTTTCCACTTTCCTTCTAATTCCATTTGGTTCATAGCTGTAATATTTTTTTGTTATACCCTAAAATTACTCTTACTAATAACTAATTGCTCCCAATGAAATGCCAAAGTTTAAATCAAGTGCGTTAAAAATGCTTAAATTGAACTCAAAATAAGATTATGAGACTACGATTTACCCTGTTGCTATTGCCGCTTGTATTGTTCTCCTGCCATTCGACATCGCAGTCACACAACAGCAAGGCAACCTTTTACTTGATACGCCATGCTGAGAAACAGGGAGGTGAAGACCCCAGCCTTACGGCAAAAGGTGAACAAAGGGCTCAATTTTGGGCATCTTATTTTGCTGACAAGGGTATTGACGCCGTTTACAGCACAAACACCACCCGGACGATGCAGACCGCGACACCCACGGCAAAGGCCCTGGGGCTTAAAATACAGCAATATGACCCCACGCAGCTATATGACAGTGACTTTAAAGAGGCGGTGGAAGGTAAGACCGTACTTATCGTGGGCCATACAAATACCACGGCTGACCTGGCCAATAAAATACTGGGGGAAAATGAATTTCAGGAACTGGATGATGCGCAGTTTGGCAAGGTATTTAAAATCACCCTTGCTGACGGTGAGGCCGATGTGGATATCAAGACGCTCAACAACTGGGACAAGGGGTAACCTCTACATCTTCTAACTCAATCTTGGAAAGCAGTTCAAGCTTATTGTTCTCAAACAGGGAATCAAGGCTCTCCAGCGGCGGAAAGGTCTCGGCGGGCTTGTAGTTGTTGTAATCCACAAAGCGTATCCCGTCAACAACGCGCACGTTATAAGCTTCGCGAAAGCGGGTACCGCCTTCATTTACCTGATAATTATAGGCAAGGTAATCCACGGTGTAGGTTTCTTTGTTTATCCAGTACATGTATTCATCCTGGAAGTCCTCACCTCCTCCATTTTCATCAAAGGTTACCTTGATCTTATAATAGGATTTTCCCTTTACATTGTCCATGCCCACGAGTTCCTTATGCACCGCGGCACTGTTGAGGCCATAGGGCAATGCGGCAAAATAATGCACGCTGTTGACTGAATTTGAATATTTATCAACCAGGGAATCTGGCAAGCTCACGGCCTCCCCTTCTTCCAGCCGTTTAAAACCATCGTTGGTCAATATATCGTGTACCTTTTCACAAGCTTCATCCGTGCAGCGCTCCAGCGTATATTTACCATGATCCCGTTGTGCCTTATAATACAAGTCGCGGAATTTAAAGGAAACACCGGCCTTGCCCAGCTCATTTCCTCCCGCAGCTTCAATGGCCTTGTCAATGATTTCATCAGCCGTTTGCCCCTGGTTACAGGAAATGAATATGAGGGTCAGGCCCAAAATGATAAGCGCACGCATACTCTGTGATTTTGAATTCAAATATAAAGCATTGGTCGTAGTTGCATGAGATTCATTTCCGCGTAAGCGAAAAACCTTAAATTTGCATTGCACATGAAGAACAACATCAACATAAAAAACAAGCGCGCCAAGTTTGAATATGAATTTATTGAGACCTACGTCGCGGGCATAAAACTGGCAGGAACCGAAATCAAATCCATACGCGATGGCAAGGCGAGCATTGCAGAGAGTTTTTGTGAGTTTCAGGAAAAAGAGCTGTTTGTCATCAATATGACCATCCAGCAATATTCTCACGCCACCTATTTTAACCATAATCCAAAAAGTTCCCGCAAGCTGCTCCTTAACCGCCGTGAGCTTGATAAACTGCACAAAGAGGTGCGCAATTCTGGCTTGACCATCATACCGCTACGTGTTTTTATCAATGACCGTGGCCTGGCCAAGATGGAAATTGCCCTGGCCCGCGGAAAAAAACTGTATGACAAACGGGAGAGCATCAAGGAGCGCGATACAAAACGTAACCTGAGCCGTATAAAAAAAGCATTCAACAATTGATTTTTTTTCGCTTACGCTGGAATAATCAATGCCCGGACCACGTTATTTTTTAAATCAACCCACTTATTATTCATGAAGAACGTGCGTACTTTTTTATTTTTTTCAATGGCAACGGCCCTTTTTTCCTGTACGGGCAACAAAGAGGTAGACCTCACGACCATTGATGGTTTTCCCCCAGAGATCATAGGCTGCAGCTGTTATTTCGCTAAAAGCGAAGAAGACTTTAAGCAACAGAAGTTTATCTACGTGGATGCTTATGAACGCAACCCTGCCTACATCTCAATTGATGGTAAGCTGTTGAGGGTCAATGCAGAAGGAGAAACCTTAAATGGATATGATGTCATCATCACGATAGATGAAGAGGTACAGCTGGATGCCGAGCTCTACCACCGGGAAGGCACCATCTCTGTCGTGGACTCTACCGGTGCCCTTGCCGAGACAAAATTTTATGGGGAGTGCGGGTGTTGAGTGCATTGCCACAAAAACTTTCAGTACTTTTGATCTACAACTAAAAATCATTCATGTCAACACCAGTTCTTGAGCTTAAAAACGCGGCAATTTTTCAACGTGAAAACTTGATACTTAGCGAAGTAAGCGTAACCATAAATAAGGGCGAATTTGTTTATCTCATAGGTAAAACAGGTTCTGGAAAAAGTAGCTTCATGAAAACGCTTTATGGCGACCTGCCACTGCAAGAGGGTGAAGGTCAAATCGTTGATATGGACCTCAAGGCACTCAAGGAAAAGGAAATACCCTTTTTACGCAGAAAGTTGGGCGTTGTCTTTCAAGATTTTAAATTGCTCAACGACCGCACCGTGCGCGATAACCTTCAATTTGTGCTCAAGGCCACCGGCTGGAAGGATAAATCTGAAATGGACAACCGCATAGATGCCGTACTTGATAAGGTGGGCATGAAGACAAAGGGTTTTAAATTTCCGTATCAACTCTCTGGTGGGGAGCAGCAGCGTGTCGCGATTGCCCGCGCCCTGCTCAATGACCCAGAACTTATCCTGGCAGATGAGCCCACGGGTAACCTGGACCCACAAACATCTGTAGAAGTTATGGGCGTGTTGCAGGAAATTAACAAGAACGGGAACACCATCCTCATGGCGACCCACGATTATGCCCTGATCCTCAAGTTCCCCTCAAAAACACTTAAATGTGATGGGACTAAAATATTTGAGGTCGTACAGAAGACGATTTAAGCTATTCTTCTTTTTTATACACATGTGGATTTCTTACAATCCCCTTTTTAAAGATAGAGCGCACGCGCATCCTTAACCAGGTATCTGTTTTAAGCACGGCATCCTTGATATATTCTCCTGGCCTTGCCCTAAAGGATGTTACATGAAATTCATCAGACTCCTTTAAGGGCCTTTCGGCAAAATAATAGTTGGATATACAATGTCGTGCACCTTCATGTCCTACCGGGGTTACCCCATGCAGTGAACTACCATGTGTTGCCATGACCACAAGCCTATTAAACCGGCTCTCAATGGTCACGGGCTTACTCTTTAGACCAGCAGGCCACAGCTCAAGGTTACCGCCATATTCAAGTTTCCAGCCAGGGGAAACATAATACAGCAGGTTGAGTACCCGCCATAGTTTTCTATCCTTATCATGTGAATTGTCAAGATGTGGATTTAAAAACTGTCCCTTCTGCATTGATGAAAGTCCACCAGCATACAGGCTCTCATCAGGTTGAATACCGCTGAGGCCAAAAATATCGCCAATACGGTTAACCACCCTAACATCCTGAAATGCAAAGATGGCTTCTTCCAATACCGCATCATATACATTCATTTGAGCACCAACATACTTATCTTCCTTCATGCTCTTTTTCAATGTCATTTTATCCTGTTCAGGAAATGCATGGTACAGTTGCAGGGCAATTGATTCAGGCAAGAGGTTATCCAGGTAAAAAAAGCCTATGCCAGCTTGGGTAGAAGTAAATTGATTTATGAGGGAATCGCGCTCGGCATCTATTCTTTTAATTAAATATGTTGCCAACACCTCCCTTGTCATCTAGTGGAATAAATAAAATTGCTACTTTGCCAATATATAAATTTTCCATAGAAAACAGCATTGATTTCAATATTGATTCCCACACATAACCATGATGTGACCGCACTTGTAAAAGCATTGCGGCATCAGGCCCACAACATGGATATTGAACATGAAATCATCATCTATGATGACGCCTCAACACCTAGTGAATTTCAATCTATTTATAATGACATTGATACCTTTGAACACTGTAGGTGCATACGGGGGCAAGAAAACAAGGGCAGAACATTTGCCAGAAACCTGCTTGCCAATAATGCAAGATATGATACCTTGCTCTTCCTGGATGCAGATGTGCTGCCACTTAAAAAAACCTTTCTCAAAGACTATTTGGCTTGCGCCAAAAAAACGACAGTGGTCTGTGGCGGGGTGGACTATGAAGAGAAACTAAAAGACAAGGAGCACGTGCTACGCTGGGCGTACGGAAAAAAAAGGGAGGCACGAAGTGTACATGAAAGAAATAAAGCGCCCTACCTCTCCATCATCTCAATGAACTTTTTAATTATAAAATCAGCGTTTTTAAATACCTCGATGCCCGTAGATAACCAGTATGGCATGGACGTGCTTTTCTCATTCAAGCTCAATAAAAGACAGGTTGACATAGCACATATTGATAACCCGGTAATCCATCTAGGCATGGAAAAGAACAAGAGGTTTCTTGAGAAGACCATTGTTGCCATGCAGTCAATCGCGCTTTTTGAAAAGGAGGGTAAAATCCCAAAAGATTTTAGGCCTATTCAAAGATTTGGCAATACGGTGGCTACCCTAAGAGGTGAGGCAATCTTTTTTGGATTATATAGATTGATGGAAAAAATGATATTAAAAAACCTGAACTCATCTCATCCGTCACTAAGGCTCTTTGATATCTTTAGGCTATATCATTTTCTTAAAGCCCGTAGAGAACATGCCTAAAATTTCAATCATTTTACCAGTGTATAACAAGGCAAGGCATCTTCAGGAAACGCTAGATGCCATCATGACACAAACGTATATTGATTATGAGGTTATAGCCGTAGATGACGGTTCTACTGATGAAAGCATTGAAATTCTGAAAGCGTTTCCAGATGCCCGTTTGCGCATATACAGTCAAAAGAATCAAGGTTTATCTGCTGCTAGAAACAAGGGAATAGAATTAGCGCAGGGCGAGCTCATTGCGCTCCTAGATGCTGATGATTTATGGCTTTCAAACCACCTTGAGGTTATTTTTGGCTTAAGCCAAAAATTTCCAGATGCAAAACTATATGGCACTGCATATCAAGAGATGTTTAACGAGGGTAAACTTGTCCCGCCATTTTTAACGTTCCATACTACCAAGGAAACCATTGTACCAGATTTCTTTACTGCAAATATGGGACAGCCACTTGTCATACCCAGTAGTTTTTCATTTTCAAGGGAAGTAGTCACTGCCTTAGGCGGCTTTGACCCTGATATCACCTACGCAGAAGATGTGGATTTTTACATTAGGGGGAACCTTAAGTTTAGCTTAGCCTATACGCCCATTACCACCTGTCATTATCGCATGGAGGGTGAAAATCAAATCACGCAAAGCCGAAGAAGTGACTTGAATCCGCCACAATTTCAAAAATATCTTGATGAAAATCCAGGACATAAAAGTCTGGCAGAATACATCAATTTAAAACGGTATTTTCTTTCAAATTACTATAAAGTAGAAGGAAACAAAAAAGGTTTTAAAACATTAAAAGCCCAGATCAATACAGATTTACTCTCCAAGAAACAGCGGTTTATGCTGGGTGCGCCCCGTTTTGTCCTTTTGGCTTTACGCCAAATAAAATCACGCCTGCTCAAAAAAGGAAAACGCGTTACTGCGTTTTAAACTTCAGGAAATCATCATAATCCCTGATATAATCCCATTCATCATATTCCGCGGAAGCGAGTACGAGACAAATACCCCCAGAGGAGAAATTTTCCATTTCGCGCCAGGTACCATTCTCGATGAGCAAACCTTCATCTGGCCGGTTAAGCGTTACACGTTCACGTGTTTTACCATTGTCAAGTATCACATCAAAACTACCGCTCAATGCAACTACAAATTGCTGCAGGTTTTTATGGGCATGCCCCCCACGCTTTGCACCACTTGGAACGTCGTAGAGGTAATACACACGTTTTGACACAAAGGGTATGACATCTTTCTCAATCACCGAAAGATTGCCACGGCGGTCCTTGATCTTGGGTAATTTTATCTTGATGATCTTCATCTTTCAAAAAGCTCTTGCCATTGTTGAGCCACTTTTTCAATACTATATTTTTTTACACTATCGGTTGCCCTTATGGCCAGGGTTTTCCTCTGGGCTTCATCCTGTACAAGCGTATCCATCGCATGTTGCAGGGCATCAAAATCATTCTGCGGAAGCAAAATACCGTTTTCTCCATCGGCAATCATCTCAGCGGGGCCCGTGGGGCAATCTAGGGCAATGACCGCAGTGCCGGTGGCAAGCGCTTCAAGAATCACCATGGGGAACCCCTCAAACTTGCTGCAATGTACAAAGTACAAACAGTTTGTATAATATTTAAAGGGATTCATGGCAAAGCCCTCAAAGATTACGTGCTCATCCACGCCGCAAAAAACCGCATGTGCCTTGTAGCTTTCCATGAGTTGGCCCCGCCCCAATATGATGAGCTTGATTCCCTTTTGCGGAAGCGATGTACGGCTATATGCCTCGATGAGCTTGTCAAATTGCTTGGTGTCATTTTGCATTCCACCGGCGGCAAGTATGTATTTAAAATCAACATCCAGCACCTGGTTTTTGAGTTGATTTACCTCGTCAAAATCAAGGGCATTGGGTATTACAACAATATTCTTGAGCTTATACTTTTCTTCAATCTTGGTTTTTATGGCTTCGGTCTGTACAGCAACAGCATGGGCTTTTTCAAAGAGTCGTTGAGACTGCTTTTTCTTTTTAGGAAAATAATAAGCTAGGTTACTGCTGCGCACCATATAGACAACGTTGACATTTGTGTATAAAAAGCGGGCAAGAATTTTTTCCTTGATCAACTTTTGACGAAAGCGAAAATCAAGTACATAATCAAAGTGTTGCTTCTTAAGGTAATTTTGATAGATATAAAGCCGCTTTAACTTGTTGAGCGGACCATTCATTTTATTCTTGAACTTCCCCAGGTTAAAGAGCGTCCCGGCGTGTTCATACTCAATATCATCTGTAATGGAGACCATGTGCACCTCATGGCCCATACCTGCGAACATATAGGACAATATTGCCGCAGACCGCTCTGCTCCTCCACCGCTTAGCTTTTCTACCAAGATGCAAACCTTCAATCCCCCGTTATTCACTTTATGAGTATCTTTCCAGTAAAAATAGCATTTATGAGGATATTGCTGGTAGGAGAATACAGCAACTTGCACAACAGCCTAAAAGCTGGCTTGCAAGCGCTGGGACATGAGGTGATATTGCTTTCTACCGGTGACGCCTTTAAAAAACTGCCCTCAGATATTGATGTGCGCGGCAAGCGCATACAGGACAACAGGTTTCTCAACCTCATCAGGCATGGGATTTTTAAAGTGACAAAACAGGACCTTGCACTCATTGAGACGGCCTTTAAGACCAAGAGAATACTCAAAAAACAGAAACCCTTTGATGTAATACAGCTCATCAATGAATATCCGCTTAAAACACCTTATCGCCACGAGCGAAAAATAATCAAGCTACTGCGCAAACTGGGCGACAGGATGATTGTCCTGGCCTCTGGCGATGACCACATCTACCTGAGCAATATAGAGCAACTGCCACACCACCCCATGCGGCAACATGCGGGCAAGGTAACCTTTGGCTACAGCCAAAAATACCTTACCGAAAAGCACAAAAAATTCCATGACCTCGTCTTTAGGCTCAAAGACCTTGTCATTGCATCAGACCTGGATTACCATACCATCTATAATGGCCGCAAAGAATATTATGGCATGATCCCCAATCCCGTGAATCTTGATAAAATACATGTGCCGCCCTTTCCATCAACGGAAAAAATCAAGGTTTTTCACGGCATCAACCGAAGCAATTACCATAAAAAGGGCAATGATATTTTTGAAAGAGCACTCCATATAATTTTAAAAAAATATGGAGACCGCGTTCAGGTACTCACTACAGAAAGCCTGCCTTATGCAGATTATATCAACCTCTATAATGATTCTCACATCATTATGGACCAGTGCTATGCGCTAGACCAAGGGTACAACGCCCTTGAGGCCATGGCTAAGGGCAAGGTGGTATTTACCGGTGCGGGCGATGCTTTTTGTAAACGATATGGCTTGTGCCAAAATGAGGTCGCAATCCACACCATACCAGATGTGGATAAAATTGTGGACGACCTCAGCCAGCTCGTTGAAAACCCTGAGAAAATGATTGAAATTTCAAAAAAAGCAAGACAATTTGTCTCAGAAAACCACGACTACAAAGAAGTGGCAAAACAATATGTTGCTGCTTATGAAAGTGTCATGGTTTAGCACTAACGCATGCCCAGTAAGGGTTTCCTGAAGATGGAGAGCAATACAAAAAAATAGGTCATATAACTTATAAAATGCCCCATGGAAGCACCCACAAACCCATATTTACCTATAAAGAAGCTGCTGGTGAGATAAATGGTGGCCAGCGAGATAACGTTAGTGACCACAAAGTACCAGAACATGTTCTTCGCCACAAATTGATATGCAATCACCACAGAGGCCAGCCTGAATACATCTCCCAGGAGCTGCCAAAAAAACAAGGGCTTCATGGCAAGAAATTCTTGAGTGAAGATCATACGGATGATAAATCCCTTAATCACGAAGATAAATACCGCCCCAGCCACAAATATGGGAAGAATGGTCCTGTAAAAATTGAAGATTTCTTGCTTGAACCGTGCATCGGTTTTGATTTCAGATAGTTTAGGCAACACATATAGCGTCATCAATGTCGTGGCAAACATCATGTAATAGTCGCTTATGCGCACCATGCCGTCCCACAGCCCTGCATTTTGCAGCCCTTCAACATCAATGATTCTTTGGCGGATGCCTATGTAGATCCATGGCGTGGCAATGGCCGAAAAAAATGTCATGCCCGTATAGCTCAGGAACTTTTTTACATACCCCACATCAAAACTTTTAAGGGAAACCCACTGTGTGATTTTGGTACGTTTTGCAAAAAAAACAATAAGTATAAAAAGCAGGTTGAACACCCCTCCCAGAATAAGTGCCATCATCGCACCATCAACCCTTAGGTTAATTATAAGGATGATGGTTGCCAGCAAGCTGACCACATTTGTTGCAATACCTATGTTGATGTGCAGTTTATACTTTGCAAATCCATTGATGCAATGGGACCCAAACATGAACATGGAGTAAAATGGCGTCATGAGGCCTATCAACCTGATTGCAAAAAGGTATTGCTGGCTTTCGCCAAAAACTACCCGGTTCCAATACCCTGCGCCAAAATAGATTGTGCAGGACAGCAACACGGTCACCGTCAAGACCATCAGGCCGGCCGTGGAAAGTACTTTTTTAAGTTCAGGTCTGTTCTCCTTAAACTCTGAGACATACTTGATGACCCCATTTTGAATTCCCAGTACACTCAAGCTATGTACAGAAGATAAAAAGTTACGTAGTTCACCCAGCAAGGCCATGCCCGGTGCGCCCAGGTAAAAAGCGACCAACTTAGAACTCACCAATCCTGCGACCATCCTTACACCAATGCCCACGGCATTATATGAAGACACCTTGAGGAGCACGTTAGAGCCTATTATTTTGCTTATGAACCTAAACATCAATATGCATTAAGACATTCAATTATGGTCGTGATATCCTCTTGAGTTAGGGTCGGGTTCAATGGGATGCTCACGGTTTGCCCGGCTATCCTTTCAGCTGTGGGAAAGCTTAGTTTTTTGTAATGGGCAAGCGCCTCCTGTTTATGTGGTGGGATGGGATAATGCTTGTTATGGCCTATCTCGCATTGCCCAAGGTGCTCTATAAAACCTGCCCTATCCTCAACCAATATCTGAAAAACATAAAATACATGTGATGCATCACCCTTGTAATAAGGAAGTTTGATCTTTTCATTTTGAACCTTGCCCAGGTATTGATTGGCAATTTCCCTTCTTTTTTCATTTTCCTGATCAAGATGGGTCAACTTAATCCTTAAAAAAGCCGCTTGGAGTTCGTCAAGGCGACTGTTGAACCCTGGGATTTCATATTCAAAGGTTGATTTTCTGCCATAGTTGCGCAGTTGTGATATAGCTTGCGCCAAAAAACCATTATTGGTGACCACTGTCCCACCATCACCCAAGGCCCCCAGGTTTTTTGTGGGATAAAAACTGAATGCCGCCGCATCACCAAAACTTCCTGCCTTCTTACCCTTATAGATTGCTCCGTGGGCCTGGGCAGCATCCTCGATGAGCAGGATATTGTTTTCTTTGGCAAAAGCCAGATATTGATCTATATATGAAATTTGCCCATAGAGGTGCGTTATGATCATGGCCTTTGCCCCATGTGGCAAAAGGGTGGCATCAATGTTAAAATAAATGTCTTCACAATCCACCAATACCGGCTCAAGACCCGCATGCATAACGGCAAGTACCGTCGCGATGTAACTGTTTGCGGCAAGGATTACCCTGTCCCCGCTCTTGAGCAGGTCCAGGCGCTTATACCCTTCAAGTATAAGCCTGAGCGCATCCAGGCCATTGCCCACGCCCATGCAGTGACCCACGCCACAATAGGTGGCAAATTCATTTTCAAAAGCGTGGACCTCGTCTCCTAGAATATACTGGCCGCCATCTATAAATTTCTTAAAAGCGACCTGAAAATCATGCACATAGGCTGTATTGACCTGTTTTAAATCAAGATATGGAATCATATAAGGACGCTTTTTAAATGGATGGGTCGTGTCAAATCAACATGATACGTCTTTTGTGCAAAGGGCTGTGCACCAAAACCCCTTTTCCAGGAATGGAGCCCCACATTGAGTTTCTTACCCCCATCTTCATTAGAAATGCCAAAATCAAAATAACGCTTATGCAAAAAATCATGGGTAATGAGCTGGGTAAATAAAAAATCAAGTGCGCCGTGCTCCTGCCGGTCATCATCTGCCGAGATGTACTGCACGTGGGCCGTGGTCATGGTCTCAAAAATAGTACAGCCAGCTACGATTTTGCCTTCTTTAAGTACATTGTACTGCTTGATGTTTTCAGGAAAACGGGTGGCAAGAAGTGTTATTTCCTGCAAAGTATGAACAGGTTTAGCCTTGTGCCGTGCCGCCAGGTTAGGGGTAAGAATTTTATCCCAAAAGGGTTTAAAATCACCGGTTTTATCGATAACGAGGTTGTGATTTTTTGCCTTGCGTATCCCGTCTTTGCGTGACCCATGAACCTTTACGGGATATGATAAATCTATCAGGGAAGCCACTTCTGTCCTTACCGTTTTTGCATTGAGCAAAAAAAGAATATACTCCATCTCCCCTGAAGGTCTTGTTGCATAAAAACCGGGGAGGAGCTTGATTTCAACTGTTGAGAAACCTTGTGCATGGTAATGTTCAAGAAGTTTGGCAAAAGCCATGACAACTTCATCAAGCCTTGCTTTTTCATTTAAGATCAAGCCGCCGTAAGACAGGCCTTGATGTGAATATACATGCCCATCAGAAACGTTTGCCGGAAAAAGGGCAAAAAGATGATTATGCTTGTAAATCAATAAACTATGATCCTGAAACCTATCAGTATGATAGTCCATAAAATCACGCTGAAACAAAAATGTGGCATTTTTGGCGGAAGCCAAAAATGAATCCCACTGGGTTTTTACGGCTGGTGAATATTTGTGGACGGTAAAGTCTGGCAAGGTCTCTTTTTATCATGTGAATGTATGAAAATTAGTTTGAGGGACGGGTGTTTTTTTATGGTCAGTGTTTTATTACAATTAACAGCCCCTTAGAAGGATCAAGCACAACTGGCAAAAAAAAAAGGCCCAGGCCTATATTCATTTCAGAACATAGGCCCGGGCCATAAATTAACATAACGGAAAAGTGGTAATGCTGGTGCTGCCCGTTAAAAACCCATTTTGTGCTTTGGGTTCCTGTTAAGCAACTTTATTATTCATCAATTTCCTCAAGGGCTATTTTACGGATACGGTGATTAGCCTTATCCCCAATATAAAAGGCTTTTTCTTCTTCATCATAGGCAATCCCCGTGGGCTGGTCAAAACGGGCTTCTTCCCTAAGGTCACCGTTAACGTAACCGTAAGGGTCTGGGTTGATGCTTGAGCTTCCCCTACCTGCAAAAGTGGTCACGCTGCCTTCAGGGGTCAATTTTCTGATATCATGGTTGTACTGTTCTGTAAAATAAAAGTCATATTCATCTGGTTTACCGGCATCCACATAGTCATCGTTTTTTACAAATACGCCCTGATAGGGCGTGTCCAGCCTAACACTTGATCCCACACCATCTTGATAACCGGCTCCTTTAAGTTGACCACATACCAGGTAAGGTTGATTGAACTGTGACTTCTCCCAGTTATAATCAACCCTCAAGATGTAATGCCTGTTGATGACTATGATATATGCGTAGTTGCCTGATGGGTGTATGAAAATCTTATATTCCCATTGTGGATCATGCACCACAAACAGGTTTTCAAATTCTTTATCTCCCAATCCTTCACTGAAATATTTGTTAAGATCAAAACGGAAAAACTGTCCCTTCTCATAACTATTGAAGTACATTTCTCCATTGATGGGATGTACCGATGCTCCGTTACATTGCCTGTAACGGGTCAAGATTTCCCTATCCTGCCAGTCCTGGTCCCTTGACAGGCGATATGTTGCCCTGTCGTTCTCACCACCACGGTCTTCTGCAATAATCATGTATTTACCATCAGTAGTAAAATCTATACTGCGCGGCCTATCAAAATCTGATCGTTTTTTAGTCACGGTACTGTCAGCAAAATTGACCAGGTAAAGACCATTGTTAAAATCAAAGGTCACCCAGAGGTGTTTGGGATTATCAGGGTCAAACTTCATGAACGAGGGTTGCCAAAAACCACTTGCCATTGCATTAGGATCATCAGATTTGAACACGCCGTCCTTCCAGGGTTCATCGCCCCTATCATTTTTATACCCCACCACGGTGGAGACCACCATCTTGCGCTGATAGTCAAAATTTGTATCAGCGTACGCAGAAACCTGCCTTGTTTCATCTCCTATACGCACCTCGATATCACCGTCAAAAGCCTGTGTGGGCACTAAACAGTATAGAGATTCACCATTAACACTGATTACCTTTGCTTCTTTACCCCCTATCAGCACGGTCACTATGCTGGGATCAGTCCCAAAGTTTTTTCCATAGATAACAAGACGTTGTCCCGCCCCACCAGATTCTGGCGTGAAACCGGTGACCACCACAGGTTGTGAAGGGTCAAATTCAGAAAATGCAGCGTCTTCCTGATCATCACTTTGACAACTGTAAAAAAACACGCTCGCAGATGCCAGTATCATGCAAAGTACATGAATCCTCCTTTTGATATATAGTATATTTATATACATAGTTTATAGATTTTAAATTCAATAATTCAATGGGGTCCTACCCATTTTACATCGTGTGACCACGTCTAGAGATTACCATTCTATTGCCTGGTCTTCATCAGGGATCTGTGTGTTCAACCTACGCTCCAGTATCAACGATCCTGAAACTTTATAATTAATGTTCACATTAGGCACCATGGTGTAATCTGAAAATTGATAATCGATATTGTTGATCGTCAAGTACCTGTGCAGCAGGTAAGGGCGTATCTCATCCATCTGCTCATTGATGGTATAACTCGCATCCTTATTTAACTGGAATGCCATTTCTGGATTATCAGCATATAACGTGACTGCGCCATTATCGTCAAATGTTGCATAGATCTTGTAATTGCTCCTGTCCTGGCGGTCCTCATCTATGTTTCCTGCGTAGAAAAAAATCGTGTTCTCATTGACCACATATGATTTGATCTCAGCCTTTACAATGGGGGTTTCTTCCTCATACCCCTCCATTACAGTCTTTAGGGCAGTGCCACTATATGTGCCAGAGTAATCATTAAAAGGGTTGATGCGTAAAAGCGCTTTTCTATAATGCTTTCGCGGATTTGCCACATAATTATATGAGGGGTCATCTTCTATGGTCAAGGGCAGTACCCATTTATCAACCATATCGATATCCTTCAAGGTAAAATCAATATCCATTAAAGAAGTGTTTTCGCCAGCCTCTATCTCCACACTGGGAGAAAAAGTATAGAACCTGCTATCCAGCTCCCTATAATAAAAATCTTCCCGGTTTTGAAAGCGTTCATAATTGAGCATATTCAAGGTATCGGGATCCACGGCGATGTGTACTGTCCTATTTTTATCATTTGTTTTAGAACCACTGACCAGCAAGGGTTGTTGAAAAGTGGTCTTCTCATTGCCCCTGTACCGTATATAGATATCGCTGACCCCCTCATTTGTTATGGGTGCCTTGAATGATACATAGTTTTCAAATTGCTCTTCCGTCCATTCATCATTGCATGAGCTGCACAATGAAAGCAACATGAGCGACAGAAACAGTTTAAATAGTTTATTCATGATGTTATATGTTTTATTAATCATTGTAATTCCATCCGGGGTTCTGTGTGAGACGGTTGTTCCGTTTTAGTTCAGAAAACCCAATGGGCCAAAACCACATCTTGTCTGCAAAAGTGGTTTCAAGCGCCCATACGGCTACTGGTTGATGAAAGAGGTCGCGTTCTTGTTCATTCATGAGGATATTGCATCCATAAATGGGCAAAGCCTCTTCTACATCGGCATCCATCCATCTGCGTAGATCGTAATACCTTTGACCTTCAGCCAAAAGTTCTATAAAGCGCTCCCGCTTTAAACTCTTTCTCATCTCATCCTTGTTGCCATATACTTCAGAAGGATAATCTGGCACACCTGCACGTATGCGCACGGGATGTATTCCCCTTTGCATCTCGGGAATCGTGCGCGAAATATCATAATTGCCCCCGTTCCACGCGGGTATGCTATATGCCCCATCCAGTTCATTCAATGCTTCTGCATACATGAGCAGCACGTCTGCATAACGTATGGCAGGTTCAGGTTTAAACACGATATTATTTATATTTCCCCCTTCATAGGTATCATTGGGGTGAACATATTTTTTAACCCCAAAACCTGTTCTTAACCAGTACGCATTTGATGAATTAAAACCGTTTCCTTTAGGATCATCACGGTAATAGAATACCTGTTGATTACGGTTACGCTCCTGAGATTCATTAAGCAATGGCCAGAAACTACCATTAAACGCCACTGACGCATAAAATCTAGGTTCGCGATTTGCATATTGCAAAGAAACCCCGGGGCGCAATGGCCTGTACAATCCGGCATCATAATCTTCTTGCGTAACATAACCGCTCAAACGATCTGATCCATCACCGCGGCCAATCTCCTTATCCTTACCGGGAACATCATCACCATCATTCATATAGTATGCATCTACTAACTTTTGGGTCAACCCATGTGTATTCCATCCTGTTGCAGATCGTGGTAATTGATGGGCAACCATGGCCCTTATGCTTTCTCCATCCTGGTTATTGCCCCGGGTAAAAATCAATTCAGGATTGCCCGAAGGTGGCAGGGTTCCATCAAAAACACGGGCATAGGATTTTTCTGGATCTATATTTGCCCATCCTGCCGGCCATGACTGTTCAGAAAAATTGTTATCATCAGGAGGGATGACGGTTGCATCATCACCGGTTTCCTGGATGGGTACCGTATACAACTCATATACCCCCAGTTCTATCACGTCGCGTGCAGCCGCAGCAGCCTTTGCCCATTTTTCTTCTTGATAATCAGCCGAAAGTAATTGTTTGCCCTGGTCATCAACCAGTCTTGTGGCATAACCCGATGTATTACCATTAGCCAATGGACTCGCCGCATAAATCAAAACCTTGGCACGGGCAGCCAGAGCGGCCCCCACAGATGGCCTGGCAGAACCATCCTGACCACGTACCATGCCCAGGGTTTCCATTTCTTGTGCAGCGAGCTGTAGCTCATTGCTTATAAAATCTGCACACTCTTCATATGTACTACGTGGTACAGCCAGGTCATCATAGCTATCAGAATAATCCAAACCTTCATCTGGCAATACGGGGATAGGGCCATACTTGCGCAACAACAACCAGTAAAGGTAAGCCCGGGCAAAACGTGCCTGCCCCCTGTAGTCCTCAATCTCAACATCAGACATTTCAGTATTCATATAAATATTATGAATGAACGTGGATGCATTGCGAATGCCACGGTAACACCTTGTCCAAGTGCCCTGTTTATCATTCTCATTATATCGCCCCATCTTAAAGATGTTGTAGGAAAGTTCATTTTTTGATGGATCATAGTCACTATCCCTATCTCCATAATACATGTCATCGGCAAAGTTATGGGGGGTAAGCCCCTTACTTGCAACATCTGCATTTATGCCTCCTAGTTCTTCAAAAACATTGGCAAGCCACTCTTCTGAATATACTTTGCTCTCAAAAACCTTTTCTTCAGTAAGGCGATCCTTGAAATATTTGCTAGAATCAAGGTAATCGTCAGTACATGAAACAATAAAGCCTGTTCCCAATACAAGTATTAAAACAGTATAAAATATCTTTTTAGTCATTTCTTTTTCAGTTTACAGATTAACACTTATTCCCAGTGTGAAGGATTTTGCCGGGGGATAATCTTCCCCTCGTGGTGTGGCCAGTTCTGGATCCCATAATTTAAACTTGGACCAGGTGACCAGGTTAGATCCCACGACATACAATCGGATATTATCAGCTCCTACCTTACCAGCTAGATTATTAGGAAGGTTATATCCTATTTCCAGATTCTTGAGGCGCAGATAACGACCATCCCTTAACCAAAAGGTTGACTCCCTGAAATTGTTTGGGTTGGGACCAAAACTTAGGCGCGGATAGGATGCATTGGGATCTTCGGTGGAAGGGTCTCCAGATATGTCAGAATCAATCCACCGATTATCACCCATCACACCTTTCATCACCTGCCCCCATTCTCCTTCACTAAAAGCATGCACGGTTTTTCCATACGTGGAAAAAGTAGATTTACCCGCCCCTTGGAAGAGTACTCCCAGGCTAAATCCACGCCAGTTTGCGTTAGCTCCTATACCATATATAAGGTTGGGACGCCTTGTTGCCCCTATCGCCACGATATCACCATTGTTGATTACCCCATCGCCATTGACATCTTTATATTTAATATCTCCGGGCTGATACGTCCCAAAGGTCTGTGTGGGGCTGTTTCTTATATCATCATAATCCTCAAAAAGCCCCAAGGCCACAAGGCCCCTTGATTGATCCACGCGGAAACCTTCTTGATTTTGATAAGGATAAACATTGTTTTCTTCATCCCTTTCAATGATTTCGTTCTTGCTATAGGTAATGTTGCTTCTTGCTGTCAAGGTTACTTCACCTATCTGCTTCCTGTATTGAAAACGCCCATCAAAACCACGTGATTTAACGATACCCACATTAGCCCTGGGCGTACTTTCTAATCCTACCATTGCCGGTAAAAAGTTTCTTGCCATGTAGATGCCTGATCGTTCTTCATTAAAGAAATCCAGGTTTGCCGTGATGGCCTTGGTCTCTACATCAAAACCCAGGTTTTGTTTTGTGGCAACTTCCCAGGTGACGTACGATGAGGCAACTTGAGAATATCGCATACCCCCAAAATATCTACTAGAACCAAAATCTGCCCACTGATATCCACCAGCAGGTTCACCATCTTCATTGAAAATCTCAGAAATCGTGTATAGGTATGGAAAACGCTCTCCCCCCATCAACTGATCGTTACCTACCTTACCGTAAGAATATCTTATTTTAAATAGCTTGAGCCAGCTTACATGATCTTTCATGAACTGCTCCCCGGCCAGATTATAAGCTCCTGAGATTGCAGGAAAAAAACCATACTGCTGTCCGGGCGCAAAATTTTCAGATCCGGTGTAACCGAAATTGAAGTTTACAAAGTATCGATTCTTGAAGTTATAGAAAACGCGTCCTGCAAGGGCTTGATTACGTCTGGAGATACCATTTTTTATATCATCCCCCAAATCTACCGTCTGCACAAATGCATCTCGAGTAAAGCGCAGTGCACCCCCTAGGTTGTGATTTCCAAAACTGCGGTCATAATTTGTCATCAAGTCATAAAACTCCAGCCTGTTTCCTGCTGAGCTACTGGACTGGGTCAATTCACTTGGGTCACTGATTTGTGTAAAAACCAAGTCCCCGTTAGCATCACGGGCACGGGCCGCACGCCATTGTTCGGGCCATTTACGTCGCTGTATATTGTTTACATTTTCAATATCATAGCCCACTATACCACGCATGTGCAAACCTTTGACAAGGAAATTAAAATCTTGTTCTACAGTGACATTGGTCTGTACTTTATTTACCCAATTCTCATTAAATCCCGTTTGTGTGGCCATTACCCAAGGGTTTGTACGGTTTCCAGACCCTATTGCGGGCACATATCCATTAGAGTAGACCACGGGGGTGCGAATGGGTGAATAACCAAATAATGAACCCCAAAAATCAACATCTCCCAGCCCAGGACTGTTACGCTTACTTAGGGAACCTGCAACGCCTATTTTTGCAATGGTGGTGGTAGTGATGTTAAAGTCTGCATTGAGGCGATAGTTCCAGCGCCTGTAGTTTGCATTTGTATTATAATCATCCTTGAGCGATTCATCAATTTCATACATACCGCCTTCATTTACATAACTACCCGAAACAAAGTACCGGGAAGTAGGCCCACCACCACTCATGTTGAGGTTGGCCCGATAGGTCATTGCACCATCCCGTAGCAGTAAATCCTTCCAGTCCACATTAGGGTATAGGTCAGGGTCTAGGCCCAGACGTATGATCTCAAGTTCTTCAGGTTGATAAATAGGGCCTTCATTACGGGTAATGCGCGATTCATTCAACAAGGTGGCATAGGTTACACCATCCTCAAATTCAGGGGTGATGGTACGGGTATTGTATATAAACTCGTCCTTAAAGTTTATGTTTATCTTACCTGCTTTACCCCTTTTTGTGGTTATCAAGATTACTCCATTTGCCCCCCTGGAGCCATACATTGCGGTTTCGGCGGCATCCTTTAAGACACTTATAGATTGTATATCCTCAATATTCAGTTCATTTAGATCACGCTCTATATTATCTACAAGAATCAAGGGGCTGGTACCTCCACCAAACGTTGAAATACCACGAATCCAGAATTCAGATATATTCCTTCCCGGTTGCCCGGACTGCATCATGGCTATGATTCCCGGTACATTTCCCGCAAGGGCATTAGATATGCTCGCGGTGGGATTTTGTTTCATATCATCAACATCAACGGTAGAAACGGCTCCCGTCAACGAGATTTTTTTCTGTTTACCAAATCCCACGACAACCACTTCTTCGAGGCTGGCAGCGTCTTCTTCCATTAAGATATCTAAGCTGGTCTTGCCCTTGACGGGAATTTCCTGAGTGGCATAGCCCACGTATGAAATTACCAGTATGGCATCTTGATTTCTAACCTTAATCGTGAAGTCTCCATCAAAATTAGAGGTAACACCATTGTTTGTACCCTTCTCAAGGATGGTCGCGCCCGGTAATGCGAGGTTGTCTTGAGCGGTAGTCACATGCCCCTTGATTTCTACTTGCTGTTGGGTTATTACTTCATTTTTCCTTTGAATGGTAATAGTACGATCATCCCCTATATCTATGTTGACATTCGCAATATCGCTAAAACGTTTTAGTAAGGTTTCAATATTAATTTCGCCTTTTACTAATTGGATATCCGGTGTATTCTTGAAGAGTTTTTTTGAATAGATAAACCTATAATCTGTCTGTGCCCTAATCATGTGAAAAACATCATCGAGACTAGCCTTTTGATTTTTTGTTATGACTATTTTCTCTTGCGAATAAGATGTTTTTGCCGAAAACCCGAATACAGTTGTACAAAGTAAGAAGATCAATGTTTTCATAAGGAACAGCAACACTTTCCGATGAAGGAAATGTGAATTGGGTAATTTAATTTTCATAAATTTGTTATGTATTTGTTAGTCTTGATTGTCTAATATTTATACCTGAGAGAGACGGAGTTAAGTGCATCGCCAAATGTTTGACTTCGTTCTCTTTTTTTTTATTCTATGTTGACTTCATTGTTTTCTATTTTGTAGTTATTGATTAATCCGGTATTCTTTATCTGCGATAGTATTTCCTCGATTTCCTGGTTCTTGCTGAGTACCCCTACAAATTCTTCATCCTCAATTTCCTCATTGATGAACTTAATGTCTACATCATACCAGCGCGAAAGCACTTTCATGATTTCATGGAGGGGTTTATTATCAAAGCTGAAAATGCCGTCCTTCCATGAAGTTTCATTGTACACATCAATCGATTTCGTAACTATTCTATTTTTAAACGCATCATATTTCGCCTGTTGTCCTGGCAGCAGGATTTGCTCCTCATCCTCGACCTTTAGGTTTATTTTACCTTCTACCAATGTTGTGAGGACATCCTTATCATCTACATAAGCCTTGATATTAAATTCAGTACCCAGTACCTTGACTTCTTGATTGTGGTTAAAAACTTTAAAATTAGCACCTTGGTTATTTGCAGCGGGAGATACATCAAAATAGGCCTCCCCATAGACCAGCTCCACCATGCGCGACTCCCCTTCTTTAAATTTTGTGGGATATTTTAATCGGCTATCTGAGTTGAGCCATACCTTGGTGCCATCAGATAATGTAATCATGAATTTTCCACCCCTGGGCACCGTTAAAAAATGATATGCAACCGTTGCTGCATGCTTACTTTTACCTTTTTTATTGCCAAAATATTCAAGGCTTTTACCATTGCTCCCAAAATCATCTGCTTCATAAACCTCTTTTTCGCCCAATTGTATTTCTGAGCCATCGGCAAGGGTCAAAATGGCCTTATCCGTGCCCACTTTTATCTCATGGGCAGGTGGGGTAGCCAGGTTTTGGTTAAATAGATCCTCCCTGAAGATATATGTGCTTAGCAATATGCCCATTATAAATATGGCAGCAGCATACTTGAGAAAATGTCCACGCATCCTGCGGTATGGGATTCCATCCCGCTTCTTGATGGAAGATAAAAGTTTGTGCACCGCGTGGTCCGTGTTAGGATCATTGATACTGTGCGCAATGGTATAATAATCCTTTATAAACGCTTTAAGCTCTTCCTGGTTTGAGGGTGATTTCACCCAGTCATCCAGTAGCTTTAAATCTTCAGCCGTGGCCGTGTTTGTAATATACCGGGTTAATATTTCCTTTATGCTCCCTGACATTTTTTAAAGAGATTGTATACCTAGTATTACAATTCAAATTATTGATACCCTTGCTCTGTTTAACATTTTTTTTAATTTTTTATAAGTTTTTTTTAATATTAGATAATTAAATGTATATTATTCTGACTATCTAGCACCTATGTACAAAGACAACCTTAGCCTTATCGAGGGCCTCAGCCATGGGGAAGAGTCAGCTTATGCACATCTCCTCAAGCTATATCATAAAAGATTGTTTGCGTATGTACTAACCTTAACACATAATCACGCTGCCGCAGAAGATATCATCCAGAATGTATTTTTAAAGCTGTGGGAATACCGTGATAAGCTAGACCCAGATTATTCCTTAAAAAACTTTCTCTATAGAAGTTGCTACAATGAGTTTGTAAACCATTACAAGAAAAACAAGCGCATCACCTATTTTGACAAGGTATATCTAGAGACCGTGGAGTCAGTAATACACGATAGTGATATCAACCTTCTTGAGAGAAAGAAGGAAGTTGTTTTTCATGAAGTCTCCCTCCTGCCCGATAAATGTGCAGAGGTATTCATGCTCAGTAAAAGAGAAGGCTTGACAAACGCTGAAATTGCAGAATATCTCAACCTTTCTGTAAAAACCGTTGAAGGCCATCTCTCCAAGGCCTATACCCAGTTACGAAAAAGACTGGGCGTTAAGATCATGAGTATTCTCTTCCTGCTTTTCAGCAAAAGTTAATATTATCGGCTTAAAAAACCTATCACAGCTCAAAGGGTTTTTGGCTTTCGCCGAAAAAGAAACAAGTCACCTTGAATTATGACCTCCTGTGACTTTCATTGCACAATTTCGCGTAAGCGATAAAAAAAAGGAAGCCCTGTATGAGCTTCCTTCCTTCATTTAACTAGCTAAAAAGCCTAGATTGCTTTTGAGCGTTTTCTTTCGTTTTCGGTAAGTAGTATTTTACGCAACCTTAAGTGGTGGGGAGTTACTTCTACATACTCATCCTTTTGTATATATTCCAATGCTTCCTCCAGTGAAAATTTGATGGCGGGCACGATCCTTGCCTTGTCATCAGCACCACTAGAACGCACGTTGGAAAGTTTTTTGGTCTTTGTGATGTTCACCACCATATCATCCTGGCGGCTGTTTTCTCCTATTACCTGACCTTCATAGATATCCTCACCTGGATCTACAAAAAACTTACCACGGTCTTGTAGTTTATCTATGGAGTATGGTATTGCAGATCCTTTTTCCATAGAAACCAGTGAACCATTGTTACGGCCGGGAATATCACCCTTGAGCGGTTGATACTCCTTGTAGCGGTGTGCCATGATGGCTTCACCGGCAGTCGCTGTGAGCAGTTGGTTTCTCAATCCTATGATGCCACGTGATGGTATGAGAAACTCGATCACCATACGGTCACCCTTGGCTTCCATGCTCAGCATCTCACCCTTTCTGATGGTCACCATCTCCACGGCCTTACCAGATACATTTTCTGGAAGGTCAATGGTCAATTCTTCAATAGGTTCACACTGTACACCATCTATTTCCTTGATGATTACCTGCGGTTGACCTATCTGTAGTTCATATCCCTCGCGGCGCATGGTCTCGATAAGCACAGAAAGGTGCAGTACCCCACGTCCAAAAACCATGAACTTATCTGCGCTATTGGTTTCCTCAACGCGTAGCGCAAGGTTTTTCTCAAGTTCGCGGTTCAAACGGTCCTTGATGTGGCGTGAGGTCACAAATTTACCATCCTTACCAAAGAAGGGAGAATCGTTTATTGTAAATAGCATGCTCATCGTGGGCTCATCAATGGCAATGGTCTTGAGTGCTTCTGGGTTTTCAAAATCTGCAACGGTATCCCCTATCTCAAAACCTTCAAGGCCCACAAGTGCACAGATGTCCCCAGCATGAACTTCATCTACCTTTAAACGGCCCAGGCCTTCAAAGGTGTGCAATTCTTTAATTTTAGAACGTACGACCTTGCCGTCACGTTTTACCAGGCTCACGTTCATGCCTTCTTTTAATGTACCGCGCTGTAGGCGGCCTATGGCAATCCTTCCGGTAAATGAAGAGAAGTCAAGCGATGTGATCAACATCTGTACGGTTCCCTTATCATCAACCTTGGGCTCTGGTATATGCTCGATGACCATATCAAGCAGGGGCTCGATATTTTCGGTCTTGTCCTGCCAGTCCTCACTCATCCAGTTTTGTTTTGCCGATCCATATACGGTGGGAAAATCCAGCTGCCATTCTTCGGCACCCAGTTCAAACATAAGGTCAAATACCTTCTCGTGCACTTCATCAGGAGTACAGTTTTCCTTATCGACCTTATTGATCACCACACAGGGTTTAAGGCCCAGGCTAATGGCCTTTTGCAATACAAAACGGGTCTGTGGCATGGGACCCTCAAAGGCATCCACGAGCAATAGAACACCATCAGCCATGTTGAGGACACGCTCAACCTCTCCACCAAAGTCGGCGTGACCAGGGGTGTCTATGATGTTGATCTTTGTTCCCTTATAATTTACCGAAACGTTCTTTGAGGTAATGGTAATACCGCGTTCACGCTCCAGGTCATTGTTGTCCAGGATGAGATCGCCCGTGTTTTCGTTTTCACGAAACAGTTGACAATGGTACATAATCTTGTCAACCAGTGTTGTTTTTCCGTGGTCAACGTGTGCAATGATGGCGATGTTTCTAATATCCATGTTAAGCCTTGTTTTTGAGCGCGCAAAGGTACGTGTAAATAATGGATTTTTAATAGTTACCACGAAATGTTTTTCGCGGCAATCGGGGGGCCACCGCACCACACATTTTCAATGTGTTACACCGTCTGGCCTTAAGCTATATATTTTTCGCCGCAAGGCAAAAAAGGATGCCGCAATCCCTGGCACGGGTTGAATTTAGAATTTTTGATTTGCGAATAATGAATTGTGATTGAGAAATGAGAATAAAGAGAAAATAGAAAAAACGAAGAGTTTTAAAAAATTCAGAATTAATAATTATCAACCTCTAGTATTTAATATTTAAATTGGTTATTCCTCTACAACCTTTACAATTACATGATAATCGCTTTCTGCATAATTCCTATTAGCCTCGGGATAAGGTAACACATCAATTAATTCAATTTTTAAACCATCAATAAGTGTATCCTTTCTAGAGGAGTTAAGGGTATGTAATGTAAAAAAACTTTCATCGTTTATTGATTTCAAGGTAAGCCCCACATTGGCTACACCGGACCAAAAACATTCCATATCCTTTGGGCACCTTGAATCATCTATTTTGTCAAAACATAAACTATAATCACTATCATTGATCTGTATGCATTTTTGAAATCTCAAATCATATTGGTCTTGAGGAAGACTATCATCATCACTCTTATTACAGGAAATTGCAGAGATGGCAATAAGTAAAAATGGAAGGATTTTAAAAATTTTCATGGTTAGTCTTTTTTAAAAGATGCAGATAGCCTTAAATAGTTGCTTAGAAATTTCAATAAATTTAGAATTAAGGAAATAGTGAAAAGATAGTAGGACTTAGGACAAATTACTTTAACCTTCCACCTCTTCATTCGCTTATTTGCTAATCAACTCATTAACACATTGACAAATTCACACATCAAAAAATCTTGACTAACTTTACGCTCTAAATAGACAAGAAATGCAACTCGACAAGATTCCACAAATAAAACATACTGACAAGAACAATTTTTTCCTGCTTGCAGGTCCCTGCGCCATTGAAGGCGAAGCTATGGCCATGCGCATTGCAGAGAAGGTCGTGGGCATTACGGACAGACTGGGCATTCCCTATGTTTTTAAGGGCAGTTTTAAAAAGGCAAACCGCAGCCGTATCGACAGTTTTACGGGCATTGGTGATGAGAAGGCGTTGAAGATCCTGGAAAAGGTTTCGAGGGAATTTGGCGTTCCCACGGTAACTGATATCCATAAGGAAGAAGATGCAGCGCTGGCCGCACAATATGTTGATGTGCTGCAAATCCCCGCATTTCTGGTAAGGCAAACAGACCTTGTGGTCGCTGCCGCGGAAACAGGAAAAGTGGTCAACCTTAAAAAAGGACAGTTCATGAGCCCGGAGAGCATGAAACATGCCGTCACAAAGGTTACCGAAACCGGTAATGAACAGGTGATGGTGACAGACCGCGGGACGATGTTTGGCTATCAGGACCTAATCGTGGATTTTCGCGGGATTCCCACGATGAAACAATTTGCGCCCACGGTGCTTGACGTGACGCACTCATTGCAACAACCCAATCAAAGTAGTGGCGTAACCGGTGGCAGGCCAGAGATGATAGGTACCATGGCAAGGGCAGGAATCGCGGCCGGTGTGGATGGACTGTTTATCGAGACCCATTTTGACCCGGCCAATGCAAAAAGCGATGGCGCAAATATGCTAGACCTCGCATTGTTAGAAGGTCTTTTGACAAAGCTGGTCAAAATCAGGAAAATAATTGCAGAAAATCAAAGACCTTAACGATTTAGCATTGTTTTTTCATAAATTCGGGGCAGCACTACAAAAACCGATGACTATGAAAAAAGCAACATTACTCTTACTGGCGGGAATCACCATTTTCGCTTCATGCGAAAAAGATAAAGAAGATACGGGCATGGATATGGGCAAGCTCCATATCTCAAAATCAAAGCCCATGCCAGGAGACTCGCTGACTTTGACCTATCAACCCACAGATTCATTAGCTGAAACCTATGGGATGCTCAATGTTTTAGTGGATTATAAAATGTACCCTCAGGATATTGCCCTTGTAAAGGAAGGTGATGTGCTCAAGGGTAAATTTCAAGTTCCAGATTCAGCTACGGCCTTTGCTCTTAATTTTCAACATGAAGATGAATATGACAACAATGACAAAAAAGGATATGTACTATCCCTTTATGACACAGATGGCAAGGCATTACAGGGCGGGGCTTCAAGCGCTGCCTATTATAAGGTGACCAGGGGTGCTGAGTACGGTATAAAATATGATAAGGATTCTGCCGCTGCAGTCTTAAAAAAGGGATGGGCAGATACTGGTAACATGACCTATCTCTACACCATATCGCAGGCAGATAAAACTTTTGCGGACTCTATCTACGATAGCAAACTGGCTTCATTTGTCTCAAAAGAAAAACTCACCGAAGATGAGTATAAGGACCTGATCACCATCTATAATGCCAAGAAGAACAAAGCCGCAATAGATTCAATCACCACCATAATCATTGAAAAATATCCCACGGGAGACCAGGCCCAGCGCGCATATTACCAAAAGATGTATGCCGCAAAGAGCCTGGATGAGAAAGAGGCCGTTGCTGCTGAGTTTGAAGCAGCAGGGGGGCAAGCCACAAATTATGGAAACTACATGTACTCTGCACTGGCACAAGCAGAAGTCGCTGCGGGAAATATTGATAAATTTCAGGAAGTTGCCAGTAAGATACAAGACAAGGGCAGCAGGGCAAGCCTGTATAACAATATAGCCTGGAATATGGCTGAAAAAGGGGAGAATCTACCACTAGCAGCCCAGCTTTCTAAAAAATCCCTGGACTTGCTCAAGGAAAATTCCGGCGACAAGCCAGATTTTTACACCACGCGACAGTATGCTGATATGATGGACAGAAATACGCAGATGTACACAGATACCTATGCCTTTACCCAGTATAAAAACGGCAACATTAAAGAGGCGTTATCCCTACAAGAAAATATAGTAGGAGAAGGAAAAAACAATGAGTATAACGAGCGCTACCTTTTATACCTTACAGAATCTGGGGACAATGAAAAAGCAGTTGAAAAAGCAGAAGAATTCATTGAGAACAATGCAGCTAACGCTAAGGTAAAAGAATACTATAAAGCGGCTTTCGCCAAAAGCAATGCAGGAGGTGACTTTGATGCCCGCCTGGCAATGCTTGAAGAAAAGGGACGTGAAAAGGCATTTGATGAACTTAAGAAAGAAATCATAGATGAAGACGCTCCTAAGTTTGCCCTACTTGATATGGATGGTAATGAAGTTGCCCTAAATTCCTTAAAAGGAAAAACGGTCATCGTTGATTTTTGGGCAACCTGGTGTGGGCCTTGCATCGCCTCTTTTCCAGCCATGCAGAAGGCACAGGAAAAATATACTGCCAATGGAGATGTTGAATTTGTATTTATCAATACCTGGGAAAACGTGCCCCAGGAACAAAGAGAAAAATCTGTGGCCAGTTTTCTTGAGAAAAAACAATTACCATTTCATGTACTTCTTGACACCCGTGACAAGGATGAAAACTATGAAATCGTGAGCGATTATGAAGTTGATGGCATCCCCACAAAGTTTGTTGTGGGCCCAGATGGCAATATAAAGTTCAAGGCCGTGGGCTGGGGAGGTAATGATGATGCCCTAGTGGATGAGATAGGCATGATGATAGAGCTTGCAAAATCATAAACCTGCATGAAAATAATAATCCTGGGAATACTTGTAGGAGCTTTTATGGTTTCCTGCCAGCAACCCGCAAAAGAAATTGAAACCGCCTGGCTGGGCCCGTTTGAAAAACCTGCCCAAAACCCCATCCTTGAGCCAGATTCAACCTATACCTTTAAAGACCCCATCACAGATTCCATTGTGCACTGGCAACAGGCAGATGTGTTCAACCCTGCTGCAATAGTAAAGAACGACACCGTTTTTATGCTTTTTAGGGCAGAAGATAATCCAGATGCAATTCTGGGTAGAAGAACTTCGCGCATAGGCCTGGCATATAGCACAAACGGTATGGATTTTACGCGTTATCCCGAACCCGTAGTCTATCCAGATTCAACCAAGACATTGAAATGGGAATATCCCGGCGGCATCGAGGATCCCCGGGTGGTCGAGCGTGAAGATGGCACGTACGTGATGCTGCACACCAGTTGGGACAATACAACAGCACGGCTCTCTGCCGCAACATCAACAGATTTAAAAAACTGGACAAAACATGGCCCCGTGTTTCAACAAGCATATGAGGGCAGGTTTGTGGATGTGTGGAGTAAATCGGGTTCAGTTGTCACCAAGATGGAAAACGGCCGGCTCATCGCCGCAAAGATCAATGGAAAATACTGGATGTACTGGGGCGAGAAATTTGTAAATGTTGCTTGGTCTGATGATCTTATCGAATGGACGCCTACGCTAGATGAAAACGGCGAACTGTTAAAATCAATGGTAACACGCGATAAGAAATTTGATAGCGACCTTGTAGAACCGGGTCCTCCTGCCCTGCTCACGGATAATGGCATCATCCTTATGTACAATGGCAGAAATAGCGAAAACGACGAACTAACAGACCCTGAACATGGCAAAGGCGGTTATTGTGGTGGTCAAGCGCTGTTTGATGCGCAAGACCCTACACGATTCATCGAGCGCATGGATGCTCCTTTTATATGCCCATCCCTACCGCATGAAACCAGCGGTCAATACGCTTCGGGTACGACATTCGTCGAGGCTTTGGTTTACTTTAAAGATCAATGGTTTTTATATTATGGCACCGCAGACTCAATGGTTGGTGTCGCGGTGAGCGCAAAGAAGGTCGATTAGTTTTCGCTTTAAGCGAAAATCAACGGGATATGTTTTCCTTTTGCGCAAGCAAAACCTGGATAAGCACGTCATAATCTATATCTTCCAGCGATGTGTAGCGCAGTGAGCGCACTATTTTTCTACCCTCACCAGCGATGAGGTAATCACTGAGATGGGTCATTCTGTGAGCGTATAAAAACGAGATTTCCACAAATTTCTTCCTGAAGTTGAGATAACAGAACATCTTGCCATTTAATGTGTAAAACGGTAGTGCCCACTTGAAGGACTCTGTTACCTCTGGAACCGCATGACGCGTTATATCTCGCAATTCCATGAGTATGGAGCGCCAGGGCTCTGGTTTTGAGATTATATAATTTTCTGCTGGGTTCATTTATATTGATAAAAATAACGTAATAATCAATATAATTGCTTTACTTTGCATTTCAAAGTACTTTTATGGAAAGCAGTAAATACCTTAATGACATTGCCGAGATAAAAAAGATGATGAGCCATAGCTCACGATTTCTTTCATTGAGCGGCCTTAGCGGAATCCTTGCCGGTGTGTATGCCTTAATAGCTGCATTTATGGCCCATCAAAAACTGGGTGGTTTTGAGAAGTCTCAAAACGCCATGTCCCGCTTTTTATATTCAGTGGACATTGTGGGCGATTTGATCTTAATAGGCCTTATCACTTTGATCCTTGCCATAACCACTGCTTTAATACTCACGTTAAAGAAGACCAGGAAAACCGGCGAGAAAATCTGGACGCCCATAAGCCGCAGGTTGATAGGCAGCTTTGCCATACCCTTTGTGGCAGGTGGCTTTTTTTGTTTTGTGCTGTTGCAAAATGAAATCGTGGGGCTGGTCGCGCCCGCAACACTTATTTTTTATGGACTTGCCCTCATCAATGCCAGCAAGTACACGCTGGGGGATATCAAGTACCTGGGGCTTGTCAATGTTATTTTGGGTCTTGTCGCCACACAGTTTATCGGTTATGGATTGTATTTTTGGGCGCTGGGTTTTGGCGTAAGCCATATTATTTATGGTGCCATCATGTATAACAAATACGACCGTAGGGCAAATTGATGAAAAATATAATCCAAAATATAAACAAGGCCTTTGACCATCGCATAAGGCTGGGCATCATGAGCATCCTCATGGTGAACGACCATGCTGATTTTAAAACACTCAAGGAGCTGCTGGGTGCCACTGATGGCAATATTGCAAGCCATACCAAAGCCCTTGAGAAAACCAACTACATCAGGGTCGAGAAATCATTTGTGGACCGCAAGCCGAACACAAAATATATTGCCACAAAAAATGGCCGTGAAGCCTTTGAAAAACATATTGAAGCACTTGAAAAATTAATAAACAAATGATGAGAATACTTTTTTTTAGACACATTAACTTTGAAATTCAAAGTACTTTTGTTACAGTCAGGGAAGTTTTTGTGGGCAAAAGCTTTGCCCTTTTCAGCAAACTGTACGTGCATTTTAAAAAGAACAAACCCTGGGGAATAACAATACAGGAATTGCTGGACCATAAAATAGGTTCCCTGGGCCACCATTTGGGCTGTTTCTTGTTACAGCATAAATTCAATCCACAGCCTAAATGTGAAGACCACGATGTGTTTCATGTACTCACAACGTACAGTACAGATACCGCAGATGAAATAGCTATGCAGTTCTACCTACATGGCAACGGTAAACGCAGTCCCTTTTTAAACCTTGCCCTCGCTTGTGGACTATTGTTTTATATGGATAAGTATAGCTTGTTCTTCACGGCTCACCACAAGGGCTCACAGGCCCTCCCCATTTATCTTGTTGATTATTCAAAAATCCTGGACATGCCTTTACAGGAATTTCGTGAAAAATTTAAATTGACTTAAAATGAAACTTTTTATATTCAAAAATTATACGTTGATAAAAACCTTGTTCATCGCTACAGGTTTCTCCCTTATACTCCTCATGCTACGGATAAAATTAACCCATGAAGCCTATTTGCTCTTTTTGATATGGAACCTATTCTTGGCTTTCTTGCCCTTGCTGTTTTCCTGGATGATTTCGCTAAAGCGAAAGAAATATCAAAACCTGATCTTGGGATTTCTGTGGCTCTTGTTTTTGCCCAATGCCCCTTATATACTTACAGATTTTATACACCTTCAATATTCTCCTGAAGGTTTTATGGTTTTTGATGCACTGACCATTGCAATATTTGCTTTGACCGGGCTCATAATGGGCATGGTTTCCGTACAGAAAATCATACGTTTTATCACACCGTTTGTAAATAGTTCATGGATAGGTTTTTTTGTCCTTACCGTTAATTTTTTATGCGCCTTAGGAATCTATCTAGGTAGGATTTTACGTTATAATAGTTGGGATGTTCTTACAAAGCCAGATATGTTGATAAGTGATATGATTTCATTGTTTATCAACCCGTTACAGAATTATCATATTTGGATTTTTGTAATAATAATGAGTTTGATATTACATATATTTTATAATATATGTTGTATTTTTGCGAAAAATAAATTGCTTTGCTATGCCAAAAAGAAATAAAGGCCTATACTATTTCTTGGGATTTTTGGCTGTATTGATTATTGAAATCTGTATTGCCGTATTCGTTCAAGGTGGGTTCATACGCTCGTACCTGGGAGATTTTCTTGTCGCCATAATGCTCTACTGCGGCCTCATGTCATTTACAAAACTACCTGTTATAGAGTCTCTTATAGCCGTATTGGGGTTTTCAATACTGGTAGAGATCATCCAGGGCCTAGGGATACTTGAGATGCTCCCATTGCCTCAGGGTAAACTCATCAAGACCATCACGGGAGAACGTTTTGACATTCTCGATATACTGATGTATTTCCTCGGTATCGTGCTGTGTGGATTTATTGAATATAAGCGGGTACAGAGTTACTTTAAGCCGTCAATGAAATCCTGAAGATAGGCATATCTGGGGGTGAGTTTTCCATTATGGGTCATTCTTGCCCTGGCCAGGATGCCATTTTTATCCTTATTGAAAAATGCGGGCAGTACATGCGCTAGAAACATCTTGCCAAAGCCCTCACTTGCATCCTTGGGAAGTTCACAGGGCAGGTTATCAACAGCCATTACCGTGATTGCATTGGGATCATCATAAGCGACCTCCCTTTCATTAAGGGGGTCATAGCCATATAAGGGATCTTCTATGGTTGAGGGTCGTATTGTTGATGCCACGGGGCCATCAATATCGCATGATATATCAGCGACCAGTTTTATATTAAAATCATCCTTTTTGGCATCTTCACGTGTAAAAAGATAAGGTGCACCGTCGCCATAAAAATGTCCCGCGATAAAAAAATCTGTCACCCGGGCAAACCTGTAAAAATCGGTTTTGTAACTTGAAGGGTCGGTAAAGAATTCTTTAAGATCACCTGGTTTGCCATCTATCCTCTTGTTATAATCAAGCACATCGATATTGCAATAAACAGGTTCGCTAAAATCTTTGTTGATAAAGGCATCTGCCCCTACCCTCCTGATGTTCATATGCTCTAGTATCTCCCTAGAACCTCCAGCAACTTTACCACTTCCCGTAAGGCATATCTTGATGGGCGGCAATTCAACATTGTTCAATTCACCGAGCATACCCTTCAGGTCAGGCAGGTCATCTGCTTTGGGCAAGCTCCAGGTATCATACTTTAGTCCCCATGCACGTATGCCGTTGTATGTGCCCACAAGTCCTGCATACCGTCCAAAACCTATGAGCCTCCCCCCATTTTCATTTGTGATAACCTCATGGTCATAGAGTTCTATGTTCTTATCCAGGATTGCTTGCAATAAACCCCTGTTGTAGGGTTGTTTCTTGATGGTATGGCTGAAGAAAAAGTATTTTTTAGAATCAATCAAGGCATTGATGGGTACTTCCTTTACCCCTATCATTACATCTGCATCAGCAATATGTGACGTGACCTCAAAACCTGCGGCCCTGTATGCATCATCAGAAAAAATGCGCACATTGGAAGGTTCCACGATAAATTGAGCCTGAGGAAATTTTGCGGAAGCGTCCTCCAGTAATTGAGGTGGGAAGACCACCCTCCTATCTGGTGGGTTCTTTCTTTCTTTGATAATGGCAAACTTCATGGGATGATTTTTAATTAAATTACAAATTACAACAATAAGGTACATTACAATGGTGTAGCACTATTTTGATAAATCTTTAAACAATTTTAATAATTCATTGTATTTTCATCCTTTACACATACCGTATATTGGAATCATGAAAAAACTACTATTTATCCTGGCAACATCCTGTTTAACACTTTCTTGTTCTTCTCAACAAAAAATCAAGGGAGACCGTGATGTCATCTCAGTCAATGGCGACCTCGCCACTGGCATCAACACCATTGAGGTAAGCAATGATATTAAAGTACGCCTGGTAAAGGCAAACAGCAATGATTACATACTCACAACTGACAGAAACCTGGTCTCCGTGGTGGATTTTAACGTAAATGATAGCATCTTGAGCATCAAGACCAACATGAAGGTAACAGGAAGCAAGGAGATGGAAGTTTATGTAAAGCTGATAGACCCGCAGCACATCATACTGCATGATGATGCCGAGATAAGGACCCCCGGCTATATTGAAACCTCAAACTTTAGCCTCAACGGCAGCAGTGGTAGCCGCTTTGACCTTAATATTACCAGCGCTTCCGCGAAAGTAACACTGAGGGAAAATAGCGGTGGTGAACTCAACCTAAAGGGAGACCATTTTAACCTTGACATGACCGGCCGTACTGACCTGGAAGGTGAATTCACCACTACAGATAAGTATAGCGTGACGCTCAAGGACAATGCAGAGTTTGCCCCAAAAGGAAAAACAGAATACCTCACCCTTATCACAGAGGGCAAGGCAGACTTTAAAGGGCGCAGGTTGACCTCTCAAGAAGCAGAAGCCACGTTGAGCTCCAGGTCAAACGCCGCCGTTTTTGCACAAAAAAGCCTGAGCATATTTGCCAAGGACAAATCAAAAATCGAGGTCTATGGCAGTCCAGACGTCAATGTCAAGAACCTGGGTGACAGCGCAGAAATCGTAAAAAAATAAAATACAACTCACACAACTTCACAAAACCCGTACACGGTACGGGTTTTGCATTATAATGCAATAAGATTGACTATCTTTGCCATCCTTTTTTTGCTTTAAGCAAAAAGGGACAGTTCATTGAAACAATTGGGGTCGATTTGGTTTTGACAGCGAGTCTAATTGAATGGTAAGCACGTCGAGCGCTGAGATATAGCTCGTAAATCTCATATTTCATCCTTTTTTAAACGGCGAGAATAACTACGCCATGGCTGCGTAATCCGAATCATAGTAGGATTATCTTAATCTCATGCGAGGCATGAGACCATGATGCCTCCGGAAAGCCTTGGTTTACGGCGGTCCAACAGGAGGCACCGTAAAAGTAAACATAGCGACAGCAGGGCCTTGATGCGGTCGTGAATCTTAATTGAGGATAAGGTACTGCTTGGTAGTTGCCGACCGGGTATTGCACGAAAAACAATTGGCAAATAAGCGTGTAGAAAGCTATTGAATTGCTTGTTTGGACGGCGGTTCGAGCCCGCCCGACTCCACTTCTTGAGTTTTAAACTCATTCAAAAACCCTGTAAATCAATAATTTACAGGGTTTTTATTTTATTCTATCTCAAATAAAATCATTTGATATTAAAAATATGGTGTTCAATTCGGTGTCCCTTGATTCACAAGTCATTAGAGGACACCGAATTTAAAATAACCCCTTAGAAATCAAAATATTAGATTGTTAACGTATTTGGAAGTGAAATTTTATTGCATTAATTTGATGAAAATAAAATTTTTAAAGTCATGCCAAGATCTTATAATCTCATATTTTACGTTAGAAAAAGTAGGTCTACTAAAAAAACTATTTTAAGAATATATCTACGAATAACCATCAATGGTTCGCGATCTGATATGAGTATTAGTAGAACAATTCCAGTTAATAAATGGGATAGTTTAAAAGGTCGAGCAAAAGGAACTTCTCGCGAATCTATAGAGATAAATAATCATATTGATAAATTAACCTATAATCTAAATAAGATCCATCAGAAATTTATGGACGAAGGTAAATTGATTACTCCTTCCAAAATGATCAGAGCAATCAATGCGATTGATGAAAATGATAAAATGGCTCTTAAAGCATTTAAGGAGCATAATGAAAATCTAGATCAATTGATTGGGAAAGACATATCTGCTTCTTCTGCACAGCGCTATTGGACTTGTCATAAGCATGTTCAACAATTCATTAAGGAGGAATACAAAGAGGACGATTACCGATTTAAAGATATTGACCACAACTTCATTACTAAATTTGAACATTTTCTCAAAACCAAGAGAAATTGTAATCATAATTCAGCATTAAAATATGTCAACAATTTTAAAAAGATTGTGCGTATTGCCTTAGCTCATAAATGGATAAATCATGATCCTTTTATAAACTACAAGGTAAAATTTGAACCTGTAGAACGGGAATTTCTTACACAGAATGAAATAGATACATTGTGGGAAAAAGAACTACATTTTGAACGTCTGATCTTGGTTAGGGATATGTTTATCTTTTCCTGTTATACTGGTTTGGCTTATTCTGATGTAGAGAAATTATCAAAGTTTGATATAACTATTGGTATAGATGGTAGTAAATGGATACGTATTCATCGCTCAAAAACCGGAACTAGAAGTAGCATACCTCTATTACCTGTTGCCGAACAGATTCTAGATAGTTATGAAAATCATCCCCAGGTTGAAGCAAGTGAGCGCGTGATACCTGTACTAAGTAACCAAAAATCAAATGCCTTTCTGAAGGAAATTGCCATTATGTGTGGCATTAATAAACCACTTACTACACACTTGGCGAGACATACTTTTGCTACCACAATAACGCTTACTAATGGGGTGCCCATCGAGACTGTTAGTAAAATGTTAGGTCATCAATCGTTGCGCACAACACAACACTATGCAAAGATTGTTGATCGCAAAATAAGCGATGATATGAATATTTTGAAAGAAAAGCTAGCTGCGCAAAAGTCTAAGAAGAAATCCAAAATGAAGTGAATTATCCCTCTTTAATTATTTTACTCTAAATAAAGAGTTCAAATCTGGCATTTAATTATTCAGAACTCTCTAACTATTTGCCATTATTAAAATTTTAAAAAAAGATAAGGCCTTATCCTATAATGCTATCATAATATTCATAGTATAAGAGGACATAAGAATATTGGTTAGCATCCTGTAGCCTTACCCCTTTTAGGACATCGCTAAATTCATTAAATTATCATTGATGTTGTCTGTTTCGGGGAAGAATTCTTCCCCGAAACGGTTCTTGTATTCCCTTGGTGGCATATCCCCGATGGATGAATGGGGATGCCTTGTATTGT
>PALD01000065.1 GCA_002710685.1 Cytophagaceae bacterium | reverse complement strand
GCTTTGTGCATTGACCTGATTTTTATTATAGGATTATAGGTTATGCAGCTTAATGCCTATTGCCTGCTGCATGTCACTTCGAGTAGGTTTTGTGAAGCATGAGCAAAATTTGTATCGAGAAGGCTTGTTGAGGGAGATTATTCAATTCTTCAATGAGTCGATGGGTTGATTTGTCAATGCGTTGATTCGCAATGGGGAGCTAAAAGCATTCAGAACAACAAAATACGAATGACGAGGTTTGAAAAGTTGAAACAAGGGTCAAGACATAAGATGTAGGACAAAAGACAATCAACTAAACTGACTCCTCTCCAGATTGCTTCGCCTTGAGGAAGGTAGACGCGGCACGAGGATGGTGGGTTTGCTGCATGAATGCACTGAAAACTGCCAACTGCGGACTGCTAACGGAAACGTCACTTCGAGTGGGTTTTGTGAAGCATGAGCAAAATTTGTATCGAGAAGATTGATATAATAATCTCTTTGCTGTATAATGACTATTTCTATTAACTGCTTACAGATGGAACTACATCCTTCACATACTTTAAAGTGTTAAAAATATCTTTATCTTTAACGTCTCCCTTAAAGAACATGGATACGGAAAACCGTACTTTGAACGTATTTTTAAATAGTATTTTCACAATACAACCCCTATACTAAATATCAATGGCCAAAAAAACAACTGCTAAAGCTGATATAAATTTTGAAGATGAACTCTGGAAAGCAGCAAACGAACTGCGAGGTGCTGTAGCAGAGAATCAATATAAAGATTTTGTGCTACCGCTTATCTTTCTTAAGCACATGTCTGAGCGCTATGAAATGCGTCGTGATGATCTTAAGAAACTTTTTAAACAGGAGGATTCTGACTATTATACAAGTGATGTTGATGAGCAGAATTATGTGCTAGAAGATCCGGATGAGTACTTGTCTAAGAACGTGTACATCATTCCTGAAAAGGCAACGTTTAAATATTTACAGGATAATGCGGAACAAGATAACATTAAGGTGCTCGTTGACGAGGCCTTTGATATTTTAGATGAAACACTGGCGGCTAATCGCCCTGATCTTAAGGGGATATTACCTCGCATATTTGTAAAAAGCCAACTCACCGCAAAGCAGGTTGCAGGACTTATTAATTTACTCTCTAATCCTAAACTTTCTGAAAGTGAAAACCCAGATAGTGATATTTTGGGCAGGGTGTATGAATATTATATTGGCAAGTTTGCCATTGCAGAAGGCTCTGGTGCCGGGCAGTTCTTTACCCCAGGGAGTATCGTTAGGCTTTTGGTTGAGCTTATTGAACCTTATGAAGGCAAGATCTTTGATGCTGCCTGCGGCTCCGGAGGTATGTTTGTACAATCTTTAAAGTTTTTAAAGGCACATGGGGGTGATAAAAAGAATATCTCTATTTATGGACAGGAACGTTATGACGGCACACTGCGTCTTTGTAAGATGAACTTGGCTTTACGGGATCTTTCTTTTGATGTGCGGTTAGGAGACTCCTTGTTACAAGATAAATTTCCTGCTTTAAAGGCCGACTATATCATCGTTAACCCGCCCTTTAATGTTAGCCAGTGGCATCCTGAAGATCTACCAGAACATGACCCCCGACTATTTGGGCCTCGGGAAGAATTTACTACGGATGGTAATGCAAACTATATGTGGATGCAGACTTTTTGGCATCATCTAAGCGATAGGGGTACTGCTGCAGTAGTAATGGCAAACGGCGCAATGACCTCTAACAATAAGGGGGAGAAAAACGTGCGGCAGTATATGGTAGACAACAATATGGTAGACTGTATTGTAAGACTCCCAGATAAGTTGTTTTTAACCACCGGTATCCCAGCGTGCATATTTATCTTAAGTAAAAACAGGGATGGTAAAGACGGTGAGCATCGCAAGCGTATGGACGAGATCTTATTTATAGATACCAGTAAAATGGGTACTATGGAAAGCCGTAAGCTACGCGTGTTTACAGACGAGGATATCAACAAAGTAACCGACACTTACCATGCTTGGCGTAATGACGCTAACCGTCAACCTGAACTTGTTTCAGGGTCTCAGCTTACATACGAAAACACCGACGGCTTTTGCTACAGTGCCACCCTAGAGGAAGTACAAAAACAAGAATATAAACTCACCCCTGGTATTTATGTGGGTACGGAGGAAGTAGAAGACGATGGCATCCCGTTTGAAGAAAAGATGAAAAGTTTACAAGAGCAGTTAAAAGTACAGTTTGCTGAAGGAGACCGTTTACAACAGGAGATTTTGAAGAATTTTGAAAAGTTTTAGATGGAAAAGGTTTTAAATACATTACTAGATACATTGACTGTTCGTCGTATTTTTATTGCTTTTATAATAACTGCTATTTTTTTTATTAAGGAGACTATAATTGTGTCTTTAATAGATCAAATTCTTCTTGTTCCAAATAACTTTTCCAATATATTTTTAGATATTCTCTTCTGCATAGCTTCAATCGCATTGTCATTGTGGTTTATTTATCTTTTTAGAATTAGAAATTATAAACCTTCTTATATACAGATTGTAGGAGTAATTTCTTGTTGTTTGCTAATAATTTATTTCTTCTTTAATGCCGATATATACTTATGGGAATATCATACAATATTTAATTCAAACTTGCACTACATCTGGTTAATAGTAATCCCATCAGTTATATTTATTTTATTTCATTTTATATCATTTATATCTCCTGTAAAACCTTTAAAAAAAGAAATATTGCCTGAATATTGTCTAATTCACGACAACCCCAAGGTAAAGGAGGAAAAGGATATTCTTAAGTATGATAGAGTTGTAGACAAACTCTTCAATATTCTTACCAATCAAGAAAGTACAAAGTCTTTGACAATTGGACTGGTAGGGCCATGGGGGAATGGCAAATCTAGTGTGATACAAATGCTTCTGGATAGATTCGTTATCCAATTAACACATACAGAAAAGGTCAAACAATTTTTTACAAAAGAAAAAATTAAAGGCCTATTTAAGAGAGGTGTAACTGAGGAATATTTAATTATTCATTTTTTGCCCTATCTCAATCATAATGATCAGGATTTAATTACAGAATTTTTTAGAGGCTTAAGTAGTAAGCTAAAGCCTTATAATGGAAAGCTTTCTAATTTAGTTTTGGAATATTCTAAAAGACTTGTAGATCTTTATAAGAGTAAGATTAATCTCAACTTTTTTGAAAAACATATTTCTTCTTTCGAAAAGACATCTGCTAAAGAGATGTATGATGACATCAATGCGCGTTTAAAAGAAACGGACAAAAAAATAATAGTGTTTGTAGACGATCTTGATCGTTTAAATGCTAGAGAAATACTTCAGGTTTTAAAGCTTATTAGAAATAGTGCTGATTTTTCAAATGTAATATTTTTAGTGGCCATGGATAAAAATTATGTAGTTAACCTACTAACTGATAAAAGAGAAATTTTAAATGCTCGATTTATAGATAAATTCTTCCAACTAGAGGTTTATTTACCAGCAATTAGAAAAGAAAATTTAAGGGCAATCTTTAAAAATATTATCATAGAAAGTACAATCAATTTTAATAGTGAATTTACTTCACAATTAGAAAAGGCCCTTAATGATGAAGGAAATTTATTTGATGATTATATTCATAATTTACGCGATGTTAAAAGAACAGTGAATCAGATAGTTTTTGAATATTCTTATACTGGTGGTGCTATCAATCTTAAAGATTTTTTCAATTTTATCTATTTTAAGTTAAAATACCCTCAGTTTGTAAAAATACTTAGTGAGCAAAGGGTGGATTTATTGAAGAATGATATGGGGTCTGAGATACTTGAATTGAAAACAGAAAGTAAGCCTAACAATCATAATGAATTAATAAGTTGGGATGTTAACTATTATGATTATAAAAATTTAGAACGCTACAGCATATTTAAAGATTTTTTTAAAGAAGATAGGAGGACTGAATCGCCAAAATATTCGGAATATACATTTGATGACAGAGTTTTAGTTCTTAAGACTTTGGCGTACCTTTTTGGAGAGGAAAATAGAATTGAAGATACTAAAAGTATTAAAAGGCTATCTAATTTTAATATGCTTATTGAGCAAAGAATATTTGAGAACTATTTTAGTGATATAGATTTTGAGAATTTATTTGATGCAAGTGGGGAGTCATTAGCTAATTCGATTGACAAACTTTTCTTTCAAGATAAATTATCACAACTCATTGACAGAATTGAGTTATTTAATGCTTCTTCAGAAAGCGAGATAAAAACTTTAACTGAAATTCTTATAATAATTTATAATGAACGTTCAAAATATAATCAATATGAAGCTCAAATCCTTAAAATACTAAATAACAAGCTGATTCGTGTATTTGAAGATTCAAGGTTTGAGAAAACCGAGGTTATATCATCAATTAAAGACTCGATATTTGATAATAACTATATAAGTGCTGAATCAAAGCTTCGTATAATAACAGAACTATGGGAAGAAAAGTATAATAGTAAATTATGGGGTTTAGAAAAGGAGTATTTGGTAAATAAAGCCGTTGAACTATATGATGATTTTTTAAATGGTATAGATGATATGCTATGGCCTTTCGACAATTATACTTTTGATTATATAGGTCGAAAATTAAGCCAAATTGAAAGTATAAAAGTAGAGATTGCAAAGTCAACTAAAGAATTTTGGGCTTCAAAAGATATTGAACTTTTATGTGTACAAAGTATAAATATCGAGCCTTGGTCTATTAAAGGTTTTACTTTATCAGATGTCGTGGAATATGCTTTTAATAGTAAGAAGGAATTTGTGAAATTTGTCACTAAGCACAATAGTGGAGCTAAGGCTACATTAAGTGAATTTCAAAAGTTCTTTGATTTATATAGACGTAGAGAATACCGTGGTGTAATATTCTTCACTTTTGAAAAATCGGAGTTGATGAAAAAGAAAATTGAAAGACAGAGAAATGACCCCAGTTATAGATACGATGAAAATAATGGCAAAAAACAACTCTTCTTTGAAACAGATTGCCTAGATCTTCAGAATGACTGGCAAGAAAATCATTCTTTATATACACAAGAAGATTTTCTAAATCTACAATTTACTATTGTAGATGATAAGTTGAGCATTTTTATGGCTACAACAGAAGAAGGTATTGAGCATTTGAAAAATCAGAGGTTACCATTTTTACTTGATAGAATAAGGATATTAGAGAAAAAAGAATACAACCTTGATTTCAAAAGGAAAGACTTTAAAGAAGATAATAATTTATTACCGGAAGAATCTGAATACTACTTCAAATTAATCTCAGAACAACCCAAAAACTAATGCCCCAAAACTGGAAAACATATAAACTAGGTGAGCTGGCTAAACTGAGAAAAAAGAATTTGAAGCCATCAGAGTTTAGTGACGAAAAATATATTGGATTAGAGCATATTGGTCAAGGTGATTTTTTACTTAATGGTATTGGCAAAGCTAGTGATGCAACAAGCAATAAATCAATATTTAAAAAGGGAGATATCTTATATGGGAAAATAAGACCCTATTTTCAAAAAGTGGTTAGGCCTGATTTTTCAGGAATATGCTCGACAGATATTTTAGTAATTCAGACTAAAGATGAAAATAAAATTACACAGTCTTTTTTACATCAGATAATTAAATCAAATGATTTTACCCAGAAAGCAACTGAAACAAGTTCAGGTACTAAAATGCCAAGAGCAGACTGGAAAAGTTTAGAAAATCTTGATTACAACCTCCCACCCCTCCCAGAACAAAAAGCCATAGCCAACATCCTTTCGGTTATAGATGCCAAAATAGAAAACAACCTAGCCATCAATAAAACTTTAGAAGAAATGGGGATGGCGCTGTATAAAGAATGGTTTGTTGACTTTGGGCCCTTCCAAGACGGGAAGTTTATAGAAAGCGAACTCGGGATGATTCCTGAGGGTTGGGAGGTGAAGCGATTGGATGAAGTATGCGAGAAGATTTTTTCTGGAGGAACACCAAGTACGAAGAATAAAGAATATTGGGGAGGTGACATACCTTGGCTTTCTTCGGGCGAAACTCGTGAGGGTTTTGTAATAAAAACTGATAAGATGATTACTTCTTTAGGTCTAAAAAGCTCCAGCGCAAAAATGGCTGAAGTTAATGATGTGGTTATTGCTTCAGCAGGACAAGGAAAGACAAGGGGACAAACAAGTCTTCTCTTTATTAATACTTCAATAAATCAATCAGTTTTGGTCTTAAGGGCAAATAGCAAGGTAATTCTACCTGAAACTCTGTATATAGATTTAGCCATGAGATATGAAGAGTTTAGAATGATATCAGATTCCTATAGTACCAGAGGCAGCCTAACTAAAGATTTGATAAGCAATCAAATTAAGTTGGCATTATCAAATATTGAAATTATGGATAGTTTTAACGATTTAATTAAGCCATTTTTTAATAAAATAAGGTCTAATCTTTTTCAAAATGAAAACTTAACTCAACTCCGCGATACCCTACTCCCTAAACTCATCAGTGGGGAAGTACGTTTAAAGGAGTTTGACCTAGAGGCGGTATTAGAATGATACTTTAAAAATAAATGAACCCAGGGTAAGGATTCCGCCATAGCGGTAAAAGAAACACATGACTACAGAAGCAAACATAGAGCAGGCGTGTATAGACTGGTTAGAAGATTTGGGGTACACCCATAAGCTGGGAACTACCTTGCCGCAAAACAACATAAGCGTTGTGCTTAGGGAGGAGTTGGCTGCTTTTATCGCTAAGCAATATGCCCATATCCCGCAAGAGATACAGGATGCTGCTGTAGCTTCATTTACACATAATGTGGGGGCAGACCTCGATCACCGCAACCGGGACTTTCATCTTAAGCTTACAAAGGGTGTAGAGTTTCCTTATGATGATGCTAGCGGTGCAGAAAAAGCCGTGCATATCTACCCCATAGATTTTGAAAATCCAGAGAATAACAGCTTCTGGGCGGTGAATCAGTTTAGTATCACGGGTAAAAACAAACGCAGGCCAGATATCATTATCTACATCAATGGCTTGCCACTAGTAGTCTTTGAACTTAAGAATTGGTATGATGAGCATACTAATATCAAAGAAGCGCATAACCAGATACAACATTATAAAAAGGATATTCCCTTACTCTTTGAATATAACGCGCTCACGGTAATAAGTGATGGTAATGAGGCGCAGCACGGTATGTATAGCAGCGGGCAGGAGTGGTTTGCAGCCTGGAAGAGTATTGATGGTAAGCAAACCTTTAATGATGAAGATTTGCAGGTGCATACGATGTTATTTGGATTATTCCCTAAAGACCGTCTGCTCAATTACATAAAGAACTTCATCTTTCATGAAGACCATAACGGCACCTTGATAAAAAAGGGTGCAAAATATCATCAGTATTTTGGGGTTACCTATGCCGTTGCGGCAGCCCAAAAGGCTGTTCGCCCTGTGGGCAATGGCCGCATAGGTGTAGTTTGGCATACGCAGGGCTCTGGTAAGAGTATATTTATGGCCATCTATACTGGCATACTGCGTAGCATGAAGCAGTTTAAGAACCCTACGATAGTGGTGCAGGTAGACCGTAGCGATCTAGACTTTCAGCTGTATGAAAATTTTGTATTGGCTAAAGATCTGGTGGGTGATGTGCAACACGCAGACACTACAGAAGACCTGCGCAAGATGCTTAGTGCGGGAGCAGGTGGTGTGATCTTTACGACTATTGAGAAATTTCGCTTAAAGCAAGGCAATGAAGAAACCCTTAGAGAAATAGAGCACCCAGTATTAAGCTTACGCGAAAACGTGATTGTCATGGCAGATGAGGCGCACCGCACACAGTACGGTCTGCTGGACGGGTTTGCCAGTAACATGCGCAAAGCCTTGCCCAATGCTTCTTTTATAGGTTTTACCGGTACACCGGTAGATAGCAAGGATGCAGATACTCAGGAGGTTTTTGGAGACCTGATACATATTTATGACATCAAGCAAGCTGAAGAAGACAATGCAACAGTAAAGATCTACTACGAGCCCCGTCTTGCCAAATTACATTTATGGAATGAGGATATAGATGCTGAAGTAGACGCCATTAGCGAGGGTGATGAAGATAACCCCAATCTCAAATGGGCAGCTGTTGAAGATGCAGCAGGTAGTGCAGACCGTGTTTCTAAAATAGCCAATGATATACTTACACATTATACTAAGCGTATAAATACGCTAGATGGAAAGGCAATGATCGTATGTATGAGCAGGCGCAACTGTGTGAAAATGTATGATGCCCTTACACAGCTTGAAGGGTGTCCAGAAATAGCGGTGGTGATGACAGGAAACATAAGTAAAGACCCCGTAGCATGGAATCCGCACTTGCGTACCAAGCAAAGCACAGAAGCGCTTAAAAAGCGCTTTAAAAATCCAGAAGACCCTTTAAAGATGGTTATCGTTAGGGATATGTGGTTAACAGGTTTTGACGCTCCTTGTGTACATACCATGTATGTGGATAAAATAATGAAAGGGCATAATCTAATGCAGGCCATCACTCGTACAAACAGGGTGTTTAGAGATAAGAAAAATGGAGTGATAGTAGATTACATAGGTATAGGAGATAACTTAAAGTCTGCTACCTCAAAATATACAGGAAGTGGAGGTAAAGGTAAGCCTACGGTAGATATGGCACAGGCACTGGAGATGTTCTTTGACCAGTTGCAAAGCTGTATTGCCTACCTACCAGAACATGTAGATTACCATAACTGGAAAGCCTTGCGAGAAGGCGATAAAATGCTTTTGGTAAAAGCTGCCCTAAACCACATTATCAAAGATGATGAAGCTGCAATGGATTTTATGAAAGCGGAAAAAACAATGTCTGGATTGCTTTCTATTGTAAAAAGTCAGCAAGCCATACAGCATACCGTTGTAGATGTTTTATTTGTACAACACGTTAGTAAGGCAGTACGCAATGCCAAGAGCGTGACCACTACTAGAGGAGAACAAAAGGAAAAGGTAAAGGAGTTAATAAGTCAAAGTATAGACAGTGAAGATATCGTAGATGTGTTTGCGATGGCAGGTATAGAACGCCCTGATATTTCTATACTTGATGAGACATTCTTACTAGGAGCCAAGCAAGAGAAAGATGGGAATGCACTTAAAATAGAGTTGATCAAGAATATCTTGAAAGATGAGATCAAGCTGCGTCTGCATAAAAACATAAAGAAATATACCAGCCTTAAAGAAGAATTAGAAAAGGTTATAGACCGTTATCACAACAATGCTTTAGACAGTTATGCAACTATAGCAGAACTAGTAGAACGCGCAAAAGACCTACAGAAGGAAGACACCCGTATTGCGGAGTTAGGTTTAAGCGAAGAAGAGTTGGCTTTTTATGATATTCTGGCAGCAAAAAAGGAAATCATTAAGGAGGAAGGCCCCATACAGGATATTGTACATGGCGTGGTAAATGCGGTTAAGAATAACCTACAGCTGGACTGGACCAAAAAAGAGAACGCGAAAGCTAGCATACGCCTAGCTGTTAAAAAAGAACTTAGAGGAAAAATAAGCATTACAAAACTCAATGAAATACTTCAGGACATTATGGAACAAGCTGAAGGCCAGTTTGGGGAGTGGAGTGCTTGATAAGCTATTAATAGTAGACAGTGAATTTTGTATGAACGAGATAGTAGAGAAATCATTAGGACGAGCAAAAAGTACAATAGAAAAAGCTCATAAGAGATTTTGTGAACAAGAAAATAATAATTTCATTGAGCTGAATTCCAATTATTTTCATAAGGATTATTGTAAAGAATGCGATATAACTACTTGCAAAGAACACTCGAATATTTTTCAAAAATTGAAAAATATAAAGAAGCCGGTTTTATATTGGTTTGAATTAGAATCATCCGATAGGAATGTAGCAATAAGGGAAAAATACGAATGTTATGTTCGTGGTATAAAAGGTAAATATACAGATCCAAACTATAGAAACACCGCATCATTTAAAAAGTCATTTTCTAATGAAAGTACAACACTATATGTAGGTAAGGTACAAACTTATTTTTGGGGAAGATTGGTAACACATTTAGGCTATTCTTTGAGTGAAAAAACGGCAAGTATGCAATTATTTCACTGGTATAATACAACTAAATTTGGTAATCTTAAAGTGAAGTATATTGTATTTGATAATGATATGAAATATTTAATTGCAGCCCTTGAAAAAGAATTGGCACTTGAACTAAAGCCTCTAATAGGACGCTATTAGTTAATGTAGCTTAAGCATAATTTAAGAATAAAACATATATCTCAATGCCCATACCCAAACACGACGAAATACGCGTACCGGCACTACAAATGCTACAGCAGCATGGTACCTTAAAGCTTAAAGATTTTGTAGAATTACTGGCCAGGCATTTTCAACTCACGGACGAGGAAGTGGCTGAGATGTACCCCTCGGGCAATGGGCATATCTTTTATGATAGGGTAACCTGGGCCTTGAGCTATATGCACCTGGCAGACCTGGTGACCAAGCCCAGACGGGGTTATTATGAAATCAATACAGCAGGTCTCGCCATGCTCAACAAGCCAGAGGAAGTCAATAGGTATATTGATGCCAAACTAAGTGAGCGGGAACCTACGCGACAAAAAGAAACCACCAAGCTTGTTGATACAACGCCAAGTAAGGACCTTACCCCCGCAGAAGAACTCTATAATTCTTTTGAGAGTATTAAAGCTGCCCGTAAGGCCGAGATTTTAAATACCATACTGGCCAAGTCGCCTTACGAGTTTGAAGCGCTAGTTGTAAAATTATTACAAGCCATGGGGTATGGTGGTGAAATAAAAGAATCAGGCTTGGTAACACAAGCCTCCAACGATGGGGGGATTGATGGGATTATCAAAGAAGATGTTCTGGGATTGGGTAGGATTTATATACAGGCTAAATGTTATGACCCAAAAAACTGTATCTCGAGGCCAGATGTGCAAAAGTTTGTGGGGGCATTATCAGGCACTGCCCATAGCAAAGGGGTTTTTATAACGACTTCCTATTTCTCCCAGGAAGCCGTGAATTATGCAAATAGTGCGCACGCAACCGTGATATTGATAGACGGGAATCAGTTGGCTGATTATATCTATGAATACGGGCTGGGCATGCAAACGGTACAGACCATTGAAATCAAGAAGCTGGATACCGACTTTTGGGATGTGATGAATGATTGTTGAAAGGTATATTAGGATTAGAAAAAGAATTTGTCTAAAGTCTCAGACTTCTTTAGTTTAGCCCTCGCATAAAATACTTACCAAATTTATAATGAGTGAATTTCTTACTGGTGATGCTTTAATTGATGCTGTTGATGATATTATCTGGGAGGCGCAAAAGACATTAATAATTGCGTGCCCTTACATAAAACTAGATTCCCATTTTAAGAAGATATTTGAGCATAATCTCTATAAGCGGGATTTGCATGTGCTGCTCATCTTTGGCAAGAATGAAGGTGCTACCTACAAAAGTTTAAGTAAGAGAGATTTAGAGTTCTTTACACAGTTCTTAAATATAAGCATTGTGTATGTGCCTCAACTACATGCGAAATACTATGCGAATGAGCAAAAGGGGGTTGTGACGTCTATAAATCTTTATAGTCATTCGTTTGAAAATAATATAGAGTTTGGTGTGCTATTTCATTCTGATAACTCAAAAACAGTAAATGCTGATGCAGGGATTAAAGCCTTGCGCACGTGTATCAAAATTGCTCAAGAAAATATAGCTATCTATATTAAAAGACCTGCCTATTTTGAAAGTTCGGCTAATGGAACCAAGGAGTATTTGCACTCAGAAGTTTTATTGGACAAAACAGATAAGTACTATAAGTATTCAAAGCTTAAACCAGGGGATAAGGATTTTAGTACAGTGCAGGATTTTCCTTCAGAGATATTTATAGATCCTAATGCTCTAGAAAGACCTAAAAGAAAAACCAAGGTTGCCGCTAAAAAGGAAAAGGAAAAGAATGACAAGGGATACTGTATTCGTACAGGGGAGCGTATACCCTTTAACCCAAATAGGCCTATGACCTATGATTCTTACAGTACATGGGCAGCCTTTGAAAATTGGGATTTCCCGGAGAAGTATTGCCATAAGACTGGGAAACCTTCTAACGGGAAGACCAGTATGCGTAAACCAGTTTTATAAAGCTGTTATGTTGTTACACGGGTAGATGGTTATCCACCTATCTAGGCATACCCTATTAAGACTATCACTTGATAACAATAATACTCAATACGCAATACATTAATACTTTACACTCCATCTAGACTTTTAATACATCACTAACCCATACGCTGTAAGCGCGAAGATTACATGGGCGAGGACCAACTGGATATAAAAGGCAGCAAAGTCAATTTTTGGGGGATTGTCGTGCGTGCTGAACATAATCATCCATCCTGCTACCCCAGAGAGACCCGCCAGGATTCCATAAAGGATAGCATATAGGATACCGTTGGCCAGCATAGTGATAAACCCTAGATACCCCAAATAATACAGCACCCCCAGAAGATAGTGCACTATCCATCCAAAGGATTTCTGAAAAAATCTGGGCATATGCCGGGCATACAGATCATTTAAAAGGTGTGGTTCAGAAAACCGTTTGTTGCATATCAATGACAGTATATGACTGCATAGGGTCATGGTCGCTACACAAAGGGCTGTATAGAATAGTATTTTCATAGATTCCTGATAGTTGTTAAAGCAATTGATAGGGGGGCGCCCTAGAACTTGGCCACGGGGCATATGGTCACGTCGTGAATCTTCCAGTGGAACTCCTTAAGGCGTACCATACCCTCCTGAATGTGAGACTCGATGTCAAGCGTTTCATGCGCAATGACATATACCTCACCAAAATAGACCTGCCCGCTTTCGCGGAAGCGTACCTGGGCATCCCGTACCCATTGCCATGATTTTACTTCCTTCTCCATATGCTCCACCAGTTCATCAAAATCCTTTGTGCCCACTTTTTTAGGATATTCATCCATCAGGCTCATGGTGGCATTCTTCAGGTTCTTGAACCCATCCTTTATCACCGAGAAGGAAATAAATATGGCCGCCACGGAGTCTGCCCACCATAGCCCAGCACCTACGCCCAGTATGCCCAGCATCGCGGCAAAGGCGGTCATGTAATCAGCCTTCTGGGTATCAGCATCAGTAAAGAGTATCTTGTTGTGCAGTTTTTTTGCCAGGGGTAGCTTCTTGTAGCCCAGTATCATGGCCGGAAGCGCACTATAGAGCAGTGCCACGAGCATGAGCCACCCCAACCAAATGGTATGCCCAGCCATGGATATGCTGCCTATGGTAGGGTGCTCTGCCTGGATGAGGGATATGCTGGAATCTATAATAAGAAAAATACCCATGGCAAACAGTGCCACGGCACCGGTGAGGTAGGCAATGCTGTAAACCCTGTGATACCCGTAAGGAAACTTCTGGGAAGGTGGCCTATCATAGATTCCCGAAGCTATCAAAAACGCAATGCCCGGAAGCATCCCCAGGGCATCTTCAAGCCAAGCGGTCTTCATGGCCTGTGAAGACCCCATCACGAGGTACATGACGACCACCACGGTAATGAGGTAGGCTATGGTGATCCACTCCAGCTTTTTGGCCTTCTTGAGCGCCTCCTGCAACCGGGGTGGCAGTTCGTATCGTTTAGTCAGTATCATTGTGCGGTATGTTTTTGCATAAATGCTTCCAGCGCTACGGCCAGTTTGTTTTCCCCTTTTGGGATGAGCAGTACATGTTCTTTATCATACGGGCGGGTGAGGCCGGCCTCTTCTTTCCACAAGGTGTTCTTGGTAAAACCGCCACATACGATGGCCAGTTCATACTGCTTGAGCAGCTCAATTAGGTGGGTCTCACTGTCTTCTACAAAGGTGAGCTGCATGGTATTCGCTTTCGCGAAAGCGACGAGCATGGCCTTCTCCCGGTCTATGCTTGCCCTGTCTTGAGGGGTACTCACGACCCCCACGCGTAGGCCTTTATGTCTTGCCTGCTCAAAGGTGTCTTCAGGATCTTTGGGCCAGGAGCAGCTCATCACAAATAAGCAGCAAAGGATGGTGATGGTTTTTTTCATATCGGTAAATTTATGCGCCTATCAGTTCGCCCCCATTGACATGTATGAATTGGCCGGTGATGTAACTGGCGTCAGCACTTGCCAAGAACACATAGGCAGGGGCCACCTCACTGGGTTGGCCGGCACGTCCCAGCGGGACATCCTGTCCAAACTCATGTACCTCATCAAAGGTAGCTGGGATAAGGGGCGTCCATATAGGGCCGGGGGCCACGCCGTTAACACGTATCTTCTTAGGCGCGAGGTTGAGCGATAGAGACCGGGTAAAGCTCACGATTGCCCCTTTTGTGCTGGAGTAGTCAATAAGGTGTGCGCTGCCGCGGTAGGCGGTGACCGAGCTGGTGTTGATTATACAATCTCCTGCCGAAAGGTGCTCCAGGGCCAGCTTGCTGAGGTAGAAAAATGGAAAGATATTGGTGCCAAAGGTTTCTTCTATTTGTTCCTTGCTGATTTCTTCCAGGGTATCCTTGGGAAATTGTACGGCAGCATTGTTTACAAGGATGTTGAGTTTGCCATGAAAGCTCACGCAAGCCTCCAGTGCCTTTTTACAAAACTTCTTGCTCTTGATGTCGCCAGGGATGATTTGACATGTTCTTCCTTCTTTTTCCACAAGGGCACGGGTATCCTTGGCATCCTGGTCTTCCTTGCGATAAACAATGGTGACATCAGCCCCTTCACGTGCAAAATGTACTGCCACACTGCGGCCAATACCGCTATCGCCGCCTGAGATAAAGGCAACCTTGTCCTTGAGTTTGTCAGCACCCTTATAATCGTGCCTAATGATCAGGGGCTTGGGATGCATTTTATGCTCATCGCCAGGCTGTGATTGTGACTGTTCTGGAAATTGGGTTGGTTTTTTCATGGTGATTTCTTTTTTGGTTGTTTATTATTCCCTTATGCTTCTAGGTTTAGGAGTGCTTTTTCCATATCCATTGCTTTACCCAGGACAGGTTTAAATATATCGTGTGCCTGTTCCATATGTTGGGGCACGGTCTTGATATCATATTCCTCGATTTTAAAACCCTGCATGACCTTGTTCCAGGTAACGGGCATGGATACCGTAGCACCGGGTTTAGGACGCAGGCTATAGGGCGCGGCAATGGTTTGCCCACGACGGTTCTGTAAATAGTCCAGGTAAATCCTTCCGTTCCTTTTTTTTAGGGAGCGTTCCAGGGTGGTGAGGGAGGATAGCCCTTGCTGTACAAAATGACATAACAGTTTGATAAAATTGCGAACTTCCTCGTAAGAATATTCATTTGCCATGGGGATGTAGATATGTAGCCCTCTAGATCCAGAGGTCTTACAGTATCCCTCTATTTTTGCCCTATCCAGTATCTCCTTGACCTTCCTAGCCGTTTGCAGTACTTCATCAAACGAATTGTGGGGGGATGGGTCCAGGTCAATCACGCCATATGTGGGATGATTGAGGTCGTCCACGGTAGAATTCCATGGGTTCAGCTCTATACATCCCAGGTTTGCCAGATGGATAAGCGTGGCCTCATTGTTACAAAGGATGTACTCAATATTCCTTTGGGCAGATTTAGAATAAATGGTCGTGCTTTGCGCAAAAGAGGGTATGTTTTCTTGATCTTTATGATAAAAGCCCTTTTTTTCTATTCCATCAGGGTGGCGATGCAGGTTTTGCGGACGGTTAGCAAGGTAGGGAAGTATATGGTCGGCCATTTGTATGTAATAATCAATCAAATCAAATTTCCGGTATCCCGCTTGGGGCCAAAAAACCTTGTCCAGGTTTGAGAGCTTGACCTCTTGGTCTTCAATCTTCAAGATAGAAGATGAATCCGTATGGGAGGCGGTGGTTTTGTGTTCCGTAGGTTGTGCACGGGTATTGACTTCCTGAAGTAACTTATCATCCCGCAAGCCTTTGTAAACAGGATGTCTCAGATGTTGTTTGTCAGTCCATTCAGCATATTTAACTTCACAGATAAAATTGGGGGACACCCAGATGGCAGTGCGCCCTTTTAAGGAGGGTTTTTTATTGAAAGGATTGTCTTTTATGACAAGCGGCTGTAGCAAGCGTACGAGGTCTTTTTGTTCATCACTATTGAAGCCCGTCCCGCAGTTGCCTATATAGACCAGGGAATCCTTGTGGTACATCCCCAGGATAAGTGACCCAAACGGCCTGCTATCAGATTCAGTATATCCACAGATAATGGCCTCAAGGGTATTGATGCCCTTTATCTTCAACCAATTTTCTGACCGATTCCCAGGGAAGTACCGTGAACTTGCCTTTTTGGCCATGATGCCCTCCAGACCGCTGTCTATGGCCTTGTTGAAAAATGCCTTGCCCAAGGTCTCGATATGATCACAATACACTATATTTTCAAGCCCTTCCAATATCTCTGGAAGCAGGCTTTTGCGTTCTAGAAGCGTGAGTTGTGTAGTGTCATGCCCATTAAGGTGCAACAGGTCAAACACATAGTACCGTAATTGTCCCGTGGTATGGTCAGGATCAAAGTTTTGTAACTGTTGAAATACCGGTAATCCCTTTGTATCCAGTACCACGATCTCACCATCCAGGATAAGGTCATGTGGCAAGCTTTCCAGTTCCCTGGCAATCCCGGGGAATTTTTTTCTATAAGCTATCCCGTTACGGGAATAGAGATGTGCTTCCCCATCTATTACGGATGATAAGATGCGGTATCCGTCCCATTTGATTTCAAATATCCACTCAGGATCATTAAATGCCTTCTCTCCCTGAGTGGCAAGCATGGGCCTTATAGGCCTGTCAATAGGTAGTTTTTTTACCTTTGTGGGGATGTTTGCGTCCTTGCCCCGGTCAACATACATCTCCGCATCGTAGGGCAACCCTATGGCATAATCATCTTTTTTCTTTATCAATAGCCATTGCTCTTGATTACCCCCATGTGTTTTTACCAAAGTGAATTTACCCTTTATCTTTTGCCCTTTAAAGTGTATTTTAAGTTCGCCATTTGACCATTGTTCACTTGCGTTTCCCCTATGGTCTTTTTCATATACCTCATACATACCTTGATCCCATATTGTCATTTCCCCGGCGCCGTAGTTTCCCTTTGGGATAGTGCCTTCAAAAAAAAGGTATTTGGTAGGATGATCTTCGGTTTGGATAGCCAATCTCTTTTCACCGGCGTTCATGGAGGGACCCTTGGGCACGGCCCAGCTCTTTAAGACCCCGTTCATTTCCAATCTTACATCATAATGGAGGTGAGATGCCTGATGTCTTTGAATTACAAAGCGGTTCAGGGATGTATCCTCCAACACTGCTTCTGGCTCTGGAGTTTTATCAAAACTTCTCTTTTTGATATATTGCTCTAGGCTCATTTTATGAAGCTTTAGCTTTTTTTCTTTTTTCTAGGCTTGCCTTCAACTGTGCCATGAGGTCAGTTGCCGCAGTAGGGGTACTCTCAACTTTCTTGGGCTTTTTAAACTTCCCGGTAGCCTTTTGTTTAATGATTTTTAGCAATTGTGCATTATATACATCTTTAAAGGCAGATAATTTAAATGGCTCCGTATAGTTTTCGATAAGGTTTTCCGCCATGTCCACTTCTTTTTTAGAGACTTTTGTTTTTGTGACCTTCAGCTCTTTGGGATCACGCATTTCGTCTTCAAAACGTATTTGATGTAGCACCAGGATATTTTTATAGACCCCTATAAGGCTTAGGTGTTCCTTTTCACGCATTACAAATGTGGCAACACCCAATTTACCCGTTTTCTCCAGGGCATCCCGTAGCAGGTTATATGATTTGCCACCTCCTTTTTGCGGTTCTATAAAATAAGGTTTCTTGAAGAGGACATCTTCTATTTGCGTTTCTTCCACAAAAGATTCAATCTCAATGGTCCTGGTTTTCTTCATGTTTGCCATTTCAAAATCTTCCTTCTCCAGGATGACATACTCCTCCTCATCACTTTCCCTGTAGCCTTTTACGATATTCTTCCAGGCCACTTCCTTGCCGGTGTTTTCATTGACCCTTTTATACCGAATGCGGGCATGGTCTTTTTTATCAAGCATATCCAGGTCAATACGACGGTCCTCTGACCCTGAATACAGTTTGATGGGTATGGTTACCAGTCCAAAATTTATTGATCCATTCCAAATTGATCTCATGATTGAAAATTATGATTGATTGGTTTTAACTAAAAGTAACTCAAATATGACTTAAGAAAATGTTGTGGATACGTTAAGCAATGTGAAATGAGGGGCTTAACCCCTTTGTTGCATGTTTCAGGTTACTTTGTTCTTATAAAATTAAATGATTTACCGCATCAGGTATATTATTTAAGATTATTTTAATCTATTGAAAGAAATACTTTAACCTTTCTTTTTCATAGTTGAATCTCCCGTTCCTTAATTTTAGTAACAACTAACAAAAAACGTTTCAACACCTATGACCAAGCAATCAAAAACCCCAGATAAGGGGACCAAGAAAATTGAGCAATTATCCCACAGTACAAAAGCCTATAAAGACCAGCCGCTCACTACAAACCAAGGTCTCAAGGTAAATGACACAAATAATTCACTTAAGTCTGGCGAACGGGGTTCAACCTTGCTTGAAGATTTTTTGCTTCGCGAAAAGATTACCAGTTTTGACCATGAGCGCATACCCGAGCGCATAGTCCATGCCCGTGGGAGTGCCGCCCATGGTTATTTTGAACTTTACAAGAGTATCGGGAAATACAGCAAGGCTGGAATCTTTAACGATACTGCCCGAAAAACCCCCGTGTTTGTAAGGTTTTCTACCGTAGCAGGATCAAAGGGATCCCCTGACCTTGCCCGGGATGTGCGCGGCTTTGCCGTGAAGTTCTATACTGAAGAAGGTACGTGGGACCTGGTAGGCAACAACATGCCCATATTTTTTATACAGGATGCCATGAAATTCCCTGACCTGATACACTCGGTCAAGCCTGAACCCAACAAGGAAATTCCACAAGCAGCCTCTGCCCACGATACTTTTTATGACTTTGTGAGCCATGCGACAGAAACCCTACACAATCATATATGGGCAATGAGTGACAGGGCCATCCCACGTAGTTACCGCATGATGGAAGGGTTTGGGATACATACCTTTCGCTTGATCAACAAGGAAGGCAAATCCCACTTTGTCAAGTTTCACTGGAAACCCATGCTGGGCGTACATTCCGTTACTTGGGATGAAGCCGTAAAAATCAATGGTGCTGATAGTGACTTTCATCGGCGTGACCTGTGGGATGCCATCGAAGCGGGGCAATACCCAGAGTGGGAATTTGGTGTTCAGGTAGTGCCAGAAGAAGATGAGCACAAATACGACTTTGACCTGCTAGACCCCACCAAACTTATCCCGGAAGAAATGGTACCTGTGGAAATCATAGGCAAGATGACCCTGAACAAAAATCCAGATAACTTTTTTGCAGAGACGGAACAAGTGGCATTTTTACCAGGTCACATTGTGCCCGGTATTGATTTTACGAATGACCCCCTATTACAGGGACGGCTGTTTTCATATAGGGATACCCAGTTGTCACGTTTGGGAAGTCCCAACTTTCATCAAATTCCCATCAATAGGCCCGTGGTACCATCACATAACAATCAACGGGATGGACACATGCAGACCGAAATACCACAAGGACAAACGGCATATTTTCCCAATACTCTTACAGGGGGATGCCCACACCTCTCCAAGATGGCCGAAGGAGGATTTGCCCATTATGAGGAGCGCATAGATGCCAAGAAGATACGATCACGCAGCGAGAGCTTTAGTGACCACTTTTCGCAACCAGCGCTATTCTATAGAAGCTTGGCCCCCTGGGAACAGCAGCATGTAGCAGATGCTTATACCTTTGAACTGGGCAAGTGTAACCATAAACATATCCAGGAACGCATGTTATGGTTGATCAAGCAGATTGATGAGGACCTAGCCAGCAAGGTTGCTGATGGGTTGGGCATGGACATCCCCAAGAACATAGAACGCCCCATAAACCAATCAATAGGAGCAGATGCCAAGGCGGAGAAATTTCAGCCCAAGGCGAAAAAAAATTATCTGGAGAAAGACAAAGCACTGAGCCAGGCCACAACCAAATTTGATAGTATAGCCACACGGCAGATAGCCATCCTGGCGGCTAACGGTTTTAGTATGCAATCCTTCAAACCCTTTAAGCAAGCCCTGGAAAAAGCTGGTGCCATGGTAAAAATCGTTGCACCACATGGGGGCACCATAACATGTGATGAAGGTATGGAGCATACCGTGGACGCCGCCGTTGCAACTACAGAGAGTGTACTCTTTGATGCCCTTTTTATCCCGGGAGGAGAAAAGTCAATCAAGATATTGAGCACTAATGGTAAGTATGGCAAGTTTGTGAATGAGGCCTATAAGCATTGTAAGGCCATTGCTGTTACAGGTGCGGGAGAAGACCTCTTGAAAAACAGCTATATAAAAGACTATGAAGATGACAAGGCAATTTTTATAAATGGAAAGCCTGCTGATTTTATACAGGCTATCGCCAAGCACAGAAACTGGGACAGGATGAAAGCAGTTGCAGGTATTCCTGTATGATAGTGCGTACATCCCCAATCTACAAAACCGAACCCTTTCTTTAGGATTCGGTTTTTTTATTTAATGTCATGGTTTTTCTGTTATCCACCTATCTAGGCATACCCTTTTAAGACTATCACTTGATAACAAGGGGTCACTGTTTATCAAAATATGCGTTGACCGCAACCGAAAGGGGGAGAAGTAGGTATGCTGTACCCTGGTTATATGACGTATCCAGTAATTTAGAAGCACCCTGTACTATATATCTTCTTCTGACGGTTTGTGAATCTAATGCCCGATAATTCACAAAATTTTTAAATATTTATTAAATTAAATATATATTCGATAATATTAATTCTATTTTTAACGCACGCTAACATTTCATAAACAAATAATTATCTCTTAACGTTCCCCATACTGCCGTGATTTAATTTGTGACCAGATTTCAGTATGATCCATAAAGGCGACAAACTCTCAGATACCCAATTGATTTCCCTTATTGAAAAGGGAAATGAGCTTGCTTTTAACGAATTATACGAAAGTTACTGGCCGTTATTGTTTCCCTACTGCCTTAATATACTCCATGATGAGGCCGCTACCGAAGATGTTTTGCACGAAGTGTTTGTCAACCTTTGGGTAAACCGTAAAAAATCAAAGATCAAGAGTGCCAGGGCATACCTATTTATCGCCACGCGCAACAAGGCCATCTCTTACCTGCGCCGGGTAAAGCTTACCGATCTTGATAAGGAAATCATCGAGAACCTCACCCTACCTCCACAGGTAGAAGAAGAGTTTGCCGGCCTGGACCTCAATAAAAAGATCAAGGACGCGGTAGGCCAATTGCCCCAGCGTTGCAAGGATATCTTCTTTATGAGTAGGTATGATGAATATTCAAATGCAGAAATTGCTGATCATTTCAACATCTCCCAGCGCACCGTAGAGAATCAACTGCACAGGGCACTGAAGCACCTAAGACAGTCCCTGAGTAATTTTTTCTTCTTTTTTTAAAAAAAAATATTTCGCGTAAGCGGGCATATTTACTGGGGTTCTTAAAAAAAACATAAATTTTATCACTCTTTGTGTGTGCGTACACGCTGTCTTGAGCGTCTTAGAAGTATAACAGTATCATTGCATGACTGAAAAATACTTTAGAACGCTATTGCAAAAGCATGAAAAAGGCACGTGCTCAAAAGAAGAGCTCCAAGTGCTCCATGACTTTTGCAAACACGTCCAGGTAAAGAACCTTATCGCATCCTGGGACCTTGATGAAAAAGAGGCCACGCGCGTACGCTTGATCAAGCGTATCAGGCAAACCATAAACGTTCATGACAAGCAACGGCGCAAGACCATGCGCAACAATACCCTACGCGTCATAAGTGCGGCCGCCATCGTGCTGTTGCTCATAGGTGTTATCAACTACCAGGACCTTTTGGGCAAGAAGCCCGAAAGGATAGTGGATATGGCTCAATATAAAGATGAGATCACATTGCGGTTAGCTGATGGCAGGATCGTGGTGCTCAATGACTCAGTAACCTCACAGGTTCATGATAAGGCGGGGCAGCTCGTGTGCAACCAGCTTCCCGCGGGCCTTGTATATGATGCGGCACCTACTGATGGGGCACAAGCGTATAATGAACTGCGTGTGCCTTACGGCAAAAGGTTTAAGGTCATGCTCAGCGATAAGTCCACCGTGCACCTCAATGCAGGTTCATCGTTGAGGTTTCCCGTTTCCTTTACAGGGAAAGAAACCCGGGACGTGTTCCTCCAGGGAGAAGGGTTTTTTGAAGTCTCCAAAGATAGCAGGCATCCCTTTATCGTCAATAACAACGATTTGGATATCAAGGTGCTGGGCACGGCATTCAACGTGTCAACCTATACAGAGGATAACCATGCCGAAATAGTGCTCGTAGAAGGCTCGGTAGAACTTACCCGGGACGCGGTGCAAGCACGGTCAGGCTTTATGTTAACCCCGGGCAACATGGCCATTTATGATAGGCATACCGGGAGCATACGTGATGAAGAAGTGAATACCGAATATTATACCTCCTGGCTTTCCGGCCGTTTGATTTTTAGAAACAGTTCGCTGTCCCACATATTTGAAAGCCTGGAACGTACCTACAATGTAGACTTGCAGCTTCCTGAAGCCCATACCTATGACGAGGTACGGCTCAATACAAACATAGATTTTAAAAACGAGAGCATACGTGAGGTACTGCTGACCCTGCAGGCCATCCATCCTTTTGACTTTAAAATTATAGACAACACCAATATTTTAATCAATCTAAAATCAAAAACCGATACCATGAGTTAATAGCTACAATAAAAAAATCGGGACAATGTTGGCGCATCTCCCGATTATAGAAAGTAATTAAACCTGTTTTGTAAAACTACTCAATCATAAAAGTAATGAAAATACTTCTTAATTGTTCGAGAAGCACGAACTCCTTATTGAATTTTAATCTAAAAATGAGAATCTTCTTGTTGTTCATGTTTGTGGCCACCCTGGGAATGAAGGCAAATGACACCTATGCCCAGCGGAAGAAACTAGATCTTGATGCCACAAATGTCACGCTCTCAGAGCTTATTGATCAAATCGAGTCAGAGAGTGAGTTTAAGTTCACGTTCAAGTCCGGTATTCTTGATCTTGGTCAAAAGGTTTCCATCTCTGGAGAAAACCTGAGGATAAAGAAAATCCTTAACAAGATCCTGAAGAATACGGGGACCACCTTTACCGTAAATGGAAGGAACATCCTCCTACAACCGGATGAGGCCATACCGCCCCCGCCCCCACAGAAGCCGGGAATACAGACCTATACCATTACAGGATCTATACTCGATGATAATGGTATGCCCATCCCTGGGGCGAGCATCCAGCAAAAAGATAGTTCTAACGGGACCATATCAGACTTTGATGGCAAGTTTTCACTAACCGTGAATGCAGAGACGGTGACCCTTGTGTTTTCCTATATAGGTTTTACTACCATTGAACAAGAAGTACGGGCCGGGACACCGGTCACCATAACCCTTGATGAAAACATCAGTGAACTGGATGCCGTGGTGGTTGTGGGCTATGGTACCCAGAAAAAGAAGGATTTAACAGGGTCTATCGCCCACCTGGAGCTGGAGGGTGCAGAGAACTCGGCCAACACTAATATTGTACAGGCGCTACAAGGTATGGCCCCAGGGCTTAACGCAAGCAGCGGCTCCACCGCGGGTTCTTCCGGGGGGTTGTCCATACGGGGTAAAACCTCGCTTTCTGCCAGTGACTATCCCCTTATCGTCCTTGACGGAATGATCTATAACGGTTCTATCGCTGATTTTAACATCAATGATATTGCCTCTATCGACGTCCTTAAAGACGCAAGTGCGGCAGCCGTTTACGGTTCACGTTCTGCTAACGGCGTCATCGTGATTACCAGTAAAAAGGGTAAATCTGACAAGCCTACTTTTAACTTTAATGTATATGGCGGTATTCAAGACCTAATGGATACCCCACGCACCCAGGTAATGAACGGCGATCAATATGCCGTGCGCCTGGTAGATTACTATTATCAACAAGACCTGTATGACTGGTATGATACTAACCCCACGAGTGCAGATGGTAGGCCCGTAAGACCTGACGTGACAGATAAGGACGTTGTGGCCTCTTACCTGCGCACCGAAGAAGAACGTCAAAACTACCTGAATGGAAACGAGATCAACTGGATGGACGAGATCTTTAGGACCGCACCCGTGCAATCCTATAATTTTAGTATTTCGGGAAATTCAGATAAAACCAACTATTACCTTTCTTCATCACTTACTGACCAAGACGGTATCATCGTCAATGACAAGTTTAAAAGGATGACCGTTTTTGGAAAATTCCAGTATCAGCTTACAGATTGGATGAAGCTGGAGTTTGCCCCACAATTTACCAATAGGGACTACTCAGGTGTAGAAGCCTCACTTAGCAGCGCCATGGAGGCCAGTCCGCTGGGCAATAAATACAATGAAGATGGAGGCTACCCTCCGTTTATCGCGGAAGAATCTGCTGCATATCATCCTTTAGGGAACACCTTGATACAAGATGATAACATCGCACAAGACCTGCGCTTGGTATTCAAGGGCTATTTTGATATTCCTTTTGTAGAAGGTCTTAAGTATGAGGTGGATTACTCTAAGAATTTCTATAACGGGCACACCTACAGATACTATCCCAAAAACGAGGCAGAAGGCTCCAAGAAGGATGGATATGGGTATAAAACAAACTCGAAAGAGGAAAAATGGTTATGGAACAACATCATTACCTATAACAGAACTTTTGGGGATCACCGCTTTGACGTCACTCTTTTGCATAGTGAAGAAGAGTTGACGGGAGAAGGTACGACCGCCACCGGTACTGGGTTCAGCTCAGAGAAACTAGGCTATAATGCCCTGGAAGTTGCCGAGGTACAAACCTCAAGTTCATCAGGCTACCGTGAATTTACACGTTCATTTATGGGGCGTCTTAGCTATATCCTCAAAGACCGTTATATGTTGACGGGTACCATAAGGCGAGATGGTTTTTCTGGCTTTGGGCCAAATAAAAAATGGGGGAACTTCCCATCGGTATCCTTGGGATGGGTAGCCTCTGAAGAATCCTTTTTAAACGATTCCAAAGCATTGAACTATCTTAAACTACGGGCATCTTACGGTGTTAATGGTAACCAGGGTATCGGTAGGTACAACAGTCAGTCAAACATGACCACCACCAGCACCGTTTTTGACGGAAGCACGGCCATAGGCTACTACTCTGGTTCGCTGGGCAACAGTGACCTGGGTTGGGAAAAGACCATATCGACAAACGGAGGTATTGATTTTGAAATCCTGGACGGTAGGCTTGGCGGTAGCATTGATGCTTACTGGGCCAAGACCACTGATGTACTTGTGCAACGCGCCATACCCAGAATCTCAGGAAACTCCAGCGTATGGACGAACATTGGGGGCATGAAAAACCACGGTATTGAGGTTTCGCTTAATGGGGCAACCATAAAGAGCAAGGATTTTCAATGGAATACCGGGGTAACCTTTGCCCTTAACCGCAACGAGATCACAAAACTCTATGATGATGTTACTGAAGACATAGGTAACGGCTGGTTTGTGGGAGAATCCTTTTATGCCATCTATAATTATGAAACTGATGGTATCTATCAAGAAGATGACCTCTTTAATGGCAACATCGTAGAGGGTTATTATCCTGGTCAATTCAAGATTGTAGATCAAAACGGGGATGGTCAGATCACCGCGGCAGATGACCGCAAGATCATAGGGTCCACAGACCCTAACTACAGGTTTAGTATCAATAACGAGTTTACCTATAAAAATATATCGCTCAACATTTTCCTTAACTCCATACAAGGAGGTAACAACCGGTATATATCCAGTAATAATGGCGCAATCATTGCGGGGGGCACGGATTATGCCTATCGTTTGAACAGGACGTCCATACGTGATTACTGGAGACCAGACAATCCCGTCAACAATGCGCCTGCCATGTTCTACAGTCCTAAGATAGGCCCTGGCATTTATGAAGACAAGAGCTTTGTGAGGTTGCAGGATATCACCTTGACCTACAAATTTGATGATACCATTATTGAGGCCTTGGGTGTTAACACCATGCGCGTATATGCCAGTGGCAAGAACCTCTACACCTGGACTAAATGGTCAGGATGGGACCCAGATGTGGGTAGCCCGGTTATTCGCAGCGTTGTCCTAGGGGTCAATGTCAATTTCTAAGAAAAATAAAAACTGCTATAAACAAAATACTCAAATTATGAGAATCAATAAATATATAAGCAAATTTTCAGTTCAGGTTTGCTTGCTTACCATGGGATTATTGTTCATTACCTCTTGTGAGAAGGACCTTGAAGAGGTGCCCATCGATTTTATATCTGCTTCAAATGCCTTTGAATCTCCTGCCGATGTAGAAACAGGGTTGATAGGCCTGTACAGCCTCGCAAGGGACTGGTACAGTGCACGGGATGCAAAAGAGATGTTTGTCTATGTGGCCCTGGGTACTGACGAAGCTTATTTTGGAGAAGATCCTGCCGGGGGTACCATGTCAAACTGGGATACAGCAATTACCCCGGTATCTTCCTTGCCCACCGAATACTGGACCATGGCTTTTGACCTGGTCTATCAAGCCAATACGGTGATCTATGGTATAGAAAACCTGTCATGGAGCGATGATGCACAAAGAGCTCGTTTTTTGGCTGAAGCCAAATTCTTCCGTGCATTCAGCTACAGGATATTGGTGACCATGTACGGCGATGTGCCCCTGGTGACCGAGCCCATTACCTCGCCAAAGACTGATTTTGTGCGGGCACCCAAAGAACAAATTTATGACCTGATGGAAGAAGATTTGATCTACGGTTCAGAAAACCTGCCCATACGGGGTGCCGAACCCGCACCAGGAAGGGTGACACAAGGGGCAGCATTGCATATGTTGAGTGATGTTTATCTTGCTCAGGGCAAAAATCAAGCTGCCGTGGATGCAGCAACAAAGGTGATCAATGACTATGGATATGCCTTGATGACCCAGCGTTTTGGAAACCAACCTAATATATTTGGAAGTGAGAATGCTTATTTTGATCTCTTTACACTTAACAACCACAACCTTTCCAGCAATACAGAGGGTATCTGGATCATACAAAACGATCCTGATGTGATAGGTGGGGGGCGATATTCTGGAGAGCGCTCTTTTGGCCCCGCTTATTATAGAATGGGCAACACGCCAGATGGTAAAAAGGCCTTTAGAGGCGAAGAATATTTAGGAAGCTTTACCGGATATAGTGATACGCTGGGAAGGCCAGTGGCCTGGACACGCCCCACAACGTATGTGGCCTATGATATCTGGAAGGGTGACTGGGATGATGACAGGAACTCAGAGGCAAACATCAAGCGTCACTTTTACTTTGATAACCCAGAGTCAATCTATGATGGGCAGGAAATTGATTTCTCCCTGTATAATGGTGAACGCACCAGTCCATTAAAAGATACCACACAATATATATTCCCGTATTTTATGAAGGTGGCAACACCGCTGGATCATTATACAGATCTTGCACGTTCAGGAGGAGGAACTAACCATAAAGACCTCTATGCCATGCGCCTGGCAGAGACATACTTGATAAGAGCCGAGGCCTATCTTAAATTGAATCAGCCCGGTAATGCAGCAGCAGACATCAATATGGTACGCAACAGGTCTCACGCAACACCCGTTGACGCAGGCGACGTCACCCTGGATTTTATCCTTGATGAGCGGGCACGCGAATTATATACCGAAGAGTGGAGGATGCTTACATTGATGCGCATGGGCAACCTGGTAGAACGTGTAAGGCAGTACAATGACAATCCACAAAATCCTGGTCTTAGTATCCAGGACCATCAAAACATTTTCCCCATTCCACAATCAGAGATTGACCTGAATACGGGAGCAGTGCTAGAGCAAAACCCAGGATATAGTAATTAGCCAACCTTCATTATGTCCTAATATTTAGTAGTGGCAGACATGGCCTTCTTCCCCATATACAGGAGGTCATGCACTGCCCATTAACACACAAATATCTTATTTGATGCATATTAATTTTTTATTGCGGTCCTTAAAGACCGTGAGCAGTAGCCTTGTGTTCATATGTAGTGCCATGGCTACCGCACAAGCCCCTAAAGATGAACTAAAAAATTATGATTTGAGTAGTGACAAGGTGCTGTACACCATAGGCTACTCCCACCTGGATACAGAGTGGAACTGGGATTACCCCACGGTCGTGGGTGAGTATATCAAGAACATCATGACCGAAAACTTCTACCTATTTGAAAAATATCCCGAGTACAGGTACAACTTCACGGGATCAAGACGGTACCGCATGATGAAGGAATATTTTCCTGATTTATATGAAACCGTAAAAAAATACATCGCCAGTGGGCAATGGTATGTTGCCGGCTCCTCAGTAGATGAGGCAGAAACCGTTGTCTCTTCGCCAGAGTCCATTGTGAGGCAAACACTTTATGGCAACCGGTTTTTTCAGACAGAATTTGGCAAGACCAGTATGGATTATATGTTGCCAGACTGTTTTGGGTTTCCGGCAAGCTTGCCTACCATAGTCCACCATAGCGGATTGCTGGGCTTTTCAACACAAAAGTTGAGTTGGGGTTCTGCCGTGGGCGTACCCTTCAATATTGGTAACTGGATAGGCCCTGATGGTAGCCAGATGGTTTCGGCACTCAATCCCGGGGCATATGTGAGCCATGTGGAGAACAGGCTGGATAAAGATGAAAAATGGACAAAACGATTGGAGCATAACAAAGAAGTCTCCGGCTATGCTTTTGACTATAAATACTATGGTGTGGGTGACCAGGGCGGTGCACCGCGTGAAAATGATGTGTACAATGCCGTGGAGAGCCTGCACAACAGCGATAGCAATTTTAAGGTATTGCTCACCAGCTCAGACCAGATGTTCAAGGATGTCACCCCGGCCATAAAAGAAAGCCTGCCCACCTATACTGGTGACCTCCTGTTGACAGAACATAGTGCCGGCTCGATTACCTCGCAGGCCTTCATGAAAAAAATGAACCGCAAGAATGAGCTTTTGGCGAAAGCCACAGAACCCCTTGCGGCCATAGCCGACTGGCAGGGCAGGGCAGCTTACCCGTTTACTAAACTTAATAAGGCGTGGGAACTTGTGCTGGGCAATCAAATGCATGACATTTTACCGGGGACCTCCATCCCATCGGTTTATGAATATGCCTGGAATGATGAGCTTATGGCGGCCAGTAGCTTTGCCACCGTGCTCGAGAACAGCATGGAAGCCCTGGTACAGGACATGGATACCCGCGTGAAGGGCAGGGCCGTGGTGGTGTACAATCCCGTGGAGACGCACCGGGAGGATATTGCCAAGGTCAAGTTGGCTTACGCCAAAATGCCTCCGGCGGTGGCCGTATATGATGGGAATACCCAGGTAAAGAGTCAGGTAATCCAGCAATCGCAGGATTCCATTGAATTGATTTTTGAAACAAATATGCAGCCGCTGGCCCTAAAGGTATATGATGTTCGGCCGGTACGGGCTGTAAAAACGACCTCGGCGCTCAAGGTCACCACAAATATGCTGGAGAATACCCATTACCGGGTGACGCTCAATGCAGCGGGTGATATCGCCAGTTTTTATGATAAGCAGTTGGATAAGGAATTGCTTTCTGCCCCCACGCGGCTTGACTTTCAAACGGAGGCCTCGTTCACCTGGCCTGCCTGGAACATGATGTGGGATGAACGTCAAAAACCACCCTTTGCAGTCATGGATGAAGCGGTGGACATCAAGGTTGTAGAAGAGGGGCCATTGCGCGTGGCGCTCGAGGTAACCCGTGAAGGGCAACATTCAACCCTGGTGCAAACCATAAGCCTTGCCGCCGGAGAGGCGGGCAAGCGCTTGCAGATAGCAAACCTCCTGACGTGGAAATCCTCTGGGATGAGCTTAAAAGCTGCATTTCCACTGGCGGCAAAAAACGAGAAAACAACCTATTCCTGGCAGGTGGGCACTATTGAGCGAGGCGTAAATTCTGAAAAGAAATATGAAGTGCCCTCCAAGCAATGGTTTGACCAAACGGATGCCAGTGGGGATTTTGGGATTTCCATTCTGGAGGATTCTAAATATGGCTCAGACAAACCTGATGCAAATGAATTGCGCTTAACGCTCATGTTCACGCCCAAGGTCAAGGAACGCTATGTCTTTCAAAACTCACAGGACTGGGGGATGCATACCTTTACGTATGCGCTCTATGGACATAAGGGCAACTGGCAGGAGGGCTTGACCCCATGGCAGGGCAAGTTTGTAAATCAACCGTTGCTGGCTTTTGAAAGTCCGCAACACCGGGGGAGCCAGGGTGCCGAGTTTTCCATGCTTGATATCAGCGCACAGAATGTGGGGCTCATGGCCTTCAAGAAGAGTGAAGATGGTAAGTATCTCATCATCCGCGTGAATGAAATCCTGGGGAAAGACGCTCAGGAGGTGCAACTCACATTGCCAGGGACCATCGCTGCAGCACATGAGGTCAACGGGCAGGAGCAGGAGATGGGCGATGTGTCATATGCGGGTAACACACTCACGTTTGACATCAATAAATATGGTATTAAGGCTTTCGCCGTAAGGCTTGAAAAGGAAAAACCCGCTAGGGCAATCACGGCACAGCAACCCGTGGCCTTGCCGTATAACTTGGATGCATTTAGCCATGATACAAACAGGAATGACGGTGCACTGGAAGATAGGTACAGCATGCCCGCAGAATTGATTCCCGCGCAGGTGGTAAGTGAGGATATTGTGTACACCATGGGCACTACCCAGGATAGGGAGGACAATGCCGTGAGGACCAAGGGACAGATCATAGACTTGCCCAAGGGAGACTACAATACCGTTTATATTTTGGCAGCAGCCACACAAAAAACAACAGGTGATTTTACCATCGATGGTATACAGCATAGCCTGGAAATTGACGATTGGTCTGGTAAAATGGGGCAATGGTACAACCGGGATTTTGTAATAGACCGTATAGAGCATAAGGTAGATATAGAGAATGTGACCGTTAAGGGGATAGAATCTCCTTATGTAAACACTTCAAATATTGCCTGGTTTGCTACCCATAGACATTTAGGCTACCCTTCTACAAATATGGTGTATGAATACAGCTATCTCTATAGTTATGCCATCCCCGTACCTAAGGGAGCCAAGCAAATCACCCTGCCAGACAATAGCAGGATACGCGTCTTTGCCATCACGGTGGCCAAGGATGAGACAGCCGTCTTGCAACCCTTACAACCGTTGTATGAAGATTTTGGCTATGCCAAAGAAATGAATATGGAATAGCCGCCGTACACAAAAACATGCGCATGAAACCAAAACTGATACTATTGCTTGCAGGATTATTGGCCTTGACAAGCATAGGGCAAAAGCCGTCCATCTATAAAAAAGATTATATAGACTTTAACAAGAACGGCAAGATGGATGTCTATGAAAATCCCAATGCAGCCAGGGAAGATAGGGTGGCAGATTTATTGGGCCAAATGAACATGGATGAGAAGACCTGCCAGCTGGCCACGCTGTATGGTTCTGGGCGGGTGCTCAAAGACCCATTGCCCACCCCTGCCTGGAAGACCCGGGTATGGAAGGACGGCATAGGCAACATAGATGAAGAGCACAATGGTCTGGGCACCTTTAAATCTCAATATTCATATCCTTACAGTACCCACGTGGAGACCCTGGAAACCATACAGCGCTGGTTTGTAGAGGAGACACGCCTGGGCATCCCCGTTGATTTTACTAATGAAGGGATACGTGGTTTAGCGCATGACAGGGCTACTTCGTTCCCTGCGCAAAGCGGACAAGGCGCCACCTGGGATAAAGAATTGATACGTAAGATAGGCGCGGTAGAAGCTAAAGAAGCCAAGGCCCTGGGCTATACCAATATCTATTCCCCTATACTGGGGATTGCACAAGATCCACGCTGGGGGCGCGCCGTGGAGAGTTATGGTGAAGACCCTTATCTCGTGGGGCAGCTGGGCAAACAGATGGTCCTGGGCTTGCAGGAAAATGGAGTTGCGGCTACCGTCAAGCACTTTGCCGTATACTCCGTGCCGGTAGGTGGACGCGATGGCGGCACAAGGACAGACCCGCACGTGGCCCCACGGGAGATGAAGACCTTGTATCTGGAGCCCTTTCGCGTGGCCGTGCAGGAAGCAGGAGCACTGGGCGTCATGAGTTCATACAATGATTATGATGGAGTCCCCATCACGGGCAGTCCTTATTTTCTCACGGATATCCTGCGCCAGCAATGGGGTTTTAAGGGCTATGTCACGACTGATAGTGCCGCACTGGAGTTTATACACAACAAGCACAAAGTCGCCGAGACCATGGTAGATGCCGTGGCACAGGCCATTAACGCAGGTGTGAACATCAGGACAGATTTTACCGCACCAGAAGACTATATCAATCCCCTGCGGGAAGCTATTGCTCAAGGCAAAATTGCTCCTGCCACGATAGATGAGCGCGTAGGCGATGTGCTCAAGGTCAAGTTTAAACTGGGGCTCTTTGACAATCCCTATACCGGTGATAAGAAATTAGCAGAAAAGCTCGTGCAGTCCAAAGAGCATCAAGCACTATCGCTACAGGCTGCGCTGGAATCCATAGTTTTATTGAAGAATGAGGACAACATCTTACCGCTGGATACATCTTTGAAGTCGGTAGCGGTGATAGGTCCCAATGCACAGGAAAAAGAAGGTTTGATTTCGCGATATGGACCAGCAAACCTACCCATTGTCACCATTTATGAGGGTATCAAGAACATGCTGCCAGACGCGGAGGTGGTTTATGAAAAAGGAGCAGACATCATCAGCGCTCATTTTCCCGAAGATGAAATCATGCCGTTCCCCATCGAGGCAGATGCTCAGGAATTATTGGATAAGGCAGTCAAGGCAGCACAACAGTCAGACGTGGCCATACTTGTGCTGGGTGGGTCTGAGCTAACCGTGCGGGAAGACCGTTCTCGCACAAGCCTTGACCTTCCAAAGAGTCAGCAACGCTTGCTGGAGGCGGTTTGTGCCACCGGTAAGCCCGTGGTGCTTGTCCTGGTTGATGGTCGTGCCGCGTCCATAAATTACGCACAGGCCCATGTGCCCGGTATCATCCATGCCTGGTTTCCTGGAGAATTTGGTGGTGATGCGGTTGCCCAGGTACTTTTTGGAGCGTATAATCCGGGAGGTAAACTCGCCGTGACCTTCCCTAAATCAGTAGGGCAGATACCGTATGCATTCCCTTTTAAGCCTGGTTCAAAAGCGGCATCAGGGACATCGGTTTATGGCGCGCTATATCCTTTTGGCTATGGGTTGAGCTACACCACCTTTGAGTACAGTAACCTAGAGATAACCCCAACTGTTCAAGGACCTGCAGGTAATGTTGACATAAACTTTATGATAAGGAACACTGGAAAACGGGTAGGCGATGAGGTCGTGCAACTATATTTGCACGACGAGTACAGCAGCGTGATTTCCTATACCAAGGTCCTGCGGGGTTTTGATCGCGTGACCCTGCAGCCGGGGGAGGAGAAACGTGTTCATTTTACATTGGGCAAGCAGGAGCTGGGACTGTGGGATATACATGATGAATTCACCGTAGAACCCGGTAGTTTTAAGGTAATGGTGGGCGCTTCCTCAGAAGATATCAAGCTGGAAGGAAAATTTACCATTCAATAAAAAACAGCCCCGGCATCAAGCATGAAGAATTTTTTGCAGCATAGCATTCCATCTGGGTTCAAGCTTTTTGCCGCCATCGGTGGGCTGCTTGTCTTTATGTTGCTCTATGGGTTTTCAAAAAGTGATGCGGCCTATTCCACTTCCGTGAAAGCTACTATCAACCATCAACTCAGGACAGTGAGCCACACGCTGGACAGCCTGCAGGTGGTTGCCGTGCAATACCGGGAAGGGATGGTAACAGAGGCGCTTTTGCGAAAGCAACTCACGGCGACCCGCAATGCCTACAAACAAGTTGAGGGATATGCCACCTACTATTATCCTGAGCATGCAAAAGCCTACATCAATGGTCCCCCCATCCCGCACCTGGACCCATATCCCGTGGGCGAGGCAGATGCCAATGAACTTGCAGTTTATCTAAATTCACAACCGCTGGACGATTTAGACGGCGGATACTTCATGGACGGGGGCGTACATGTGCTTGCGCCGGTGGGATTACAGCGTCTGGACGAGTTGGTTTATGCTCAAGAGGTGGGCGAATGCCGGGATGAGGTCGTGCAGTTGGTCGAGGCTTTGCAGGTAAAGTTTGCCGTGCTTGAAGAAGCCCTGCGCTCCCGTAAATATTACCACGGTTATGAGGTGATTGAATTTTGCAGGCTAGAACTCGTGCGGATAATGAGTTTGGGCATTACCGGTTTTGACACGCCGGGGTCACTTGATGCCATGCAAGAATCCAGGTATGCCCTCACGGGGGTCGAAGCGGTTTTAAAAACGCTTATCGCAAAAGGTAGCCCGGAACGTCAACGTGAAATCAATAGACTGTTCAAAGAGGCCAAGGCATTTTTAACTGCAAATCCAGATTTTGCAAGCTTTGACCGTTTTACATTTATCAAGAACTATATAAACCCGTTGTACAAAAGCTTATTGCAATTGCAACAAGAACTGGGCATCCAGAGCACGGCCGTGCTGAGAAGGGAAACCCCCTCCTGGAATGCATACAGCGATAATATTTTTGGCAGCGATTTCCTCAATCCATACTACTACACGGCATTGACCAAGCAAAAGGATGGCGAAGCCTTACGGGTTTTGGGAAAAAGCCTGTTTTTTGATACCACGCTCAGTAACAACGAGAACTTAAGCTGTGCAAGTTGTCATCAACCAGAGCGGGCCTATACTGATGGTACAATGAAATCCCTGGCAAGTGTGCCGGGTCATACCGTACATCGCAACGCACCCACGCTGGTAAACGCCATTTTTGCTGACCGTTTCTTCTATGATTTAAGGTCATTAAGCCTTGATGACCAGTTGGGCCACGTGATACAAGACCATCTGGAATATGACACCTCTTACGAGGAAATAGTACATAAGCTCAACACGGGCAAAACCTATAAACAGGCATTTAAAAATGTCTTTAAGACAGATACCATCACCCGGTATCAGTTTTCTTCTGCATTGATGTCCTTTTTGGTTTCCCTGCGGTCTTTTAATAGTCCTTTTGATCAATATATACGTGGGGAAGCCCCAGGGACCAGCACTGATGTAAAAAAGGGCTTCAACCTGTTTATGGGCAAGGCCAATTGTGCCACCTGTCATTATGCACCCACGTTTAGTGGATTGGTACCGCCCTTGTTTCGTGAAAACGAAACCGAAGTACTGGGCGTGCTCGCCACTCCTAATAGTGGTATGGTAGATGTTGATGATGGGCGTTTTAACAACGGTGTGCACAATGAAGATAAGGCCATATTTGAGAAATCATTCAAGACCATGACGGTAAGAAATGCCGCTTTGACCGCACCCTATTTTCATAATGGCGCCTATGCCTCACTAGAAGATGTACTGGAGTTATATAACCAGGGCGGTGCTGCCGGGATGGGGCTTGCAGCGCAGGTGCCACAGCAAACCTTGCCCGCAGGTAAGCTAAACCTTAGCCCGAAGGAAATGCAACAAATACTAGCTTTTATAGAATCACTTACTGATGTGCCAAAAATTTAAAACAAAAACCAATTCAACCCAATCACCCTTGAAACCTACTTGCATGAAAAAGATTATCACCCTTACCATTTTGCTTGTCCTGTATAAGGCCAGCGCCCAGATGACCATTCCTGGAGACTCCCTTGTGTACGGGCCCATGTTCAGCCCCGTGTATGAAAACAAGGTACGCGTGTGGATGCTGACCAAAGAAAATACAGGCAGTGGCAACACCCTCGCGCTATCCATGACTTCAACAGCAAGACCAGATGTACCGCTTCAGGGAATGATCTGTAATTCTGATGACAGACATTTGGTTTATAATGGTTTTGAGACAGGCGACCTGGACAGCGAGGCCATCAGCCGTGAAGAGGACTATCGCTTGCGCTCGTATGAATTTGATATCGCTCCCGGCGAAACGTATACCGCAAAACTTCTCGAAAATGGAAGCGAAAGCGGGAGGGAAGCCACCATCAAGGCCGAGCAGGATATTATTGACGACTTTACCTTTCTATCAGGAGGTTGTGGACGCATTTTTGACCTAAGCCGATGCATAGACCAGTGGGAATCTGAGCGTATCATCAATGGAGACCCCAAGATGTACAACGACCTGATGGCAAAGCAAGATAGTGACCTTATGGTATGGCTGGGAGATGCTGTGTATCTCTTGGGCGAAGAGCATGCGCATGGGGGTTGCCCAGATAGTTTTTTAAGCGATTGGGACAATGAAGAGCAGGCCTTTAAACGGTATATGTGGTATAGAAAATATTATGACGAGCTTTTACAATCCATGCCACAGCTGGCCATTACTGATAACCATGACACGGGTTCAAACGAATTTGACAAAACCCTGCCTGGCCTGCCCGCAACACGTAAAATCTTTAAAGACTGGTGGCCCAATCCAGAATATCTGGATACTGAAGAAGGAGAGGGGCTTTTCTCCTCCTACCGCTATAAGGACGTAGAATTTTTTCTTACCGATAACCGCAGCTATAGAAATAATACAAAAGACCAGCTAGGCGATGAACAACTTGAGTGGTTACAGCAAGAACTCTTAAAATCCACTGCTACGTTTAAAATAATCATAAGCGGTACACCCACATTTAGGGAGATGGGTGGCCGTAACCTGAGCAGCAGCAAGCGGGGACCCCTTTTATTGAAGTTTATCAATGATAACAAGATAGATGGTGTGCTGTCCTACAGTGCAGACCTGCACCAGCAACGCTTTATGCTTCGGGAAAATGAAAGCCCATATCCCATGATAGATGTGGTATCTGGCAACCTTAACAGTGATGCCCCAGAAACCGATGAGCGCTATGCAAATTATAACATCGACCTGGCCAGCGAGCACGACCTGCTCAAGGGGTCGCTGCATGCTTTTATTCGCACCTCGGTATATGGTGATGAAGACGATAGAAGACTAAAGATAGAATATGTCAACGGTCGCAATGAAGTTTTTTTCTCAGAGGTTGTGCATGAGGGCACTCTTACCAGCAATGACCAAGATGCCCAGGCCCTGAATTTAAGTTTTGATACTGGCGGGGCAAAAGATGCATCAGCATTTCATCAAGAAGTTAAGACCTCCCGTGTGAAGTACGGGAAACGGGAAAATGGCAGGACCGCCGTTTTTACAAAAAAATCAAGTATGCACATCACGGCAGATATGCATATGGATTTTAATGATAAATCCTTTACGGTTTCCATGGCGGTCAAGCCCAAAAACCTAACGGCTCCACAGACACTCTTGTCAAATCGTGCAGACCAAGCGGGTGTTTCTATAGGGCTTTCGCCGAAAGGCAAACCTACCTTTATAAATCACAAAACGGTAAAAACCTATAGTCCAGAGCTGGCGGTAAATGCCGGTGAAATGTCCACTATCGTATGGCGTTATGACAACTTGCGTCAACAATTAAAGCTTTATATAAACGGTGACCTGGCACGACAATGGGAAGATGTCCCAGCACCGGGAGCCTCTACAGCAGATTTGCAAATTGCCAATGACACCGGGGGAAATCAATTTATAGGTGAGATTGATTATTTACGGGTATACAATAAACTTATTAATGAATAGATAAGGAATAGAAAAGACCCTAGGGAGCTATTTTCATTAGTGATTTTAGTTTTTCCATCAGCTCCCTTGCGGTCTTGTTTTTATAGTTTTTGCTTAGAAAGATATTGGGAAATTTACCTGCCCCCAGGTTTACTCACCACCATCCAGCGGCATGGGCTGTGCAGTGGTTGTGGGGCCTTTTACGGTCAATTGCCCATCATCCTGTATTGCAATCTCGTCCAGGAAAACCACCCGCTCTTTACCAGAACCTGTTGTCCTGCCATGATACACGGTATAGATTTTACCATTGTCAAGAAACACCAGGCTATTGTGGCCGGTGCCCGTGACATCACCACCGTCCTGGGTGTTCTTCTCTAGGATGGGATTATTGTTAGCCTTTGTAAAAGGGCCTAATGGAGAATCGCCCGTGGCGTAGCCCACGGCATAGTTTTCACCCCCGTAAAAGTTGGCCGAATACATGATATAATATTTCCCGTCTTCCTTAAAGATATAAGAGCCTTCCGTCCATCTGCGGTTGACTTCATGCGAAGTCACGGAGCGGCTTTCCCACTCAGCATTTTGATTATCCATCTCTAGCGGGGGCCTAAGTAAAAGTTGCGGTTCACCTATCACGCTTTTAAAATCTGGCGCAAGCTTAACCCCATAGACCCAGCTCTCCTCAATCTCATCATACCACCCTTTTTTCTTGGCCCATTCCGCAACCTCAGATTCCACGGGATGTTTATAACACACCCTCGAATAATATAGGTAGAACGTGCCGTCATCATCTTGATAGACATTGGCATCAATGATGGGGTAGCCCGGGTCAAAGATGGGCTTATCCTCAAGGTCATGAAAAGGCCCTGTGGGACTATCTGCCACCGCAACGCCTATCATGAAATTCTCCAGTTCGTTATTGGGGTTTTCCTTCCATTGGGCGCTGAAAAAAATGTAGTATTTATCGTCAAATTTATACACCTCGGGCGCCCAGAAATCCTTGATTCCCCAAGAATCTTCCTTAACCGCATCATACACCTGTCCCTCAAATTTCCAGTTGACAAGGTCTTGCGATGAGTACGTCGCAAAACCGTTTTTTGCACCGCCACCCGTACCGTACATGTAATAGGTGCCGCTGCCATCATTGAGAATATAGGGATCGCCAAACTTTACCGGAATGGGATTGCTATAGGTTTCAGCCGTTTCGGTAGTGGTGGTTTCTTCCTTTTGTTCGCCGTTAGTATTGTTTTTACAGGCTATGAGCGCCACGGGAGCAAGCAGGGCAAGCAAGATTTTTTTCATGAGTGTGGTATAATAGGGGGTAATTTATAGAAACTTTTTTATTTGGCTTGTGACCGGTAACCACAAATCAGGATTTTATGTTCCCCGTGTGTTCATATGCCTTTTTATTTCGCTTTAAGCGAAAGGATTACAGGTTTATTCTCCTTCAAAATCCTTGAGGCCGTAGGTGGCTTTCTTTTGCGGAAGCGCCAAGTTCCTGGCCCGTTGAAAAAGGTGGGCCTCTGTCTCAAAAAAGTGCATCATGTACCCGGCGGTGTTCACAAAAAAAATGGTATCGCCTATGTCAGGAAGTTGGGGCAGGGCAATCTTTCTTTTGAGCAGGATGTCACGTTCCAGGCAATAGGCCCCGGTAAAATAGACCTCTACGGCAGGTTTTGCCCCATCCCTTGCTTGAAAGGCAACAAAGGGGTCAAGCAGGAAATCTGCACTTGAGCTCATCATCTGCGACATGTTCATCTCCAACCCCACCAGGTGGGTGCCTGTGGCGTCCACCTTGCGGTGGGCAACCCGCGCCATGGTCATGCCCACCTGGTTGAGCAGGCTCCTTCCCGGTTCCAGGCGCAGTTCTACTTTTAGTGCATGCAGTCGCTGGGCGACAGTGCGTGAGTGCGCATCTGGGGTCTCCAGGATGTCCCTGAGAAAGCTGGCCTTTGAATTTTCATTGTAATAGGGGTAGGTGGCCAACGTGCCCTCCACCTTGCCATTCCTGGTGCTATAGCCCAGGCCATCATTGTTGTAGGTAATGGGCCTGTGGTTGTCAAGCAGGGCCTGTTGCAAGGTATCCTGAAAGGTTTTCCATTCATTTTTAGAAGCCAGGTAGTTCATCAGGATGCCCCCGCCAATGTCTATAAACGAAACCGTAAACCCCTGCTCCCGAAGACGCATTGCCAAGTCGAGCGATTGATGAATGGAGTGGCCCCTCTGGGCGGTGCTGTAGCCATCCAGGTGAAAGTGCAGTCCTTCAACCTGCAGGTATGTTTTGTTCCCGCTTTCGCGAAAAAAATCATGCAAGGTGTGCTCCACCGTATCGATATCAAAACCAAAACGACTGTAAAGTTTTTTTCCCTGATAGGCAAAACCAGATACCCGTATGCCTATTTTAGCCGGGGTGTCGAGCCTTTTTGCCACGCGAAGCAATTGCTGTAGTTCGTCCTGGTTATCGATGATGAGCAATACCCCTTCCTGCACCGCCAGTTCTAGTAGTTTGTTGTTTTTTATGGCAGCTGTGGAGATAAGCTTGTCCGCCTGGACCTTAAGGTCAAGACATTGCTTTAACTCTTGATAACTGGCCGTATCCACCCCTATGCCGGCATTGACCGCCGCGTTGATAAGGTTCCTGAACTTGTTAGCCTTACGGGCAAAGAAGATTTGGCTTTTAAAGGGATAAGTGTCTAGGATTTCCAGATATTCCTTGATGTTCCCCACAAACGAGGGCAGGTCATGAACATTGATGGGCGAGCCATAGGTATCAAATAATTCCTGCTGGAGTTGCGTGTTTTCCATGATGTTGAACATCCATGGAGAGGTAAGTGGGCGTAATCTGGGTAATTGTTGCTTCATGCTAGACTGGTGTACAATTTTCATTTTTTATTATCTGTGCAACCGTATTGTGAGCCCATTGCGTGGCGGTATCATTCTGTTTGCGGGAGAGGGAATCGTTATCAAACAACTTGCCCTCTGTGGGGGTGCCATAGAGCGTTATGGACTTGATTTCCTCGCCCTGTGGGTTTATGGGGTGGCCGTGGATGGAGCAGTTAAGCTCCGTGATATCCCCCTTGCAATCATACATCGAGAACAAGGAGTCGTCCTGGGTAAAAATCACTGATGCCCCTTTTGAAAAACCGCGAGGCAACCGTGCATCAATACTATGGTCAATGGACACCTGTTTATCCTTGAGTACCAACCGTCTTGCATTTCCCTCAATTTTGATTTCTGGATGCGCTGCCATTGAGCAGTCAAGGATACCGCTGTCCATCAGGGCGAGCATCTTCTGTATGTTGACCACGGGGGGGCCATAGGCAATCCTGTTGAACAGCCCAAAGTATGATTTTTGAAATTCGATTTTAGAGCTTGGGGTAAGGAGGTCGTTGCTGTAGAGATAATTAAAGTCATCTGCGAGAAAACGCCATGCCGCCGCCGCCGCAAGAAACGGACTTGTAGCGTCTTGGTTTTCATCTATCCAAAATTGCCAGTATTCCCGTATATCTTCATGGCCAAGGTTTCCGGTAAGAAATTCACCTACATCAAAACGGGCAATGGATTCATGTGTAGCATGAAAACTCTTGATATCCTGTTGCAGGGTCTCAAAATTCCCCGGTGGGGAAGGTTTAAAACCATGGATTTTGAACAGGCTGTGGTAGTAATGGGCAAGGATATCCTGTTTTATCAAGGGCAGTACATCCTCTATAAAATCCAGTTGAGTGGCTTTCGCCGAAAGGCTACTTACATATTGCCTGAGGTAAAAACTGGTTTGTTCTTGCTTAAAACCATTGACCCCCCGGGGGATGATGGGCAGTCCAGAGCGGGAGTAGGGCAGGATGCACCGGGGTTCTTCACCGCTTTTTACGTACCGCCATCCCCTGGCTTTACGGATGAACTTCCCCCCGCGGCCCTCGGTAAGCGCTAGGATGGTGTCAATGGCGGTGAGGCCCATGCCCATGCAGGCCACTACAGCCTGTGGCTTGATATCCCCAAGTTTTTTCATCACGGGATACACAAATGGAATGGTAAAACGGTCATCAGTGTTATGTTGCGACCTGCTCTCAATACTGGGGGAATGCCCCGTGGTGATCAAAAGGGAGCTGAACCGCGCGCTTGAAGATCCTGATGTGCTTTTTACTAAATAGCCGCAGTCGTCCTGCTCAATGCCGGTCACCGTGGCGATATGCCTGTGTACCGTGATATTTTTATGTACCGTTTCACACAGTTTGTCAAAATAATAGCTGAGGTACTTGCCCACTTCCCGGCGCGGGGCGACCTGGTGTTGTTCATGTGCGATGGATTCATGGGAGGCTATCGCCTGCCATTGTGTAAAGGACATGATGTTGCAGATGGCTGGTGGAGCATCCACTGGGGCAAGCGATATAAAACCATTGGGATAGTTCATCAATAAGTATCGTGGCTGGTTTATGGCATAGACCCATCCCGTGGCAAAGGCCCCGGTCTTGTTGTACAGGTGCACATGAACCCTGGGCACCTCCTGGTGTGCATGCAGGGAGGCCAGTAACCGCTCCAGGCCGTACAGGCCCTTGGGGCCGAAACCTATAATGCCAATATGTACCTCCCTTGCGGCCATTATTTTAATTTTTTAGCGACCCATTGCTCGTTGTAGATGGTATCCAGGTAGCGTTCACCCCTGTCACAAAGTATTAGGACACATTTGGCGTCCTTGGGAAGGGTAGGGGCCATTTTGAGAAATGCGGAAATCACCCCTCCAGAAGAGCCCCCGGCCAGGATACTTTCGCTCTTAAGCAATTTATTACAGCCTTCAACACATTCAAGGTCTGTGATATGCACCACGCCATCAATGACTTTTTTATCTAAAAATTTTGAAGCAACCGCAGCACCGTGACCGGGAATAAGGCGTTTTTTTGGCTTATCGCCAAAAATAACACTCCCCACGGCATCTACCGCGATGAGCTGGGCCGTGAGGCCATTTGCCTGTATATATGAGGCACAGCCCATCAACGTCCCGCAGGTACTCGTAGCCGCAAAAACATAATCTACCCCGGGCAGTTTTTGTGCAATCTCTGCCATGGTATGATAATGCGCTTGTGGGTTAGCATGGTTTGCATATTGATTAGTCCAAAAAGAATCAGGTATATCCTGTAACAGTTGCTGCACCCTGTCTAATCTTGCTTGTAGATATCCACCATGATCAGCAGGCTTCTCGACCCTATCAACGGTGACCCCATAGGCTTTGAGTATCTTGATGGTATGTGCATTTGCCTTAGGGTCAACCACAATGATTAAGGGTATGTTATAATAACTGCATACTTGTGCCAGGCCTATGGCCATGTTGCCACTACTGCTTTCAACAAGGGTGGTGGCCGGGGTTATAAAGCCTTCTTTAATGCCATGTTCCAGGATGCTCAAGGAAGTACGGTCCTTGATGCTTCCGCCGGGGTTGGCCATTTCTAACTTACCATATACATCAATACCCGTAGTGGCCGAAATCTGTTTTAAACGTACAAGTGGAGTATTGCCCACCGTATCAAGAATTGAATCAATTGCACCCGTGGTTTCCTGCGTGGTAATTCTTGTATTCATTTATATGGATGATTGGTTGGTAAAGCCCGTTATTAGCCTTTTAACCAAAATTATATTGTTATGAATCCTATTTTATTAACTATAACTATTTTTAACAATTGTTAGTTAAAGTATTTAGAAGGTACTCCCCTAGAAAAATAGTAAATGCTTACATTATAAAAGCTAACCAATCCTTTAAAAAATCAATCGCATGGAAACCTGGCTTTCTGCTCCCGTCCTTACCCTTGTCAAGGTATTTATCTCCTTGATTGCAATCTTTACCATAATTATCGTGATCACGCGTATATCTGGCCTGCGGACGTTTGCCAAGATGTCCAGCTTTGATTTTGCCTCAACCATAGCCATAGGTTCCATCCTGGCCTCCGTGGTCATGAACACAGATCAGTCATTGCTAAAGGGGGGTGTTGCCCTTGCTGGTATCGTGTTATTTCAGACCCTGTTTGCCTTTGTGGTACGCAAGTCTAAAAAGCTCAATTCAGCATTTACAAATGCTCCCATGATGCTGATGTATGAAGGCAAGATCCTGTATGATAACCTGGATAAGACCAATGTGGGCGAAAGTGACTTGATAGCCAAGCTAAGGGAGGCAAATGCCCTTGATTTTTCTCAAGTTAGGGCCGTGATACTGGAGTCAACCGGGGATATGTCTGTACTGCACAGTGCTGATAGATCAACGATTGATAACCGGATTCTCCTGGGAGTCCAGGGAATTCCCGGTGGTGTATAGAACCCAATCTTTTTACAACGGTGTAGTAGTTACAAAGCAATTCCCTAAATTAGCCTAGCAATTGGTTTCTGATATTTTGAAACCAGTGCACTTAAATTTATAGATTTAAAAAAGGACTTATGAAAAAACTACACTATTCCATCATGCTAGCTCTGTTCTTCATGGCAGCTCTGACCCCCACGGCAAATGCACAGGGAGGTAAGGTACAACCCAGCCAGAAGGCTATGGTAACCCAGTATGTGGGCAATGATGCCATGATTGCCATAACCTACAGCAGACCCGGTATCAAGGGGCGCACGGTATGGGGCGAACTCGTGCCATGGGGCATGCAAGAAGGAAACAAATATTCAGACAATAAGCCATTTCCATGGAGGGCCGGTGCCAATGAAAACACGACCATTGAATTCAACAAGGATGTAAAGGTTGAAGGCCAGGCCTTGCCCGCAGGTAAGTACAGCATCCACATGATTCCGGCTGAAAGCGGTCAATGGACGGTCATCTTCAATAAAAAGAATGACCAATGGGGAAGTTACAAATATGATGATAGTGCCGATGCCCTACGCGTTATGGTAACGCCCAAAAAGGCCAGTAAGGAAGAATGGTTGAGCTATGGTTTTGATGATATTACCGAAGATTCGGCAGTGGCATACCTGCATTGGGATGAACTGATGGTGCCCTTTAAGATTTCCATATAAAAAGCTTTAAAAGCAATAACAGGAATCCCGGCCTTTGTGGCCGGGATTTTTTTTTGGCTGTAGCCAAAACATTTTTTACCTATCGTAGTAAAGTACTTGATTGTCAATCGTTTTTTTCAATAAGCTCTATTGCCTTTTTGGCAAAACGCTCTCCCATGATCCTGTACCCCTCGTCTGCCATGTGGAGGTCGTTGTGAATCTCAGTATCGCCGCGCATGCCATCGTTGAGGTCGTCAGTATCTATCCACCCAAACCTAGGGTTTGATTCTCCCACCCTTACCTGGATGTCACGTATTTTGGTCCAGTGCGGAAATGTATCATTGTCCATCCCGTTATCGCTCAACCGGCCTATTATAAAATTGACGTCCTTGCGGCCCAAATCCCTGCTGAGCTGGTCATAGAGTCCCAGTAGGCTTTCTTCATATACATCACCCAGGGCTTCCCGTGCATCACGTTCTCCCTGCATCCATATAAATGTTATTGTTTTAAGTTTTGCCTTTTCAATTGCGGGATTGACCTGCGCCATGAGTGAATCATACAGGTCAGCTTGTGCTTTAAACTTGTCCTTGACCGGAGATTTCCAGTCCCTGTACCACCTTCTCATGGGTTGGCCTCCCAGTGCGTTCTTTATGATGATGACGTTGTCCTTGCAATATTTATCCTCTATGGTGGGGGTAAATGAGATACTAGGGTCAAGACGGGCCATGTTGGACTGTCCTGACAATATAAAAAGGTGCTTTCCTGATTTGCAAGAAGTCATGACCGTTATCACGACAAGCGTAAAAAGTAAACTATGGAGTTTCATGTAGCGGGAATATAGGGAGGGGTAAAAGTTTAAAGATAGGCTATTTTGCAATAATCTTCTTCCTGTGGTTGATGCCCCAGTTCTTTAACGATTCAATAACCTCGTCCAGGCTGTAACCATAATCCGTAAGGGAATACTCAACGGTCACGGGACGGGTGTCATACACGGTGCGCTTTACAAGGAGGTTGGTTTCCAGGTGTTTCAGTTCTTTACTTAGCATCCTATCCGTGATCTTGGGGATTTCCTCTTTCATCTGGCCAAAGCGTTTATCGCCAAAGCGCAGCGATATCAAGATGGGCAGCTTCCATTTTCCATTGAGTATTTCAAGGGCATCCGTGATGGCCAATAAATAGGCCAAACAGGCTTTTTTGCCATGTTTTTCTTTTAGGGTCATATACTCACTATATTATAGTATAGTACTATTAATTGGTTAATTACTATAAAATGTATAGTGAATGTACTTAATTTTGACATCAAATCAAAAAAATAAGGAATCATGGATTTAATAGAAGACCTTAAGTGGCGTTATGCCGTTAAGAAATATAGTGATAAGACTGTTGACCAGGCTAAAATAGACAGGATACTTGAAGCCACGAACCTATCAGCGTCCTCAGCGGGTATGCAGCCGTACAGGCTGTTCTTGGTGCAGGATCAAGAAATGAAAAACAAGTTGGGCGAGGGCTCCTTCAATGGCCAGATAGCCGAGGCTCCCTACCTTCTAGTCTTTGCTGCATATACAAGCATGGGGCAGCAGTTTGTGGATAACTATATTGCCCATGTTGCCGCTGAGCGTGAGATACCGGTTAGTGCACTGGCAGATTTCAAGGCTTCTTTAGAAGGGTATATCTTAAACCGAAGCGATAGCGAGAATTTTTCCTGGGCCACAAAACAAGCTTACATTGCCCTGGGGACTGCACTTATTGCTGCTGCTGAGCAACGGGTAGATGCCACCCCCATGGAAGGTTTTGACAGTGAAAAGTTTGATGAGCTTCTGGGCCTACGCAAAAAAGGGCTTAAAAGCGTGGTAATCCTTTCTTTTGGATACCGCCATGAATCAGATGCATTTGCAGGTCTAAAAAAAGTAAGGGCACATCAGGAAGAGATGGTGACTTTGGTATAACCAGGAAATACTAAGGGTCAATACCGGTTAAAATAATTTTTATGCCTTTCGGCGAAAGCCAGAAAAACAAAACCCCCTTCGTATGGAAGGGGGTTCTTGATATGGTGCAAGCTTGCTATTATAGCGTATAGCCTTCACGGTAACTACGTTTAACAAATTGGTTTGCTTCGTCAAAATTAGTTACTTTCATGTTGTCAGAATCCCAAAGCATCTCGATATAGCGGCCTGGGTAATCAAAGCCCTTACCATTTGCCTTATCCTTGCGCACATCAAAGCCACGTATGGCCTGGTTTGCAATGAGAAGGATTTCGGTAAGTGGTCCTGCCACGTCAAACGCCGAACTTAATTCTTTCTTGCCATACCCGGCGATGGCAGCTTCTACCCACTGGGCATAGTGGCCATTGGCCTCTCCTGGTACGCGGGCATACTTTTGGGCAACTTTGGCCTGTTCTGTCTTAGAGGTAGGTAGCAACTGGGCATTTTCGCCATAGGTACCACACATCATCTTACCTTTTGTCCCTATCATGAGCACGCCGTTACCGCCGTCACCAAATACTTCATTGGGCCCTAGTTCTTCTGGACGCGTGGGTTGGATTCCGCCATCCATCCAGTGTAGTTTGATATCCCCGGTGGTCTTGTCAGTCTTGTCAAATGTCATGGTCACGTGGCTTGATGGTGGGCAGCTTTCTGGGAAATATCCCCTCTTGAATTCATCAACATAAACGCTGCCTACGCTGCACTGTACATCTTTGGGATATTTCAGGTTGAGCGCGCGCACGGGTACTTCTACCAGGTGGCAGCCCATATCTCCCAATGCACCGGTACCATAATCCCACCAGCCGCGCCAGTTGAACGGTACAAGGCCTTCTACATAATCCTTATATGGTGCGGTGCCCAGCCATAGGTCCCAGTCAAGTTCTTTGGGTACTTCTGCATTGCCTTGTGGCCATGGAATACCTTGTGGCCATACGGGCCTGTCCGTCCAGCAATACACTTCGGTAACGTCGCCTATGAGGCCGGCGTCATACCACTCGCTCATCAAGCGGGTACCGTCATTGGAGGATCCCTGGTTACCCATCTGGGTCACCACCTTGTATTTTTTTGCAGCTTCGGTAAGCTTCCTTGCTTCATAAATATCATGCGTCAAAGGTTTTTGAACGTACACGTGCTTGCCCATTTCCATGGCTGCCATTGCTGGGGAAGCGTGGTTATGGTCTGGTGTTGAAACGGATACCGCATCAAAGTTCTTGTGCTCTTTTTCTAGCATTTCCCTCCAGTCTTTGTAGAATTTTGCCTTGGGGAAACGTTCAATCGATTTCGATGCACGGCGGGTGTCAACGTCACATAGGAAGCCTATGTCTGCCTTACCTGATTGTGAGAACATGTAAATATCGCTCTCGCCTTTACCGCCCACACCTATACCGGCTACAACGAGTTTGTCACTGGGGGCCGTAAAACCAGGGCCTCCCAGTACGTGGCGTGGTACGATGCTGATGCCTATTGCGGCGGCTGCGGTCTGCTTGATAAAATCTCTTCTGGGTTTTGTGCCAGAAGCGGACTTTTCTTCTTTTTTCATGTTGTTTTGATTTATGAAGATTATCTGATTGTTCGTGATTTATTTTCGCGTAAGCGAGAAGGGCTCATCTTTTTCTTCTATTCCCCTTTGCTTATTGGGTTCTGCACTCATTTTTAAGTTGAATTCACCGCCCTTCATGATATCTTGATAGGTGATATAATCCTTGGTGTATTCTTCCCCGTTGAGAAAAACCTCATCAATATACACATTGGATTTATTATTACCATCAGCCTTGATGATAAATTTGTTGCCATTCTCTAAAGAAATTGTCATTTTCTCAAATACAGGGCTTCCCAATACATATTCGTTAGTTCCTGGACAGACACTGTAAAAGCCCATGGCGCTGAGTACATACCATGAAGAGGTCTGCCCCTGGTCTTCATCCCCGGGATACCCATTTTCGGTTGAGCTGTACATGTTTTCCATTACTTCACGGGCCTTTGCCTGCGATTTCCACGGTTGGCCAGAGTAATTGTAGAGGTAGATCATGTGCTGTATGGGTTGGTTGCCGTGGGCATATTGGCCCATATCTGCCATTTGCATCTCGGCCATCTCATGAATCATGCGGCCATAGGTGCCCACGTTGACCTTGTTATCAATCGTAAATACAGAATCCATCTTCTTGTTGAAGTTTTCTTCACCGCCCATGAGGTCAATCAACCCATTGGGGTCTTGAAATACTGACCATAGGTAATGCCATGCATTTCCCTCGGTAAATGGACCTCCCCAGGTGTAGGGGTCAAAATCTTCCAGCCATTGACCATCTAATTTTCTCCCGCGCATAAACCCTACGGATGGGTCATATACATTTTTATAATTGTACATCTGTTTACCAAAAACATCCTGATAAAAAGTATTACCTGTCATCTTGGCCAATTGATACCCACAAAAGTCATCATAGGCATACTCCAGTGTTTTTGCGGTAGCCTCACCCGTTTTAGGGTAGGCTGCATAGCCCAGTGTCCAGTATTCCTTCCAGCCGTCACGGCCATTGGCAGGGCCCCACGGACCTTTATTTGTAGCTTCATGATAATAGGCATCCAGTGCTTTTTGCGGGTCAAAGGTATGCAGCCCCTTTGCCCAGGCATCTGCCAGCAGGCTGATGGCGTGGTTGCCTATCATGCTGCCTGCCTCGCTGGGAAAAGACCAGGATGGTAACCACCCGCACTGGTCATAAGCATCAAGCAAACCTGCCACATAGCGTCCATGCATTTCTGGATACAACAACGCATTTAAAGGAAACTGCGCCCGGAAGGTATCCCAGAAACCCGTATCAGTATACATGTAACCTTCATGCACAGTGCCATCATAAGGGCTGTAATACACAGGTTTATCATCTTTATCCAGCTCATAGAACTTGCGTGAAAACAAGCTTGCACGAAAGAAACACGAGTAGAATGTCTTCATCTGTTCTTCGGTACCGCCTTCTACAAAAACCCGGCTCAAATGCTCGTTCCAGGTTTTTTTAGCCGTCATTTGGGTTTCTTCAAAGGCTCTGTCCTTGCCCAGTTCGCGGTCTAGGTTGCGCTGTGCCTGCTCAATGCTTATATATGATGAAGCTACTTTGGCCTGCACGGTCTGCCCATCCCTAAACTGAACGTAAGCGCCCACGCCGCGACCTTTGGCCTCAAGTTTTTCTTCCCATTGCTCGTTATCGCGGTTCTCCCAGGTGCCTTCTGCTTTAAAAGGCTTGTCAAACTCGATGACAAAATAATTTTTCATGCCCTCAATGCGGTCCATACCACGGCCATTGCGTACAAAGCCGGTGATACGGCGATTTTTGGGGTCAATGGTGACCCCGCTAAGGCCTGTATATCCATCCAGGACCACGTAAGATGCCGCACCCCTGGGAAAGCTGAATCTTAAATGCGCTCCACGCTCACTTGGTGAGATTTCTGTGGTAATACCATTGTCAAGCCCCACCTTGTAATAATGCGGTCTTGCAATTTCATTTTCATGACTAAATTTTGCCTGGCGCTCGTTTTCATTTAGTGTAAGCTTGCCCGTCACCGGCATCAATGAGAAAACGGCATAGTCGTTAGACCATGAGCTACACTGGTGCGCCTGTTGAAACCCACGTATGGTTTCCTTGAAATATTGATACTTCCAGCCATCTCCGTTGTTCCCAGTTTGCGGTGTCCAAGTATTCATCCCAAAGGGCAGGGCAGTGGTGGGATACGTATTGCCCCGGGTAAGTTCAAACGTGGAGTTTGTACCCTGCAGGGTATTTACATAATGCACAAGTTCCTTGGTCTGGGCGTGCGACAAGATGCTCGCAAGCAGGATTGCCGCAAGGATGGAAAGGCGATTTATAGTCATTATTGGTCTTAAAAATGGTTGTTTATAATTTTATACGTTTACCCGTCTCTGCCGATTTTTTTGCGGCAGTAAGTATCTCTACCACGATAAGGTTGTTCTCTAGTGAAGAAAGGTCATTGTCTCCACTTATTTTACCATCCAGATAATCCTTGAGGTAATCCACATGGTTTGTGTAATACGTTTCTTTAAGCGCTACATCTTCTGGCTGGGTATGTGAAGGATAATATTTTAGGGTCTTGCCGTCCACGGCATCGTACGAGGCATCTGCTCCATATACCTGAAAATCCTTTAAACTATAGCTCCAGTTCCAGGAGGCCTCGATGATGCCCGTACCATCTTCATATTCCAGGATGATGACCGCATCATCATCGACCTTGGGATATACATTGGGTTTAAGGGTGTGGGTCATTGCCGTGACCGCAATGGGTTTTTTGCCCTTGTGCAACCACGTCATGATGTTTGCACCATAACAGCCAAAATCATTCAGCGCCCCCGCTCCATTTTTCTTAGGGTCTGTTAACCAGCTCAGGAATTCCTTGCTGCAACCTATCTCCTTGGGACCTTCATGCCCATCGCGGGCAATCATTTTCTTGAGCGCGGTGGGATTTTCATCCAGTTTATCCTTGAGGGTCTGCAAGCTCCCGTACCAGGTGGTTTCATAATTGGTGAGAATGGGGGTGTTGTGCTTTCGCGAAAGCGCCTCCATCTCCCTGGTCTGGTCCATGCTTATGGCCAGTGGTTTTTCTACCATGAGCGGGATGCCCATGGGGGTGCAGACCTGGGCCACTGCCAGATGGTCAACGATGGCATTGTAGGCGAGGACGGCATCAGGTTTTGTATTTGCAAGGGCTTCTTTTAAAGTGGGGTAAAAAATGTTTTTTGGCACGTTGTATTGCTTCGCATACCGCGCCACGAGCTCTTGATTTTCTTCGGCAATGGCGACGATGTCCACCTTGCCGTTCTTGTAATCGTTCATGATGACGTGCGCATGGTCATGGCTAAGCCCCGCAACGACTACTTTAAGTTTTTCCTGGGCACTTGTACTGATGGTGACCATGAGCATGAAGGTCATGGCAAGTAAGGTTGAGACTGGTTTATTTTTCATCTTCTTTAATTGAGGTTGGCCATGGGTCATATGTGGATTTTATGAAAATGGCCGAAGCTATGATTTTTTAAAATCCCATCTTTTTGTATCTCTTGGTTTGTGACCCAGTGGCGGTTAAACTTTTTGCTGTTCAAGAATACATCTTCAAGATAGATATTCTTTTCATCAAAATTCTCAACCGTTGTAGTAAAAGAATGTTTGTCACGTGCGTTTACGGTGATTTCCTTAAAAAAAGGGACTTTCAACCCCTTGCTGCCACTGGAAATGTTCTTAATCATCAATCCCTGCATTTTACCAGGTTATGGTTGTGGTTACCGGTGCTCCCTGGTTTTCAAACTTTACCAAAAGGGTGTGTGATTTTGCGTCCCATTGCGGTGGCAACCCTTTTATGACCTCTCCATTTTCACGGGTATGGCCTACACTTTTGGGCTGTTTGTTGAGATAGATACGCATTACATTATCTGTATTTACGGGGCTTCGGCTGGTAAATGTATATGTATCATGTGTGATTTTTTCATCCGTTACCCTTGCGGCCGTGGCCAGCACCTGCGGTTTTTTGCCCTTCATACCGTCTAGGTTGTACAAGAGTGCCTGCTCCCCTGGGTTTATCTTTTTGCTTTCAAGCAGGGGTATTTCTGGGTCAAAAAGGTCAATGACCGGTCCCTTGATGACAAGCGGCTGGGCCGAAGTGCTCTCATCGAGTACCGCAGCTATTTCATACGGGCCACGCTGCAGGTGAAAATTATTTTTCTCCACCCATTTTTCTCCCGTTTTAGTGTACGCCTGTTTCAACAGGTCCAGGTAATGCCCATCCCCATTTGCCTGCATCACAAGTTCCTTGGGATTTTGCCTCAAGATATAGACCTTGCCCTTGCCGGCTGTGTACTCTTCTTGGTTTTCTTTTGGGTCTACGCCCAAAGTTTTAAAAAGATGTCCTGAGGGTGCCTTGAAGTCAAAATCCCTGTTCCACCAGTCCTGCACTTCCTGAAAAGGGTCATCATCACGGCCCACAAAAACGAGCGTGCCACCATCCTTGACCCATTTTGCCAGATATTCATGGTCTTTTGGCGAGGTTGGTTTAAGGTTTGCATAAGTCATCACCAGTACCTTGGTATCCGCAAGGCCACCTTGGGTATTGAGGTTTTCCATGTGTACGGTTCCCACGGGGATTCCCTTTTTTATAAGTGGGAGTGTCAGGCCATAAAAGTTTGACAACTGTGGGTCATCATAGCCATCATGATTGGGAAACCGCTGAAACATCAATGAGTTTGACAATAGCACGTCAATACCGTCACTGCCGTTTATACTGTTGTCAGACCGCGGCATATCATTGAGGGTGTTTATCATGACCTGCATCTGCGTGGAGTAATCCCGCGGAATCAGGATTTTTTCATCACTGCCGGCCACACTGTACGGGCTGGTGTAGATACGTTCTGGCCAGGGCATGACTTCATAATTATCCACAGATGGATACATCAACTTGCCTATAAATGTGGCCTGATAATTAAGCTTGTAATCTTCCCAGGTTTTCCTGCGGTCCTCGATGGGGTCTGTCAAGAAAAACATCTTACGACCGGTAGGTTTTGTCATCGAGACCATGGAGCCATACTCAAGGTAGGCATTTTCAAAGGTCCTTTCCTTTTTTATCCCGTTATAGAACACGGGTTCACGTGAAGTCCCGGTCCACACCTGTGCGATGTAACCGTCAATTCCTGGAAGGGAGGCCAGGCTTGCTTCTGGGCTTACGATGGCCCAAGAAGAATAGTTGATCAAAGAATGTGTGGGTACATAGACCTTGATATCCAGGTTTTTTGATTTTCCGTATGCTTTGGCAAAAGCCGAAACCTTGTCCAGCGCGTTGTAGTAGAGGTGGTATTTAAGCTTATTGGCAAGCCAGGTATTTTCTGGCGATTCATGCTGGGGCTTCCAGCTGGTGCCGTAAAATTTTTTCCATTCATCCTTAAAGGATTCACTATAGCCTGAGCGCGCCCAAAACTCGGGTTCCTCAAGGTAGATTGAGGTTACGCCGGCATCTATGACCCGTTTGATGACCTTGTCCTTGAAATATTCAAGGTAATTATCTGTGGGGACTATGTAGGGCACGTTGTGACCATGCCAGATGGTGTCTCCGTTTTGCTGTACTTGACCTTCATCAAAATGTGGCTTGCCATCCCAATTGCCCAAAAAATAATCTTCATAGGAACCCCAGGCAATGCCTGTCATAAAATGGGTCAGGTAGCCTTCATCCTGCCAGGATTTTACACGGTTTTCAAATGTTTGTTTTTTATCATGGTCAGACGGGTTGCCGTTTACCCCATATACAATGGCGATGTCTGCCCGTGTATCGATTTCGGGCATCCAGGCACGACTGGTTTGAAAGGCTGTTTTTTCGGTAGGCGGGGTTTGTGCGGTACAAACCTTTGCGCCTGCCAGTAAAAGTAAAAGGGCCGGGATGTGTTTTTTGATTGACATGTGCAGTGTATAAAAAACCCGCATCAATGGTTTTGATGCGGGCTGATAAAAAATTATTTCTGGTCCTTGAGCATCTTGATGAAGTATCCTCCCACTACGGAGCGGGCCTTGAAGCCCACTTTGTGCCCATCTGTGGTTTCATGCCAGTCGCTCAACGGCACCCTGTCTGGGGTTTCATCAACAAACTTCCATACAGGAGCTACGATTGCTTTAAAGTCTTCTTGCGCTGGTGCCATGGTGGCCGTCCAGATGATCCAGTCAGATTTTGTGTAGGTCTTGCGGCTGTCAAGCGGTAAGCCATACTTGTTCTGTTTTGTCAGGTAATAGGCGATTTCAGTATCCGTGATATCATCAGGGAAGATATTGAGGTCAAGGATATCGTCCCACACCATATTGTATTTCTGGCTCCATGTGCCTGCTTGTTCAAATGCCAGCTCATAATGGTCGCCATCCTTGGCAAGGCCTACCCATTTTTGAGCAAAGTCTTTTGCGGCAGCGGTATACTTGTCAGCTGTTTCCTTCTCGCCCAGCATGTCTGCAAGCTTACCGTAAGATGCGATTGCCATGATGGCTTTTATTGAAAGGTTTGCGTTGCGTGCCAGGTGGCCTGCAAAGTCATCAGTAGATAGTTGATTTGCGGGATCAAAACCACTTTGCATCAAGAAATCTGCCCAGATGGTCAGGGTCTCCCAGTGTTCTTTTGCATAATCTGCATTGCCTTCCTGCTGTGCGATTGCAGCGGTAAGGATAATCATGTTGCCTGCTTCTTCAACGGGCATGTCCTCGCCGTAGGTCTGGCCGGTTGCTATGGGATACGTCCCCAGGTCGTGTGCTGCAAAGGGTTTTTTCCATTTACCGCTCTCACTGTAATAAAAGATACCGTTGAGCATGCCCTTCAACAGGTCTGGGTTATAAACCAGGAACAAGGGTGCTGAAGGATAGGTCACGTCTACCGTGTTGATGGAGCCGTTACTGTTGTTTTCTTTAGAAAGGAAGAGGATATCACCGTCAGGCGATTCAACTAGGGTATGTGCTGCGATTGCCTGCCTGTATGCCAATACGCATAGGTCAGCATATTTCTCGCCACCTGCGGCCAGGGCATCGTCATAAAGCTTCTGGTCAAAATCCTTGACCTTCGTTATTATCACGTCATGCTCAGTATAGGCGTTCGCCAAAATTTGGTCAAAAGATTCAGCTTCTTTTTTATGCCAGGGCTTTAGTGAGGTGCCAAAGTAATTGATGGCCTCTTCTTCATCATAGCCCAAAAGGAAAAGCTGGTCCTTAGGTCCTGATACTTCGCCCAGGTCAGCAACGGTGTTGAGCATGAGGTTTTTTTGCGGAAGCGAACTTGAAGGACTCATCTGCCCACTTGTAAAAGAAGCTATGGCTTCTTTAGCCCCCGTGATGAACTGTGTTGTGTTTTCTACTGGGGACGAAATATAGAAATACCCCCAGTCAATCCTTAAATCATCTCCTTTTTTCTCAAGAACGGGCTGTGCGGTTGTACCCACGCGCTGTGTGGCCAGGCCATTTTTTTCATATTGTACGGCTTCTACCGCTTGTGTGGGCATGTTTGTGGCGATGCCAGAAGACGCGCCTAGGTATACTTTTACCTCATGGGTGGTTTCATCATTAGAAGTTGCCTGGACGTCAAGATATGTCACCGGGCGTGCATAAACCTTGAGGTCTTCTATCAAGAGGGGGGAGGTGAAGGTTGCCGTAAGGTCGATACCCCCGCAGGTAAAGCTATATTGGGTTTCATTTGCGCTTACCTGTACGCTGGTCTGCTCAGCCTCTTCAATAGTGGTGGCATTATCTACCTTAGCTTCTGTGGCAAGGCCGGCATCCAGCCATTGACCTCCTGCCGTGTTCCTTATGTGTACCGCAAGGACATTGCCGGTAGGCTTGAGCTTGCCCTTTACTGCATCTTTGATGGGGATGAACTTGAATGAATCATCCCATCCATTTACATCATAGATTTTATCGCCATTGAGAAAAACGGTCACGTTGTCATCATGGCGCAGTTTGAGGTACAGTTTTTCATAATCAGTATTTGCGAGGTCAAAGCTTCTCCTGAAATAGAGGTTGTTGCTTCTCCATACTGTTTTTGCCAGTGTCTCATTATCTGAAAAGGGAGCTTCCCCTTTTTTCCATGAACTATCATCATAGTCTGTTGTTGTCCATTTACCCGTGGGTTCCTGCTCGCTGTAGGCAACAGTGTAGGTGTCTTCGTCAGAAGTGGGCAATACGGACTCATATATTTTTGAGTCCTTACCCATAAAGCGGTAGAATTTATCATCTACCTTGACGATGCCCAGTAGGCTCTGGTCTTTTCCTGTCCAGTGCTTTGTGGGCTGCTCGTTCAGTTTATCTGTCATTGACCAGATACTGAAGTTGGGATTGTGGGTCACCAGAGGATAGGCGGGCGCCCGTAAATGAGCGCTGCCAGCAATTTCTCTTTTTGTTTCCTGTTGAGTTTCTGAATTTTGACTTTTACAGGATGTAAAAAAAATCAATAGACCTAGAATGGTTAATGATACGGTACTTTTTGTCATTGGTTACAGTTTAATAAAACGATTTAGTAATAATATGGAATTAATTATGGTTTGCCAATTTTTTTATAATGGATATTGAATAAAATCCTAAACACGATGCTTTTAATAATAAAAAGAGGGTAAAGTGTGTTTATTCTTTACCCCCTTATAGGATTACACCCTTAATTATAAATCGACTTTGACGACCTCTGAAAAAACAAGGTCTTCAACCCCTACTATTTTTATACCCATGCGTGCAAAAATAGAGTTCTTGTTATATCCATCAGGGATTGATACGCTCCCTGAAATAGAGGTGTCGCTAATTGTCGAGGCATCAACTTGAGCTATATTGTAATCTCCATTGTCTGATACAAATTGTCCATCATTTATATACAAACGGGCAAATTCAATATCCCTGCCATTTGTACCAGTAATTACCTTTTCTATAGCAACATTACCGTTTATGGTATTTCCAGCGGCTGAGAATTGAGGATTTCTTACCATATAGTATGGTGTAACTTCAAGGTCCATCTCAGTATTGCCGTTAATGGTCACGTTGATTGTATCTGAAGTGGCCTGCCATGGTCCTTGGCCATCGATGAATTTTAGCTTGTAATCACCGCTAAAAAAACGTCCACTAAAGGAGCCATCTATATCCAGATGCACATCAAGAGGGGCATAAAGACCATAACCTGACTGCCATAATTGAAACCTTACTTCCTGAGCGCCTACATTAATAGGTTCTCCTTGATAGACTACGCTTCCAGTAAAAAATGCTTCAGGCTCATCATAATTATCAATTTCACATGAAGTGAAAATGAAGGTTAGCCCTATAATTGCTATTATATATTTAAATTTCATAATACTGCTTTTTTATTGATTGGGGTTCTTGACAATAAGTGGATTGTTGTTGAGAATTCCCTGTCCTATTTCAGAATAGTAATTTCCTAGTCGAAAATTATCAGAGCCTGTTACCCTGGAGGGCTTGACAATTTTATACAACCAGTTGCCATCATTGGGGTTGCCCGGGTTAAAATACTTATATGGCCATAATCCAAAGGGCTGTGTCAACCTCTTTGTGGCATCACCGATATTTTCTGTAATATCTTCTGCATTCATGGGGACACCATCAAGTACTTGATGTGCGATCCTCCATCTTTTTAAATCGAAAAAATGTAACCCTTCAAATGCAAACTCAACAAAGCGTTCGTGGGCAATCCTGTCAAAGGTTATGTCTCCTGGGACGAGGTCAGTAGTGATCCCTGCCCGTTGCCTTACTTGGTTCATATACCCTGCCGCAACGTCATTTTGCCCCAGTTCAAATGCGGCTTCAGCGGCATTGAGAAGCACCTCGGCATAGCGATAACGAATGAACCAGACATCACTTTGAGTTCCCCTTTGACCAGACCCTGGTTTAGGGTCTTGATATTTACGGATATAAAATCCTGTTTGCGCTGTGAATTCCTGACCATCAATGGGGCCATCAAAACCCACAACCTGTTCTTGACCGTTGGACCCAGGGAATTCCTTGCGCTGTCCTCGCTGGTCTCCACTGATTACCGTACCATCACTTAGTTGAACACCGGCCCAAATATCTACTTCTTTGCTCTTAAAGGTAGATCCAGGTACTATGACTGTACCTTCAAGGCGTGCATCTCTTCCTGCAAAAAGATCTTCAGGGTCTTCATAATATATAGGGTTGCCAGCTCCATCCTTAATAGGCAATGGTTTATACTGGCCATCAAGGGTTTCAAATGATTGAACTAGGCTTAACGCTGGATTGATACGGCCACCCTCTTCTTCTTCAGCTCCGTAACGGGGTTGATTAGAGATGGTGAAACCATGCTTTTTATCGGTTTGCAGCTTAAAATCCTCAACAAATATGGCTTCATTATTTTGATTTTTTTCATAGAAAATGGAAGCAAAATTTTCAGAAAGGTCCGGTTTAGAATTATATAGGCCATAGTTTCCAACCTCGCCGTTAATTATTCTCTGTGCGGCCGTAAGTGCCGTGGTATAGTATTCATCTGCACGAGAAGCTGGGATACCTACTTCACCTCCCGGTAATGAAACTGAGGGGGTGCTTTGACCATATTTAGCAATTGAAGCTGCATATAGTGCTGCCCTGGCCTTAGTAGCAACCACAGCCCCTTGCGTGGCACGCCCTTTTATGTTGGCATCTGCAGGTAAGTCATCAACTATGGCATCCATTTCACTTATTACAAAGTCATAGATACCTGCTTCTGTTTCCCTGGGAAATTGTAAGTAAGTGGGGTCACCACTAAAGTCATAGTTCTGCGACTCTAATATCAAGGGTACTCCACCCATGCGCTTGACCAGCGTAAAGTAGTAAGATGCCCTAAGGAACCTTCCTTCTGCCTTAAAACGTGCCAATTCTGCTTCACTTAGCTCTGTAGATTGGTCCAGCCTTTCAAGAAAAAGGTTCATTTCCCTAATATAGGTATAATCCCATGTTCCCCATTCACCATATCCCCATCCGTTATTTTGAAATATACCGTAACGACCAGCTTCGGACCAAAAGGCAACGTTGAACCCGGCTAATGATGGCCAGTCTTCTACCGTACCAAAGTCATAATATCTATTGTATAAATCAGCTAATACCGAAACAACAAGGTCTGGGTTATTATAGATTTGTTCCTCAGATAAAATATCCGTGGGTTCCCTATCTAGAAACTCTTCGTCTGATTCGCAATTAGCGAAAAGAAGAGGTATGATAAATAATATTATATATTTTTTCATTTCATAACAATTTTAAAGAGAGATGTTTACTCCCACGTTAACAAACCTGTTCTGTGGATATTGTAGGCCATTTTCATCAACAACCTCAGGATCGACACCATATTCTGACAAATTATCAATGGAGAAAAGGTTATACCCGTTGATATAAAGCCTACATTTTTGAACACTGATCTTGTCCAAAAGTGATTTGGGCAGGTTATAGCCCAACTCAATTGTCCTTGCTTTTAGGTATGTGACATTATGTAACCAAAAAGTAGAGTTCTTGTTATAGTTACTGTGTCCACCTTCATTATATCTAAGGGCGGGATATTTACCTGGGATCCATTCACTATTTACGTCAAATGGGTCTGCCCTGTGCCAACGGTCCAGAAAGATCTTGTTGAGGGCTCCTGTATTTTGAAAGGCCCAACGTTGTTCCCAGTTTTGATTCCAGGAAAATCCAGACGCACCTGAAAAATCAGCAGTAAAATCAAACCCTTTGTAGGATAGGTTAATGCTCATGCCAAAGTTTATCAAGGGGTTGTAGCTATTGTACCCAATTGGTGTAATATCATAGCCGTCAATCCTTTTATCCCCATTCTCATCTTTATAGATAATGTCCCCGGGAAGTAAAGTGCTGTTTCCACGTCCATCTATATCCACAGGATAATTATCGATTTCCTCCTGGGATTGAAACTGTCCCACTGCCGTGTAGCCCCAGAAGATAGTATTGTATCTATCCTGGGCTCTTGAAGCACCGTCAGAATTGTTTGAATTATCCCACTGGTCATAAGAATTTTTGAACCTTGGTTTATAAGATGACAAGAACTTACTTCGGGCGATGGAGCCATTTGCGGTTACACTATAGTTGAAATCACCTATGTTATCTGCATAGCTAAGAGATCCTTCAAAGCCGTATACAGCATCACTTTCAGTATTTTCTTCTGGTGGTTTATAACCAAGTTCATCAGGTGTGAGCACATCAAATTTTTGCCCTCTTAATCCTGTTCTTTTACGGTAAAAGTAATCTACGGTCCCAGAGAGTTTACTATCAAAAAGATAGAAGTCAGCACCTATATCCGTAATCTTGCTCTCAAACCAAGAAATGTTATTGACGGGTTGGCCCTTGTCTCTTGCAGCGATTACAGCTTCGTTATTGAATATGGCCGTCCCTACATTATATTCATAACCGGTGAGGTAATCATAAGGCCCTATATACCTGGGGTCACCTGGGTTGATCCCCAGGTTGATATTGTCATCCCCCAGGACACCATAGGATCCCCTGATTTTTAGATTGTCCAGCACGCTGTTTTCTCCTATTAGGTCCTTAAAAAATTTTTCTTCTGTGATTCTCCAGCCAGCTGAAGCTGACGGAAAGTATCCCACGCGTTTGGACGGGGCAAATTTCCATGAGGCATCACGTCTTCCTGATACTTCCAGGTAGTACTTGTCTGCATAGTTGTAGCTCAAACGGGCAATGTACCCTATACGCGCATCCTCATCCTGGTAATCATCATAGGTATCCATGTCTGAGAAATATATCAAGGGCAGTTCATTTGTGCCCGGTACTGAGTGCACCCACTGCTCAAGATATAATGCTTCTTGACGTTCTGCGATAAATACCGCATCTATACTGTGTTCATCAAATTTTTGCTTGTACTGTAATTGACCTTGATAGATGTTCCTGATGTTTTTGCGGGTTCTACGCTCACGCCATGGATTAGTACTACCACCGGTCACGGTATAGGTATCATCGTTAGGGTCATAGGTGTAAGCCTCGTATGTATATTCATGTCCATTAAGGACACGGTCTGCAATGTAGTATGAATACATGCCTTTCGCCGAAAGGCCATCAACCCACGGGATGTCATATTCAGCAGTAAAATTAGTTTGTAATACCCTCCATGTGTCACGTTGATAGCCACCTATTTTATAATTATGCAGTGCCCAGTTTGTCTCATTATGGCCTATGTCATTGAGATATTCTGGATTGTCATTTGCATAGGGACGTTCATATGGACGGTTTCGCAAAATCGCAAAACGTGGTAGCCAGTAGTCATCAGCTCCCGGGATTCCAGGATTTTCCCTTTTTTCAATCCTTCCGTTTATTTGTACTCCTACTTTGAGACGCTTAGAGATATTAGCATCCACATTACTTTGAATATTGCTACGGTTAAACTTAAATTCATCACCTAGTACCGATTCTTGATCTAGACTGGTATATGATAAGTAGTAGTTAATGTTTTCAGAGCCACCTGATGCGCTGACATTGATATTGGTCAATGGGGCATTTTTCTTGACTATAAAATCCCTCCAGTTAAAAGATTGATAACCGCGGTCAGTACCTGTGCGGTATTTTTCGAGCTCATCTTGTGTGATGTTTGTTGATCCAAAGGAATTGATTTCGGCTTCGGCTTGAGCCAAAACATACTGATAGGAATCGTTTACGGTCTCAGGAAAACGTGTCCAGTTTTGCCAACCGGTATACGCATTCACGTTCACGGTATTCCTGGTGCCTTTCTTGCCCCGTTTAGTAGTTACGACCACGACACCATTTGCTGCCCTAACACCGTAGATAGCTGCTGAAGCATCTTTCAGGATGGTAATACTAGCAATATCATTAGGAGAAAGGTTATTGAATTGCCCCTCATCCTGTTGTATTCCGTCAATTACATATAGGGGAGTCCCCATATTACGTATCTGTATCGATGCACTTGCGCCGGGGCGCCCATCTGGCATCCTGAAACTTACCCCGGGTAGCTTACCGGCTAATCCAGAGCTTACGGTAGAACCTCCATGAACCTTTTCCAGGTCTTCACTGGTCACGGTTGATATTGCACCTGTGATTGATTTCTTATCCTGGGCGGTGTATCCCGTGATAACGATTTCGTCAAGCCCAGCAACATCTTCTTCCATGCTGGGATCAATGTCAGTTTGACCATTTACAGGTACTTCAAGGGTTTTAAAGCCCACATAACTGAATACCAAAGTGGCATTTGCAGCTACATCGATTGAATAGTTACCGTCAAAGTCACTTTGAGTACCATTGTTAGTACCTTTTTCAATAACCGTTACGGTGGGTAATGGCATCCCATCTGGACCCATTATTGTACCGGTAACCGTAACCTTGTCATTTGTTTGATCTTGAAAGGCATAGGTATGATTGCTATAGCACATGATACCCATAATCAAAAGCATTATCGCATGCCGACAACGATTTCGTTTAAGGATAAAATGAATAGCCCTACTTTGCCTTTTCAGTTTTAGTTGAATTAGTTTTTCCATCTAATTAAAATTGAAAAGTTAACACTCCGTTAATGTATTATTAAACTTAGTCAATCGATTTACTTAGAAAAAGTATCCTTTTAAGAATTGCGAAAATTAAAATTAAACGTAAAAAATACAGTTAATAAATTGATGATTTTGGCGATATATTGAATTTTCATTAAGTTTTTGTCAAAAATAAAGTATTGAATTGCGATATTATTTGTTGATTTCATATCAACAAATGGTACTAAACCATGAAAATTCTTCTAGAAACGTATGATTTACGTTTTTAAAGTGTGTTAAATAAAAAGCCCCAAGTATGTTTTAAACATATCTTGGGGCTTTAGCAAAATTTGAAAAACTAAAACTAAATACTTATTTTAATTACCGTACAATCTCCATTCTGCCAATTGCATGGCATCACTTCCGTTATTCTCTGTTATATCTAATCTGTAATGAAGATAGGCCTGGTCATTATCTACTAAGAATGTTCTTTCTTGAAAGAAATCAGGAAAATCTTCATTAGACCTAGAGTCAAGCTCCACCCAGGTACTACCATCATTTGAGCCAGAAAGTGTCCAGCTCAAGGGGTCACGTTCATGTGCATCATTTGCAGAAGTTATCCTGTATTCATTAACAGTTACCGCAGCTTCAAAGTTTTGCTGCATATACATAGTGTCAGGAAAACCACCTACGAGGAATTTAGTATTCACATCATTGTCAATAGCTTTTTTAGAACCTTCTGCACCGTCAGCACCACCGCTATTTTCGCGGCTTACCTCAATGGTTGCATTAAGTGTAAAGTCAGTAGGGCCAAAATCCAGGAGTTCAAGACGTAGCATTCTCCACTCACTTGCCTGAATCAGTGTACTGCCGTTATTTGCCAATACTTCAATGCGGTAATATCTATAACCTTGATTGTTGTCAAAATCAAATTCTCGGGTAAAATTCCTATCAGTAAAGACTTGATCCGTACGTTGATCAAGGGTGTCCCAGTTTACTTCATCATTTGACCCAAGGAGTTTCCATGACTTCAGGTCCCTATCTGGTGCATCATTACCTGATGTTATTGTGTATTTATTTGCAACCGTGCTCTGTGCAAAATTTTGTTGCATCCAGAATTCCTGGGGAAATCCAGGAGCCAGGAATTTTGTGCTTAGGTCATTGTCGATTAATTTAAGAGATCCTTCTCCCGCATTAGGGCCATTATCATTATCACGACTTACGGTAATCGTAGCTTCTGATGTAAGGTCAATGATTGTAGAAGCAGGATCAAAAGGATAATTAAGATTAGGAAATTGAGCCTGGGCAATGAGTAGCTCTTGTGCCCAGTCATCATTCCACCCAAATGCTGTTTCAAACATAGGCTGTAAATCATCACCGGAAGCACCACTGAAAAAATGTACAAATTCTCCAATGTTCATTTCCTTAGCATAATCAGTACCATCAATGGGATAATTGGTAGAAAGGATATTGAAAAAATTATTGAAGATACCACTGCCATTGTAGTTTTCATAAAGGGGCAAAAACCAATCCCTAAACCAAAAACTATCAGGAGAGGGATAGTCAACACTACTTTCGGTAAATAAGGATTTTACCCTAGCGGCATCTGCATCCAGCTCGACCTTGGTATATAAGTCATAAGTAAAAATCTCTGACCATTTATCTTGCCATACCGCTGATGCAGGGGATCCATTGACTTTCTTTACCGAGGTCTCCACAAGTTCAGAAAGTAATTTTACCAATGCGTCCATTTTTTCAGCACTCAGTTCAGCATTGAGAACAGATGCGTCTAGAATGGTACGGTTGTTTGTACTTTCATCAAAAGAGTTCTTTATGAAAGCGTCACTTTCTTCTCCATGACCTATAAAATAGAGGCGGCTGTCTCCTCCAAAAACCCCATAACTATTAATTACCTGGTTCCAGAAAGAACTAGAAAAGTTTATGGGCCATAAAATTTCCCTATCTACTTCTGGGTCATAGAACACCGTTGCAGATGCATCAAATGACTGCCTCGAGACACTTTCAGTATGGTCTCCCCAGGTTTCTGTAAGCCCCCTTGGGGGGGAGCCGGGAGGATCATTGTTGACCACGGCATCTGGAAGGCCGTCGACTAATGATGAATCATCATCAGAGCAAGACAGCAAACAACCTGTGCATAGCCCTACTATTATCATTTTTATTGTAAAATCTTTCATGATTTAATTTTTAAAATATGTTTTTACAGAATTTATCCTGATTCTAGGACAACACGGGGTTTTTACTATATTCTTCCCACAGTTGATCTAGCGTCTTGCCTGTATATTCTTTCCATAAATTTTCAGAATACTGTTTTTCACGTAACCTAGCATCCATCTTTTTTACAAGGTCCTTATCATAATTTTGTGTAATCCATGCTAAGAACCTAGCTGTTATCCTATAGCTGTTGGTATAATGCTGTTTTGGATTAAAGGGGGTCAGTGACCATCCTGCCATGTCATTATCCAAGCCATACTTATAACGTACATAATCTGCTATACCCTCTGTAAGCCATCCTGGCCCGCTATGGGGCGGGTAAGCTTGAATGATGTGCATGATTTCATGCGTCATAAGGTCAAGGTCTTCAGGGTGGGAGGTAAGCCACTTAGAGCTTACCGTAACCCTGCCATCGTTAGCATAGGCCACGCCATCATAATCTGTATCAATAAAGATGGTGATATCCTTTCTGGCATCAGGATTGAAATCCTTCAGTAGTTCAGGGTATACCGTATGAACTATTTTAGCAAATCCTTTTTGAATATCAGGGCCTAGGCCAGATGCATTGTCAATATAAGTCAGGTCGATTTTATTTTTTTGGCTGTAGCCAAAATACATCCCACTTATAGCTATAATGAAAAAGATTGTTTTTTTCATGGGTACAAGGTTTACCATCCTGGATTTTGAATCAATGATGGGTTTGCATTAAGCTCATCTTGAGGAACTGGCCAGAGATAATCCTGTGGCCTGAAGACCCTTTCTTCAAATACTATGACATTGTAGAAATTCTCCTCTTGCCTGGCATTGATATCCAGACCATGAAAAGGACCATCAAAAGCCTGGTCAGCAATTTTCCAGCGGCGTGCATCAAAATAGCGTACGCTTTCAAAGGCTAGTTCTACCCTGCGTTCTTTATGGATGGCATCGCGCATGGCATCCTGTCCCGCGGGGACAGCAAGTTCTGGCGAACCGTATTCGGGTATACCTGCTCTTTCCCTAATCAGGTTGAGGTATTTGAGAATATCTGCATTTCCAGGACTACTTTCATTGAGTGCCTCTACATAATCTAGATAAACTTCTGCAAGCCTGAAAACAGGTATGCTGCGGTCATTGTTATACCACGGTACGATAGGTAGGTTCTTTCTCACTATATATCCAGTAGGGGGATAATCGTTTGTACCTGCCTGTCTGCCTGAATTACCACCATACCAGGTCGTGGTGATCACATCTCCATAATTTCTATTGAACCACAAACTTTCATTATAGGTGACACCTACATAGAATCGAGGTTCCCTGTTTATCCACTGATTATAGGTCCTTCTCGCTGTAAAGTCATAAGGTGCCTGAAAATTTGAAAATCCGCTTTCTTGATAACCAGATTGGGGATCATCAATTGAACGGCCGTTTGCAGTGAAATAGGCATCGACCATCTCCTGGGTTACACTAAGTCCCCCTGCTGCCCTTATTTCATTAGCTTCACCTAGGTGATAGGGCGTTACATCATAATGATATGCATTATCTCCTTGCGGAAGCGCATAGATTATTTCATCATTATAATCAACGGTCATTACATTGCGGGTGGATAGATAAGGATTATAACTTCCATCATTATTATATTCTTTGTATAATGAAAAAGTATTAGGTACATAATCATCTATGATGGCTTTAGCCGCATTTGCAGCTAATGTCCACTTGTTAGCATCATAATTTTGAGGGATGAGGTTTTCCCCTTCCTGTCCCACTAGAGCTGAAAGATCTTTATTGCCATTATAAAGGGGACTTGCTGCAAATAGCAAGGTTTTTTCCTTGATGACCATTGCAAATGGCCTGCTCATCCTTCCTGCATTGCTTCCTTGAAAGTTGATACCTTTCAATTTTTCTGCAGCAATGTCAAGTTCACTTACAATGTACTGCGCTACTTCGTCAATATTATTCCTCTTCAATCCTATTTCTTTGAGATTGGCATCAGGAGGTATAGGGGTTTCTCCCATAAGGATGGTAGGGCCCCAGCTGCGCATGATATTATAATAGTAATATGCCCTTAGTACCCTTGCCTCTGCAGTATATTGCTCCTTGATGGCCGGTGTACAATCCTTGCACTTATCAATATTTGCAATAAAGGTAGAAGCAGAACGTATTCCCCGATAAAAATTGGACCAGAGATTACTTACCTCTTGTGTAGTGGCATTCCAGTTAGCTTGGTTCAAAAAATTCCCCATATGAAATGACCATACGTACTCTGCTTCATCAGAGCCGCCGGTCCAGGGGCCAGAATTATTTGATGTTGTATACCGTTGTGCCATTTCACTTGGCATCTGGCTATAAACATTTGCTAGGTACCTTTCGGCAGTTTTCCTTTGGGCAAAGGTTCCCTCAAAGGTCAAGCGGTCATCAGGAACTTGATCCAGATAATCGTCATTGCACCCAAAAAAGAGGGGCATTGCCATTAAGATTAATATTCTTCTAATATTTTTCATTTCTTTTTTATTTTTTAAAAGTCTATTGATACTCCAGTTGATACTACTGAAATATTGGGGTAAGAATTTCCATTGGCTGTATTGAGTTCAGGATCCCAAAGGTCAAATTTGCTTATGGTGAATAAGTTTGTTGCCCTTAGGTAAAAACGGGTATTCAAGAATCCTATTTTATCTGTCAATGTTGAAGGAAGCGTATAGCCCACTTCTGCCGTTTTAAGACGGAAAAAATCAATATCCCTTATCCACCAGGTACTTTGCTGTGTATTGTTTTCTTGACCTATGGCCGAAGCACCATATGAAAGTCTAGGATATGTCGCATATGGATTATTGTTTTCAGGTGTCCACCTGTCAATTGCAATGGTATAGAGGTTGCCTTCTCCACCACCTCCTACAAATGGTTGGATACCCGAACCACCTATAAAACGGTCAGAATAGCTTTGTCCCTGAAAGAATAAGCTGAGGTCAAAGCCCTTATATTGGGCTGTAATACCAAAACCATACGTTAGTGCAGGAACATCACCGTCACCTATGTTCTTACGGTCAAAAGAATCAATTACACCATCATTATTCAAATCTGAATATTTAATATCTCCTGGTTGTATTTCACTAAAAGTTTGAAAGGGGAATCCATCATCCGCAGTGATTTTTCCATCACCATTAATATCATCTTCAAGAGTGAAAAGCCTTTCGGCCACAAGGCCAAAATTTGCTAGCAATCCCGTTCCTTGCCTATTTAAATAATCAAAGGGTTGAAGCGGTTGCCCGTTTTCAATAATCTTGTTTTTGTTGTAGCTAAAGGTTCCCCTAAAATCCAGTTTTAGCTCATTTAAATTAGCCCTATAGGTAACCGTACCATCAAAACCCTTATTCTCAACGATACCTAGATTTCCATAGGGATCAGAATTGAGCCCTATATAGTTGGGAATATCCCCACGTTCTAAGAAAGCGCCTTCTGTGCGTTCTTTAAATAAATCAAATATAAGTTGAAGGTTATTGTTAAAAAAGTTTGCTTCAACACCTATATCCTGTTTTCTAGCCTCGGCCCATTTTACATCAACACCTATAAATGTCTCAATAATACCATCAGTAAATTGACGGCTTTCGCCAAAATCAAAACCCGATCCTCCATTTTGCTGCTCCACTCTAGATAGATATGAAAAACGACCAGCACCTGAATCAGACCCCACAAGACCATCAGAGTAACGAAATTTTAAATAATCAACTGTTCCTTTTAGGGGTTCAAAGAATTTTTCATTAGATGCTACCCATCCCACGGCTACAGAGGGGAAAAAACCATATCGGTTATCTGGAGCAAAATTTTCAGATCCATTGTATCCAGCATTTACCTCAAAAAAGTACCTGTCATCATAAGAATAGGTAGCTCTTCCCGCCAAGCCCTGATTTCTAAAGGGGATTGCATCTGTAAAGTTCCCGGCAAACGCATCAGTATAGTCCGTTCTATTACCTAATAAAAGCGCACTTACAGAGTGGTCGCCAAAACTTCTGTTATAATTTAGGGAAGCCTGTAGATAAAACCTTCTGTTCCCCCTATTGGACCTGTCATATCCCAAGAATGGATTATCACTGGTCAGGGTTTCGTTCAGCAATAACTCTCCATCATCAGTATATGGAAAGTTTTGGTCAACAAAATATGTGCTTTGACGCTTGGTCCTGTTTACATCCTGTTCATTGTAAGTGTCAAATGCAAACAGTGCTGCAGCAGAAAGTCCTTCTGTAATAAAGGTCAGTTCTTGATTGATATTAAGGTTTGTGTAAACCTGATTTCTTGTTAAATCCCTATATCCTCTTTTTGCTACTTCAGCATATGGGTTTCGCAAGCCTCCATTTGCACTCTTGCCCGGTACAAACCCACCAGGGTAAATCACGGGATACTCAACAGGTGGTGCTTCCATGGCAGCATTAAAAATATCACCGGGACTACGGCCGGGATATGTACCTTCAGATAAATAGCCTTGAATTCCCACATTTATATTTGTGGTCTTTGTTATGTCAAGGGTCAGGTTAGATGTGAAGTTATACCTTTTGAACCTTGTGTTTGAATTATAATCTTCAAGGCCATCAGTTACAAAGAGGCCAGTCTCGTCATAATATCCCAGGGAGAGGTAATATTGAGCGTCTTGAGCTCCTCCCGAAACGTTCAATGAGGCTCTTCGATTACGTCCATAATCCTTAAATACCTCATCAATCCAATCCACGTTAGGATAGAGTAAGGGGTCGATACCTGAAGCCGTATTGTCAATATAATCCTGTTGATATTTTGGTTGTAGACCTCTAGTGGTCAAAGCCTCGTTGGCCAGGTTCATATAGGTTATTCCATCTGCAAGCTCAGGTATTTTGGTAAAATAAGTTATACCTTCATAATAATCCAAGGTGACTTTCGGCTTTCCTAGTTTACCTCGTTTGGTTTCAATGAGAATCACCCCATTAGCTCCACGTATACCATAAACCGCTGTGGCAGAGGCATCTTTTAAAATTGTAAAAGATGAGATATCCCGAGGGTCAATATTGTCTAGGCTACGCTCAACACCATCTACTAAAATCAAAGGACCTGAGTTGCCAAAACTTGATATACCCCGTATCCATAGGTCAGCTCCATCAAAGCCAGGGATACCATCACGTTGTACGCCTGTTAGGCCAGAGATACGCCCTGCGAGCATGGTGCCTATATTTGCTACAGGTAGTTCCAGCTCTTCAGCCTCAATTGTGGATTGTGCCCCCACCACACTAATCTTCTTTTGTTTACCATATCCCACGATAACTACTTCATCTAGGGACTGGGGGTCATCATCCATCTGGATATCTATTGTTGTTCTTTCTCCCACGGTGACCTCCGTAGTGCGCATACCTACATAAGAGAATACAAGAATTGATTTTTTTGAATCTACGGTAATTGAAAAATTTCCATCAAAATCAGTCTGTAAACCATTGTTCGTGTTTTTCTCAGAAACGTTAACCGCTGGTAGGGGGAGTCCCTGGGGGTCTAAGACAACACCGGTTATGGTTATTCCCTGTTGTTCTTGCGCTATTGCAAAATTTTGAAAAGCGATACTAAATATAACCAATAAAACCGTACTATAACGTTTGAGGGGGTTCCTCGATGTTTTAAATACGGCTGGTGGTTTCCCAATACGCTCTCTAGTAAATTGTTTTTCCATCAATGCTAGGTGTTTGTTGTTTAACATACATTTAATAATATGATAAACATACTAAAACGTTTTAGCAAAGAAAAAATATTCTTTATAAAAAGCTCATTTTTGTGAAAAAAATAAAAAAATATGCTTTTTGCCTAGATAATATTAAAAAATAACCACCTTTTATTTGGGTTTTGATGATTCGCGTGCTATTAATTCTGCATCGATGAGCACATTTTTATATTCTATAGATGGAGTGTTATTTTCTAATAACATTAACATAATACGCATTACTTCTTGACCTATGCTCTCAAGAGGTTGTGCTATTGCAGAAATCGTGGGGGTATAGATTTGAAAAAGATCATTGTCATCAAATGTTATAACACCTAGCTCATTGATGAGGTTGGGATTAGTCTCCTTAATCATTAAAATACCGCTCTGGGTTAGGTAGTTTGTCGCAAAGAAAACCGCATCTATCTCCTTGTTGAGTGAGAGAAATGAATGAATCATGCTCCTCCCTTTTTCTGAATTAACATCATTAAAAGGTATTTGCAGTACATAACTTTTAAGACCTGCTTCATCAATGGCCTCGGTATAGCCTGTTAATCGATTTAGCATTTGCGCCTGTTGAACAGCCGTGGTTATGAATGCGATATTCTTGAAAGAATTTTCAATAAGATGCTTTGTCCCTTCATAAGAAGCCTTCTGGTTATTGATCATCACACAGTGTGAGGACAAACCTTCCAGGCTCCTGTCAAAGAGTACGACGGGGGTATTGTTTTTTTGCAGTTGGTCTATTTCATCCTTTATACCAGCAGGAGGGGCGATAATAAACCCATCAACCTGCCGTCCCGAAAAAATATTTATGAATTCCCGGGCTTTGTCATCCTTGTTCTCATGACTGCAAAAAAGGACCTTATAGTCCTTGTCATAAGCTATATCCTCAATGATACGGGCAATATTGGCAAAAAAGATATTGCTTATATCCTCCATCATCAATACAATGATCTTTGTCTTGCCCGTCCTTAGGCTTTGTGCTACAAAATTTGGCTTGTAGTTAATTGATTTGACGTAGTCTTCGACCTTTTTGATTACCTCGTCTGATATTTTCTTTTCCTTACCCTTTCCGTTAAGTACAAAGGATATTGTAGTTGCAGATACATTAAGAGCCTTGGCTATATCCTTTAAGGATACTCTTTTTTTTTTCTTCATTTTAATATGGCTATGGGTTAGGTATTTTACGGCTAAATATAACTAAATCTTTATGACCATACCATTTTTCACCGGGATAAAAGGGCCAGGATTTCGGTTAAACTGTTTTTTGGCTTAAGCCAAAAAATAAAAACCGTCTCTTGGCAAGACTGCCTGGCCTGTGGCTTTAGGGCCTCCACATGGAGAAAAAACGGTCTGCTTGTTATTCTTGCTCTCATAACGCATCAATTGGTCCTCATTGTTGCCGTTGCCCTCAATGGTGATAAAGGCATCGCCATCATTGATTCAGAATATGGACCGCTGGTACTCTCCGCTAAATTCATTTGAATTATAGATCCTATCAATGGTAAGAAGCTTTGACGGCGTGTCCTGGGCATTGATGGTGTTCGTAAGTGCGAGCAGAAAAAGTGACAAGTAATATTTGACAAAATTCATGAGGATGTATTTTACCCAAATTTAATTCTCAAATTCCGGATACGTGCTGATAACTGACTAAATGATCATATAAAACGAGATCCTTTTTTCAAACATTTATAATTATTTTTTAAAAAGCGAAATATACTGGTCAACAATGGGGATTTCAATGTCTTCATCATATTCATACTGCCAGTCAAACAAGATTTCTTCCGCCATTGTTATATCTTTTGGGGAGACCATTTTTTGACAAGCCTGGGCCAACACTTCATCACTTTTAAATACAGAACCTATCCTCAATCTAAAGGTGTTTATGGGGGTCCTGTGGGAAAGTAAAATGCCTATCAATGATATTGTCTCAATTTCAGAGGCAGGGCAACGTTCTAGGATGAGCTTCTCCTGGTCATTGATTGTCAGTTTGTTTTCAAAATAATGTTGTAAGATTTTCCTTTTTTCAAAGGTGATCATCTTGTTGAGGAACAAGCCTTCATTGTGTTGAATCGATAAACTGAAATCCATAAATTAAATTAGAATGGTACGTACGTAGAATCAAGACGGTAATGTACTGCATTATGTTAACGATACCATTAAATTCATTCTTGATACATTAGTAGAAAACGAGACAAACAAAGCGAGACAAAGCAATGTTATTGTCAACGGGGAAGGCTCAGATTTATTTAATATTGAAGCATTAAAAGGACGGGCAATGCGTAAAACAAGAACGCAAATAATGATGCTTAACCTTATCAAAATAGCTCAGGATAATGGAGAGCCGGAATTAGAAAAATCGTACTGGAATACGTACTACTGTCAACAAAACCTAGTTTCAGTTAATGGGCGGTTTTATGGTAAGTATTGTAAAAATCGCTTTTGCTCTTTGTGTTGTAGTATTCGCAAGGCAGATATGATAAATAGATATAAGCCGGTGATGGAAAAATGGAAAGAACCTTATTTCTTAACCTTAACCGTTAAATCGTGTAGTGCTAGAAACCTCAGTAAATACATAGCAAAATTTATACAAGGTATTACTCGTATAATCGCCAAACATAGAAAGCGTTATCAACGTGGCAATGGTATTAAGTTAGTAGGTGTACGCTCTTTAGAATGTAATTTTAACCCTAAGTATAAAACGTACAATCCACATTTTCATATAATTACAAAAGATAGAAAAACTGCTGAAATTCTGCTGAGGGAATGGCTGAAATTATGGACACCCAAATTTGCCAAAAGACCAGCTCAAAACATACAACCTGTACGAGATTTAGAGAATGGGTTAATTGAGATTATTAAATATGGCAGTAAAATTTTTACAGAAGCAGACTTAAAAGAAAAAGCGAGAGTAAAGAAAACCGTTTATATATATTTAAAAGCCTTAGATACCATATTAACGGCTATGAAGGGCAAACGTATATTTGACCGATTTGGATTTGACTCACCTCAGCAAACAACCCACAAACAGATTAAACCTCAGCTTTTACTTAATTATGATGAATGGGAGTATAACCCAGAGCTTACAGATTGGCAACATGTATTAACTGGCGAAACATTAAGCGGTTATATATTACCTCCAAGTCTAAAAGCTATTTTAGAAAATAATATTAATACTACATTAGTTTAGCTTCATTGTATAAAGATTTCTATTTTTAAGAAATAAGATAAACGATAGAATGACAATAGAAAGCTACTTAAATAATCTCAACCAACGTTATAAATTAGGGAATGCAACAGAACACACTTTCAGAGGTGATTTACAGCAATTATTAGAAACTCTATTACCGGAAGTAAGAGCGACCAACGAACCTAAAAGACAGAAATGTGGCGCACCAGATTATATACTTACTAAAAAAGATATACCAATTGGTTTTATTGAAGCCAAAGACATTGGCAACAAAGATTTAGAGGGTAAAAAGAAAACAGGAAACAAAGAGCAATTTGATAGATACAAAGCCTCTTTAAGCAATCTTATTTTTACAGATTATATTGATTTTCATATATATCAGGATGGTGAGTTTGTTACTAAAATAGCGATTGCTGAGGTTGTAGATCATCAAATAAAACCCTTACCAGATAACTTTGCAAGCTTTACCAACTTAATTAAAGATTTTGCCATACATATAGGGCAAACCATTAAAAGCTCTAAGCGTTTGGCAGAAATGATGGCGGGTAAAGCTCGTTTACTTTCAGATGTTATAGAAAAGTCTCTTTTAAGTGATGAGGTCAACCAAGAAAACACCACATTACAAGAGCAAATGATGGCTTTTAAAGACATCTTAATTCATGATATTACTCCAAAAGGTTTTGCAGATGTGTACGCTCAAACCATAGCATATGGTTTATTTGCTGCAAGGTTGCACGACCCTACCTTAAATACATTTAGTAGGCAAGAAGCCGCAGAACTTATACCAAAGTCAAACCCGTTTTTAAGAAAGTTGTTTGGTTATATAGCCGGTGCAGATATAGACGACCGTATTAAATGGATTGTAGATAATTTAGCCGAAATATTCTTAGCGTGTAATGTAGAGGACATTTTAAAGAATTACGGGAAATCTACTAAGATGGAAGACCCTATTATTCATTTTTATGAAACCTTTTTGGCTGAATACGACCCTAAATTAAGAAAAGCCAGAGGGGTTTGGTATACACCAGCTCCTGTAGTTAATTTTATAGTAAGAGCCGTTGATGATATTTTAAAAAGTGATTTTGAATTACCACAAGGCTTGGCAGATACTTCTATAACTACCGTAAAGGTTAAAACAGATATTGCGAACAAAACTTTTAAGAGCGGTTATAAGGAAGTAGATAGAGAAGTACACAAAGTACAAATTTTAGACCCTGCAACCGGTACAGGAACGTTTTTAGCTGAGGTTATTAAGCACGTACACAAAAAGTTTAAAGGGCAAGAAGGTATTTGGAGTAGTTATGCAGAAAAAGACCTCTTACCCCGTTTAAATGGCTTTGAGTTATTAATGGCGTCTTATGCAATGGCGCATTTACAGATTGATTTATTGTTAAGAGAAACAGGATTTAAAGCCAAAACAAACCAACGCACAAAAATTTACTTAACCAATAGCTTAGAAGAATATCACCCCGATACAGGAACGTTATTTGCCAATTGGCTAAGTAGTGAGGCAAACGAGGCAAACCATATTAAGAGAGACACCCCTGTAATGTGTATTATAGGAAACCCGCCTTATAGTGGCGAAAGTGCCAATAAAGGCGACTGGATTATGAACTTAATGGAAGATTATAAAAAAGAGCCTGGAGGTAAACAAAAATTAAAAGAGCAAAACTCTAAGTTTATAAATGACGTTATGTAAAGTTTTTACGATATGGACAACATTTTATAGAAAAAAATGGAACAGGAGTTTTAGCCTTTATTAACCCACATGGATTTTTAGACAACCCAACATTTAGAGGGATGCGATGGAACTTGCTAAAAACCTATGATAAAATTTATACAATTGACTTACACGGAAATAGCAAAAAGAATGAAACTGCTCCAGATGGTAGCCCAGATGTAAATGTATTTGATATTATGCAGGGAGTTTCAATTAACATTTTTGTAAAAACAGGTAAGAAAAAAACAAATCAACTTGGCAAGGTATTTCATTATGACTTATATGGTAAAAGAAATTTTAAGTACAATTTTTTAAATGATAATTCAATAAATAACATTGAGTTTATAGAACTACCTAATAAAGCTCCTGAATATTTTATGGTTCAAAAAGATTTTGAATCACAAGACACATACAAATTAGGTTTTGCATTAAATGAAATGTATAAAATTAACTCGCTTGGACTTCTTACAAAAAAAGATAGGTTTATTACTGATTTTGATATGGACGAAGTAGAAAAGAGGTTGTCTGATTTTTTAAATGAAAGTTTAACAAATGAAGAACTTTCTATAAAATATAAATTAAAAATAAAAGATAATGACAAGTGGGATTTAGCCAAATCGAGAGAAATTCTAAAAGAAAAAGGCATAATTCATGATAGACTCATTAAGCAAAATTATAGATGTTTTGACAAAAGATTTGTTTATTATGATTCTAATTTTGTAGCAAGACTAAATACTAAAGTTCTAAGTAATGTAAACAATAAAAGTGTTGCGTTAATTTCAACTAGACAACTAGCTTCAGATCAATTCTATCATATTTTCATTACAGATATTATTTCAGATCAATGTTTTATTTCAAACAAAACTAAAGAAGGGTGTCAGGTTTTCCCTTTATACACCTATACAAAAGAAACCAATCAACAAACCACAGAAGAAAAACCAGAAAGAACTCCAAACCTCAACAAAAAGATAGTAGATAAAATAGCTAAAGAGCTTCTATTAACGTTTACTGACGAAAAAGAGCAAACCCCAGACACCTTTGCGCCCATAGATATTTTAGACTATATCTATGCAGTTTTACATAGCCCTACCTATAGAGAAAAATACAAAGAGTTTTTAAAAATAGATTTCCCTAGAGTGCCTTACCCAAAAGACCAAGCTACTTTTTGGCAATTAGTAAATCTAGGTAAAGAAGTTAGAGAAATTCATTTATTAGAAAGGCCAGAAGTAGAAAATTATATTACTCAGTATCTAGGAGAGGGTGATAATGTTATCACTCGCAAGCTAACTAAAACAAATATTGGTTATGAGCCTATTTCAGATACTTTAGGTAAAGTCTGGATAAACGATACTCAATATTTCAATAATGTACCTCTAGTGGCTTGGGAGTTCTATATAGGAGGCTATCAACCGGCTCAAAAGTGGTTAAAAGATCGTAAAGACCGAGAGTTAACTTTTGAAGATGTTTTTCATTATCAAAAAATCATAGTGGCACTTTCAGAGACAGATAGGTTAATGAAAGAGATTGATAAAATTGAGATTGGAGTAAAACTGGTATAATAAGTTAAAGCGTATAAAAGCTCATTGATAAAATTGATAAATGCCAAACTACTATAAATCAAATTACAGTCTTATTACGATAGGAGAATACCTAAATAACATACTTTCTTATCAATTTGCAGGATTGATAGAGGTAAGTGACTTGGATTACACTTTCAAAATTGAAAAAGATATTTTAAAGGATTTTTATATTTCATTTATAGAGGAAGGTATTGCTCCTCCAGCTAACGTAAGCTCTTTGTACAATGTACAAGAATATTCTTCATTTGATTATCTAATAATTAATAGTGATAGCATTAGAACACATGTCGATTCTTATGAAGTAATGGTTCAGTTCATTTTCGACTTTATTCACTATTTGGATATGGAGGAATGTGACAAATTTAGCTTCGTTGAGTCAGTATTAAGGCACGAAAATATTGATCTTGTTGTCAAGTTAAAACGCGTAGCTCGAAATATTAAGTTATACCCTATTGATATTAGTGAGTTTAAAGATGATATTGATTATATCGAGGATTATAGATATGATGATTTAGAGCTTTAAAGTTGCAACGATACTATTCTATAAGGAGGAGGCAATGATTGGTAAAAAGAAAGATGAGTTTGATTTAAAATTAAAGAGTTTGTAAAATATGGGATTAAGCCGCTGGACTTCAAAATTTGATAATGCTGATGGTATATTCTTTGGTTTAGAATTAGATTCTTATCGGGATTATATAAATTTTAATGAGAATAACATAGATAGGGAAACAAATATTTTAAATGAAAGATTTGATGAATTGGAGAAGTCTTTTGGAACAAACTCTTCCAGATATGATGAAGAATTTTTAGAACATATAAGGGACAACCACATTGATGAGTTTAAAAAATTTGATGATGACTTTCGGCAAAATCTAAGGCGTTCTCAAATTATTATGCTCTATTCATTTTTAGAGCAAAAATTGAAAGTAGGATGTAATTCATATGCAAGAGGACATCAACAAAAATATTTTGTTAATGATTTAAAAGGACAAAATGATTTAGACAAAATAAAGGTGTTCATTAAAAAGTCGATGCGAATTGAAATAAATGAACTTAACCCAGAATGGAGTTTTTTAGATAATGTAAGGAAAGTTAGAAATAATATAGTCCATCATAATTGCATAGTCAAAAAACAGGATAATAGTTTGGCACAGTTAGATAAATTCTCGGAAGGACGATTTCAAATTAAAAGAGTTAGCCCTGAAACATTTTTGATTGAGTTCGACAATGTCGAGTTTTTAAAAGAGATTGTCGAAAATATTTCAAAGCTTTATCATAAAATACTAAACTTGGAATTAGTGAAATCAAATAAAAAGATGAAAAGTATAAAAGCAAGTGATTTAGTTGTTAATCTTCAAGAAATTCCAGAGGGTACTACTGTTGTAATCAATAGCGATGAGTTGGAATATGAGAACAATAATAAATTATTTCAAATAGCCTCAACTGTTGAAATTGAAAATGATGATGAGGATGTCATGGTTTATTCAGTTGATTTTGATGAAGAAAGAACAACAGTTAAACCTTTTATTGGTAAAAGATATGTAAATGGTTCATTTGAGAAAGAAGTATTTCCAATTTTTCCAAATATCTACAGAAAGAAAAAAAACTCCTTGGTGGCAATTTCAGCGGACTAAAACGCAAAGAACTGTCAACTATATTGTCAACTTAAAAAACAAAGCCCCGTCATCATTGCGATAACGGGGCTTTTCGCGGAGAAAGAGGAACTATCTAATAATTGAATTTATTCGATTATTAAGGGCTTTAAGGCTGCATTAGATTTTATCTCCACCGAATTCACCCCTTTTTGACAAAAGTTTATGAATTGCAGTTTTTTTTGAGATATTTTTTTAGTGGTTTCCAAATAGCCAAAAAAGTATAAATGAATTTTTTTAAAGCCCTCTCCGATTTTTGAAATGCAACTCTCATTCGTGCTTCAACTGTTTTCAAAGGGATACTAAGCCTTAGTTTTTAGAATGTGCAATCATTTATCCCTATGTTTAAGAAAAAGACAAATCTTTCACCGGTGCAGTTCAGGCATTCTTATAACTAGTTTGAGAGAATAAGGATTAAACTTTATTGAAACTTAATAATCTCTATTATTGAGTTTTTTCAATATCACACTATACGATATTAATGTCGTAAGATCGGATAGTATTGATACAAGCCAGCTAACCCTTTTAAAACGTATCGTTTCGATAAATGATTTTTAATCAATATTTTTTGACGTGAAAGTCATATTTCTTTTGTTACGATACGTATAATTTTAAGGACAATACTAGATGATAATTTTAAAAACAATGAAAATCAATATAATATATACTTCAATGTTTCGCTCCTGTATTCTTTTAATCATTTTTATGTCATTTGTCGGATGCATGGATAGAAGGAAGGACACTTCCGAAGAAAAAGAAAAGAAGCCTAATATAATTATAATCTATGCTGACGATCTGGGTTACGGTGATCTAAGTTCATACGGAGCAACCGAAATCAGTACACCAAGTATTGACAGCCTAGTTAACGGTGGTGTGAAGTTCACAAATGGTTATGCGACTTCCGCGACCTGCACTCCCAGTAGGTTTGCATTGTTGACAGGAACTTATCCATGGAGAAACGAAGATGCAAAAATCCTTCCCGGTACCGCTCCGTTACTAATCGATACTGCCCAAGTGACAATCCCGAAAATGCTCAGAAAGGAAGGATATAAGACTGGAATTGTAGGTAAATGGCACCTAGGGTTAGGGAATGGAAATGTAAATTGGAATGATAGGATAAGACCAGGACCTAATGAAGTGGGTTTTGATTACAGTTATATCATGGCTGCAACGCAGGATAGGGTTCCCACCGTATATATTGACAATGGGAGAGTCGCCAATCTTGACCCAGATGATCCGATTGAGGTCAATTATAAAAAGAATTTTGAAGGTGAACCCACGGGAAAAGATAATCCTGAACTCTTAAAGCTGAAATGGCATCACGGGCATAATAACTCAATTGTGAATGGTATTCCCAGGATTGGTTTTATGAAAGGTGGTGAAACAGCAAAATGGAAGGATGAGGAAATGGCAGAAAATTTTCTGAATCATGCCAAAGACTACGTTAGTGAAAATAAGAACGAGCCCTTTTTCCTTTATTACGCTCTTCAACAACCGCATGTTCCCAGGACTCCATCACCACAATTTGAAGGGAAGTCTGGAATGGGGGCTAGGGGAGATGTTCTTCTTGAGGCGGACTGGTGCGTGGGTGAACTTATGAAAACCCTTAGAGAGGAAGGTTTGCTCGAAAATACCTTGATAATATTTTCAAGTGATAATGGTCCCGTTCTCAATGATGGTTATTATGATAATGCGGTAGAGAAACTAGGAGATCACACGCCATGGGGAGATCTTAGGGGCGGAAAATACAGTTTGTTTGAGGCTGGAACCAAAGTTCCTTTTGCAGTGTATTGGGAAGGTAAAATCAAGCCAAAAGTCAGCGATGCCCTGGTATCTCAAATGGATATTTTAAGCTCCCTTAAGAATTTAATCGAAGCAAATACCGATTTACAAAAAACTGACAGCAAGGATATTCTTGATTCATTTATGGGTAAAAGTAATGCTGGCAGGGATAAGCTGATCGTTGAGGCAAGTGGAAGAACTGCTCTGCGAATGGGAGATTATATCATGATACCTCCTTATAAAGGTCCTCAAGTTTTTGATCAAGTTAATATAGAATCAGGAAACAGTGATGATTTTCAGTTGTACAATATCAAGAATGATCCTGGGCAAAAAGACAACCTAGCTGACGCGGAACTGGACAAACTGAAAAAACTTTACAATGAATATCAATCCATTGTAGGGGAATACAGCAAAGATGTGAAGCCCTTAGAACTGAAGTAGTATTGATGGGACAATAAGGAATTAAATCCTCTTGAATCAAAATTTAAAATAAGTTCAAGAGGATTTTTTATTTGATTCTTTCAGGGATAGGAGAGTCTGTTTCCTGTAGTGTCTTTGCAAGTATTTCCTTTAATTTTTCAAGTTGTTGGGGATTCGACTTAGAGAGATCGTTTTCTTCCTGTATATCATCTTTTATATTGTAGAGTTCAAACGTATCATCTTCATAAAAGTGAATTATTTTCCAATCTTTATACCTGAGGGCTGTACCTGGTTTCCAACCGCTTCCATGATAATGTGGATAATGGTATAATAATGTTTCATGCTTATTAAAATCACTATCATTTCCTATTAAAATAGGCTTTAGACTATGCCCGTCCACTTTAGGTCTATCAGGATATTTTAGATTATTAAGATCTATAAGAGTCGTGAACAAATCCATGCTGATTACGGGTTCGTCAATTTTTCTCGAGTTCTTGTTCGAAGGACTTTTGATTATCATAGGTACTTTTAGACCACCTTCGTAAACCCATCCTTTTCCAGCTCGATAGGGATAGACAGATGTAGGTGCAGGATTTGTTCCCCTGCTGGTCGAAAGCCCTCCATTGTCAGATGTAAAAATAATTGTAGTATTATCTGTCAGGTTTAGACTATCAAGAGCTTTCAATACTCTTCCCACGTTTCTATCCATCGCATAAACCATTGAAGCATATTCATCATCAGATTGAACGGTTCTGGTATAGGATTGATGTTCTTTCACAATATGTGGGTCAGAGTCAGTTAAAGCATTTTTCTTTTTCTTGAACTTTTCGATAGATTTCTTATCAGCTTCAATAGGTCTGTGTACTGAATAGAAAGATAAGTATGCCAAAAAGGGTTTTTCTTTATTTTCTGAAAAAAACTTTATAGTCTCTGATGCCAGCCGATCTGGTAAATATTCACCATCGGGGCCATCTACAAGTTTCGTATTTTTATACGGGGAATAATAACCACCTGGGGGGGATCCATATTGGGCACCTCCTAAATTTATATCAAAACCTTGATTTTCGGGATAATATCCCTCATCTCCAAGATGCCATTTACCAGCGAAGAAGGTCTTATATCCATTTTCCTTAAACATTTCTCCCAGTGTAACTTCCCCCAAGGGCAAATTATAGTTGATGTCTGGGGTTTTTAATTTGGGATCCTTGGCTTTATAACCTTTTATCCAATCAGTAATTCTCACACGTGATGGATATTTACCTGTCATTATGGAAGCCCTCGTGGGAGAACATACAGGATTAGGAGTATATGCGTTTGTGAACATTACACCCTCTGAAGCGAGCCTGTCAAGATTGGGCGTTTCATAAAATTCACTGCCATAACAGCCAAGATCCTTATAACCAAGATCATCCACTAAAATGAAAAGTACATTGTTCTTATGAGAATTTGAAATATTATTAATAATCTTAGACTCTTTGCATGAGAGTGTGAAGAGTACTATTAGTAGTAGATAAAATACTTTTTTCATTGTTTTTTTATTCTATTGGTTCTCAACTGCCCCAGGAATTCCATTCATAACATGAAAGGACTTAGTGGTGGTAATGGGTGATCCCTTTTTATCTATATAAGGAACAACCCGATAATCCATTTTAATTTCTTCTGGAGTTAGTTTACACCTTACATAACCTCTTTGATTTCCAACATATTTGATATGGGGATTTTCCTTCTGGATGTTCTCTCCAAATTTTGCGGTCCCATTACCGCCGGAAGTAATACTCGTTCCACCAAATTCTGTAGCGAGAATCTGTGAGTTTAGATCAAGGAAGTCATCGTGAAGATTATTGACCCAATTTTTATGGGAATCTCCTGTTATTACAATAACATTATTAATTTCATTAGTTTTGATTGTGTCAAAGAGCCTTCTTCGACTAGCCATGTATCCATCCCATCTATCAATTCCAACTCCTATTCCCTCACCATTGATATCATCCTTGAAAGCCATTATGACTTGGTTGGCAAGTATATTCCATTTCTTAGTGGATGTCTTTAGATTGTTGAACAACCATCTCTCTTGTTCCTCCCCATAAATTGTGCGCGATGGATCAATGAGGTCTGGACAATTCAAAGTTTGTCTTCCGCCGCCGCAGGCCGGTTTTGAACGAAATTGACGAGTATCTAGAATATTGAAGTCAACAAGATTTCCATAAGAACATTTTCTATATATCTGAATATGTTCATTTTGTGGAACTGATGATCTTCTAAGAGGCATATGTTCATAATAAGCCTTAAATGCGGCTGCCCGCCTCTTCAGAAAGGCAGGATCATCTTCCCCTCCCCAATTATTTTTAACTTCATGATCATCAAAAGTTACAAACCATGGGAATGCTGCATGCACTTTTTGAAGGGCTGGATCGCTTTTGTATTGGGCATAGCGCATCCTGTAATCTTCCAGATTTTCCAACTCCTTCCATGGTGAATGTTTTAAGCCTCTAGGTCCTTCGCCGCCCTGGCCTTCATATATATAATCCCCAAGAAAAAATATAACATCGAGGTCTTCATCGATTAGATGATCATAAGCATTATAATAACCTCCAGGATAGCTTTGGCAGGAGAGAAAGGCAAATTTTAATTCGTTTAAATTATCATCTCGTTTTGGAGTGGTCTTAGTTTTACCGATTGGGCTCACATATGTTCCAGTTCTAAAACGATAATAATATATTGAATCAGGTTCCAGACCTTCAGCTTCAATATGTACAGAATGCGCCCATTCAGGATCTGTCTTCACTTTGCCCTTATGCAAAATATCATCAAAGGATTTATTTTTTGAGATTTCCCATTTGACCTTTTGCGATCTGAAAGGCATGTTGCCATCAACCATCAGTGGATTGGTAACAAGACGGGTCCATAAAACAACACTGTTCTCATTAGGATCGCCAGAAGCAACACCTAGTTTGAATGGATAATCATCTAGAAGCATCAAATCATCTTCCCTGGATATTTGATCATAGGGTTCACTGGCAAAAGCTAAGTTACCCAGGAGGGTTGCCCCAGTTAACAATCCAATACCTTTAGTGGAAATTTCTATAAAATCCCTTCGGTTGATTGAATCCTTGAATTTCTTACCTGCATCTTTTTTCATGGTATTATTTTTCTGAAGCGATTGTCTTATAAAGAGTATGTGAAGAAAGATTCCTTCAGTCAAATATGTTTAAAAAATTGTTTTGCGACTGGTAAATTATGTTCAGAAATTATTAAATATTAATCTTTTCGGATTCTCCAAAAACGAGCAGTTCTAATATAGATGCAGAATTAATCATAGTTTTTGCTGAAAATATTATACCCTTCGCAAATTGATATGGTTAATATTGATAGAAAGGTTTAACGTATCATAGAATGGTTCCAAAATATTATAAATACTTCTATTATTTTTTAATGTTTTCACTTTTGGCGGAAGCCCAGGAACTTGAGAGAAATGATAAAATAATACTTGCTGATATACCTGGATATATAACACTCAAGGGCGATTTCCATATGCACACCGTTTTTTCTGATGGCCATGTATGGCCCACCTTTAGAGTGCGTGAAGCTGAAAATGATGGACTTGATATAATTGCTCTTACAGAACATACGGGCAACTCTAGGGTTAGTCATGATTATGATGTTGATCATGATGTTATTAAAAAGGATATTAGTTATGATATAGCCAAAACCCAACCTAAAAATCAAGTTTTAATTATTAAGGGTGCCGAAATTTCACCTGGAGTACCACCATTTCATAATAATGCCATTTTCATACAAAAAGCTGATGATATCCCCATCGATTACCTAGAGATGGGGGATAAATATGTTATGAAGAAGAACGCGACCAGGGAAGAACTCATGGCTCCATTTCTTGAAGTAAAAAGACAAGGTGGTTTTGTTTTCTATAATCACCCCATGCATCTAAGGCAATTCTATAATTGGGAAAAGGCGGAGAATAAGGATGTCTTTACAGATTTTCATAAAGAACTTTTAGAAATGGGAATTTTAGGAGGAGTTGAGGTGGTAAATGGTGGTCGCTATAACTCAATGGCGCACAGAATAGCTGAAAAATATAGACTCACAATGTTTGCTGATTCTGATGCACATCATGATATTGGTTTTAAGGATTCGCATAGGCCCATGACACTTGTCTTTGCAAAATCGAAGACGGAAGAAGCAGTCAAAGATGCTATTTTGAACGGAAGGACAATGATCTATCATAAAGATTTCCTGATAGGCAGGATAAGGGAGGCAGAGCCTTTTTTCAAGAGTGCTATAAAGCTTGAAGCGAAAATGGATAAATATAAAAACATGCCTATACTCAAGGTCAAAATTTTAAATAAAACAGATGTTCCCTATAAGATTACCTTTCATTCAGATTATATAGTTCAAAACCTACCAATGCAGCGAACTACATTAATACCCCATGATAATACGGAGATCATGATAGGACCTCTTTGGGACAAACCCAAAGAAATAAACCTTGAAATTGAAATTCAGAGTATTCTTGTATCACCTGATAATTCTTTAAAAACGGAATTTAAAATTCCCGTACCTACAAAATGAAAAGCCCAATGAAAAAATATAGGCTATTGGTTTACTTAATATTTTTCTATTCCCTTATGACGGGGCAAGAAAGAAAACTAAATAATAAGATTGCACTATCATCAATTCCAGGTTATAAAACCTTGAAATGTGATTTTCATATGCACACAGTATTCTCTGATGGTCATGTCTGGCCCACATTCAGGGTTAGGGAAGCTCAACATGATGGTTTAGATGTCATTGCAATTACCGATCATATCGATTATGAGGGATATCCTGATGAAATAAAAAATGATAGGGAACGAGCCTTTGAGATTGCTCAGGAAGAAGCACAGAAATATGACGTACTTTTAATAAAAGGGGCTGAAATCTCGCCTCGTGTACCACCTTTTCATAACAATGCGCTCTTTCTAGAGGATTTGAATAATCTTCCCTATGGTTATATGAAGGATACCCATCATAAATTTATCATGAAGGATGATATCAAGAAAAGAGATCTTATGGCTCCGTTTCTTGAAGTCAAGAAACAGGGTGGTTTTGTTATATATAATCACCCTACACATATGCCTAACTATGATTGGGATAAAGCAGGAAGTAAGGACTTATTTACCCCATTTCATGAAGAATTGTTGGATATGGGAATCTTGGGAGGGGTTGAGGTTGTAAACTCTACACGATATAATTCAATGGCGCATAGAATTGCTGAGAAGTATAACTTGACCATGTTTGCAAATTCAGATGCGCACCATGATATAGCTTCTGGGTACAAGGATTCACATCGTCCCATGACGCTTGTTTTTGCAAAATCAAAATCAGCTGATGCGGTAGAAGAGGCAATACGGGATGGACGGACAATGCTTTATTATAATAATTTACTTATAGGTAGGATTAGGGAAGCAGAGCCTTTTTTTAAGAATGCAGTTTCCCTTAATTCAAAAAAAGTCATTTATAAAGGTTCTCCTATGCTGGAGGTCCAGATTACAAATAAAACGGATGCCACATTTGATTTGAAATTTTCTTCTGGTTATGTAATTCAGAATCTTCCCCTACAAATGGATCATTTAAAGTCTCAGGGTAAATTGTCGATATTGATTGGACCTATTTGGGATTATCCAGATAAAATTGATTTGTCCATGAATGTTGATAATATCCTTATATCCCCAGAAAACACCCTGACGACCAACTTTGTAATATCTATCTAAGAAAATAAATAACTATTGGACATAAGTGTGCCGCACAATTATTCAGAATATTTGATTAGAAAATTATAAGAGTAGTATAGGATTTTTACAATATTGCTAAACGTTTCTTAAACGATTTCGTGAGAATTGCCTTTATTTAATAATTTACTATTCTACAGAGCATGTTTCAATATTGTTCCATTCCTCGATTTTTTTTCTCTATAAGAAAAACAATTAAACCCCTTTTGATAATATCTATATTTTTATCACTTTCATGTAATTCTCAAAAATCAGAAGAGAATGCCATACAGGACAAGAATTCCCCAAAGCCGAATATCATTTTTATACTAACGGATGATTTTGGTTACGGAGATTTAGGTGTTTTGTTTCAAAATGAAAGAAAAGAAATGGGAGATAGAAGTGAACCCTGGCTTCTTACCCCTAATCTTGATAAAATGGCAAGTGAGGGGGCACGGTTGCCCCAGCATTATTCCGCGGCCCCCGTATGTGCGCCCTCAAGGGCATCATTACTTTTAGGGGTCAGCCAAGGACAATCTAACGTAAGGGATAATCAATTTGATAAGGCTCTTGAAGATAATTACACATTAGGGACAGTTATGCACGAGGCTGGATATTCAACAGTCGCTATTGGTAAATGGGGACTTCAAGGAAAGGCTGAGGCACCCAACTGGCCCGCTCATCCATTAAAGCGTGGATTTGATTCCTACTATGGTTATATAAGACATGTGGACGGTCACGAACATTATCCTAAGGAAGGTGTTTATAGAGGCGCAAAGGAAGTTTATGAGGACTATAAGGAAGTTACAAATGATCTTGATAAATGCTATACGGGTGACCTTTTTACGGCCAGGGCTAAAAAATATATTATCGATCATCAAAAAAATGAAAAGGATAGGCCTTTCTTTATGTACCTAGCTTATGATACACCACATGCGGTGCTTGAATTGCCCACACAGGAATATCCCAAAGGTTCTGGTTTAAATGGTGGCCTGCAATGGTTAGGTACACCTGGAGAGATGATCAACACAGCTTCAGGAGAAGTAGATTCATATATGGATCCCGCCTATAAAGATCAGACCTATGACGATGACAGTGATTCATCAACCGATGAGGTTCCTTGGCCAGATACATATAAACGTTTCGCAACAGTAAATAAGCGTATTGATAATCAAGTTGGGGATATCATCCAATTGTTGAAGGATTTGAATATTGATAAAAATACATTGGTAATCTTTACTTCTGATAACGGCCCCTCCAGGGAATCCTACCTTCCAAAGGAATATGAAAATTATACCCCCGAATTCTTTAACAACTACGCACATTTTGATGGAATCAAGAGGGATTGCTATGAAGGAGGCGTGAGAATGGCTACTCTTGCAATGTGGCCAGGAACAATACCCGCAGGGAGTGTTGTGAAAAGTCCAAGTATTTCTTACGACTGGATGCCCACGTTTGCTGAAGCGGCAGGGATTGCAGCGCCCATAAAGTCTGATGGGGTTTCTATTTTATCTTCACTTACAGGAAAAAAGAATGAAAAGGACAGCAAGATATATGTTGAATATTTCCATTCAGGCTCAACACCAGAATATCCAGAATTTGGTGATAACCATCAGGATACCAAGCGTAAGCAAATGCAGATGATCAGAATGAAGGATATGGTAGGAGTGAGATATAACATTCAATCAGAAAGTGATGATTTTAAGATCTATAATGTTCTCAAAGACCCAGGTCAAAGAAATAATATAGCTTCTGAAAATGCTGACCTTCAGAAAAAAATGAAGGAAAAGGTTTTGCAGATGCGTCACACCGATACTTCAGCACCAAGGACTTATGATAATGCTATTGTACCTGATGTAAAAAAGGATAATCTTAAAATTGGACTCCTTGTAAAATCCTACAATAATGTATTACCGTGGATTTCTTCGATAGATGATAATCCACTCAATAAGGAAGATGTCAAAACAATTAATGGTAAAAATTTTAAAGGAAATCTTGTAGTGTTCGAGGGTTATATTGATGTTCCAGAAAATGGATTATATACTTTCTCTATAGATTCGGATAACAAAACTTTTATGAGGGTTCACGACATAACGGCGATAGACGGAGACTTTGGGAATAAGCAAAGAAATTATCCTGTAAACCTTGCCAAAGGATTTCATCCTATAAAACTCTACATTCAAGGTGAAAGAGCAATTGATTTAAAAAATTTGAAACTTAAATGGAACACTAAAAGTTCTTCCGTTGAAGTTTCCCCACAAGCTTTCTTTCATATTTAAAATGATACAAGAGAATAAATTTAACGACCATTAAAGATGATTTAATGTTAATGATTTATTAAATTGAAAAGATATTATTAGTCGACTGAGCAAACTAACTTACCGCTGTAAAAATTTTTGAATTTCAGAAAAACCTTCATGCTAAGACCATTATTCAAATATTACTTATTACTACATATAACGATTTCGCTATGTAGTTTTCAAAGTATTGATGAGAAGAATTTGATATACTCCGGCATTACTTCAGAAAATGGATTGGATAGCGATGAGAGTAATTTTGTATATCAGGATAATGACGGTTTCTTATGGATTGGTACAAATGGTGGACTATTTAGATATGACGGATATGAAATCTTGAATTTTGAAACACTTGTTCCCAATAGTAAGGAAATTATTGGAAAAGCCAGATATTTTGGTTTAGTCCAAGATAAAAATGATCATTTATGGATTTCCTGTTCCGCTGGTATATTTAGCTATGATAAGCTAAGTACTTCCGTTGAATTAATAAAAAAAGGAAGTGAAATATTTGATGATACCTATTCGGGATCAAGTATTGCTATAGAATATGATCCTAGTGGAAAAATCTGGTTTGGAGGAAATAAAGGTATATTCATCTATAATATTGAATCGGGTATTTCGCTTCACCATAATTCTATCATAAAGGAAGAAAATACCAGAGGTCTTAGGGATATCATGATCAGTTCTTCCGGGGATGTATGGTTGGCAACATGGGGAAAGGGACTGGGCCGCTACATTCCTGACAATAATACCTTTGAAGTTTTTAATGATTTTGATAGGGGTCCATTAACTGACAAACATAATGTGCTGAATTCGCTCTTTGAGGATGAGAACGGGCTCCTCTGGGTTGGAACCTGGGATGAAGGTCTCTACGTTCTTGATATTTCTAACCCAAAAGTTCCTCAGATCATTAAGTGGTTTGGTCAGGGTGACGACAAATCGACATGTCTGCCAAGCAATATTATATATGATTTAAATAGCGATATAAATGGAGATATCTGGATTGGGACTCCATTTGGCCTAAGCATAATTAGGCATAAGGATAATAAGGCTTTTGAATTTGTGAATTATGACTGTAAAAAAAGGAATGATCAGCTGGTAAGCAATGAAATAAGGGGGATAATCAGAGATAGGTCTGGGCTTATGTGGCTTGCAATCTTTGGAGGAGGAGTTAATAAGTTCGATTTGAGACGCAATAATTTTCCGCTTTACAATATTACGGCACAAGACCCTAGAAAAAGCCAATCCATTCATAGTTTCACAAAAGATCCTATGGGAAGATTGCTGATGGGGGTTCAAAGTATGGGGTTTGGGATTTATGATCTCAATAAAAGAACATTTATGCCTTATGAAAAGGTTGAAGATTACGAGTCATTGTTCGATTTAGGTCTAAATACCATCAAGAATTTCACATGGGACAAAAACGGAAACCTATGGATTGGAGGAAGGTTTAAAGGACTTATTAAATATGATGTAAAAAGGAAAAAATTCGTATCGGTTTCTGGAAGGATAAAGAAAAACCAAGTATTCAAAGAGGTATTTAAAGTCCAGGTTGACCTGGACAATAATGTCTGGGCAATGTCAAATAAAGGATTATTTAGGGTGGAACAAGGCGAGAAGTTCGATGATAATCGACTTCGTAATATCAATCCCTTGAACAAAAAGGATGGGACCAAAACCTCATATTCTGACTTTACAATTAGCAAAAGTGGATACCTTTATCTTTCAACTAATAAAGGTGACATATTCAAGTCAAGTGCAAGTGTATATTCTATTCCGCTTGAAGAACAATCCTTTAAAAGGATTGATCGTCCCGTAGAGGGAAATGTTTCCGTCAACACACTATTTGTCGATTCAAGGGATAGACTGTGGGTAGGGACAAACACTGGCCTGGAAAATTATGGTGAAGATAGTATTCTAGTAAACCCTGACCTTTTGCCAGGCATAAAAAACCTTTCGGTTCATTCTTTTGAGGAAGATGAAAAAGGTAATATGATCGCAACCTCGAATAAGGGCTTGATTTATATAGATAACCTTTCTGGTAAACCAGTACCCAATTTTTACACAACTCGCAATGGTCTTCAAGCCAACTATTTTATAAAAGGTTCGTTGTTTAAGGATAATACAGGTAAGGTTTACGCTGGGGGACACCACGGATTCAATATTATTGATCCAATTAAGATCAAAGATGATTACGTCAAACCCTCATTGACATTTACAAATCTCCATACTAATAAGAAAAACTTGTTCGGGTATAAGGGATACTCTAAAAACAATCCTCTGGTGATTAATTATGATGATAATATAATAACTCTTTCTTTTGCCTCAATGGATTTTAGGGATGCTGATAACCTAAACTATGCATTCAAATTAGAGGGACTAGATGAAGATTGGAAATTTGTTAGCGCAAACAATAGGACGGCTACTTATGTGAACTTGAGACCTGGAGAATATGATTTTCAGGTCAAAGCGACAAATGCCAATGGTCAATGGTCAAAGGATGGCTTAACACTTCCAATCTTTGTTGAAACAGCACCATATTTTACTTGGTGGGCCTTCACAATTTATGTACTAATTATTCTGGGTATTATATCTTCTATTTTTATCTTGTATAGGCGAAAGATTATAATAAAACAGGCTTTAAATATTGAGAATATCGAGAGGTTAAAGTCTGAAAAACTTAATCAATTCAAGCTACAGTTTTTCACAAACTTATCTCATGAATTATTAACTCCACTTTCTGTTCTAGCAATTCTTTCAGATAAAAAAATAAATAATAATAATGATGATGGTTTTGAAGAGCAGAAAATCCTTAGACGTAATATAAAAGTACTTAATGATCGAATAAAGCAGATGCTAAATTTTAGGAAAGCAGAGTCAGGAAATATGGATTATGCACCTTCTTGGAAAAACATTTCAGAAATAATCCAAGAAATCAGTAAAGATTACTCCATTCTTGCTCAAGAAAAAGACATTGATTTTAGGGTAGTTATGGCCGAAAACCTCAAAGGATACGTGGATGTAGAAAAACTAGAAATCTGTATCAATAATATTTTATCTAATGCATTCAAATATACCCCTAGGGAGGGTATAGTTAATTTAATTGCAAATATTATAGGCCATAATGGCGGAAAACGTCTTATAATCAAGGTAAATGATACAGGCAAAGGTATATCAGACCACGATCTTCAGAGAATTTTTAATAGATATTATCGTCCTAAATCAGTAAAAGGGTATGCTGACGGTCTTGGTATAGGATTAGCATTGACTAAACATCTTGTAGAGATTCAACAAGGGATTATCAGGGTTGAAAGTGAAGAAGGAGTGGGTACACAATTTGAGTTAGAACTGCCTGTGGGAAGGTATGTATTAAATCTGGAAGGCGTTCAGAACAATTCGGGCCTAATCAATGCAGAAAATATTTCAGCCCTTGAAAAAGAAGATGAAATTAATGTTCTTGATGATGTTGAATATTCTGGTAAGGCAGTCCTGATAGTAGAGGATAATGAAGATTATCTCAATCTTGTCAAGGAATATTTACAGGATTATTATAAAGTCTTTGCATCCCTTGATGCTGAAAACGCTTTAAAACTGGCAAATAGTGAAGATATTGACCTTATAGTTTCTGACCTTCAATTACCAGGCATGAATGGCCATAAGCTTTGCGAATCAATAAAAAACAACGTTAGTACAAGCCATATACCGGTTGTAATTGTCACCGCTCATGATGATGATGATGAAAGAAAAAAAGGTTATGAAATTGGTGTTGACACATATTTTACAAAACCTATTAGCCTTGATGTTCTAGTGTATAGAATAGAATCACTTTTAAAGAAAAGAGAGAGTATTCATAGAAAATTTAACAAGGGTGATTTTCTCGAACCAGAGAAAATTGTTTCAACAAATATAGATGAAGAATTTTTGTCCAAAGCAAAGGAATGTGTTGAAAATCATATTTCAGAACCAGATTTCTCTGTAAAAATCCTTTGTAGCGATATGGGGATGAGCAATTCTATGTTCTACAGAAAGATTAAGGGCATTCTGGATCTTACCCCTAATGAATTTATAAAAAATATACGTTTAAGAAGGGCGGCTCAATTGCTTGAAGATAAAAGCATACATATTAGCGAGGTTGCATATATGGTAGGTTTTAATGACCTGAGCTACTTTGGGGTCTGTTTTAAAAAACAGTATGGTTTTTCCCCCAGTACTTTTCAGAAGAATCTTTTTGAAAATGAGAAAGATTCAATTTCTTCTTAGATATTCAAATTATTGGCCTGTATTCTAAATTTTGAAGATTTTTCAATATAATTTGAATGTTTTTTCAGGACTTTCAGAAGGGGACATCTCTATTTTTGGTGATATTATGCATGACTTTATATGCATTTTTTACCATAGTTGATGAAACGATATAAGTTACTGGGAATTTTTATAGTTCCACTTTTTCTACAGGCATTACATTCTCAGGAAAGCAGACCTCATTGGGATAATATAGATGTTATTCAGGTCAATACTGAAAATCCCCACGCAACAATGATGGTCTATCAAGATCAAAACCTTGCGGAAAAATTCGATAGATCAATCTCTCCATTTTATAAAAACCTTAATGGTGAGTGGAAATTTAAATGGTCCAAAAATCCTGAATCCAGACCTAAGGATTTCTTCAAGACTTCTACAGCCGAAACTGATTGGGATAAGATACCTGTACCTTCTAACTGGCAGATGCATGGTTATGGAATCCCAATTTATACCAATACCATATATCCTTTTGATACTAACGAGCAAAAAGCTCCACAAAAGAATAATCCCGTTGGTTCATATAAGACAGACTTTGACGTTCCTGTAGATTGGGAAGGTCGTAAAACCTATTTGCATTTTGATGGTGTTGATTCTGCATTTTATGTTTGGGTCAATGGTATACAGGTAGGTTATAGCCAAGGGAGTAGGACCCCGGCAGAATTTGACATCACTAAATATTTAAAAAGGGGTGATAATGAACTTGCTGTTGAGGTTTATAGATGGAGCGATGGTTCCTATCTTGAAGATCAGGATTTTTGGCGCCTGAGCGGTATTTTTAGAGATGTTTATCTCTGGAGTACACCTCAGGATCATATGAGGAATTTTAAGGTTAAATCCAGCCTGGACAACAAATTCAAGAATGGCATTTTTTCCCTTTCGGGCGAAATAAAATCTGATTCAAAAAAGGCTCTAAATATTGCCTATAAATTAATCGATTCCACTGGAAAGCAAGTCGCACAGGATAAAATCACTAAAAACTTTGAAGAAAATAAGAATGAATTCAATTTTCCTGAAATTAATATTTCCAAAGTCACCCAGTGGAATTCCGAAAATCCTTATCTCTATGATCTTTTTATTTCTCTGATTGATGAATCTGGAAAAGTTATAGAAGTCATTCCTCAGAAAGTTGGTTTTAGAAAAGTAGAAATTAAGGATGGACATTTTTTTCTCAATGGACAAAAGATACTATTAAAAGGCGCAAACCGTCATGAGCATTCTGCAGTAGGTGGTCACGTTGTCACAACCGATGAAATGATTAAAGATATAATGCTTCTAAAACAGAATAACTTTAATGCAGTCAGAACAAGCCATTACCCTAATACTCCCGAATGGTATGACCTATGTGATAAATATGGCATCTATTTGATAGATGAAGGAAATATTGAGACACATGGCTTTGGAAATGATAACAAAAATCTTTTGAGTAATACCCCTCATTGGCAAAAGCCTTATCTCAATAGGGTAAAAAGAATGATACTAAGGGATTTTAATCATCCATCTGTAATTATCTGGTCCATGGGCAACGAAAGTGGTGATGGCCCTAATGTAAAGGCAGTGTATGATTGGGTAAGGGATTTTGATCCATCCAGACCTTTTCATTACCAGGGAACGAGTAAAAATGGAGATGTCAAAAATGCTGATCTTATCTCCCGCATGTATGCTGATGTGGAATCCAGCATCGAAACCATAGATGAATATAATAGAACCCCTTACATGCTTTGTGAATACACGCACGCGATGGGGAACAGTAATGGAAACTTAAAGGAATACTGGGATCTTATCTACGCCGACAATAACTTTTTTGGAGCATTTGTTTGGGACTGGATGGATCAAGGTATAAAACAACCCGTTCCTGATGAGTATCAGCAAATCCGAAAAAAACAGGATTTCTTTGCATATGGCGGATGGTGGGAAATTACCGATGCATCACATATTCATAATGATAATAATTTCTGTATGAATGGTGTTCTTGCTGCAGATCAAACCCCGCACCCTAGCATGGCTGATTTTAAGTATTGGCAACAGTATGTTCATATTAAAGCTGTAGACGTACAAAGCGGAAAGTTTTCGGTAGAAAACTGGTATGATTTTTCAAACCTCAAGGATAATGTTGCCATTGAATGGGAAATTATTAATGATGGTGTTTCCGTGGCTAAAGGAATTCTAAAGAAACTGGATCTCGATGCCAGAAATAACAAGGATATAAAGATATCCTATCCTGATCTGGAAGATTTTTCTGGTGAGCTATTTATAAATTTCAGTGTAAAAACTATTCAGGATATTTCTTATGCCCCAAAAGGTTTTGAGGTTGCCTGGGAGCAGTTTCCTTTAACTAATGAGAAGAAACCAATATCTGAAACAATTTCTACTGATTCCGAAGAGCTTAATGTTGAAGATTTTAGAAAGAATCTGACAATTAATGGCAAGAACTTTACAGTGGTATTTGAAAAGAACTTGGGGATTCTGGATTCCTATTATGTGAAGAACAAATTGGTTCTAGAAGAAGGTCCCATTCCTGATTTTTGGCGTGCTTCTACTGACAATGATCTTGGTCTAAGAAGGGATATCCTCAAGGATGGCTGGCCAGACCTGCTTGTGTGGAAAAATGCAGATTCAAGAAAAATAAAGAGTTTTGATTATGATAGAAGGAAGGATAGGATTTTGGTAAAGATATATGCCTTTTTACCCCTTATAAATGCTGATTGCAATATGACCTATACCATCTATCCTTCTGGTATAATAGATGTAAAAACCGAATATGTGCCAAAAGAAAACCATGACATCCCTGACTTCATGCCCAGGTTTGGTAATTATCTTGTTTTTGGAGCGGGTTTTGAAAATCTAAAATGGTATGGTAGGGGACCAGTGCCGACATATCAAGATAGAAAAAGTCAGAAAATCGGTATTTATAATTCTACGGTAAGTGATGAATTTGTAGATTATAGCAGGCCGCAGGAAAATGGCTATAAGACTGACACGCGATGGGTAGAGGTTACAGATTCTAAAGGTTTTGGCCTAAGATTTACAAGTGATGGCTCATTTGGTTTTGGAGCGACACATTATACCAAGGAAGATTTGGAAAGATCTAAATATTCCTTTCAACTTACAAAATATGCCCAGACCTTTATCAACATAGACAAGGCTCAAATGGGAGTGGGGGGTACGGATAGCTGGAGCAAGAGGGCATTACCTTTAAAGGAGTATAGGGTGCCCAATGAAAAAATGGATTATGAATATAGAATAACACCTATCATAAAATGAAAAAACACCACTATTTATGGGTTGGTTTATTGATGACGGTATTTTTGGCGAAAGCCCAGCAACCCAATATTTTATGGATTACGATTGAAGATACCTCCCCCCAGTTTATAGGCAGCTATGGTAATAAGGATGCGAAGACGCCTAATCTTGACAAACTGGCTCAAGATGGGGTGCGGCTCACACATGCCTTTGCAAATGCACCTGTGTGTTCTTCCGCAAGAAGTACAATAATTACGGGCGTGCTTAATGGTGCGTTGGGGACGGGGAATCATCGGAGCAAATACCCACTGCCAGATAGTATTCATGGTTTTCCCTCCTATCTCAAAAATAATGGTTGGTACACCTCAAACAATGTAAAGACAGATTATTCCACCTCTGACGGAAGTAGGTTGATCAAGGAATCCTGGCACGAATCTTCAAACAATGCAGGATGGTGGAAGAGAGGGGAAGACATGCCTTTCTTTAGTATTTTCAATTATGTGGAAAGCCACCAATCGCGCACCATGACACATCCGTATAAATGGTATAAGGAGATGGTTTTTGATCTTCTTGACGAAAAAGAAAAAATAAGCGAAAACGATTTCGAGATGCCGCCATATTTTCACGATACATCAGAGATGAGAAAATATTTTGCTAGGGTATATAATTCAATCTCCCTTACCGATAAAGAAATAGGGGAGTTGCTTGAAAGACTTAAAAAAGATGGATTGATGGATGATACCATTATATTCTTTTATGCAGATCATGGCGAAGCAATCCCGCGTGGGAAATCTGGATCTGTGGGAATAGGTTATAAAGTGCCCATGATCGTCTGGTTTCCCGAAAAATACAAGTCACTTTCCCCTTGGCCCATAGGTTCTTCGTCCGACGAATTGATAAACTTTGATGACCTCGCGCCCACGGTGTTGAGCCTGGCAGGTATCAAGCCGCCTTCTTATATGACGGGAAGGCCTTTCATGGGAAAATTTCGTAAAAATCCCAAGGAATATATATTTATGTCAAGAAACCGCATTGATGAAAGTCCTGGACTCGTTAGAAGTATTACGGATGGCCGTTATATGTACACCAAGGTGTTTCAACCACAATATCCTGAACTGGAATTTCAAAAATATGCGGATGTCTCGGATATAGTGAGGAGGATTCGTCAGGATTATAAGGATGGATCGCTCAACACGGTGCAGGAGGATATGTTGATTCCCCGTAAGACCAGCGAATATCTATATGATATGGAAAGCGACCCGTGGAAACTTAATAACCTTGCTCAAGCTAAAGATCAAGAGAAAAGGCTAGCTGAAATGAGGGGGAAATTATACGGGCATATCCTTGAATTAAGGGATGTAATGTTCCTGCCGGAATATACCATTGATAGTATTTCGCATAAAACCACTCCTTATGAATTTCGCTTAAGCGAAAAATACAACCTAAAAAAAATCCTGAATCAGGCATTTTTGTGTGGAGAAGGGGATAAGACTGCTTCTATCCTGAAAGGTTTGAAAAGCAAGAATCCAGATGTGGTTTACTGGAGCCTTATGGGGATACAAAGTCTTAAGAACTTGGATATTTCCGTCGTAAGGCAAAAAATAATAGAACTGATGGACTGTGATTATCCACCTGTAAAAATACTTGCAGCATCCATAGCCTTTGATAGGATGGAAAAAAACAAGATTGCCATTAATGAACTAAAAAAACTTTTAAAAAGTGATAATCCGCTTATAACGCTACAGGTACTTCAAAATATCCAGTATGCGGAAGATGGGCCAGAATTTTTTAAAGGTGACCTTAAGGATTTTATCAAAAGGAAAAAGGACGATCACGACTTCCTGAATTGCCTAAGTGCAGCAGAAACCATGCTTTTTAATATGGGTGAACAGGACCTGTATTATGAGCAAATGAAAAAGTGGATTGATTTAAAATAGAACAAATGAAAAAAATTATAGTGATAGTAACATTTTTAATCGGAAGTAGTCTACTTGCGCAAAATGTAAAATATGATCAAGTGGATGTGTATAAAAAAACGGAAACACGTGATCTCAACATCTCCTTTGTCTTTCCTGATAACTGGAAAGAACGTACTCGATGGCCCATGATAGTCTTTTATCATGGCGGTGGCTGGGCAGGAGGGGATATTAAACAGTTTTCTTCCCAGGCAGCATATTTTGCGGGCAAGGGGATGGTTTGCGCCTTAGTGGAGTATAGGGTGGCAAAAGTGGATCATACCGATCCTTTTACCGCATTGATGGACGCAAAGTCAGCGATGAGGTATTTAAAGAAAAACAGTGATAGATACAGGATTGACCCAAATAGGATAGTGGCTGTAGGAGGTTCGGCTGGGGGTCACCTAGCGGCGGCAGTTGATCTCGTGGAAGGATATAATGATCCTAATGATGATCTCGATATAAATACCAAGGTTTCTGGACTGGTCTTGTTCAATCCTGTTATTGATAATGGCCCTAACGGTTACGGTTATGAGCGGGTAGGTGAGGCATACAAACAATTTTCCCCGTTTCATCAGGACAAAAGCAAAATGGCCGATGTTCTTATTATGGTAGGAACAAATGACAAACATATACCCGTGCAGACCATGAAGGATTTTTGTAAGGATGCAAAAGATGCTGGGAGTAATTGTGAAGTGATTTTCTATAAGGATGCGACCCATGGTTTTTTCAATAAGGGAAAGGGTGATGGGCATTATTACATTGAGACAAGGGATGAAATGGAAAAATTTCTCAGGGCCCGAAATTTTATCTGTGAAGAATAATATATGAGGATTTTTCAGATCATTTTAAAGATTTTAGTTTTTCCGTGGCTCCTTGTGTCCTGTTCCAGTAATATGGAGCAGGGAAGGGAGGAGCTTAACTGGGATAAGGATTGGGTCTTTCACCTGGGTAATGTGTCAATTGCTGCAAAAAAGGACTTTGATGATAGCGATTGGCGACAACTTGACCTTCCCCATGATTGGAGTATAGAAGGGGAGTATTCCCAAGATAATCCCGCAGGTATTGCGGGAGCTTTTTTACCCACGGGGATTGGCTGGTATAGAAAGGAGCTGGAATATCAGGATGATTGGAAAAATAAAAGGGTAAGTATCCTCTTTGATGGGGTTTACATGAACTCCACGGTTTATATCAATGGGGAAAAACTGGGAACCCACCCGTATGGATATATCGGTTTTCAATATGATTTGACTGATTATCTCGTGGAGGGAAAAAATGTAATCGCAGTTAAAGTCGATCATTCTAAGGCCCCAAGTGGTAGATGGTACACAGGCTCGGGCATTTATCGTCATGTAAGATTATTGATTACTTCCCAAGAGCATTTTACCCGTCACGGTGTTTTGGCAACGCCAAAAGTCATAAATGGTAACGATGGGACAATCGCAGTAAAATCCTCAATAATAAATGATGGGCTTTCGCCAAAGGAAATAAAATTCAATTACAGCATAAAGGATAAAAATGGAGAGGTTGTCAAGAAACTGGAAGGAGAAAAATTTACTTTAAAAAGTAATTGTACCGAAAATATTGAGGATACCCTTCAACTTGAAGATATTGATTTATGGTCCGCTGAAACCCCAGAAAATAGATACGTCCTTGAGGCCCAAATAACTGATGATAGCGGTTCTCTTCTGGATAATTATACTACAAGTATAGGTTTTAGAACTATTGAAGTTTCGGTAGAGAAAGGTCTTTTTGTAAATGGAAAAAAGACCATCATAAAAGGGATGTGCATGCACCATGATGCAGGTCCCGTGGGGACTGCCGTGCCAGAGGAAGTCTTGCGTAGGCGGTTAAAATTACTCAAGGAAATGGGATGTAATGCCATCCGTACGACACACAATCCCTTCGCGCCAGCATTTTATGAAATGTGCGATGAGATGGGATTTTATGTCATGGATGAAGCTTTTGACGGTTGGGAAGTGGCAAAGGCCAAATTCGATTATGGGAATTATTTTGAAGAGTGGTGGCAAAAAGATTTGCAAGAGTTTATTGAGCGTGATATGAACCATCCCAGTGTTGTTTTTTGGAGTATAGGTAATGAAGTGCGTGGATTTACTGATGCGAGACAACATGAACTGGTTGACTTTATAAAAAGAATAGATGATTCAAGACCCATTACCCAGGGAGAAGGAAGCAAGGGAACAGCTATTGAAATAGCAGGGATGAACGGGCACGGTGAATTCAAGGATGCTATTGAAGATTTTCATAACAAACATCCTGAAAAACCTATCATTGGTACTGAAATCACCCATACCTATCAAACCCGCGGCGTTTACAGAACACATACCAGTTATAGAAGGCGTGATTTTCCAGCTCCATGGGAAAAAGGACAATCTTTTGCGCCCATGAAAAACAAAATATATTTAATCCCAGATCTATCGGCAAAGGAAGTCTTTCCAGAATTTGAGCTTCCCTATCAATCGTCCTACGACAATTCTATCGTTAGGATGGGTATTCGTGATTATTGGCGCGTTACTAAGGACAAACCCTATTTTCTTGGTGCCTTTCGCTGGACAGCCTTTGATTATCTGGGAGAATCCTTTGGCTGGCCCGCAAGAACAGCACCTTTTGGGATACTTGATCTAGCTGGCTTTCCTACGGATAATTACTATCTATATCAAAGTATTTGGAGTGATAAGCCCATGGTTCATATGCTCCCACACTGGACACATCCAGGAAAAGAAGGACAAACAATTCCTGTAGTTGTTTATACGAATACAGCTTCCGCAGAACTTTTTCTCAATGAAAAGTCTTTGGGTAAAAAGAAACTGACTGGTGATGAGCTACAATTGGTATGGCAAGTTCCTTATGAACTAGGAGAATTAAAGGTCATTGCCCATGATTCTTCAGGGAAAGAGGTTTCCCAGGTTTATAGAACCGCGGGAAAACCAGTTGCAATAGATGCATCAATTGATTCAAAAGAATTACAAGATGGTGAAGTTGCCCATATCGAAATAAATATCGTTGATGAAAATGGTATTGAGGTGCCAATGGCAAACATGGAATTGAACTTCACGGTTACAGGTGGAGGAAAACTTATAGGTCTAGAAAATGGCGATATACTAGATCTTACTTCTAGCAAGGCTCATCATAGAAAAACATTTCACGGAAAATTATTGGCAATAATTCAAGCGGGTAAGAAAAACTCAGATATAGATGTGGAGATAACCGGACAAGGTTTAAAAACCACACATATTAAACTTCACCACAAGTCTTAGGTTAAATTTTCATTATCAACTTATTATCCTAATTATAAATATGCATTCATCAATGAATATGAACATATTTTCATAGCATTTGATGAATTTTTAAGGTTTTTGAGAGAATAACTCTTTTACATTTGGGATAAGAATTTTTCATAAATCAATAATATCATCCTTTAAATTAATAAAATGTTTAAAATGAATGTTGATTTTTTACGAAATATTCATTTTTTAAACTTTTTTAGGTGATTACTCAATTTTAGACTATTCACATTTATTTAAGAAGTCGATTGTGAGACAGAATACCAGGATTTTTCATTAAAAAATACTGATTATAAAAAGGCATTAAGAATTTTCAATCAATTGAATAATGAATAAAAATATTACTAGGCTCTATTTTATGGATTTTGGACTTAAGAGGTTCTTGATTTGCTTATGCTTTTTGAATTTGATATTTGCACCAGCGGTTTATGCAGCTGCCATTCAATCTACCGTTAAAATAAGCGGTAAGATAATAGATGAAAATAATGTACCCATGATAGGGGTGACGGTGATTCAAGAAAATACTTCTAGAGGAACCGCAACAGATTTTGATGGGAATTTCACCTTAGAGGTTGTTGAAGGGTCCACCATTGTAGTGAGTTATGTAGGGTATCTATCACAAAGATTTGAAAATGTTACGGAAGAAATTAATCCACTTAACATAACGCTCCAGTCTGATGCCACAAACCTAGAAGAGGTGGTTATCATAGGCTATGGTGAACAAACAAAGCAAACTCTAGTAGGAGCGGTAGAGACCGTTGAAGGGGATAAACTTTTAAAGGTGGGTTCAGTAAATTCAATCTCAGAAGCATTACAGGGTCAAGCTCCTGGACTTACGGTAATAAATACAAATGGAAAACCTGGAGCTGATGCCGCGGGTCTTTTTATTAGGGGACGTTCTACCTGGAGAAATTCAAGCCCTTTGGTTCTTGTGGACGGCATAGAACGCGATCTTAATAATATTGACCCTAACGAAATTGAAACAATATCAATTTTAAAAGACGCCGCTTCTACCGCAGTTTATGGAGTAAGAGGTGCAAATGGTGTTATCCTTATCACCACCAAAAGAGGAAAACTGGGAGAACCTTCGTTCAATTTTTCGGCCAACCTAGGAATCAAGCAACCTACGGCAAGCCCAGAAAAAGCAGATTATCTTACCGCAATGCAAGCCTTTAATGAAGCTGCATTTAATGACCGTAATTATGACCAGTTAATCCCTCAATCCAAGATTGATGAATGGACGGCTCATTATGATGAAAGGGGATCATATAATCCATATTTTCCTGAAGTTGACTGGTATGATAAAATCATCGGTACAGGTTATGAGCAAACGTATAACCTAAATGCCAGGGGTGGTGGAGAAACCATAAAATATTTTGCTTCACTGGGATATCGCAATGATGGAGATATTTTTCAATCCGAAGAACAACCTGAATATGATCCTTCCTTTGGGCAAAAAAGATATAACTGGAGAACCAATCTAGATTTTAATATCACGCCCACAACAAAGTTTACCGTGAACTTCTCAGGAAATTATAGGGTGCGTAGCCAGCCTGGATATAGGATTACCGATGACGGTGATGCAGATTTTGAGGATGGTTTTGGTCAACCTCAATTCTTTGATAGGATTTATAGGGCTCCACAAAATCTTTTTCCATTGTATTATTCTGATGGTTTTCCAGGAGAATCTTCGGATGGAGAAAGTAATCTTCTAGTATTTCTTAATGGTGGGGGGCAGCGAAAATATCAATATTATCAAGGATTTTATGATGCACAGTTGGAACAAAAACTTGATTTTTTTACAAAAGGACTTTCTTTTAATGGGGCAATCAATTATTCATCTGCATCAAATTATGCCAAGGATATTTTAAGAAATGGGGTTCAGGGAAATTTTACCGGACTTAATATTATACGGTTTTACAGAGCCTACGATTATTCTAAACCCATGGTGGATGAAAATGGTAATTTGACCTACCCCCTTACAGATGAGATACGATGGCCCACAGTAGATGCACAAGAGGGACCAGTAAATGCAAATCTACCTAGTCTTTATGGGTATAACAGGCAGTTAAATTATCGCTTTCAGATGAAATATAAGCGCAAATTTGATGATCATAATGTTGATGCGACAGCTATCATGTTAAGGCAGAATTTGGTAGGGCGAAATGGTTTTGCACAAAGAAGGGAAGAGTGGATAGGAAGGTTAAGTTACAATTTTAAGAAACGGTATTTAATAGAGGCTTCTGGAAACTATTCAGGATCAGAAAAATTTGCCCCAGGGCTACGTTTTGGTTTCTTTCCATCGGTAGGTGCTGCTTGGGTAATATCTGATGAGCCCTTTATTAAAAAACTCACTAAAAGTTGGTTGGATTTTTTTAAGGTTAACTATTCATACGGTATAGTGGGAAATGACAAGGTAGCCCGTTTTCAATATACCCAAACCTATGGTAGGACTGGGAGTATTCCCTTTGGTTATGACAACCTTACAAATTATGGACCACAATATTCTGAAGGTACTATTGCAAATGCAAATGCAACTTGGGAAACCAGTACACAACAAAACCTAAAGATAAGTGCTGATCTTATCGAAAAAATAAATTTTGAAATTGACCTCTATAAGTCCGAGAGAAAAGACATCCTTATGGAACGTAGAACAGTTCCTTCGTTTGTAGGTTTTCCAGATCTCCCCGATGCGAATATAGGTAGGACAAAAAGCCATGGATATGAGTTAAAAGTGGGCTGGAATGATAATTTGGGTACAGACTTTAATTATTTCATAAACTTTGGTACCTCTTTTACAGAAAATAGGATTGTGTATCGTGATGACCCAGCAGGGCTTGACAAATACCTGAAACAGGCAGGAAAGCCAATAGGATGGAATTCCAGGAGAATAGCAGGGCAGCTTTATCAATCAATTGATGATATATTCAATGGTCCTAATCAAAACAACGGAGCTGGTTTAAGTAATCTTGTCCCCGGGGATATTTTGTTTGTGGATTATAATGGCGATGGAGTGGCCGATGCGAATGATCAGGTACCTATGAAAGATCTCACTTATCCTCAGCGTACTTATAACTTGAATTTGGGATTCACGTGGAAAAATCTGGGTTTTAATGCTTTATTGTATGGTGTGACTGATGTTGCATATAACTATCCAGGTATATTCTATTTTGATTTTCAGGGAGGTTTTGTTCAGGCACAACCTGATGTCTTAACCCGATGGACTCCACAGACTGCAAGTACTGCACAAAAACCTGCCCTGCATCTATCTGACAATCATAATACCACAAATAGTACCTTGTTGTATAAGGATGGGTCATACTTAAGGTTGAAGAATGTAGAGATCAATTATTTATTTACAAATGATTTCTTGAAAGTGGTCGGTTTAAATACCCTTCAGCTTTATGCAAATGGTAATAATATAATTACTTGGTCAAAATTAGGAGATAGTGTAGATCCAGAGACCAACGGCTCAGGGAATTATCCTATTGTAAAAAGATATAATGTAGGCTTGCGTGCTACTTTTTAAATAAAAAATAATGAAAAGAATTCTTTCTAAATCGTACATTCTTCTAGCCTTGCTCACAATGATTTCTTGTGAAGATTACCTTGATATTTCTCCCGATTTTGGAATAACAGAGGATGATGTCTTCTCAGAATTTGAGTCTGCAAGGGGATATCTGGATAATTGTTATGAAGTTCTGCTCGATTATCATAATCCTTTTGCACAAGGGGCTGGGCGCAATAATCTCAATGCACTCTCCGATGAGGCTGGAGCCTTGTTTCAAGGTTCTGTCGTTACCACATTAAATTCAGGATCATGGGCAAACAGATCTGGAGCTCCAGAACTGGGATGGAGCGGTGAAACTGGTGAGAGAGGTCCCGTTATTACAAATTCATTATATGCAATAAGAATTGCAAATAAGGTTATACAACGCATTGACGAAATACCCAATATCACTCAAGAACAATATGATGGGCTTTTAGGCCAGGCGTATTTTTTTAGGGCATGGTATTATTTTCAGGTAATACAGCGCATGGGAGGAATGCCTGCACTTGATAAGGCCTTTAGTTCTAATGATGAGCTTGACCTACCAAGGTTGACCTATTCTGAAAGTTCCGAATTGATAATGGATGACCTGGATATGGCCATCTCATTATTGCCAGGTACCTGGAACGATTCAGAATATGGAAGAGCTAACAAAGTTGCAGCAATGGCAGTGAAGGAAATGGCTGCCCTATATGCCGCGAGCCCATTGATGCAAAATAACCTTGAAACAATACAATACCTTCCCTATGGTCAAGAGTGGAGTGAGAGGGCTGCTGAATATGCAAATGATGTTCTCAAATTTATTGCTCAAGGAGCTGGAGGTGCTGATGTTCATCTCATGGATGGAGACGAATATGAATTCATCTTCTATACCGATGAAAAACAGGTTACTTCTGAATCAATTTGGTATAAACTAAACGGAAATCAAAGAAATCAATCCCGAGATTTAAGAACAAGTTTTTTACCTCAATATTTTTCTGGAGGAACGGGTAATAACGCTTCGGCTTATACAAATCCTACACAGAATATTGTTGATATGTTTGAGGTACTCAATAATGGACAGGCATATAATATTGACGATCCAAATTCTGGCTATGATCCACAAAATCCTTATGAAAATCGAGATCCTAGATTTTACAATGATATTTTGGTGCCCGGAGAAAGATGGGGGGTCAATCAATCTGGTAATCCTATATATCAAGAATTGTATGTAGATGGTAGGGATTATAGAAGACAAACGAGTAGTAACCATACACGAGACCGTTTGTTATCTGGTTATGTGTGTAAAAAATTTATTTGGCCCGAGGCTAATGATTTTACGAGTCAGTATAATAAATATAATATTAACTCCATCTATATAAGGGTTTCACAAATTTATCTTGATTATGCCGAAGCGATGAACGAAGCATATGGTCCCAACAGTGATCCTAATGGATATGGCCTTACGGCAGTAGATGCTATAAATGTTATTCGTAATCGCGTGAATATGCCGAATGTAAGGAGTGAGCAAACGGCAAGTAAGGAAGTATTTAGGAATAAAATAAGACAAGAACGTGCCGTAGAATTAATGTGGGAAAACCAGAGATGGTTTGACTTAAGACGGTGGATGATTGCAGAGGAGGTATTTGATAAACCTATTCAAGGTATTAGGGCTTATCCTCCTGCAGGTCATAGACAGGTGGCAGACAAGAGTACACTGGATTTTGACTATGAAGTTATTGACCTTTCAACAGAGCAACGTGTTTTTGGTTTGAGATATTACTGGTATCCAGTGGCTCAGCCAGATGCATTGAACCTTACAAACTATAAACAAAACCCAGGGTGGTAACATACTATCTAATCTAATATTATAATGAAGATTCATAGATTTTTTACGGTTTTCTTTTTTCTTACTGGGTTAATAACTCAGGTTTTTGGTCAGGAAGGACGGAACTCTGAAATAATAATTAACGCATCAATAGTAAATGAGAACAACGAGCCCATAGGGAATGCTAAAGTGGTTCTTGGTGACGGTAACATTATCAGTTTTACGGATAAGGCAGGAAGATTTGCTTTAGAAGCAAAATCTGATAATATACTTATTATAAAAGCATTGGGGTATAAGGAAAAGACCATTGACCTTGCAGAGAATGGTGCGCCAGAGGAAATTATCCTTGAACGCATGCCCTATTTTAAGTCAAAGCAATATGAGATAGAGCTACCATCAACAATTACTACGTACAAAAGGGAATTTGTAGGTGCTGTGGATAAAATATCTGGTAAGGAACTGGAATCCCAACCTGATATTGTTTTCTCTAATGTCCTACAGGGAAGGCTTTCTGGCTTAACGGCACGTATGACCACGAGTGGGCTGGGTAACAATAATGCATTGCTCTATGTGCGTGGACTGGCAAGAGAAGGAGCTAATCAAGCCATTACCGTGGTTGATGGTGTGGAAAGACCTATTGATTTTTTATACGCACAAGAGATTGAAAGTATTGAAGTGCTTAAGGACGCAAATGCAAAAATACTGTATGGCCCCCGGGCTGCAAACGGAGTAATTCTTATCACAACAAAAAAAGGAAAGGATAATACCCAGGTGTTCAATGTTTCTGCAGAATATGGAGTGGCCATGAATACTAGAATGGCAGAATATCTAAATAGTGCACAATATGCTAGGCTTTATAATGAAGCCCGTATAAATGATGGGTTTTCACCTCTTTACACGGATGCTGATATACAGGGTTATGAACAAAGTACAGGTGCTAATGACCTGTACTATCCAGATGTGGATTACAACGATTATTTTATTAATAATACAAACCCTTTTAGAAAAGCAAATATTGAATATTCTGGAGGGGAAGAAGGCATAAACTATGCTTTACTTGCAGGTTATATAGGAACCCAAGGTATTGAAAAAATAGGAAGACCTGTCAAGCAAGACCGTATTAATGTAAGGGGAAACCTTAAGATAGATATTACCTCTTTTCTTTCTGCAAATGTGGGGGCAAATGGAATTATTGAAAGTAGGAATTGGGGAAAATTAGATCAAGATGAAGTATTTAATGCAATAAGGACGCAGCGACCCAATGAATTTCCTTTTGTCATAATGGATCCTAATTTTCAAGGAGAAGAAACTCCTCTGGGAGAAGAACAAATTCCACCCCTGGGAGGAAGTATTCAAAATCCTGGTAGTCTATATGGAAACCTCGTCTATGGAGGGTATCAGGAATATCAATTTTTCTATGGACAAACTAATTTTGGGTTGGATCTAAAGCTTGATAATTTTATAAAAGGTCTCTCGGCCAGTTCATATCTTACTTTTGATAATTATCAATACCATAGTGCCAACCAGTTCAACAACCCCATACGATATGCAAGGCAAATTGTGTTGGGATCTGATGGGCAGGATTCCCTGGCATATAAAAAGCTCAACAATAGGGTTATTGCGGGAAATAGGAGTGAAAGTGGGAATAATATTGAGAGAAACCTGGGGTGGACCTCTAAACTAGACTATAAGAGGACCTTTAATGAGGTCCATCAACTTTCTGCAACGCTTTCACATTTTTATTATATAAACGATAAAAGAGGCAATAGGCAAAAAGATGAAAATACAAACACATTCCTGAGAACCTCATATGGGTATAAGGATAAAGTGTACCTAGATTGGACTCAATCTGTAATGGGGAGCAATCGCTTTTCAGTAAAGAACAGGTATAAATATTTTAGTTCCTTTGGTGCCGCATATGTTTTAAGTGAAGAACGTTTTTTAAAGAATAATACCGTTTTGAATTACTTCAAAATAAAAGGTAGTTATGGCATGTTAGGATATGATAGGGCAACAAATTTCTATCTCTATGAGACCCGGTATTTTGATAGTGGTCAGGCACAGTTTGGAGAGCGTAATCAAGGGGGTGCACCTAGAACGGGGTATAGCAATTTTGGTAATCCAGATCTTAGGTGGGAGACATCCCATGAATTGAACCTGGGTATTGAAGGTATGGCCTTTAATGAATCCCTTATGTTTGAGTTTAATTATTTTAATGAAATTAGAGATGATATCATTTATGACAACCCATTTTCAATATACTCGCCTACTTTCGGGAATCAATATATACCACAAAACCTGGGTAAGATCGAAAACAATGGCGTTGACGGAAAAGTTTCCTATTCTGGTGGTGCAGGAGATTTTAGATATACCATAGGCACTAATTTCCTGTATGTAAAGAATAAGGTCATTGAAGCCAACGCCATACATAATCCTGAAGGATACAGAGATGTAAGGGGTAAATCATCAGATGTTATTTTTGGGTATGTATCCAAGGGTTTGTTTAAGGATAAAAACCAGGTTTCAAGTGCTCCTTTTCAAACATTGGGTGAGTACGGCGTAGGAAATATTCAGTATGAGGATCTGGATGGTGACGGTGTCATAACAGAACAGGATCAAAAGGTAATAGGTAATAATTTCCCTAGAACATCTTTTGGCGTAAGCCTAAACATAAACTATAAGGGGTTTGGTCTTAGTGTATTGGGTACATCCGAACTGGGCGTGGATTACATTAAGAACAGTACTTATTATAGAAATTCTGGCGAGGGTAAATATTCAGTAATTGCCCTAGACCGTTTTCACCCCGTGAACAACCCGAATGGCTCGCAACCTGCTTTGACCACAAAATATCCTTCTAATGATTATCAAGCATCCACATTCTGGATTCAGGATGCTTCTTTCTTTAGGTTAAAAAATGCAGAAATAAGCTATACGTTTTCAAAGGATACGAGAATAGCAAAAATCATCCGCCTATACCTAAGGGGTACAAATCTATTTGTTTTATCAAATGTTAAAGACCTAGATCCAGAAGTGCCTGACTCTGGCGTGAACAATTACCCATTATTTAGGACGCTTACGGGTGGATTAACGGTAGGATTTTAAAAAAATGAATATGGTAAAGAGAAATAAAATTCAATTGATAAGTACAGTATTGCTTTGCATCCTGGCTGTTTCGTGTTCACTGGACCCGGAAATTGATAATACCTATGGGGATGAGTTTGCATTTAAACTTCCTAATAAAGCTGAAGGATTCCTGATGAATTCTTATGCTAACCTTCCTAATATGATCACAGATCAATATGGGGGTAATTTTCTGGATGCAGCTACAGACAATGCCGTTACAAATGATTATGGAAGTGGAATTTATAGACTGGCTCATGGTGGCTTGACGGGATATGCAAACCCCATGGATCAATGGATCAATGCATATAACCAGATAAGAAATGTGCATATATTTCTTCAAAATGGTCTGGATGAGGAAGTAAACTATGACATAACAAATGAAGAAAACAACCAGAAGAAAAAACGTAATTTAAAGGGAGAAGCCTTTTTTTTAAGGGCATGGTGGAGTTTTCAATTATTACAGGTTTATGGGGGTAAAACCAATGACGGTAGTGCGTTGGGGTATCCTATAATACTTTCTTTTAACAATGATCAAGAATCTGCCCTTGATACGAAAAGTGTAGTAAGAAACACCTATGCTGAATGTGTTGAACAGATAAGAAAGGATCTGGATACAGCCATGGTATATCTTCCTTTTGAATATACAGGAAGTGATCCCGTTACGGGAGAATTGCAATTGGGTAGGGCAGATCAACAAATAGTGGCCGCGTTAAAAGCCAGGGTAGGCGTTTATGCAGCTAGTCCTGCTTATCAACCTGACACTGTCACAACACTGGATGGAATGGGGCAATTCACCGTGGTTGATATGGCAGCCTTTGAGCAAAAGTGGATAAAAGCAGCGCAGGATGCTCAGGCGGCAATTGATCTTATAGGGAATTTCCCTGGACTCTCTGAGCAGGATTTCACTAGCAATAATACTCCTGAAGAGTTTATTTGGAGAAGTTTCCACAATAACCGTTTGTTAGAAAACCAAAATTATCCGATACCTGAATTTGGCCAGGCACGTACAGGCCCTTCCCAAAATTTAATAGATGCATTTTATAGCAAGAATGGCTTTCCCATAGATGATGCCCGGTCAAATTATGATCCGCAAGACCCTTATGAAAACCGGGATCCCAGGCTTTATCTAAATGTGCTGTATAATGGTGAAATATTAAACGATGATGACTTACAGATTTATGAAGGAGGAGAAGATTCACAAAGTGTGTATCCAGGAAATACAAGAACAGGGTATTATGTAAGAAAATGGTTGTCGTTACAACCTGGCCTTATAGGAGTAGAAAATCCTGCTAATGATAGGCATTATAATCCTTATTTAAGGAAAACGGAGGTATATCTAAATTTTGCAGAAGCATCCAACGAAGCCTTTGGCCCCACTGCTGTAGGTACAGGCATGTCAAAATCTGCCGTGCAGGTAATCAAGCAAATACGCAATAAAGCCGGAATTACTAATAATACATATGTTGACGAAGTTGCAGCACAAGGTAAGGAAGCTTTTAGGAAATTGATATTAAGGGAAAGACGTCTGGAACTTGCTTTTGAAAACCAAAGGTATTTTGATATGAGAAGATGGTTTATGCCATTAAATGAACCTATCACTGGAGTAAAGATAAACCTTGAGGAAGATGGCAGTTATAGCTATCAAAAATTTGTAGTAGAAGAAAGAGAATTTAACAATCTAAAATATTACTATTCACCATTGCCTTTCGACCAACTGGCAAAAAGCCCAAACCTAGTAGATAACCTAGGCTGGTAATTAAATAGGGAAAAAAGATGATTATGAGAAAAACCATATATGCCCTCATTCTTGTTTCACTCGTCACCATATCTTGTGAGAAATATGAGGATTATGTAGAAGACTATGACTTTACCATAGCATATTTTAATACCCAAAAACCCTTGCGCACAGTGGTGTCCTATGATCAAATGGATTTTAAGGTGGGAGTAGCCATGGGAGGGAAAAGATATAACACGGTACAGGAAACAGCTACATTTACAATAGACCCCTCATTATTGGACAATGATGTTTTGGCTGGGGCCGAAGATTTTACCCTATTACCACCTTCTTATTACACCTTAAGTGATGAAAACACCATGGTTTTTCCAGAGGGCAGATACATAGGTGATGTAACAGTAATGCTAAACAGAGAAAGTTTTACGGCGGATACCCTAGCTACGACAAATACCTATGCGTTACCCATACGGGTAACCGAAACCTCATTAGATTCTATAGCATCTGGTACATATGATGATGAGGGGAACCAGATTATAGCTCCCAAAAATTTTTCGATAGTTGTTGTAAAATATATAAGCAAATATCATGGCACCTATTATCACACAGGTACCCAGACGGAAACAACATTCAGTGGGGAGATTAATGAGGTGACCTATAGTACTTCCGATCTTATTGATAACGATCTTTGGAAACTCAATACCATCAATGCCAATACTGTGGAAACTTCAGGAATAGGCGATTTTGACGATGCCAGTCTATTGATTACGATTTCGTCGGACGATAGCGTAAGCCTATCCACAAATAGCAATGATATTACGGAGTTAAGCGGGAGCGGAACGTACAACCCTGACGAAAATACAATCTCCATAGATTATTCTTTTACGAGAGATGGCAATGAATATTCGGTGACTGAGGTTCTGTATCAAAGGCGTCCACCGGAAGAAGACCTTACCTTTGAAGAATGGTAAATTAATCCTCTTATAAACTCCAATATAATTCTATTCAGTTAGGTATATGAAAATTTCAAAAAAGAACTTAAAAAAACTTCGGGACATCCTGGGAAAAATGACAATATCATTTTCTATGCTTTTGCTCCTATCTTCCTGTGGAGCAGAAAAGCAAAAGGATTCTAGAAAACCAAATGTCTTACTCATCAACGTTGACGATCTGGGCTGGAAGGATCTGGGATATATGGGTTCTGAATATTATGACACCCCTAATGTTGATGGACTCAGCAAAGAGGGAATGGTTTTTATGCAGGCGTATGCTTCTGCTGCAAACTGTGCGCCCAGTAGGGCTAATATGATTACGGGGCTTTTGGGGCCCAGGCATGGTATTTATACTGTGGGAACTTCCGAAAGAGGAGAGGAGCAGACCAGGAAACTTATTCCCATTCCTAACAATCAGACCATCGCAGACAGTCTTTACACCTTGGGCGAAATGTTCCATGACAATGGCTATGTTACCGCCAGTGTAGGGAAATGGCATATATCTGAAGATCCCAGGGATCATGGTTTTGATATCAACGTTGCGGGAAGTCACAGGGGTGGACCTGGGCCCAAGGGATATTTTAGCCCCTATAATGCCGAACCCCTGGAAGAAGGTCCCAAAGGGGAATATCTTACGGATAGGCTTACCACCGAAGCGATCTCAATTATAGAGGGCAATAAGGACAAACCATTCTTTCTATACTTACCTTTTTATGCTGTACATAAACCCTTGATGGCAAAGGAAGATGTTGAAGAACGCTATGAGCGAAAGAAACCTGGCGATGGTCAATCCAACGCTACCTATGCAGCCATGATCAATACCATGGATGAAAACGTGGGGAGATTGCTCAATACCCTAAAAGATCTAGGGCTGGCAGAAAACACAGTGGTAATCTTTACTTCGGACAATGGTGGGATACGGGATGTAAGTTTTCAAGATCCATTGCGGGCAGGAAAAGGGAGTTATTATGAAGGAGGGATCAGGGTTCCCCTTATCATCAAATGGCCAGGACATATAAAAGGAGGAGAGGTGTCACAAGTACCCGTGACCCAGCGTGATCTATATCCCACTTTGCAAACCATTATCAAGGCCGAAAAGAAAGCTGAAAAACTTGACGGGGATGATCTTTCCCCGCTTTTTAAGGGAAAGTCAATACCAGAACGGGATTTATTCTGGCACTTTCCTATTTACCTTCAGGCCTATGCGCCTTTTGTAGATCAAGCCAGGGATCCGCTCTATAGAACACGTCCAGGATCAGTAATAAGATCTGGAAACTGGAAGCTGCATGAATATTTTGAGGATGGCGGTCTTGAACTCTACGACCTTTCAAAAGATGTTGGGGAGGCTCATAATGTTGCAGAACAGTATCCTGATATTACCAAAAAATTATACGACAAGCTCATAAAATGGAGGGAAAAGACCCATGCACCAGTTCCCACAAAACTCAATCCTAAGTATGATGCCGAGTATGAAAAAAGAAGGGTAGAAGAAGAGAGGGAAAAGCTATAGTTTTTTGATTAAATAAAATTTGCAAGATGAAGATATATACCTATGCCATGGCATTTCTGGTAATGCTTTTATTTGCTGGATGTAAAAACAAGGTAAGCGATTATAATACAACTGAATCTTCTGAAAAACCAAATATTCTTTGGTTGGTTGTAGAGGATATGAGTCCTTTCCTAAAATCCTACGGGAATGAATTCACCACAACTCCCACCATAGATTCCCTGGCCAGGGAAGGAGTGGTTTTTACAAATGCATTCTCAAACGGGGCGCAATGCTCCCCAGCACGTTCCACACTAATTTCAGGGATTTATGCGCCATTTTTAGCAACGGATTGGCACAGGCAAAAACGTGCCGTACCACAGGAACTGTATTTTTCAAAAATTCTTAAAGATGCGGGATACTATACCACAAATAATCATAAGGAAGATTATAACGCGAACAATGTTCCTGATGGGATCTGGGATGATTCCAGTAAGGGAGCAAGCTACTTAAACAGAAAGGATAAAGATCAACCATTTTTTTCCATATATAATTATTATGGCACCCATACAAATAGGATTGCCACCAGAATTGTAAATGGGAGAAAGAAAAGAACAATTGCGCTGGATAGCGTTGTATTACCTCCCTATCTACCAGATAATACATTAATACGGGATGACCTTGCCTGGTATTATGATGCCGTAAATATTATGGATGGATGGATAAAAGAGCGACTTGATGAGCTTAGAAAATCTGGAGAGCTTGAGAATACCATTATCTTTTTCTATTCAGATCACGGTGGTTGTCTCCCACGGGGCAAAGCTTATGTGTATGATACGGGAACCAGGGTTCCGCTTATTGTAAATGCACCTAAAAAATATAGGGATCTATTGGGGATCAAAACCCCATCACGTGATGACAAATTGGTAGGATTTGTTGATTTTGCGCCTACAGTATTGAATCTTGCGGGTATTGAAAAACCCAATTTCATGATGGGGCAGGCTTTTTTAGGCCATGATATGCCCGCACCAAAAAAGGAAGTTTTTCTCTACAGGGCAAATCAAGGGAACACCTATATACCCTCGAGGGCAATGACCGATGGACGATATAAGTTGATATGGAACTTTAACTCGGCATATCCCAATGGTAGCCGACAGGATTATCAGTGGCAAATGCCCTCCTATCAGGGATGGGAATTGGAATATAGAAACGGAAATACTAATGAAACTCAGAGCAAATTCTGGGAATTAGCTTCCCCATTGCAATTTTTTGATACCCAAAAGGACCCTTATGAAGTACATAACCTTATAGATGATCCCACATATACTGATAGGATAGAGGATATGAAAAAGACACTTCTTTCTTTTATGAAGGACAACAAAGATCTGGGGCTCTATCCCTACACCATGAGGAGAAGGGAGGAAAATCAACCTTTCCATGATTATGTTAGGGAAACAAATCAACCAGTAGAAGCAGTAGTTGATGCAGCAGCATTTGCCAGTACGGCAAAAGCTCAAGATGTTGAACAGCTTAAAAAAATGTTGAGCAATGACGAACCTGCTATAAGGTATTGGTCTACAATAGGTATCCTTCAACTTTTGGAAAGGGGTGAAATTCAAGAAATACCTTCAGCAATACATAAGAATTTCAAAGATCCCAATGAGAATATTGAGGTAAGGCTTTTAAGCGCAGAAACGCTTGTAAAAGGCGAGGATGACAAAGAGGCTCTACAATTTATCCTGGATAAGGTTAAATCCAATGAATTTATTGCGTATGCCGTGCTACAGAGCTTGGGTGAAAAAGCAAAACCCATAGAAAGGGATCTTGTCCAACTTCTAGACAAAGAAAAAACTAACCAATTTTTCATAAGGGGAGCTCTTATCAACACGGGTTACCTGCCTTATGAAGAATTGTGGAAATAAAAGTATTTGCTTCGGAAAACCTAGAATCTTATCATGCTAAAAAATATATCACTTTTAATCATTTGCCTTGTTTCATTTCTTTCCGAAGCACAAACCGAAATTAAAATTGACGTTAAAAAATATAGTGCCACATTAGATCCCAATGCGCTGGGGATTTGCCTGAGTTTCCCCACGGATGATGATGCATATTTTCCCGAGAGAACAAGAAGCCATGCCGAAGCCCTTAATGAACTCAAAGTAGGAACTTTGCGTTTCCCCATGGGAACACTGGCAGATAATTATATGTGGACTACGCCTGGTACTTATGGGGAGAAAAAACTAACCCCCAGGGTTTCCTCAATAGAAGAGAATAAAAGATTATCCCATTTTATAGATGCCGAGGGTAATTTCAAGGAAACTTCACTTGATTTTGAAGAATATATGGATCTGGTGAAAAAGACCAATACCGTTCCTGTTATTATGGTAAATGCTTTTGGACATCTTTATAAGGGTTCGCAATATACATATGAGGAGATTAAAAAGAATGCAGTGGAATGGGTGAGGTATGCCAATGTAACCCATGATTATAACATCAAATATTGGGAAATAGGAAACGAACTTAGCGTTGCCATTACAAAAGGATATATTACCCGTAAAAAATATGTTGATCTTTTTAATGATTTCGCGAAAGCGATGAAAGAGATTGATCCCACTATTAAAACGGGTCTAGGCGTGGGATTCAACTATTATGATGTCATAGAGAAAACCGCTGAATTTGCAGATTTTATTATTCCGCATCAATATCAACATAGTGCCCACAATTATGAAGAATACAAAAACCTTGATGATGTGAACACAAAATCCATTAATGCAGCAAACAAGGCTATTGAGAAACTGCCCAAAAAATACAGGGATAAAATGGAAATCCTTGTGACAGAATTCAATAGCACCATTCCTGGGAACGGTTCTTGGGATTTACCTGGAGTCAAGGTGGATCAAAGCAATAGTTTGGTTAAATCATTATACACATTTGAACTCTTACAGGAAGCCTTTAAAAAATACGATAGGATCAAATACATGCATTTTTGGGTGACACATTCCCCGTGGAATGATTATGGTCATAATAGAAATAATTCCAACGCATTTGACGAAAAATTGAATACACTCGCTCAAGGCGAAATCCTAAAACTTTTCAATACTTATAAGCAGGAAAAAGTCCTTGAGGGTAAAAGCAAATATGGAAAAATTAGGTTTTATGCGCATTATACCCCAAAAACAAAAAAACTTGTCCTGTTTATATTGAATAAGGATTCAAAAACTGTTGATGTCGACATTGATTTGAATAACTATAGGGGTAATCAAAAAAATTCAGGAGAGCTTTTCCGTAGTACTACCAATAATCCTAATGATATTTCTCCTGTTGTTGAGAAGTGTGAAAATGTTGTAGTAAAAAATGATCATCTTCATCTTACACTTCTTCCTGTTAGTATCAGGGTAGTTGAGTTTTAAATATATCTATCCAAGATATCTCAATTGGCTTCGTTATATTCAATTTTGCAGAATAATCCTAAATTCAAAATACAATAATTGATGGTTTTGATATTTAAAAGATTGGATTAAACCTTTTTACTTGTAAAGATATCTAAGTGATATAAAATATTTTCAACACGATGAAAACAGCCCACATCCTTCACTTATATAACCGTGCTGGTTTTGGCGCACTGCCTTCTCAGGTAGGGATGTTAGCGTCGCTTTCGCAAAAACAAATCATAGATAGGTTATTCGACACTTCAAGAGGTGCGAGCCCTATGAAAATGGACCTTTCCGTCTTTAAACCCATGCTTGATAAAGACTATAAATCCATAAAGGGACCCCAGCGGAAACAGTTGGCCAAGCTTGCCCGCGATAAGACCAGGGAGCTCAACACGCTATGGATTGATAGGATGGTAAATACAAGCGAGGACCTGCGGGAGAGAATGACCCTTTTCTGGGCAAATGTTTTTGTGTGCAGGGAGAATAATGTGTGGTTTGCACTTAGGTACAACAACCTCTTGAGAAAACATGCGCTAGGAAATTTTAGGGATTTTACAAAAGCAGTCTCCCGCGAGCCAGCAATGATGAAATACCTTAACCTTAATCAAAACGTCAAGGAAAGCCCCAATGAAAATTTTGCCCGGGAACTTATGGAGCTTTTCACACTGGGCGTGGGAAATTATACCGAGGAGGATATCAAGCAGTCTGCAAGGGCATTTACAGGATATGCTTATCAAAGAAAAGGTACCTTTTACATAAAACCCAGGGCACATGATGAAGGTGATAAGAAATTCCTTGGCAAAACAGGAAATTTTAAGGGAGATGATATTATTGACCTAATCCTGGAGAAAAAGGAATGTGCCCATTTTATATGTGACAAGCTATATAGGGAATTTGTAAATCCCACGGCCAATATTGTACACCTTGCCGAAATTACCGATGTTTTTTACAGGGACTATGATATAAGCGAAGTACTTAGGCATATTTTTATGTCAGATTGGTTTTATGATGAGATCAATATAGGGTCAAGGATTAAATCTCCCATTGAGCTGCTGGTTGGCATTAATAGAACAGTGCCTGTTCAATTTGAAAAACCTAGACAGTTACTGTTTATCCAAAAAGTAATGGGGCAGGTTCTGCTCTACCCGCCCAACGTTGCAGGGTGGAAGGGCGATAAAAGCTGGATAGACGCAAACTCATTGGTCTTTAGGTTAAATCTTCCATCGGCGCTCTTTAACGGGGCAGTCATCAATTATGCAGAAAAAGGCGAATTTGAAGATTCATTTGAAGAATATTATGACAAGAAGAAAAGTAGGAAAACAGCATTAAAAACGAAGGTCGGTTGGATTGCCTTTGACAATGAATATGGAAGCCTAAAAAGAAAGGAATTAAAACAATTCTTGCTTGCGCCAAAAGTGGATGATGATACCGAATCCTATCTGGATAACCTTGAGAACTTGGGAAACAGGGAATATTGTCTACAATTGATGTCCCTGCCAGAATATCAACTTTGTTAAATTGAATGTTATGAAGAGACGTGATTTTGTAAAACAAAGTGTCTTGGTGAGCAGTGCCTGTCTCATGCCAAGCTTCCTGGGGGCGTTCAATCATTTTCCAGCAATAATCTCTGGGCATCGCAAGCTGGTTGTGATCCAACTTTCTGGGGGTAATGATGGCCTTAATACTATTGTTCCTTACCGTAATGATATTTATTATCGAGAGCGACCCAATTTGGCAATAGCCAAAGATAAAACCATCAAGGCAACCGATGAATTGGCCTTTCATAAAGGTCTGGCTCCACTTAAGGAGTTATATGATAAAGGATATCTCACAATATTTAATAATGTAGGCTATCCCAATCCCAATAGATCTCACTTCCGTTCTACGAATATCTGGCAAACGGCCAGTAATGCTGATGAATACTGGAAGTCTGGCTGGATGGGACGCTATGTTGAGAAATTTGGCGGAAGCCCAGCAAGTGGGATTGAGGTGGATGAAGCACTTTCTATCATCATGAAAGGAGTAAATATTAATGGTATTGCCACTACAAACCCCAAATTATTCTATAACAACCTACAGCAGCCCTATTTTTCCCGTATTATCGATAAACAGACTGACGAGCACTTAAGTGAACATAATTTGGGTTATCTCTATAAGACCATGGTTGAGGCAAAATCTTCGGCAAAATATATTTATGAAACCTCAAAAACATATTATAGCAGTCAGCAATATCCCAACAATCCCTTTGCCCGTCAATTGAACACCACTGCGCAGTTTATCAACTCAGGCCTTGATACCGCAGTATATTATGTGAGTATGGGTGGTTTTGATACTCACAACAATCAACAGGACAGGCAGGAAAAACTCCTTAGTACGTATGCGGATTCCATAAAGGCTTTCGTAGATGATCTTAAAAAGAATGATACGTTTAAGGATACCTTGATCATAACATTTTCGGAATTTGGAAGGCGGGTGAGTGAAAATGCATCATTGGGCACTGATCATGGTACTGCAAACCAGGTTTTTGTCTTAGGTGAAAACATTAAAAAACCAGGATTTTATAATGAGGCGCCCCAACTTGTTGACCTTGATGGTAATGGCGACCTTATCTATTCAATTGATTTTAGGGAAATCTATGCTACTTTATTGGATAAATGGCTTGATGTAGATGATGATACCGTGCTCAATAGATCATTTAGTAAACTCAGTTTTATAGATTAGTTACAATTTGGCTGTAAGCCAAATTAAAATAATTTTAAACTCTGCTCAAAGACAGTAGTTTTATTCTATTTTTCCTCTGACTTGGACTTGCTGTTTACTATTGATTTTCAATTTTGAAAAACTCTTAATGTCTTTCCTGTCGAAGGTGAACGTGTAATTCAAAAGAAAGGTTTTCAGGAGAAACGAATGCTTCTTTAAGACTTCTGATTTATAGACCTTTAAGAGGAAAACTGTTTCAAGGAAAAACTTGAGATGATATTCCAGAAATAAATTTTCTAATTCACAAAGGGAATAGAATAGCTGATAACAATTAATTGGAGTTCACCTCATTCCCCTTCATTCCGCAAAAAAGCTTCATTGTGGGAAATGCGGTTCATAAAGGAAGGTCTTGAACCCAATCCCCTGAAAAAGGGAATTAAGTTCGCCCAGATCCCAACTGGAACAGAAATCCTGTTTTCATCAGGGGCCGTTCAAAACTCAGGGGTTTCATCAAGTGATTCCCAGGGCACCCATTTCCTTTTCCCTAAAGGGATAAAATACGTCCTGGAACGCTTTGCATAACCGGGCTCTTACCTCACCCTTTTATAAAAGCTTATACCGCACGTATTTTAGATGACCCCGGGCGAAAAGGAAACGCGAGGGCACTATGGGAAGTAAATGGTAAATGACCGTTTGCATTTTCGTTTTTGGGTTGGCATGTTCCATTGTTTGACATCCCGTTCCAGAACCAACATCCAAGGAAGACGCTCGGGATATAACAAGCAAATAGGTCTTTTTTCCCCCATAAAATCTGATACGGTTTGCCATCAAAATCAATGGGGATAATTATGGGTAAATTGGGTCTGTAAGGTTCTCTTTTTTGGGAGCGTTAGCGGAGGAAAATGAGAAGCAAGAGGATAACACGCTGCGCGATGTTATGTTCATGTTTATAGCATTTAACATGTTGTTTTACAGTTGATTGTGTTTGTTCTGTTTTTAACTGGAGTGAATTACATGCGTCAAAAATCCCAAAAATCCTCGCAAAGCCCCATGAACGGTAGGACCGATTGTCCCAATCCAATAAAATCCAGCCATGAGCAACCCATTTTCCAGGATACAGTTCCACACCGAGACCGTTGAGCGCTTTAAAAAATATGCTATGGCAAATGACACCAATTACACCGAAACCCTAGGGGCCATGTTGGACTTTTTTGAGCGGTATTCCATCAACCCCTTCGTACCCTTTGATGATTCGGTCCATAGCCTAAAGCTATTGATTGATAAACGGATGGATGCCGTGGAGGCCATATTGAGAAAGATAGAGCAGGAGCAGACCAAG
>PALD01000064.1 GCA_002710685.1 Cytophagaceae bacterium | reverse complement strand
TAAACTTTCTTCGTTTTCCTTTCATAATCTTGGTTAAATTTAAACTTTCGTTTTTTAACCAAGCAAATGGTCTAGTTTTTAGGGAGCATTACAGTCTAAGCGTAATTACCTAGATGCTGAGATAAAAAAACTTCAAGAATATTATTACTACAACAGTGAGTTTATTAAATATTACAGACAGAATGCCACCTTTCTAGATGAGTTTTACTTTTTACGTGGTAATGATAATATAGGTTTGCTTTCAGACACATCTCATTTTTACACTGATGCTGAATTCTCTACAAGCCACGATAATGCTGTTGCAAAGATTTTGGCATATGATCTATTATTAAACCACTACACTAACGAATTAAATGGCTTGAAAAAATCCAAAAGAAAAATTTCTAATAATGAAAATTTATTAGAAAGTTTAAGCCTTAACTGGACTTCCAATAAAATTGACTTAATTGAACTTATTTACTCACTAATAGCATCTGGAGCTGTAAAAGGAGATATCAAAGATTTGGCTACCGCTTTTGAAAAAGTTCTTGATATTGATTTGGGAAATTACTATCGTAGTTTTCTGGAAATACGTGGGCGTAAAGAAGATTATGCTAGATTTTTAGATTCATTGAAAATAAGCCTTCTAAAAAAAAATAAAGAAGCAGATAACTAAATTCAAAGCGATCATTCACAGAATAAACACCCAAGTTGAAACCAACTTGGGTGTTTATTTTAAAAGTATACTTTAGCCTATTCTATATAAAGGATTCCGTTATCTGCAAAACTGTAGTAATCGCCTTCAGGGGTCATTATCAAATAATCTAAAATTTTGATATCAAAAAACTCTCCTGCTTTTTTAATTTTTTGGGTCAGGCGTTTATCCGCTTCACTCGGTTTTAAAGTTCCGCTCGGATGGTTATGTAATAAAATTACTGCAGTAGTGAGACTCTTTAAGAGTACAGCAAATAAAATGCGCACATCTACTAAAGTACCGGTAATCCCTCCGTTGGAAACCTCATAAATCCCTTTCACTTTGTTGGCATTGTTGAGCAATAGTATTTTAAAGGTTTCGTGTAGTTCGATTGTCTCTTTGTTCCAATGGCTATAGGCTAAATCTGCCGCGCTCTGGGAACAGGTGATCTTGGGAAGTAAATTTGCTTTAGTGCTTCCGCTGTAACTTATGGCTATTTCATTAACTTTACTTTTCATTATTAGCTTATTAAAAGGGTTAATAATTAAAAGAGGGCGAAACTTTCGAGAGGAACGCCCTCTTTGCTTTTTAGGACATTAATCGTTTTTGCTTCTAAGCAAAAGGATTTCGTTTGCTTCTACTTCAGTAACATAGCGTTGGTTTCCGTCATCGGTGGTATAGGTACGGGTTCTCAATTTTCCCGTAATGGCTATTTCCTTTCCCTTACCTACATAATTTTCAATAATCTCGGCAGTCTTGCCCCAAGCTACAACGGTGTGCCAGTCGGTGGACTGTACCTTTTCGCCTTTGTTGTTTTTATAGTGCTCGTTGGTAGCGACTGAAAAACGGGCTACTTTTTTTCCGCTTTCAAGGTTGGTAATGGTTGGTTCTTGTCCAACGTTTCCAATTAACTGTACGTGATTTTTTAAAGTACTCATAATAAAATATTTAAAGATTAATAATGCTATCTGAACCATTCAGAAAGTTTGCGTTTCTATTTTTTTTGAAGTGATTTACTTATTATATCTTGAGCGTTTTCCTTTTTTGTTTTTTTTGGTGCCGCTTCCTTTTTGATGTTTTTGTACGATTTCATAAGATTCATTTTAGATTTACTTCCCATAGCGCCCTCGCTGTTACCTTTTTTTGTTGCTGATACGGTTTCAATATTTGGAATTGATAAGGACTTATAAAAGGGAGTACGCGACCGGTTATGCAGTCCGTTCAACTTCCAAATGTTGGTATTTTGCTGTCAAAAAAAGGGAAGGACGGTGAGGGAGCGGAAGTAGTTCTAAAGGCTTTTGTGAAGTACCTAATACATAGGAAGTCGCACCAAATGATTAAATGGAATTCCGATAGCGGACTCCTTTCACGATTTCGGATGGGAATGTAGTGTTCCTTCCCAGTCCCGGTAGCTATCGCGACGGGAAAGGTTAAGGGAAAGGAGAAATTGGGGATGGTGTCCAAGACTTTGTAGGGAAGCTCTTTGCCAGGAATGTAGCTTTTTGCGGAATGCAGGGGAATGTGCTGAATGAACTCTACAAAGGAATAATACCCTTTGGGCAAATTATCTTTATATTGGAAAATATTATTATCAAATTCAAATGTCTCACATTTGAGAAATATTTATATCTTTGCCTTAACTTATGACTGATACAAAAAAGCGAATCATAGAATCTGGAATCAAGATCTTCAATGAAGACCTATCGGCTCCTTTGCAAAAAGTTGCGGATAATGCAGAAGTGACCCGAAGAACATTACATCGTTACTTTAAAGACCGTAATGAACTTGTGGAGGTCTGTAAACAAGCCATCGATTCAAGTTGTAAAAAAGCAATGATAGCAGCTATTCAGAGTAGTGATGAGCCTATTATCCAGTTAGAACGAATGCTTTATGCCGGAATTGATTGCGGGGCAAAATATTCAGTTTTTTATAAACTGCACCAAAGTAAAGATCATAAACATACCCACCAAAATAAGAATTGTGTGGATTACGATTATATTTATAATCAATTCCAAGGTATTATCATCGAATTACAGAAAAAGGGTAGGGTAAATTTAGTGATGTCGCCGGAATGGATACAGGTTTTACATTCAGGAATTATTGAGAGTACGGTAAATGCAAGGGAAACCACAACTAAAAGTTTTGAGGAAATCAAGGAGCTCGCCTGGATTTCATATATAAAAGCAATAGCACCTTAAAAAAATTTACATCAATATGTCTCATTTTTGAGACAATTTAAATTAAAAAAACAATGAGAGCTAAAAATTTTGAAGTAATTATTATCGGCGGAAGTTATGCCGGTCTTTCTGCAGCAATGGCATTAGGACGCTCCCTGCGAAACGTTTTGATTATTGATAACGGTCAACCCTGTAATCGGCAGACCCCGCATTCGCATAATTTTATTACCCAGGATGGCGTCCCTCCCACAGAAATAGCGGCAAAAGCCAAAGAACAAGTTTTAAAATACACAACGGTTGACTTTATTACTGATCTTGCAGTCAGTGCAGAAAAAACTAAAAAAGGCTTCTCTATTACTACTCAATCAGGTGATATAGTTACTGCTGAGAAACTGATTATTGCTACTGGAGTAAAAGATATCATTCCTAAAATCGACGGTTTTGCAGAATGTTGGGGAATTTCGATGATCCATTGTCCCTATTGTCACGGCTACGAAGTTCGAAATAAAAAAACAGGTATTATGGCGAATGGTGAGCGCGCATTTCATTTAGCTTCTCTGGTGAACAACCTTACGAATAATTTAACCATCCTGACGACAGGCAAAACCGATTTCACATCCGATCAAATAGAAAAACTGGAATCACATCAAATAGCTATTATCGAAACAGAAATTTCAGGACTTGAACATCAGGATGGCTATCTCCAAAAGGTAATCTTCAATACTGGAGAAAAAGTAGGTTTCGATGCGATTTATGCAGGATTTCCAACCACACAACATTCTGACATACCGGTTTCGTTAGGCTGTGAATTGACAGAACACAGACATATCAAGGTCAATGAATTTCAACAAACAACCATTGATGGTATTTATGCCTGTGGGGACAATTCGACGATGATGCGTTCCGTTGCCAATGCGGTTGCCAATGGAAATATCGCTGGTGCAATGGTCAATGCCGAATTGACCAAAGAATATTTTTAATTAAATTCAGATAATGATTGAAGTATTCACCACCAATACCCCAAATCAAATGTCTGGAAACCAGATGATAAAAAGCCTTAAAATGTCTTTTTCAGAGTTGCAGATTGACTTTGGTATAGAGACACCCATCGCAAACTATCCTTGCGATCATAGCATTTTACGTGTAGAGGGAGCTACAATTGATGCACAGGGTATAATTTCTCATTTAAATAAAAAAGGATATCTGTGCCACATTTAGAAGACAAAATATGTACCTAAACAATAGAAAATTATGAATGAATTTTGGGAATCGAATTTTCAGGATAAACAAATGATGTGGGGATTGCAACCTGCGGATGCCACTTTGGAGGCGAAAACGTTATTTCAGAAAAACAACATAGATAAAATTCTAATTCCCGGTTTTGGCTACGGTAGAAATGCAAAAACCTTTATTGATGATGGATTTGATGTAACCGGTATAGAGATTTCAAAAACTGCTATTGACCTAGCTAAAATACACCTGAAAGGAAATTATAAACTGTATCACGGATCTATTGGCGATATGCCTTTTGATCAGGAAAAGTACTGGGGTATTTTTTGCTATGCTTTAATTCATTTATTGAATAAAAAAGAGCGTGAAAAACTGATTCAGGATTGCTACGATCAGCTTCAAAATAATGGTATTATGATTTTTATAGCACTTTCTACAAATGATGACAGATACGAAAAAGGTGAGAAAATCAGCAGGAATACATACCTCACTAAACACGGGGTAAAACTATTCTTTTACGCCTCAAACACATTGGAAAGGGAATTTGGAGCATACGGATTGGTTGAAACTGAAGAAATAAATGAGCCTATAAAAAATACAAGCGACAAACCTTCACGGAAATTTTGGAAAATTATTCGCAAAAAAGGTTGGATAAACATCCAATGAACAAAAATATTTATTATTAACGTAAAATACTATTTACTTTTTTTGCTATATTTGTAAAATATATTTAACGTTATATCCAGAAACAGTATTATATTATTACCCAAGAACAAGAAGCTTTTACAAGCAGTGGGAGAAAATATTAAGTTAGCACGCTTACGTAGGAAACTGACGATGGATCAGGTTTCAGAGCGAGCAGGGATTTCCCGTCCCACACTTTCTTCCCTAGAAAAAGGGAGTCCTTCAATTTCTTTAGGTATTATTCTCCAAGTTTTATTAGTATTAGGGTTGGAAAAGGATATATTGCTTTTGGCCAAAGATGATACATTGGGTAGAAAAATACAGGATGCCGATCTAACCGTTAAGGAACGTGGTCCAAAAAATACCAAGAAATAATGACACTGGAACGAAAAGAAATATTGGTATATGCACATTGGGATGGAATTGAATCACCATTCTTAATGGGGAGTTTATTTGCTACGCTATCTAGGGGAAAAGAAATTTTTTCCTTTGAATATGCTAAAAAATGGTTACAATCGGATTATGTCCAGATCATAGATCCAGACCTACAATTATTCGAAGGTGCCCAGTACCTCACTGATGAGAAATCCAATTTCGGTATTTTTTTAGATTCCTCACCTGATCGGTGGGGACGGGTGCTGATGATGCGCAAAGAGGCTGCTAAAGCCAGAAATGAAGATCGACGCCCCAAAACTTTAATGGAATCGGATTATCTACTTGGGGTTTACGATACTAACCGAATGGGAGGGCTTCGTTTTAAAACAGCACAGGATGGTGCTTTTTTAGATGATGATGAAGCGATGACTGCCCCACCTTTCGCTGCCCTTCGGGATCTTGAGTTTGCAAGCTTACAGCTAGAGAAAGAAGATGCACCAGATAATCCGGAATACCTAAAATGGCTCAATATGCTAATGGCACCAGGATCTTCATTGGGAGGAGCAAGACCAAAGGCAAACATTCGGGATTCTGAAGGAGGTTTATGGATTGCTAAATTCCCAAGTCAAAATGACCAGCAGAATATGGGCGCTTGGGAAATGCTTACCTATCGACTTGCGATTCAATCCGGTATTGAAATGACACGGTCAAGGATACAAAAATTTTCACACCATCAACATACATTCCTAACACAACGATTTGACCGTAAAAAAGATGGCACCCGTATTCATTTTGCTTCTGCAATGACCTTATTAGGATATAGTGATGGAACGGACTATCAAGATGGGGTTAGTTATTTGGAGCTTGTAGAATTTTTGATGCAGAATGGGACTGATGTTGATAATGATCTCCAGAAGTTATGGAGACGTATCGTTTTTAATATTTGTATTTCCAATACTGATGATCACCTTCGCAATCACGGATTTCTTTTAACGGATTCCGGTTGGATACTTTCGCCGGCTTATGATATCAATCCAACCCCGAACGGTACAGGTTTAAAACTTAATATTTCAGAAAATGACAATGCTTTGGACTTAAACCTAGTACGGGAAGTCGCTCCCTATTTTCGGTTAAAAGAAAAAGAAGTCAATGCTATTATCAATAAAATTCAGCAGAATGTGGGTCAGTGGCAACAATTAGCAACGGATCTAGGTATTCCAAGAAATGAAATGGAATTAATGAAAAATGCGTTTAAGTATTAAAATATTTCATCCATACTATTTCTTGATACAAAATAATAGCATTTGAAATCAAGAGAAATGTCAAATCGAAAATACTACGATTCTGTACTTATTCTGTACTATGTAAAATAAAAAAAGGCTTCACATTTCTGTGAAGCCTTGTCTTTGCTAGTAGCGGGAACTGGACTCGAACCAGTGACCTTCGGGTTATGAGCCCGACGAGCTACCTACTGCTCTATCCCGCGATTTATTGGACGGCAAATATACAACCCTTTTAAGCTTCTCACAAGACCTTTGATAAAAATTTTGGCGCAAGCCATAACATTATGCTTTCACTAACAATATCCCTGTATTCTTCTTGATATATTTAGATATATGAAAAAAATACTAATTGCGGTCGGGATACTGCTATTTATTATCATTGCGGCCGGAATAGGGTTTAACATATACCTCAAGAAGACCGTAAAGAAAGCCCTTGATGATAATCTTTCTGAAGATCTTGAACTCACCTATGACGACCTGTCCATCAACTCATGGCTGGGAAATATAATGCTTGACAACGTCAATATAAGGCATACCACGCACGATAGCCTACCGCCCAATGTGTATAAAATAAAGCAAATTGACCTTAATGGGCTTAGTTACTGGGACTACCTGAAAAATGATATTGTACATTTTAACAAGATTGAGGTAGATGGTGAGGGCTTTACCCTGAGAAAAAACCCAAAAACCAAGAAAAAAAACATACCAAGTAAGACAGACTCTACAAAAACCAAGAAAAAAATAGCCATTGACAAGCTTATCATAAACCCCACGCCTATTACCATACTTCAACAAGGGCCTGACTCCATTTATCTCAAAGCGACAAACTATAGCTTACAAATAGATGACATAGCACCTTTAGCCCAAGAAGAAAAACCTTTTTCATATACGTTAAAGACCTTACAGGCAGATTCCGTTTACCTCGACCTGGGCACTTATGAATACCTGAGTGCAGCCCACCTGGAATATGATGAAAAAAACCTAGACCTCAGCACCTTCAGCATCCAATCAAAATATAGCAGGAATCAACTATCGCGAGTTCTCAAAAAAGAGCATGACCATATTGATGTAACCATTCCTGAAGTCAACATACAGGACCTTGACTGGCAAATCAATAAGAAAAAGACCCAGGTTACCGCAAACATGATCAACCTGGTCAAACCACAGGTTAATATTTATAGGGACAAGCTGTTGCCGGACGATTTTACGAGGAAAAAGATGTACAGCGAGATGCTTAGGAACTTACCTTTTGAGCTTCTCATAAACACCACAAAAATTGAAAACGCATCCATCACGTATGGTGAAAAGGTAAAACCTGGAGAACCGCCCGGGACCATTTTTTTTGACGGATTTTATGCCACTATCACGGCACTGGGCAATCATTATCCCCAAGATATAAAACATACACAGATTGATATTACCTCAACTTTTATGAAAGAAGGCAAAATAGAGGTTAACTGGTCCTTCAATGTGCATAACACGGCTGATGCATTTACCTTTGATGCCCATGTATCTAATCTTCCCGTGGATAACCTCAACAGCTTCACAATGCCCAACATGCGTGCAACATTAGAAGGAAAAATGAATGATGCCTACTTTGATATTGATGGTAATGACAATGCTTCACAGGTAAAATCAAGGCTTAAATATGATGATTTTAAAGTAACACTGGTCAATGAAGAAAAGAAGAAAAAATGGCTGTTATCTGCCATTGCAAATATCTTTGTAAAAAAGGATTCTCAGGAAAATCAAGACCAGGACTACAGGGAAGGCGGTGGTAAGGTGACCCGCAACACCACAAAATCAGTCTTTAACTACATCTGGCTTAATATCTTTGAAGCCCTTAAAAACACCTTAATAGGTGGTGGCAAGGACAAGGACGATTAAATCATGCTCACCCACTGTAGGGCCGTGGTACGTTGCTTGAGCGAAAAGGTCTTCAAATCATACTTCATGAACAGCCCCAGTATTTTAATATAACTACTTATCAATACACTGTCTGTGACTATGGCCACCTTGTCAAACCTATCGCGCCTTGAGTTCTTGAACTTTAGGTCATGTGAAATGATTGAAGGATGCAGGGTTCCCAATCCATGAAATTCCATATACAGGCTAATTTTATCAAGGCCGGTCAAGGCAGAATCCACCTGGTCGTGCAGTTCGTCCAGTAAGGGGGTGTTGATTGCCTTGTTTGCAATAAAACCCACTACATGGTCTGCAAACCTAAAAGATTCTAATGTCATTAATTATAAAATGAATGAAAGTTCTTACAATATATATACGTGCAAAAATAACTTTTGGCTTTCGCCTAATACCCAAACATACGTTAAATATCTAATAGACAAAGCATTGAAAATAATCGGCATAATTCACTGCTCAATACTTGTGGCCTCAAAACCTGCCAGGTTGCCTTCATCAAATTGTGCTGTAACCTGTATGGGATTGCAACATATCTCGCAATCTTCAATATATGTTGTGGAAACTGATGGGTCCAGCAACATTGAGATTTCTTCCCAGCAATATGGACATTGAAAAAAATGCTCAATCATCTTAATTCATCATCTTTAAAGTGCCTCCATTTCTTCAGATATCTTGCCCCATTCTTCCATTAGTTTTTCAAGTTGCTTTTTCTTTGACTGGTATTTATCAAAAAAGTTTACTTGTGCCACGGTAGCATCATAATCCTGTTGTAGCTTGGCATCTATTGCCTTGATTTCCCTTTCAAGGGATGCTATTTGCGATTCAACCTTGCTCAGTCGGTTTGAGAGGGATTTTTGCTTACGCTGCACATCATAGGATTTAGCCTCTTTTGGCTCTTCCTTTTTGATGGCTTTTTTATCGGTCTTTTCCACATCCCGTAGGTTGGTGATCTCCCGCTGCTCCAGATAGAAATCAACATCTCCCAGATATTCCCTGATTTTATGGTCCTTGAACTCATAGACCACGTTGGTAAGCCCTTGTAGAAAATCCCTGTCGTGAGATACCAGGATCAATGTGCCCTCAAAACGTTTTAGAGCGTCCTTGAGCACGTTTTTTGATTTAATGTCCAGGTGGTTTGTGGGCTCATCCATCACGAGCACGTTAAAGGGCTGCAACATCAATTTGGCCAGGGCCAAGCGGTTTCTTTCTCCCCCAGAGAGCACCCTTACATATTTATCTACTTCTTCTCCCCTAAAGAGAAACGCACCCAGTATATCCCTTACCTTGCTCCTGTTTTTTTCATTTGCCGCATCTATCATGGTATCCAGCACGGTCTTGTTGCCATCCAGGTATTCAGCCTGGTTCTGGGCAAAATATCCCAGTTGTACGTTATGCCCCAGTTTCAGGCTGCCTTCATAATTGATGTCACCCACGATGATTTTTGCCAGGGTACTTTTACCTTGACCATTTTGCCCCACAAATGCCGTCTTGCTGTCGCGCTCTATGAGCAGGTCAATATTTCTCAATACCTGCTTGTCACCATAGCTTTTTGAGATGGAACCGGCCTCGATGACCACCTTGCCCGGCACCACCGAAACCGGAAAGTTCAAGGTCATCACGCTGTTGTCATCCTCATCTACCTCTATGCGCTCAATCTTGTCCAGTTTTTTGATGAGTGATTGGGCCATGCTGGCCTTTGATGCCTTGGCCCTGAATTTCTCCACAAGCTTCTCCGTGCGCTCAATCTCCTTTTGCTGGTTCTTTTGTGCGGCGAGCTGTTTTTCCTTAATATCCTTGCGCAGCTCCAGAAACTCTGTATAGGGCTTGGGATAATCATAAATGCGCCCCAGCGATATCTCTATGGTACGGTTAGTCACATTATCCAGGAACATCTTATCGTGCGACACGATGACCACGGCACCCCTATAGCCCTTGAGAAAACCTTCTAGCCATATGATTGATTCTATATCCAGGTGGTTTGTGGGCTCATCCAGCAGCAGGACATCATTGTCCTGTAGCAATAGTTTTGCAAGTTCAATACGCATGCGCCACCCCCCCGAAAAAGTATCGGTTATCTTGTTGAAGTCTTCTCTCTTAAAGCCCAGGCCCAGCAAGATACGCTCAGTCTCGCCCTGATAATTATATCCTCCATGCAGTTCATATTGATGCTGCACATCTGTAAGCGCGACCATGATGTCGTGGTAGCCCTCACTTTCATAATCTGTTCTCGTGGCTAGCTGGGTGTTGATTTCCTCAAGCTCTCTTTCAAGTTTTTGAATGGTTTCAAAGGCCTGGTATGACTCTTCAAGCACGGTACGCCCCTCAACAAAATCAATATCCTGTTTAAGAAAGCCCAGGGTAGTCTCCTTATCTGTGGCAATCTGGCCGGTATCATATTCCTGCTCGCCAGAGAGAATACGCAACATGGTTGACTTACCTGCACCATTTTTACCTATTAGCCCCACCCTGTCGCCATCACCCAGCCTGAAGGTTACGCCATCAAATAGATATTCTCCTTGAAATGAAACCGATAAATCGTGAACGTTTAACATGAAAAACTGCTTGAATTTTGCCGCAAAGGTATTATTCTAGAATCAATTTATTTCGCTGTAGCGAAATATTGACAAATCCATTATAATATGTGACCTAGGTTACCTTTCATCAAACCAAGTATCACTAATTTTGTCATATGCTTAGACTTTTAAAAGGCCATAAGATTTATAGTATGCTCACGGGCAAATGCCCCGTATGCCACAAGGGTGATATGTATATGGAAAAAAACCCATATATACTCTCAAAAACGTTGAAAATGCATGACAGGTGTAGCCACTGCGATACCAAGTTCAAGATAGAACCATCCTTTTTTTATGGCGCCATGTATGTAAGCTATGGCGTGGGGATTGCCTTTGGCGTGGCTGCGTTCATCATTACTTATTTCTTCTTGGGTGGCGGGCTCATGGCATCATTTCTTGCCATTGTGGGCACACTTGTTTTACTGCTCCCCATTATTAGCCGTTTGAGCAGGAACATCTGGATCAACATTTTTATGGATTATAATAAGGAAGCTGCAAGTCAACACCTCAGTTGAGCTTGCCCGCAAACCGCATAATGTCAACTTCAACGGGAAGAGCAACCTCATCTTCCAGGCAATCATAAAGCATCTGGGCCAAGTATGCAGACATCATGATGCCACGCGTGCCCAGGCCATTGAGCAGGGCTACTTGTGCATGGTGGGGATGTATGCCCAGTAAAGGCCTTCTATCTCCAGTGGTGGGGCGCATGCCAGCAATATGCTCCACGATTTCATATTCACAGCTTATGACCTCATCAAGTTTTGCAATCAACTCATTTCTCCCTTCAGCGGAAGGCTCCCAACCTTTATCGCTCCAGTTATACGTTGCTCCCACTTTGTACACATCATCACCTTCAGGTATTATAAAAATGCTGGTCTTGATCGCGGCATCCAGCCGTAGGGAAGGTGCCTTGATATAGATATAGTCTCCTTTGTTGCCCACCAGCGGCAACCTGTTAAAAAATGGATTTTGCTTTATCCCAAATCCTTCGGCAAAAACGACCCTCTGTGCTTTAAGGTCTTTATAAAAAACGGCATTATCACGTAAGGTCAACTTGTTATGGTCAAATGTTTCATGAAAATAAATTTTGGCTTTCGCCAAAGATTGAGCATAACCGGCAAGGAGGTCCATAATCTGCAGCTGTCCTGTTTCATTGACCTCGCCCAGACTATATGGTGCGTCAACATATTTGTTCTTGTTAAGTACAAGCTGGGGGTTCAAGAATCGTTTAAGGCCAGGTTTATCTGAAGCGGTAAACCAGTTGTTCTGGTCTTCAATGGAAGAAAGCACACGGTAAACAGGCAATTTCTTAAATGCCTCCACCCCTATTTCTTCTCCCAGTTTCTTAAAAAATGGAAGCGAAATATCAAATTGCTCTTCTGCCTTCCAGGGTAATGTGTACCGTTTTAAGATTACAGGGTTGTACAGGCCTGCTGCCACCTTACTGGCTGACTTGTCCCCTGCATCAAACACCACAAATTTTTTATCATGCTCCTGGAGTATTTTGGCAAAAGCCATACCCGCAAGGCCAAAACCCACGATGATGTAATCAATTTCTCTCACGCTGTAAATGTAAGGCATAAAAAAACGCCTTTTAAAAAGGCGTTTTTAAATATGGTGATTATGTGTTTAGTAATTCCACATGTCCATCTCAAAGTTTCTTATCTGTTCCTTGAGGCGCTCAGACTCCAGCAGCTGCATCATGGAGTTCTGGGTAATGTATTCTTTAACGGCACGGTCTCCCTGTACATTATCCACCCGTATAATCAACCCATTAAACCTCCTGGAGTTCAGTAAATGGTCAAAGGTTATGGGCTGTGCTGAGTTTTGTGGGTTGAAAACTTTTGCCTCATGAAGCACATCACGCGCTCCCGGGAACCAGACCCAGAACAGGGGCACCAGCACTTGGTCTGACTCTTCATCAATAAAGTTGACATCTGGAGAAACGGGTGCGATACCCAGTAGCCTATACTTTAATTCTCCCTGTCTCTTGTCAAAATACCAGTAGCCACGTATGAGATATTGTTCAATATCAGCCGCTGAGATATCCCTGCGGTCTATATACTGCGCATCTACACGACCTTCAGCATTAAATTGCCTACGGCCAGCATCAGTGGTATCAACCTTTGCCAGGGCGGCCTGTATATCCTTAAGCTCAATCTTCTTGTTAAAGTATGAGTCTGAATACATATCTATGTTGCCTGCCTTGGCATTTTTTACCAAGACATCATAGAGTGACCTACGGTCTGAGCCTATGTTATTTGTATCAATAGGGTAATACAATGGGAAATTGACCCGCTCATCAAGGTCTACGACCTCCCACACATTTTTTCCCCACAATACATCACGGCTATCTACATACCCGTAAGGCAATGGCTTGTCATTATCCAATCTTTTTTGCTCCGCTGTTTTTTCAAACATCTCATCCGGGGTCTTTGCATTCAGGATATTTTCCTGTGCAAAGCTGGATGCACCTCCCAGAAGGAGAAACAAAGCACCAAACAAATAAAATTTAGGGCTCATGCTTTTGTTTTTTAATTTGTTAATTCAATAAGCACCGGCGAAACCTTAGGTAACATATACCCTGAGTTGCCTCGTATTTGTGCATTGATGTCAAATATCTGTACGGTAGAACCACGGGGCGCCCTGTTCAAAAGGTCAGCTGCACGACCGTCAAGTTTACTACCATTTACCTGTACCGTAGGTTGACCAGGAACGTTGAATTTAAATCCTGTCACCACGATGTCAAGGTCAAAGTCAAAATCAGGTAACGTTGCACCTACCGTGGATATTGCAAGCTGGTTCTTTTGCATTTTGGCCATTCCGGTCTCCCCGCGAATAGTTCCTACAGGGCTAGGTATGTCCTTGATACGAAAAACCTTGCTGTCAGAAACATTTCCGCCGTCAGGCAAAGTACCACTTACATTGATCTTTACTTCATATCCACTACCTGGGCGCATAACATAGCTACTACCATTGACCTTGGAAAGTCCAGTAGCAGATGCGTTCACATTATTGTCAGCAACACCGGCAAAGCTTATGGTCATGGGGTTTGAGACCCCACGGTAAACCACGTTCATCTTATCTGCAGATATCGTGGCCGAGTTAGGACGGTTGATAACCGCATAAGAATCTGCAATGGAGATGCTCACGATACTATCACCCTCCTTAAACTGAAGCTCTCCCTTTACTTCACGCGTACCTACACTACCCGCTGGAAAATCAAGCAGGACTTCTCCTCCTTTTGCCTGGACTTCCTTACCGTTGACAATCACCTTATCAAAGGTCAAGGAATTGTCATAACGGCCCAGCACCACTTTACCCTTAAAATTTTCACCAGAGTAAAAAGCAGATTTATCAGGAATCACAATCGCTTGATAGTTTGTCATTGATAGTTGTTGTGCCTGCTCTCCTGCCAACATTGCAGAAAGCACCTCACTTTGTGTTGTTTTTATATCTGCCTGCATCTGGGTCAACTTGGTCCTTGATGCAATAGATGGAAAGCCTTCAAAGTTGTAGCTCAACCATTCAATCTTCTTACCTTCTCTGTTTTCTTCTTCAGCCGTAGAAAATTTCCTTTCTATATCTTCAGAAATTGCAGGATATGTATCTGCGATAAGCGCTGACATCTGCGTCTTGTAGTTCTCAACCTTTTCTTTAAACTCTTTGCCTTCCGGCGAAAGGTTATCACCGTTAAAGAACTTTTGATCTAGAAAATCTGGTTTATCCTGAACTTCATAATCGTCTGGATCTTCAAGTTCGGCAATCATGTCAGACTTTATTCCTTCAATATAGGTATCAAGTTCATCAGAAAGCTGATCCACCGTACCGGCTTTTGCCAAAAGGTCGCGGTACTGCTCTGGCTGCTCTTGCGCCTTTTGTTGCAGTCCTGATAAAAATGCTGCATTCCTGGTATCAGAAGTTGCGTTAGCATCTGATATTTTATCGTTCAATAGACCGAATGCTGACAGAACTTCCTTTGACATATTCAATGCAAGCATCGCGATAAACACGAGGTACATTAAATTAATCATCTTCTGTCTAGGTCCTAAATTTCCACCTGCCATATTAGTGTATTTGTAGTTTTATATGATAAGTGTGAAATTATTTTCTGTTCATTGCCGAAAGCATACCGCCATAAACACCGTTCAATGAAGATAGGTTTGTGGCCAGGCTTTCCATTTGTTCTTTAAGTCTTCCTGCATTTGCAGCAACCTCACTGTTGATTTCGGTTTGACGGCCCGCGGTCTCAACCTGTACTTTGTAAAGACTGTTTAATGATTCAAGTTGAGCAGCTGCCAGGGACATCTCCTCGCTGTACTTTCTTGTAGAGTTCATTGCGTCAGCAGTAGGTGCCATGGCACTTGCCGCACCTTCAAAGCTTTTTATGCTTGAGCTAAGGCTGTTCATCAATTCTGCATCAATACGTGCGTCCTTGAGCATTTCATCAAGTTTTTTGCTCAAGAGTCCTTCTGCCTCCACCATCTCTTCTTTGGCTTTAGCCCGCTCAACTGGGGATCCCCCAGCCAGCTCTGGATAAACTAGAGACCAATCTAAATCATCGTCTACGGGTTCAAAAGCAGAAATTGCAAATATGATTGCTTCGGTAACAAGGCCTATTGCAAGTAATATGGTACCATTGAGAGGGCCTATTTCCCAGTGGGTCAATTTAAAAAGCGCTCCAATGATTACTACTGATGCACCTAGGCCATAGGCCATGTTAAACAGTTTTTTAGTTGATTTAGACTGTGCCATCTGTTTTAAAGATAAATTAAGTTAGAAATTAGGTTAAGTGTATGTTTGGGGTAATACATTCTTAATTAGGGGCCTTGTTAAGGTTGACATCGCCATCAGTGCCCAGGAAGTCCTGCACGGTCCTAAAGCCTATATAGCTTCTCGCGGAGTCTGCATATTCATAGTCACGGGTGCTTACCTGCAAGAAGTAAGCTACATCCTTCCATGAGCCACCTCTTACCACCTTGCGCATGTTTTTGTCATCCCTTACGTTGGGGTTCATGGTTGAAACGTACTCGTAGGCGTTGGGGTCATAAGAAGTCTCGACCCATTCTGATACATTCCCGGCCATGTTATATAAGTCATAATCGTTTGGCTCATAACTATCTGCCTCGACGGTATATAATGCTTGGTCAGCTGCATAATCACCACGTAGTGGCTTAAAGTTTGCCAAGAAACAGCCCCTGTCATTTTTAGCATAGGGTCCTCCCCAGGGGAAGGTTGCACTCTCCAGACCGCCACGGGCGGCATATTCCCATTCTGCTTCACTGGGCAACCTGAACTTGTTTACCAGTTCTTGATCGCGCTGTCTCTTATATGAGTTCTTATAATCAGTCCTCCACTGGCAAAAGGCCTTTGCCTGCTCCCAGTTGACACCCACCACAGGGTAGTTGTCATAAGCACTATGCCAAAAATAATCATTGTGCATGGGCTCATTATAAGAGTATGTAAAGTCCCTGATCCATACCGTGGTATCAGGATAGATGGGCACTTCTTCAGACTTAATGAAATCCTTGCGCTTCCCTTTTTTGCGGGCAGCGGCATCAATATCAAGGTAGGTATATTTATACACCAGTTTTTCTACATCAATGGTACGCTCTCCATTATAAGCTTCTTCAAGGGGGATATACATGGTATCCATAACCTCAACATAATATTCATCAGGATAATCCTGTGGATCATCAAAGAGGTCCACGTCCCAGTTTAATTTACGCTGGCTGTAATCATCAGTGAAGCTATAATAGTTATCATACATGTACTGTTCATATGGAGTAAGTGTCGCATTAGGGTCAGTATCCTTAAATGCAAACTCACCTATCCCGCCAGTACCGGGGGTCTCTCCCACAAGCTCGGCCATGATGGCAAGCCGGGCACGGGTCACGGAGTCCCTAACCCATTTAACAAACTGCCTGTACTCAGCATTTGTAATCTCAGTCTCATCCATATAAAATGAACGCACGGTCACGGTCTTGGTGGGGGCATCTTTTACGGCAGCGATATCATCATCACTCTTACCCATAATAAAAGCTCCTCCAGATACCAGGGTCATCCCGTAGGGCTTCTCAGGATTCCATTTTTTACCCTCGGCGCCCACAAGCTCACCCCTATCATTGCGACCACAACTTGCTAATAAGCTCACAATCGCAATCACTGCAACAAACTTCTTCATAGGTAGTTCTAGGTTAAATCTGAATTTTGAAGGCGTAAACCTATTTATAAAATCTTTAAAAAGCAATTTTTTAAGATTAAAAAGATTCTCAAAAACCCCCTCAAATTCAATGGGTTTAGTATTACTAATATTATTTGTTCTTTATCTAAATTTCGTTTTTCATCCTGGCTTTATACCAGCGTTCTGGGATTTCCTGATTACAGGCGTTCAAATAATCCTGGTGCGTGCATGGTAATAACGTATGTCTTTTTAATTTATTATTAACACCTTGAATAAATGGAATTTCTATCCACCACCTATCTGTCTTTTCACTTTTATAAAAGCTAAGAACCTCATTATCAACAGGTACTGAATAATGTAAAAATTCATTGAGATGATCCACAAGGCGTTCATTGACACGGTAGTTAACCCCTTCAACGAAATACCACAGCATTTGAGCGATCAACGAGGCCGCCGCAGTAGGTTTTGGCGTAAGCCTATATTCAAATACCCCAAATGAGCTTACCCTATCGCTAATACCTGCATATCTTGCAATGGCACAGGCCTCCCTGCCATTTAGTCCATTAGGCACGTCTTCAAACATGAAACCTAAATCTGTCCCCTGTATTGCTGCCAGGTCAAATGTGACGATATCCGCATCCCTCACCACGGGTTCTACTGCCTTGACATCCTGTGTCACCGTGCCCAGGCGGTAAGCATCAAAATACAGGCGCTGCATCAGGTCAATCTCATCCTGACTGTTTAAAAATGTCTGATAACCCAAACTTGAGTAATTAAACAGGTTATATGGTTCATCAATAATGATCTTGCCCACAAAAGATTTGTTTGTCATGGGCAAACTGCTATCTCCCAGGTCAAAGCGGCTATCCACATTGACCAGGTTCACCATTTGATCAAGCTTGTCATATGCCCGGTACATTGCGTAGACCAGGTCATGACAGCCCCCAAGAAACATGGGTATGATATCTTGCTTAAATAAAAATTCGGTGATTTGCCTTACGGCGAAAAAAGTATCCTTGAGGCTATCGCCCGCATCAATGTCCCCCAGGTCAACCAGGATCTCGCTCCAGTTACCCGGGAAAAGCTGGTAAAATGCTTTTCTTATCGCTGAAAAATCTGGCTTTTCATCCAGCACATCCACCGCCCCCCTATTTTCGCGCACGCCTATAATGGCAATACGTGCACCCTCAAGGCTTGGCACACCTTCTTGAGCACTGTGCAACCTCATATTTTGCCCTATACATCTTGAATGAAAAAGTTGGGCGTGGGCAATTACCGCATCACTGATGGGCAATAGGTTTTCTAGGGGCATTGACTCTTATTTTTTTGCTGTACTCTTTTTCTTGCGTGTTGTTTTCTTTTTGGCGCCAGCCTGCTTATCAAGAATGTCCTTTACTTCTTCAAGGGTAAGCTTTGTGGCATCCACTGTTTTGGGGAGCTCTACCTTTGTCTTTCCCTTAATGATATTGGACCTTCCCCAGCGGGCTTTTTCAACCCGTATGCCTTCATCCTTAAAATCATGGATGATCTTCTCCTTTTCCTTCCTTTTCTTATCCTCGATCAACTCCTCGATATCCTCGCCACTTAGATTGTCAAAATCATATTTCTTGTTGACGTTTATAAAGATACCGTTCCATTTGATAAAGGGGCCAAACCTACCCACACCCTTTTGAACGGGCATGTCCTCATATTCATAGATGGGCGCATCAGCTTTTTGCTTTTCCTTGATATAGACCACTGCTTCATCCATCTCTACATCAAGCGGGTCTTTGCCCTTAGGCAATGAAATGAATTTTTTCCCCCAGCGCACATAAGGTCCATAACGGCCATTGTTGACCTCGACCTTCTCATCCTCATAAACTCCCAGTTCACGGGGCAGTTTAAACAGGTCCATTGCTTCTTCAAAGGTGATGGTCTCCAGGTTTTGGTCTGGGCCCAGGCTGGCAAATTGTGGTTTTTCTTCATCTTCCACGGTGCCTATCTGTACCATGGCCCCATAACGGCCCAGGCGTACGCTTACGGGTTTTCCTGTTTTTGGGTCAGTCCCCAGGATTCTTTCGCCCACTTCGCGTTCTGCATTCTCGGCCACGTCCTTTACATGGGGATGAAAATCCTTATAAAAGACCTTCATCATGTGCGTCCAGTCTTCCTTCCCTTCGGCTATATCATCAAAGTCTTCTTCTACCTTAGCAGTAAAGTTGTAATCAAGTATATTTTCAAAATGGTTTACCAGGAAATCATTGACAACCATTCCCGTATCCGTGGGGACTATCTTACCCTTATCACTGCCCACTTTTTCGGTCAGTACCTCAGCCTCTACAGCACCACCTTTTAGCGTAAGCTTATCATAGTTGCGCTCAGTACCGTCTATATTGCCCTTCTCGACATATTTACGGTTTTGAATCGTGGTAATGGTGGGCGCATATGTGGATGGCCGTCCTATACCCAGTTCTTCTAGTTTTTTTACAAGGGATGCCTCAGTATATCGATATGGGGGGCGTGTAAAGCGCTCTGTTGCTGAGATAAAAATATTGTTGAGTACTTCACCCTCACGCAATGGGGGCAGGATACCGCTTTCTTCCATATCCTCTTCATCTGTTCCCTCAAAGTAGACTTTTAAGAACCCATCAAATTTGAGCACCTCACCGTTAGCTGTAAAATGGTCTGGATGGTTTGAAGATTCTATGTGCACGTTTGTGCGCTCCAGCTCTGCCTCGCTCATTTGAGAAGCAATGGCACGCTTCCAGATAAGCTCATACAGCCTGGCCTGGTCGCGGTCTATATTTACTGAATGACGGCTAAAGTCAGTGGGTCGAATCGCTTCGTGAGCTTCCTGTGCCCCTTTGGTCTTTCCTTTATAATCGCGCGCCTTGTGGTATTTTTTGCCATAGGCCGTGGTTATCTCATCCTGAGCAGCACTCTTTGCATCACCCGAAAGGTTGACGCTATCCGTCCTCATGTAGGTTATGAGACCTGCCTCATAAAGCCTTTGCGCCAGGGTCATTGTCTTGCTTACTGAAAAATAGAGCTTACGCGAGGCTTCCTGCTGCAGGGTTGAAGTGGTAAATGGGGGTGCCGGTGATTTTTTTGCCGGTTTTGTGGAAAGGGAAGCCACTTTAAAGGTTGCATTGGCATTTGCCTTTAAAAATTGTTCTGCTTCCTTTTTGTTATCCAGGTTTTTGGGAAGTTTTGCCTTTAAGGTCTTCCCATCTTCATTTGCAAACTCTGCATCAACCCTAAAATAATCTTGTGGCTCAAAGGCCAAAATTTCCCGCTCACGTTCAACAATCAACCGCACGGCAACACTTTGCACCCTTCCGGCCGAAAGGCCACCCTTGACCTTGCGCCAGAGCACCGGTGAAATCTCATAGCCCACCAGCCTGTCCAGGACACGGCGTGCCTGTTGTGCATTGACCAGGTTATAATCAATGCTCCTGGGGTTTTCAATGGCCTTTAAGATTGCCTTTTTTGTGATTTCAGAAAAAACAATGCGCCTAGTCTTGTCCTTGTCCAGTTTCAACTCCTCGGCAAGGTGCCATGCAATGGCTTCTCCCTCACGGTCTTCATCACTTGCCAGCCAGACTGTTTCTGCCTTTCCCGCAAGGTCCTTTAATTTTTTTACTACAGATTTCTTGTCTGAAGATACTTTATATTTTGGGGTAAAATCACCTTCTACATCCACCCCTAATTCTTTAGTGGGGAGGTCTGCAATGTGACCAAAGCTGCTTTCCACCTTGTAATCCTTACCCAGGTATTTCTCGATGGTCTTAGCCTTTGCGGGTGACTCTACGATGACTAGATTTTTTGCCATAAATTTTTTGTTAGATAGATAAAGGTTGCCATCCCTCTACATAAATATAAAGGTATTAACCTTGCTCTCCTTGCCGCAAAAGTATGGTAAAAAAAATTATTGCCTCATATCAAAGCGCCAACCAGGGTGCATGAAGTATCTAAAATCAACAGAAAATCAAGGTTTTCCTTTATTACTGAAGGTCAAAAACACTTATTTCTGTCAATCCATCCTCTGAGTATGAATATTGGCGAAGCTTGTTATCTCCTATCATCAAGAGTTTGTCCTGCAAGGGTATCACATCAAAAATCTGGATATCTTCCATGATTTTTGAAAGTTCGATGTTCACGGGGTCAGTCTTGTCATATATATGCAATCCATTTGGCCCATCGCTTACATAGAGTTTATCGTCATGAACCCCTAGTCCATAAGGCTCGTTCATATCAATCATTTTAACCGAAGTGGGATTGTTCTTGTCAGAGACATCCACGACTTCAAGTATGCTCTCATCCTGCCCACAGGGATTACCCCCCCTTATGGTCACATAGGCATAATCACCATCAACTACCACAGGGTCGCAACCATATAGATGCTGTATTTGTGAAACATAGGCCGGCGCATCAGGATTTGCAATATCAAAGATAAACATCCCGCTGCTACTGCCCAGGTACAGATAATCATCTTGATTGAAGATGGTCTCTATATTCCAGCCTATCCGCTGTTCATTTAATTTTTGAACATCTTCTGTAGATGAAATATCAAACGTGTACAAGGCAGAATGATCAACAACATAAAGACGGTTGCCCACAATCTTAAACCGGGCAAATGAACCGCCCACTCCTGCTCCCTTAGATGCTGTATTATAAGAAGCAAGGCTCATTGTACCATCAAAATATACCATACCAGGATCCATTTTCCGTTTTACTTGCTTATACTCCCAGCCCACAATCAAATCTTCCTTATAATCGTAATTTTCAAAATCAAAACTCCATACATTATCTGCCAGTAAGGGCCACGTATAATTGGTATCTCCCAGCACATCAATATACCTATCCATTAAATGTATATTGTTGATATCATGCAGGTCAAACAAGACAAGGTCAGTATAACTATCCACGTACAGTATATTGCCCTTCACCTCCATGTCATAGGTACCAGGAACCTTGAGGTAAGCTATTTTTTGAGGATTTTCTGGTTGTGAGTTATCAATGATGTGCACCCCCTTTGCCGAATCATTTACAAAAATATAGTCTTTGTAAAAATAAAATTTCCCGGATTCGTCAATGGCCCTGGGCGCAACAACATCTACCTGGGCCCGCAAATCAGCTTTTTTAACGGTTATGGGCACGGCCACGGTGACGATTTCAGTATTGTCATCGTCCTTATCGCATGAAATCCCTAAAAGCAGGACAAAAAGAAACAGTAGTGATTTTTTCATGATTGATTGGTTTCTAAGTAGATGCAAAAGATAATAAATGGTTGCGTGATTCTTGCAATCATTTTTTCGCTGCAGCGAAAAGAAAACAAATATAATTTCTGCCACTTTGTCACTTCCTCCATACGTTGTATCTTTGCCGTTCTTTTAAGCCCAGATAAGAATACATGGAGAAGATAATTGACGAAAACATTCAAGGACAGGCGCTCGTGCTAAGCGGTGACAAGGCAAACCCAAAGAAACTTTTTATTGAGAGCTATGGTTGCCAGATGAACTTTAGCGACAGTGAAATCGTGGCCTCAATCCTTGAAAAACAGGGATACAACACCACACAGTCGCTGGAAGAAGCTGACCTTGTGCTGGTAAACACCTGCAGCATTCGTGAAAAGGCTGAGCAAACGGTAAGAAAACGGCTTGAAAAATACAATGCTGTAAAAAAAATAAACCCATCCATGAAGGTGGGCGTGCTGGGCTGTATGGCAGAGCGCTTGAAGAGCAAATTCCTGGAAGAAGAAAAAATCGTGGACCTTGTAGTGGGACCCGATGCCTATAAAGACCTGCCCAACTTAATAGAGGAAGTTGAAGAAGGCCGCAACGCGGTAAATGTCATCCTTTCTAAAGAAGAAACCTACGGCGATATCTCGCCCGTGCGACTGCAAAGCAACGGGGTTACCGCTTTTGTGAGCATTACCCGGGGCTGTGATAACATGTGTACTTTTTGTGTGGTACCTTTTACCCGTGGTCGCGAGCGTAGCCGGGATCCACAAAGTATCATAGAAGAAATCAATGACCTTGCGGCAAAAGGCTTTAAAGAGGTTACCCTCCTAGGTCAAAACGTTGATAGCTACCTCTGGTATGGGGGCGGGCTCAAAAAAGACTTTGACAAAGCCAGCGACATGCAGAAGGCCACCTCGGTAAATTTTGCAAAACTGCTTGAACTTGTTGCCATTGCACAGCCTAAAATGAGGATTCGTTTCTCCACCTCAAATCCACAGGACATGACACTTGACGTGATTGAGAGCATGGCAAAATATCCCAACATCTGTAATTACATCCACCTGCCGGTACAAAGCGGCAGCAACAGGATCTTGAAGGAAATGAACCGCCTGCATACCCGTGAAGAGTATTTTGAACTCATTGATAACATCCGCAAAATCATCCCAGATTGTGCTATCTCGCAGGACATGATCACCGGTTTCCCCACGGAGACCGAAGAAGATCACAAGGATACCATAAGTTTGATGAAGTATGTAAAATATGATTTCGGATTCATGTTTGCTTATAGTGAAAGACCCGGCACACTGGCCGCCCGCAAGCTTGAAGATGACATCCCCGAGGAGACTAAAAAGCGCCGCCTACAGGAAGTCATTGCCCTGCAACAAGAACACTCCCATTACAATACGCAAAAACAAGTGGGCAAGACCATGGAAATCCTCATCGAGAAGTCTTCTAAAAAAAGTGATGCCCACTGGAGTGGAAGAAACTCACAGAACACCGTTGCCGTATTCCCTAAAGAAAACTACAAGCCAGGCGATTTTGTCATGGTAAAAATAACTGAATGTACCAGCACAACACTTATAGGTGAAGCTGTAGGCTACTCAGAAAACAATTAAGAAATGGAATCTGTACACGCCATTAAGCAGCGTTTTGGCATCATAGGCGATGATGCAAGACTCAACCGCGCCATCGAGAAGGCCATCCAGGTCGCCCCTACTGACATCTCCGTGCTGGTAACGGGAGAAAGTGGCGTGGGCAAGGAGAGCATTCCCCGCATCATACATTCACTTTCTCATAGAAAGCACAATAAATACATCGCGGTCAATTGCGGCGCCATCCCAGAGGGTACGATTGACAGTGAGCTTTTTGGCCATGAAAAAGGTGCCTTTACAGGCGCGACGCAAACCCGTAGCGGATATTTTGAAGAAGCTGATGGTGGGACCATATTTCTTGATGAAGTGGGAGAGCTCCCGCTTCCCACGCAAGTGCGGTTACTACGCGTCCTGGAAAACGGCGAATTTTTAAAAGTAGGGTCTTCAAAGACCCAAAAAACAGATGTGCGCATCGTTGCCGCCACAAACGTCAACATGTTTGAGGCCATCAAGAACGAGAAGTTTAGGGAAGACCTCTATTATCGCCTCAGCACTGTAGAAATACACTTGCCCCCTTTGCGCGATAGGAAAAACGACATCCACCTGTTGTTCAGAAAATTTGCTTCAGACTTTGCCAATAAATATAAAATGCCCACCATACGCCTGGAGGATGGTGCCATTGATCTACTTATCAAATACCGTTGGAGCGGAAACATCAGGCAATTGAGAAACATTGCCGAGCAGGTTTCGGTACTGGAGCACAACAGGACAATCTCTGCTGAGAAGCTAAGGTCCTACCTACCGGATAATGGCAGCAACCTGCCCGCGGTCATAAAACCCAAGGGTACTGAAAGTGACTTTAGCAGCGAACGAGAGATACTCTACAAGGTCCTCTTTGACATGAAGGGAGACCTCAATGACCTTAAAAAGCTTACCCTTGAGCTGATGGAAAAAGGCAATAGCGCCGAGACCCAGGAGAAGAACAAGTCACTTATCAAAAAGATTTACAGCACTGATCCTGAAGAAGAAACATTTGATGCCAGTGAGGACATCACAGAGGTGCTGCACATCCCCCATGAATCTTCAGCCCCCGAAGAATTGAGCGACAAGTACCATTTTGCCGAGGATGTAGAGGAAGAAGAAACATTATCCCTGCAGGAAAAAGAACTGGAGCTGATTCAAAAATCACTGGAACGCCACAACGGTAAGCGCAAGGCTGCTGCTAAAGAACTGGGAATAAGCGAACGCACCTTGTACCGAAAGATCAAACAATACGACCTGTAGGGCACTTTAATAAAATTTAATTACGTTTAAGCCCTTAAAATAGGACGCTACAAGCATGAGAAACCGAATCAAAAGTATTTTTTTTGGCGCAAGCCTACTTACCTTGACAAGTTGTGGGTTCTACAGTTTTTCTGGAGTGTCCATTGAGCCGGGGACCGAGACGTTTCAGGTAAACAACTTTGTGAACGATGCCCCGCTTATCGAGCCCGGGCTTGACCGCGACTTTACCTTTGCCCTGCAGGACTTGATACAGAACCAGACCAGCCTGAGCCTGGTAAACAATGGTGGCGACCTTATCTATGAGGGTGAAATCGTAGATTATTATATCGCTCCTCAAACAGCAACATCTGATAACGTTGCCGCACAAAACCGCTTGACCATTGCCATCAATGTACGGTTCATTAACACAAAGAAGGAAGACGGCAGCGATGACTTTGAGCAACGCTTTTCATTTTATGTTGACAGGCCTGGCACACAACAGCTGGTAGGGGCAGTACTTGATGATGCAGTTGCAGAAATCTTTGAACGTATCACCCAGGATATTTTTAACGCTTCACTGGCCAAGTGGTAGATGAACATACAGACCTTTACATATCTCCTGGAACATCCTGAGCGCCTTACCGCACAACAAACGGAACAATTGGCGACCATTGTGGACAAGTTTCCATTTTTTCAGGCCGCCAGGGCGGTTTACCTCAAAGGACTTAAAAATGCAAATAGCTATCATTATAACAAGCAATTAAAGGTAACGGCCGCCCATACCCAGGACAGGTCCATCCTTTTTGATTTTATCACTTCAGATGCTTTTCAGCAAAATGACATCAGCCATCAAATAAAGGAGCAAGAGTCAAAGTTGAGAAACATTAATGTACATGGAGCCCACGATGTCTCAATACAAGTGGAAAAAGAAGAACTCAAAAAGGCCAATGATGTGCTTGACCCCAACTTCTTTGTACGCAAAGAACCCCAAACCAGCACCCCTGTCATGGGCACGCCCATTGATTTTACAAAGAGTGACACGCACTCCTTTGGAGAATGGTTAAAGCTCACGGTATTAAAACCCATTGACCGCCCTGGCAAAAGTGAACCCGATACAGAAAATGAGCATCTTGATCCACAACGGGAGAAAAAATTTCAGATCATCGATGAGTTTATCAAAAACTCGCCGAAAATCAAGGTAAAACCTCCAGAGGAAACCATAAAAAAGAATCTGGCCAGCGAGCAGGAACTACCCCCCGAAACCCTCATGACCGAAACACTGGCAAGGGTTTACACAGAACAGAAGAATTACAAAAAGGCCAAAATGGCCTACAAGATTTTAAGTTTGAAATATCCCAAAAAAAGTGGTTTCTTTGCAGACCAAATTCGGGCAATAGACAGATTGCAGGATAATAAATAATAAAGATTATGTTTTTAATATTCTTAGGGCTCATCATCGTTGTGGCATTTTTGCTTATCGTTGTTATCATGGTACAAAACCCTAAAGGTGGAGGTTTATCATCTAGTTTTGGTGGAGCAGGAACACAGCAAATGGGCGGTGTGAAGAAAACCACTGATTTTCTTGACAGGAGTACATGGGTACTTGCCACGCTTTTGCTCGTGCTTATCTTGATAAGCAACGTGACGATCTTTGGAGGAAATGACTCAGAATCCAAGTTGATTCAAGGAGAAAACATTGAGGACATTGCCCCTGCACAGCAAGCACCCGCAACAACAACACCTGCCACTTCAACGGACAGCACGTCAAATTAATGACATTTTTTACAGCATAAAATTTCACAGACCGCAGTAATGCGGTCTTTTTTTTGCCTTTTTGTCAGCCAGTCGCTACTGGCATAATTTCTGCCCACTAGCCCTTGAACTTTAGAAAAATTAGTTAAACATAAAAATCAATAAAACAATGGGAGTAAACATCAAGCCCCTTTCAGACAGGGTCCTTGTGGAGCCTATGGCCGCAGAGACCAAAACAGCATCTGGTTTATACATACCAGACACCGCTAAAGAAAAACCACAAAAAGGAAAAGTAGTAGCTGTGGGAAGTGGCAACAAGGACCATGACATGACCGTCAAGGTGGGTGACAGTGTACTATATGGCAAATATGCCGGCACAGAGATCAAACTTGATGGCGTTGACTATCTTATGATGCGTGAGGATGACATCCTCGCGATAGTTTAATCTCTAACTTCTTTAAACAATTAACCATAATTTTTTTTCGCTTAAAGCGAAACCAACAAAAATATAATACGAAATGGCAAAAGATATAAAATTTGACATCGAGGCAAGAGACGGCATCAAGCGTGGCGTTGATGCTTTGGCAAATGCTGTAAAAGTAACACTGGGACCTAAGGGTCGTAACGTGATTATCAGCAAATCATTTGGTGCACCCGTAGTTACAAAGGATGGTGTATCAGTAGCAAAGGAAATTGAATTAGAAGACGCTCTTGAGAACATGGGAGCGCAAATGGTAAAAGAAGTTGCTTCTAAAACCAACGACCTTGCCGGTGACGGTACAACCACTGCAACCGTACTTGCACAAGCTATCGTAGCAGAAGGACTTAAAAACGTTGCTGCTGGCGCTAACCCCATGGACCTTAAACGCGGTATAGACAAAGCAGTTGAAGCCATCACAAAAAACCTTGCCGAGCAAACGACTGAAGTAGGTGACTCTTCTGAAAAAATCAAGCAAGTCGCCTCAATCTCTGCAAACAATGATGAAGTGATAGGTGAGCTTATCGCCGAAGCCTTTGGCAAAGTAGGTAAAGAAGGTGTTATCACCGTTGAAGAAGCTAAGGGAACTGACACTTATGTGGATGTTGTAGAAGGTATGCAGTTTGACCGTGGTTACCTTTCTCCATATTTCGTTACAAATAGCGAAAAAATGCAAACAGAGCTAGAAAATCCTTACATCCTGCTTTTTGACAAGAAGATTTCTTCAATGAAAGATTTGCTTCCTGTTCTAGAGCCAGTAGCTCAATCAGGCAAGCCACTTCTTATCATTGCCGAAGACGTGGATGGTGAAGCCCTCGCAACACTTGTGGTAAACAAACTACGTGGTGCCCTTAAGATCGCAGCGGTAAAAGCTCCCGGTTTTGGTGACCGTCGCAAGGCAATGCTTGAGGATATTGCTATACTAACAGGTGGTACCGTAATAAGTGAAGAGCGCGGGTTTACCCTTGAAAACACCACGATAGATATGCTGGGAACCGCAGAAACGGTGACCATTGACAAGGATAACACCACAATCGTCAACGGTGCCGGTGATAAAGAAACCATCGATGGCCGTGTAGGACAGATAAAATCTCAAATCGAGACCACTACAAGTGACTATGACAGGGAAAAACTTCAAGAACGCCTTGCTAAACTGGCAGGTGGTGTGGCCGTACTTTATGTGGGTGCTGCCAGTGAAGTTGAGATGAAGGAGAAAAAAGACCGTGTGGATGATGCCCTCCATGCAACACGTGCCGCTGTTGAAGAAGGTATCGTTGCAGGTGGTGGCGTTGCCCTGGTACGTGCCAAAAAAGTACTTGAGAACATCGCTACAGAAAACCTTGACGAGACCACAGGCGTTCAAATCGTGAACAAGGCCATAGAATCGCCATTGAGAACCATTGTTTCAAATGCCGGTGGAGAAGGCTCTGTAGTTATCGCTAAAGTAATGGAAGGAAAGGACAATTATGGTTACGATGCTAAATCTGAAACCTATGTAGACATGCTCGAGGCAGGTATTATAGATCCTAAGAAAGTGACACGTATCGCCCTTGAAAACGCAGCATCAGTTTCGGGTATGATCTTGACAACTGAATGTGCATTGATAGACATCCCAGAAGAAAATGCTGGAGGTGGAATGCCAGGCGGAATGGGTGGCGGTATGCCAGGAATGATGTAAAATACATCTTCGTACTTAATATTCAAGGCCGTTCGCAATTGTGAACGGCCTTTTTGTTTTATAACTGCATAATGGTTTCTTCGAGAGAATCCTCAGTATCTAGCTCCAGTTTTTTACGCAGCCTGTACCGGGATTTCTTTATGCCTTCCGGCGAAACGTTCAAAACATTGGCTATTTCTTTAGAAGAAAGGTTCATCTTGAGGAGCGCGATAAGGCGAAGGTCATTTTGACTCAACACAGGATATTTCGTCTTTACCTGATTATAAAAATTTTGATGCACTTCTTCAAAATAGCTCTTAAACTGCAACCAGTTAGCATCATTGGCCATGTCGATGCGTATATCATTCACAAGCCGTTGAATATCCTGCGAGGTATTTGATTTTGGCGAAAGCTCGTTCAATTGCACCTTGAGCTTTTCGAGCATTTCATTTTTATGTGCCAGTTGTACGGCCTGGGCGGTTAGCTCCCTCTTTTTATAATCTATCTCATTTTGCAACTTTTCTTCTTCGGCCTCCTTTCTGCGTATTTTTTGCCGCAAGGCATAATAGATGGCGATTAAAAGGGCAAGCGTGATGATGGACACGCTGATGAGCAGGATATTGCGTAAACGCCCTTTTTGCTGCTTTTCTTCAAGTAGATTTATTTGACTTTTTTGCAGTTCAAGCTGTTGTTCTTTCTTTTCGGTTTGATATTTAGCTTCAAGCTCTTTAAAATTCTCCTCGGTTTCCTTTCCTATAAGAGAATCATTGAGTTCATGATAATTTACATGATTTTCATAGGCCAGTTTATAGTGGCCTAGATCAGCATGGGCAGCCGCAAGTTTTTTATAGTCAAGTATCATCTTTTTGTTAGTCCCCGTTTCTTTAGAGATTTTCAAAGCTTCTTGAAAAAGCGGCAGTGCCCTTGCGGCATTGCCCTGCTTGAGATAGACATCGCCTATATTCCTTAAGTTGAGACCTACCAGTGAGCGTTCGCCGTTTTCTTTACTAATGGCAAGCGATTTTTCAAAATTCTCGAGCGCTTGATCTAGGCTATCCATATCAACATACAGTTGTCCTAAATTATCGTAGGCACCCGCCTCATCGTTAGGCCTATTGAACTTTCTATATGCTTCAATGGATTCTTTGAGGACGGGTATGGCCTTGCTATAGTCCTTTAGGTTTTTATAGTTTATGGCGAGCAGGTTGTTGAGGGTTAGCACATCTTCTTCCTGATTTAGTGCTTCATAGATTTTCAAGGCTTTTCTATAATATTCATTAGAGATATTGTAATTGCCCATATCTCCATGAATATTGCCAATGTTCCAATAGCTAGCGCCGATAGGATCACCCGTAAGCCCCAGCTCTTCTTTTATCTTCAGGGATTTCATATGGGTTTCAAGTGCTGCATCCATTTGCCCCAGGCTTCTAAGTGCATTTGCCTTGTTATTGAGCAGTGCGCTCATGCGCTCCTTGTTACCCAGTTCTTCGTAAAGGGTATAGGCTGTATCCAGTATCTTAACGGCATCCCTATAATCTGAAATTATCAAGTGGTACACGCCATATTCATTAGTGGTGCGTGCGATAAAATCTTTATTTCCTAATTCATAGGCATACTTCCTGCTGAGTGCATTGTATTGCCCAGCCTTTTTATAATCTGCATAGATAAATTCAAAAAAAAGGCTACGATAGGTATTGATGCGTGAAGTATCCTTTTGAGTTTTGACAATGGCAAGTAGACTGTCAACTGTTTTTTGATCCTGCGAAAACCCAATACTTGAATAAAGTAGAACAAGAAAGGATAAGACCTGTCGAGAATTTTTCATTTCTTAAAAAGTTAGGTAACGAGTATTGCAGTATAAATTTCACCGAAAGGAATGGTTTTTTATCTGAAACCACGGTGGACAAACGGTGGACAACACCACAAAAACCACTAATATATACTATAAATCAATACATTAGCAATAAACCAACTGAAATGAAATACAATTACCTTACTGTTTTCATGTTATTGATATTAGCACATGCGGGTTTTGCTCAGTCTAAAATGAGGGAAAGCCTGGGCACCCAGGGAAAGTCTGATATCGTTAAAATAAACAGTGATATATACTTCTTTCAGCAAAGTATAGGTCAGGCCAGCCCTACAGGCCGCTATCAACTTGAGGGCAATGAAATAAGACAAGGTTTTATACAGCCCCTCTCGCCCACCGTTTTTGGCGACTTGCTTGAAGAAGGTTCCTCACGTGTTTTTGTCTACCCTAATCCCTTTAGCAGTTACGTAAGGTTCAAATTTGATAAAGACAGATTGCTGGAAGCTCGCGTAGAAGTGTATGACATGGCAGGCAAAATGCTCAAGGTTATCACTTATGATGCGGATGCCAGCGCCATTCTTGACCTTTCTAGATTTTCGGCGGGCAATTATCTCGTTGTCACGAAAGTAGGCCGTACCAGATTCACTAACATGATAATCAAGAACTAAGGATGAAAAAGAGCATGTTCTTGGCGCTGCTTTGTTTTTTTGGCGTAAGCCAAATTAAAGCGCAGCAGATTTTCTTTGAGGCAGGGCCCGTAATTTCAAGTTTTCATTATACAGATTCACAGGGTACCGCCCTCAAGGATTTACAGAGCAAGACTAAGGGTTTCCTGACCGTGGGCTACCGCCAAATCCTCAATGACAAACGTAATTTATTCCTTCTGGGCAGCCTCTCCTACATGGGTTATGCCTCAGAGGGCAGCAGTGCCGCCCTTGATGTGCACTATTCCTGGGATGTGCGGTACATAGGGATTTCCCCTGGTATAGAATATACTTTCTTGCAACATCGCGATTTTAAATTCTTCCTCAGGGCAATACCGTCAATCGAATTTCTCGTACATGGCAGTCAAACCATCAATAATGATGTATATGACCTTAAGGGAGAAGATGAATTTGATAGTCATATAGTTTATGCCAGGGCGGGTCCAGGAATACAGTTCCCCATAGCAAAAAATGCCATGGCACAACTTGCCTATTCTTATGGCTATAGCTTTCAAATAGCGGCAACAGGGGCCAGCCAAGAAAATCTCAACATATCTACCCATCAAGTCAGTGTAGGCCTGGTAATAAACCTTCCTGGCTGCAATTGCGCTTTTTAAACTATTGATCATGAAACAAATAATTAATCTTTTATCTTTTCTTTTTTGCTCCATACCATTATTTGCACAAACTGACGGCATTAGCTACCAGGCCATTGTGATGAACAACGATGGCCAAGAAATACCCGGGGTTGACATAGCCGCTGGTAACCTGGGAAGCACCCCAGTGACCATGCGTTTTACCATTGCCGGAAAAAACGGCATTTTAGAATATCAAGAAACCCAGGAGACCGAGACAGACCCATACGGCATGATCAATGTTATCATAGGCCACGGAACACCCACAGGAGAGGGCAGCGCAACCTTTAATGAAATCTATTGGGCTGATGCCAAAACCCTAACCGTGGAAATAGATATAAACAACGGCGGTGGTTTTATTCTTTTTAGCGAGCAGCCTTTGTATTACATACCCTATGTAAAACATAGGGAAATCATTGCAGATGGCGTTACAAACCTCAACGCAGACCTGAATGTGAACAATGAAAGCCCCTCCTATTTAAGCGGCAACCTAACCGTGGATGGAGACACACAGCTAAATGGCAAACTCGAAGTCAATGACAGTAGCTCATTTCAAAAAAAGGTAACCATAAAACACTCTGTTTTTGGCGATGAAGACGATAAAAATGCCCATGCACTACTAGTCGAAACAGGAGGTCAGGGCATAGCGGTCAACATGATGAACACCTCTTATGCCCATCGTGATTACAACTATCTCACTTTTTTTTCTGGCAACACGGCCCGTGGCCGTATCGAGGGTTTTGAATATCTTGATAATCTTGATGAAGTGCTGTTGACCAGTATTTTTGGTGAGCCCTCGGTTGATGATATTTTAGATGGTGGTGAAGAAAATACTGACCCTGCTGATGTCCCTCCTAATACCTTCTTTGCTAACGATTACACTTTCAATGCATATCTCATTTATCTAGAATTGCTAAATTCTTCTTTTGGATTTGGCGTCAATTTGGGCGCTGCCCTGGCAACAGGGTGTACCGTGGGTGATTGTGATGATGCCCTCTGGAGTTTTATAGATATGGGGGTTGCCGGGTGGCAGTTTGGTGCATATATCTCTTACAATCAAGAAACCCGTGGTGTGGCATTTGAATCTGGCGGAGCAGATTATGCCGAGTGGCTCAAAAAGCGCAATCCCAATGAAAAATTGACATTCGGAGAAATAGTGGGCGTTGATGGAGGTGAAATCTCAAAAAGTTTCACCCATGCCAACACCTTTATGGTAATCAGTCAAAACCCCACGGTCATAGGCGCCATGCCTCCCCAAGGTTCTGACCGTGATTATGCAAAAGTTGCCTTCATGGGGCAAGTTCCCATAAAGGTCATAGGACAAACTAACATAGGTGATTACATACTCCCATCAGGTCAGGGCGATGGTATGGGCATATCTGTATCCCCAGATGCAATGAAACTGGGAGATTATAAAAACATCGTGGGCATTGCCTGGTCCTCTTCCGCTGGTGAAGATGCCTTCAGCTTTATCAATACAGCGGTGGGAATAAACCATAATGACAACGGTAAAGAGATAGAAAAAATACAGCAAGTACTGGACAAGCTACAAAAGGCAGTCGCAAATCTTGATGCTGATTATGAACCCATTTACCTTGCACAGTCCACTAAGGCCATTAAACAATCCACAAAAGAAGAAACAAAGTCACCCACACTAGCTCAAATTATAGCACAGAACAGTGGCGCGCTCATGGCAAAATCATATTCCGAGGCCTTTAAGGCTGTTGCCAAAGAAACACAAACCGAAAACTTTGACATCCTGAAGATGCCATACATTGCCGAAGCCATTAAAAACCCCACGGTTGAAAACGCACAAAAAATTGTGGATGCATATTCCGTTGCGCTAAAAAATGCAAAAGCGCTGGAGCAGACGATGAATAGCAAAAACTAAAACGCTAGACCTTGCGTTTTCTTTGATAGTAAAAAGCAGGCAACAGTAAGATGATGAGCAAGGGTTGTATTAAAAAACGTCGCACGTAAAACAAGGTTAAATAATTTGAAGGCTCATAATCATTTAGCAAGAAAATAAATATCCCCAGAAGCACGATAAAAGCAAGCATATAAATAATCAGGGCAAACTTAAGGATGGTGCTTTCGCGAAAGCAAACCCACAGCACAAGCAAAGAAATCATGGTGTTTAACCAATAGCGCAAACCCGTAAAAAGTAAAAGTTTTGACATTTCATAGCTGGGCAGCCCAGCATCTTGCATATATTCATATTTAAAGAAATCAAGCAATGGGTCATAAAACAATTGCTCCTGAAAAAACCGAATGGCCGCCAGCACGGCAAAGAGCAGGATGACCAGGAGTATGGTGATGGTTCTTTTCATTTTCTTGCCGTCACCTTGTTTACCCAGTACAACCATAGCAAAAAGACAATCCCGTAAATAACGGCAGGAAATATGACATCATGCAGCAAATCCCTATACTCTGGATGCTCATAGAGCCCTATGACCAAAAATGCTATCCTAAAAATATTGAGCACATAAATAATCACCACGCCCAGCAGGATAAAAAGCAGCGTACGGCCCCAGCCATTAAAAAATGCCAACACAAATGACACAAAAAGAATCATGACGCTTACGGCATTGCATCCCTCAACAATGCGCGAAAGGTATTTTTCATTGACCCATAATTTCATGCTCGCCTCATGGGGATGAGGCTCTATGTGAGAATCATAACCAAACCACGTCACCACCTCAGAACTTTGTACCGCGACAACATGAGTTATGTATTCAGGATAAAATTCTTGTGAAGCAGCATGCTTGAGGTACAGGTTATAGCAAAAGGTAAGCACGAGATATGTACCCAGAAATGTAAGGATAAAACGAAGTACCGACTTATATTTGCGAATGATTTGCAGCATGAACAGGATGTGGTGACTGCGCCAAAAATACAAGAAAAATGAGTTTTGAAGCCCTAAAACCCCAAATATCAAAAACGTTGAACAGCGGCACCCTTTCCGTTGAACATAGGCTTGAAGAGGTATGCAGCATCCTCAAGGAAAACGTGGCCCATTACAACTGGGTAGGTTTTTATTTTAAAAACGGCGACAAGCCAGAACTCAAGCTGCGTGCCTATGCCGGTGAACCCACGGACCACACCATAATTCCTTTTGGCAAGGGGATTTGCGGCCAGGTTGCGGTAAGCAATAAAAATTTTGTCGTGCCAGATGTAAACGCCCAGGACAACTACATTGCCTGCAGCATCACGGTAAAGAGCGAGATCGTGATTCCGTTGTTTGTAAATGGCGAGAACATAGGCCAGATAGACATTGACTCACACACCCCTGACCCGTTCACCAAGGCAGATGAAGATTTCCTGGAATGGGTGAACGCCCAGGTAGCGGTTATTCTTGATGTTTAGCCTTTCGGCGAAAGCCATATAACTACATCCCCGTCCTGATGGCCTCAACAGGGTCAAGCCGGGCAGCAAGAAATGCCGGAAACACACCAGCGACAAGACCTATAAGCAGGGAGACTCCCAGGCCTATCATCAAGTTGGTAAAAGAAAGTACAAATTCAAAACTATCGACCATTGCAGTAGCGGCAATACTCACGAGCCAAACCAGCAAGATCCCTATCAAACCGCCCAGCACTGCCAGGAAGAGGGCTTCAAACAAGAATTGGAGCAATATAAACTTGTTTTGCGCGCCGAGCGCCTTTTGAATCCCTATGAGATTTGTGCGCTCCTTGACGCTCACAAACATGATGTTTGCAATACCAAAACCGCCCACGAGCAGTGAAAATCCACCTATGGCCCAGCCTATCATGGACATTGTGCCCGTGATACTCTCGATCATATCTGCAAACCCAGAGAGTTGATTGACAAAAAAGTTATTGTCATCTGTGGGCTTAAGGCCCCTGTACACCCTGAGTTTTTGAGCAAGAATCGCATTGAACTCTGCCACATCCACCCCACTCACCGGTTTTACCACAATCATGGGAAAGGTGGACTTGTTGTTATTGCCATAAATACGGCGCACCACGTTTACGGGAATGATGATGGACGTGTCCTTAGATTCACCAAAGGGGCTGCTCCCCTCTTTTTCAAGGACACCTATAACGGTAAACCTTTGACCATACATACGTATTTCCTTGCCCACCGCATCTGAACCCCCAAAAAGCCCTTGAGCAATTTCATCTCCTATCACCGCCACCATGCTACCGCTGATGGATTCTGCCTCGTTAAAAAACCTGCCCTGCTCCAGCTTGAGGGCCTCGATGTTGTAGTATCCTTCAGTTACGGCACCCACATTGACACCGGTTACGACCTTATCTTCATATTTTATAGACTCGCGCCCCACATTGAGCGAGTATGATGCCGCCTCAAGGTCAGGTACGTTGCGCAACATGAAGTTATATTCTTCATAGGTAACATCAGGATATTGCTCCCTTTTCCATTGAGGGACATCCGTAGGGCCAAAAGAAAAACGGGAAACAAAGATGGTACTGTTGTCCAGGCTTGACAGCGAACCTTCTATATCCCTTTTCAGGGAATCAACGGCAGCGAGAACGCCTATGATGGAGAAAATCCCAATAGTGACCCCCAGCAATGAAAGAAAAGTACGCAACTTGTTGTTTCGCAATGCATTGACGGCAAAGGCGAGACTTTCTTTAAATATCCTTAAGTAGATTAGCATATGTGCAAATTATCCTAGCTGCGTGTAAGACGCAAGGAGATGTATAACGTTACAAATTTTTCTTTGGAAAATACATATTACCCAGTCAAATTTTAGGCCTTAAATTCATACTTTTGCACCCTAATTCACAAATCTCATGAGCACTGATATTCGTGCAAAGAGCGCGCTCGTTTCGGTTTTTAGCAAAGATGGCCTAGAACCACTTATCAAGAAATTCAATGACCTGGGGATCACCATATATTCAACCGGTGGTACTGAAAAGTTCATCAACGACCTGGGGATACCCGTTGTACGTGTAGAAGACGTCACGAGTTACCCCTCAATCCTGGGCGGGAGGGTAAAGACCCTGCATCCCAAGATTTTTGGTGGCATTCTTAACCGTCAGGACCATGATGGTGATATCAAAGAGATGGAAGCATATGAAATACCCCAACTGGATATCGTGGTCGTTGACCTATATCCCTTTGAAAAAACCGTTGCTTCTGGCGCACCTGAGCAGGATATCGTGGAGAAGATTGACATAGGGGGCATCTCGTTGATTCGCGCTGCCGCAAAAAACTTCAAGGATACACTTTGTGTATCATCAGTAGATGATTATGAAGATGTACTTGAACTTATCTCAGAAAAAGACGGTCACACATCCCTGGCAGACCGTAAACGTTTTGCCGCCAGGGCATTCAATATCTCCTCGCACTATGATACGGCAATCTTCAATTATTTTAATGAAGAAGAAACCGTTTACAAAACCAGCATACAGCAAGGCAAAACCTTGCGCTATGGTGAAAACCCTCATCAAGAAGGAACTTTTTATGGTCCCTTTGATGAGATGTTTGACAAGCTTCATGGCAAAGAACTATCGTACAACAACCTCCTGGATGTAGATGCTGCCGTGAACCTCATGGCTGAGTTTGAGGGGGAAGCACCCACTTTTGCGATCTTAAAGCACAACAATGCCTGCGGCCTGGCCCAGCGTGAGACGCTGCACCAAGCGTATGTAGATGCACTTGCCGGTGACCCTGTCTCTGCATTTGGAGGTATACTCATCGCAAATAGGGAAATTGATTTGGCTACAGCCAAAGAAATACATCAACTTTTTTGTGAAGTGGTCATTGCACCATCCTTCTCTGCAGAGGCCCTGGAAGTCCTCAAAGGAAAAAAGAACAGGGTGCTGCTTGTTCAAAAAAACACTACCCTCCCCACGCAACAGGTAAGAAGCTGTCTCAATGGGATTTTAGTGCAGGACAAGGACAATAAGACAGATGCCCTTGAAGACTTAAAAACCGTGACTGACAATAAACCTACAGATAGCGAGTTAAAAGACTTGATCTTTGCTTCAAAAATCTGTAAGCACACCAAGTCAAACACCATCGTGTTTGCCAAAAATGGTCAACTCACCGCCAGTGGGACCGGCCAGACCTCTAGGGTTGATGCACTGCGTCAAGCTATTGAGAAGGCTACATCATTTGGCTTTGACCTTAAGGGTGCCGTCATGGCAAGTGATGCTTTTTTTCCATTTCCAGACTGTGTGGAGATTGCGGGAAAAGCAGGAATCACGGCAGTGATACAGCCCGGGGGATCTATTAAGGATCAATTGAGCATTGATTATTGTAACGCGCATGATATCGCCATGGTAATGACCGGCACAAGACATTTTAAACATTGATAACACAATATTTTAGCGTACTTTTAGTAGCTTAACCTTTACGAAAATACTCTTAACCGCATATGGGCTTTTTTGACTTCCTTACCGAAGAAATCGCAATAGACCTGGGCACGGCAAACACGTTGATCATCCATAATGACAAAGTGGTTGTGGACAGCCCATCAATAGTTGCGCGCGACCGCACGACCAACAAAATTATAAAAGCCGGGAAAGAAGCTGCACTGATGCAGGGCAAGACCCATGAAAACATCAAGACGATACGCCCGCTTAAAGATGGGGTCATTGCAGATTTTGACGCGAGCGAGCAGATGATAAGCATGTTCATCAAGGAGATCCCCGCCCTTAAAAAAAGGATGTTTGCCCCCTCACTGCGCATGGTCGTATGTATTCCATCAGGTATTACAGAGGTTGAGATGCGCGCGGTAAAAGAAAGCTGTGAGCGCGTAAACGGCAAAGAGGTCTACCTCATCCATGAGCCCATGGCGGCCGCGATAGGCATAGGCGTGGATATCATGCAGCCCAAGGGCAACATGATCGTGGACATAGGTGGTGGTACCACAGAGATTGCGGTAATCGCACTGGGAGGCATTGTTTGTGACAAATCAGTCAAGATCGCGGGTGACGTTTTTACAAACGACATCATCTACTATATGCGCACCCAGCACAACCTATATGTGGGAGAGCGTAGTGCCGAGAGGATAAAGATACAGATAGGTGCAGCAACCGAGGACCTTGAGAACCCACCCGAAGAAATGAGCGTCCAAGGGCGCGACCTGCTCACTGGCAAACCCAAACAGGTGCAAATCAGTTTTCGAGAAATCGCCAAGGCCCTGGACAAATCCATCCTGAGGATTGAAGATGCCGTGATGGAAACCCTATCACAGACCCCGCCAGAACTTGCCGCAGACATCTATAATACAGGTATCTACCTTGCTGGTGGCGGTAGTATGCTACGCGGGCTTGACAAACGTCTTTCTCAAAAAACAGACCTTCCCGTATATATCGCAGAAGATCCCTTGCGCGCAGTGGTAAGGGGAACAGGCATCACCTTAAAAAACCTACAGAAATACAAAAGTGTATTAATCAAGTAGAAGGCCGTGATCCATGCAGCAAATAGTAAACTTTCTAATCAAATATAGAAATGGGCTGCTGTTCATCACGCTCTTGTTGCTTGCCCTTTTTTTTACCATTCAATCCCACTCATACCACAGGAGCAAATTTGTAAACTCTGCTAATTTTCTCACCGGTGGCGTTTATGATGGCCTCAGCGGCATTGATTCATACTTCGACCTCAGGGTTCATAACGAGCAATTGCTCAGCGAGAACAATGCCCTCAGGAACAAGCTATACGCCAGTAGTGATTCTTTGATACGCCAGACAGACTCCACCGTTCTGGGTGGCAGGTTCAGTTTTGTAACGGCAAAGGTCATCAACAACAATTATTCATTGAGAGACAATTTTCTTACCCTTCGCGGGGGAAGAAAATCTGGTATAGCCCAAGATCAGGGTGTGATCACAAGCAAGGGTATCGTAGGCATAATCGACCATGTCTCTGCAAGATATGCCACAGTGGTAAGCATCTTGAACAGTACTTCACAAATCAATGCAAAACTTAAAAAAAGTGGCCATTTTGGTATTTTGGTCTGGGAAGGCGGCAACCCCAATAAGGTGAAGCTTATCGATGTTCAACAAAAAGCACCGGTGGCAAAGGGCGATACCATAGTTACCGGTGGCAAATCCACTATTTTTCCTGAAGGTATAGGCATAGGGACCATAAGTGACTTTACCCTTGATGCCAGTGAAAACTTCTATACCATTGAAATAGACCTCTTCAATGATATGACAAACGTGGGCCATGTCTATGTTATAGAAAACCTTGACAAAGAAGAAATACAGCAACTAGAAGCAGAGACCACAGATGAGCAATAGCATGGGAAATAGCATATTGCGCTTTGTTGTACTCATCCTGGCACAGGTGGCAATCTTTAATCACATCAACTTTGCCGGATATATCAATCCCTATCCATACATCCTTTTTATACTGCTGTATCCCATAACGGAAAACAAGGCTGCATTTCTGTTTTTCTCATTTCTTTTGGGCTTGACCCTGGATATGTTTATGGATAGTGGCGGGATGCATGCCGCTGCCTGCCTTATCATTGCCCACTTGCGCCACTGGGTGCTGGGCTGGGTGTTTGGCGTAGCCTATGAATATAATGCGGTCAACGTTGCCCAGACAACTTTAGGGCAACGGGCGATTTATTTTTCAATATTGGTCTTCACACATCAATTGATATTATTTAGCCTTGAAACTTTTAACGTTAGCGATATAATCTATATCTTAAAAAAGACGTTGTTCTGTGGGGTGTTTACCCTAGTTTTATGTTTAATACTCACATCACTTTTTAGCTATAGGCGTAGATGAGAAAACTACTTCTTTTTTCTGTGGTCCTAGTAACCGGATTTCTTTTTACCGGAAGGTTGTTTTACCTCCAGGTACTAGACACATCTGCCGTGCGCCATAGTGAGAACAATGCTATCAAAAGGGTATATGATTATCCACAACGTGGCCATATCTACGACCGGGAAGGCAAGTTGGTGGTGAGCAATCAACCTTCATATGATGTTATGGTCATACCTAAGGATGTAGAGGCATTTGACACCCTTGAGCTCTGTGGATTGCTCAAGATGGACAAGGAGCAACTCAAGACCAGGCTACACAAGGCCAGGGTTTATTCTCCACGTCTACCATCAGTAGTGATACCGCAGCTCACAAAGGCTGAGTATGCCTATCTACAAGAAAAGATGAGAAAGTATGAAGGCTTCTATATCCAAAAAAGGTCCTTAAGGGATTATCAAATTGATTTTGGCTCCAACTTCCTGGGCTATATCGCAGAGGTAAACAACCGGGACATTGATAAAAACCCCTACTATCAATCTGGTGACTTGATAGGCCGCCAGGGGGTCGAGCAACAATATGAAGACATTTTAAGAGGAAAAAAAGGGGTTCAATATTTTCAAAAAGATAAATTCAACAGGGTCATAGGCCCTTATAAAGAAGGAACCCTAGATACCATCCCAGAGCCAGGTAAAGATGTTACATTAACCATTGACAGTGAACTACAACGCTATGGCGAAAAACTCATGAACGGCAAACGCGGCGGTATCGTGGTCATCCAGCCACAAACCGGCGAAATACTCAGTCTTGTGGCCGCGCCCAATTATGACCCCTCACTGCTCGTGGGCCGTGAACGTTCAAAGAACTTTACAAAACTCTATTACGATTCAATCGCAAAACCACTTTTTGACCGTGGGCTCAAGGCTGAATATCCTCCCGGCTCGCCTTTTAAAACACTCAATGCCCTTATCGCATTGCAGGAAGGTGTGGTTGACACCAAAGAAAGCTTTGCTTGTCATGGCGGCTATTACTACGGTTCACGCGGAAGAAAACTGGGTTGTCACCACCATGCCAGTCCATTGAGTATGATTCCCGGTATTGCAAACAGCTGCAATGCTTATTTTGCGAATGTTTATCGCCGCGTAATTGAAAAATATGACAGACCACAAGAAGGTATTGAAGCCTGGCGCCACCATTTAGAAAGTTTTGGGTTAGGAGATTATCTAGGGTATGACCTTCCCAACGGAAAGCCTGGCTTTATCCCAGATAGCACATATTACAACAAAGCATATCAATACCCTAAATACAAATGGTATAGCACAGCTACTATATCCAACTCAATCGGTCAAGGTGAAGTCATCACCACACCCATACAGTTAGCTAATGTGGCAGCGGCCATCGCAAATAGGGGTTGGTTTTATACCCCACACATTGTAAAGAATATTGAAAATGAGGAAGGGATTGATAAATCCTTCCGCACAAAGCGGTTCACAACCATAGAACCACAATACTTTGAACCTGTGGTGGAGGGCATGAACGATGTGTACAATTATGGTACCGCGAGCACGTTGCGCATACCAGGTATTGAGATTTGTGGCAAGACAGGTACTGCCGAGAATTTCACAAAAATAGATGGTCACCGTGTTCAGCTTACAGACCATTCAATCTTTGTTGCGTTTGCACCAAAGGACAATCCACAGATTGCCCTGGCCGTATTTGTCGAGAACGGTTACTGGGGCTCACGCTATGCCGGTCGTATTGCCAGCCTCATGATAGAGAAATACATGAAGGGAGAAATTACCCGCACGGATATGGAAGACTGGGTTATGAACCATACCCTAGAAGAAGAATATGAAAAGCCTTTGAGTGGCAAACCTTTTTCCATAAATGATGGAAAAAAAATAAGTGGTTCTTTTTTGCTGGAGCAAAAACAAGATAAAGACATCGCAAAAGATGACCAATCAACAACTATAGATGGGCAGTAGAAGCGCGACAGCAAGTTTTGACTGGCTCACTATCTTTCTTTTTTTGGCCCTTGCGGGCATAGGCTGGATGAACATTTACTCGGCTTCTCTTGAAGCAGATGCCGTGAGCGGGACCTTTGACCTTTCTAACCTGTACACCAAGCAGTTTATCTTTATACTTTTTAGCCTTGTACTTATTGTACTTATACTTTCAACAGATGCTAAGTTCTTTGAACGGTTTGCGAGTATATTTTATATTGTTTCGCTTGTTTTGCTCTTGGGGCTATATGTCTTTGGCAAAAACGTGAACGGTGCAACAAGCTGGTATGCCATAGGTTCGTTCACGCTACAGCCGGGAGAGTTTGCAAAGTCCGCAACAGCATTGGCCCTGGCCAAGTACCTAAGTGACATACAAACTGACGTAAAATCTTTTCAGCACCAGCTAAGGGCGTTTCTCATCATTGCCCTACCGGCTATTTTTATCATCCCCCAGCCAGACCCTGGGAGTGCACTGGTGTACGCAGCATTTTTCTTTCCGTTGTACCGGGAGGGACTTTCTGGCATTTATTTGATCATCGGCCTCATTACCGTTTCACTCTTTATCCTCACGCTTATCGTGGGGCCGTTATGGATTACCGTGGGGGTTGTTGCAATAGCTATCGCACTGCTCATCAAGAATAGAAAAAAACGCACCGGGAAGCGGTTTTATTTCCTGTTGCCCGTGATATGTATTGCTTTTGCATTTTCGGTCAACTATATTTTCAACAATGTATTTGAGCAACGCCATAGAGACAGGTTCAACGTGGTACTGGGTAATGATGTAGATCAGCAGAGCGTGGGCTACAATACTTATCAAAGTGAGATTGCCATAGGCAATGGTGGCCTTACCGGGCGTGGCTTTTTACAGGGCACGCAGACCCAGGGCGATTTTGTGCCAGAACAATCAACGGATTATATTTTTAGCACCGTTGGTGAAGAATGGGGCTTTATAGGCTCAACCCTCGTGGTCTTTCTCTTTGTGGGCCTCATCCTCAGGGTCATATTTTTGGCCGAAAGGCAAAAAAACCAATTTAGTCGCATCTACGGGTATAGTGTTGCCGGCATATTGTTCATCCACTTTTGCGTGAACATAGGTATGGTCACCGGCTTGTTGCCCACGGTGGGAATACCCTTGCCATTCTTTAGCTATGGGGGTTCTGGGCTGTGGGGCTTTACCATCCTGCTTTTTATATTTGTCAAGCTCGATTCAAACAGGGTCAACGAGTGGTGACCTAGACCCTACCCTTTACATCTGTCGCGTCACGTATGGAATTGCCCAGCAACATGAAGGCCATTACCAGGCTCATGATGGCTATTCCCGGCACTATGGCAAGATATGCCTTACCCAGTATTATATAAGAATAATGGTCCTTGATCATCGCGCCCCAGCTGGGTGTGGGCGGCTGTGCACCTATACCCAGGAAGCTCAGGCCACTTTCAATGAGTATTGCCGAAGCAAAATTTGCCGCCGCTATCACGATGACGGGCGCCATGATGTTGGGCAAGATATGGTGTGATACTATGCGCCAGTTGCCAAACCCCAATGCCCTGGCCGCGGTGACGTACTGCATCTGCCGGGTACTTATCACCTGCCCACGTACCACACGGGCAACCTCGACCCACATGGTAAGCCCCACGGCGATGAAAACTTGCCAAAAGCCCTTTCCCAGGGCCAGTGTTATCGCGATGACAAGCAATAGGGTGGGTATGCTCCACGTAACGTTTATCAACCACATGATCGCGGCATCAATCTTCCCCCCGTAATAACCTGCCATAGACCCTAGCAAAATACCAATGACCAGGGAGATGACAACGGCCACAAAACCTATACTGAACGATATCCTCGTGCCTATCAACATACGGCTCAAGAGGTCGCGCCCGTACTTATCAGTCCCCAGGATAAATTTTTTATGTGCTATATACGCTTCCGCGAAAGCGTCTCTGTCAGCAAGGTGCTGCGCATCAAAAAAGTCAGTCTTTACAGATTTTACAAGGGCCTGGTCACCGTCTTCATTGTAGGGTACATAGAGCACTTCACCTGCTTTAAGTTGATATGAAAGGATGGGGATTTCAGTATCTGTATTTTTCTTGCCAAAGAATATTGAACCAAAAAGATCCTGCTCAAGGTCCTCGTCTCCCGGCACGGTGAGCATGGTCACTTCAAACCCTGGTTTTTTTGAATGGATGGAGAGGTGCATCTGGTTTGCGTTGCGGGAATCATCAGGCGCAAAGACGTATGCAAAAACGGCGATTATACCGCAAATGATAATAAAAATGAAACTTAAAACGCCCCAAAAGTTCTTCTTGAACCTTTGGAGCGCTAATTGTGTCAGTGACTTTTCTTGCAAGGTACCTAGTTTTTAATATCTGCTACCTTACTTCTTTTAATGTTGTTAACCTTAAGGTCTTCTAGGACATTGATGGCTTCTTCCATATAGACATCTTTTGCCAGGCTCTCATGCCAGCGGTCCCTTTTTTCTTTAAGTACGGTATCCTGCTTAAAGAGTTCGTCTTCGTAGGGCAGGGATTTGAAGCTCAGTCCATTTTCATATTTGCCCAGTCCATCAAACTGTTTTGCCTCAGCTTCATTTTCCGCTACTTTTTTGGCGTAAGCCGTATAATTAAGTGGCCAGATTGTATCGTCTTGCTTAGACTTTATCCACTTGGCATTTTGCTCAATCAGCTGTAATTGCTGGTTTTTTGCCATGCGTGCCTTGCTGTTCTTTATGGTTTGGTCATAATCAATATAACCATCCCAGATGTCATAGTCTGCAGGCTCTATCTTGTCCCAGGGCAATGGGTTGTCAAGGTCTTTCTCGCCTATGTCAATGTAGCTATATTTATCTGGCACCACGACGTCACTCTTCACGCCTTCAAGCTGGGTACTGCCGCCGTTGATGCGGTAGAACTTTTGTGTGGTGATCTTGAGCGCGCCCATGTCGCCCATGTCGTTTTGACGCAACCAGCGGTTGAGGTCATAAACATTTTGTACGGTTCCCTTGCCATAGGTCTGTTTGCTCCCTATGATCACAGCCCTTTTATAGTCCTGCATGGCTGCCGCCAAAATCTCACTGGCAGAGGCCGAAATTTCATTTACCAGGATCACCAGTGGACCATCCCAGAGAATGCTCTTGTCACGGTCCTTGAGTATCTCACTGTTTTCTCCATTTGACTTGACCTGTACCACGGGGCCATCCTTGATGAACAATCCTGCAATATCAACTACTGTTGAGAGCGAGCCCCCGCCATTATTGCGCAGGTCGAGTACAAGCCCTTGAACGTCCTGCTCCTTGAGGCGGATGATTTCTTTCTTGATATCGCTTGCGGCGTTGCGCTTGTCAAAATCCTCCATATCAAAATAGAACTTGGGAAGGTTGATCACACCATAGGTGCGCTCATCTTTTTTTACCGTGCTTGATTTTGCATAGGTTTCCTCAAGCTCCACAACATCTCGGGTAATGGTAATATTTTGTATTGACCCGTCCGTCTTTTTCTTGACGTTAAGGGTAACCTTGGTACCCTTGGGGCCTTTTATCAATTCTACGGCATCATCCAGGCGCATACCCGCGATACTGGTGGCGGCTTCATCATCCTGTTGTTTTACTTTAAGTATAATGTCACCTTCTTCAAGTTCTTCACCTCTCCAGGCTGGGCCACCGCTTATGATTTCAGAAACAGATATGCTGTTGTCCTTTTTAAAGAGACGTGCGCCTATACCCTGGAACTGACCACTCATCTGCATGTCAAACCTGTCTTTGTCCACTGGTGCAAGATAGTAGGTATGGGGGTCAAATTCTTCTACAATAGCATTGATGTAAACTGAGAAATAATCCTTTCTTTCAAGTTCATCGGCAAAGTCATAATATTCCTTCAATGAGGTCTTTGTAAGCTCACGGGCGTCTGCCTCGAGCTCTTTATCTGTTTTGGGCTCAAAGTTCTTGATAGTGTCATTATCTGTTGAAGAAGTAGTCCCTCCCGTTTTGCTTTCATCAAAAACCATCTCCCCGCGTTTGTTTGGAAGGAGATCTTCGGAGGGCTTCTTTTTGGCATTAGCCGAAACACCATCTCTCTTCTCTTCCATCTGCCTTTGTTCATCCTTTTTATCAAAATATGTCCCTATGGCAGAAAACTTGAGTTGTTGCCCCCATCTTTCTTTTAACTCCTTCTTGTTCTTGGCATATCCCAAGGCCTCATAATCTGTATTGATGGTCTCATCCTTATTATAATCAAAGGGTTTGTCCAGTATATCGGTATAAAAGGATTTTGACTCTTCCATCCTTTGACGGAGCCTGTTATAGGTAAGGTCAAAAAACGCGATGTCCTCGTTTCTTATCTGATCATCAATTTGATCCTTGTATTTTGCAAATTCATCAATGTCACTCTGAAGAAAATACCTCTTGAGCGGGTCTAGGGAATTCACATAAGAATCATATACCTTTTCAGAGAAATCATCGTTGAATTCCTTAGGGTCATAATGCCCTCTTTCAAGCACAAAACTTATCAAGCTGATAAGCAGTTTATCCTTGCCTGGGTCGTCAAGGTCATTTGTCGTAAAACCACATGAAGCTGCAGAGAGCAATAGTGCGAGGACTATTACTTTAAAATTCTTTATCATAATGTTATGGAGTTTCATCTTTTCCTAGCAATCTACATTAAAAATCGTGCCAATGCCCGAATATGGCGCTAATAATTTGTTAAACGGGCGCTAATGTTTAGCTGTGTAATTTAGTATTTTTAGACCAAAGAAACCAATTGAACCATGCCCAAGAAAAAACCGCTGATCCTTGTTACAAATGATGATGGAATCACGGCCCCTGGAATACGCACTCTTATAGATGTCATGCTAACCATTGGCGAGGTAGTTGTTGTTGCCCCTGATAGTCCGCAAAGCGGTATGGGTCATGCAATAACGGTAAACGACACTATATATTGTGACCCCGTCAAACTTCCCGAAGACAAAAAACATGAAGAATATAGTTGCAGTGGGACGCCTGCTGATTGTGTGAAGATTGCCACGCAGGAAATCATGAAAAGAAAGCCAGACATCTGCGTGAGCGGCATCAATCATGGCTCCAATTCATCAATAAATGTTATTTACAGCGGCACCATGAGCGCGGCCGTCGAAGCCGGGGTAGAAGGTATTCCCGCCATAGGGTTCTCATTGCTCGATTACTCACTTGAAGCAAACTTTGAACACTGCCGTGAATATGTTGAAAACATCACCAGAAGTGTCCTCAAGTACGGGCTTCCCAGCGGTGTAGTGCTCAATGTAAACCTCCCCAAGCTCACAAAAAGCCAGATCAAGGGCATTAAGATATGCAGACAGGCAAAGGCTCAATGGAAAGAAGATTTTGACAAACGCACCAATCCCATGGGGCGTGATTATTATTGGCTGGCCGGCGAATTTGTCAATGAAGATAAAGGTGAGGATACTGATGAATGGGCATTGAATAACGGCTATGTCTCCGTGGTACCGGTTCAATTTGACCTTACCGCGCATCATTACATCAAGGAATTGAACGGCTGGGATTTTTGATTAACTTCACGCAACTAAAAAAAGCTAAAGAAAAAAGTGAAATATTATATCATTGCAGGAGAAGCCAGTGGCGATTTACATGCCGCAAACCTCATGAAGGCCATCCTCAAGGAAGATACAGGGGCTCAATTTAGATTTTGGGGGGGTGACCTCATGCAAGCCGTGGGCGGAACCCTCGTAAAACATTACCGAGACCTCGCCTTTATGGGCTTTCTTGAAGTGGTGATGAACCTGCGCACCATTGCCAGGAACCTCTCTTTTTGCAAGAAGGATATTGAAGGGTACAATCCTGATGTGATTATCTACATAGACTACCCTGGTTTTAACCTGCGCATAGCAAAGTGGGCCAGGAAAAAGGGATACAATAACCATTTTTACATTTCCCCACAAATATGGGCATGGAAGGAAGGCCGTATCAAGGCCATAAAAAATGATATTGACGCCATGTATGTCATCCTCCCATTTGAAAAGGATTTTTATGAAAAGAAACACCACTTCCCGGTACATTTTGTGGGACATCCTCTTATTGACGCTATCAGCGAAAGAAAATTGATTGAGCCTGATGCCTTCAAAAAAGAATTCAACCTCGATGACCGCGAGATAATTGCCCTGCTCCCCGGAAGCAGGAAACAGGAAATACAAAAAATGCTGGAGGTCATGCTAAGCATTACAGACCACTTCCCACAATACCAATTTGTGATAGCCGGCGCCCCCAGCCAGGACAGGGAATTCTATGAACCCTACCTGGGCGATAAGCAGGTGCACCTGGTGATGAACAGGACGTATGACCTTCTCAGCCTTTCTACCGCCGCGCTGGTCACCTCTGGCACCGCAACCTTGGAAACCGCACTTTTTAAAGTACCTGAAGTGGTGTGCTACAAAGGGGGCCGCATAAGTTATGAGATAGCCAAACGCGTGATCAACCTTGATTTTATCTCTCTGGTCAACCTCATTATGGAAAAAGAAGTTGTCAAAGAGCTCATACAACATGAATTCAACACAAAGAACCTAAAAAAGAGCCTAGAGCATATCCTGGAGGGATACCCCAGGGCAAAATTGTTTATTGATTACTGGGACCTAGAGAAAAAGCTGGGAGGCCGTGGTGCCAGTAAAAAAACGGCACAACTCATTGTTCAATCCATCAAACCCTAGAAGATGCATGCTTAAAACCTTAGCTATTTTCTTTGCTTCAATCCTATTGATGTCCTGTGGCGGCAACAAGAATTTTACCGCGTTTGAGGGCAAAAACCCTGCAAATGCCAAAGCTTTTGCACCCCCCAAGGATGAGCGACTGCTCAATATCGCAGAACATGCGCTTAAATTTGAAGGCACCCGGTACAAATATGGCGGCACCACTTCAAAGGGCATGGATTGCAGCGGCCTGGTCTACACCTCTTTTCTAGAAGAAGACATCCAGTTGCCCCGTGTGAGCCGCGACATGGCCCGCGAGGGAGAAAAAATATCCACAAACCAAGTAAACGTGGGCGATTTGCTTTTCTTCAAGACCAGTTCCAGGAGCAAACAAATAAACCACGTAGGCCTAGTGGTCGACATCATGCCAGGCCAGATCTTGTTTATTCACAGCACCTCTTCAAGGGGGGTCATAGTTTCCTCGCTCAATGAGGGCTACTGGAACAACTCATTTGTAGAAGCTCGCCGCATTTTATAAATATTTTACTACATTAGCCTGATTACCATGATATTGTATCGTGAAGGGGCTCAATCACACATTCTTGATCCTCACGCCAGCGCTAATTCTGGGAATCCTTTTTTCGGGTTTCCTTCCCCTATCTTTACGTGGTACGCTCATCGTACTCTGCGCACTGCTCGTGACTAGCTGGATCATGCATTTAACGCTTTCGCGGAAGCAACTCTTGCTTTTTCCCGCCATAACCGCTGTTGCCTTCTTTTTACTGGGTCATTTTATCACCTTGCTTCACGACCCCGGCAATACCCGTGGTCATTACCTCAACACGGCTCATCCTTATGACCTGCATTATATAGAATTCAAGTTGACCGAGGTTCTAAAACCCACGCCGTATGCATACCGCTATGTGGCACAGGTCACAAAACTGGATGGTGAAGCGGCCCGGGGTAAAATTCTCATAAACCAGCCCATCGATTCATCAAACATTTTGAAACCTGCAGTGGATGACCTGATGGCTGCAACGCTTTATTTAAAAAAGATTGACGCACCTAGAAATCCGCATCAATTTAATTACCGCAAATACCTGGAACAACAAGGTATCTTTGCTCAGGCAATCCTGGACGGGTCCTCCCAGATCAAGAAAACAGGAACTTCCCCCTCGTTGAGGGGCATGGCCTCAAGGGTCCGGGACCACCTCTCCCATGGATTGGCAAAGTATGACTGGCCACAGGAGGACTGGGCCGTTGTCAATGCCCTGCTGCTGGGCCAGCGACAGGAAATCTCAAGAGAACTCACCGATAGATATGCCGCTGCGGGAATGGTGCACATCCTGGCTATTTCTGGTTTGCACGTGGGCATCTTGATGCTCATCTTACAAGTGGTCTTAAGTGCCCTGGGAAATTACAAGGTCATGCGTATCATAAAGGCAGTCATAATCATCACCATGATATGGTGCTTTGCGTTTATTGCTGGTCTCACTCCTTCTATATTAAGGGCAGCGGTAATGTTTACCCTCATACAGATAGGCATTACCATGGGCAGGAAAAATGCGGGGCTGAACGCTTTGCTTATTTCGGCATTCCTGCTTTTGCTCATTGACCCCCTGTTGCTATATCAGGTAGGTTTTCAACTCAGTTATCTCGCGGTGCTGTTCATTCTCTTGTTGCAGCCTGTCTTCATGTCACTTTATGACAATGAAAATTACACCCCTAACAGATGGTACAGCATCCCCAAAAAGCTATATGAGACCGCAGCGGTCACCATATCGGCACAACTGGGGGTCTTGCCGCTCAGCATTTATTATTTTCACCAGTTCCCGGTGTTGTTCCTCTTGTCCAACCTTGTGGTGATCCCCTTCTTGGGAATAATCCTGGGCACGGGCATGGTACTGCTCATCATCACTGCGATGGGAGTTTCATTTCCCGCTTTCGCGGAAGCGTATGCAGCCATAATCCATGCCCTTAACGTATTTATTAGTTGGATTGCGGGTTTTAACGACCTGGTCATACAGGACATCCATCTTTCTCCCCAACTTTTATTTGCATCGTATCTGGCTATAGTTGCCCTAGTCATCCTGCTGCGCAGGCCAAGGGCAAGGAACCTCATGCTGTTTCAAGTGGGTCTATTGCTGTTTATGGGGATGCTCTACTGGCAGAAGGAAAGTAAAGTAGCTTCCCGTTTCTACATCTTGCAGCGCAGTTCAAAAACCTTACTTGCCCAGAAACAAGACAGGGCACTTACCGTTTTTACGGATGATACCATAAGCTTACGGGACAACACCATAAAGCCATTTCTAGAATCGACGCAGATAAACACCATTGTCAAGAAAAGGGTGATGGGTTTTTACCGTTTTGGCGAAAGCCAAATCCTGGTTATTGACAGCTTGGGCGTTTATGAAATTAACGACATCCAACCTCGGTATATCCTGCTCAAAGACTCACCACAAATCAATATCAACCGGCTCCTCAACCGATTTCCAGATATCACGATCATTGCTGATGGCAGTAATTACCGCAGTTATGTGGCCCGGTGGAAAGAAACTTGCAGTAAAAGAAAAATCCCTTTTCATAGCACGTATGAAAAGGGATTTTATGAGATTCATTAGGTCTTATTCCGTTTTGAATTGCGGTTCAAAATTTTCTTGATACTCCTCCCAGGCTTCTGCCGTGGTTATCTTCTTATAGTCATCAGTGTTGATCAGCTTGAGGAAAAGTTCTAGTTCGTTGGGCTCAAGATAACCGGGGATTGCCTGTATGACATCGCCACTTTCATCAAAATATACCAGCGATGGATATGCCTTTACCCCCAGCGAATAGGCAAAAAGATGGGGGCTGTTCCTGGTATTTGCCTTCTTGGGGTCATAATACGGGTTCCTATATTTATTGCCCTTGTACTTGATGGTGTCATTGCCCTCACCATTGAACTTCACGGGGTAAAAATTTTCATTGATATAGCGGGCAACATCTGGGTTTGCAAAAGTAAACTTATCCATCATCTTGCATGGGCCGCACCAGGTGGTGTACACATCCATGATGATTTTCTTAGGCTTTTTCTTTTGTGCAGCAAGGGCCTCTTCAAGAGCCATCCACTCAACTTCTTGAGCATGCAAGGTTAGGCTTGCGCCAAAAACAATCCCGATAAAAAGAAACAGCCTCATGTTCAATTTTTTACTTACCAGGGCAAAAAGCATGCCTTTAATGTATGCCGTGCATCAGTTTTTTCAACAATGGGTGCAATAGGATTATTAGAATACCGGCACCCCCCGGGATGAAGAAGAAAAGCAAGAAAAAAGTGGATAGGGAATATTCAGCCGTAATTTGATCGATCATCCCACCAGTGCTTCCAGCCAATTTATTTCCTATTGCGATGGCCAAGTACCAAACACCATACATCATGGCAATCATCCTCCCTGGAACTAATTTACTTACATACGAAAGCCCTACGGGAGACAGGCAAATCTCCCCCATTGTATGAAAGAAATATGCGAGGATCAACCATACAATACTTACCGCGGCAACTTTAGCCCCTTGCGGGATATCACTTGCGCCATATGCCAGGGCTGCAAAACCAACCCCCAGCAATATAAGCCCTACTCCATATTTTACAGCAACACTGGGATTGTACTTACTTTCCCAGAGCTTAGAGAACAATGGCGCGAATATTATGATAAACAAAGAATTCAAAACGCTAAACCAAGACGCAGGGACTTCAGGGGATTCTGCAGTATACTGTTCATAGAGCATGGTCAACACCAATGCCCAGATAATTAAAAAACTGGTGCCCAGAATTATATTGGCCAGTCTGTACTTAGCAAAAGTTTGCTTGAACAACATCCATAAAACCCAGGTAATAACACCTAAAGGGATGATTGTGATCAACGTATTTGCAATCCTAAATATATTACCGGCACTGCCCTCAAGAACACGATCTGTATAATCATTTGCAAAAATGGTCATTGAACCTCCCGCCTGTTCAAAAGCTGCCCAGAAAAATATTGTGAAAAATGCAAAGATCGCTACTGCAATCATTCGATCCCGAATAATGGGGGTATAACGAACTATCCTTGAAACCAAAAGAACCACAAAAATGGCAAGTGCAAGGAATATCATAAAATTGCTTCCCGATAGCGGACCTATATCAAAATTGAAGACATCTATTCCTCCAATTTTTGACATAGGGTCGTTGATGATCCACACAAGACCTATAAGCGCACTGATTGCTATAAATACCTTATCTATCTTTAAAAATGGGTTCTGTTTAATGGAAGAATCCACATAAGCTTTAACCTGGTCACTTGTAGCTGGTTTCTTGCCCACATCCCCAAAAATATTCTGTGCAAAATAAAACTGTAGCATTCCTGCAAACATAAATATACCGGCAAGACCAAAGCCCCAATGCCAACCCCATTGCTCGCCCAGATAACCACAGAGTAAAATACCCAGAAAAGCACCAGCGTTTACACCCATATAATAAATGGTATAAGCTCCATCCTTCTTGTGTTCATGGTTCTCATACATCTGCGAGATTATAGATGTCATTGTAGGTTTAAAGAACCCGTTTCCCGTGATAAGGAAAAACAGTCCAAGATATAAAGCAAAGTGCGTATCAAAGGCCATACATGCGTGACCCAAGGTCATGAGCAGCGCCCCCACTACTACGGCGTTACGGTAGCCTATTATCTTATCTGCGATATATCCTCCTAAAATTGGCGTAAGGTATACCAAGGAAGTATATGTACCATACAATGAAAGCGCATGCCCCCGGGGCCATGCCCAGCCTTCATCAAAAAGTGAAGAGGTTAAAAACAAAACCAAAAGCGCACGCATTCCATAATATGAAAAACGCTCCCACATTTCTGTGAAAAATAAAACAAACAATCCGGCAGGATGTCCCAACACCGGATTTTTAAAGAATTGTTCTGTAGAAGATGTAGCCATAATGACCGGTCTCTAGCTCTTAATTAATATCAGGATCTGCAAGTTCAAATTCTTCCTGCTCTAAAATTTCACGTTCGTTGTCCTCTGCTCCGTGGGTAAGCCTTTTTAAAGGCTTTAATGCCAAAATAAATATAACACCTATTATAGATGTAAATACTAAGATCCCCAAGAAAACAGAGTATTCTCCAAATTCACTAGCCGACTCTCCGATGATACCAGCTACCTTGTTGCCAAGACCAGTAGCCGCAAAATAGACCCCCATAAGCAAAGAAGCGTATTTAACAGGTGCTAATTTTGTAATAAAGGATAACGTTACCGGCGAAATACAAAGTTCTCCCAAAGTATGGAACAGATAGGCAAACACTAGCCATAACATACTTGAAGAACCGGATTTTTCAAATTCCATTACAGCAAAAACCATAAACAAGAATCCAAATCCCATTATAATGATACCCATTGCCATTTTCAAGATTGAACTTGCTTCTTTTCCTTTAAGTTTTCGCTTTGCCCAAAAGTTTGCCACGATAGTTGCAAAAATGATAATAAAGCCGGCATTTAAACTTTGAAACATTACCGTGGGAACCTCCCATCCAAAAAGCATCCGGTCTGTTTTAGAATCAGTATATAAATTCATTAACCCCCCAGCTTGTTCAAAAGCTCCCCAAAATATAATGGTCATTATAAAGGAAAGCAATAAAACCATAAAGCGATCTTTAAAAATCCTTGTTGGCAAATCTTTATAGATCATCATCATAAGTGCGGCAATAGCCGTTATAAATAAAAACAGCAATCCATAACCCCATCCCATAAAATACCATCCAACGAATGAAAAGATCGTTAAAATCCCCGTGACCGTAAGTGGCATTGCAGATTTAAATAAACCACCATAGAGTTTTCCATAGGAAATTTCATCTTCTGCCTTCTCAACCTTAAGGAGACCGCCTACATTTTTTAAATATTTTTGCCCATATAAATAAACAAATAACCCAAAAAGCATTGCAATACCCGCAAGGCCAAAACCAGCATGCCATCCATATTCAGCTACCACAAACCCAATGATTAACGTAGCCAAAAGGGAACCTGTGTTTATCCCTATATAAAAAATACTAAATCCCTTATCACGTCTGATATCACCTTCTTTATACAATCCACCCACCATTGTTGAAATGTTAGGCTTTAGGAGCCCCACTCCAGTTATAACTAGACCAAGCCCTGTATAAAATGCCCATACATCTGTCAATACGAGTACCCCGTGACCGATACATAATACGATGGCCCCTATAAGGACGGCTTTTTTCTGGCCAATGAGTTTATCCGCTATCATGCCTCCCGGTATGGAAGCCACATAAACAAGCATGGTATACCATCCATAAAGAGCCAATGCTTCCTGATCTGACCAACCTAGCCCCACACCTCTATCATCTACCCCCAGCACAGTAGATGTCGTCATGTACAGCACTAAAAGCGCCCGCATCCCATAATAGGAAAAACGTTCCCACATTTCCGTGAAAAATAAAATGTAAAGTCCTACCGGATGCCCAAATAATTCTTTTTGTCTAGGAAGCTGTGCTGTATGTGCCATATTTTTATTATAAGTTCTCCTTGATGAAATCTGTCATCTTGGTATATAAATGCAATCGTGTATTACCGCCATAGATACTATGGTTTTTGTCTGGATAGACCGCCCAGTCAAACTGCTTGTTTGCCTGTACCAGTGCTTCTATCAAGCGCATCGAGTTTTGAAAATGGACATTGTCATCAGCGCTACCATGCACAAGAAGGAATTTCCCCTTAAGTCCATCAACATGGCTCAATGGTGAGTTGTCATCATATCCTGAGGGATTTTCCTGCGGGGTGGTCATGTACCGCTCTGTATAGATGGAATCATAAAACCTCCAACTGGTCACTGGTGCGACTGCGATTGCCATCGCAAAGGTATCAGGTGACTGAAAAAGGCAGTTACTGCTCATAAAGCCTCCATAACTCCATCCCCAGATGCCTATACGGTCTGCATCAATGTATGGTCGTTCTCCCAGTAATTTTGCGGCAGCGGTCTGGTCCTCCACCTCATATTTACCCAGCTCCAGCTGGGTCACCTTTTTAAAATCGCGCCCCTTGAGGCCTGTTCCCCGCGGGTCTACGCATACTATGATATAACCCTCCTGCGCCAGCATTTGAAACCAGTAGTCGTTTGTACCGGCCCAGCTGTTTGCCACACTTTGAGAACCTGGCCCAGAATACTGCGTCATGAACATGGGGTATTTCTTGCTTTCATCAAAGTCTGCCGGTTTTATCATCCATGCGTTGAGGTCTTCGCCAGCAATGGGCAAGGTAAAGAATTCCTTTTTTGAAGTTTTATAACCTGCAAGCTGATCTAGCAGGGCTTTATTGTCCTTGATCTTGCGAACCAACTTACCGTCTTTTGCACGGTGCAGGGTAAAGACCCAAGGCGTTTCAGCGTCAGAAAAACTATTGATGTAATAGGTAAAATCACCGCTAAAGTCAGCATCGTTTGTCCCCGGTTGTACTGACAGTTCCTTCTTGCTCTTTCCGTTGAGCTTGATGGAATACACGCCCCTGTTGATTGAACCGTTCTCTGAACTTTGATAGAATATCCTGCCCGATCTAGGGTCATAACCATAATACTGGGTCACGTCCCAAGCTCCGGAGGTGACCTGGCTTTTCAGCTTTCCGGTTTTATCGTAGTGGTAGATATGGTTCCAGCCATCTTTTTCACTGGTCCATATAAAACTGTCATCGTCCAGGAAGGTGAGGTCAAAGGTCACATCTACATAGGCATCGTCACTATCTGTCAATATTTTTTTCGCCGTAAGGCTATTACCATCTATGAACAACAGGTCCAGTTTGTTCTGCTTGCGGTTTGTGGTCTGTATACTGAGCACATCAGCATCCTTTGTCCATTCTATCCTGGGGATGTAGTAATCTTCAAATGCGCTAAGGTCTACCGGTTTTGTGGATTTTGCCGCAAGGTCATAAACATGCAGGCTGACCTTTGAGTTGTTCTCACCGGCCTTGGGATATTTAAAGGTTTCTTCCCTGGGGTAAAGCTCCTTGCCATAAATGTCCATGGTAAATTCGGGCACATCGGTCTCATCAAAGCGTATAAAGGCAATCTTGTCTCCATCAGCATTCCAGTCAAAAGCGCGGACAAATGAAAACTCTTCCTCATAAACCCAATCTGTAATACCGTTGATTATCTTGTTCTTCTCTCCATCTTGGGTGATCTGCGTGGTCTGACCGGTGGCGAGGTCCTTTATATACAGGTTGTTGTTGAGGCCATATGCTATCTTTGTGGCATCTGGCGAGAAGGTGGGTTCCTGTATCATTTCATCAGCCACCTTGGTGAGTGATTTGCTCTTCAGGTCATATACATAGTATTCTCCCAGTGAAGACCTCCTGTAGATCGAGGTAATCCTTGTGCTCAACAGTAGCTTGTCTTCATTAGGGCTAAAATTATATCCCAAAAAGTAATTGATGCCATCCAGGTCTGCACTGCTTAGCAGTGTCCTTACCTTTTCTCCGGTTTCATAACTGTACACATCAATGGTACGCGTGTGCGATTCCCTATCTGTATTCAACACACAATATTCCTTGCCATTTGCAAGGGAGTGCAACCTGTCCAGGTATTCCATACGGAAGGTGCCGTCCCAAATTTCCTCAAGTGTAATCTGTTTTTTTTGTGCAGTAGAACTAAAGGCCGCTACCAGAAATGCAACAACCAGAAGAGTTTTGATTTTCATATATATCAACGCTTGTAAAAGTGACCGCCAATTTTACTAAAATTTAACTGAAAAAAAGCGGCTTTTGCTGTTAAATGAAGTAAAGTCCTCAACGATAGTGCCATTTTAAATCACATTTCTGCCAGATTTTCAATTTGCCACAAGAAAACCTAAAATAAGTATCTTTATCCCCTGTAATTTTCCATCCATATAATGCAAAGAACTATCCAGGGTTTTTCCCGATTGTCAAAAGAAGAAAAGATAAACTGGCTTGCGCAAAACTACCTCCAGCACAATCCCCAGGCCACAAACATCCTGAAACAATACTGGAATGAAGATCAACAGCTGCAACAGCTGCACGATGAATTTATTGAAAACACACTTTCTAACTTTTACCTGCCCCTGGGCATCGCGCCTAATTTTCTTATCAATGGTCAATATTATGCCATCCCCATGGTTATTGAAGAAAGCAGCGTTGTTGCCGCGGCCAGCAAGGCTGCAAAATACTGGATGCAGCGAGGGGGCTTTACAGCAAAAGTAATAAGCACCGAAAAAATAGGCCACGTACATTTTGAATGTTCGCTGCCTGGTACTGAGCTTGCACAATTTTTCAACACCATTAAAGCACAATTATTTGCAGACACCGCTTCCCTCACCGAAAAAATGGAAGCGCGCGGGGGTGGCATCTTGAATATTGAGCTCAAGGACAAGACCGAGACATTACCGCAATACTTTCAACTGCATTGCACGTTTGAGACACTGGACGCCATGGGCGCCAATTTTATCAACTCCTGCCTGGAACAGTTTGCCACAACGCTGCAACGGGAATTTGAAAAAGCATACCCTGGCCAGAAGCTCCTGGTCATCATGAGCATTCTTTCTAACTACTTGCCAGATTGCCGCGTGGTCGCCACCGTGAGCTGCCCTGTAGAAGACCTTAGCGACGACCCGGCAATCGACCCACACGTTTTTGCAAAGAAGTTTGTAGAAGCCGTAAAGATAGCTCAGATTGAGCCCTATCGCGCGGTTACCCACAACAAGGGCGTGATGAACGGTATTGATGCAGTTATCATCGCAACCGGCAACGATTTTAGGGCCATTGAGGCTGGCGTGCATGCATACGCCGCAAAAGATGGTACTTATAAAAGCTTAACACAGGCAAAGATAGAAGATGATATATATCACTTTTCAATTGATGTGCCACTGGCCCTGGGCACCGTGGGCGGATTGACCAAGTTACACCCCCTGGTTAAGGTAAACCTGGAAATGCTGGGCAACCCTGATGCACGGGAACTCATGAAAATAGTGGCCGTTGCCGGGCTGGCACAAAATTTTGCGGCCATAAAATCGCTTACCACCACCGGGATCCAGAAGGGACACATGAAAATGCACCTCATGAACATCCTCAACCAGTTCAATGCCACCCCCACCGAGAAAACCACCGCAGTAGCGTATTTCAAAAAAAACAAGGTAAGCCACAGCGCCGTTGAAAACCTGCTACAGGATTTAAGAAAATAAAGATGGAAAAACACTTCCACAGCAACGGCAAGCTCTTTATAAGTGGCGAGTACCTCGTTCTTGACGGCGCCCTTGCCTTTGCCATCCCCACCGGTTATGGTCAATCGCTCACCGTAAATCCCCATGAAAATGGCATTATCTGGCAATCGTATGACCATCAGGGCAAGCTTTGGCTAGATTTTGATTTGGCTTACGCCGAAATAAAATCCTGGAAAGAAACAAACAGTCCAAACAACCCCAGGGAACGGTTGATACAAATTTTGGCCTCAGCCAAAACCCTAAATCCAGATTTCTTGAACCAAGAAGAAGGGGTCAAAGTAGAAACCCGGCTTGATTTTCCCCAAGATTGGGGCCTGGGCACCTCTTCTACGCTCATAAATAATGTGGCAAATTGGGCTGAGGTAAATCCCTATAAATTATTGGCTAGAACCTTTGGAGGCAGTGGCTATGATTTGGCTTGCGCCGAAAGTGATACTGCTGTATTCTACACAATGACGCCAGGTCATCCCCATATTGAGCACACGGTCTTTAAACCCAGCTTTTCTGACCACATCTTCTTTATCTACCTTAACCAAAAGCAAAATAGCAGGGATGCGATAGCCCATTACCGCAACCAGCCCAAGGAAAAACTTGCCAAAGCTGTAGCAAAGGTCACCCGCATAGGTCATGCCATGCAGCAATGTGAAAACCTAGGAGCATTTGAAGAACTTGTGTGCAGGCACGAAGAAATCGTGGGGCAGCTACTTAATATCACTCCCATAAAACTGCGCTTGTTCAACGATTATACAGGCAGTGTAAAAAGTCTGGGCGGCTGGGGAGGGGATTTTATCATGGTCACCGGCTCCAAGAATCAGATGGAGTATTTTAAAAACAAAGGCTACACGACCATCATCCCGTTTAACAATATGGCCAAATAAAAAAATCCCACTCGCCAGGCGGATGGGATTTACTATTTTGAGCGCTTACTTTACTATCAATAGAACGTTGCCCTGTTATCTTCAATCTCTGCAACTTCCTTGAGCGCGGTAACGACCTGCGTGTTTACGGCAGCCCTGTCAGCATTTGTTTTTTGAAGTGAGAAGCTTGCGTAGTTTTCCATTTTTTGCGCTGGTGTGATCTTGTTAACCTTGACCACATACACTCCCTTATCACCTTCAATAGGCTTGCTCACCTGTCCTTCTTCAAGGCCAAAGACCTTGCCCATTACCTTAGGCTCCCTACCGGCTCCAGCAATAGTGGGATTCATCAGATTAAGGGCACTTGCCGTTTGCACTGAGGTGTTGTAGTCAGATGCTATTTTACTTAGGTCAGAACCAGAAATCTTGTCCATGATCATCTTGGCTTTCTTCTCCTTGCGCACTAACGGGGTCACAGAAGCGGAAGCCTCATCCACAGACATGGTTCCTTTTTCTATCTTTTCGGTCAATTGAACAACGAGGAAACCACTATCAACGGTAAAACGCTTGATGTCTCCCACCTTGCTATCCTCGTCAAATGCCCAACGTATCAATTCGCGTTGAGGGCCTTGACCCGGCAGGGTCTCATCCATCTCACCTATGTTGTTTACCGGCCTTACATTGTAGATACTATCTTTTGCGATCGTGGCAAAGTTCTCTTTATCTTTAGTTACGGCCATTTCAAATTTAGTCGCCTTGGTAAACGTCTCGTCAACCGTGGATTGTGATGGCTCGATAACCTTGGCAACGGTAGCCACCTTCACGGCACGTTGTGGGTTTTTTTGATCATCAATCTTGATCACATGAAATCCATAAGGAGATTCAACAACGCCCACATCTCCAGTTTTACCTTCAAAGATATAATTGCTGAAAGCAGGTGTGCTTGCAAACGTATTCTTGGTGGCGTAACCCAGGTCACCCCCTTTTTCACGGCTCACACCATCAGCAGAATATTCTGGGGCAAGGGTAGCCATTTTTGACTTGTCTTTCCTGATAACACTTGCAAGACTATCGGCCAGAGCCTTGGTATCGGCTTTTGAACGGGTTTCATCACCGGCATTCTGCAGGCCTGCATAAACAAGCAGGATATGGGATGCCTGTACACTGTCAGGCAATTGTTTTACAGATTCCATTTTAGATATCTTCCAGTATCCATTGTCCTTATATGGGCCATACACATCCCCTTCATTCATCTTGAAGATACTGTCACGGGTTGCGGCGGGCAACTCTGTCTTGAAGAAATAACGGTCAACATAATTGATATCGCTGTTTTCAGCAACAAAAGCAGGTAAGTCTTTCGCTTCAGCGAAAGAAGGAAGGGTATCATTGTACCTGCTATCTACCCTCTCGTTCAACAATGCTTCTACCTCCTTGCGCACGGCTAGTTCATCAGCTTGCGTGGGGCGTTCTTCAAACTTCACAAAACGCAGGCTGCGCTTTGCATCAGTTTTGTAGTCTTCTTTGTGCGTGTTGATGTAATTCTTGATATCTTCTTTTGTCACGCTTACATCATCATCATTTATAGAGGTGTATGCAACCTGCACAAATTCTATATCACGGGTATTGTTTTCAAAACCATAGGCCATTTCACCTTCTTTAAAAGTGGTGTTGAGACCAGCTTTTATAAGGTTAAAATAGATGTTCTGTTTTTCATTTTTTGCCAGGGTATTTTCATACTCGACCCAGCTGTTGTACATGCTCTGGTCTGGATTGCTTCTTATCGTGGCTAGGTACTCATTGAGCTTGGCCTGGCTATAGACGCCATTTTCATCCTGAAAGGTGGGATTGTCACGCAAGGCATCCTGCATGATGGCACCTACACGGTCACCCTCAATGGTTATGCCCAGTTCATCATACTGTCCATCAAGCACTATTCTTCTCACTTCTTGCTCCCATACCTGGTTCACGGCCTGGGTGGTTGTGAAGCCGCGGCCATAACGGTCGCGCGTTTGATCTACTTTTTCAGCAAAATCCTGCTGGGAAAGATCATCTCCATTTACAGTACCCACAATGCGTTGAGATTTACCTGTTGATAAACCTCCATTCTTGATAACATCAGTCAATACAAAGGCAAACAATGCCAGTGCAATAATCGCGATCAAAAAAATAGAACGTTGTCTAATCTTACTTAATATTGCCATTTTACTTGCTAAAAATTATATACCAAGATGCCCCAAAGGCATCTTCAATACGTCAAAACCCTTCTTTTAAACAGGGTCAATACGCTGCAAATCCAGTTTTTGGATTGGAGGGCGAAAATACCATTTTATGCTGAAAAACAAAATCTGAGAAAGCCAAAAAATCAGGAAAGTGCAAAAAGCTTAATCTTCTTGGGTGAGACGCACTTGCACAAGTTCAATCTTTGTGTTTGAAACCTGGAGGATGCTAAATTGAAATCCTTCAATCTCAACCATGTCGTTTTCTTGCGGTATGCCCTCTGTATGATTGACGATAAGCCCACCCAGGGTTTCATAATTTTCACTTTCGGGCAGGTCAAGCTTATGGGTCTCGTTTATATAATCAACCTCCAATCTCGCCGAAAACCTGAATGTGGCCTCATCTATTTTTTCTTCAATAAGCTCCACGCTGTCATGCTCATCCTCAATTTCGCCAAACAACTCCTCGACAATATCCTCAACGGTCATCATACCGCTCGTGCCTCCATACTCATCTATGACCACGGCAATACTCTTTCTTTTCTTGATAAGTATATTGAGCACATCTTTTACAAGCATGGTCTCTGGCACAAAAATAACGGGCATCAGGACCTCCGTGATATCCTTTGGCTTTTTAAAGAGCTCAAATGAATGCACATACCCTATGATATCGTCAATGGATTCCTGAAAAATCAAGATTTTAGAAAGCCCTGTATCTGTAAAGATCTTGCTTATTTCGGCCGGGGTGGCATCTTTTTCAACCGCGGTGATCTCAGTCCTGGGAATCATCACTTCGCGTGATTTTACTTCAGAGAATTCGAGCGCATTTTGAAAAATCTGTATCTCGGTATCCAGGTCATCGTGCTGTTCAATGGATTCCATTTGTTCTGAGATGTAATTGCCCAGTTCCACTTTTGTGAAAGCGAGCTGCACTTCATCGCCCTCGGTCTTAAAGAAACGCTTCAAGACCTTGTCTGAAATCCAGATGACAAAATTTGATATAAAACCAAATATCACATAAAAGAAATATGCTGGGATGGCAAAAAACTTGAGTAGGGTATTTGCATAGATCTGAAAGAATACCTTGGGCAAAAATTCTGCTGTAAGCAAGATGACAAGGGTAGAAATGATGGTCTGGGTCAATAGCCCAAAATTAGTAAAGAACTCATTGATCCACGCATATTGAAATTGCGTGCCCTCAATCCATCCTTGCAAGATATCCCCCATGAAATACCCATAGATCACGAGGGCAAGGTTGTTGCCCACGAGCATGGTGGCGATGAAGCGGGAAGGTTTTCGCGTAAGCAAAGTGAGTACCTTTGCGAGAAGGTCCCCCTGCTTTTTCTCTATTTCTATATGTATTTTATTTGAAGAAACGTATGCTATCTCCATGCCCGAAAAGAAGGCCGAGAGGATGAGCGATACAATGATTATTAAAATCTGGGTCTCCACAAATTATGGGTTGTTTTGTTTATCGTATTTCTTCCTAAAATGCCTCTTAAAGAAGAACATACCCAGCGCCAGGGCGACAAAGAACAGGGAGAGGTATGCCCTGTTGCGGTCACTGCCCCACGTCCTTATGGCCTCGCCAATAAAAAGTATTGCAAAAAGGAGGTATGCATATTCAAAAAACTTAACGAACTTTTTCATTGTACACTGTCTCGCTGAGCTGTCTCTTGCTTATCCTGGACAAACATCCTGCTCTGGTTATTTAAAGATAGAAAATTTTTAAAGTCTTCGCTGCTTTCAAAACCCACCCCGTTGTTAAAGGAGTCGTCATCTGGAAAGCGCACGGTGTAGGCCTTGTCCGTAAAGATCCATTTGTTCTTTTGATCCCAGAAAAGCTTATCTGTGGTGACTTTAGTAGAATCGCTGAGGGTGATGACCACGTTTTGCCTTAGATCAATAAGGCCCGTAACCTTATAATGTTTTGCATAGTCTGCGGTCACGAAGTTTTCCCGCCCATCTTCATCTACAAAGGTCACATCCACCCCATCAGGAAATTCTTGATATGGATATGGTTCAAGACCAAAATCTTTCATGTATGGCGTGATAAGCGTTGCGATTACCTTACCAGAATCTGTATAGCGCAAAACAATGCCCTCGCCCTCGCTTGAGGGCCCATCAGATTTTTGATTGAAACGCTGGATATCGCCAGAAGCATCCTTACAGCCCAAAAACAAGGTCACGGCTATTGCCGTGACCCAGTAGAATATAATATAATTTGTTTTTGTCTTCAACTTATAGACTAGGAACCGTAACTCCTCCACCTATCCAGCAGCTGAAGTTTATGCGCTTACCGGCCATGTTCTCGTTAAAGATCATCGTCCTGTCTGGTGCTAGACCGCGATATGCTGCAGCAGCCTTGTTAGCCGTAGTTGACAAAGAAGGATCTATCTGTCCTGCCCTTGCAGCCATCTCAGCAGCTTTCCAGTACACGGCACGTTTTTCAAAAACCGAGTTACCACAGTTGTTTGCACTATCAGCATACATCCCGGCAATCTTGAGGTAAACGACCCCAAATGATGGTTGAGCCTCAACAGCCTGAAGATAAAATTTTCTGGCGTTGCTCAAGCTTCCCTTATCCTGGTAGCTTTTACCTATACTGTAAAGGGCCTTGGCTTTTTTAGCGGGATCGGTTTGACGGTCAGCAGACTCAAGGTAGTACTCAAGGGCCTTGGTCTTGTCTCCTTTTTGCTCAGCAAGTTGACCTAGGTAATATGAGGTTTCGGGTGATGGCTCAAGAGTATTAAGTTGTTCTACTATTTTTACAAACAATTCACTGTCCTTACACTCTTTTGACACAAGGCGTCCAGCAGCACTCTTTACCCAGTTCACGTCATTTTTCTTTTCTTCAAAAGCACTTTCATAAAAAGGGACCAGACGATCACAATCAGCAAGTTCACCTAACTTTCCATTGATACCGCCCATTACCTTGGAGTAGTTCTCAAGATTAACCTCGGCAGCTTTTTTTGTTTTGGCTTCAGCCGATGTAAGCTTATCGCCATTTCCTTCTTTCTCCAGGATAGGATCAAGACGTTTTGCGTAATTGTTCTGCTCTTCGGTTATTTTTTCAGAAAGGCCATCATAAAGGTCAAAAACTTCCTGAAGCTCTATACTTCCAGCCTCTTGAAGCGATACCGCAAGCGTAAAGAATACATACAGTCCCTTAGCATTTGTAAATGAGGCAGCATCTGTACTATAGGCTTTCTTGAACATGTCATATTGCTCTTGAGCAGTACCTATCTTGTTATCATACATGGTAAGTGCCAGGTCTGAGATATCTTCTCCTTCTTTTGTTTTAGAAGGATAGTTTGTTTTCTTTTCCTGGTACATTTTTGCAAGGTCATCCACAAACGCCTTTTTCTCGGCATCAGGAGCCTTCTCTATCTTATCCTTTAATATTCTTTCTCCATATTGATAGAGGGCAAAAGAATATTGGGGGCATTCTTTTCTCAATTCCATGAAGGGCTGGTAAGCCGCATCATAGTTCTTCACTTTTGCATGTTCAACAAAAACAGAACCTTTTGTTATACATTCTTGTGAAGCTTGCGCATTCAGGGCAGTCACTCCTGCAAATAGCGCAACGATCAATAGTGTTAGTTTAGCTTTCATCATCATTTTATGGGTTTAAAGGCAATATTAGCAATTTTAATTAAATTTAAAAGGCTCGAACCATTTAGCATTAAGTGAAAGACTAAGGCCTACTTTAAAAAAATCTTCTTCAATAAGACCCGCGTTCACCGTTCCACGCTTTCCGTATTCAAACATCAGGTTAGCATTACTAAATGTTCGTGGCAGTGGTAAACCTAATCCAAAAGATATGCCAAACTCTGAAATACCCACATTATTGACCTTTAACCCTAAATCTTCATACCTAAACCCAGCCCTATAAGTAACTCTTTGCCAGTAACTTGATATAGAATTAAAACGTGGGATGAAATATCCGCCTGCCCTGTATGCAATTGCTTCCTGATAACTCACATTATCACCGGCATAAATGGCTTCTGTAGCATTTTTAGCATCTTGATAGCCGTAGGCAACACCAGCAAACCATTTATTTTTTTCACCTAATCCCAGACTTGCATCATAGGCCATGGGCATGGTAAAATCACTATCTGGCCTGTCAATATCAGTATGGTCCTGCACTCCCAGGACAGCATTTTCAGTCCTAGAAACAATCACGGTCTCCAGGTCGCGCTCATTTTCTGAATTTAACGTAGCCTCTGGGGTAAAGCTTGCAGCACCATATATCTTAACATTTTTATACAAGGGCTGCTCGACCTGAAGCCCCAACTCATAGGTAAACCCCATAAGGTCTGACCGGTTGAGCTCGCGTATGCCATACTCAACATCATTATCATCGCGCACTGCCTCATACCTGATGTTCCCAAAGTTATAATTGGCAGAGGCACCTACCCTCACCCCCTTAAAGATTTCATACCCGGCAGAAATAAAGGCGCGGTTTATGCCTCCCCGCCCCGTGAACATGGTATATTCATCATCTGTTTCCTCAGCAATCTTATAATCTGTAGAAGTATATGGCACAAGGCCAAAACCAGCCCCCATTTTACTTGAAAGCGGAAAACCCAAGGCCAGGTAGTCAAAAGTGGTTGAAGAGGTCTCCCCATTACCCGCTTCAGACTTAAGCTGTGACTGTGTATGGCTCACGGCCAAAGCAAAATTAGTGAGCTTTAATGCTCCATATCCCGCCGGGTTGCCCAGGTTGAGGTGAATACTGTCTCCCTGGGTGGTAAGCCCCCCCATGGATTGATTTTCAATGGTTCCCTTAAAGTTTTGCAGGCCTACCCCATAATATGAATATGGTGAAGCATTTCCTTCTTGACCAAAACTTACGGCTGCCACAAAGAAAATCAGCACCGTTACTATTTTTTTTATCATTGATTTGTGTTGAAAAATAATATGTAATTCAATCCTTGCAGGAGAAAATTTGAGTCCGCAAAGATGTCATTTTTTAAGGAGCTGGACAAAAATTGAGCATCTCCTCCTGTTAAAACTATTTTTACGTTCCCATAATTTGTCCTGTACCAGTTTACCTGCCTGTCAATCTCCGCAACCACCCCGGTAAAAACGCCAGCATGCATGGCGGTCGCGGTGTTTGTTGCCAGCATGCTTTCGCTCCTAGCGATATCGAGCATGGGGAGTGCATGTGTATACTCGTGCATTGCCCTGTACCTCATTTTCACTCCCGGTGATATGGCACCTCCCAGGTATTCTTCCTGCGCGTTCTTAAAATCGTAGGTGATACAGGTTCCCGCATCTATCACCAGGACATTATTTTCAGGAAAATTCAAAACGGCTCCCGCCATCAATGCTATCCTATCTACACCCAGTGATTGTGGTGTGTCATAAAGATTTTTAAATGGAACGGGGGTGCCTTGACTCAAAACAGTATATGAAAGACCCACTTTCTCAATGGATGTGACAACTTTTTTTGAATCTCCAGTGGCACACATAATCACCTCCTTGATCGTGTAGCTATCCATCACGCCCGTTAAAAGAGCCGCAAAACCATCTACAACAACTGTTTCTTGATAGATCATTTTCTTACCAGAGAAAACGCCCACCTTTACTTTAGTATTGCCTATATCAACAGCTAGGTTCATCCAGGTTTTTAAAATGGAACGCAAAAATACGAATAGATACCCGTGTAGAATCAAGCTTTTAGAAAAAAGGAAGAAATTAAACCGAACATTTTTTATTTAGGGTTGTGCAATTTGAAATAAGCTTATATATTTGCAGCCGCTTTTGCGAGGTATATCGCTTATCTTTACTGGATGAGCAATTAAAACCGCAAGACGGTACCTTAGCTCAGTTGGTAGAGCAACGGACTGAAAATCCGTGTGTCCCTGGTTCGATTCCTGGAGGTACCACAAAGCACACTTGATAAGCCTTGTAAGTCAATGACTTGCAAGGCTTTTTCTTTTCTAGGTGCTTGATGTGGTGTGGAATATAACATGCTCAACTTGAATAATAAGAAAAAAGTATTGATAAACTTCTACGATTCAACAGGTGTTTCTACCTGATTTACATTTTCAATATATTCTGAATGTTAATGCATTAACATGTTTTTGCTATTTTAGACGAAGTGTAGCATACTAAACCTAATAGTTTGCGGAATCCCGTAAATAGCTAATATAAGTATCCCCTATTTTTAAACCCTGTTATTAGTAATAACAAAATAGAAATAACCATAACAGTCTGGTTATTAGGTTGTTAACTGCAATTTTTTATGAAAATTTCTACAATAATTTATGATTGAATCACTTTTAATTAAAAACGTCGCATCGTATGATCCAAATATCGGTTGTGAATTAAATGATTTAAAGAAAGTAAATTTTTTCTTTGGTCATAACGGATCTGGAAAGTCAACAATAGCTCGATATCTTCATAATGTAAGTCTTGATGGCTCCGAAAAAACAAATGAGTTTGATGATTGTGTTCAAAATGGATATGACGAACAAAACCATCATATTTTGGTATTTGATGAAAATTTTATTCAAGAAAATTTCAATAAAGATCGATTCTTAAAAGGTGTTTTCTCCTTAAATGAAGCCAATGAAACAATAGACACAAAAATTGAGGAAACGGAAATCAAAATAGAAAATTTAGAAAAAGAAAAAACAAGAAAAGAGAAACTGCTTTCTAAACTTCTGGAAGATCAAAATAAAAAGAAAAATGAACTTTTAAATTACTGTTGGTCGAAAAGAAATAGTTTTCTATCCTTTTCAAAATTGTCTTTAGCTCATAAAAAGAGTAAACCAAATCATCTAGATAAGTTAAAAGAGATTTTAAAAAACCCAACAAAACAGCTAACAATCCAAAATTTAACTAATAGATATAATTCTCTTTACGAAAATGAAATTTCTGAAATTTCCTCAACCATAGATCCCAAGATTTACGGGAATTTAAGAAGGATTGAAAATCAACTTGAACCTCTTTTAAGAGAAATCATCGTTGGAAATGAGGATGTTAATATCGCTCCATTAATTGAAATGCTCAATAATAGAAATTGGGTTGAAAAAGGTATCGAATACATTGAAAAAACAGATACAGTTTGTCCATTTTGTCAAGAAGAAACTATTGATGATGAATTAAGAAATCAATTTAATGAATACTTTGATAGAACATATAAAGAAAAAATTAATCTAATTGAGGATCTTCTAAATAGATATAATGAAGCCTCTTACTCTTTGTTACAAAATATTTTAAAAATTCAAAATTCATTCAATCCAGATAATAAAGTTTCAAGCCTCTATATAAAAATCCGAGACTTTTTTGCAGAGAATAAAGGTGTAATAGAGAACAAAATTGATAACTCAAATGAGAAAAAGAATATTTCTTCAATAATATCCTTCAAAACGGAATTATCTAATATTATTAAACTCATTGAAGAAAACAATAAAAACTTCTCTGAACTGGATCAAAATAAAAAAGGTCTAATATCGGATATATGGGTTTTTATGGCTAATAAGAGCAAAGCGAGAATTCAAGCTTTTGATAATCGAAAGATCAAATACTCAAAATTAAATAGTCTAGCTAATGATCTTAAAGATAAATATGATGAAGAGATTTCAAATTTAAAACTATCTGTAGAGAGTTTAAGAGGGCAAACAGTTAATACTGCTGATGCAGTAAATAATATAAATGTAATTCTTAGAAACGCCGGATTTACAAGTTTTGAAATTGCTGAAAAAGATAAAATAAATAATATTTCTCATTATTATTTGAAAAGACCTGGAAGCAATAATACTGATGGGATTTTTAAAAGCTTAAGTGAAGGAGAAAAAAGTTTTATCTCATTCCTTTATTTTTATCAACTATGCATTGGAACTGATGATATAGAAAATAATAGTTCCAAAAAGAAAATAATAGTCATCGATGATCCAGTTTCTAGTTTAGACAGTCAAGCTTTATTTGTGATTTCAACATTGATCCATCAACTAATTCTGCAGAAAGGGAACGATAATAAACCTAATCGTAAAGCATTAAAAAATGAAAATATAAAACAGGTTTTCATTTTAACTCATAACATATACTTTTATAAAGAAGTCTCGTTTAACAAAAGACCAATATGCACAGACTTTTGGCATTATCAAGTGTCTAAAGTAAACAACAAAACTGAAATTACTGGACAGTATAATAAAACCGTTTTAGATGATTACTCTTTACTATGGGCTAATATCAAAGATTTAAAAGGTATTTTACCCACAAATTCATCTTTTAATATATCAATTGCGAATACAATGCGAAGGATTATAGAAAGTTATACCAATTTCATAGGTTTAGGCAATGATTCTTGGAGTGCTATATTAAGTGAGGATCAAAATAGCCCTGAATATTATATTAAATGCGCATTTATATCCTCAATCAATGACGAGAGCCATAAAGTTTCTACATTGGACGGTGTTTATTATCAAAAAATAAGTAAAGTACAACCCCAATTACTTTTCGATATTTTTAAAGATATCTTTGAATCGATAGGAAAAGAACATTATGAAATGATGATGGAGGAGGAAATCCTAGTAACCAATTAAATAAGTAAAAAGCCAGCAGGTAACAAAGAACTGAGTTAAAACATCCACCAAGGCTGCCTTTTCACATTTTCCCTAACTAGACTCCATCAACAGTTCTTCTTACAAACTGTATAATTAAAAACCAGCTCTCCCCCAAGTTTAACAGCCTTTTAGCGGCAGCGTTTTCGCCGTAAGGCATCAAAACCGTAATTTAACATCATTGAACTTTTGTAAGATGATGAGCACTCCTTTTAAACGCAACGTTTCGCGCACCGGTAAAATTGAATTTAATCCAGACATGCGCATTGATAAACTGATGAAGTTCTCAAAGAATATACAGATGAAAAAATCAAAGAAGAAATAATATAATTAAATCATTACTGGCAACAACGGCTATAAGTAATTGCTAGTTCTCGCCTTCAACTGAAAATCCTCGTGGATTTCCTATTCGGGTTTTATTTGCTTAAATAGATGCATTAAACCCGCTACACTCATATACTTTGCCGTTGTGAAAAAGACCAACTGACCCACCCCCCTATTCAACTTGACTACAACAAACACCAATCCAGATACATTTCATTGAAAATGCCACCCCACCTTTGCATTGTAAAATTTAATAGAGAAAATTATGCAAAAGAGAAAATTAGGCAATTTAGAAGTTTCTGCCCTTGGTTTTGGGTGTATGGGACTTAGCCACGGCTATGGGAATCAGCCTGGTCGCAAAGATGCCATCCATGTTATCCGTTCAGCCGTTGAGCAAGGTATTACTTTATTTGATACAGCCGAAATTTATGGCCCTTTTACCAACGAGGACATTGTAGGAGAAGCTTTAGAACCATTTAAGGGCGAAGTCATTATTGCTACAAAATTTGGTTTTAAAAACGGTTCAGAAGTAGGTGTTTTTGACAGCAGCCCAAAACGAATTCGAGAAATGGTAGAGGCATCTTTAAAACGCCTTCGCATAGATTGTATCGACCTGCTTTATCAGCACCGCCCGGACCCTAATGTGCCTATGGAGGAAGTTGCCGGGACTGTTAAGGACTTGATTAAGGAAGGTAAGGTTAAGAATTTTGGATTGTCAGAAGCTGAAAGTAAAGACATTCGCATAGCCCACGCAATCCAACCCGTAACTGCACTCCAGAACGAATATTCACTTTGGCACCGGGAAGCAGAAGATGAAATTTTTCCTCTCCTTGAAGAACTTGGGATTGGATTTGTCCCGTTCAGCCCACTCGGCAGGGGTTTTTTGACCGGTAAAATCAATGCAGGTACAGAGTTTGCAAAAGACGACTTTCGCAATCTCTATCCTCGATTTCAGAAAGAAAACATAGAAGCCAATCAGGCTTTTGTAAATCTTCTAGGCCGCGTTGCAAAAGATAGAAATGCATCAACTGCTCAGGTAGCCCTAGCGTGGATTATGGCACAAAAGCCTTGGATCGTGCCTATTCCAGGCACCACAAAAGAAGCTAGAATGAAAGAGAATGCTGGTTCGGCAGACCTGGTATTGACGGATGATGAAGTAGAAATGATCTCTAAAGAGGCAAAAAGCCTTGAAGTCAAAGGTAATCGTTGGCCAGAAGCATCAGAAATACGGAAGAAATGGAAAAACTTAAAGGATAGAGAATAGCAGTAAGTTACAGGTGCAACTAGTGGAATGGTAGAGCAATTGCGATAAAAATTGATTAAATTCATAAGCGAAAAAATGCAACAACAATCAAACATATATCACATTAAAAGCATATCGCAACTTGTGCGGGAACTGGAACTTCCTGCACCATTCCACCCTTTAATTACAATGATTGACTTCAATAATATTTCTACTGAAGTATTTCCAAAAGGGCAAAAAACAAGTCTTGATTTCTACAAAATTTCCTTTAAGCCTACATTCAACGGGCAAATAAAATATGGGCAAGGATATTATGATTTTGAAGAAGGCGGATTGGCATTTCTGAAGCCTAAACAAATCGTTTTTTCGCCGGAAGGCTCAGAAGACTATGAAGGTTTTGCTTTGTATTTTCATCCGGACTTTATACGGAACTATCAATTGGGTAAAACTATAAATCAATATGGCTTTTTCTCTTACAACGTTTCGGAAGCCTTGTTTTTATCGGCAAAGGAAAAAGTAATCATATCCAGCTTGTTTTTTTCAATAGCTAATGAACTAGATAACAATATTGATAGTTTCAGTCAAGATGTCCTGGTGTCGCAAATAGAATTGTTATTAAATTACAGCAACCGGTTTTACAATAGACAATTTATTACAAGAAAAGCTGTCAATCATGACATTATCACCGCTTTGGACAAACTTTTAAAAAATTATTTTGAAGAAGAAAAAAGCCTGAAAAAGGGTTTGCCTTCCGTAAAATATATCAGCACAGAATTAAATTTATCGCAACGCTATCTAAGCGATATGCTGAGTTCATTGACAGGGTTGAACACACAACAATACATCCAGTACACAATCATAGAAAAAGCCAAAGAAAAATTATCCACAACTAATTTGACAGTGGGCGAAATTGCTTACCAATTAGGTTTTGAACACTCACAATCGTTCAGCAAACTTTTCAAGACAAAGACAAATCTTTCTCCTTTGAAGTTCAGACAATCCTTTAACTAAAAACTTAAAAAACGGAAACCAAAGCCCTGAACACAATATTGACAAGACATAATGCAGGTTTAAACGCCTACCAAAAGTTAAAAGCTACGCTATCAAATCCCGCACTATGCATAACCGGAATTTCTTTCCAGATGACCATATAAGCCCGGGATGTTTTCCTCGGTTATTTTTAATTTTTTAGGCTTAAAGCCAAAAAAACATTCATTTTACTGCCCGCCCAGCCCCCAAGTTTAACAGCCTTTTAGCGGCAGCATTTTCGCCGTAAGGCATCAAAACCGTAATTTAACATCATTGAACCTTGTTAGATTATGAGCACTACTTTTAAACGTAACATCTCCCGCACCGGTAAAATTGAATTTAATCCAGACATGCGCATCGACAAGCCCGTGCGCACCGCCGCGGGGTTCAGGGCAATCAATCAAACGTTGCAGCACACGTTTAAGGAAATGGGCGTTTTCCGGTCCACAAAAGCACTTTTCAACATGAATCAGGAAGATGGTTTTCGCTGCCCCAGTTGCGCATGGCCAGTTCCAGAAAATCCTTCAAAAATCGCTGAATACTGTGAAAATGGAGCAAAAGCACTGGCAGATGAGGCAACGACAAAATATATCGATAGTGCATTTTTTGGCAAGCATACCGTTGAGGAATTGTCGCAGCTTTCTGATTTTGAACTGAACAAATTCGGGAGAATCACAGAGCCTTTGGTATTGCGAGAGGGAAAATTGCACTATGAAAAAATAGCATGGGATGAGGCATTTTCGCTTATAGCGAAAAAACTAAAAGCAATGTCCAGCCCAGACGAAGCCACGTTCTACACTTCGGGAAGGTCTAGCAACGAGGCCGCTTTTTTATACGGCATGTTTGCCCGCGCGGTGGGCACAAACAACATGCCCGACTGTTCAAACATGTGCCACGAGTCGAGCGGAACGGCACTTTCTGAAACCGTGGGGATAGGCAAGGGCTCTGCAAAGATGGAAGACCTGTATGAAGCCGAGGTCGTGATTGTCGCCGGGCAAAACCCGGGGACAAATCATCCACGCATGCTCACGGCGCTTGAGAAATGCAAGAAAAATGGCGGCAAGATCATAAGTATCAATCCGCTTGCAGAGACGGGGCTCATCAATTTTAAAAATCCGCAAAAGGTGGGCGACATGCTGGGCAGCGGCACAAACATCGCTGACATCCACTTGCCCGTAAAGGTGAATGAAGACATCGCCTTGATGAAACTCATTTTAAAAAAACTGGCCTTGCTGGATGAGGGCTCAGGCGACGTCTTTGACCATGAGTTTATCACAAAATACACCCACGGCTACAAAGAATTTCTTGCTGATCTGGAAAATTACACTGATGAAGATTTATTGAGCAGAACCGGAGTTTCTGAGTCTGACATCAATAAAGTAGTCGCCCTACTTTCAAAAAAATCTAAGATCGTCATTTGCTGGGCCATGGGCCTCACACAGCATAAAAATGGCGTGGAGACCATTCAGGAATATGTAAATCTTATTTTGCTTAAAGGAGCCATCGGCAAACCGTTTACGGGAACTTTCCCCGTGCGCGGTCACAGCAACGTGCAGGGTGATCGCACGGTGGGCATCATGCATTTTGTAAAAGAAGATTTTAATGCCCGCATCAAAGAGCATTTGGGCTTTGACCCACCTACAAAACCCGGTTATGATGTGATGGAGGCCATCCCCGCAATGCATCAGGGAAAAACCAAGGTTTTTATGTGCCTAGGAGGAAATTTTGTGATGGCGGCAGCCGATACAGAATATACCGCAGAAGCCATAGAGAATTGTGATCTCACCGTCCAGATAAGCACAAAACTAAATCGTGGACACCTTATAACTGGCAAAACAGCATTGATCCTGCCCACATTTGGACGCTCTGAAAAAGACGATCAAAATGGTAAATTGCAATACCTCACCATGGAGAGCAGCACGGGAAAAGTGCGTCAGAGCCATGGACTGCTAAAACCTGCATCTGGCAAGATCAAGAGTGAACCCGAGATTATCGCCTTGATGGCCGACGCGTATTTTAACGGTACCCATGCCATGCCCTGGAAAACCCTGGGGCATGATTATGACCTCATCCGGGAATGTATTGACAAAACGGTCAAGGGATTTGAGAAAACGAGCGAGCGCTCTAAGGGTTTTGGGTATTATCTACCCAATAGCGCGCGTGAACTTGACTTTAGCATGTTGCCGCACGGCAAGGCGCAGTTCACGGTCACCAAGCCAGCGGAACATAATCTTAAACCAGACGAATTCCTGTTGTTCACCTTTCGGTCGCATGACCAGTTCAACACCACGATTTATGGCCTTGATGACCGTTATCGCGGTGTATACAACGAGCGCCGCGTGGTTTTTATGAATGAAAAAGATATGCATGAGCACGATTTGGTAAAGCTGGACACCGTGGATTTATTCAGCAATTATGATGGCAAGGTTCGCACCGCTAAGCAGTTTCTCGTGATTCCTTATGCATTGCCACAAGGGAATATCGGCGCGTATTTTCCTGAGACAAATTCGCTTATTCCATACAATCATATTGACCCAAAAAGTCATCAACCTATGAGCAAAAGCACAAAGATCACCATTCAAAAAGCACGTGCTTAAGCCTGAAAAAATCACGGGAATCATTCTCGCGGGTGGCAAAAGTTTGCGCATGCAGGAAGACAAGGCACTGATGCAATTCAACGGCAAAATGTTCACAGCGCATATTGCAGATGCTTTGAAGCCGCTTGTCAGCGAAATCCTTCTGGTGAGCAGCAATCCTGCGCATCAAATTTTGGGCTTGACCCAAATCCCAGATAAATTTGAAAACGCAGGACCGTTAGCAGGAATTTATTCTGGCTTACGCCAAAGCAAAACCGACCTCAACCTTATTCTAAGTTGTGATGTCCCGTTGATTAAAACCAGCATTTTGCAATTGCTTTTACAGCATGCAGACAAATTTGATGTGGTTCAACTTTCTGGCGAAAATAGAGCTGTGCCACTTATTGCGATGTACAACAAGTCTTGCCTTCCTCATTTTGAAAAGTGCTTACAAAAAAGCGAATACAAGCTGCAATTGGCGCTGGCAGATTTGAATGTAAAAACCATTTCGCTCCCTCCCGAAGATGCTATATTTGTAACAAACGTGAACACGCCCGCAGATTTTGAACGTATTCAAGGGTAATGGATTAAAAAATGAGCACTTCAAAATTTGACATAGCAGATTACCTCGACAGCAAAGAAATGATCGCTGAATATCTAAATACAGTTCTTGAAGACGGCGACAGCAAAGATATTATCAACGCGATAGGTCATGTTGCAAAAGCCATTGGCATGACCAAAATTTCTGAAGAAACAGGCCTTAGCAGACCAAGTTTGTACAAAGCTTTATCCGACGGTGCAAAACCACAGTTTGCTACAATAATGAAAGTTCTTAAGGCTATAGGCGGCCAAATTCAGGTTAATCCTGTAACACATTAAAATAAAATGGTAGACATCACCCACAAGATAAACACACTGCGCATCGCGACGGCACAAGCCATCGTAAAAGTGAGCAAACCCGAAACGATTGAAGCGATTAAAAACGGTACGGTGCCTAAGGGTGACGTGTTTGCGATGAGTAAAGCTGCCGGATTGCTGGGCGTTAAAAAAACCCCTGAACTCCTCCCCGATTGCCACCCAATGCCCATTGAATTTACAGGTGTGGAATATGAAATCAAGGGGCAGGAAATCACGATTCTTGTCACGGTAAAAACTATTTATAAAACCGGCGTGGAGGTCGAGGCTATGCACGGCGCTAGCATCGTTGCGCTCAACATGTATGACATGCTAAAACCCATTGATAAAGGGGTGGAAATCCATCAGGTGAAGTTGGTGAGCAAAAAAGGCGGCAAGAGCGATTATACTGATAAATTCAGGAAGGATTTAAAGGCGGCTGTGATTGTGTGTAGTGATTCTATCGCTCAAGGCGAAAAGCAAGACCGTGCAGGAAAGGCGATTATCGCAAAACTAAAACAATGTAATGTTTCGATTTTGGAGTACACCATTATTCCTGATGAACAAGAAGAAATCGTGGCAAAGACCAAAGCCAATCAAGAAAATGGAGCCGACGTGATAATTTTCACAGGAGGCACCGGACTTTCTCCTCGCGATGTCACTCCGGAAGCTTTGTCTCCCATTCTTGAACGCCGCATTCCCGGGATTGAGGAAGCGATACGCAGTTATGGTCAAGAAAGAATGCCGTATGCCATGCTTTCGCGCAGCGTCGCCGGAACGTATAAAAATAGTTTGGTGCTAGCCCTACCCGGTTCTACAAACGGAGCAAAGGAATCTATGGATGCTGTTTTTCCTTTTGTATTGCATTTGTTTAGGATTTTTAAAGGGGAAAGACATGACGAAGGACGAATGACGAAAGAAGAGTGACGAATGACTTTTTACTTCGTACTCAATACTTTGTACTTAAATCTTTATCCCAAACCCATTCAGCAACACCAATCGCAATCCTACATAAAAAACTAAAACAGCTGTCAGGATTCCCAGGAATTTCAGATTGAATTTTTTATTAGAAAGGTAAGAACCTAGGCTTCCGCCGAGAACTACTGCGATTACCAGTTTTACTAACAACGCCGCATCTACACGAAATGTTCCTGCGACATTGAGACCTATCAATCCAGCGATTGAATTCACTAAAATAAAGAAAGATGCCAGCGCAGCCACGGTTCTGGGATTTGCCCATTTTAATAAGTTAAGTACGGGTGACAAGAAGATTCCGCCGCCAATACCCGAAACTCCCGATAGCAGCCCAATAAAACCACCAAGACCTATTTTTCGCGGAAGCGAAAACTCGCGCTCGTCTAATTGCTTCTGTAAGTATTTAAGCAGCAAGAATACGCCTGCCAAAATCAAAGCGCCACCTAGAATAAGGAAGAAAACTTTTTGCGAAAGCTTGACCTGCGCGCCTAAATATGCCAGCGGAATGCTGAGCACAAAAAATGGCCAGAATTTCTTAAAATCGAATACTTTGTTCTTCATGAAAACTAAAGTCCCGATGCTTACCACAAAGATATTGAGCACTAATGCCGTGGAGCGTATCTCGTAGAAATCAGTAAAAAACAGACTTAAAATCGCGAGGTAACTCGACCCGCCACCAAAGCCGACAGAGCTGTAAAACAACGCGATTAAAAAGAAAATAATGGGTAAATATTCTACGGGCATATTTTTATTTTGACATCATGCTGAACTTGTTTTTGGGTCGCATGAGATGCTGAATCAAGTTCAGCATGACAAATTCTTTAATTAATTAGCAAACATTCAACGGACTCACCTTTCTTAACAGCAGATTCAGCATTCATAAAAGCGAGCGCATTTCCCAGCGCCATACTTTGAATCATCGATGAACCCTGACCATCCAGAATTTCGATTTTACCATTTGTGTATTTTGCTTTTAAGAAAACCGGGCGGTTGCCTTTGTTCTCATAATCATGATTCAAAGGAAAATGATAACGCGTCAAACCATAATTTTCTGCACCACTTAATTTTTGCAACAGCGGCAGAACATAGACATAAAAACAGGTCAATGAAGAAGCTGGATTACCAGGAAGCGCAAAAACAAACTTGTTTGCCTTGCGGCCAAAAAACAGCGGTTTGCCGGGCTTTTGCATCACTTTATAAAACTGTTCCTCTACTCCATTTTCTTCGAGCGCTTGCTTCACAAAATCATAATCTCCCACCGAAATTCCACCAGAAAGCAACAACATATCACAAGAATCTAAGGCGCCTGCGATGCCAGATTTTGTGGCTTCATAATCATCTTTGATTTGGATTTTTTCGCTGCAGCGAAAACCAAACTGCTCCAATGCACCCGAGAGCGCAAAACTGTTTGATTCGTAAATCTGTCCTTCTTCTCTTTGTTGACCAGGAGCTATGAGTTCGTTTCCTGTGGTGATGAGTTTCACATTTGGTTTCTGAAAAACCTCAACCTTTTTTAACCCTAAACTTCCCAGCAAACCAAGCGTTGCTGCGTTAATCATATGACCAACTTCAAAAACGATTTGACCTGCTGCTAGTTCGCCGCCGCGTTTTCTAATATTTTGACTTTCGCGTGGCATCTCATCAAGAAAAAGCCTTGTGTTTTCTACATTCGTTTTTTCTTGCATCATCACCGCTGTGGTATTTTCAGGAACTTTTGCTCCAGTGAAAATCCGTGCAGCTTCGCCCTCTTTTAAAACTAAATCGGCGGTGTCGCCTGCGGCAATTTCGCCAACGAGCGTATATTCTTGTTGCAGCCCGCAAAGCGCATAACCATCCATAGCCGAATTGTCAAAGGACGGCATATCAAAAGGCGCGAGTACCTTTCGCGCAAGCGTAAATCCCAGAGCTTCTGACAGTGAAATTGTCGTCGTTTTTAAAGCAACTTCCTGACTTTTGACGATGCGTAGCGCTTCTTCTATCGTAACCATTTATCCTCCTATTGAAATCATTGAGCGGTTTTGCTCGTAGTGGTCGGCGTCCATTTTTACATCCATTCCGTCACGTGAATATTTCTTGGTTTTTATCGCGTTGACGATAATGTTGTCAAGCGCTTGACCGGCGCGCATGGGCGTTAGCAAATCTGTTTCAGAATTTGCAAAAAGGCAGTTTTTCATCTTGCCATCTGCCGTAACGCGAATTCGGTTGCAATCATCACAAAATGGCTTGGTAATCGTGCTCACAATCCCAAAACTTCCCTCGTGATCTTTTACTTTAAAATTCTGTGAAGTGCTGTGCGCAGGATTTTTCAAGGTTTGGATTTCTCCAAATTTACTCTCAATGGTCTTCAAGATTTCATCTTGGCTCACTCCCTTGCTCCAGTCCCATTTATTGCCTTTAAACGGCATAAATTCAATGAATTTAACCGCAAGGTTTTTATTTCGCGTAAGCGCTATAAAATCATTGATTTCGTTATCATTTACGCCTTTGATGAGCACAACATTAAGCTTGATTTGCATGTTAAGCTCCAGCGCTTTTTCGAGATTTTGCATGATGCGGTCGTAGTAATCGCGCTTGGTAATAAACACAGATTTTGCCTTATCTAGCGTGTCCAGACTCAAGTTGATTTTACGCAAACCTATTTTATCAAAAAGCTCTAGATATTTATCAAGCACGATACCATTTGTCGTCAATTTTAAGGTCACGCCAAGCTTGGCCAACTCCTCCACGAGATAACCAAAATTCTTTCGCACCAGCGGTTCTCCGCCCGTCAATCGCACCGTATCCACACCTAAATCCCGAAACGTGCGCGTCAAGGAAATTATCTCCTCAAGCGTCATCACGTTTTCCTTTTCGGTAAGTTCAATTCCTTCTTCTGGCATGCAATAAAAACAACGCAGGTTGCACCTATCTGTCAGGGAAATCCTGAGATATGTGTGCGGCCGCCCGAAGTTGTCTATGATTTTTTTCTCTGCCATTATTGATTCACTTTCCATTGATGCGAGTCGTCCTCAAAAATCTCTTTCCCAAAAATGGGCACTCTCGCCTTGATTTCTTCCACAAAATAATTGGTGGCTTCAATCGCGATTTTTCTATGCGCCGATGACGTAAAAACAAACAGGCAAAGTTCACCCGTTTTCACCGTACCAAGACTATGATAAATATGGGCGCAAGTGATGTCAAATTTTTCGAAAGCCGCCTCTCTGATTTCATAAAAAACCTGCTCTGCCATTTCCTCATACGCCGTGTATTCTATCGCAGAAACGGTCTTGCCGTCCACTTCATCCGCACGTATTTGCCCCAAGAAAATACTATGCGCACCAATGTTTGTCTTGCTCTGGTGGTTTGCCACCGAAGTCGCTATTTTCTCTGGCGGGATTGCGCCCTGCACAAATACTTTTTTTGGTTTTTTCTTATCCATCAATTATCGTTTCAATTCCTCCTTCTACATTTTTAACGTTGCTAAAACCGTATTTTGATTTCAGCAATTCTACCGCGGCGGCACTGCGTTTCCCTGATTGACAAAACACAAAAACGGCATCAGTTTTTGGGATTTCTGCATGGCGATTTGCCAATTCTCCTAGCGGAATATTTAAAATATTCCCTTCTGGTTTGGGCTGCTCAAAAACCTCCCGCACATCCATATAAAACCTAGATTTATCATTCAGCGCACAGTCAATGCGCACCGGGATTATGCCCTCTCGTTTTACTCTTTCTATTTCTTCTGGCTTTCGCCAAATGTTTATAACCTGCTCTGAGGCTTGCATCATGTTAATGAGCTTCAACTTCCCAGAGAGCACTTCCCCCTGACCAAGAATTATTTTTAAAACCTCCGCCGCTTGGAGCATTCCTAGAATTCCCGGCAAAACACCCAAAACTCCTGTCGCTTCACAGCTTACATTTTGCCGTGTTGTTTTAGGAAACACGCAGCGATAACTTGGTCCATCTTGATAATTAAACACCGAAAGTTGGCCTTCATTCTTATAAATCGAAGCGTAAACCCACGGTTTGCCGGTTAAAACAGCGGCATCGTTTATCAAGTATTTAGTTTCAAAATTATCAGTACCGTCAAGGATGACATCATAGTTTTTAAAAATCGCTTCAGCATTATCGATTGTAAGCGGCTCTGTGAAAACTTCAAAATTCACCTCGCAATTGCGCTGCTGTAAATTAGTTTTTGCCGCTTCGGCTTTGGGTTTACCCAAATCTTGCTCGGTGTACAAAACTTGTCTGTGCAAATTGGTAATATCCACTTTATCATGGTCCATCAAACCAATTTTACCAACACCAGCGCCAGCAAGATACATAGCCGCAGGACATCCTAAACCTCCAACACCGACGATTAGCACGCTTGCATTTTGCAGCTTTTGCTGACCTTCAGCGCCAACGGCATCCAACTTTATTTGTCTATCGTATCTGCTCATCCTCCCGCAAACGGCGGCAACAACGCCACCTCATCTCCATCCTTTAAAACTGCGTTTTTATCCAAGTTTTGGTTTACTGCCACCTGCACAGATTCCGCATCTGGAATGTGGTATTTTTTTACCAATTGGGTCAACAATTCAGCTGCAGAAACCCCCTCTGAAAACTCTAGAATTTCCTGCTGCTTTCCTGCTGCTTCGGCAACTAACCCAAAATATCTTACGTTCAATTTCATCATTCTAACTCCTTCAATTTTTCAACATCTTCCTCTGTATCCACATCAAAATCGCCTTTCTCAAAGTTCACGGTTTCATATTTAAAATCGGGTAAAAACGTTAGTTTTTTCGCGCCTTCATCTCCTTTTAAATTTCGCAAAAGCGAAAAAGACTCCTTTGCAAAAATCGCTGGCACCCCAATGTTCTTTCCATATTTCGAGAATGTCGCCATCGGTGCATTTTGTAATTGATTTTCTATCAATTTCTCCAGATTGGCTTTCGCCAAAAAGGGTTGGTCGCAAAGCAGGAAAACTATATTTTCTGTGTCAGCTTTTCGCGAAAGCGCAGCTTCTAAACCCATTTTTATACTGGATGAAATTCCTTCGCTCCAATGTTCATTTTTTACTAAGTCAAAACCGCTCAAGTCAATCTCCTGCTGAATTTTCTCAGCATTAGCGCCAAGAACAACTATTTTTTCTGCAAAATCAAAATCCTTAACAACATCAATCGCATGCTGCAGAAGCGATTTGCCTCTAAAGTTCACCAACTGTTTTGGTCGACCTAAACGGCTAGATTTGCCGGCCGCGAGAATCACTATAGCTATGTCTTTCAAATTGCTCAAACGCTCACTTTTTGAAACTTGCTTTGCTTATGCTCGTGAATAGGTGTTTCTTTTTCTTTTAAAGAATTCCCGCCGGTTTTTGTCAATACTTTTTGGATTTCAGCTAGTATTGACAACCCGATTTCTGCTGGAGTCTCTGCTCCTATTTCTAATCCTACCGGCGCATGAATTTTTTTGAGGTTTTCGTCACTTACCTCTACTCCTTCCTGCTGCAAGTCTTCCTGCATTCTTTGCCATTTTTTCAAAGGACCTAAAATCCCGATATACGGAATTTGAGCTTCATGCAGCAACAGTTTTAAAACCGCCAAATCATAATTATAATTATGACTGATGAGCACAAAACAGGTGCGTTCATCAATCTTGATATTTTGTAGCGTTTGCTCTGGTTTTGACACTATGATTTGACACGAAGGCGCAAAACGCTGGGCATTGGCATGCGTTGGTCTTCCATCTGTAACAACAACCTTCCAACCCAGAATTTCAGCTTGATTCGCTAAAATCTGCGCATCATTTCCTGCGCCAACCAAAACCAATTTTACCGGCGGCTGATACGCTTGTATGAATACGTGACTTTTTTCTTCACCATCAGAAACCTCGCCAAAATAGGATTGTTTAAGCGCTGTAACTTCTTTGCTTTTCTCCATAATCCATTGAGAAAATGATTCATGAATTGGCTTCCCGGTTACATTTCCTTCTTCATTCATGAGGAGAAAAGTTCCTAGTTGAGTTTTGGGTTTATCTAAATTAAAACCCACGACAATCGCCAGTGGTCTATCCTGCGCAATCACCTCTTTTAGAATCTCGCAAGCATTCCATTTATCCTGAAAATCCAGCGGTTCAAACACCACCTGAATGATTCCGTTGCAACCCAATTGCGCACCAATCACTGCATCATCTTCATCACTGGTATCGTAAGTGACCAACTTATTTTCCTGCCTTTCCATCGCCAGCAGAGCTTTGCGCAAAGCATCGCCTTCTAGACAACCACCACTTATTGCGCCAGTAATATTCCCAAACTCATCCACCAGCATGCGCGCGCCTGCCCTGCGATATGAAGAACCCGCTACATGAACCACCGTCGCTAAAATACAGTGCGTTCCGGCAGCTTTCAACTGCTCATACTCCGCGATGATTGTCTCAATTTCCTTCATGCGGTTACGGATCTTAATTCGTTGACTACGCGTTTTATTTCTGCGGCGGCAAAGGCGACATCTTCTTGAGTTGTTTTATGCCCTAAACTTATCCTCAAGCTCGCAAAAGCCACTTCTTCGCTGTGTCCCATGGCTAACAAAACATGTGATGGCACTACCAAATTTGCCGTGCAGGCCGAACCGCGCGAAACGGCTAATTTGTTCAATTTCAAAAGTAACTTTGAGCCGTCTACATTTTCAAAAGATACGTTTGTTGTGTTTGGCAAACGCTTGGTTTTTGCTCCGTTTATGATGGCTCCTTCAATAGTTGCCAGCTCAGATTCTATTTGATTTCTCAGTGCTAACAATCTTGAGTTTTCTTGTTCCGCTTCCGCGAAAGCGAGTGCGCAAGCTTTACCAAAACCCACGATTCCAGGATGATTTAATGTGCCCGGACGTAGGCCTTTTTCTTGGCTTCCGCCAAAGAAATACGCATCTAATTCAATCTTGTTTTTCTTGTTGATAAAAAGTGCTCCAACGCCTTTTGGCCCATAAATTTTATGAGAAGAAAATATGGCCAAATCCACATCAAGTTCCCTAAAGTCCACTGGGATTTTCCCGACCGCTTGCGTTGCATCAGTCATGACGGCAACATTTTTTGCATGCGCCAAATCCACGATTTCCTTCAATGGTTGAATCACTCCGGTTTCATTATTCGCAAGCATGATGCAGACTAGAATCGTTTGGTCTGTTATGGCATTTTTTAGAGCATCCAAGTCAATTTCGCCTTGAGCGTTAACATCAAGATACGTGATTTCAAAACCTTGAGCTTTGAGCGCCTTCATATTTTCTAGAACGGCTTTATGCTCGGTTTTACAGGTGATGATATGATTGCCTTTGCTTTTATTTTTTTGGCAAAAGCCAAATAAAGCAAGATTCGCAGCCTCTGTCGCACCAGAAGTAAAAGTGATTTCAGTTGGACGGCAATTGACCAGATTTGCAACTTGCTCACGCGCATTATCAACCGCATCCTGAGCATGCCAGCCGAAAGAATGGTCGCTACTCGCATTACCAAAAACCTCAGAAAAATAAGGCAACATCTCATCCAACACCCGCGGATCAACCGGCGTGGTGGCATTATAATCAAGATATATTTTAGAATTGGCGTTCAATGGCAATCGTTATGTTTAAGCCTGCATATCGCAATTTACTAAGTTTTAGACTGAAAAACGTATATTATTTAAACAAGAATTTGTTTTAAAGCTGCTCTAAAATAGATTGGTGTTTTAAAAGTGTATTCTCTAAATCCTTCTGCAACGCTTCATAATTTTCTATGAGCTTAATACCGGTTTCGGTGATTTCTGCACCGCCACCTTTTTCACCACCTTTATGCAAAATGACGATAGTTTGTGCAGCATTTTCATTGAGCTTTTTTATCAAATCCCAAGCCTTACGATAAGAAATGTGTATCGCTTCGGCGGCTTTTGACAGTGAACCTTCCTGCTCAATTTGCTTAAGCAATTGATAGGGTCCCGGACCAAAATATTTTTCGCCATCAGCTTCAACCCAACACCGGATCCTTATGTTTTTTTGTACACTCATAAACTTTGGCTTTAAGCCAAAAACTATTCTTTGATTTCTTTATAGGAAACAAACGCAAACCTCTTACCGTCTGGAGCCCAGGAATGCACATTAATGGTGCCCTGGCCACCGGTAAATTTACATAGGGTTTTTATTGACTTATCTTTTAAATCATACAAACGTAACATCACATCTTTCATGGGCGGATGATCAGACCCTTGATCTTTGAGATAAGCGATATACACAAATTTGTCATTGCTGGGTGAGGGATGTGGAAACCAGTTTGCATAGGCATCATCTGTCAACTGCGTTTTCTGACTTCCATCTGGTTTCATCCTCCAGATTTCCATTTTCCCAGATTTCATTGAATTGTAATAGATGAACTCTCCATCATAAGAATATTCAGGGCCATCATCTAGACCTTTTGCGGTTGTAAGTCGCGTTTCATTTCCTGTTCCATCAGCATTTTTAACGTAAATATCGAACTCTCCATCACGCATGCCTACATAGGCAAGGGTTTTTCCATCAGGTGACCAACCGTGCCAATAGGAAGGGCCCAAGGGAGTAATACGGGTGCCGTGACCCCCATTTATGGGCATTACGTACACCTTAGACGACCCACCACTACCTCCATCAGTTTCACCATTAAGATCTGTATTACTAAATACGATTGCACTACCATCAAAGGAAATCCCGTGGTCATTGTTGATTGCCTGTGCCTTACCTGTTTCAATCAGTTTTTTTTCTCCCGTTGTCAGCTCTAGTCTGTATAATTTTCCTGCGCTGTTAAAAATCAGGAATTTCCCGTCCCGGCTCCAGTTAGGCGCTTCAAAATGACTGTTTTCCTGAAGGATGATTTCCCGCTTACCCGTCTCAATATTATAAACCTCAAGTGTAGATTGCAGTTGAGCCATAGAAATGCCATAGAGCATACACACGAGTACAGAAATAATAAATGTTTTCATAGAATTATGTTCAAATAAAAACCAGCCTATAGCTGGTTTCTATTACAAGTTTAAATTTAAACTACACGGCAAGCTCATCATTCTTCACAAATGGCTGTGAGTAATACCGCTTGCCCGTGGCCTTGTACAATGCATTTGCCAAAGCTCCTACCACCGGTGGAAAAGGAGGTTCTCCCAATCCCGTGGGCGCAACGTCACTTTCTACGAAATCCACATGGATTTTTTTGGGTGCTTCGTTGTGACGAATCAATCGATACGTGTCAAAATTCTTTTGCTGCGGCATACCATCCTTAAAGCTCATGGCGCTGTACATCGCATGGCCTATACCGTCCACACTACCACCCTCGGCCATGTTAAGCGCCGCATCAGGATTGACCACGATACCACAATCAATGGCACAGTATACGTTTTCAATTTTTGGTTTGCCATCTTCCACGGTGAGGTCAAGCACATGTGCCACATAGGAGTTGTGACAATAATATGCTGCCACGCCGCGGTGTAGGTTTGAGGAACCTTGACCCCAGCCCGATTTTTCTTTTACCAGCTCCAGCACCCCTGCATAACGGGCTGCCTCATAATCATTATTTTCCCCCACGGGGTTATCCTTGGCTTTCTTAAATAGGTCAAGCCTAAATTGAATAGGGTCCTTGCCAGCTGCCTCTGCAACCTCATCCAGGAAAGCCTGTTCTGCCCCTGCAATAAAATTAGAGCGCGGTGCACGGAAGGCTCCCACGGAAATGTTAGAAGGAATCGTCCATTCTTCGGCCAGGTAATGCTCTACCGCTCCCGCTGGAAAACGGTTTGCAAACAAGGGACTCTCAGGAATACCTCCTGCTCTAACGTGAAAAGCAATAAGTTCGTTATTCTCATCAAGTGCGGCACGGTATTTAGCATGATATGCCGGGCGGTAGGTGCCAAAGGTCATATCATCTTCGCGTGTGTACACCAGTTTGACCGGTGCTTCCATTTTTTGAGAAATCGCCGCGGCCTCGGTCACAAAGTGACCGTACAGCCTGCGTCCAAAACCACCTCCCATGCGGGTCATTTGTATATCTATCTTTTCAAACGGCATCCCCAGTTTATCTGAAACACTTTTCTCAATGAATTCTGGTGTTTGAATAGGACCTATGAGCGTTGCCTTATCAGCAGTGACATCTGCAAAAAAGTTCATGGGCTCCATGGTGTTATGAGCCAGAAAAGGTGCCGTATAATCACTTTCTACAATTTTTGCGGCTTTCTTGAACATCGCCTCAGGGTCACCATCTTTTCTCACGACCTTGAGGTTCTTAAAATCTCCATTTACTGCCGCCATCTCAAAGGTATGGTTCTCTGTATTCTCTAGCCCAGAAGGGGTCTTGACCTTCATCTCCCCCCCAAAGAAATCCATGGTCTTCTCAGCTTCAGGCGAGGTCTCCCATTCTGCCTGGATGGCTTTTTTGGCCTGCATTACCTGCCAGGTGGAATCTCCCACGACCACGATTAATTTAGGAAAAGCGTCGATGTCGACCCAGGACATCTTATAATCATCAGCGTAGGTCTCCATCTCATAGACATCCTTGATACCAGGCATTTTCTTGGCCTCTTCAGCATCATAGGATTTAAGACGCATGCCAAATGCCGGTGGATGTACTATCATGGCAATGAGCATCCCGTCAACCTGGGTATCCAGACCGTATAGGGGTTGGCCCGTAACGATTTTCTTGGCATCTACGTTTTTCTTTGACTTTCCTATGATCGTAAAATCACCCGTATCCTTGAGCTCTACTTCTTCAGGAACTTCTACATTGGCTGCTAAACTTGCCATCTCCCCATAGTGAGCCTCCCTGCCGCTGCTATGTTTGAGGATACCTTTTTCGGTAGTTATTTCTTCTGCTGGGACCTGCCATTCTTTGGCTGCAGCCAAAACAAGCATTTGACGGGCCGTTGCCCCTGCCCTTCTCATGGGCTCCCAGGCAAGCCTTATGGACTGGCTACCGCCGGCCAACTGGCGCTGAAAAAGATCTGTATTGAGCGGTGCTTGCTCCACCACGACATTTTCCCAAGCTGTATCCAGCTCTTCTGCCACGAGCATGGGCATGGAGGTTTTTACGTTCTGGCCTATTTCTGGGTTGGGCGACATGATGGTGACCATGCCGTTATCGCCTATTTTAAGATACCCGTTGATCTCAAACCATTCCTTGGGCAATTGCTTCACGTCTTTTTCTGCGCTGTCGCAAGAAACCATCCAGTTGAAACCTATCATCAACCCACCTCCTGCAACGGCCACATTGCGAATAAAAGACCTTCTTCCTATTGTTGTTTTTACTACACTCATGATTGTTTTATTTTAGGAATTAGCAGCCGTTTTAATCGCTTTCTTGATTCTTGTATACGTACCGCAACGGCAGATGTTGCCGCTCATCACATCCTCTATTTCTGCGTCACTGGGGCTGGGATTTTCCTTGAGCAGGGCCGCGGCGGTCATGATCTGGCCTGCCTGGCAATAACCACATTGTGGCACATCATGCTCAAGCCATGCCGTTTGAACGGGATGGTCACCTTCGGCTGAAAGTCCCTCTATTGTGGTAATCTCGTTATCGCCCACTGACGAAACCGGCAACTGGCATGAGCGTACCGCAGTACCGTTAAAATGTACGGTACATGCCCCGCATTGCGCGATGCCGCATCCATATTTTGTGCCTACTAATTTAAGGTGGTCGCGCAGCACCCACAGCATCGGCGTGCTGGGATCAACGTCAACGTCCATCTGTTTTCCGTTTACCGAAATGGAGAAATTTGCCATAATGTTAATGTTTTGTCTAAAGTTAGCAAATTGCGGGTTTATATTGTTATAAAATCACAAGGCCTTTGATTCTTATCAAATTATAAATCAAAAATTATAGAAATGCCAGTCAATTGACCCATAAATGCTTGCCGTTACCAAAACTAGTGATTCACTTATATATATCAATTACCTTGATTACGGATTTACTTACCCATATCACTTAAAATTAATTTATAATTATTTGGCTTAAGCCAAATAAGGAGGCAATAGACCCACTCAAAGTTGAGTTACTGAGGCGTGTAATTTGTAAATTTGAACAAAGAAAGTCCCTTATGGAAACATCACTCGTAGCACATCCCATCATTCCAGAAGATGAAATGGGCCTCATCAAGAAGATGAAGCATGACCTGGAGCATGTCTCCTTTGTCATGAAGGTATTCAATACCGTGGGGACCCCCATCGATGCTGGACTGGTACTTATCCCCGAGAAATATCAAAACAAAATCAACCTCACCGCACAAAAGGCCTTACAGGTATCCATCAGGGCCAATCTTGCCACCATGCAAAAAGATGGTGCGCAACGGCCCGCCATGAAAAATGCATACAAGCTGGTGACGGGGATTTCTGGTGCTGCCGGCGGTTTTTTTGGGGCTGCGGGTTTTACCGCAGACCTTTTAGTCTCTACTAAATTCATGATGCGCTCCATCCTGGATATCGCCCGTAGCCAGGGAGAAGACCTCAACACCATTGAAACCCAATTAGCCTGCATGCAGGTCTTTGCGCTGGGAGGCAACTCTAAGGACGATGATGACCTAGACATAGGATATTATGCCGTATGCGCGGCATTGCACAGCGCCACAGCCCAGGCCAAGGCTTACATTGCCGAACAGGGAACAAAGAACATCATCAAGAGCGTGGCATCACAAGGAAGTTCGCCGGTTGCCAAATTCATTAGCCAGGTTGCCTCGCGATATAGTATACAGGTGGGAGAGAAATTTGCCGCACAGGCCGTACCGATAATAGGCGCCATTGCCGGGTCATCTATAAACATTGTCTTTATAAGTCATTTTCAAAAAATGGCCACTGCCCATTTTACCATGAGAAGGCTGGAAAGAAAGTATGGAAAAGAGGAAATCGAGGCGGTTTTTCTAGACCTTTAAACCTGTAGGTATTTGTTTTTGCCCAATTTTCTCGCGCTCTTGAAATCTCCCAAAACCCTGAGCTCACCCTGTTCTTGCTCATAACTTTCTTTATTTGTCATGTATTCTACCAGTAAGGCCACCGAGATGATAAAGGCCATCCTATCTAGATAGAACAAGGGCTGCACATCACCATAATAGGCCAGGCATGCACTCACATCAGTGACCACAAAGCCCAGTACGGCAAAAAGGAAGAAAAAGGCCCGCCGGCCGCTCAGGCTATAAAAATAGATATAGGCCACCAGGGTGAGCCCAATAAGCACTATACCGTGAAGATTGAATCCCAATACCTCAACGGGTGTCTCAAGAAACATTTTTGTGATATCAAAAAGCACAAAGAGTATAGAACTCAAAGCCACAAAAAGAAGTATAAACAACAAGAACTCAATCCTTCCGCCAAAATCCACCTGGATAAATTTTACCCTTTCTGCAATCAACAGTAGATAGACCACGGCAGATGTGATAAAATAACCCTCTTCGCCCCAGGCTTTCTCAAATTCCAAATAAAACACGTCCCTAAAAATGAACAAGATCAGCGCGTAGAAAACCCAGCGCCGCTTTACATTGTGATTAAAAAAAAGGTAGATGACGACCATTATCAACGTTATCATGCGGGGGAGCCTTTCCTCGATGATATCTGCATCAAAAAGCCTAAAACAAGAATTGACAAGTATGGCTATCAAAATAAACAACCAAAACCTTTTTCTTTGTCTGTTGATCTTGAGAGTTCTCATAAATATGTGGAAATTTAACAATTAAATGTTAAATGCACATGAAGGTAGACAAAAGATATTTTAGCACAGGTACTTACTATCAAGGCGTAGAAGGCATACTTTGCTTAAGGCTGCCAAAACTGGAAGAACAGGATACAATAAATATTAAACAAGACCACAAGTGCAAGGAAAATGGCAAAAAAGACCATTTTTTGACGAAATTTATTATCTAAATCCTCTTGGTTCATCGTTTTAACTTATCATTAAAACTATAACAAGTGAACACTTTATTGTTTAAGTTTTAATAATTAATGTTAAACAAAAATGATGAAAACCAAGCTATCAAAAACTGACCGTCATCAATTTTTTGAAAAAAAATTCAAAAAAAGTAGAAAATAAAAAACCCATCTATAACGATGGGCTTTTTAAAGTGACCGCGGAGGGATTCAAACCCCCGACCGCTGGAGCCGAAATCCAGTGCTCTATTCAGCTGAGCTACGCGGCCATTTTTTTCGCTTTAAGCGAAAAGAATATCTATATGAGTTTTGATTTTACTATACCAGAAATGGTCTTGCCATCTGCACGGCCGGCCATTTCTTGAGATGCCAGCCCCATGACCTTGCCCATATCTTTCATGCCCTGGGCACCCGTCTGGGCGATGATATCTTCAACAATCCTGCTTATCTCTTCATTGCTCAACTGGGCGGGCAGGAATTTCTGGATGACTTCAGCTTGATCTAGCTCTTCTTTTGCCATGTCTTCACGTCCCTGCTCGGCATATATTGCCGCACTATCCTTGCGCTGCTTTACCAGTTTTTGAAGCATTTGCACTTCTTGCTCCCCGGTAAGCTCTTTACTTGCCCCAGTTTCAGTCTGGGCATTGAGAATAGCTGATTTTATTGCCCTCAATGAGGTCAGGGCCACTTGGTCTTTTGCTTTCATGGCCTCTTTCATCGCCGTCATCACCTCTGCCTGTAAACTCATTTTATTTGGTTTTTGGTTTGCGAAGATAATGATTATTGCTGTTTTTAAGGTATAAAAAACCCGGCAGTTGGGGGAACTTACCGGGAGTTTTGCCATAGCAGATGGTCAAGTGTACCTTAATCTACATTATCATGCAGGAATGAGTTGTTGCTGCGCAGTTGAACCTCTTCATTATCAGTATTGAGGGAGGTACGCGATATCTTGCCATCCTTAGACGGGGTCTCGTCCAGGTCAACACCCATGCGCTTGTAGGCCGGTTGCTTTTCAATCTCCTCAATGCGTGAGTGGTTATGATGAAATTTATAGTTGAACTCCTTCATCATGCGCCTACGCTCTGCCGCGCGCTCTGTCAAAAGTTTTGAGATGGGACTGTTCATGGGGTCAGCGCCCTCATCGTTATCATCTTCTCCCCCTGTTTTCTCCACGGTTTTTTTCTCCATGCCCTCAAACTCATCCACTTCTTCTGGTTGTGGGGCTTTCGCCGAAATAAGGTTTTGCTCGACATCCATGTAATCATCCAGGCTATATCTCTTTTCGCCCGTCTCGCTAATCTCTGTAACGGGGATGACCTCAACAGGGTTGTTTACCTTGATGTCATTTACATCTTCTTCATCAAGCTCATAGATGATGGGTGATGGGTTTTCTTCTTCCTGCTCTTGCTTATTCTCGACGGGCCGTGAATGTGGCTTGTCTTCATTGATGGGAAGGTCAAAAGAGAGGGTAAACTGCTCTTCTTCCTTATCCTCGATGGTTTGCGGTTCTTCTTGCTGGTTCATGTCAACAATCTCAAACTCTACATCCTGAGCCCTGTAATCCAGCACTTCTTCATAGCTTACCATAATATTGCGTATGAACTCCGTGGTGGGGATGAGGTCCATATCGTTCTTAGCTGGAGCTTTCTCAAAAGGGCTAACCTCTGACTTGTCAACCTCTTCTTTTTTTTCTCCCAGGATAACATCGATGGGCTCTGGGGTATCATCCAATGTATGGATGACCACCTTGGGCTTTTCTGGTTCTTTAGAAGCTTGTGGTTCCTGTGGGGCTGCCGGCTCATTTTTCTCCATGGGGATATTCAATTGCCCATTGCTTTTTGGCGAAAGCTCATGTTGTGCCCTCTGCTCATCTTCAAGTGTGTGGATTATCTTTTTGGTCTCGGTGTTTGCAATTTCATTTTGCTGCTCTACGTTAAACCCCGTAGCGATTATCGTTACTGATATTGCATCTCCCAGACCTTCATCTTCGCCCACACCCATAATGATGTTTGCACTGTGGCCAGCTTCATTCTGGATATGGTCATTGATCTCTCCTATCTCGTCAATGGTGATTTCCTCAGTACCAGAAACGATGAGCAACAATACGTTCTTGGCCCCTGTAATCTTATTATCGTTGAGCAATGGGGAATCAAGTGCTTTTTGAATTGCTTCATTGGCACGGTGGCTGCCAGTGGCATGTGCACTACCCATGATGGCCGTACCGCTGTTGCTAAGCACGGTCTTAGCATCACGAAGGTCAATGTTTTGTGTGTAGTGGTGGGTGATTACTTCGGCAATTCCGCGTGAAGCGGTAGCCAAGACCTCATCTGCCTTGCTAAAACCGGCCTTGAACCCCAGATTACCGTAAACTTCACGTAGCTTGTTGTTGTTGATAACTATGAGCGAATCTACATGAGAGCGCAGGCGTTCCACACCCAGTTGTGCCTGTTCATTACGGGTTTTTCCCTCAAATTGAAATGGGATTGTCACAATACCCACGGTAAGGATATCGAGTTCCTTGGCCATTTTTGCGATAACGGGTGCCGCACCGGTTCCCGTACCCCCACCCATACCGGCAGTGATAAATATCATCTTGGTATTTGTGTTCAGCATGGTCTTTATGTCCTCTGTGCTTTCTAGTGCTGCCTGCTCCCCTATATCTGGGTTTGCACCTGCCCCAAGACCTTCGGTAAGGCTTACGCCCAGTTGTATCTTAATGGGTACGGTACTGTTTTCAAGTGCTTGTGAATCTGTATTACAAATCACAAAATCTACACCTTTAATCCCCAGTTGAAACATGTGGTTGATGGCATTGCTGCCACCTCCGCCCACGCCTATCACCTTGATGACGTTGCTCTGGTTTTTGGGAAGGTCAAAAGAAATATTCTCAAACTCCGTGTTGCTCATAATATTAGGTTTTACTCTTTTCTGTCAGTTAGTCAATTTTTATTCTGCATTATCAAGGAAATCCTTGAACTTATCTATCCATTTATCAAAGATTGATTTGCGGTCCTTAGCGGGTTGCTTAGGGGTGTTTACATCTGTATTGTAATCATCTGCTTCCTCAATCTCTTGATCATATTCTTCTTTTAATGTATCAGGCTCTTCAATGACCTCTTCTTTTCTCAACCTGTGGTTTCTGTGCTCCAGGCTGTTCATCACGAGTCCCACGGCCGTGGCGTATACGGGGCTCGTGGTCTCTGCGTCACTGTTGCCGGCCAGGTGCTCATTGGGAAATCCTATCCTGGTATCCATGCCCGTGATATATTCCACAAGCTGTTTTAAATGCTTGAGCTGTGAGCCGCCACCGGTCAAAACAATACCGGCTATCAGTTTTTTCTTTTGCTCCTCATGCCCATAATTCTTGATTTCAAGGTAGACCTGCTCAATAATTTCAACTACGCGGGCATGGATGATCTTTGACAGGTTCTTGAGGGTAATCTCCTTAGGCTCCCTGCCGCGCAGGCCGGGGATGCTCACAATCTCGTTATCCTTGTTTTCGCCTGGCCAGGCTGAGCCAAATTTTATCTTCAACAACTCTGCCTGCTTCTCGATGATACTGCATCCTTCTTTGATATCTTCGGTTATGACGTTGCCGCCAAAGGGTATTACCGCCGTATGGCGAATGATGCCATCCTTGAAAATGGCAAGATCAGTTGTACCACCACCTATGTCTATAAGTGCCACACCGGCTTCTTTTTCTTCCTGGCTCAATACGGCATTTGCCGAAGCCAATGGTTCAAGGGTTATATCATCAAGGTTGAGACCGGCGCTCTTGACGCACCTCCCTATGTTGCGTATGCTGGAAACCTGCCCCACCACCACATGAAAATTGGCCTCAAGCCTGCCCCCATACATACCTATGGGTTCTTTGATTTCGGCTTGACCGTCCACCTTGTATTCTTGTGGGAGCACGTGTATTATCTCTTCTCCCGGCAACATGACCAGTTTATGTACCTGGCTGCAGAGCTTATCTATATCCTCTGGACCTATGACCTCATCTGGATCTGGGCGGGTAATGTAATCGCTATGCTGCAGGCTGCGTATATGCTGCCCGGCAATACCCACGACAACATCGCGAATCTTCCTGCCAGAGGCACTCTCTGCCTCTTGTATTGCCTGCTGTATGGACTGGATGGTCTGGGTAATGTTGTTTACCACGCCACGATGTACCCCAAGGCTTTTAGATTTTCCTATGCCCAGGATCTCGAGCTTGTTGTACTCGTTGTACCGCCCTACCATGGCAACAATCTTAGTTGTACCTATATCGAGCCCTACTGCGATGTCGTGATCTTCCATACACTTACTTTTTTGTGCCCACAACCTGCCCCCTGAACCTCAGGTCGACAAATTTGTAGGTTTCCAAACTTTTATCTTTGCTCGCCTTTTGATAAAAGGCTTTATAATTGCTGAATTTTGAATCCAGCTCTTTTACTTTTCCCATTTTTATCACATAGTCCAGCACCCGTGTGCTCAACCTGTAATTACCGCTGGGGGTCCTCTTGATCCCCACTACCTGCTCATTGAGCAGCTCATCGTTCTTGATATATTGCAGCAATGGCATTACTTCTTGCATGTTCTCCCTTGCAAGACCTTCAATCACGGGGACCCTTGCTGAATAATTAGGAGAAAGTGGCATGGCTTCTCCCAGCTCGTCTATATAGAAAGGGGCTTCACCATTAACGCGCGCAAGGGGCTTGCGCTGCTTGACATTTGCACCTATAATTCCATCAATCGTGCGGTAAACATCTGCCTCTGCGATCATTGCATTGGCATCTAGTTTTGCCTCCAGTTCACTCAAAACTAAAATTTCTTTGCCTTGAGCCGTATCACCTACCTTTTTTTGTATCAACAATTTATCAACGGTATCAGCGGTGATAAAAAGGTTTGCGTCGCCTTCAAAATTCACTTTTGTATCGACAATTTCACGGGCTTCATTCCTGTTCTTGGCAAACCCAAAAAGGAAGAGCACCACCCCCACGAGCACAAAGACCTTTATGTAAAACCAGTTGACCTTCATGTTGTTAATTGACTTGTTACTTTTAATACTTCTTCCCCTATATCCCCAGCGCCCAGCATCAGCACGATCCTACACTTGGATCCTTTTATATGTTTTGCTAAATCTTGTTTGTGCACGAGTTGCTTTCGCGAAAGCGTGACCGCATCCAGTAGCACTTGTGAACTTATACCGGGTATGGCCACTTCCCTGGCGGGGTAGATGTCCAGCAAGAGCAAAGCGTCAAAACGTGACAAACTTTTTGCAAAGGCTGGCATAAAATCGCGTGTGCGTGTAAAGAGATGGGGCTGAAACACCACCAGGACTTCGTCCTGGGGGTACATCTCCCGCACTGCCTGGTGCACGGCATCAATCTCTGCCGGATGATGTGCATAATCATCAATCAATACCATCCCGGCAGATTTTATCCTGTAGCTAAAGCGCCTGTTGACCCCCGTGAACCCTGCAAGTGCCGCGGGCAGCTTATGCACGTTTGCCCCCAGCCTGAGCGACATGGCCAGTGCCATTGACGCATTGAAAATGTTGTGCCGCCCCGGCAATTGAAGCGTGAGGTCCTTGAGGATACCCTTGGGGTACACCAGGTCAAAATTATATGCCCCATCAATTACCTCGATATTCGTGGCGTTATAATCTGCCGTGGCATCGTTTACCGCCACCGTCATGCCGGTCAAGGGCAACCCTTTTTTGCACAACAAGGTGCCGCCCACTTTTATCTTTGCCATAAAATCCCTGAAGGATTTTCTCAGGTTCTCCTCGCTGCCATAAATATCCAGATGGTCAGCATCCATTGAACTTATGCAGGCAATATCTGGTTCCAGTTGCAGGAATGACCTATCAAATTCATCAGCCTCGACCACGATGACCTCATCTCCCACATGTATGAGGTTGCTGTTATAATTTTGAGCAATACCGCCCAAAAAAGCAATCACGGGGACATCAGCCTCTGCCAGCAGGTGCCCCAGCATACACGTGGTGGTGGTCTTACCGTGCGTGCCGGCAACTGCAAGACAAAATTTATCTTGTGTCAACCAGCCCAGCACCACGGACCTTTTATGCACCTCAAAACCATTTTGCACAAAATAATCAAGGGCTTCATGCGATGCAGGTACTGCCGGTGTGTATACCACCAGCGTGCTCGATTTATCAAGAAAACCATCAGGCACTTCACTAAGGGCATCCTTGAACACCACCGGTATCTCAAGAACCTCAAGTGCCTTTGTGACCTTGCTGGGTGTCCTGTCATACCCTGCAACATCCTTGCCCGCACTTTTAAAATAACGTGCCAGGGCACTCATGCCTATGCCGCCTATGCCTATGAAATAGATGTTCTGTATGTTCTCGAGCGTCTTCAGGTCTTTATTGCTAATATTATTCTTATTGTTTTTTTGATTTGGCTTGCGCCAAAAGTTCCTCAATCTCGTCCACGATGGCGGTTGTGGCCTCCGGTAGGGCAAGCTGCTTGATGTTCCTGCTCATTTCTGCCTGGAGCTGCTCATCTTTTACCAGCTGAAGAAAGATATCTTCAAACTCCTCCCGCAGGTCCTTTTCCCTTATCATGAGTGCCGCGTTTTTACTTGCGACCGAGTGTGCATTTTTTGTTTGATGATCCTCTGCCACGTTAGGCGAAGGGATGAACAATACAGGTTTTCCCACGATACACAGCTCTGATACCGAACCTGCCCCTGCACGGCTTATTATATAATTAGCCGCGGCATAGGCCGCATCCATATTATCAATAAACGGGGTGACCTTTACATCATCCAGCTCTTCAAACTCCCTGTACTGCTCGTGATATAGCTTGCCGCATTGCCATAGTACCTGGATATCGTTGTCCAGTATAAACTGCAACTTATCTGCAATAAGCTTGTTGACCGCTCTTGCACCCAGGCTCCCCCCCAGTACGAGCAGGACGGGTTTTTTAGGCGAAAGCCCTAAAACCTTTATCGCTGCCTGTTGTCCCACCGTTACCTGCACGAGGTCCTTGCGCACGGGGTTTCCCGTTTTCACGATCTTATCGGCGGGGAAGAATTTTTCCATTCCATCATAGGCCACGCATATTTTCTGGACTTTTTTGGCAAGCAGTTTATTTGTGATTCCCGCAAAGCTGTTTTGTTCCTGGATAAGCGATGGCACGTGGTACCGCGTTGCCATTTCCAGTAATGGCCCACTGGCAAAACCGCCCGTGCCCACCACGGCATCTGGCTTAAAACGCCGTATGATCTTTGCACTTTTAAAAAGGCTGCTCATCAATTTTAAGGGAAATGCAAGGTTAGACAGGGTGAGTTTACGCTGTATTCCTGCTATCCACAACCCTTCAATCTTATACCCGGCCTGGGGTACTTTTTGCATTTCCATGCGGTCCTGTGAGCCCACAAATAGGAACTGCGCATCTGGATGACGCTTTTTTAACTCATCTGCAATGGCGATTGCTGGAAAGATATGCCCTCCCGTTCCGCCGCCCGATATGATGAATCTGTAGCTCATTTTATATGGTTTCGCTTAAAATTTCAAGGGGGTTCATTTCTGACTCCCCTTTTTCTTCCCGTGCTTTTATCTCTTCTCTTTTTGCGCTAACGCTCAAGATTATCCCCACTGCGAGACAGGTCATCCATATGGATGTTCCCCCGCTACTCACCATGGGCAATGTTTGTCCCGTTACCGGAAAAAGTTCTACGGCCACCGCCATGTTGATCAATGCCTGAAATACAATGGGCAAGCCCACCCCTACCGTGACCAATTTTCCAAAAATACTGGGGGATTTATGTGCAACAACCACAATCCTAAACAGGAGCAGGAGGTACAACAGCATGAGCAAGAGCCCCCCCACAAGTCCATACTCTTCTATGATTATGGCAAAGATGAAATCTGATGATGATTGTGGCAGGAAGTTTTTTTGCACGCTTCCTCCCGGTCCCTTGCCCAGGATGCCACCTGTGGCAATGGCTATCTTTGCTTTTTCTATTTGATAGCCTTCTTCAGTCTCCTCGCTATGGTTAAAACTCTCAATCCTGCTCTTCCAGGTATCAATACGGTTAGGCATCATCTTGGGAAATGCCAGGGCCAAAAGGATGAACAGCCCAAATGCTGCAACCCCTGTCCCCACAACAATACCTATATATTTTAAGGGATACCCTCCCAAAAACACCAGTGTTAAAATCATGGCAAACATGATTGCCGTGGTTGAAAAGTTTGCCGGTAAAATCAACATCAACACAACCGCTACAGGTGTCCACAATGGCAAAATAGTTTCCTTGAATGTTATCTCCTTATCCTGGATGCGGCTCAAATACCTGGCCACATACACCATCAACACCACCGAAGCCAGCGTGGAGGTCTGGAAAGTGATACCCACAAAGGGCACCTTGATCCAGCGGCTGGCATTTGCACCATCTATCGTATTTCCTTGAGCCATCGTTATGACAAGGAGTATTATAATAATGGGCAAACCTATGATTGACAAACCCTTGAAGTATCTAAACGGCACTTTATGCACACCATACAATATGGCAAACCCCAGGACCAGGTGCATAAAATGCGTCAATAAAAACTTTAAGGTGTCCCCATTGCTATAGAGATAGGCCAGGTTGCTACTGGCACTATAAACCGGCAAGAAGGAAAATACCGCCAGTAGGGCAACGATTGCCCAGATGGATTTATCTCCTTTAAGGTTCTTGAATATGTTACCGGTCTTTGACATTTAATTTTTATAGGTTTCTTACTGCTTCTTTAAACTGTCTCCCCCTATCTTCATAGTTCTCAAAAAGGTCAAAACTTGCGCATGCAGGTGACAGCAATACATTATCGCCCTTATTGGCCAGTTTATAGGCAATCTTTACGGCCTCTGTGATGGATTGTGTCTCTATGATAACATCCACCATGCTAGAAAAATGCTCAAGCAATTTTTTATTATCAACACCTAGGCAAACGATGGCTTTTACCTTCTCATTGACCAATGGATACAAATCTCTATAATCATTGCCCTTATCCACACCCCCAGCTATCCACACCGTGGGAGAGGTCATGCTGTCAAGCGCATAAAAGGTGGCGTTGACATTGGTTGCCTTGCTATCATTTATATAGTTAACGTTGTTGATCTTTAGAAATCTTTCAAGCCTGTGCTCAACTCCTTGAAACCCCTCAAGGCTTTCACGTATGGTCGCTTTTCTAATATTTAATAAGCGCGCTACAGTGGCTGCCGCCATTGCATTTTTAGTATTGTGCGCTCCCTTTATGGTGAGGTTTGCTGTCTTCATTTTAAATGTATTGTTGCCTAAGTTGATTATTATGTTCTCTTCTTTTAAATACGCTCCTTGTTCAATCTCTTTCTCAATGGAAAACGGTAATAGCCGTGCCCGGGTGGGGTGCTCCTTGAGCCAGCTTGTAATCACCGTATCGTCAGCATCATAAATCAGGTAATCCTCCTCGGTCTGGTTCATGGTGATGCGAAATTTTGAGGCGATGTAATTCTCAAACCTATACTCATAGCGATCAAGGTGATCTGGAGTTATGTTTGTGATTACCGCAATGTGCGGTGCAAAATCAACCGTGCCATCCAGTTGAAAACTGCTTATCTCAAGCACGTAATGATCATGCTTTCCACCAGCCACCAGTCCTGCAAAACTCTCCCCTATGTTGCCAGCAGCGATACTGTTCACATTTGCTTGTCGCAAAATGTAATCTATAAGTGTCGTTACCGTGGTCTTGCCGTTGCTTCCGGTAACACCAATGATCATGGCATCTGTAAACCCAGCTGCAAATTCTATCTCAGAAATCACGGGAGTCCCTTTCGCTTTAAGCGCTTTTACAATGGGCGCTTTATCTGGAATCCCCGGACTTTTCATCACAAGGTCTGCATTGAGGACCTCAGCCTCGGTATGGCCGCCTTCTTCCCATTTTAATTCAAGTTTTTTAAGAACGTCTTTATAGGTTTCCTTTATTTTTCCAAAGTCAGAAACAAAAACTTCGAATCCTTTTTGCACTCCCAGAATGGCGGTTCCCACGCCACTCTCACCTCCTCCCAGCACCACTAATCGCTTCATCTACCTTACCTTAAGCGTTACGATTGTTATGATTGCCAGCAAGATGCCCACGATCCAGAACCGTGTCACGATCTTGCTTTCATGTATGCCCTTCTTTTGATAATGATGGTGCAGGGGCGACATGAGAAAAATGCGTTTTCCCTCACCGGTCTTTTTCTTGGTGTACTTAAAATAGCTTACCTGCAGCATGACGCTCAGGGTCTCCATGAAAAAGATGCCACAGAGTAGTGGTATCATCAATTCTTTGCGTATGGATATTGCAATAACGGCAATGATACCGCCTATGGTCAAACTACCCGTGTCGCCCATAAATACCTGTGCGGGATAGGTGTTGTACCATAAAAACCCTACCAGCGCACCCACAAAAGCGGTGATGTAGATCACCATCTCCCCCGTGCGTGGTATATACATCACATTGAGGTAATCACTAAAGATGATGTTGCCCGATACCCATGCAAAAATACCCAGCGTCAATACGATTATTGCTGATGACCCCGCAGCCAGGCCATCAATTCCATCTGTGAGGTTTGCCCCGTTAGAAACGGCGGTAACTATAAAGATCACGATGGGGATAAAAATGAGCCATGCATACTTTACATAGTCTTCACCCAACCAGCTCACGATTTTTGAGTAATCAAACTCATTATCTTTTGTGAAGGGAATGGTCGTGGTGAGCAGTTTTTCTTCTTTCCTGAATTCTTTTGCGGAGTTTTGCGTGATGGCTTCTTGAGAATGCCTAGGGTTTATTATCTCTTCCTGGACGGTAATGTCCGGGTGAAAGAACATCGTTGCGCCTATGATCACCCCCAGGCCTACCTGCCCCACGATCTTGAACTTACCGGCAAGCCCCTCCTTGTTGTTCTGTTTCATCTTGAGGTAATCATCCAAGAAACCTATGGCCCCCATCCACAAGGTCGTGACGATCAATAGCAAGACATAGATATTGTCAAGCCTTGCGAATAGGAGCACAGGAATCAATGTTGCCAAAATGATGATGACCCCTCCCATTGTGGGAGTCCCGGCTTTTTCTACCTGACCCTCAAGGCCCAGGTCCCTGATGGTCTCCCCCATCTGCTTTTTTTGCAGGTACAGGATTATCCTTTTGCCCCAGATGGTCGAGATGGCAAGCGATGTTATGATTGCCATTGCCGCCCTGAAGGAGATGAACCCAAAAAGGCTCGCCCCCGTGAGGTTGTATTGTTTTTCTAAAAATTCAAAAAGATAATAGAGCATATCTTGTTTTTTCCGCTTGCGCGAAATTTTTATTTGTTCAATTCCTTCAACAATTCACTTACCGTCTCAAAGTCATCAAAGTGCGTCCTCTCGCCATTTACCTCTTGATAGGTCTCATGGCCCTTGCCCGCAACAAGGATGATATCATTTTCATTGGCCATTTGACAGGCGGTCTTTATCGCCTGTTTTCTATTTGTTATGGACAGTGTCTTCTTAAAATTCTGGGGTTCCACACCCTTTTCCATTTCTTCGATTATCGCCTCAGGATCTTCTGTCCTGGGGTTGTCACTGGTAAAGATGGCCCTAGTGCTCAGGGCAGATGCCAGGTGGGCCATCTTTGGCCTCTTTGTCCTGTCACGGTCACCGCCGCAGCCCACCACGGTAATCAGTTCTTCATTCTTCGTGCGGATGTCATTGATGGTCTCCAGCACATTCTTCAGGGCATCTGGCGTGTGGGCATAATCCACAATGGCCGTTATGCCTTTCGGCGAAATGAAATACTGAAACCTCCCGCTCACGCTCTGCAGCTCGCTCATCAACTGCAAGGCCTCCATTTCTTCCAGTCCCAGTAATTCCGCGGAAGCGTAGATGGCAACCAGGTTATATGCATTAAATGAACCTATCAACTTTGTCCACACGCTATTGCCGTTGACCTTGAGCAACAGGCCGCTAAATTGGTTCTCAAGCACCTGTGCCTTGTAATCTGCATAGCTCTTTATGGCGTAGGTGTACTTTTTTGCCCTAGTGTTCTGTACCATCACGGCGCCATTTTTATCATCGATGTTGACCAATGCAAAAGCATTAGCCGGCAGCTCATCAAAAAAGCGTTTTTTAACATCCCGGTACTCTGCAAATGTCTTGTGGTAGTCCAGGTGGTCATGGGTAAGGTTTGTGAAGATGCCCCCGGCAAAGGTTAACCCCTTAGTACGCTGCTGGTGTATGCCGTGTGAACTCACCTCCATAAAACAATACTCCACCCCGGCCTCGTTCATACTGGCGAGGTAACCGTTTATCGTGAGTGGGTCTGGTGTTGTGTGCGTGGCGGGAAATTCCCTATCACCCACCATGACCTTCACGGTAGAAAGCAGCCCAGAGGCATAACCGGCCTTGGTAAATAATTGATACAGCAAAGTCGCGATGGTTGTTTTGCCATTAGTGCCCGTAACCCCTACGAGCTTCAGGTTTTCTGATGGATTACCATAAAAATTAGAAGCCATGATGGCCAGCGCACTTGCAGAGTCGCCGGTTATCACATAGGTGACACCATTGATTATATTTTCAGGCAATTCTTCGCACACCACGGCAATCGCGCCCTGGTCAACGGCCTTTTTAATAAAATCATGGCCATCTACCTGTGTCCCGCGCACGGCAATGAACACATCGTTGAGCTGCACCTTGCGGGAGTCAAACTGAAGTTCATTTATGGCAATGGTGGTATTGCCAGAGATTGACTCCAGCGAAACCCCATACAATATGTCTTTTAGGATAGTCATGAAAGCTGTAGGGTTATGACCTGGTTCTTACTGATTTTTGAGCCTGCGGTCACAGATTGCGACTTGACTTTGCCCGTTCCCTTAAACTGTACTTTCAAGCCCAGGTTCTCCAGCAACGAGACTGCGTCCATACCACTCATGCCGCGCACGTCTGGTATGGTTTCATGCTTTTTTTGAACCTTGGCATAATAGGATTTATAATCCTCCTCAATTTCCGTATCATTGGCTTGCGCCAAAAAAACCTCATCCACGATAGGTGTGTCACTGTATATCTTATGTGCTATTTTCTTGAATACGGGAGCCGCCACGATGTTACCATAATATCCCAGGCTCTTCTTGGGCTTTGTAACCACGACGATACAGGAATACTTGGGGTCATCTGCAGGAAAATACCCCGCAAAAGAAGAGATATACCTTCCTGGTTCAATCCAGTATTCCGTTTGACAGGTCCCTGTCTTGCCTGCCATTGAGAATTGCGGAGAGTAGATATTATCTGCCGTACCACGTTTTACCACGTTTTCCATCAAGCGCTTTACCTTGTCTATGGTTTCTTGCGAACATATTTTTGGGTTGATGACTTCCTTGTCAAACTTTTCAATGGATTCATCCCATTTCTTCACTTCCCTGATAAAACGGGGCCTTACCATCTCCCCATCATTTGCTATGGCATTGTAAAAGGATAGCGTTTGCAATGGCGTCATGGAGACTCCATAACCAAAAGCCATCCAGGGCAAGGTCGTGCCATACCAGTTTGCATCACCGGGATACGGTATTTTAGGAACCCCTTCTCCTTTAATGCTCAGCCCCAGTTTGTCATTAAGGCCCATATTGTATAGGCGTTTTACAAACCTTTTGGGGTCATCCTTGTAATTTTCGGTTATCATTTTGGCGAAAGCCGTATTTGAAGATAGCTCAAAGGCCTTGCCCGCTGATATCTTGCCATATCCCCCCCAGTGCGAATCGTAAACGGTGCGGTTGTAGAATTTAACCCTGCCGTTTTCAGTATCCACGATATCACTGGTATCGATAACCTTGTCCTCAAGTGCCGCGGTAAGCGCCATGAGTTTAAAGGTTGAACCGGGCTCGTGCGATTCATATACGGCATAGTTGCGCGCTTCATAATACTTGCCATCATCTGTGCGCCCCAGGTTTGAGATTGCCTTGACCTCTCCCGTTTTAGTCTCCATGACCACAACACAACCATGGTCTGCCTCAAATTTCTCGAGCGACTCAAGCAGGGCATGGTGGGCAATATCCTGAATGTTCACATCTATGGTCGAGATTACGTCATACCCATCTTGTGGCTCCACAATATTGTCAATGCCTATGGGTTTCCACTGGCCTTTTGCGATACGCTGCTTTAACCTGCGTCCCTCTTTACCGCGTAGGTAATTGCTAAATGCACCTTCTAGCCCCACGCGGGTGTAATACCCGTTTTCATCACGGCGCTCATACCCCACGGTACGCTCGGCCATTTTATCTAAGGGATGCTCGCGCACGGTCCTGGACTCAGCAATAAAACCGCCTCGATAAGGGCCTTTATTGAACAATGGCAGGCCCTTTACGGCCATATATTTTGAATAGCCCAGGTTTTTTGAGATAAAAAGGTAGCGGTTATGGTTTGCGCGGGCCTTGCGCAACCTGTCTTCATAGTAGGAAGCCGGGTGGTCAGCCAGTTCTTTGGCCAATCCTTTCGCCAAAGCGGAAATATTTTCTTCAAAATCCTCTGCGGTGGGAGCCAGTGCATCAAACCTGATTTCATATTTAGGAACTGAGGTTGCCAGCAGGCTGCCATCGCCGGCATAGAGATTGCCCCTGTTGGCAGGGATGGTGAACAGGCGCTCCGTGCTGGCTTCGGCAAGTTCTTTATACTTCTCGCCCTCTGCCAACTGGATGTTGAATAATTTGAACGCCACAAAGATGGCGAAGATGAACATACCACCTGCCACAAAATACATCCGGTTCAATATGTTCTTTTCGCTTACTGCCATTAGAACAACCTTATTGGGTTTTTACCTTAATTTTCTTGGGGGGTTCTTCTGAAGGCCTTACCCCCTGGGAAGCCACCCTCCTTGCCACTGAGCTCTCCATCTTTAAACGTCGCACCTCCAGCCGTGTATCCACAAACTCACTGCGCAGCTCCTTGACCTCTTCATTAAGGCTTGAAATCTCATGCACCTTCTTGTCTGCGATGTGTGAGCTGGCTATCATGATGATTGCCAGGATCGATAGGAATATGATCATACGCCAGTTCTTCATCGCATCATCACTGATGAGGAACTTACCCTTTAATATGTCATAAATACCTTTTTTCAATCCTTTAGTTTAAATGCGTTCTGCTATTCTAAGTTTTGCGCTGCGCGCCCTGTTATTCTTTTCTATTTCATCTTTTGAAGGAACAACAAGCCCCCCTACTTTTTTAAAAGGAACTGAAACGTTGCCGAACATATCCTTCTCAGGCTCTCCCTCAAACATGCCACTCCTTATATACCTTTTTACCAACCTATCTTCCAGGGAATGGTATGATATCAAACTTAACCTGCCCCCGGGTTCAAGCAACTCCTGGGTTTGCAACAAGAACTCTTTTAACACCTCTAGCTCCTGGTTGACCTCAATGCGGATTGCCTGATAGATTTGTGCCAGGATCTTATGCTCGCGGTGCCTGGGCAAAAACGGGGTCAATATTTCCTTGAACCCCTCGGTGGTCTTGATCTCACCATTTTTTCTTGCCGAGACTATGGTTCTTGCAATCTTAGGGGCATTTCTCAACTCTCCATAGTGCAGGAGCACCCTTCTTAAGCCCGTCTCGTCATACTCATTGACAACCTGGTGGGCAGAGAGGTTGCTTGTTTGGTCCATGCGCATATCCAGCGCAGATTCAAAACGGGTTGAAAAACCACGTTCTGCCACATCAAACTGATGTGAGGAAACCCCAAAGTCACCCAAGATGCCATCAACTTTTTTTACCCCATAAAAACGCAGAAAGCGTTTCACGAGCCTAAAATTTTCGCTGACAAGCATAAAACGAGGATCGTCAATCTTATTTTCAAGAGCGTCGCGGTCCTGGTCAAAGGCATATAACCTGCCCCCGGGCCCTAGTCTTTTCATTATCTCCCTGGAGTGGCCGCCCCCTCCAAAGGTCACGTCCACATAAACCCCTTCTGGATCAATATTCAACCCATCTACAGTTTCCTGAAGCAATACGGGATTATGATATTCCATCTGGCAAATCATTTATTCCGCCCATTACATCTTCGGCCAGTTCTGCAAAGTCACCATCATCATCAATTGCCTCTTCATACCCTTGCGTATCCCAGATTTCAAGAATATTGACCGCCCCATTGAGCACAACTTCCTTTTCTATAGAAGCAAATGCCTTAAGGTCTTTGGGCAGCAGGATCCTTCCGGTGGAGTCCACCTCTATCATCTTTACCCCGGCCGTGAACTTGCGTATGAAATCATTGTTCTTCTTGACAAAACGGTTGAGCTTGTTGACCTTTTGCATCATCAGATCCCACTCTGCCATGGGCCAAAGCTCCAAGCAACGCTGAAAAACTGAGCGCTTGAGCACAAAACCTCCTGCAAGGCTGGGTGCCAAGGTCTTTTTTAATGCAGTAGGCAGCATTATGCGCCCCTTTGCATCTACTTTACACTCATATGTTTCGGTTAGGTTCAGCAAGAAATCCGGATGTTTTGCTTAGATAACTTCAAATATATAGATTTTATTACCACATTTTACCACATTTTACCACATTGTTGATAAATCATACCACTTCGTGGATTACGTGCCAGGTTATCAACAATCACCTGAAATCTTGCATGGTGCAATTTTATGTTGCCTTTATGCTAACTTGCCCTCTCAAATTTTGCCTAAATGCCTATATTTGCCTTTAAGGCTTTTGCTGAACCAACTATATGGTACATAAATTAAAAACCGAAGGAAAATTCACATATCTAGAGGCTGGAGAAGGCACTCCCATCATAATCCTACATGGACTTATGGGGGGATTGAGCAATTTTGATAGCGTTACCGGATTTTTTCCTGACAAAGGTTATAAAATCGTAATCCCCGAGCTTCCCGTATATACCACGCCCCTCATCAAGACGGGGGTAAAAACCTTTGCCAAATACCTTAACGACTTTATTATACACAAGGGTTTTGACAAGGTCATCCTACTGGGCAACTCCCTGGGCGGCCACATAGGCCTTTATCACACCAAGGTTTATCCCGAGGTCATGAAGGCTCTGGTCATAACGGGCAGTAGCGGCCTTTATGAAAGTGCCATGGGAGAAAGCTACCCTAAAAGGGGTGATTATGAATATATCAAGAAAAAGGCCCAGGATGTTTTTTATGATCCTGAAGTGGCAACAAAAGAGATAGTTGACGATGTGTTCAACACCGTAAACGACCGCAACAAGCTGGTCAAGACTTTGGCTATAGCCAAAAGCGCCATACGCCACAACATGGCAAAAGACCTACCTGAAATGCATACCCCCACATGTATCATCTGGGGCAGGCAAGATAATGTGACCCCTCCCGAAGTAGCAGAGGATTTCAACAAGCTCCTACCTGATAGCGACCTGTACTGGATTGATAAGTGCGGCCATGCAGCCATGATGGAGAAGCCCGATGAATTTAACGAGATTCTTCTCAAATGGCTCAAAGAGCGTAATTTATAATAAAAATGTGTCATGCAGATCAAGCACGCTGAGTTTGTGATGAGCAACAGCAAGGTTGCACATTGCCCTAAAGACCGCTTACCAGAATATGCCTTCATAGGCCGGAGCAATGTGGGCAAATCTTCATTGATAAACATGCTTACCGAAAGGAAAAACCTGGCAAAGACATCATCTACCCCAGGAAAGACCCAGCTCATCAACCATTTTTTAATAAACAAGAACTGGTACCTCGTGGATTTGCCCGGTTATGGCTATGCAAGGGTATCAAAAAAAGCGAAGAAGGAATTTCAAAAATTTATCACGGATTATTTTGAGAAACGTGAGCAACTGGTCTCGGCATTTGTACTCATCGATTGTCGTCACGACCCCCAGCCCATTGACCTAGAGTTCATGGAATACCTTGGCGAAAGCCAAATCCCCTTCTCCATAATTTTCACAAAGGCCGACAAACTGAAACCCCAGGCACTGGCAAGAAATATTGAAGATTATAAGGCCAAGTTGCTTGAAGGTGCATGGATGGAAGTGCCCAACTACTTCATAAGCAGTTCTTCTCATGGAGATGGACGGGACGATATCTTAAATTATATAGGAGACATCAATAAGCAGATTGCCGCAGATTAATCTTCAGCATCAACGGTTTCACCATCCCATTCATTCATACCCCCCAATAGGTTATAGACCTCGTCAAAGCCCAGTTGCCCCATAAGCTGTGCAGCCTGGCCGCTACGGTTTCCTGAACGGCAATAAACATAGTAGTTTTTTGACTTGTCAAGGTTGTTGAGCTTCTCGATAAAGCCCTGCCCTTCATAAAAGTCCATATCTGTTACCGCGCCAGGGATGATACCTTCATCAACCTCATTTTGTGTACGCACGTCAAGAATTACAGCATTGTCATCTTGCGCTGTTTTTTCGCGCCATTCTTCTTGGGTTATATTTTTCATAAGACCGTGTTTGAGATTCAAAAGTACGTATTGTAAAATGGGTTTGAAATAAAAAAATCCGAAACATCGCCGTTTCGGATCAATATGCACGCCCTGTAAATATTATGCCTTTATGCCACACCCTATTGCCTTAGTGGTGGTCTTTTTAACTTGTTTACCTTCAAGTAGTGCATCGACGGCGTTTTCAACAAATTTTTCATTGACCGTTGCTGCGTCCCTTGCACTATCATCTACTGAGCCCATGTACCTTACAACGCTTTCACCACTGGCGTTCTTTTGCAGTACAAAAACCGTGGGGGTCTTTACCGCACCAAAACGGGCATGTACGCCATTGCTGCCATCCATAAGATAGGGAAAGGTATATCCATTGCTCCTGGCCCTATTTTGCATTGCTGCAAAATCTTCTCCCCTCTTGACTTCGGCATCGTTGGGATTGATGGCTATGACAGGATAACCACTGGCCTTATATTTAATATCCAGTTGCAGTATACGGTCTTCATTAGCCTGTGCAAAAGGGCATGTATTGCATGTAAAAACAACTATAAAACCTTTTGCATCTTTATAATCTGAAAGGGAAACCATCTCACCATCAACATTTTTAAGCGAGAAATCATCAACTGTATCACCTATGGCATACCCATCATCAAGTAAATTAAAATTATCTGCCGCAAAGGCCGATATTACTATCAACAGGGCAAGGCCTGTCAATATTTTCAAGGTTTTCATAACAAATATGAATTGGGTTAACTATAATTCTTTAAAATATTCTATTTCCTTTTTGAGCTCCTTATAAACAAAGGGTTTCTCATAAAATCTTCTATGCTTTCCTTTATATATTACCGTTGCGGGTATTGCACCGCTCCAGTCTTTATCTACTTTGGGGATCCATTCATTTTCCCTGGGATCGTCCAGTATAACAACATTCTCAAATATGCCATTCTTTTTTGCAAAGGGTATCAACCTTGATTCAACATCCTTGGCAAAGTCAAGGCTTACAAAAACCACATCAATATCTTCACCCTCCATGGATGATTCATGCATCACCTTCACAAATTGAGGTATTTCTTCAACACACGGCCTGCACCAGGTCGCCCAGAAGTTAATCACATGAACCTTATCATCTTCTTTATAAAGCAACGGCTGAAAACCTTTAAAATCCAAAGTTTTCACATTTTCTCGTGGAGCTTGCTGTTTAGTATGTACCATTGAACTAGACTCCTTCTGCTCCCCATTTACAACATTACTTTCCCCATTCCTTTTACAGGAAATAAAAACCATTAGGGACAATACTATCAGGGCAGGTTTCAACATATCAATGACCTATTTTTAAAATAATAAGCGAAATTATAAAATTATATATCAAAGAAGCTGACTTTAAGAAGGTTATAACACTCCATTAATGCGCGGGCAAAGAATAAGATGCTGTAATACAACCACTTAAATACATTCGTTAAATTTATCACAAAGAAGCAATGGCATTAATTACATTTACTACATTTGTATCTACAAATAAAAAGGTTGCATGAGCATCGAGAAAGATTTGAAGTTAACCCACAAAACAGGCCTGGAGTCCAAGGTTTTGATTAACCTTACCTACACGACAAGGCAAATTGAGGAAGCTTTAAGCTCTTTGCTCAAAGAATATGGCTTGACCATTCAGCAATTTAACGTACTGCGTATTTTGCGTGGACAACAGGGCAAACCCGCCAGTCTCAACTGTGTACAAGAACGCATGGTTGACAGGAGCAGCAACACCACGCGCCTCGTGGACAAGCTTATCGCAAAAGGCCTTACCAACAGGCGTATCTGCCCTAGCAACAGGCGTAAGGTTGAAATAGAAATCACAGAAAAAGGACTTCAAATCCTGAGTGAGACAGACCCAAAAATCAACGCATTGAACAATGCACAGGTAAAAAATTTCACTAAAGAAGAACTGACACAGTTCAATGAGTTTCTCGACAGGTTGAGGGAATAAAAAAAATTTATATTAACATTTGTCTATACAACTTTTATACATACAATAATGAAGACCAAAATTAATTCTGTACTAATCCTTGCAGTAGCCTTTAGCACTGCATCATTTACTAAAATTGAAAAAAAGATGATTAAAACGAGTGAAAGCCAGATTAACTGGACAGGAAAAAAGGTTCTGGGGAAACACCATGGAACCATTGATTTTAAAGAAGGAGCATTGCAATTTGATGGTGATGTCCTGATAGGTGGTGAATTTGTCGTTGACATGACCTCCATCAAGGTGACCGACCTTGAAGGCGATTCAAAAGGTCAACTAGAAGGTCACCTAAACAGTGATGATTTCTTTGGTGTGGCAAACTATGAGACCGCAACCCTTAAGATCACAAACGTTGAAAAAACAGCGTCAGGGTATAGTGCCGTGGCAGACCTTACCATTAAAGAACAAACACACCCTGTAGAATTTGACTTGATCATCAATGGCGACACCGCCACGACCACCTTTCAGGTCAACCGCACAAAATATGGTGTGCGCTATGGTTCGGGCAGTTTTTTTGACAACTTGGGGGACAACACCATCAGCGATAATTTTACCCTGTATGTTACCCTTAAATTTTAATTAGAAAATTATTTGGCTGTTTCAAATCGATGTCTCATCTTTGAAACTCATATGAAAACAGCAACAGTAAATACTTGGTGGTGGGCTTCGCAACAGTAATGTCGTGAGCACTCCATGTATTTAAACATATACACAAGGCCAGTCTCACGACTGGCCTTTTTTATTGTGTCATTATCGCTTTCGCGAAAGCAAAACAAAAACGTTAACCAGGACAATGAAATACATCTTACAGACCAAAAGCAAAAAGCTGCTCGCAGACACCATCACGCCAGTGTCTGTCTACCTTAGGCTACGCGACCATTACCCCAACAGCCTACTGCTGGAGAGTAGCGATTATCACGCAAACGATAACAGCTTTAGCTACATCTGCTCTAATCCCATCGCATCAATCGAGGTGAAAAATGAGCAGGTCATACAGAAGTTTCCTGATGGTAGAGTAACCACAACTGCTATTGATCAGGATACGGATGTTGTTGAGATTCTTGAGGCTTTCGCCAAAGCGTTTCAAACAGAAGCCAGTGATTATAAGTTCATAAATAATGGGCTTTTTGGCTACATGAGTTACGACGCCGTGCGCTATTTTGAAGATGTGGCTATTGCCAAAAAAGACGGTGACCTCGACATTCCAGATATGTATTATGCGGTTTATCAAAATATCATCGCCATCAATCATTTTAATAATGAGGCGTACATTTTTTGCCATTCGGTTGATGGTAGCGACAACATTGCACAAATAGAGCAACAACTGAAAATCAAAAGTTTTGCTGAGTACTCCTTTTCGCGCGAAGCAGAACCTGTTTCAAACATGAGCGATGCAGATTATAAGGAACTGGTTAAAACCTGTAAGAAGCATTGTCAGCGTGGAGACGTGTTTCAAATTGTGCCTTCTAAGCGTTTTTCTCAAGCGTTTAAAGGCGACGAATTTAACGTGTATCGTGCCCTGCGTAGCGTGAATCCTTCACCGTATCTGTTCTTCTTTGATTATGGAAATTTCAAGATTTTCGGTAGTTCGCCAGAAGCGCAACTTATCGTTAAGGAGGGCAAAGCAGAGATTCACCCCATCGCTGGTACTTTTAAAAGAACCGGTAGCGATGAAAAAGATGCCGAACTCGCAAAAAAACTTAGCGAGGATTCTAAAGAAAATAGTGAGCACGTGATGCTGGTTGACCTCGCGCGCAACGATTTAAGCCGCAATGGTAGCGATGTAAAGGTTGAAACCTATCGCGAAGTGCAATTCTTCTCGCACGTAATTCACCTTGTGAGCAAAGTTACCGGGCAAAAAGACCCCGAAACTTCTACCATGCAAGTGGTGGCAGATACCTTCCCGGCAGGAACATTGAGCGGCGCGCCTAAGCATATGGCGATGCAATTGCTTGAAAAATATGAACCGTCAAACCGTACATTTTATGGCGGCGCAATAGGGTTTATGGATTTCAGCGGGAATTTTAACCATGCGATTATCATTCGCTCATTTTTGAGCAAAAATCACCAATTGCATTATCAGGCTGGCGCCGGAATCGTGAGCGACAGCGTCCCTGAAAACGAACTACAAGAAGTGTATAACAAACTTGGCGCCCTCACAAAAGCGCTTGAACTTGCAGAAGAAATATAGCCCTTGAAAAACGGAAAGAATTTAGAAATGAGCAACACAGGTATTGAAAATCAAAATCCCTCCACCTCTGGGGGAGGGTCTGGGAGGGGGCCAAAAATTCTTGTAATCGATAATTACGACAGTTTTGTTTACAACCTCGTGCACTATCTCGAGGAACTAGATTGCGAAGTCATTGTAAAACGCAATGACCAACTCACCCTTGACGAGGTGAAGGATTATGATAAGATACTCCTCTCTCCTGGCCCAGGAATTCCGGATGAGGCGGGTTTATTAAAGCCTATAATTAAGGAATATGCAGCAACAAAAAGTATTTTTGGCGTTTGTCTGGGGCAGCAGGCCATCGGTGAGGTTTTTGGCGGAAGCCTAACCAATCTGGATAAAGTTTTTCACGGCGTTGCCACGAAAGCTACGCAGACCGTTGACAACGAAATCCTATTTAAAGACATCGCTAAAGATTTTGAAATAGGCCGCTACCACAGTTGGGTAATCAATGAAAGTGATTTCCCAGAAGCGCTTGAAATTACTGCCGTTGACGAACTAGGTCAAATCATGGCCGTGCGCCATAAAGATTACGACGTGCGCGGTGTGCAATTTCACCCTGAAAGTGTGCTGACTCCAGAAGGAAAGAAGATGATAAAAAACTGGGTGGAAAGTTAGAAGTTAGAAAAGAGATTAAAGAAAATAGACAACAAAGGACTTAAGACATAAGACTTCTGTTAAAACAAAATAGCTAATCCTCCCCTTTTAGGGGGAGTTAGAGGGGGCATATGAAACAAATTTTAAATAGACTAATCAATCACGAGCAGCTTTCTAAAACAGAAGCGCGCGAGGTTTTGGTCAATATTTCAGAAGGAAAATACAATCAAAGTCAGATTTCTGCCTTTCTCACCGTGTACATGATGCGCAGCATCACCACAGATGAGCTAGAGGGTTTTCGTGAGGCTTTGCTTGACCTTTGCGTTGCGGTAGATTTTAGCGAGTACAACAGCATCGATTTGTGCGGTACTGGTGGCGATGGCAAGAACACTTTTAATATTTCTACGCTGTCGTCTTTTGTGGCGGCTGGCGCCAGAATTAACATCACCAAGCACGGTAACTATGGTGTTTCTTCGGTTTCTGGGAGCAGCAATGTGATGGAAAGTCTGGGTGTGAAATTCAGCAACGATAAACACTTTTTACAAAAGTGTCTTGACGAAGCAGGCATTTGCATTTTGCACGCGCCTTTGTTTCACCCGGCGATGAAAAACGTCGGGCCCATTCGTCGAGAGTTAGGCGTAAAAACATTTTTCAATATGTTGGGGCCGCTGGTGAATCCGGCGTTTCCTAAAAACCAACTCGTAGGTGTTTTTGACCTTGAGCTTGCCAGGATTTACGGTTACCTTTTTCAAAAAACCGATAAGAATTTTGCCATTCTCCACGCGCTAGATGGTTATGATGAGATTTCCCTTACGGGGAAAACAAAAATCATTCGCAACAGCAGCGAGCAGATGTTAGCTCCAGAAGATTTTGGCGTAAGCCAAATAAAACCAGAGCAGATTTTTGGCGGCGATACCGTAGAAAAAGCAGCTGAGATTTTTATAGAAGTTATCAGCGGTAAAGGCACCGAAGCACAAAATAATGTGGTGTGTGCAAATGCCGGGATGGCGATTGCCACGGTAGATGGCCTTACGGCGAAAGAAGGTTTTGAGCGCGCCAAAGAGTCGCTTTTAAACGGAAAAGGACACGCCCGCCTGAAAAAATTGATTGAATTGAGTAAGTAAGATGAACATCCTAGATAAAATAGTCGCAGATAAACGCAAGGAAGTTGAACTCCGTAAAAGCTTGATTCCAGTGTCGCAGCTGGAAGCTTCGGTGCTGTTTGAGCGCCCAGGAAATTCTTTGGCGCAAGCCTTACGCGACAGCAAAACGGGCATCATCGCAGAACACAAACGCCGCAGCCCAAGCAAAGCAGTAATCAACCACACGTTGAGCGTTCAGGACGTGGCGACGGGCTATGAAACGGCCGGTGTAAGCGGAATGAGTGTATTGACCGACGGGAAATATTTTGGCGGTTCATTAGATGATTTATTACTCGCGAGAGCAAGCACAAAGTTTCCGCTGTTGCGAAAAGAATTCATCGTTGACCCTTACCAACTCCTGGAAGCAAAAGCCTACGGAGCAGACGTAATCTTATTGATTGCGGCAGTATTGACACGCGATGAAATAAAACGACTTTCGGAAACGGCAAAAAACCTTGAACTTGATGTTTTGCTCGAAGTTCATAATGCAGAAGAATTGCAAAAATCTATCATGCCTTCGCTTGATATGTTGGGCGTAAACAACCGCAACTTGAAAACTTTTGAGGTTAGTCTTGAAACGAGCAAAGCACTTTCAACGCAAATCCCGGATGAATTTGTGAAAGTGAGCGAGAGCGGAATTAGCAATGTTGAGGCCATTAAAGAGCTCAAGGAATTTGGCTTTGAAGGATTTTTAATCGGTGAGAATTTCATGAAAACAGATAATCCTGGCGCGAGCGCTAGGGATTTTATACGAAAATTATAGGCTCCCCTCCTTGAACAAGGAGGGGTGTCTCGGTCATACCGAGACGGGGTGGTTTAACTTAAAAAAGTTACCCTTCCGTCTTCGCCGCTGGCGAATCCACCTTCCCTTACAAAAAGGGAAGGAGTAAAATTTGAAAAAGAAAAGTTGAAGAACTCAATAACAAATAAAGACGATTCTAAAACTCCCTCTCCTTTGGAGAGGGCTGGGGTGAGGCTAAAAATCTGCGGCATGAACCTTAACCTCGCTGAAGTGGCAAAACTTCAGCCAGATTATCTGGGTTTTATCTTTTATGATAAAAGTCCGCGGGCTTTTGAGGAGCAGAAAATTCCTGATTTGGGTTTAACCCAAAAAGTAGGCGTTTTTGTAAATGCCAGCCTGGATTTTGTTCTTGAAAAAATTAAAAAGTATCAGCTTGACGTAGTCCAACTGCACGGCGAAGAAACGCCAGAATATTGCATGAAGCTACATTTGGCGCAAGCCAATACCATAGAAAATGCACTGAGCGAAGTCGAAGTGTGGAAAGTTTTTAGCATTAAAGATGCATTTGACTTCTCGCAGTTAAGAGCCTACGAGCCGCATGTGGATAAATTTTTATTTGACACAAAAGGCAAGGAAAAAGGCGGTAACGGATATACGTTTGACTGGGAAGTTTTGAAGGATTACAATTCGCAAAAACCGTTTATTTTAAGCGGCGGAATTGGCCTTGAAGAAGTGGAAAAAGTCAAGACGATTTTAAAGACTGATTTGCCCATCCACGCGCTGGATGTAAACAGTAAGTTTGAGGATAAACCCGGACTGAAGAATATTGAGAAATTAGAAGAATTTATAGCACAGTTAAGATGAACTATAACGTAGACGAAAAAGGATATTATGGTGATTTTGGCGGGGCGTACATCCCCGAAATGCTTTATCCCAATGTGGAAGAATTGCGCCAAAATTACCTACGCATCATGCAGGAGACAGACTTTCAGAAGGAGTTTCAGGAGTTGTTGCGTGAGTATGTGGGACGCCCTACTCCGCTGTATTTTGCAAAGCGATTTTCAGAGAAATATGGCATAAAAGTATATCTAAAACGTGAGGACCTATGTCACACCGGCGCGCATAAAGTGAACAATACCATTGGGCAGATCTTGATGGCGCAGAAGTTGGGCAAAAAACGCATCATCGCCGAAACCGGTGCTGGTCAGCATGGCGTGGCGACGGCTACAGTATGCGCTTTAATGGGCTTGGAATGTATCGTTTACATGGGCGAAATTGACATAGCTCGCCAGGCGCCTAATGTTGCCCGTATGAAAATGCTGGGCGCGACTGTGATTCCCGCAACTTCGGGAAGTAAAACCTTAAAAGACGCAACAAACGAGGCCATTCGCGACTGGATCAACAATCCTACGGACACACATTACATCATCGGTAGTGTGGTGGGACCGCATCCTTATCCTGATATGGTGGCGCGTTTTCAAAGTGTGATCTCGCAAGAAATTAAACTTCAACTGCAAGAAAAAGAAGGTCGTGATTCGCCTGATTATGTCGTGGCTTGTGTAGGCGGCGGTAGTAATGCGGCTGGTGCGTTTTTTCATTATTTAAATGATGAAAAAGTAGGCATCATCGCGGTTGAAGCGGCTGGTAAAGGTATTGACACTGGTGAGAGCGCGGCGACTTCGGCTCTGGGTCGTGAAGGAATTATTCACGGAAGCAAAACCTTATTGATGCAAACAGATGACGGTCAAATCACTGAACCGTATTCTATTTCTGCAGGGCTGGATTATCCCGGCGTTGGGCCGATGCATGCGCATTTGTTCCGTAGTGGGCGCGGTGAATTTATCTCAATCACTGATGACGACGCGATGAAGGCCGGACTGCAATTATGCGAATTAGAAGGTATCATTCCGGCAATCGAGAGTTCGCACGCTTTAGCGATTTTTGAAGACCGCAAGTTCAAAAAAGATGATGTTGTGGTAGTGAATTTAAGTGGTCGTGGGGATAAAGATTTAAACACGTATATAAAGTACTTTGATTTGGCTTAATACTCCCCTCCTTAAACAAGGAGGGGTGGCCCGATTTTTAAATCGGGACGGGGTGGTTTTACTTGATATAGAAACCCTTCCGCTTTTCGCTTTTGCGAAAACCACCTTCCCTTAATCAAGGGAAGGAGTCAATATAATTTTAAAATTCCGCTTTCGCGGAAGCCCAATACATGAATATGAACAGAATTCAAAGCAAATTACAGGAAGACAAAAAACTCCTTTCGATATATTTTACAGCGGGTTACCCCAAGCTTGACGACACCGTTGCTATCATTGAATCGCTTGAAAAAAGCGGTGTGGATATGATTGAAATAGGATTGCCATTTAGTGACCCACTTGCTGATGGACCTACCATTCAAGCAAGTTCTACGGCTGCTCTCAAAAACGGGATGACTACGGCGAAGCTGTTTGATCAAATCAAGGACATTCGCAAATCGGTTGAAATTCCGTTGATAATCATGGGTTATTTTAATCCGGTGCTGCAATATGGCGTGGAAGCTTTTTGCGCAAAATGTGAGGAAATCGGTATCGATGGATTGATTCTGCCAGACCTTCCACTTGCGGAATATGAGGAGCATTACAAAGCAATTTTTGAGCAGCACAATCTGGTGAACGTTTTTCTTATCACCCCACAGACCAGCGACGCGCGAATCAAGCAAATCGACGCCGCTTCAAACGGATTTATCTATATGGTAAGTAGCGCCAGTACTACTGGTAGAACCTCAGGTTTTGGCGAAGAGCAGCTCAACTATTTTGAGCGCATCGGCAGTTTGAATCTTAAAAATCCACAAATCGTAGGTTTTGGGATCAAGGATGAAGAAACCTTTAATCAAGCAACTTCTAAGGCAAAAGGAGCTATCATAGGCTCTGCTTTTATAAAACATTTGACCGAAGAAGGTACCGGTAATATTGATGGGTTTGTGAAGAAGATAAGAAAGTAAGCAGCCCTTCCGCTTTTTGCTTTAGTAGAAACCACCTTCCTTTAATTGGGGAAAGAGTCAAGAATAACAACTATAATATTTTGGCTTTAAGCCAAAATTTAAAAATACAAACCTCACAGGTTTTGAAAAACTGTGAGGTTTAAATGCAATTACCTCTCTTTAAGCTCCAGTTTTTCAGCAAAATAATCGCAGAAATCCTGCATGGTCGCGGTCATTTTATCATCGTTTGTCGCACGGTGAAAAGATTGTGTCATCCCCACTAAAACCTGATGAAAAAATACCTGCATTTCATCAACCGGCATATCCTTTGTCCACAGGTCAATACGTGCGGTCTCCTGCTTGTTTGAATCCCATAAAGAAAGTAAAATTGCCTTTGCGGGTTCGTTTTTTACCCCACCGTCTGGCGCTGACCAACTGATTTCTTCCGGGACACGGTTTTCGTCAAGCTCCACGTTTAGGGTGATTTTTGTTTTTAGATTTTCTGCCATTATTTTTTAGGTTTATAGCCTGCGTTTTTAAATATTTCGTCACTGGATTTTGAGGCTAACATCTGCAGGGGGATGTTGTTCTTCTCCATATATGACCTCACGATCTGCCACCCAATGTAGCGTCCCAACCGTGGCGGGGTCTCATTGTCAAATTCCATATAGAATTTTGAAAAAGGCGCGGGATTCATAAAGCGTTGCAATAGTTTTGGGTCAGTATCAAAGAGGATTTCATTCTCCACAAAATACGTCCAGATGTTCACTTCATTTTTCTCTGCCCATTCCAGTTGCTCTGTGCTATATCCCATGAGTTCATTTTTCGCTTTAAGCGGAAGCAAAGCCTCCATAAGGTATAGTCGTTTGCCCTGATGAATCATTTCATCAATAAATTGACGGCCGCTGGGCGGTCCCAGTTTTCTTTTTGCAAAAGCGCTGGCCACATCAACATCTATTTGCTCAGGGCGAAAATTCTGCGAGAAATATTTCTGGATGCCGTTGTAAAATTCATGGTCCGCACCAAGGTAGACATCCAGTGATATCAACAAAAGGCTGTCGTTTAAGATTACCCGGTTCTTGTAGTCCACAAACGAGGTCACGGTCACGATCGTGGGCACCTCATATTTGGGATAATAGTATTTTATATGTTTAAAAAGAAGTTCCAGGTCCTGGGCTTCAGCCTCAAAATCCGGAAAAGCCTCAGCAACCTCTTCATTGAGCCGGAGCTGCAAGGTGTCCACAAGCCTATCTTCCCAAAATTGCCGGTCATACTGCCCCGGGAACAAGTATGGAAATTGCCGCATCAAGCGTGGCAAACTATCTGCAGTGGCATCAGCAAAGCGCTGGTCAAATCGCTGCACCTTGACATCCACGGGTATCTTCAAGATCTCATCAGGGATGCTTTTAGCTTTTTCGCACGAAGCGAAAAAAACAACGGCCAGACAAGAGGCAAGTATTAAAAACCTACTAAAATGGTGCTGCAAGAGAGTTTAATTTTTTTTGTTTTCTTAAATTCACCTATTCATTAAAAATAGGTGCGCAAAGGTACTATTTACTTAATTAAATCCTTCTCTACATGCAGACTGAAAAAGTAATCGACCACATCGTAAACTGGCTAAAGGATTATGCTACAAACGCCCGGATGACGGGCTTTGTTGTGGGGGTAAGTGGCGGCATTGACAGTGCAGCAACCTCCAGCCTTTGTGCAAGGACGGGCTTGCCCACCTTGTGTGTCGAGATGCCCATACACCAGCCCGAAAGCCACGTTACCCGCGCACAGGAACATATTGCACAGCTCAAAAAACGTTTTGCCAACGTAAGCAGCGTACGGGTTGACCTCACGGAATCCTTTGAGACTTTAAAAGATGCCTTTCCTGGCGCATCGCAAAGCGGTGAACTAGAACTGACCCTGGCAAACACCCGGGCTCGCCTGCGCATGAGTACCCTGTACTATTTTGCTGGACTGCACAAATATCTCGTGGCCGGCACAGGCAACAAGGTGGAGGATTTTGGTGTGGGATTTTATACAAAATATGGCGATGGCGGGGTTGATTTGAGCCCCATTGCTGATTTGATGAAGAGCGAGGTTTACGCCATTGCTAAAGAAATGGGCGTGCCACAGAGCATACAGGTTGCAAAACCCACTGATGGCCTATGGGGGGATGACCGCAGCGATGAAGACCAGATAGGCGCAAGTTATGATGAGCTGGAATGGGCCATGAAAATGGATGGTGAAGGCAAAAAAGCTGAAGATTTTGACGGCAAAAAGCGGGTTGTTTTTGAAATATACAAAAGATACAATACGGCAAACAAGCATAAAATGCTGCCCATACCCGTATGCGAGATACCACAGGGATTAAAATAGAAGTATTTTGACCCTCGATTTTTTTCATACAACGAATTATATAGTTAAAAACCATTTCCTAGGAATCCTCATATTATATTTGACCCTTTAGAGCATTCCTAATTTTGTTATGACACAAGTTATCATCGCAGATCATCATCCTATCATCCAGGAAGGATTAATGCATATTCTAGCATATGATGATTATGAAATTGTAGATACAGTTACTGATGGAGATGATTTGCACAAGGCAATCAGCGATACATCACCCAGCATGGTCATCCTTGAAATTGACCTGCCCCACCTTAAGGGCATATCTTCAATAAAAAACCTTAAGAAAGAATTTCCTGGTCTGCGCGTTCTCATCTTTAGCTGTCATCCTGAAGAGATGTATGCCCTAAGCGCCATAAAGGCCGGTGCACAAGGATATGTTGACAAGACCGCAGATATTGACACCGTACGCAATGCCATTGAGCAGGTGCGCCGCGGGGGCATCTACATCAACGAGAAACTTGTAGAAATGCTCAGCAAGGCCGAAAACAATGGCCGCAACCTGGCTTATAAATATAAAAGGTTAAGCAGCAGGGAAATCGAGGTGCTCAACATGCTCTCGGCCGGTAAACGCAACAAGGATATCGCAGAAAGCCTGGATATCAACGAGAAGACCGTGAGCACATACAAGACCAGGCTCTTGAAAAAGCTTGATGCCGGCAGCCTTGCAGAATTGATTCAACAGGCGCGGCTTTTACAAACCTCAGACCTTTAGAGTACCCGGTTCAACTTACTGGCAAGTAGCCGGTCCAGCAGATTATAATCTTGTATTTCAACAATGATCTGCTTGCTGTCATCGGTTTGATCTTTCATGGCGTTCAGCAGTTCACCAACCTTTTGATTGATATAGAATTTTCTAAGGCTCAGTATCGTCTCGCTTACAAGCTGTGATACCCCATGTTTCTTCTGTTTTACATAAATATCCTTAGTGTCCCAGCGGTGCAGCATATACCGCTCTTCAGAAAGGATGATATCTGAAATCTCTGTTGCTTCTCCTGGCGAAATGGTGTTGATGAATTTATCTACCTTAAACGCATCAGCCTCCCGGTTAAGCGCCTCTATAAGATTGTAATACAACAGCTTGAACCTTTCATTTGCAAATTCAACCTCGTCATCCTGGAGTTCCAGGTATATTTTTTCATACACATAGAGCTCTTGCTCCACCTTTTGCTCAACAGCATTGCCATCTTCATCTTCAACGATGGCAACATCTTCAAAATGTCCTTTAGTATTGCCATATAACAACAGCAACTGTATCAACATACGTTCTAGAACATATTGCCTATCAACCTTCTCAACAGGGGTGCGCTGCACCTCCATTCTAGGTGTGTTCCTCCTTTCTTTCTTGACCTCTTCCTTTTTATCCTTGTTGCGCATTTGCGCCAGTGTACTGAACAGCACATCCTCATCAATATCCATGATGCGCGAACATTCACGCACATAGACCTCACGCTTGATGGCATCGGGTATTTTTGAGACACTCTCGACCATATCGCGTATAAGCGCCGCCTTTTTTATGGGGTCGCCCTGGGCTTCTTCTACCAGCAACGAGGCTTTGTACTGTATAAAATCCTTAGCATTTTCAGTCAAAAACATCTGTACATCGGTAAGGGTATGCTTTCGCGAAAAGGAATCTGGGTCTTCCCCTTCTGGAAAGGAACATACCTTTACGTTCATCCCCTGTTCCAGGATAAGGTCTATACCCCGCAAGGAGGCACGTTGCCCTGCGGCATCGCCGTCAAAGAGCACGGTGATATTTGGCGTAAGCCTATTTATTAAACGTATCTGGTCTGGGGTGAGTGCGGTACCTGAAGACGACACGACATTCTCGATGCCCAGCTGATGCATCTGTATCACATCGGTATATCCTTCTACGAGGTAGCAATTATCCTCCTTGGCAATGGCCTGCTTGGCGTGATAAATACCATAAAGCACCTTGCTCTTGTCATAAATATCACTTTGCGGACTATTGAGGTATTTTGCTGCTTTTTTATCATTGGTTAGTATCCTTCCGCCAAAGCCCAAAACGCGCCCAGACAGGGATTGTATGGGGAACATAACCCTTCCGCGAAAGCGGTCAAACTGTTTCTCATCGCGCACGATGGTCAGGCCGGTCTTATCCATATAATTCAGCTGGTAACCTTGTGCGAGTGCCTCTTTTGTAAAGGCATCCCAGGAGTCTGGATTGTACCCCAGCTGGAACTTCTCAATCGTTTCGGGTGTAAAGCCGCGCTCCTTAAAATAGGTCAGCCCAACGGCCTTGCCTTCTTGCGATTTGAGCAGGGTTGAGTGAAAGTATTTCTTGGCAAATTCACTCACAAGAAACAGGCTCTCCCTTTCATCCGCGAGTTGTTTTTGCTCATCTGTCTGCTCTGTCTCTTCTATCTCGATCTGGTATTTTTTTGCCAGGTATTTTATGGCCTCAGGGTAGGTGAAATGCTCGTGCTCCATAAGGAAGGCCACGGCATTTCCTCCTTTTCCACTTGAGAAATCTTTCCAGATCTGCTTTACGGGAGATACCATAAAACTGGGGGTACGCTCATCAGTAAATGGGCTTAAGCCCTTAAAATTACTCCCGGATTTCTTGAGGTTGACAAAATCACCGATGACCTCCTCTACCCGGGTGACTTCGTAAACCTGGTCTATGGTGTGTTTTGCTATCAAAGTGATGTTTTTAGATTCTGCCAGAGCAGAATTATAATTTCTATTTTTCTTGTTTCGTATTTTCTTTGGCTTTAAGCCAAATCAATATAAGCCCTAAACAAAAAACCCGCAAGCTCGTACTTGCAGGTTTCAAAGATAAAGGGTTTTGATGGCTAGTCCATATCAAATCTCAACCCTACCGAAAGATTATGTTCTTCAAGGGGGTTGTTCTTAAAAATAGGATTGAGGTCATACTTTACATAAACTGCTACATCGCCAAAGGCAAAATACCCGCTCAAACCATAGATAAAATTGTTTGTGTTATAGTTGGACTTCAACTTATCCTTCTGTTCATGGCCGTCCATACTATATTTTAATTTTTGAATCGTGAACAGGTTAAACCCTGCATATCCCCCTATGCCCAACTTTAAGTGGCCTGAAGAATCATAGCGTACGTAATCTTCGGTCTCCTTTTTTGTAGAAGTGCCAAATTCAAAATGCACCGGAAAAACAAGGTTGTCCATCCTGAACTTTGACTTGTCAAGCTCCACGTCATATTCTTCCAGCACGGTCTGATCCCCATCTTCTACAAAATAGCGGTTATCTGTAGGCTTCAGTCCATTAAACTGAAATGAAAAACCATACTTCACACGCATAAAGTTTGAATTTTCAAAAACGCGGGTCTTCCAGGCCAGCCCCAGTTCCAGAAAACGACTCCCACCTATTTTATATGGTGAATCATCCAGCCCCTGGCCCTGGCCCACAGCGTTGTTAAACCCTATTGCCAGAACAATATCAGAGTAGGTGCGGCGGTCATAGACCTGCTCTTTATCGCCACCCAGGTTGATGGTCTTGGTAAGGCTCCAGCCGCTATCATAGCCCTCTGGGTTACGGTCATCAAGGGCTAGTTTACGCTCCAGGATGGCCACGCGGTCCTCAATATTCCTGGCATGTACTTCGGCAGCTTCCTTTTTCAGGTTTTCTGCTTCTTCATCAGTTATCTTGCCGGCCTCCCTGCGTGCCTCTATGGCGACGACTTCATTTTTAAGGGCTTCTTTTTCCTGTTGTATTATTTCGTTTTTCTCCTTTTCAAGGGTTTCCTGACTTGTTTCTTTATCCTGAGAAAACAGTGGCCCACTTAAAAAAATGGCAAGTACGGTGTAAAGTAAAATTCTAGACTTCATAATTTCTGGGTTTTTGATTTCCTGCTCCCGCCCGCGTGCAACGGACGGAAATCTAGGAAACCTTGATTGATGAATGTGTATTTGTCTTGGCTTAAAGCCAAATAAATTGATGCTTAGTTATTGCGGGTGGCGAGTGCCTCCCTTGCCTGGTTGAACCCGTTTTTAAGTGCCTCAAAAACACGGTCCCTAAAAGAGGGGTCAAGTTCCTGCTCAACTTCCTCTAGCAAGGCGGTCGCGCTTACCCGCCTATCGTTATCAATGAACATGTGCTCGCGCACGATATCCTGCTGTGCTGCCTTTAAGAGCGAATCAATCTCTGCGTCAGAGACTGCCGCGCCCCTTTTTTCCAGATGCTCTACGGAGGCGATGACCTCACGCACCTTGGTATTGACCTCATTCTCAAACGCCGGGCTTTTAAGCTTGTTTATCTCCTCTTCAAGTGGTGGATTCTCCGCAATGGTGGTTTCCTCTTGCTTCTCGATATTCAACTTTTCAACCCGTTGTGGGGAGATGACCTGATTTATCACGGGTTCTGTGGTCTTTTGCATATCGGTCGTTTCATTATCGGCCACCTGGGTTTTGCTTTCCATTGGCACAAGCACATTTTCCTTTTTTACCTGGGGCTGCTTGACCTGGGTTTCCACGAGCTGTGGCTCTTGTATGGCAGGGGTTTCCCTTTGCCTTGAAAAGAACAGCGTTGCAATCACGAGCAGTGCAGCGATACTGGCGGCCATCCACAGCCAGGGATACTTTTTTGCGCCATGCTCCTGCCCCTGCAGTTGACCTTCAATCTTTGCCCAGGCTGAGGCAGAGGGGTTTATTTTCCGCTCATCGAGCTTTCTCTTTATGTTTTCTTCAAATTTTATCGGTGCCATTTCTATATAAATTTGCGTCCTCAAGTTTTTGTTGCAGCATCTTGCGGGCTTTAAAAAGCTGTGACTTTGATGTGTTTTCTGAAATATTGAGCATGTCTGCAATCTCTGCGTGCTTATAACCCTCAATCGCATAGAGCACAAAAACGGCGCGGTAACCCTCTGGCAGATTATCTATCAATTGCTGGATGTGTTCTACCTCAAGGTCGTTCTGATTAGGGTTGTATGCCGGTTCAACGGGATGTTGCGTGTCCACAAATTCAAGTTTAGACTCCCGCCGTAGGTGGTCAATACTGGTGCGCACCATTATCCTGCGCATCCATCCTTCAAAGCTGCCCTCATGCCTATAGCTCTCAATATTTTCAAAAATCTTTAAAAAACCGTCACACATGGCCTCTTCAGCTTTCTCGATATGCTTGAGATATTGCCTGCACACGCTCAACATCCTGGGCGAGTGCTGCTCATAAAGCCTGCGCTGGGCCTCGTGGTTGCCCTCAATGCACTTTTTTATAAGCTGCTTTTCATTATTAAAAAATGAAATAACCTTCACTGTCCAGATGTTTTTGTTAACGGTCTTCATTTACAATGACGCAGGATTGTTTAAAATGGTTGCCTGGGATTTAAAATTTTTTATAAAAATAGAATTCCCCCCGGTCATGGAGGGAATTCTTTTTGGGTTTAACCCAAATAAATATGGCAGCTAACTATCTCCTCATCAATGTAAAATGGCCCTTGATGCCATGGACATTGCCATTGACATCCTCAATTTGCGTGGTGTACCAGTAGTCAGTAGATGGTAGCTGGTTGCCATTATAGGTACCATCCCAGCCCACGCCCCCCACGGGAATGGTATAGACCAGTTTGCCAAAACGGTCAAAAATATTGATACGGGCAGGGGCATTCTCAATATTCCAGGTATCATTGTACCCATCGCCATTGGGCGTAAAATATTTTGGCGCACATTCTTTCATAATAGGGTTGGGGTCACAGGCATCAAGAGGATCTGTACCCATGTTTACCTCGTCGCCATCATTAATGCTGTCTCCATCTGTATCGGGATTTTTTGGGTCGGTGCCCAAAAACCATTCATCTTGATTCATCAAGCCATCATTGTCCTGGTCACAATAGGCTGATTCCTGGTCAGGGTCACAGGCATCTCCTGGATCAGTACCATTTATAATCTCCGTGCCATCCATATATGTATCGCCATCTGTATCTGGGTTGTATGGATTAGTATTATAGATATTGATCTCATCACCGTCAGAAAGACCATCTTCATCACTGTCGCATGCCTCTACCGAATTACTGGGGTCACAGGGATTGAGCGGGTCATAACCATTGTTTACTTCAACACCGTCATTAACGCCGTCTCCATCAGTATCTGGATTATACCGGTCAGTATTGATAGCGTCTTCTTCAGCATTGGTTAGTCCATCGCCATCAGCATCACAAGCGCCTACCGTATTATCAGGATTGCAGGAATTGAGCGGGTCGCTTCCGTTATCTATTTCATTGCCATCATTTATTCCATCGCCATCCGTATCAGGATTTGTTGGGTCAGTATTCAGGATGTTTTCTTCATCATTTGTTAAGCCGTCATTATCTGCATCGCAGGGTCCTGCGGCACTGTCTGGGTCACAAGGATCAAGAGGATTACTTCCATTACTGGCTTCGGTGCCATCATTGATTCCATCTCCATCCGTATCTGGATTATTGGGATTGGTTTTAATAATTGATTCTTCGGCATTTGTAAGGCCATCATTGTCGGCATCACAAGGCCCTACCGTATTATCTGGGTCACATGGGTCAAGTGGGTCACTTCCATTTGATATTTCATCTCCATCATTGAGACCATCCCCGTCAGTATCAGGAAAGTTAGGGTCAGTATTATATAGATTCACTTCCTCACCATCAGTAAGGCCATCTCCATCAGTATCAGGGTCATTAGGGTTTGTACTGTAAGTTTCTATTTCCTCGCCATCAGCTAACCCGTCTCCATCACTATCACAGGCACCATTAGAATTATCAGGATCACAGGGGTCAAGTGGGTCGCTTTCGCTGGAAACTTCATCACCGTCATTCAAACCATCACCATCTGTATCAATTTCATTTGGGTTAGTATTATACACATTTACTTCTTCTCCATCATTCAAGCCATCACCATCCGTGTCCGGATTGGCGGGGTCCGTGTTGTAGGTGGATGTCTCTTCAACATCCGTCAACCCATCCCCATCACCATCATAATCAAGACAACTGGGGTTTGCACTGTTCGGGTCGCAGTAATTATTGGGGTCTGTGCCATTGGTTACCTCCGTGCCATCGCTGATCCCATCGCCATCCGTATCCGGATTATTGGGGTCTGTGTTGTAGGTGGACGTCTCTTCAACATCCGTCAACCCGTCTCCATCTCCATCATAATCAGGACAACCGGGATTTGCACTGTTCGGGTCACAGTAATTATTGGGATCTGAGCCATTGCTCACCTCCGTGCCATCGTTGATGCCATCTCCATCTGTGTCTGGGTTGGCGGGGTCCGTGTTGTAGGTGGATGTCTCTTCAACATCCGTCAAACCATCCCCATCTCCATCATAATCGGAACAACTGGGGTTTGTACTGTTCGGGTCACAGTAATTGTTGGGATCCGTTCCATTGGTTACCTCCGTGCCATCGTTGATCCCATCGCCATCCGTGTCCGGATTATTGGGGTCTGTGTTGTAGGTTTCGGTCT
>PALD01000063.1 GCA_002710685.1 Cytophagaceae bacterium | reverse complement strand
TTTATTAATTTTGCAGTCCTTATTTGCCTCGGTGGCGGAATTGGTAGACGCGCTGGATTCAAAATCCAAAGCAAAAAAGTTAAGCCTCGGTGGCGGAATTGGTAGACGCGCCGGATTCAAAATCCGGTTCTGCAAGGAGTGTGGGTTCGATTCCCACCCGAGGTACGAAAAAAGCTGAGATGAAAATCTTGGCTTTTTTTATGCTCAGGTACAACATAGGTACAACATTTTACTATTCTTTCTTGAACCATTAAATTTTACCTAAAATGATATTAAGTGCTATTAACGTCTATTGACATTACTTCGATTTAATAAGAATTGAGTTTGAAAATGCGCTCAGCACATTTCACTTCATTTTGCGAAAAGCTTCATTACGGGAAATAAGCTTCACTTAAAAAATCTTGGACACAATTTCAAAGTTGATATGCTCTTGTTTCTTTGTCGTTTTAAAATCTCTTGAATTTATCAACTTTTTGTTTTTGAGGGAAACTTTGAAATAGAGTCCGCTTTAGAAAATATTACTTTTTCCTTTTGTTTCACAAAGATTTAAAATTTAGCTCGAGACGGACTGCATAATCGTTCGCTCACTCACTTTTATAATTCCTTACTCACTCAAAATTTTAGGTAACGTTTCCGAAAAGGTAACAACGAAGGCACTATGGGAAGTAAGTGGATAAAATGATACTAAGGATAGTTTAATCTATTTTCTAATACAAGACATAAACCAAATGGCCAATAATTGGGGGGGCAATATCATTTAATATAAAATGAAAAGGAAAACACTCTGGATATAATAAGTATGTGAATAAATGACATTGTGGCAACTAATTGACACCAATTTATATCATCTAATATTGGCTTTGAAATTGCGGTATTATGGTCGAGTCTGGATTAGAAAAATGGATAGTTTTTTCAGCTGATAGCAAAGAACACTTTAATGAAAAGACATTCTAACTCTTAAAAAATTGAACTTAAATAGAAGGGTATTTTATGGTTCTTAGCTTTTGGCAAAAAGTACTATAAAACCAAAATGTAATGAAGGGTTTGTATAGCAAGAGGGTAACACGCTAAAGCGATGTTACAATATTTAATTTTATACAAAACCTTTTAAAATCAATAGATAACAGCGATTTGCAATTTTGAATATTTGAATTTTCGTGATTGTTTTTCAGAAAAACCTTGTTCAGCTCAACAAAACCAAATAAAAATTTCAGAAAAAATGGATAAAGGATATGAAAAAGAGCGGTTTGAAAAATTAGGAATCAAGGCTTCAGTTGCAGAAAAATTTAGAGACTTCTGCAAGAAAATGTCAAAATCTCAATCAATGACATTGTTGCTTATGGTTGAATTTTTTGAAGACAACGGAATATCGCCAGCAGAATCAATGGGGCCAAGAATGGAAACATTGGAATCAAAAATATCAACGCTTATTAAAAAACGAATGAACGGTATGATTGCGATAATGAAGGATATCGAAAAATCTCAAACTAAACCAACAGTTGCGATGCTCTATTCCTTTTTTGAGCAAACAGAGCCGCCAAAAAAGAAGTTGATTCTTGAAAAAAAGTATGTAGAAAAGACAGAAACAGGCTTTCAAGAAAAGTCCTTTACAAGTAAAAATAAAGACGGCGAATGGAAAAGGTAAATTACATAGTTCAACTCAACGCAGCCTTTGAGCTTTTCAACAATGACAATAGAATTAAGCAGGGTCATATCACGTTGTACCTGGCATTCTTTCAGAAATGGAATCGGGAATTTTTCAAAGGGACGATAACCATAAACAGAGAATGGATTATGGAAAAAGCAAAATTCAAATCAAAAACGACCTATCACAATTATCTAAAAGACCTAAATGATTGGGGTTACTTATGCTATTATCCATCTTACCATCCCGCTCAAGGTTCAAAAGTTCAGATGTCCATTTTTTTTGATTCAGATGGTCAAAAATTGGCTAACAGCGTCCCAGAACCAGGCCAAAATTTGGTACCTTATTATAAACATAAAACATTAGAGGCATAGTTTATACCGCTACTCTAAAAATTACATTGAATACAATTTAAATTCTTGGGAACAGTTAGGCATATTAGCAAGTATAGGATTGACTGAAATACAGCATTTTATATTCGCAGCAGCAACCAGTCCGCCAGAAATCACAAATAAAATATACCGAAGCGCTTTGGCTATTGCTGATTCTTTAGGTTCGTTTGTTTTAAATAATCCGCCGCTCAATTATCCAAAGTATGACGAACACAGTATAGAAATAGCAATGTCACTACAATTACTTTGTCAGGCAGGAAAAGTCGATACTGCATCGAGATGGATAAGAAATTTAGTGGTCGCTTTCCATAACAATTATATGGTAGATAAAGATTTTCCAATATTCAGAACTAATTTTGATAAGTTGGTTGATATTCATAATGGCGACGACACCGTAGAGATTACATCCTCGACGATTATTACAATTTTGGTTGAGTATGCGATTGTTTTACAATCAGAAGAATTATATCATCAAATCAGAGAACTTGTTAAAGAGCAATTTCCTAAACTCAATTTGCAAATTTGGTTTGCTACGGAAGACATTGAGGGATTTGTTGCATCTAAATGTTACAGTCAAAATGAAGGTACTCTAAAACATTCCATTGTTATCTATAAAGACATTGAAGCCTACAGGAAAGAAGTTTTTGAAGAAATGGATCTGTATATTAAAGAGGATGATTTTCAATTCTTTAAAGCCAGTTTCCATATTATAGGACACCTTGCAAGCAGACATTACAGAGCTCAGCCATTCCCAATATTCTGGCGACGCGCCATTAAGCTCGCTATGGAAGAAGAAAAGAAAGTGGTAAAAATATAGGTTTTACCTTCCCAAATCCGGTCTGTCCTCATAAAAATCCCTGAAAGTTTTATCAGTTTTATAATCATCTGTCAATACTTTATATACGGTATAAACCAATAAAACCTGCCCTGCGCAAGTAGCATAGAATACCCAGCTAAATGGAAAGTCCATTGCTGAAAAAATCACGATGGTTAAAAGAAGTAAGGTCGTGATACCCAATAATGTCATTGCTGAAAGTTTCATAGTTTTCTTTTCAAAATACTAAAATTTCACATTGAGATGTATTAAGAAATTCCTAAAGATTTTACACCAACTGACAAAAGTCATCTTTTCTACCATCCATTCTTGCAACCTTTGCCACAGGTATAGAGTAAATTATGGAAAATTGTTATCATTGTGGCGACCCTTGCCGTGATACAAAAATTGAGCATCAGGAAAAATCCTTTTGTTGCAACGGTTGTAAAACGGTGTTTGACATTCTCAACGAGAATGACCTCACCTATTATTATGATTTGCAATCTACACCAGGAAAAACACCTTTGGAAATGGAGGGGCGTTTCGATTTTCTGGACAACCAGCATATCATTGACCAATTATTGGAATTTGATGAGCAGGACACCCAAATTGTTTCGTTTGTAATCCCTCATATCCATTGCAGTTCTTGTATTTGGGTGCTAGAGAATATTAACAAACTGAATCCTGCCATTAAGAATGCCCAAGTCAATTTTCCGCAGAAATCGGTACGAATTACTTACAATTCGGCTGAAATCAATTTAAAAGAATTGGTCTTCCTGCTTTGCAGGATAGGCTATGAACCCAATATATCTCTCGAAGATTTCAACAAGAAAAAAAAGATAATAGACCGAAGCCTTATCTATAAATTGGGCATGGCAGGCTTTGCCTTTGGAAATATTATGTTTCTGTCGTTTCCTGAATATTTTGAAGTAAGCGAATTTTGGTTGGATAAATTTAAAATCCTATTCCGATGGTTGATGTTTGCTTTTTCCGTGCCCGTTGTTTTTTACTCGGGACGCGATTATTTTGTGTCCGCCTATAAAGGTTTACGTTCTAAAATTTTGAACATTGACGTACCCATAGCTATCGGTATAGCCATTCTATTTTTGCGCTCTACTTTGGAAATTGTGATGGATTGGGGCACGGGTTTTTTTGACAGCTTTGCCGGATTGGTTTTTTTCTTGCTATTGGGCAAATTCTTTCAGCAGAAAACTTACGCATTTCTCTCTTTTGAACGGGATTACAAATCTTATTTTCCTATTGCGGTTACACAGTTGTTTAGAGAAGAGAGTCATAATAATTCCACTTTCGCGAAAACTGATGAAATCCAAACACCTGTATACGAATTACAGGCAGGCCACCGCATCCTGATTCGAAATAACGAACTCATCCCAACCGATGGGATATTAATAAAAGGAACAGCACTCATCGATTACAGTTTTGTAACGGGCGAGGCAGCACCCGTAATCAAACAATCGGGCGATAAAATCTATGCCGGTGGGAGACAAAAATCAGGAATTATCGAAGTTGAAGTTACAAAAGCGGTTGAGCAATCCTACCTTACACAATTGTGGAACAACGATGTATTCAGCAAAAACAAAGCAACCACGTTCGAAAATCTTACCGACCAAATAAGCCGAAGATTTACAATTGCCATTTTAAGTATTGCTGTAGTAGCGACCGTTATTTGGCTTTTTATAGATGCAACTGTGGCATTTAATGTATTTACTGCTGTGCTTATTGTGGCTTGTCCCTGTGCCATTGCATTAGCAGCACCCTTCACACTTGGAAATATGTTGCGCATTTTTGGGAAGAGAAAGTTGTATCTCAAAGAAAGTAGCGTCCTCGAACTACTGGCACATATAGACACCGTGGTATTTGATAAAACAGGAACACTTACAACCCACAATAAAAATCTAATTACGTATCAAGGAATTTCGTTGACCGAAAACGAACAAAAAATCCTGACCAGCACCGTGCGAGCATCCAACCATCCGTTAAGCCGTGCGTTGTACGATTTGTTACAAGAGAATAGTATTTGCACATTAGATGATTTTACCGAAGAAACCGGAAAAGGCATCACAGGAATTTACAAGGATTTGAGGGTAAAAGTTGGTAGTTATGCTTTTGTTGGAAACATAAAAGAAGTGGCTGCTACCACACATACCCAAGTCCATATTAGTACCAACGACGAGTATAAGGGGTGTTATGTTTTTTATAATAATTATCGAGAAGGAATGGCAGCGTTATTTTCTGAATTGAGCAGTACAGCGAATTTGGTAGTACTATCTGGCGATAACGATGGCGAAAAAGAATTTCTAAAAACCCAATTGCCTAAAAACGCTCAATTAAAATTCAATCAAAAGCCAGAGGATAAGCTCAATTTTATAAAAAATCTGCAGCAACAAGGCAGAAAAGTTATGATGGTAGGCGATGGATTGAATGATGCTGGTGCCCTTGCCCAAAGCAACGTGGGTATCGCTGTTTCTGAAGACGTAAATGTATTTTCGCCCGCTTGCGATGGGATTATTGATGCTAGTAGATTAAAAGAGTTATCTGAATTTTTAAGACTATCAAAAAAGAGTATTCGCATTATAAAATACGCCTTTGTATTCTCATTATTCTATAATCTAATTGGGTTGGGATTTGCGGTTACCGGAAATCTTGCACCTGTGGTGGCAGCAATCTTAATGCCTTTAAGTTCCATAAGTATTGTGGTTTTTACCACAATTTATACTTATATGATAGGAAGAAAATCATCAACTTAAATTTAGTTACAATGAAACAGGAAATCACGTTGGTATCGCAACATTTATTTCAACTTAAGAAAAAATATGAAATGAGCCATTGCACACAATGCGTAATTATGAAGGATTATTTTAAAAGTGAATATGAGCGTCTCAAAATTAGGTTGAAATCCTTGGAACGCCTTTCAGTCAGTAATAATATTGTTGATGTTGAAACACTTGCCGAAGCAAATAAAACAGTAGGAATTTTAGGGATGTACGTAATGGTTTGATGGTTCAAATATATTTTCCATAACTGACAAAAGTCATCTTTTACCCAAGTTCATCCAAGTAAATTTACACCATAATTCAGGTAGGTATGAGTATCATTTATGTATTGATTACTGTTAGCGTCATCGTCGCTATTATATTTTTTATCGCATTTGTCTATTCAGTTAAGAAAGGACAATATGACGATACCTATACCCCATCTGTGCGGATGCTTTTTGAAGACGAAATCGTCAAGCCAAAAAAAGAAATAAGTAAATCCGATAAGAAAGAAATAATTCAAACCAGTAACCAATAAATTATGCAAACAGAACAATTTTACTACGATAATAAAATCGTAAAAAAGTTTGTAAATGCCACGATATTTTGGGGCATAATCGGTATGAGCGTGGGACTCTTGCTCGCCTTTATGTTTTTATTCCCTAACGTAACCGATGGGATTTCGTGGTTAAGCTTTGGGCGTTTGCGTCCCCTACACACTAATGCTGTTATTTTTGCCTTTGTCGGAAATGCCATCTTTGCAGGTGTTTATTATTCCACACAGCGATTGCTAAAAGCTCGTATGTGGAAAGATTGGTTGAGCAACCTCAACTTTTGGGGTTGGCAAGCCATTATTGTTGGTGCTGCAATTACATTACCGTTGGGTTATACCACTTCAAAAGAATATGCCGAATTGGAATGGCCATTTGATATTGCCATCGCGTTAATTTGGGTTGCGTTTGGTGCAAACCTTATTGGTACAATCCTCAAAAGAAGACAACGCCATTTATATGTTGCCATATGGTTTTATTTGGGAACATTTGTAACCGTTGCTGTGCTGCATATCGTAAACAGTATCGAACTTCCTATTTCGGCATTAAAAAGTTACTCGGTGTATGCTGGCGTACAAGATGCACTCGTTCAATGGTGGTATGGGCATAATGCTGTGGCTTTTTTCTTGACCACACCATTTCTTGGTTTAATGTATTATTTTGTCCCAAAAGCAGCCAATAGACCTGTCTATTCATACAAACTATCCATTGTACACTTTTGGTCACTTATTTTTATTTACATCTGGGCAGGACCTCACCACTTGTTATATTCTTCGTTGCCGGATTGGGCACAGAATTTAGGGGTTGCATTTTCCATAATGCTTCTTGCACCATCTTGGGGTGGAATGATTAACGGACTGTTAACCTTGCGTGGTGCGTGGGATAAAGTGCGTACAGATCCTGTTCTTAAATTTATGGTCGTGGCGATTACCTGCTATGGTATGGCAACTTTTGAAGGGCCTATGCTGTCACTTAAAAACGTAAATGCCATTGCGCATTTTAGCGACTGGATCATTGCACACGTTCACGTAGGCGCATTGGGCTGGAATGGGTTTTTAACCTTTGGTATGATTTATTATCTCGTGCCAAGACTGTTCAAGACCAAATTATGGTCAATAAAATTGGCAAATGCCCATTTTTGGGTAGGAACACTCGGTATTATTATGTATGCTTTGCCAATGTACGTTGCTGGGTTTGTGCAAGCTTCTATGTGGAAACAATTTAATCCAGATGGAACGTTGACCTACGGAAATTTCTTGGAAACATTAAACGAAATCATACCAATGTACTGGATGCGTGCCATAGGTGGTAGTTTATTTATCGTGGGATCGTTCATAATGTTATATAATGTAATTATGACGGTACGGCAAGGTAGCAAAGTAACCGACGAACTTGCCGAAGCTGCACCCTTACAGCGTGTTACTAAAGACCGAACCGTAAAGGAGGGATGGCACGAGTGGCTGGAAAGACGCCCGGTAAAAATGACTATTTATGCTACAATCGCAATTTTAATTGGCGGTATCGTGCAGATTATCCCTTCTTTGATGGTAGATGAATATGTTCCGGTCATTTCAACCGTAAAACCTTATACGCCATTAGAGTTGGAAGGGAGAGATATTTACATACGTGAAGGTTGTGTATCCTGTCACTCACAAATGGTTAGACCTTTTCGAAGTGAAGTGGAACGTTATGGCGAGTATTCAAAATCTGGGGAATTTGTCTATGACCACCCATTTCTCTGGGGAAGTAAACGGACCGGACCAGATTTGCACCGTGTGGGCCAGAAATATAGTGACAATTGGCACTTAAACCATTTCTATGACCCACAGAGCACAAGTTCTGGTTCTATAATGCCGTCCTACAAATGGCTTATTAATAATAAACTTGATAAATCCCAGACCGAAGATAAGATGGAAGCAATGGTTACACTCGGTGTGCCTTATACAAAAGAAGAAATAGAACGCGCACAGCAATGGATGGATGAGCAAGGGACGCAAATTGAGAAAAACCTGTATGCCGACCCAGATTTTGTGACAACCTATGAAACAGATAAGAAGTACGCCAAGGAAAACGGTGAGGATTTTATTGAAATGCGCGACCGTGAAGTAGTGGCGCTCATTTCGTACCTGCAACGTTTGGGAACGGATATCAAAATTAAAACTGTAGAAGAAGTAACCGCTAACAAAAACCAATAGTTATGTTGAAATATATAAAAGGCAACTTGGAAAATATAGAAGGTGTAGAAATCTACCCTATGATTTCCCTGCTCATTTTCTTCATCTTTTTTTTGGTGCTTTTTTGGTGGGTATTTACCGCCAAGAAATCACATATCGAAGAAGTGAGCAACATTCCATTAGAATCTGATAGTAACGAAAACGACGTATTCCTATGACAGCAGCTATATTAAGAATATTGGGCTTTGGGGTGGTAGGCTATTTTTTTCTGAATTGGATTGGGTCTGAAGGCGATACATCAGCTTTTACCGAACAACCGTGGTTATGGGCTTTTTTAGGATTTATAATATTGGCCTATTCCGCAGTCGAAATTTGTGTTATTGCCCTGGAAAGTGTTCTTTATCGTACCCTAAAAGCAGAAGATAAAGTAAAATTTGACGACAAACGTGCTTTTGAAAAAGCAAATCAATTCAAATGGTTCAAGGATACCTATAAAAAATTATTAGGGAGCAAACCTATTGAACAAGAAGGCGAAATTGTACTAGACCATAATTATGACGGTATACGCGAGCTGGATAATAAACTGCCACCCTGGTGGGTATATGGCTTCTATGCAACCATCATTTTTGCAGTGGTCTATATGGCGCGTTATCACATCTTTGACGGAGCAAGTCAAGAAGAAGAATATAAAATAGCCGTTGCCGAAGCCAAAATAGAAATAGAAGAATACAAAAAGACAGCCAAGGATTTGGTCGATTTTAATACGGTAGAGTTATTGGTTGATGCGAGCGATTTGAAAGCTGGCGAAACCATTTTTACGGGCAACTGTATTGCGTGTCACAAAGTTGGTGGAGCTGGCGGTATAGGACCAAACCTAACTGATGACCATTGGATTCTTGGAGGCGGTATCAAGAATGTATTCAAAACAATTTCTGAAGGAGGCCGTGCTGGAAAAGGAATGGTTTCTTGGAAATCTGACCTTAAGCCTTCGGAAATGGCGCAAGTTGCCAGTTACGTATTAAGCTTGCACGGCACAAATCCTGCAGATGCCAAGGAACCAGAAGGAGAGATATGGCTGGATGAAAATGCCCCTGTGGAAGACGTTCAGGTTAAAATAATTGACAGCACAAAAATTCAGATTATTATAGAAGACCAACCTGTTACCGGAAATGTGGTGAAGGATAGTATCAATTAATTCACAAAACATAAACTTAAAATGATGATGACCGAATTAGCGGAAAATTTAAAGTTGAGCAACCATCCCGTTATCAAGAAAATACACGACGAGAACGGAACAAAGATAATGGCCATAGGATTAAAACGCGGTGTTGAATTGGCAGAACACGTTGCACCTTGCAAAGCGCGATTATTGGTTATAAAAGGTGAGATAGATTTCAATACCAAAACCGAGAGCAAACGGTTTGCCTGTTATGAAAGTTATGACATTCCAATGAATGTAAAACACAGTGTTGTTGCTTGGAATGATGCAATCTTTTTATTGTTTTTGAATGAATAGCAAATTATATTTCACTTTAAGCGAAATCAAAACACAATCATTTTAAAATGGAAGATATAAAAGATAGGACCGATATTGAATTGCTCGTAAACAATTTTTACGATAAAGTAAGGGCAGACCAAACTATTGGTTTCATTTTTACCGATGTCGCAACTGTGGATTGGACAACACATTTACCAAAAATGTACAGCTTTTGGGAAACAGTATTGTTGGGCAAAATGAGTTTTAAAGGGAACCCAATGGATACCCACATAAAATTGAGCCAAAAAACCGAAATGAGCGAAAAACATTTCAACCAATGGTTAACACTTTGGAATGAAACTGTTGATGAACTTTTTATAGGAAAAATAGCTACAGAAGCAAAACAACGTGGTAAAAACATAGCGGGATTAATGGTTTTTAAAATTGGGAACTACGCAAACTAATGGCAGAACAAGGGCAAGATAATTTCAGGGATACCATTGGCACGCTCAATGAAGAAGGGAAACGCGCTTGGGTATTTCCTAAAATGCCTGTGGGCAAATGGTATGAATACCGTAAGTATGTGAGTTATGTGCTACTTGTTTTTTTATTTGCTGCACCTTTTGTAAAAATTAATGGGCATCAGTTTTTGCTTTTTAATGTGATGGAAAGACGGTTCAATATTTTTGGCTTTCCGTTTTGGCCACAGGATTTTTACATTTTTGTAATGATGATGCTTGTGGGCGTGGCCTTTGTTATAGTGTTTACAGTGGCCTTTGGACGTTTGTTCTGTGGTTGGGTGTGTCCGCAAACTATTTTTATGGAAATGGTTTTTCGCAGAATTGAATATTGGATAGATGGCGACCGAGGCAAACAAATGCGATTGGCTAAAATGCCGTGGAACCTTGAAAAAATCCTAAAACGTTCTTTAAAATGGTTTGTATTTTTTGTGATTTCATTTTTAATAGCCAATATATTTTTGGCTTATCTCATAGGTAGCGACCGCTTGATGCGATACATAATAGATGGGCCAATGGAACATAAAAGCACGCTCATTTCACTCATTATTTTTACAGGGGTATTCTATTTTGTGTTCGCGTGGTTTAGAGAGCAGGTTTGTATCATCGTCTGTCCTTATGGAAGATTGCAAGGCGTATTGCTCGACAATAAATCTGTGGTCGTGGCTTACGACCATAAGCGAGGCGAAAAAGAAGAAGGTAGGGCCAAATTCAACAAAAAAGAAAACCGTGCTGCAACAGGAAAAGGTGATTGCATAGATTGTTTTCAATGCGTGCAAGTGTGTCCCACAGGAATTGACATACGTAATGGTACGCAATTGGAATGTGTAAACTGTACCGCCTGCATAGATGCCTGCAATAGTATGATGGAAGCTGTTAATTTACCAAAAGGTTTAATACGCTATGCCAGTGAAGAAAACATTGAGAAAAAGACCAAGTTTGAATTTACACCAAGATTCAAAGGATATACAATATTATTGGGTATTCTTACGGCAGTACTGGTTGGAATGCTTTTCCTGCGTAACGATGTAGAAGCAGATATTTTACGATTACCAGGACAGTTGTACGAGCGTAAAGCAGATAACATTATAAGTAATGTATATACCTATAAACTGGTCAATAAAACGAACAATAATATTGAAAACATCACTTTTAAGTTACTCTCCCATAAAGGAAGGATAAGCGTTGTGAGTCACGAAACGTTTACCGTACCGGCAGGCGATCTTGCCGAAGGAACATTATTTGTAGAATTGAATGCAAGTGCATTGAGTGGCGATAAAGATAAAGTGGTTATAGGTGTATACAGTGGCGATGAACAGATAGAAACCACCAGAACAGCATTTCTTGGACCAAGAAGTTATAAGTAATTTTTTTTTAAATAGTGGAATTAAGACAAACATATATGAAAAACCAACCCAACAAAGAATGCTGTAATGGCTGCAAAAATGGACAACCAGGTGGTAATGTTTCGTGCAAAGCAAAACTAATGGTCGAGGAAATAAATGAGGTTAAAGAAAAACGATTTTTAGAAACTAAAAACCGAAAGCTATGAAGATTAATTGGGGAACGGGACTAGTTGTAGCAATGGCACTTTTTGTAGGATTCATTCTGTTTTTAGTGTATAGAATGAGTACTGAAAATAACCTGAATCACGACTTGGTAACCGAAGGCTATTATCAAAAAGAAATGGAATTGCAAGACGATATTTATGCACAACAAAACACCGCCGCAATGGAAAAACAGATTACAGGGATAAAGAACGATATGGGCTATTTGCTTCAGTTTCCTGAAGGTTATGCGCCAGAAAAAATAAAAGGAAAAGTGTTCCTATATAGACCGTCTAACAGGCAACTGGATTTTGAAATTCCGCTGGAACTCACAGATCCTAATTTGCTCATACCTGACAACCGCTTGTTGGACGGTCGATGGAACATTACCATAGATTGGGAATACGAAGGGAAAACTTATCGCTTCAAAAAACAGATAACCTATTAAAAAATGTTAATCACGGCACTCATATTCGGATTGTTGGGCAGTTTCCATTGTGTGGGAATGTGTGGCCCTATTGCCTTTCTGCTTCCGGTAGATAGAAGCAATCCGGTAAAACGAGTGTTGCAAATATTGAGCTATCACGCAGGTAGATTGCTCACGTACGGCACCATTGGGTTGTTGTTTGGGTTTTTGGGAAGACGGTTGGACGTATTTGGTTTCCAGCAACATATCTCTATCGGTATTGGGGTACTGATGATTTTGGCAATTCTTTTGCCATCAAAAATTTTCAGTAGATACAATGGCTCAAAATTTATGTACAAATGGGTCGGGAAAGTTAAGAGTGCTTTGGGTGCAGAGCTCAAGCGAAAATCTATGGATAGTCTTTTTACCATTGGTTTTTTAAATGGTTTCTTGCCTTGTGGATTGGTCTATATGGCAGTTTTTGGAAGTGTAGCAGCAGGTAATGCGTGGCAAGGCGGCCTATATATGGTGTTTTTTGGATTGGGCACAATCCCATTAATGACAACGGCTACCTATCTGGGCAATTTTTTAAATACAACGCTCAAGCAACGCATTTTAAAAGCTATACCCGTGTTTGTGGTTGTTGTAGGCGTTCTGTTTATTTTGAGAGGTTTGGGATTGGGCATACCCTACATCTCGCCTTCAGAAATGGTAGCGGTTGAACAGGTCTCAGCAAAGCATTCCTGTTATTGATGAAAACTAACTTTAAAAACACAATAGTATGAACACACTTTTATTACCATTAGTCAATTGGGGATTAGGAACTATAATCATCGGTGTTTTTGTCGTGGTATGTATTATCCTCGTGGCAGTAATTTATAGCCTTTCTCGCGGAACCAATAACGTAAGAGACGACGTAAACGACACTAACATTGAAAACAATGAATCAAAAAATCTATCTATATGAAACTAAATATATTACTACTTCAAGATATAGGTCGTTGGACTGATGGCTGGATAGCTTACAGTCTTTATGGGATTGTAGTTGTGGCTATTGCGGTATTTTTAATTTATAAAATAAGAAAAGCAAAAGACCGTAAACGTCGTAATGAGCGCATACGCAAGGAAGATATTGAAAAGCGTAAATAGAAAGCCCGCAAGAATAACCTATATTCAAAACGGGCTTTCTGAGCAATGAACTTTTTATATTTTAAACAGTCATTGAAAACAATTTTGTCTGTGGCTTTTTGCGCTGTAAGCGCAAGTCAAAAGGTAGGCATACATTGCGCACGTAAGGTTTACCGGCTTCAGCTACTTTAAGGTGGTTTTCTGAAATTTCAATCAAGCCATCAATTTCCATTTCTGAAAGTTTTTTCAAAATTTCTTCAATTTCTAGAACGCTCATTTCTTCTTCTTTCCAAGAAGTCTCAAAATTGCACATTAGATTTAAAATGTGTTTGCGGATAATGAGGTCCTCTTCATTAAGAATATGACCACGCATTACAGGTAGTAGATCTTTGCGCAACAGCTCATAATATTCCTCTAAAGTCTTCACATTCTGTGCAAAGCCATACCAGCTATCGCCTATGGCAGATACGCCCAGACCAATCATAACATCAGTCTTCGAGGAAGTATAGCCCATAAAATTACGGTGGATGTTGCCGCATTGTTGTGCATAGTAAAGTGCGTCCGTTTTTAGCGCAAAATGGTCCATCCCAATTTCTACATAGCCTGCCTGCAACAGCATTTTTTTACCTATTTCATATTGAAGCCGTTTCTGTTTTGGCGATGGCAAATGTTCTTCACTATAACCACGCTGACCATTTCCTTTTATCCACGGCACGTGTGCATAGCTGTAAAACGCGATGCGGTCTGGCATCAATTCTATGGTTTTATTGACGGTATTTATCACATCATCTTGTGTTTGAAACGGAAGCCCAAATATAATATCGTGGCCTACAGATGTAAATCCAGTTGCACGAGCATCAACCGTAGCACGTTCTACATTTTCAAAAGGCTGAATACGATTAATGGCCTTTTGAACCGTCTCGTTATAATCCTGTACGCCGTAACAAACTCTGGTAAATCCGTTGCGGTTGAACATTTTGAGGTGTTCACGAGTGGTATTGTTGGGATGGCCTTCAAAACTAAATTCAACTTCTTCAGCCATATCTGCAATCTCAAAAATCCCAATTAATAGGTCTTCCAAATTTTCAGCAGAAAAGAACGTGGGTGTACCACCGCCAAGATGTAATTGCTGAATCAATGGTTTATGACCAATAATTTCCGCATACATTCTCAATTCCTTCAGCAATGCTTGAATATATGGCTTTTCAACCAAATGATTTTTTGTGATGCGCTTGGTACATCCACAAAACGTACACATACTCTCACAAAATGGAAGGTGTATGTACAAGCTGATACTTGGTCGTTTTCCGCTTTCGCGAAAGCGTAATCCCTGTATCAAACTCTCTTTCCAGCCTGAAACCGAAAAGCTATCCCCATCCCAATACGGGACTGTGGGATAGCTTGTATATCGTGGGCCTGGAACGTTGTATTTTGAAACTAAAAAGGTGTCACGTTTCATATAAAAAGGCTCGTTAGGATTACAAGACTATTTATAATAGTGCTTGCCATTAAAAGCTTGAAAATAAAAGCTGGCTTTTGTACCGTCAGTATAGCGGAGTTGTGCATTGTACAGATGCTCACGCATACAAGGACAAGTGCCATATTAAATAGTCCGTGACCAAAATTAAGTATTTGGAAAATTGCGATAGACCCCAGACACGTAGATAACACGATGCCTAATGCGGAATATCCCATTACATTTTCTGTAAAATCTTTTTTTAATCTTGCTAAAGCTGTCATACCTGTTGTTTTAATATTACAGGACAAAATTAGCTTTGATGTACAGGGTATTTTATGACTTTTGTCAGTTTAGGTAAACTGTTTTTAATTCTAAAAATTGACTACGCTATCCAACGCATCATCAGCATCTTTGTGGATGAAGTTAGCTTGGTATTTTATTGTTGTAGTAACGGATGAATGCCTATATAATTTTTGAAGCATTTTAATTGGAATCTTATCCTCTGAAATTTGACCAAAACTGTGTCTGGCAATATGCATAGTAACCTTTTTGGATATTTCAGCTTTTGATGCAACTTGCTTCAAATATTTGTTGAATTTTTTATTTGATGTTTTGGTTTTAGCATAAACATCTTTAGGGTCTTTGAGATTGGCTTTTTTCATTTCTGGAAAAACAAAATCTTCATCGTTCTTCTTTTCAGAGCGATAACACTCAAGAGTAGAATACGCCTTGTCAGGAATTTTAAGGAACAGCAATTTAGAATTTTTGTCCATTCGATAGTGAAGTCGTCCATCATAAATAGCTGACCAGCGAATTTTTAAGACATCAGCAGTTCGTATGCCAGCAAAGTAGAAACTAAAAAGCCAGACATTTCTTGCGTGTTTCTCATTATCAGTAAGATTCTCAACATTTTCCAATGCTATTATTTCGTCTTTAGTGAGTCCAACTTTTTCAGTTTCAGGGAATTTTATACGTATTTTATCGGAACCAAACGGATAGAGCTTTTTATCTACGATTCCCATCTTAATTGCCCTGTTATAGATAGTTCTGATAACTACAAGATTATTTACTATTGACCTTTCAGAAACTTTTCGAGTACTCATTAAATAACTTCTGAATTTCCTTAGAAATTGTTCATCAATTTCTTGAAACGTAAGTTGTCTGGATTTTGCAAAACCCAGTACGTGATTCACACGGGCTTTATCTGCGGAATGACGTGCCAGTTTTTTGTTCGTTTCCAATTCATTTAAGAATTCATCTGCTACCTCAAAGAAGCTAATGGATTTAGTTGGTGCATAGAGCCTATCTTTAATTTGATTGGCAGATATGTCTTTCTTTTCAGATTGTAAATCAATTAATGTCTTATTGGCTTCACTAAGTTTTGTAGTAAGCAGGCCATTAAGCCTTAAGGAATTTGGATGTGATTTCTTTACTCGAATGTTCTTTGCATCCCAATACTTTAGTTCGATGTAGTGGCCTATATAGTGATAATTGGAGCGTCGGTTTTTTGTAATTCTAACGGCTAATGGATAAAGCCCTTTGCTATTAGGTTTTTTTCTGAGAACGATTTTTGCATTTGAGGCCATATTCTAAAATATTGAGACATAAAGATAATCATTTTTGGTACAACATAGGTACAACAAATTATGATTTTAAAGCATATGAGATGATACCATAAAATATTAAATATCATATAAACAGTTAATTATGAAGTTAATTGATATAATTTGGTAACAAATTCGCTGGATTCAAAACCCAGTTCTTACGAGTGCGGGTTCGATTCCCGCCCGGGGTACAAAGTCTCAACTTATGTTGAGGCTTTTTTTATGTCTACTCAAGACTAAAGCATTAGCTAGAAAAAGAAAAAAGGCTCAGATAGATAAATCTGAGCCTTTTTTAAATGTTGTGAAATAAGTACTATTCTATTATGAGGTCTACCCGTCTGGATAGTTCAATATTATTAGAATCTTTAGTATCTATCTCACCTTGATTATCGATAGTTATTTGGTTAGAATCTACTCCCAGACTTAATAGATAATCAACTACAAGATTGATGCGTTTTAACGCCAGTTCTCTATTGTAATTAGGATTACCTGTGCCGTTTTCAGGAGATGCGTAGCCAGATACGCGTATAGATTTACCGTCGGTTAATTGATCTGCTATTTTTTTGATCGCATTAAACGCCTGAGTTCCATTTATGAAAGTGAACGAGTCATATTTAAAGAAAACATGCTCATTGATATTTGCATTACCAGCAATAGAATCAGTAGTTGCAACTTCCTGTATAATAGTTTTGGTGCTGTCTATTATAGTAGGTTTGAGGTAAATTGTATCATTTACCGGTGGTGCTATGTAGAAATCGGCATGTTCTGTACCAGATTTTCCTAAAACGAAAGTTGCGCCTAAATTAAAATTAAGAACAGTAGTTGTTTTTGTATCGGGATAAATGGTTGCGGGTCGTGAATTCACGCCAGTAATAAAGTCTATCCCTGCTCTTAAAAAAAATCGGTTTGTAATTTTTACCTCATTGTCTACAAAAGCAGCTAGTTGAAAATTAGATACTCTGTGAGTTGCTTGTTGAAAGTCGTCTTCTGATGAGTAAGAATAGTTACCTCCTAAACCAGCCAGAATGGTATATGGTTTTAAAAAAGATTCAAATTTCAATACTCGACCTATGTTTGCGACTCCTAAAAGAGATGTAGATTGGAAAGTATACTCATCAATTTCAGTATAATTTCCTGATAGTTTTAAACCAAATAGAGGGTTAAGCATATACCTAACACCAAGGTCGACATTATAAAATTTAATAGGTTGTAAATCTCTTAATTTGGTTACCCCCACTTCGGGTTCTATTGACCATTTGTTAAATTCTTGGGCGTGCGTTGCTACGGTTATTAACAACATCG
>PALD01000062.1 GCA_002710685.1 Cytophagaceae bacterium | reverse complement strand
GTTCTCCTGCGCGGCCTCGACCATCTGGACGGTCACGTCGAAGCGGGCGCGGAAGGCTTCGATCACCTCGTCGATCAGCACTTCAGGGGCCGAGGCCCCGGCGGTGACGCCCACCGTGCGGATGCCCTCGAGCGCGCGCCAGTCGATGTCGGTGGCGCGCTGGACCAGCTGCGCGTAGGTGCAGCCGGCCTTGCGGGCGACCTCGACCAGCCGCTTTGAGTTGGAGGAGTTGGGCGCGCCCACCACCAGCAGGGCATCGCAGTCGGACGCGATCGCCTTCACTGCTTCCTGTCGGTTGGTGGTGGCGTAGCAGATGTCTTCCTTGTGCGGGCCGACGATGGCCGGGAAGCGCGCGCGCAGGGCGGCCACGATGTCGATGGTGTCGTCGCCCGAGAGCGTCGTCTGGGTGACGAAGGCCAGCTTCCCGGGGTCGCGAACGGTGACACCGGCCACGTCGTCGACGGTCTCGACCAGCAGGACCTCGCCGTCGGGCAGCTGGCCCATGGTGCCGATGGTCTCGGGGTGACCGGCGTGGCCGATCATGATCATCTGCAGCCCGTTTTCGTGGTGGCGGGCGGCCTCGATGTGGACCTTGCTCACCAGCGGGCAGGTGGCGTCGACGTAGATCATTTCGCGCTGGCGGGCGGCGGCGGGCACCGCCTTGGGCACGCCGTGGGCCGAGAAGATCACCGGCCGGTCGGGCGGGCACTCGTCGAGCTCCTCGACGAAGACCGCGCCTTTGTCGCGCAGCCCGTCCACGACGAACTTGTTGTGCACGATCTCGTGGCGCACGTAGACCGGCGCCCCCCATTTCTCGAGCGCCATCTCCACGATCTTGATCGCCCGGTCGACACCGGCGCAAAAGCCGCGCGGGGCGGCGAGGTAGAGGGTGAGGGGGTTCGTCATGGCGGTCTCCTGTTGCCCCTGAAGTAATCCCTGAGACGTTCGGCGTCGACCCCCTCAGCCGATATGCACCGCTTCCAGCCGATGGCCATCGCGGGACTCGGTCAAGGGGAGGGGCGGGTTGCGGCGCGGGCACTGTTCTTCGAATGGTCAGGCTGCTCAGACGGGGACAGCGGGATGACGAAGATGGTCTCGACGGTGGCGGCAGCTACCAGTCCGGTATGCAGGGCTTCGGCGACATACTGAGCGAGGGCGAGGTCCTCGACGTCATGGCCTGTATCAAGAGCACCTGGCCCGAACGGTTGGTCGCGACCCGCAACGAGATCAACGCCGGCGTGTCAGCCTGCGAGTGAGCTTCAGGGCGCTCCGCCCACGGCGTTCGTGGCAAGCGCGAGCACGATGTAGCGGCCGGTCTTTGCGATGGTGACAAGCGCGAGGAACACCGCCCAGTGCGTGCGCATCACGCCCGCGATGACGGTAAAGGCGTCGCCCAGCGGCGCCCAGCTCAGCAGCAGTGTCCAGATGCCCCAGCGGGCATAGATACGCTGCGCCTTCCCGAGTTGCTTTTCGGAAACAGGAAACCACCGGCGGTGGCGGAAATGCTCCAGCCAGAGGCCAAGGATGTAGTTCACCACCGCGCCGAGTGTGTTGCCGATGCTGGCCACCAGAATGATAAGCGGCAGCGGTGCGGCATTACTCAACTGTAGCCCGACGAAAATCACCTCGGACTGGAACGGCAGTATGGTTGCGGCCCCGAAGGCCGCCAGGAAGAGACCGCCAAGCGCGGCAGCCTCAGATAGCACGGGCGCGGACCCTCATCCCCATGAACACCGCGCCCGGGCTTCAGTTACCGTTGCTCGCAACCTCGAAGTTGCGCTCCGCCTGCTGTTCGCGCGGCGGACGGCCGATGACTTCACGCAGTTCGTCGAGCTCGATGAAGTTGTCGGCCTGACGGCGTAGTTCGTCTGCGATCATCGGAGGCTGGCTGCGGATGGTAGACACCACCGAAACGCGAACGCCTTGACGTTGCAGGCTTTCCACGAGGGGGCGGAAGTCGCCGTCGCCCGAGAAGAGCACGATGTGATCGACGCGCGGAGCAAGTTCCATGGCATCGACCGTGAGTTCGATGTCCATGTTTCCCTTGACCTTCCGGCGGCCCTGGCTGTCAGTGTACTCTTTCGCCGGCTTCGTAACCATGGTGAAGCCATTGTAATGGAGCCAGTCCACCAGCGGGCGGATCGGCGAATACTCGTCATTTTCCAGCAGGGCGGTGTAGTAGAACGCGCGCACCATCTTTCCACGGCGCACGAATTCCTGGCGCAGCAGCTTGTAATCGATGTCGAACCCAAGAGCCTTTGCAGCGGCGTACAGGTTGGATCCATCGATGAACAGCGCCAGCCGTTCGTCCTTGTAGAACATTAAAAAAGTCCTTTCAGCAATAGGACGTGCCTGAGTGTCCGTGAGTGATAAATGGGTGGCACGCCCAATCATTAAACAGTAAAGTTTTCGACCGGGGTTGCAACCCGGCAAACATATCCAAGAGGATAGATCAACTGTGTCTTTCCGACAAGAAATCTTGATCGCCTTAGGCGCGAATTTGTCGTCCGACACTGGCCTTCCGCGCGAAACTCTCCATGCTGCACTGGCACGTTTGCGCGACCATGGGCTGACCGTCCTGCGCACCAGCCGCTTCTTCGCAACACCTTGTTTTCCCGCGGGTGCGGGCCCCGACTACGTCAATGCCTGTGCGGTCCTCGCGGGGGACGCGGAGCCCGCGGAAGTGCTTGCCACACTGCACGCGGTCGAAGCCGAATTCGGGCGCGCGCGCGAGCAGAGATGGGGCAGCCGGACACTCGATCTGGACCTTTTGGCGGTCGGAAAAATAGTTCTTCCTGACGCTGCGTTCCAAGGCAGATGGCGCGAACTTCCGCTCGACCAGCAGCTACGCGAGACTCCGGACCAACTGATTCTGCCGCATCCGCGGCTGCAGGAGCGGGCCTTCGTTCTGGTCCCTCTCCTTGACGTGGCGCCGGACTGGCGGCACCCGCTTCTGGACCGGACGGTGCGAGAGCTTTGCGCCGCATTGCCGGACGAGCAGCGCGCCGAAGTCAAGCCTGTTTGACCGAATCGTCCTTGTGTTCCGTTTCTCTGCGCGTTAGACGTTCACTTTCTGACGGCAAACCGGATAGGTGATACGCACATGGCCCGCGTGACGGTAGAAGATTGCGTCGACAAGGTTCCGAACCGCTTCGAGCTGGTGATGCTCGCCGCCCACCGGGCGCGCGAGGTGTCGGCTGGTAGCCCGATCACCGTGGACCGTGACAACGACAAGAATCCCGTTGTTGCGCTTCGCGAGATCGCTGAAGAGACCCAGTCGGCGGACGAACTTCGCGAGCGTCTGATCGAGTCGCACCAGACTCAGATCGAGGTGGACGAGCCCGAAGAGGACAGCATGGCGCTTCTCATGGGTGCCGAGCAGGACAAGCCCGCCGACGACGACATGTCGGAAGAGAAGCTCCTGCGCGCCCTGATGGAGGCACAAGGGGAAAGCTGAGGCCCTGCCCCTTTGCGGGCCAGGTAAGGATACGCGCCCATGATTGCGGCCGAAGACCTGGTTGCGCTGGTCCGCAACTACAATCCCAAGACCAACGAAGAGCTCATCCGCGCGGCCTATGATTTTGGCCGCGCGATGCATGAGGGGCAGCTCCGCCACTCGGGCGAGCCCTATTTCACGCATCCCGTTGCCGTTGCCGCGATCCTGACCGAGCAACAGCTCGACGACGCGACCATCATCACCGCCCTGCTGCACGACACCATCGAGGACACCCGCGCCTCGTGGAAGGACATCGCAGACCGCTTCGGCGAGGATGTCGCCGATCTCGTGGACGGCGTGACCAAGCTCACGAACCTGCAGCTCTCGAGCTCCGAGACCAAGCAGGCCGAGAACTTCCGCAAGCTGTTCATGGCCATGTCCAAGGACCTGCGGGTGATCCTCGTGAAGCTGGCGGACCGGCTGCACAACATGCGCACCATCAAGGCGATGCGCGCCGAGAAGCAGGTGCAGAAGGCGCGAGAGACCATGGACATCTACGCGCCGCTCGCCGGCCGGATGGGCATGCAGTGGATGCGTGAAGAGCTCGAGGACCTCGCCTTTCGGGTGCTGAACCCCGAGGGGCGCGCCTCGATCATCCGACGCTTCATCACGCTCCAGAAGGAAGCCGGCGACGTCATCCACCGGATCACCGGCGACATGCGGCACGAGCTCGAGGAGGCCGGCATCGACGCCGAGGTCTTCGGACGTGCCAAGAAACCCTACTCGATCTGGCGCAAGATGCAGGAAAAGGGCCTGGGCTTCTCGCGCCTCTCCGACATCTACGGTTTCCGCGTCATCACCCGCAACGAGATGGACTGCTACCGCGCGCTGGGCGTCATCCACCAGCGCTGGCGGTCGGTGCCCGGACGGTTCAAGGACTACATCAGCCAGCCCAAGTCGAACGGTTACCGCTCGATCCACACCACGGTGTCGGGCCGCGACGGCAAGCGCGTCGAGGTGCAGATCCGCACCCGCCAGATGCACGAGGTTGCCGAGACCGGCGTTGCCGCGCACTGGTCCTACCGGGACGGCGAGCGCGCCGAGAACCCCTTTGCCGTCGATCCCGCCCGCTGGATCGCCTCACTGACCGAGCAGTTCGACGCCGAGCAGGACCACGACGAGTTCCTCGAGGCAGTGAAGCTCGAGATGTACTCTGACAAGGTGTTCTGCTTCACACCCAAGGGCGACGTGGTGAAGCTGCCCCGTGGCGCGACGCCGCTCGATTACGCCTACGCCATCCACACCCGCATCGGCTCGGCCTGTGTCGGCGCCAAGGTCGACGGCATCCGGGTGCCGCTCTGGACCCGTCTGAAGAACGGCCAGTCGGTCGAGATCATCACCGCCGAGGGCCAGACGCCGCAGGCCACCTGGCTCGACATCGCGACGACCGGCAAGGCCCGGACCGCGATCCGCCGCGCGCTGCGCGAGGCCGGGCGCGAGCGGTTCATCAAGCTCGGGCAGGAACTCGCGCGCTCTGCCTTCGAGCATCTCGGCAAAAAGGCCACCGACAAGGTGCTCGAGAAGGCCGCGCAGACGCTGCGGCTCGAGGACAAGGACGAGCTTCTGGCGCGCCTGGGCTCGGCAGAGATCACCTCACGCGAGGTGGTGCACGCGGTCTATCCCGACCTCACCCCCAGCGCCGAGGCCGAGGTCGACGCCCATCGCGCGGTCATCGGTCTTGAACCAGGCACCGGCTTCACCCGCGCGCGCTGCTGCCAGCCGCTGCCGGGCGAGCGCATCGTCGGCATCACCCAGCGCGGCAAGGGCGTCTTCGTGCATGCCATCGACTGCGAATCGCTGGCCGCCTTCGAGGACCAGCCGGACCGTTGGGTCGACCTGCGCTGGGCCGAGGGGACGCACCCCGCTGCCTATGGCGTGAGCCTTGAACTCACCATCGGAAACGATGCCGGTGTCCTTGGCCGCGTTTGCACCTTGATCGGGGAGCGGCTGGCCAATATTTCGGATCTTGAGTTCGTGGATCGTAAACCCGACTTCTTTAGGATCCGCATGGATGTCGAATTTCGGGATGCAGAGCACCTTCATTCGGTGATCTCGGCGCTCGAGGCTGAAAGCGACGTTGCATCGGTCGTCCGGCGCCGCGATTCCTCGCAGGCGACGGTCACGGCGGCAGCGGAATAGCGGCGCCGCTGCGTCGCCGGAGCAACGACGCAGCCATGTGCCGCCCGACAGGCGGCGCGGCCCCTGTGTCGGCAGGACAGAGACGCGGCCCTTTGGGTCGTAACGGAATGAATGCGCGGCCCCCCGCGGGTCGCCGAGGAACGGAACGGGCCTTTGGTCTTCAAACGCCGTGACAGACGGCCTTTCGGACGCGTCGTGCTGGAGTTCTTCTGGCCGCGCGGAGGGTGGGCACGGGCAGCGCGCTACATCCAGCACCGCCTCCACCGATTGCCGGATCCGCCCGAGAAGATTGCCCGCGGCATCTTTGCCGGGGTCTTCACGACGTTCACCCCCTTCTACGGCATGCATTTCTTCGTCGCCGGGACCCTTGCCTGGATCCTGCGCGGCAACATCATCGCGGCGCTTCTGGGCACCTTCTTCGGCAACCCGCTCACCTACGTGCCCATCGCCATCGCCTCGTTGCGCACAGGCTACTGGCTGCTCGACATCAACCGGCACGAGCCGCACCACCGCTCGATCCTCGCCAGTTTCAGCTATGCCAGCGGCGACCTGTGGGAAAACACCGTCGCCTGGTTCACCGGCGCCCCGACCAATTGGTCGAACTTGCACGTCTTCTACGACGTGGTCTTCTATCCCTACATGATTGGCGGCATCCTTCCCGGCATCGTCACCGGGCTTGTCGCCTACTACCTGACCGTGCCGCTGATCCGGGCCTACCAGAACCGCCGCAAGGGGGCGCTCAAGGCCAAGCTCGAGGCGCTGCGGAAGAAGAAGGAACAGGCCGAGAGCGGCACGCCGTCCGAGTGACGGCCGCCACGTGATCTCGCGACCGGGAGGGGGAGGCCCGCCGATGCGATTGTTTCTGCTGGTCGCCCTGACCATGACGGCCTTTGCCGCCAATTCGCTGCTGAACCGCGCGGCACTGGCCGGCGGCGGCATCGACGCCACGAGCTTCGGCACCATCCGCCTGCTCGCCGGGGCCGCGATGCTGGCGGTGCTGGTGCTGGCACGCCACGGCGCTTTGAAGCTTGGCGGCCCCGGCAGGGTCGCGGGGGTCGCGGGGCTCTTCCTCTACATCTACGGCTTCTCGGCGGCCTATTCCGGGATGCCGGCGGGGCCGGGGGCGCTGCTGCTCTTCGGCATGGTGCAGGTGACCATGTTCGGCGGTGGCGTGCTGGGCGGCGAGGCCATTCCCGCACGGCGCTGGATCGGCGCGGCGCTGGCCTTCGGCGGGCTGGTCTGGCTGCTCTGGCCCGGCGGCGGCACGGCCCCGAGCCTGCCGCACGCGCTGGCGATGCTGCTGGCGGGCTTCGGCTGGGGGATATACTCGCTCGCGGGCCGCAAGGCCGAGGTGCCGCTGGTCGCGGCGGCGGCAAACATGGTGATCGCTGCAGGGCTCGGCCTTCTGGTGCAGCTGGGCGTGATGGGCGCGGGCCACGTCGCGGCGGACTGGGCGCTGACCCCGGTCCTGCTCGCGGTGATCTCGGGGGCGGTGACCTCGGGGCTGGGCTACACGCTCTGGTATGCGCTGCTGCCGAAGATCCCGGGCTCGGTCGCAGCCGTGGCGCAGCTCACCGTGCCGGTGATCGCCATGGCGGGCGGCATGATCTTTCTCGGAGAGGTGCTGACCGCGCGCTTCGTCCTGGCCGCGCTCCTCGTGCTGGGCGGCGTCGCGGTGTCGGTGTTGCCGCCCGGCCTCGCCCGCAGGCGCTGACCGGGCGGCGGGTGCCTCATTCGACCCAGTGCACGCCGGTGAGGTCGGTGGCCTGCGTCGGCTGGTTCTGCCAGAGCCCCTCGAGCCGCGCGTCGGCGACGGTGGGGAAGGCCAGCTGGAAGAGGTAGGCGTTGACGTGGTCCTCGGCGATCATGGTCTCGGCCTTGGCCACCAGCTCGGAACGCGCCGCCGGATCGGTCGTGGTCCCCAGCGTCGCCATCAGCTCCTGAAGCTCGGGGTTGTCATAGCCGAAGTAGTAATCCGGCCGCGCGTAGATGCCGATGTCGAAGGGCTCGGTGTGCGAGATGATGGTCAGGCCGAAGTCCTTGCCCCGGAACACTTCCTCGAGCCACTGCGCCCATTCGAGGTTGGTGATCTCGGTGTCGATGCCGATCTCGCGCAGCTGCGCCGCGATAATCTCGCCGCCGCGTCGGGCGTAGGAGGGCGGCGGCAGCTTCAGCGTGGTGACGAAGCCGTCCGGGTAGCCCGCGTCCGCCAGCAGCGTCTTTGCCTTCTCGGGATCGTAGGTCGAGAGTTCGGTCAGGTCGACGTAATCGGGGTTGTGCGGGGCGAAATGGGTGCCGATGGGCGTGCCCTGTCCGAACATCGCACCGTCGATGATCGCCTGCCGATCGATGGCATGGGCCACGGCCGCGCGCACCAGCGGGTCGGCGAAATGCTCCTCGGCGTTGTTCATGGCGAGGATGGTCTCGCCCTCGGTGGTGCCGACGATCACCTTGAAGCGCGGGTCGGCCTCGAACATCGGCAGGTTCTCGGGGGCGGGGAAGCCCGCGAAGGCGTCGATGTCCTGCGCCATCATCGCCGCGAAGGCCGCGGTCGGGTCCGCGATGAAGCGGAAGGTCACGTGCGCCAGCGCCGGCGCCTCGCCCCAGTAGGCGTCGTTGCGCGACAGCTCGATGCGGTCGCCGGTCATCCAGCGGTCGAAGACGAAGGGGCCGGTGCCGACGGGGGTCTGCTGGATGCCCTCGATGCTCTCGGGCGCGACGATCACCGCATCGCCCCACGCCATGTTGAAGAGGAAATTGCCGTCGGGCTCGGCCAGCGTCACCTGCACCGTGAGCGGGTCCAGCACCGTGACCTCGGCGATGCCCTCGAACAGCGCCTTCTGGGCGTTCTGGCTGTCCTCGGCGCGGGCGCGGTCGAGGCTGAACTTCACGTCCTCGGCGTCCATCGTGGTGCCGTCGTGGAAGGTGACGCCGTCGTGCAGGTGGAAGGGGTAGGTCTTGGCGTCGTCCGAGATCTCCCAGCTTTCGGCGAGCCCGGGCACGATCTCGCCGGTTTCGCTGAATTTCGTCAGCCCCTCGAAGACGTTGGTGTAGAGCACGCTGTCGATCGCGCCCGCCGCCGCCGAGGTCGGATCGAGATGCGGCGGCTCGAGCTGCAGGGCGATCACGAGGTCCGGCGGCGCGGCCAGCGCGGCTTGGGCCGAAAGCAGGAAAGCGGCAAGGACGGGGCGGGTGCGGACCATGGGAAACTCCGTTCTGGGTTGCGGCGAGTGTGGCGAATTTTCTCATGCGATCAAGGGCGGGCTGGATAATGGCCGTGCGGGCTGATAGATGGCGCCAGCCTTGTTGCCGAGGAGGAGACGCCAATGAGTGCCACCGCACGCAAGACCGCGCCGCTGCCGGAAGATATCCGCGCCCGGAAGGGAGGCGCGCCGCTGGTCAGCCTCACCGCCTACACCACGCCGATGGCGCAGCTGATGGACGCGCATTGCGATTTCGTGCTCGTGGGCGATTCCGTCGGCATGGTGCTGCACGGGCTCGAGTCGACGCTTGGCGTAACCATGGAGATGATGATCCTGCACGGCCGGGCGGTGAAGCGCGGGCTGGCGCAGGCGATGATGGTCGTCGACATGCCTTTCGGCAGCTACGAGGAAGGCCCCGAGCAGGCCTTCCGCAACGCCGCTCGCCTGATGGCCGAGACCGGCTGCGCGGCGGTGAAGCTTGAGGGTGGCGTCGAGATGGCCGGCACGATCGCGTTTCTCGTGAAACGCGGCATCCCGGTGATGGCGCATGTGGGGCTGACGCCGCAGTCGATCAACACGCTGGGCGGCTACAAGGTGCAGGGCCGCGGCGCCGCGGGCGACCGGCTCATGGCCGACGCGGTGGCGGTGGCCGAGGCGGGTGCCTTTGCGGTGGTGCTCGAGAAGGTGCCCGCGGCGCTCGCCGACCGGGTCACCGCCGGCATCGCCATTCCCACCATCGGCATCGGCGCCTCGGCGGGATGCGACGGGCAGATCCTCGTGGTCGACGACATGCTGGGGCTCTTCACCGCCTTCAAGCCGAAGTTCGTGAAACGCTACGCGACGCTGGGCGATCAGGCCGAGGCCGCGGTCGCAGCCTATGCCGAGGAGGTGCGCAGCCGCCGCTTCCCCGCCGCCGAACACGTCTTCGCCGACGCCAGGCCGGGAGAGGGCGCATGACCGACATCGTTCGCACCCGATCGGCGCTGCGGGCACGCGTGCTCGGCTGGAAGCGGGCGGGCGAGAGCATCGGCGTGGTGCCGACCATGGGCGCACTGCACGCCGGGCACCTGAGCCTCGTCGAGGCCGCGAAGGCGGCGAACGACCGGGTCATCGTGACGATCTTCGTCAATCCGAAGCAGTTCAACAGCGCCTCGGATCTCGAGAACTACCCGCGGACCGAGGAGCAGGACGCCGAGAAGCTGTCGCCGCACGAGGTCGAGGTGATCTACGTGCCCGATCCCGACCAGATCTACCCCGATGGTTTCGCGACCACGGTTTCGGTCACCGGGCTGACCGAGGGGCTCTGCGGCGCCCACCGGCCCGGGCATTTCGACGGCGTGACCACGGTGGTGTGCAAGCTCTTCCTGCAGACCGGCGCCGACCGCGCCTATTTCGGCCAGAAGGACTACCAGCAGTTGCAGGTGGTGACGCGCATGGCCATGGATCTCGACATCCCGGTCGAGGTGATCGGCTGTCCCACGGTGCGCGAAGACGACGGGCTCGCGCTGTCCTCGCGCAACCTGCTGCTGCCGGCCGAGGCCCGCGCCGCGGCGCCGGGCCTCAACCGCGCGATGACCGCCATGGCGGAGGGGCTGCTGGCGGGCGGCGATGTCGCGGCGCTGCGGGCGACGGCAGAGGAGGCGATCCTCGCGGCCGGGTTCGAGCGGGTCGAGTATCTCGAGCTGCGGGCGGCGGACGGGCTGGCGCCGATGGCGTCCGTCGACCGTCCGGCGCGGCTGCTGGCGGCGGCATGGATCGGCGGCGTGCGGCTCATCGACAACATCGCGGTCGGCTGAGGCCGGGCGCGGCGCTGCCTTTTCGCAAGGGAAGGGGGCCGCGCTGGGCTCCCTTTCGCGGTCTAGGAGGGCAGCAGCAGCCGTTCGAGGCTGCGCCCCATCACCCGCGCGCTGTCGAGCATGTCGGTGACGCCGACCCACTCGTCGGGCTTGTGCGCCAGCTCCAGCACGCCGGGCCCGTAGGCGATGCAGTTCTTCAGCTTGCCGATGCGGTCGATGTGCTTCTGGTCGTAGCTGCCGGGGGAGGCGACGTAGCTGGCCTCGAGCCCCAGCTCCTCGCGGATGGCCTCGGTGACGGTGCGCACCACGGGGGCGTCGCGGTCGGTCATCGAGGGGATCACCCGGTTGAGTTCGCGGATCTCGTAGTCGAAGTTCTCGCGCCGCGCCTTGAGATCGTCGAGCAGGCCGATCACCTCGTCGCGCACGCCCTCGACGGTTTCCTCGATCAGGAAGCGCCGGTCGATCACGATGCGGCAGCTGTCGGGAACGCAATGGGCGGGCAGCCCGTCGAAATCGGGCGGGTTCTCGGGCTGGCCGCCGTGGATGGCGTTGATGTTCATGGTCGAGGACCGCGCCCCCTCGGGCACCACCGGCATCTCGGTGCGGCGCGCCGCCATCGCGGGGAAGAGCCGCTCTTCGAAGGCCGCCAGCACGGCGCCCATGTGGCGCACGGCACAATCGCCGAGGAAGGGCATGGAGCCGTGGGCGATCTCGCCCTTGGTCTCGATCTCGGCCCACCAGCCGCCACGGTGGCCAAGGCAGATCCGGTCCTTGTTGAGCGGCTCGGGGATGATCACGTGCTGCACCCGCTCGGGCGCGAACCAGCCCTCGCGCGCAAGATACGCAACGCCACCATAGCCGCCGGATTCCTCGTCGGCGGTGGCGCTGATCTCGACGGCGCCGGCGTGGTCGGGGTGGGTCTCGAGAAAGGCCTCGGCGGCGATGATCGAGGCGGCGAGCCCGCCCTTCATGTCACAGGCGCCGCGCCCGTAGATGCGGTCTCCGTCAAGCTCGGCGCCGAACGGGTCGCGGGTCCAGCCCTTGCCGACCTCGACCACGTCGTGGTGCGAGTTGAAATGCACGCAGTCGCCCGGGCGGGTGCCCTCGCGCCGGGCCACGAGGTTCCAGCGCGGGTAGCGGTCGCTGTCGCCGGGGGCACCCACCGCGCGAACCAGCTCGCAGGCAAAGCCGCGCGCCGCGAGCCGGTGGTGCAGGTAGTCGCAGATCGCCCGGTAGTTCTCGCCCGGCGGGTTCAGCGTCGGGATGCGGATGAGATCCTGCGTGAGCGCGATCAGCTCGTCGCGCCTGGTTTCGATGCGGTGGGACAGGTCGGTCATGCGCGCACTGTTCCCGGGAACGGGGCGCGGCGCAAGATGCCACGGGCGCGCTCAGTGCAGCTGCGGTGCCTTGCCGAGCGGCAGGAACCCGAGCCAGGTCCGGCGGTCGCGGAACTCGAAGGTGAGGTCGATGGTGTCCTCGCGCCCCGAGAGCCCGGCCAGCAGCTGCGCCGCGCTTTCGATCAGCGACAGCACCTCGGATGGCACCCGGCCGGCCTGGCGTTCGGCCTCGATGGCCTCGCGCAAGTTCTCGACCCGGAGCGACAGCTCGCCCTCGGGGTAGCCGTCCTCGTCCACGTCG
>PALD01000061.1 GCA_002710685.1 Cytophagaceae bacterium | reverse complement strand
GTTTCATACATAAATCGCTTATCAAACCAGCCATTTTCCCCCAGATAAAATCCCTGATCTGAAGTATAAACCACAAGCGTGTTCTTTTCTAAACCATTTTCTTTTAAGTAATCAAGAATCCTTCCCACGCCATCATCAACTGCTTTAACCGTAGCGAGATATTGATGTAGAAATCGTTGTCCCTTCCAAATATCAAGATCTTTTCCTTTTAAATTTGCCCGGTGCATCGCATCATTTTTTGCCTGATAAGCACTGTCCCACGCTGCTCTTTGTTCGTTTGTCATACGACTAAATTCATTATGCCACGGGTCATGCGCAAGCTCCGGACTCCCTTCTTTTAAAGTCATCTTCAGGTCATAACCTTCATACATATCATCATAAATCGTCATCAATTGGTCCCTGGCTGCGATTTGAGTAGAATCAAATTGCGGAAAATAACTGTCTGGCAGGGGAAATTCTATGCTATCATAAACATTTGCATAGCGTAAAGGCGGCATCCAGTTGCGGTGTGGCGCCTTATGATGCACCATTAAAAAGAAAGGTTTATCTGAAGCTTTTTGTTGTTTTAGCCAGCTTATACTCCTATCTGTAATGATATCTGTGGTATAGCCTTCTATTGTTGTAGTATCCTTACCCCTAATGAAATCAGGGTTGAAATAATGCCCCTGATCATTCAATATTTCCCAATGGTCGAATCCTGTAGGCGTGGTTCCTAAATGCCATTTTCCTACAATTGCGGTGGTATATCCATTTTCCTGCAAAACCTTTGGAAAGGTGGTTTGAGAACCATCAAATTTATCGCCATTCATTCTAAAACCGTTCTCATTACTAAACTGCCCGGTAAGAATGGTAGCCCGGCTGGGACCACATAATGAATTGGTACAATAGTTCCGGTAAAAAATAGCTCCATCTCTCGCTATTCTGTCAATATTAGGCGTAGGAGCCAGTTTACTCAACGGGTGCCCATATGCGCTTATAGCCTGAACCGCGTGATCATCGGCCATGATAAAAATAATATTCGGCCGCTGATTTTCTGCTGTAGCTCCCTCTTTCTCTGCATCAGAATTCTTACAGGAGGTAAACCCCAGAAAAAAAAGCAGGCATAAAAGCGAAAAAAAATTAAAGATTTTAAAATGCATAATTTTGTCGAAATCGATTAATAAAAAATTACACTAACTGTAGGGAATTTACCCTCTTCAGATACTAAAATTAATAGTTTTTTGCCCGTGTTTGATCTGAATACCGGATTTCTTCAATGCGTTGTTTCATTTTATCTACAATTTCCGGATGATCATTATAGACGTTTACTTTTTCAGTAGGATCTTCCTCCACATTGTACAATTGAGCGGGAGGGGCATCTGCTTTGATCTCACCATTTTCTATATCGCTATTTTGTTCTTTGGTGAAAACGGTAGCTGCGGGGCCGCCAAAGTCATGAATCCCGCGGTATTTTGCCTGAAAACCTCCACCACCTTGAGCCGATATATACATCCAGTCTCCTTTTCTCAACCCAATATTAGTAAGATCATTAGGGGCGATCAACAGTTCAGGACGGACTTCTTCTGTTGTTTTCCCTAAAAAAATAGGAAGTAGATTGTAACTATCTACCCCTTCTCCTTTTTTTAATTTTCGATTAAAAAGTCCTGCAAATGTAGCGAGCATATCGACGTTACTACTAATAAGTTGATCTGAGACAGTTCCCGGTTTTACCTTACTGGGCCAACGGATCATAAACGGAATACGATGGCCACCTTCCCAGGCGTCAAATTTAAATCCAAACAGTTCTCCATTCATATGATGTCCCATTTTATAGGCATCCTGTCCTCCTCTGTTAAGCATTCCTCCATTATCACTGGTCAATATAAAAATGGTATTATTGGTAAGATTTTCCTCATCAAGGATTTTCATGATTTCACCTACTATCCAATCCAGTTCTTCTATAGAATCTCCATATCTTCCGGCATCACTCTCTCCTAAAAACCGCTTTGCAGGCGTAAACGGATGATGAATATTGGTGGTTGCATAATATAAAAAGAAAGGTTCATCCCTATGTCTCTTTATAAAAGCAACTGCGGTATCTTTTAATGTGGTCCCCACCATATTGTCTATATAAAGTCCGTGGGCTTTATCAGCTCCCCCTATTTTTTGATCACCCCTATTCCACTTCTCTGGATAAGGCTTGGTATTGGCGTCTTCTCCCCATACAAAAGGATCATCTTTTTCCCATCCTACCACATGGTGATCCTGAACATATACAAAAGGAGGATGACTGTTTAGTACCGGTACTCCAAAATAAGAGTCAAAACCTAATTCTAAAGGCCCGGGTTTAAGTTCGGCATTCCAATCTACGGGACGTTTTTTTCCAAATCCCAGATGCCATTTTCCTACTATTCCGGTAGCATATCCCTGTTCTTTAAATACATCGGCAACGGTAAATTGTTGCGGATTGATCAACAAAGAATCCCGATCAAAAATCGCACTGGAAAGATTATTTGCCCGTACTGGATATTGCCCAGTAATAAAGGCATAGCGAGAAGGTGTACACACGGCACTTACCGTATGCGCATCTGTAAACCGCATACTTTGTGCGGCCAATTTATCAATATTGGGTGTGTGCACATGTGTGGCACCATAAACCCCGGTATCGCCGTAACCCAGATCATCCACATTAAGATAAATGACATTGGGTTTTGATTTATTTGTATTTTGAGCTCTCAAATCGTTTAAAGAAAATATAAAAATCACTCCAAAAACAAGGATCAATACAAAAAACTGATTATTTGATCCTATTGCATTTCTTAATATCCTTTTCATAGTCCTTTTTAAAATTATTTTTTATCAGTAAGATTTGCCGTGCGCATATTAACCTCCTGTAATGGAGGTAAATCGCTGGAAGGTTTATTTAAATAAAAATAGGCTGTTGCCGAAACATCATCTTGTCTATAGAAATTGGTCCAACCCGTTGGAATATCCTCCTCGCTGAAATCAATTTTATTATCGTCTTCCAACAATTTGAAAAACCGCTGTTTTCCATCGATGGTAATGGGTTTTAACTGAGCTCCATTTTTCATAAATGCCTTTACTTTATCCTGCGGTGCACCTCCTATTTGTTGCAAGGTGATTTTTACACCTTTGTGAAAATATACCGGATCCGGGATGTGATAACGATAAAAAGCAAATTTCCCATTTTCCTTATCGGCTATGGGAGAACCTTGAAATTGCTGTGAATACGCTCCTTGCCCATACGCAGTACCTATATAATCTTCAGTCCCCGAACCTACCAACGTAGGTGTTTTATCATCCCCGTCTAAATACACTTTAACTTCCCCTTCCCCAAACCAGGAATCTTCGTACAATTTATTGGTAATTATTCCAACATTAGTTCCTAAATACCTCCCTTTTCCTTCTATCTTAGGTAGAATCTGAAAATCTTCTCCTAGTTTGGTTTCCTGCGATCGATGCCAATAAGCATGAAAATAAAGCAGGTCATCCGGATGATTTTCTTTTAAAAGATCAACATCATAAAACAGGGCTTGTAAGTTTTTTTTAGACTCGTTTGTTACCGTGATTTTTGCTCCTTTTTTAAAAGGCATCGGAATAAAACACAGAAAAGAACGTCCCTCTGGGTCGGCAAAAAGACTACTTTCAAAAGGAACACGTTTTCCCAAACCAATACCAAAAAAATCTCCAAGAGGTACCGATACGGCCGGTTTTTCCTCATTATCCCAATACATATTAATTTTTAAGGAACGAAGCATTTCCGGACTTCTGTCACTTATGGTGAGCCAAATACGCGTCACCGTTCCACTTCCCTGAACATCCAAAAGGGTCACCTTTTCACCTGCGTCAATTTTATTAAAGGGATGCCCTTTTGCTCCTTTGTTTTCCAAACCTCCAGCCCCTTTTTCAGCCCCGCTGTTTTCGAAACTCGCCCAACGTGTTTTTGTGTTTTGGGGTATCTCGTATAATTTCTGTGAAAGAACTGTCAACGGGAGCAGAGTACATAACAGCAAAAGATAAGTTCCAATACTGTATTTCTTATAAATCATAGCCATAGTTTTTCGTTATAAAATATCAAAAATCTCTAATATCCGGGATTTTGTTCCAGATTTAAGTTTTTATCAACTTCAGATTGAGGAATAGGGAAAAGCACTTGATAATCGGCTGCAGCTTTTCCTCGTTCTTTTGCTTTTTCTATGAATGTCCCCTGACGGATTAAATCCTGTCTCCTCAGCGCTTCGGTAAAAAACTCCCGTCCCCTTTCATCAAAAATAAAATTTCTTAAGGCTTCTTTGGTAGGGAAATCTGCTACAGATATTGCATCAACTCCTGCAGCATCCCGTACCTGGTTGATTAAATCTATCGAGTTTTGGTTAGGCCCGTTTATTTCATTTAAGGCTTCTGCCCGTGCAAGTAAAATATCAGAATAGCGCAATAGCGGAAAATCATTACCACTAACATCTCCTGTTCCATTAGGATCTTCCACATATTTAAAACTTCTCACATCATTTTCCCCCAATTGAATAGTATTACCAGCTCCATTTTGATATTCAAATACAAAGGAATTCAATCTTTCATCTTCCGGGTCAAATAAATTTATAAGTTCGGTTCGGGTTTTAAAATTAGCCGCAAAATTTACTTTTGGAGGGTATTTAAATTTATATGCGGGAGGTGCCGCATGACTAAGGTAAGTATTTCCTGTTCCACTTGTAGGATTATCAGGATAAGGGATCACAAACATAAATTCATTATCCCCTTCATTTTCTAGATTAAACAACGCAGCCCTATCCCCTTCTGTATATAAATCATACACCCCGCTTGCTATAACCTCATTAGCGGCATCTGCTGCTTGTTGCCATTGCTTTTCATTCAAATACAATTTGGTTAAAAACCCTTCAGCTGCCCCACTTGTTGCCCTGCCGTATTGTTCCTGAGTAGTGGGAAGAATCCCGGCAACCTCCTGAAATTCTGTAGCCATAAAAGAATCAATTTCTTCTTTTGTAGCTCTTAAAGGTCTATCGGTAACCGCGGTTTCACTAGTCGTGATTAAAGGAACCGGACCAAAAAGTTCATAGAGGTTGTAATAATTTAACGCTCTTAAAAAGCGGGCTTCCGCTACGACCTGATCTCTTCGGGTTTCATCCATATCAATACCCGGCACTTTATCTATTACCACATTTGCGCGGTAAATCGCACTATAATAACGGGTCCATAGACTTTGAAAATAAGGATGCCCGGGAGCAAATATAAAATCCTCTATAGGCTGGGTATTAGAATTTATAGCCCCTCCCCTTTCTATCAGCATATCGGTGGTCATTTCTCCCAGGGTAAGATAATCCCGAAGCATATCGCGATATCCCTGAGAATTGGCATACACACCATTTAAGAGGGATTCAGCATCTTCGGCAGAACTGTAAAAATTAGAAGGCCCCAATGTGGAATATGTGTCTTCTTCCAAGACATCACTACATCCGGTAATTGCAAACAAAATGATTATAAGGAATATATTTATAGGCTTTATCGTTTTCATAATTGTATGTTTTTATTAGATACCAATTTTTACTCCTAGTGAAAATGTTCTTGAAATAGGATATGCATTGTAATCAACTTTAAGGTTAGAAGTTCCCAAACTGCTCACTTCAGGATTATAACCGCTATAATCTGTTAGCGTAAATAAATTTTGTACAGTGCCATATACATATAAATTACTCAGCCCCTTCATAGATAGGTTTGGAAAGTTGTAACCAAAATTTAAATTTCTTAACCGAACAAAAGAAGCATCTTCCACTACCCGGTCATTTACCGCCATAGCAACGTTATTATTGATAAAAGATGGATTTTCATTGGTAGGGTTTTCAGGAGTCCATCTGTTTAATACATAATCTTGTCTATTTCGAAGGGGGGAAATAGGATTTTCAGAATCGATTTTTGTAAAGTTCAACAATTCATTGCCGACGCTTCCATCAAAGAAAATACTCAAATCAAAGCCTTTATAGGAGAAGGTATTGCCAAAACCGAAACTGAGACTGGGAAAAGGATCTCCCAGGATAATACGATCATCGGGATTGATTTGCCCATCGTTATTTTCATCCTTAAAGCGTAAATCCCCGGGACTTGCATTGGGTTGTGCAGATGCGTCTACTTCTGCCTGGGATTGAAAGACACCATCGGTTTCATATCCGTAATAGGAGTTTATAGGTGAGCCTTCTTTTAAAATAGTAAGATCATTTACAAAGCGAATACTTCCTTGTAAAATGGAAGGTAAATCGCCCAAATTGGTGACTTCATTATGGAGGGTTGAAAAATTCAGGGAAGTGGACCATGTTAAATCCCCTACCAAATTTTTTGATTCAACCAAGAATTCAAAACCACTATTTTCAGTATCCCCAACATTCTGTAAGGAAGTTGTAAATCCGCTCGTTGAAGGAATAGGAAGTTGTAATAAAAGGTCTGATGTTTTTTTGATGTAGTAATCCATAGAACCGGTGATCCTGTTTTTTAAAAACCCGTAATCTAACCCCACATTAAATTGTTCTGTAGATTCCCACTTTAAATCAGGATTTGCCAGCTGAACAGGAGCTATTCCCACAAATTGAGTTCCATTGTAAGTTGCACTTCCTGTTGTTCCTAACAACACAAGAGAATTATAATTCCCTATTGCCTGATTCCCAGTTATACCATAGCTAGTTCTTAGCTTTAGGTTTGAAAAAGTGTTTAGATTCTCTATAAAGTTTTCATTACTCAACCTCCAACTCAATGCTAGTGAGGGGAAATATCCATATTTTTCCTCCTCTCCAAATCGGGAAGAACCATCAACACGAAAGGAAGCCGTTAAAAGATATTTATCATCATAGGTGTAATTTACCCGCCCTAAATAAGAAAGCAATTGATTTTTATTTTTAAAAGATCCCAGCGAATATTTTTCCTGCACGCCGGCTCCAAGGTTATTTGTTTCAAAAGCGTCGGTGGGGAAATCTTGGCTGCCTGCATTAAACCCTTTATCTATAAATTCTTGATAGGTATATCCGGCAAGTACTTCAAGTTGATGTTTTTCGTTAAACGTGTTTTTATAATGCAGTGTAAACTCCAGGAGCGCAGAATTATTTTCGGTTTCACTCACATTTGCCGCTCCATTAGTGCGTTGTCCCCTTTTAGTGACCTTACTGATGTAATTATCGTATCTTAGGTTTCTTCGGTCACTTCCTAAATTTAATTTTGCACTTAAATTTTTAACAAATTTATATTCTGCAAATACATTTCCAAAAGTTCTGTTGGTTTCTGTAGAATTCGAAATTGTATTAGCCTGCGCTACGGGATTATCCAGATCTAAACTATTGCTTTCCGCATAGGTTCCATCTTCATTATAAACCGCTTGTAAAGGATCAAACTGTATGGCTGTAGCTATTACGCCGGCATCGGCGTTAATACCATACACACTTCTTGGTACACTTTCATCATTTACCAAACTCGTACTTAAATTAACACCAAAATTGAATTTATCGGAAGAATGACTCACATTTATACGTGCGGTTGTTCTTTTTAAAGAGGTATTGGTTATAATCCCTTCCTGATTAAAATGCCCTAGCGATAAATAATACCCAGTATTTTCTGAACCTCCCGAAACAGACAACTGATGGTTCTGAATATATGCAGTTCGAAGAATTTCATCTTGCCAGTCAGTACCACTTCCTGCTGCACTTATTTGTTCTGGGGTAAAAAGCGGATCTAATCCTTGATCTTCTTGTAAACCATTTAAAAAAGAAGTGTATTGCTGCGCATTTAAAAGATCAAGAGTTTTCGCTGCATTTTGAACACTAAAATAACCATCATAATTTATCTGTATTTTACCGGCTTTTCCTTTTTTTGTAGTAATTAACACCACTCCATTTGCTCCACGAGAACCATAAATTGCGGTCGCCGAAGCATCTTTTAAAATCTCAATAGATTCTATATCTCCTGGGTTTAGAGCATTTAGTGGTGCTCCGGGAAGACCATCAATGACATATAAGGGGTCATTCCCGCCGGTAATGGAACTTGCTCCCCTAATACGAATAGAAAATAATCCGCCCGGTTCTGCATCAGATTGATTGATTTGCACTCCTGCAGCGCGTCCTTGTATCAATTCATTAATTGAAGTTTGGGCTCCTTTATTAAAATCTTCCGTATCCAAGGAAGATATAGATCCGGTAATATCACTTTTCTTCGTAGTACCATAACCCACTACCACTACTTGGTCTAACTCTCCAATGTTTTCGCTTAAAGTAATATTTAAGGAGGAACGGTTATCTACAGCTACCTCTTTGGTATCCATTCCTAGAAAGGAAAATACAAGAATATCATCGGGAGCGACTTCTAAAGAAAATTTTCCATCCATATCTGTTGTTGTTCCCCGAGTTGAATTCTTGATTAAAACAGTTACCCCAGGGAGCGGCATCCCCTCTTCGTCAACAACAGTTCCCGTGATTTCTTCCTGTACTTTTTCAAACGATTGCGTGGACAAATCTAAAATGTACGTTGAGGAATATCCTTGAAGAGCTATAAAGCAAATCAAAAAAATGGATAAGAAAACAGTTCTATGCAGCTTCTTAAAGCTTTTACAGAAGAGGTTTAAAATATGATAGCTTTTCATAGGTTGATTATTAATGTTATTTGTTGGGTGTTAGAAAACATGCTGCTTGTTAGTTAATCGATTAAATTAAATAATAATAATTTCAGTTAATCGATTAAATTTCAATAAAGCTAATTTAAAAATAATTTTAGAAAAACAAAATTAATCGATTAAATAAAGGGAATTATTTATCAAAACCGTTATTTAATTATCAATTAATAAAAATTGCATACTTGAATTACCCATTTATAATTAAACATCCAGATTATACAATTTATTTTGGAGTGATATATTATGCTAAGCTACACATATTACTTCAATCCATGCTACCATGAGAAAAAGGGACTTTTTGAAGTAATTCCAATCTATTACGCATAAATTTCACTTTCAAATTATATGGGGATTTACTGGGAGCAAATCGTCCCTAAATTAAAACCAAATATCCCAAGTTCATCTCCGGTTTTCGAATAAAAGCAGAATTTATCTCAGCGTAATATTAGACCCCATTTTTTGTATCTGCATGATTTGATCTCTAATCCGTTATATGGACATCAGCAGTTTGATTGGGATAATTACAATAGAATGTACACCTTAATACAACATCTTTATTATTTTTATCTAAAACGAACTTAAAAGAGCTGCCTTGGGTATATCTCCTTATATTTTCGACAGTTTGATATACTTCTTAACTTACTTTTTTATCATATTAGATTTTTTTTAATGGTATCTCTAATCTTTTTCGGAAAAGTGGCTATTCCTGCTTCAACACTGGAATTTACACGTTCTTCATCTCAAGCCACAGAGTGCTCATCAATTTGATCACGTCATTTCTGGATTTTTACCTTTCCCGTAATACAATGGATTGGGATATATTAACTTCAGGTCCATAAGGAGTTAAAGAAATTCTGGAAAGGGTTCAGAAGGAATAAATGCAGGTTTTCTGCTACTTCATTTCCTCAAGTACGTCTCATATCATGAATACCAAATGCCTGTAGAGGAAGTTTATCCATTTACTATATGCATCCAGACCTATAGTAAATAACAAAATCATCTCTTACTTTAAATTGACTTTACTTATAGAAATCTGCCAAAACTGACACAAACAATATCCTACCAACCTGGATTTTGAGTTAAAATACCATTAGTATCAAAATCTAGCTCAGCTTGTGGAATAGGATATAACTTATCCTTTGGCTCAGTATAATTGGTTTTGCCAATACTATGATATAAATCCAATGCAAAACCAGGTTCAACTTTATTATACCTTCTTATATCATATGCTCGATAACCTTCTAGAGCAAGTTCCCATCTCCTTTCATTCCATATTAAATGACGTAGCCCGATCATATCAGTTGTTGTAATTTCTGGTAAGATATCATTTCCTGATCTTGCTCTAGCTCTTACTTGTTCAATATAAGGAAGTGCTTCTTGAGGATTTCCCAATTCATTATTACATTCAGCGGCCATTAGTAAAACATCAGCATATCTTAAAACCACCCTATTTAATGGGGATTGTGCGGCAAAACCTGCAGGAAAAGGTCGAGCTAACATTGTTTTTTGATTTGCTCTGGGATCAGTACCTGCTGCCCATGTGATTTCCGTATCCCCTGAATATGGCCAAGGTTCTCCTTCAAAATAAATAGTAGCATCTCTTCTAGGATCATTATTACTATAAGAATTTGCTAGATTTTCGCTAGGGGAAAAAAATCCCCATCCACTATTAGTTCCTCTTACCCCTTGAAACTGCTGCCAATTATTTACCATATCCATCTCTTCCCGATAAGTAAATTGAATTTCGAATATTGATTCTATACCATTTTTATAATCTGGATTAGAAACTTTGTAGTATTCATCAAAAAGAGCATACTCCCCTGAGTTTATTACCGTCATTACTTCAGTAAGACATTCACTATATTTTCCCTCATATAAATATACCTGAGCAAGTAATGTATGCGCTGCTCCACTTGTTACCCTACCTAATTCTCTTTGCGGGTATTCACTTTTTAAAGGTAAATCATCCATAATACTTTGAAGTTCCGTTTCGATAAAAGCATAGGTTTCAGCTTCTGATGAACGAGAAATTACCTCCGCAGCATCTCCGGGATTATTCGCAACTTCAGTAATAATAGGGATGCCTCCCCATCCTCTTACTAAATTAAAATAAGCTTCTGCTCTTAAAAATTTAGCTTCAGCAATTAATTGTGTTTGAAATTCAGCATCTTCAAATTCTACTTCCGGTGCACGAGTGATAACTAAATTTGCTCTAGCAATAAGATCGTAACTAGTTGACCAAAAACTATTAAGATCCTCATTCGTGGTAAAATATTGAAAATTATTGAAATTCTGCATTCTAGGTACGCTACCGTCTCCAGCATTACTTCCAGGATTCGTATCATCCGAACCCAATTCCATAGCTACAAACCAACCAAAACCGGTTTGACCAGCGGTTCTCATTTGGGCATAAACAGCATTTGTCATTAATTCTATACCCTCAGGTGTATTATATAAAATTTCTGAAGAAGGTTGACCCAAAGGATCTTTATCTAAGAAGTCATCTGAACACGATAAACATATTCCGATTAAAAGAAGAACTGTAAATATTTTTATACTTTTCATGATTTTTATTTAAAATGTTATGGTTGCACCTATTTTATAAACCTTCACTAAAGGATAAATTTGCCTGTCTATTCCTGCTGCTAAAGCACTACTGTTTGGTATTTCAGGTGAGGGCCCATTATATTTAGAAAAATAATATAAGTTATTTCCGCTCAGATAAACTTGGCATTTTTTAATAGGCATATTCTTAAATAAAGAAGGATTAAAGTTATAAGTAAGTTGTACATTTTGAATTTTCCAAAAATCTCCACTTTCAAGCCATCTAGATGAGAATTCTTTATTTTGCCCACCAAACGTAATTCTGGGTATCGTATTACTCGTACCAGGCCCTGTCCAACGGTCTAAGTAATCTGTAGTGAAATTATCTTCCGAGGAGTATGATTCTAGAGATTTAGCATTAAAAATATCAGAACCAAAAGAACCGTACATATCAACACCTAGTTCAAAATTTTTATATTGAAATGAGAGATTTACGCTTCCCAAAAATGTTGGAATAGCCTCGCCTATTTTCGTTCTATCATTTGCATCAATTATTCCATCATTATTGATATCTGCAAATTTCAGATCTCCAGGAGATGCTGTACTTTGTGTTGCATGATTATCAATTTCTGCCTGATCTTGAAATACACCTAGAGATTTATAACCATAAAAATATCCAATAGGCTCACCTACTGTAGTCCTAGTAACATCTTTCCAACCTCCTATAAGTTGATCTTCTGTTCCTAAATCAAGAACTTCGTTCTTTACAGTGGAGCCTGATACGGCTACACTATATGAAAAATCATTATATGTTTCACGCCAGTTCAAGGAGAAATCAATTCCTTTATTCTCTACTGATCCTACATTTCCCTCTGTTGTTGTTAAACCTGCCATTTCTGGTACACCAACATTAACAAGCATATCTCGGGTTGTACGATTATAATAGTCAAACTCGATATTGAGCTTATTATTAAAAGCATTTAGCTCAAACCCAATATTACTAGATTCACTGATTTCCCATGTTATGTCAGAATTTACAAGACCTGTAATAGTAGAACCCCTTTGAATTTCATCATTAAATATCGCATAGTCATCTAATGTCGTTGTAGCCAATGCATAATATCTATAATCACCAATTTTATCATTGCCTATTTGACCCCAACTTCCTCTAATTTTTAAATTAGTAAGCCAGTCTATATTCTGCATAAATTCTTCATCAGAAATTCTCCAGGCTGCCGCAGCAGAAGGAAAGTAACCAGTACGATCATCCTTTGAGAAGCGTGACGATGAATCTGCTCTCATTGTCCCTGTAAAGATATATTTGCCTTTAAAGGAATAATTTGCACGAAATAGAAAAGAATTAATAGCATTACTTGTAGCATTATTAAAGTTAGTAAGTCCTTCTGTGCTTCCTGCATCTAAATACCATAAATATTCCTCATCAGAAAATAGAGAATTACGTTTTCCTCCAAGGGCTTCAAAATTGTTTTCTTGGGAAGTATAACCTCCCAAGATATTTATATGATGATCTCCAAAAGTGTTATCATATGTAACGGTATTTTCCCAAAGCCAATTTTCAGTTTTCTTCCAAGTTTTTGTAAGATTGCTAACATCATTCTTTTGATTACCATTACCTACCTGATACATGGGATTAAAAACTGTATTTTCTGCTCTGTAGGTATCGATCCCTATACTAGATTTGAAAGTGAAATTTTTAAAAAAATCTATATTTACAAAAGCGTTCCCTAATGCTCCCGTTGTGGTGGTGTAATCGTTTGTATAGTAAATTTTTGCAGCAACGTTTCCGTTAGATCCTATTTCAACATCATTGAAATCACCATTTTCATCATAGACTGGAATTGTAGGTTTAACTCTATATAGCCACCCAAATACATTGTCTAAATTTAAATTTTCCTTACGGGACCTGTAGAATGTAAGATTATGTCCTACTGTTATATTATCTGTTAAATTATATTGATTATTTAATCTTAACGTATAGCGATTATATGTACTTTTATCTACAATACCTGGATTTCCATGATAGCCTATACTAATATAATAGCTTGTGTTTTCTTTTTTCTGATTAAAAAGAAATTGATAATCCCGGATCGAACTTGTTCTAGTTACTGCATCAAACCAGTCTGTTCCTTTACCTAAAGAGGAAGGGCTATCATAAAGAGCAGGGTCACCTTCCCCCATTTCACCCTCATTAATTAGCTGCGCATACTGTGCTGCACTTACAAGATCAAAAGGCTGGGGAGATTGAATTCCCTCGTAGAAATTAAATTGAAAAGTTGGTTTGTCATTGGTCCCCTTTTTAGTAGTAATTAGAATTACACCATTGGCTCCTCTGGATCCATAAATTGCGGTTGCTGAGGCGTCTTTAAGAACTTCAATAGATTCAATATCATTATTATTTAAAAAATTGATTTCATCAGTAAACATTCCATCAACAACATATAAGGGATTACTATTACCTGTGGTGCCGACACCTCTAATTTTAACAGTAGGAGAAGTCCCAGGTTCTCCTGAGGAAATAACCTGTACTCCAGGGGCTTTACCTTGCAATGCAAGAGCAGGGTTAGCTGCAGATTGTTTAACGAGATCCTCCCCTCTTACCGAAGAAACTGATCCGGTTAAATCACTCTTTTTTACGGTACCATAACCAACTACCACAACATCATCCAGCGCGCTTACTGACTCACTCAAAGTAACATCAATTGTAGAATTAATACCAACAGGAACTTCTTTAGTTTCAAATCCCATAAAAGAAAAAACAAGTGTATCCGCTTGTTGTGCTGCAATAGAATATAAACCGTCCAAATCCGAAGTAGTCCCATTTGAAGTATTCTTTATAACAACTGTTACTCCTGGGAGCGGAATCCCTTGTGCATCAACGACTGTTCCCGATATTGTTGTTTGCATAGTGTTATTTCTAAAATTTGAAGCATTGGTATAACTAGGCTCCATTAAAAAAGCAAAAAAAATAAACATAAACAGTAACCTAGATTTTTGATTTGAAAGTTTGGGATTATCAGAAACTTTCAGAAGGTGAAGAATTTTTATCATATTTAATATATTAAAATTTAAACGATTAACTATATCGTTCTAGATTTAGAATTAGATATTACATTTTATTACACAAAGAATTTATTAATTCTTACCTCGCGTTGGTCCCCCCGTATTTATCAGTTGTGGTATTCGATCTGCGACAGCAGGTAATTGCGGAAAAGGCATATGAGGTTCGGTTTGATACCAATACCCTACCGTATAGTAATTGTCAGATCGATGATTGGCATGGCCATGTTCAATAGTAACTTTTATTGATTTATTGAATACTATGGGTGCTTCTGAATGAAAGCGGTAGACCATCCACTCAGCACCGCGGTCATCACCCCCGTTTAATGGATTTCCATATTCCGAATAATTAAAAGTGGGTTTATCATCTCCAAATGGATTAATTCCACAACCGCCATAGCACCAGGCACCCAAGTAATAATCCTCGGCTCCGGTGCCATGAATTTGGGGTTTTTCAGCTCCATCGATAAACATCATTTCATCTCCTTCCCCCCACCAGTCTCCTTGATTTTGTATAATGCTGTGGGTTACCCCTATAAAATGCCCCCTGCCCTTGGCCTCCATAATAACATAGTTATCTTCCCCACTGGTATTCTCTTTATTATTGATTTTAGGTTCTCCATTACGTCCCCATTCATCAGTCCATCCATCTGTAGGCTGGGACTGTCTATATTCGGCATGAAAATAACCGATGTCATCTGGAAGAGAATTGTGCTTTTCCCAGTCTATATTATAATAAAACGCATCAATCTGTTGATTGCCTTCATTTGTAATAGTGATTTTTACAGATTTTTTAAAAGGCATAGGAAATGAGGCATTTAAAGCTTTTTGAGAACCTATGGAAAGAAATTTAGAATCATACATAAAATATCTTCCCAACCCCAGCCCAAAAAAGTCTCCTACCGGAGCTTCCACACTGGGGTTTTCTTCTCCATCCCAATACATGCGCAAGACAATTTTTTTAAGATGATTGGGCTCACCACTAGCGATGGTAAACCAGATGTGTTTAATGATACCAGGGCCTTCTACTTCTCCTATTGTACGGACATCACCAGGCATTATTTTTTCTTTCCAGTTTCCGTCATCGTTTGCTCCGGTAGTATCATAACTGGAAATACGCTTCGATTCATAATCTTTAAGTCTCCAAATTTCATCATTGCCTACAGAAACCGGCTTCTTTTGCGCCCACACGCTCAAGGTGGTAAGAGTTATAAAAAGTAAACTGAATAGGATTTTCATATTGATATATTTTAATTAAAATTATGCAATTCGGGGTCTATACATGTGTAGAGTTAGTTTTCTATAAATCTGCAGATCCGTTTATATTTTTTATAACGAAGATTATATAGCTCCTGTTTCTCCTTTTGTGGATAAAATATTTCATCAAAATCATGCCCCATACATTTCTGGGCTTCTTCTACATTAGGGAAAAGTCCCGCAGCGGTAGCGGCAAACATGGCTGCGCCCAAAGCTGCTGTTTGTTCTGAATTATTTATCTTAATGGGCATGCCAATTACATCTGCCATCATTTGCATAATAAAGGGGGATTTGTTAGCGATACCTCCGGTTCCTATCAATCCTTTTAAGGGAATCCCTTCTTCTAAAAACCGATCTACAATACGCTTTGCGCCAAAGCATGTCCCTTCCACCAAACTTCTAAAAACATGCGGAGCCTTGGTTCCTAAATTCAATCCATGGATAGCTGCGAAAACCCTCGGATTAGCATCAGGCGTACGTCTTCCATTAAACCAATCTACTGCAATTTCAGCGTTTTTATCAACCTGCAATTTTTCAGCTTCTTTACCCAGTTCAGAAAGAATCTGATCTTTTATATCTTCCAATTCGGCTTGGGGTTTCAGTTTTTCAACAGGCCATAAGATCAAATCCCTAAACCAGGCATAGGCGTCTCCAAAAGCAGATTGACCGGCTTCCATACCAATCATTCCTGGTATGATAGATCCTTTTGCTTGACCACAAATACCTTTGACTAGTTTATTTTCGCCATCCTTAGACGGCACAATCAGCATATCACATGTTGAAGTTCCCATCACCTTACTCAGGTAATAAGGTTCTATACTCGCTCCCACTGCGCCCATATGGGCATCTAAAGCTCCCATCCCTATAATTACATCTGTTGTAAGTCCCAAACGTTGCGCCCAGGTCTTGCATAGATTTCCGGCTTTTACATCTGCTGTATAGGTGGTGGTATAAAGACGTTCGCGTAATCCTTTTAATAAAGGATCTAGTTTTGAAAAAAAATCATCAGGAGGTAACCCACCAAATTCTTCTGCCCAGAGCGCTTTATGACCTGCTGCACAAGCACTGCGTTTCATTTTTAAAACATCATTCCCTCCCGACAATAAAAAAGGCATCCAGTCGCAATGCTCCACCCAGGAGTAACAAGTTTGTTCTATTTGTTTATCATGCCGTAATGCATGAAGCAACTTGGCCCAAAACCATTCGGATGAATAAATTCCGCCAACATATTTCAAATAATCCTGTTCAAAATTTTGAGCATGTTTATTGATCTCTTCAGCTTCCTGTATGGCCGAATGGTCCTTCCATAGAAAAAACATCGCATCGGGATTTTCTTCAAATTCCGGGTACAAAGCCAACGGAATCCCTTTTTTATCAACTGCCACCGGTGTAGAACCCGTGGTATCCATTGAAATACTTTTAATATTATGCCTTATTTCAGGAGAAGCATTTTTCAGGCATTCTCGGATGGTATATTCCAAACCTTCTATATAATCCAGGGGATGTTGCCTAAATTGATTTTTGGAAGCATCACAATAAAGTCCTTTTTCCCACCTGGGATAAAAGAATTCTGATGTAGCCATAAACTTTCCATTCTCAGCATCTACAACCACCGAGCGTACCGAATTTGTACCAAAATCGACACCTATAACATAATTTCTCATACCGATAGAATTGGTGTTTTAGGCTGAATATTTTTTTGAATATATCCATAAATAGCAACCACAACAAAACAGAAATACGGCACATAAAAAGCCATATTAATGCTATGTGTTAAATCGGATACTTGTCCCTGAACCGCAGTTAAAACCGCGCCTCCCAAAATGGCCATGATTAGACCAGAGCCGCCTATTTTAGCATCATCCCCCAGTCTGTTCATGCCCAGACCATAAATAGTAGGAAACATCAATGACATACACCCGGAAATAATAACCAATGCAGTTACCCCTACCATTCCACTGCCATAAATCACAGTCAGAGTACTTACCCCTCCTAAAACAGCACTAATAAGCAATAAATTCTGCGGACTGATAAACTTCATCAAGGCGGTGAAAATAAATCTTGAAATTGAAAAAAAGATTAAAGAAGCCAGATAATAGGTGGAAGCATCATTTTCATTTAAACTTAACTCCTGCATTACATATCGTATGGTAAAGGACCAAACTCCAATTTGAGCACCCATATAAAAAAACTGAGCGATTACCGCCCAGGTATAATTGCGATTTTTTATAAGTCTTTTGATACTAGGGCCGAGGTCAATTTTATCATAAACTCCAGAGGCTTTGGGCATTTTAGTGAATTTCACAAGCAACCAAATCACGACAAGCACAAGAGCCACTCCTACATATGGCCCCATCACCGAAGTCAATTCTTCAGATTGTATGGACTTTAACTGTACGCCACTCATTTGAGCACGTTCCTGGGCGCTTGATAAATTTAAATGCGAAAGGATAAAAACCTTACTTAACAAAACCCCGGTTATAGAACCTATAGGATTAAATGATTGAGCCAGGTTTAAACGTCTAGTTCCTGTTTCTTCAGGTCCCATAGCAATGATATAGGGATTTGAAGCAGTTTCAAGAATCGATAATCCACCGGCAAGGATAAATAACGCAGCCAGAAAATGACTGTATAACATCGTTATACTTGCCGGATAAAAAAGTATAGCACCTATAATGAATAGTCCCAAGCCTACTAAAACCCCCGTTTTATACGTATATTTTTTAATCAATATGGCTGCGGGCAATGCAAGTATAAAATAAGACCCATAAAAAGCAAGCTGAATCCAAGAAGTCTGAAAATCGGTCATGCTCATGATCCGTTTAAAAGCTGCAAGTAACGTATCGGTCATATTATTAGCCAATCCCCATAAAAAGAAGAGACTTGTCACCAAGATGAAAGGCCATTTATTTCCGGAATGGATAAGGGATATTGCCGTTTTGTTTTTCATAAACCCATTTTTAGTAGCATCCTTGACATAATTATTTCTTGATATTTCTATTTATAAAGTGGTCCATAATTCTGGCAAGCACGATAATCGGAACTTTCCTTTTGCATTCCGTATGAACTCCAGGCAGAAGGCCTAAAAACTTCTTTATCTTCTACATTATGCATACATACTGGAATGCGCAACATTGCCGCCAGTGTAATGAGATCTTTACCGATATGCCCATAACTTATAGCTCCATGATTAGAGCCCCAGTTGTACATTACTGAATACACATCACTAAAAGCACCTTTCCCGGTAATTCTTGGGACAAACCAGGTTGTAGGCCACGTTTGGTCTGTCCTTTGATCTAAACTTGTATGTACCGAATCTGGTAAGTCTATAGACCAACCTTCAGCAATTTGTAAAACAGGGCCTTGCCCTTTTACTAAATTTAACCGGCACATAGTTAGTGCCATTTCACCTTGGGTTACGAATTTGGATGAAAAACCACCTCCCCTAAAATAACCCACATTAGCGGGATACCAGGTTGTGGCATCCAGGCAGGCACCTACCTCTTCTTCCGAAATATCCCAGAAAGGTTTCATCACAGGTTTTTCATTTATGGTTTGTCTCCCGGAACCATCTAATGTCGCTGACCCCGAATTTATTAAATGGATAAACCCTGCTTTTGCGCGTTCTTTCGGCTTCCATCCCGTAGCATTTTCCACGGCTTCGGGACTCCAGTACGTTCTTACGTCGGCAAAAATTTGTGCGGTATTGGTCAACAGATAATTGAACATCATAGAGACCCCGTTTAAAGAGTCATTTTCGGTTGCTACCAAATAAGGGGCCCGGATTCCATTCCAGTCAAAAGAAGAATTTAATATCGCTTCAGAAAAATCACCATTGGGCAAAAAATCAGTCCATTGCCGTTGCCCTTGAAAACCGGAAACCAGTGCATTATGACCAAAGGCTTCTTCTCCATATCCTATTTCTTTCAGCTTTTCATTCCCGGTCATTAAATCACGAATGATCAAGGTCATTTTTACAACAAATTCCCAATCTTCTTCTTTTTGCTCGACTGTACGTTGTTTCCCGCTTTCATTAAAATCCTCGCCTTGTTTGCAGTTCTTTTTCGTCCACTCCAACGCCTTTTTAAATTCTGCTTTATCGTAGATTTCCATTTGTATTCTTCTTAAAACTTCGGATGAATCTACATACTCATTGCGCATTCCCAAATAAGTTTGAAAAAAATCAGGATCGATTGCCGAACCTACGATTCCCATGGAAACACTTCCTATTGCCAAATACGACTTGCCACGCATAATAGCCACAGCCATTCCGGCACGAGCAAAACGGAGGAGTTTTTCTTTAACGTCTTGGGTAATCGTTTGATCTTCCATATCCTGCACATCCTGCCCATAAATACTGAAAGCCGGTAATCCCTTTTGATTATGAGCGGCTAGTGTGGCGGCCAGATAAACAGCACCAGGTCTCTGTGTACTGTTTAATCCCCATATCGCTTTGGGTATGTGTGGATCAAAATCCATCGTCTCTGTTCCATAAGCCCAACATGGAGTAACCGAAAGTGAAACACCAACATTTTCAATTTTAAATTTTTTATCACAGGCCACTGCTTCTTTTACCCCACCAATACAAGAATCTGCAATCACACAGGTGACAGGTTCCCCATTAGGATAGCTAAGTTCGTTTGTAAATAATTTGGCCACATTTTTAGCCATATTCATAGTGATTTCTTCGAGGGATTCCCTTACCCCTCCAAGGCGACCATCTATTATAGGACGAATCCCGATTTTGGGATATTCGTTAGTATTACTCATAGTATGCTAATTTGAATTGTTATTTAATCTAAAAAGCGCTTTCGATTTCTTTCAGGCTTAAACCTAAAACCTTTTTCGAAATATCATTTAACCGATTTTCATTTCCGGTAAAATGAAAAACACTGTGTGTATGGGAAAGACTTTCATTAGGAGACAGAAATGCCGCAGGAGAAACACTTTCAATTTCATAGAAAGGACCCATTTGAGAACCATCCTCCAGAGGTCCGTCATTATAGGCATTCACCGCATCTCCCACGAGCGGATCTTTATGGGGGCTCCACTCCTGATTAAGGTAAGTTGCATTTTTATCTAAATCATAAAGAGTAACGGTTAAAATATTATTTAAAGGATCATAGCTTCCATTTCTGTTTTCTGCACGTTGGGGAGGAACTCCTAATTTGCCTCTTGATATTCCATCAGCCTTAAACAAAATATTCCCGTTACTATAACTTATGCGATCATCTGAAATTTCTCCAAAATAATCTGTTGTCGCAATTTTGCCCGTAGCATCTTTATCAAAAGGTACCACAATAACTGTCTTGGGAGAAGGGGTAAACATGTCGAGCATCCAAATACAGGGAGCTCCGGTTTTTGCTGTCCATTTATTTGAACCAGTATTAGTTATGCTATTTTCTGTAGTAAACCCTACTGAATCTGTACTATCCAATTCAATATTCAGAAGATTTTCTATCTCTGATTTTTTAAGAATATGAATATTTCTTTTGACAAGAATATCGAGTTGTGAATTTGCGTAGTTTACCAGGGACATCGCTTTTTCCATACTTACTTTATTATTCGCTTTCTGGCTGACTTTCCAAGCTTCGGTATCTACTGCGGAAGGGGTCTTCCAGTTTTCAAAGGTCATTTCTGTTTTGGGCTTAAAGAATAATGAAAACTTACTGCCTTCCGGCCCTAGCCAAAACCTGTTTTCCCCTCCATAGGCATTCATATGTCCATCTTGAGCTCCTTCAAATGCGGAGTAATTGATCCACCCAAAACTAGTACCCTCTTTGCCTTGAGCAGTAGATGTAAAAACCTTTGCCTGATATTTAGGAGAAATAATAATTTGGCTTTCGCCATTAGCGAGAACCACCAAAGCAGTATCCTTTTTTTGTAGAAAATCAAGGTCATACCCAAACGTTCCTTTTTCGTAATTTTTCACCTTCATAGTATTAGTTTGATCTTCAGCAGTAGTTTTATTTCCTTTATGACCACAAGCGATAACCGCAAACGATATCGTTAAAAAACAAAGCGCCATTACTTTTTTTGGTGTTAGCATACTTTCTAAATTTAAGTTTAATCGATTAAATGAATTAAATTGTATTTCATCCAAATATATAGTTAATCGATTAAATAAAAAAACAATGCCTCAAAGATATTTTCAATTTTTATCCTTTTTTTTAGATAAATATTCTGAATGCCTCTTTATTTTACGGATTTGAGGGGGTTTCCACATGATTTACGGATAATCAACTCGGCATTGAGACAGATATGCTCTTCCTTTTTAGTAGGATCTGCGATTTGTTCTGTCAATACTTTTACCGCTTTTTTACCGAATTCAATAAGGGGCTGTTTAACAAAAGTTAGGGGACAATAATAAAAATCAAAAGCTTCACCTTCATCAAAACTTATTATCGCCAAGTCAGCGGGTATCTTATATTTTAATTCATCAATATATTTCAGGCTCTGAACTGCAAGAGTATTGGTCGCAAAAAACAACGCATCTACAGGATCTTGACCGTTTAAAATATCATCTATGGCATATCGTACTTCCTCTTTAATATTATCAAAATTGATTTTCTTAAGCCAGGATTCCTTTAAATTTAAACCGTTATCTTTCATGGCGGCTTGATAGCCCCTGATGCGCTCTTGCATATGATGTAATGATGTGTCATAGGCCAACATCCCTATTTTTTTATTGCCCGGGTTTATTAAGCGTTCTACTGCCTCATAGGAGGCCTTGTAATTATTGATTACAACATAGTTGGTATTTATTTTAGGAAAATATCGGTCAATTAGTACAAAGGGAATATGTTGTTCTTTTAAATATTGTATGTGTATTTCTGAACCTTCAGTAGGTGCTATAATAAACCCATCAACCTGCCGATTTAATAAAAATTGGATGAGATCCCAAGATTTTCCTGCCTTTTCATCAGAACTTCCAAAAATCACCGTATAATTAAGATGTGCCGCTTCATCCTCTATAATACGCGCAAAATTGGCAAAAAACGGGTTTGATATATCGGCCACAATAAGACCAATGGTAAAGGTTTTTCCACTTTTAAGACTTTTTGCTATCTGATTAGGCTGATAATTTAACTCTTTGGCGACCTTTTTTATTTTTTCAGACATTCCCACACTCACCTTACTTTCTTTCCCTTTAGAAAGCACATAAGATACTGTGGCAGTAGAGACCCCCACCTTTTTCGCTATATCTTTTAGAGAAGTTTTCCTCTTCATATCACAGTAATTTAATCGTTTAACTTCAAAATTAAATAAATTTCGATCAAATATATTCTTTTAATCTGACATCATTTTTTAAAATAATAACATACTGAAATCATTTTATTTATTCCATGATACCTTGTTTATATTGGTACAGTCTGGAATAGTGTATTCAGCTAGTTAAATTTTTCCTTCAATAAAAGATGAAGCAGAGTGAAAACAAGATTGTCCAAGCTCTTGAATAAAAATCAATTCTATATTTGTTCAAGACTTTGTTTAAATGAAATTCCATACAGAGTGCTCATATTTATGATCTTATAACTTTTTTTAGTGTCTATTAGCTAGTAAACATAGTCGTGTGTTTTTTATAACTGTTAAAATTTGTTAACGCTTCACCAATTCGGTATCCCCTGTTTTTTTAAGGCTCGGGAAGCCTTTTAAATACTGATAAATTCAAAATCTGGGCGTTCCGCCCGACTCCACTTTGATATAACAGCAGTCTTATTTTAAGGCTGCTTTTTTTATTTAACCACAGTAAAAAAAGTTTATGCCAAGAAGTAATGCCTAAGATTGCTGTATGGTTAGTCTCGCGATTGAACTGTTAAAATTTTAAATTTTACTACTAGATGCAAATAAAGGTAATGTATTAACCATGTCATTTTAAGGGTTTATATATTTATTAGTGTTGTAAGTGATTTTTTTAAATGGAATAATTTTTTTGCTTGATATTCTAAAATAAGCGTATGAAAAAAACTTTACTACTATTTTTGATTTTATATGCAAGTGTTTTACACTCTCAAAAAACTACCCAATCATCAATACTAAATAAAAAAACACCAAACTCTTTTATAAAAAATCATGGGCAGATTATTGATCAAGATGGTAAAAGCAACACAAAAGTTCTTTATCTACTTAATACCAGCGGTTTAAACGTTCAGTTTCGTAAATCAGGATTCTCTTACGATGTGTATGAACAGAAACCTTCTCTAAGATCGAATAAAAAAAATCTCCATACATTTCCTAATCAATTACCTCCACTAGGTTTCAATCCAGATACAACGGCAACAGCACTTTCCTTTCATAGAGTTGATATCGATTTTTTAAATATAAATAAGAATGTACACATAGAGGAATGGGGACTTTCTAAAGCCTATACTAACTATTATACTGTACCACAATGTGAAGAAGGAATTACCAAAGTGGAAAGCTTTAAAAGAATTGTTTATAAAAATGTTTATAACGGTATTGATCTGGAATTTTTTGTTTCGGCAGAAAGCGACAAGCCTGTAGAATATAATTTTATTGTAAATCCTGGCGCAGAAATTTCTCAAATAAAAATGAAAATTTCAGGCGCACCAGTTGTTTTAAAGAATAATGAATTAAATCTAAAATTGATTCACGGAAATTTAAAAGAGACTATTCCTAAAAGTTGGATAAAAACAGACAATAAAGAAAAAGAAGTAAGAGTTAGCTATAAACAGCTTGCAGCCAACATATTTGGGTTTAACCTGGCGGGTAGTAACATAAGTAATAGTTCAACTTTAATAATCGACCCAACACCCGTTAGACAATGGGCAACATATTTTGGGGGTGAGAGTCGAGATTCTCAAGAACGTGGAGGGGTG
>PALD01000060.1 GCA_002710685.1 Cytophagaceae bacterium | reverse complement strand
CTCCAGTCCTTCCTGCCCTTCAACAAGCCGCACTTTTTCCGGCGCATCCATTGTGAGCGTTGCCGTGGAAATCGTGGCCGACGCCAAAACGTCAGTACCATTCTCGTCTAGAACGAAGAAGCTAAAGAACTCACTTGCGTAAGGGTCGCCAGACCACTCCTCGACAATCACGTCGCCATTTTTAAGCAATACCCATTGCCCATGCCTACCGAAGTAACGCACACCATTATCTAAAAATTCATAGCTATTAAGGTCTGAACTGGGAACTCGTTCCACATAGGGTTGAATTCGCAATATTTCACCCGGGCCATCCTCAAAATCGGCAAGTACGTTGAAAGCAACGTCGTCGCCTCCCAAGCCGCCGTAGTCGTAGCCAAGTATGCCCTCAGAGGTTTGAACTGGTGCGCTGTCTATATCGAAGGTGTAAGTGGTATCTATGTTAACAGTTTGGATGTATCCCTCTTTGTTATTAAAGAATACGCCGCCACCGACGGCGGAAATAAAATATTCAAGAGAGCCTTTGAACGTGACCTCAATCGTCTCGATCGGCTCGACTTCACCATCTGGCTGGAATGGCGTAGAAAGTGACACGAAAAGGGCATCAACGATATGTCCGGGAGAAATTTCGTAATCTTCGTTTTGCGTAGCGGTTCCTGAAACTGTAATTGTCAGATTGTCGCGGTAAATAACAACATCAGGGGGCACTCCCGGGGCGCCCGCGATCGGAAAAGTTTTCGTAAAGTAGGTCCCAATGGTCCCGTCAGGATAGTAACCATTTTCTAGAATTACTCCTATATATGGCATATTTAATATCCTTAATATATAATTTTTTGATATGGTATGATCAATTCAATGGGGAAATCTGTCAATATCCTTATCAAGGATTGCCTAAAGTTTGGGCATGTTGCGTGATGATGAGTTTACCCTGTCCTGCGGTACGGGAGCTTGTCTAAGTTCTGATCCACCGTCTGGACCTTCAGATTGTTCCGGTCCATTCTTCACCGAAAGGAAGCATGCATGACTATCTCCAAGGAACTGCTGGACGAACTGCTTAAGGGCGTAGAGCGCCCTAAGGATCTGCTCGGCGAGGCCGGGCTGATGAAAGAGCTGAAGATCAAGCTCATGAAAGGGATTCTGGGCGCGGAGTTGACAGCGCATCTTGACTATGAAGAGGGCAAGTAAGCTCCAGCCGGTCAGGATAATCGCCGGAATGGCAGCTCGACCAAGGTGCTGAAGGGGCAGGACGGCGAGAGCCGTCGCTACGACCTTCGCGGCTTCCGCCTTCAGGAAGTCGGCGCGGTCGTCCTCGACGCCCCAGAGCTTTCTGGCGTCGGCAGACGGCGCAAAGTTAGAAGCTCGAAATGCCGAGCGTCTTGGCGCTGACTTCGGAATTCCAGCAATAAAAGCCCCGGAAATAGAGAGTGGGCGCTCCGTCCGGCAACTGGCTGGCCTCGTTCGGATTGAGCTCGTCGACCGGGAAGAAGAACACGTCGCGGTCAGAGGCGAAACACGGTCGGCTCATCAGGTAACCCTCTCACACCTCCCCGTCCAGATTTTGAAATAGGAACGTCACGTGTTGGATGTCACTGAGAACTGACCCAGCTGGGACAGTTCTCAGTGACATCCAACAGCCACGGTCTTGACATCGATGCCAAGCTCCCGGCTCAGCGCCGCCTTCGAAGCTTTCGATCGCTGTATGAGAGCCGGATGGCGTGCGTGGTCGTGGCGCTGCCGTGAAGAACCTGTCCTATAGGGCATCCTTCTAATGATCACAGAAAAATAAACACCACGGGACTAAACAGCTAGGCTTTCTTGGGGTCGAGCGGGCGCCCCGCCTGATCCACCCCCATGAAGGCCATGTCCTTGAAGCGGTCGCCGATCCTTTCATGCACCCGCCCGCCGCTGGCGGCACCAAGGGCGACGACGATCTCGTCAGGGGCGGGCGCATCGGGGATGGTGAATTCCATGGTCAGGAAATGCGACCGCGCGCCTTTGGAGTCCTGCATCTTGTGCGTCATGGGAATGGTGATCGCGGTGCCCGCCCCGGCGCGCTTGTTGGTAAAGGGCAGGAAGCTGTCGGCCCCGGCCCCCGTGCGGTAAAGATTGCCGAAATGCAGCGTGTGGATCAGGCCTGCGGCATGTTCGATCTCTCCGTTGGTGCCCACGACGGCGGCCTTGCCAAAGGCTTCGATGCCCTCCGGACCGCCCATCAGCGCCACCAGCCGGGGCACCAGAAGTTCTCCCAGAATGGCGGCATGCGCATGAATCCCGGGCTGCAGATCCTCCACATAGTCACTGCCCCACGGGCTGCGGATCACGGCGGCGCAGGCGGCCATACGCAGCGGTCTGGCAGCGGGCTTGCCCCCCTCGACCAGCGTGTCCTCGACAAAATCGACGACCTTGCGGATCACGACGCCGGTCATGCCTGCAGTCCCTGTTCGGCCAGCACCCGGTTGGCGATGCGGTGGCATTCCACCCCCACCGGCACACCGCAATAGATGGTGATATGGGTGATCATCGCCTTCAGTTCCTCGATGCTGACGCCATTGGTCAGGGCGCCGCGGAAATGCAGCTCCCATTCATGCATCCGGTTCAGCGCCGCGATCATCACGATGTTCAGCATCGACCGGGTCTTGGGCGGCAGCGTGTCATCGCCCCAGCCCGCGCCCCAGCAGTATTCTGTGATGAAACTCTGGAACTCCTTGGAGAAGTCAGGTGCGCTGGTCAGCGAGCGGTCCACATACTCCGCGCCCAGCGTGGCCTTCCGCCGGTCCAGACCCTTGGCATAAAGCGCCTCATCCATTCTGCATCTCCTCTGCGGTCTCTGGTCTGGTGAAAAAGCTCAGCAGCCGGTCGGCAATCAGATCCGGCGCTTCGAGCAGGATCGAGTGTTTCAGCCCCGGCAGGATCTGCAGCTCGGACTCCGGGATCAGCCGGTGCATGGTTTCGGACATGCGCGGATTGGACCCCACATCGCATTCCCCGGTGAGGACCAGCGTGCGATGGCGGATGCGGTCCAGCGTCTGCACCAGCTCGGTCTGGCCAAAGACCCGGTAGGCTTCGAGGTAGGAGGGCACATGCACCGCCTCCAGCTCCGCGATCCTCTGCCGGATCAGCGCTTCGTTTTCCTTGGCGAAAGCGACGGTGAACCAGCGGTCGCGCGCGGCGCCGGTGATCGCTGTCATGCCGCCGTCGCGGATCATCTGCAGCCGGGCCACCACCTTGGCGCGCTCTTCTTCGGTGCGGCCCGCCACCGCCGACAGGATGGCGATCCGGTCGAACCGGTCGGGCCAGCCCACCGCCAGCCGCTGCGTGATCAGCCCGCCCAGCGAGAACCCCGCCAGATGGGCCTTTTCCACCCCGGCCTCATCCATGACCCGCAGCATATCTTCGGCGAAGGTGTCGATGGTGATCGGCGCGTCGATCCGGGCCGAGCCGCCATGGCCGCGCAGATCCGGGCGCAGGATGTCGAAACGGGGGCTGAGCCGCTCCGCCACCCGGCCCCAGCTTTCGGCGCTGGCGCCGACACCGTGGATCAGCACCAAGGGGGTGCCGCTGCCTTCGCGATAATAGGTGATCTGGTTGTCGCTGGTCTGCACCCGGCTCTCCTCTGTGTCGTGATGGGGCGCCCGGCCGTTTGGCCGGGGCAGGGGGGTCAGTGCGCCAGTGCGGCTTCCCTGACCGCGTCCTGCTTCTGGAAATGCGGCAGCACCTGATCGCAGAACAGCTCCAGCGAGCGGACGGCGTTGCGATGCGGCAGGAAGAACGAACTGCCATAGATGAAATGGTCGATGCCGATGGCGCGGTAGCGCTCCAGCTTTTCGATGATCTGCTCGGGATGGCCAAACATCATGTTCTCCAGCAGCTGTTCGGGCTGGTATTCATTGCGGTTGGCGACCACGTCAAAATCGACCGGCTCGGGATAGCCGTTGCGCACCTCGCCCACGTTCTTAAAGAGGTTCTCGAACGACCGGCCGAAATCGATCATCGACCGCACCGCCTGATCGCTGCCCGCCTTGTCAGCAAAGACGCAGGAGGTCCGCAGAGTGGCATGTTTCAGCCCTTCGGCCCCCGGCACGCCCGCTGTGGCGGCAAGAAACTTGCGGTGCAGATCCTCCACTTCGGAAACCGGCTTGCGCAGCGCCGTGGACATGATGTTGCAGCCATTCTCGGCGGCGAAGCGGAAGGTGCTTTCGTCGCGCGCCGCGATCCAGAGCGGGACGTTCTTCTGCAGCGGCTGCGGCACGCTGGTGGTGGCAGGAAAGGAGAAATGTTTCCCCTCATGGGCAAATTCGCCTGCCCAGAGCCCCTTCACCACCGGCACAAGCTCGCGCAGGAAGGATCCGCCCTCCTGCTGGGGCACGCCGCCCGCCATGCGGTCGAATTCATACTGATAGGCACCGCGACCCAGCCCCATTTCCAGCCTTCCGCCGGAATAGATGTCGCAAAGTGCCGCCTCTCCGGCCAGCCGGATCGGGTTCCAGTAGGGGGCAGAGACGATGGCCGTGCCCAGCCGGATGTTGCGGGTATGCCCGGCCCAATGGGTCAGCGTCTGGAACGGGTTCGGCGACACGGTCAGTTCGATCGTGTGATGTTCGGCGGTCCATGCAACGTCAAAGCCGCCCTGATCGGCGATCTTAACCAGATCCAGAGCCTCGGCCATGACCTGCCGCATGTCGGTGGAGGGGCTGGGGCGCCCCGGATTCACTGCGATGGAAAAGCGCATCTTTCTCTCCTGCTCCGGCTGTTAGCTCTGCACCCGCATCACGAAGGGATCGTGCGTCTTGCCCGAGTAATCGATGACGACGGTCTTGATGCGGGTGAATTCGTTGATCGCGGCAAAACCGTTATGCTTGCCGTAGCCGGAGTCCTTGTAGCCACCCGACGGCGCCATGACCGAGGGGCTGCGATAGGTGTTGATCCAGACCATCCCGGCATTGATCCGGCGCATGAAGCGCATCGCGCGCTCCATGTCATTGGTCCACAGGCCGGAGGCCAGCCCGTAGCGCGTGTCATTGGCCTTGGCGATCATGTCCTCGTCGTCGCTGTAGCGGATCAGGCCCAGCACCGGGCCGAAGATCTCGTTCCGCGCGATGTCCATCTCGTTGGTGACGTCGCCAAAGATCGTGGGCTGCACATACCAGCCTGCGCCCATCTGTTCGGCCCGCCCGCCCCCGGCCAGCAGCTTGGCCCCGGCAGTCTTCGCGCCCTCGACAAAGCGGCCCACCTTTTCGACCTGCGACCACAGCGCCAGCGGCCCCAGCTGGGTGTCGGCCTCGGTGGGGGCGCCGATCCGGATTTCGGCGGCGCGGGCAACCAGCCGTTCGGCCACTTCGTCATAGATGCTGTCATGGACCAGACAGCGCGATCCCGCGACGCAGGTCTGCCCGCCCGCCGCGAAGATGCCAGAGACGACACCGGTCACGGCGCGGTCCAGATCGGCATCGGCGCAGATGATGTTGGGGGATTTCCCGCCCAGTTCGAGGATCGAGGGCGTCAGGTTCTGCGCGGCGCTGGCGGCGATCACCCGCCCGGTTTCGGGCCCGCCGGTAAAGTCGATCTTGTCCACCTCGGGATGGCGCACCAGCGCGTCGCCCACGGTTTGACCGCCGCCCGTCACAACATTGAACACGCCCGGCGGAAAGCCCGCCTCCGCCACCAGTTCGGCAAAGGCGAGGATGGAGGCGGCGGAATGCTCCGACGGTTTCACCACCATGGCATTCCCGGCGGCGATGGCCGGTGAAAAGGCGCGGTTCAGCAGCAGCAGCGGCGAATTCCACGGCACGATGGCGGCGATGACCCCCACCGGTTCGCGCAGGGTGAAATTCAGCATGTCCGGCTTGTTGACCGGGATCGTCGTGCCCTCGATCTTGTCGGCCATGCCCGCGAAATAGCGCATGCTGGCGGCCACCGCATGGGTCAGCGCGGTCATCTCCTTCAGCAGCTTGCCATTGTCGCGCACTTCCAGCCGCGACAGCCGGTCGACATTCTGCGAGATGAGATCGGCCAGACGGTACATCAGGCTGCCGCGGTCGGTCTGGGACATGTCGCGCCATGCGGCACTGGTCATCGCACCCCGGGCTGCCCGCACGGCGCGGTCCACCTCGTCGGCGGTGGCATCGGGCATGGAGGACCATTCCGCCCCTGTGGCCGGATCATAGCTGGGAAAGCTCTGGCCCTGCGAGGGGACGAATTCGTTATTGATGAACAGCGGCAGGCAGCGGCCTTCCAGCGCGTCGGTGGTAAACAGGGTCATTGCACGATGTCCTCGGGTTGAAACGGAGCGGACCGCGGCACGGTCAGCGGCAGCACGGCCCCGTGGGGACCAGCGGTGTCGACATAAAGGCCGAAGCGGCGCGCCCCGATCTCTTCGGCGTAGCGGCGCAGCATCGCCCGCGCGCCGGGATCCGCCACGGCGAGCGTGGGCAGCGCCTCTGGCGCGACCATCACCGCGCCTTCGGGCAGGTCGGATCCCGCCGCCAGTTCGCCGTGAAAGAAGAAGTTGCGGGTCAGGCCATCGGCGCTGTCAAAAATCGCATAGGGGCTGTCCCATGCCACCCGCGCCGGGCCTGCCCCGGCCAGATCGGCCTCCAGCGCGGCGATGGCGGCGGCGGTGCTGTCCTGCGGCGCGGAAAGCGGCAGGCGGTAGCCGCCGTCACGCCCCGCCAGCAGCAGCACCTTTCCGGCGCGGTGCAGTATGGCGCCTGCGCGCAGCGCGGGATCGGCGGCGGGCCGGGTGTAGCGGCCATCAGCGAAGATCAGGCCGGGGCGCGGGCTGCGCCGCAGCGCCGTGATGCGCCCGACAAGGATCAGGTGATCGCCCGCCGCCACCACCTCGTGCCGCGTGCAGTCGAATACGGCGGCGCAGCCTTCCAGTAGGGGCGACCCGGTGAGCCCGGCCTGCCACGGCACCTCGGCAAAGCGGTCGCGATCACCGCGGCTGGCAAACCGCCCCGCAAGGTCGGTCTGGTCGGCAGCAAGGATGTTGACGGCGAACCCCTCGCCATCCCGGAACAGCGCCAGATTGCGGGAGGTGGTGCCGATGCAGACCAGCAGCAGCGGCGGATCCAGCGAGACGGAGGTGAAGGAATTTGCGGTAAAGCCTGCCGGTGCGCCCGCCTTGGTGCAGGTGGTGACGACGGTCACGCCGGTGGCGAAGCGGCCAAAGGCTGCGCGCAGGTCGGCGCGGTCGAAGGGGGCGGCAGAGGGGGCGGGGTCGGGCATGGTCGGGAAGCCTTCGGTCGTTCAGCGGGTGCTGAAGATGACTTTAGGCTGCAGGTTTCGGACCAGTCCTCCCGCGAAACTGGCGAGATTATTGGAAAAAATTCCTACTATCTGTAGGAAGTCCTGAACCGGTGAAGGCGCAGAGCCAGTTCCAGCTGGAAACATTCCTCCGGATCGTTCAGATCCACGCCCGCGCGTTCGGTAAGCCGCCCGATGCGGTAGCGCAGGGTCGAGACATGGATGCCCAGCAGATCCGCCGTCTCCTGCGGGCGGCGCCCGGTGGCCAGATAGGCCTCCAGCGTCTGCAGCATCGCCTCGCCCTTGTCGGTGCCGTCCTCGGTCAGCCAAGCGATGGTGTCGGTCAGGAACCGGTCGGCCACCCGGCTGCTGAGCCCGGCCATGAGCGAGGGGAGCGAGCCGACATTGCGCCGGTCCACCCAGCCGCGGGCGCCCATCTTTTCAGCGACCTGCAGGTTCCACGCGCAGGCCTCGCGCGCGGGGGCCACCTGATCCAGCTGGTCGATGCGGTCGGACAGCAGCGCTATGGCATCGGGCAGGATGGGCCGGATGCGCTGGATGAACAGCTCGCGCTGCTTGGCGCTGCGCATGTCCTCGCCATCGCGGATCAGCAGACAGATCTCGCCCTCGTCCCGGCAGGAAATGGCCTTGCCCAGCGTGCGCTGCGCGGTGCGCAGCACGAAGCTGTGCGCATCCTCGCCCGCCACCGCGCCGCCGGGGCTGCGCAGCCCGACAAGGAACATCGGCTGGTCGAGTTCGAATCCCAGCAGGCGCGCCTCGTCGCGCAGGCTGCCAAGATCGCGCAGGTCGCCCTGACAGAGCCGCAGGATCAGCCGCCGCGAGGCCTGTTCGCGGGTGCGGAACATCATGTAATTGCGCAGGATCAGCGTCGACAGCGCCAGCTGGCCCGCATCGGCGGCGATCTGTTCGTTGGGCGCCAGCTGTGCCGCGCCCAGCAGGAACAGCGCGCCGACCCGGCTGCCGTCGATGAAGAGCGGCCGCATCAGCGCGGCGTGGGTCTCGTCGCCCACCAGCAGGCGCACGTTCTGGTCGCCCAGATCGGTATCGGCCTTCATCGCGGTGCGCACCACCGATTCCGGCAGCCGGTGCGCCAGCGCCCGCAGCAGCGGCGCCGCGTCCGCCGGATCGCACAGCATCTGCCCGGTGGTCAGATCTATGGCGAACCAGCCGGTGGGAAACAGCCGCGACAGCGAGCCATAAAGATCCGTGGCGTGATCGGGATCAAGTGTGGTGGTCAGGGCCGAGGTCAGGTTGGTGGTGATGGCGCGCAGCCGCTCCGCCTCGGCCCGCTCCTCGCGCAGGGCCTGCATCCGGCGCACCGCCACATCCGCCAGATCCGCAAGGCATTGCAGGAAGCTGAGTTCGACCTCGTCAACCTCCACCACCTCGTTGGCCAGCACCGACAGTACGATGGCGCGGCCCTCCTCGTCGGGGAACTTCAGCGGCACCAGCACCACGGTATGATAGCCGCGCGCGCGGGCGTCATCGCGGAAAGCGGCATATTTGTCCTGCGACGCGGCATCCGAAATGACCAGAGGCCGCCCGCGCGAGACCACCTCGCGCACGGGGCTGCTGGACAGATCCCATTGCATGGTGGACCGCCGCCCGCTTGCGGTCAGGAACTGGTCGAAGCGCACGGTCGAGAACGACAGCTGCCGGTCGGTGTCCATCACCATGACGCTGCTGATCGCCCAGTGCGAATGGCGGCAGACGCCTTCGGTCAGCCGGACCAGCACATCGCGGAAATCGCCGCCCTCATTGATCAGCCGGGTGATTTCTGAAAGCTGGCGGAACTGGTCGGCGCGCAGGGTGGGCGGACGGCCGGGATGGTCTGCAGCGGTCATGCGGGTGACTTTCCTGCGGCGGAGCGGGGCGCGGCGGTCGGGCGGTGGTACATGGGCGATGCCTCCCCAAAGGGCGTGAGTCCTCGCTAGCGACGAAGCCGGGGGCGATCATGGTGCCTTCAGACGGAGAACGCAAAGCCGCATTCCTACGAAACATAGGAAGACACAAAAGCTGCATGGCGCATTAATGAAATCACACTCAAAAACGACCAGACCGACAGGGATCATTCCACAGTGACAGACAGGATTGAGATACGCGGTGTCTACAAGATTTTTGGACCCCGCAGGGACGAGGCGATGGCGCTTGTCCGGGCGGGCAAGGGCAAGTCCGAAATTCTGGAACAGACACAGGCCGTGGTGGGCGTGAACAACGTCTCCCTCAAGGTGCCGAAAGGCGCCATCTCGGTGATGATGGGGCTGTCGGGATCGGGCAAGTCCACGCTGGCGCGCTGCGTGAACCGCATCATCGAACCGGATGCGGGCCAGCTTCTGCTGGATGGCGAGGATTACACCACCTGCACGCCGGGTCGCATGCGCGACCTGCGCCGCCGCCGCATTTCCATGGTGTTTCAGAATTTCGGCCTGCTGCCCAACCAGACGGTGATCGACAATGTCGCGCTGGGGCTGAAGCTGCGCCGCGAACCGCTGGCCGAACGGCACCGCAAGGCGGGCGAGATGCTGGAAATCGTCGGCCTGTCGGAATGGGCCTCGCACCTGCCCGGAGAGCTGAGCGGCGGGATGCGCCAGCGGGTCGGGCTGGCGCGCGCGCTGGCCACAGAGGCGGATGTGCTGATCATGGACGAGGCCTTCAGCGCGCTTGACCCGCTGATCCGCACCGAAATGCAGGATGAACTGCTGCGCCTGCAAACCACGCTGCACAAGACCGTGCTGTTCATCACCCATGACTTTCAGGAAGCGCTGCGGCTTGGCACCCGGATCGCGGTGATGGCGGACGGATCGGTCATCCGCGAGGGCACCCCGCAGGAGATCGTGATCGACCCGCAGCATGATTATGTCGCGGCCTTCACCCGCAATGTCGACCGGGCGCGGCTGTTCGATGCCGCCTCTGTCATGGTCGAGACCCATGCCGACGGTCAGGGTGGCCAGTTCGTGCTGGACGATGCCGGGCAGGTCGCAGGATGGAGCGCGCCCGGCGGCGCCCCCGCCAGCGGTGCCTATATCGCCGTGCGTCCCGACACCCGCCTGATCGACATTGCCCGCGCTGCCTCCCGGGGCCGTGGCCCCATTGCGGTGGTGGATGACGCGGGCAGGTTCCGTGGCCGCATCCCGGAAGAGGCACTTCTTGCCGGGATCGCGGGCGATGCCGAGACGATGAAAGGAACCCGGCCCGATGCTTGATCCGGACCAAGTCTACATCCCGCTCGCAAGCTGGATCCAGATCGCGATCGAGTGGATCGCCGACCATTTCCGCCCGCTGTTCCGGTCGATCCGCTGGCCGGTGGACGAGCTGCTGAACGCCATCAACGGCACGCTGGAGGTGACGCCGCCGCTGCTGCTGATCGCGCTCTTCGGCCTTCTGGCGCTGTGGCTGGCAGGGCGGCGCACCGCGCTCTTCACCGTCGTGTCGCTGGTGTTCATCCTGCTTCTGGGCATCTGGTATGAAACGCTGACCACGCTGTCGCTGATCGCCACGGCCATCGTGGTCTGCGTGGCGATCGGCATTCCGCTTGGCATCCTCTGCGCGCGCAGTGACCGCGCTTGGGGCATCCTGCGCCCAATCCTTGACGTGATGCAGACCACGCCCAGCTTCGTCTACCTGATCCCGGTGGTGATGCTTTTTGGCGTGGGCACCGTGCCCGGGGCGGTGGCAGTGATCGTGGTGGCGGTGCCGCCGCTGATCCGCTTCACCAATATCGGGATCCGGGGCGTCGATCAGGAACTGATCGAGGCGGGCATCGCCTTTGGCGCCACCGAACGCCAGCTTCTGTGGGAAATCCAGCTGCCGCAGGCCCTGCCGACGATCCTTGGCGGGCTCAACCAGACCGTGCTTCTGGCCATGGTGATGTCGGTCATTGTGGCGATGATCGGCGCCGAAGGGCTTGGGCTGGTGGTGCTGCAGGGGCTTGGACGGCTGGATGTGGGCCGCGCCGCGGTCGGGGGCATCGGCATCGTGCTGATGGCCATCATCCTTGACCGGCTGACGCAGGCCGTGGCCGACCGCGATCCCCGTGCCAGAGCGGGCCAGTCCCGGATTTCCGGCGCCTTTGCCCGCCTTTTCGGCGACGGTCACCGCCGGGCGGAGGCCCGTCTGGAAGCCTCGCTCGACAGCAAGACCTGACCCGCGGGCTGCGGCCCTGCCGCCCGCCCGGCCAGAGGGCCGCCCCAAACTGCGGGCGGTCCCTCATCCCCCACGAGCTGCGACAAGCAGCCTGTCCCCAACAGTAGGAGATTCCCATGACCAAAAAACCATTTTTCCTCACCGCAGCACTGGCCTGCACGCTGGCCCTGCCCGCCATGGCCCAAGACCTGCCCGGCGAGGGCAAGGAGGTGCGCCTGTCCCGCAGCGACAGCCTTGGCACGCAATATGTTCAGGCCGAGATCCTGAAGCGTGCGATGGAAGATCTTGGCTATGACGTGACCATGACCTCCATCGGCACGGCGGCCTTCCTGCAGGCGGCGGCGCAGGGCGATCTGGACATCTCGGGCGACATCAACATGCCGCAGCGCGCCCTGCAGTATGATACGGTGAAGGACGAGGTGACCCTGCTGAGCGGCGGCACCATTCAGGGCGGCGGCATCAACGGCTATCTCATCGACAAGGCCACCGCCGAAAGCCGGGGCATCACCGATCTCAGCGCGCTGGCCGATCCCGAGATCGCGGCGCTGTTCGATGCTGATGGCGACGGCAAGGCCGATCTGATGAACTGCGATCCGGGCTGGAGCTGCGGCGATGTGGTGGAATTCCAGCTGCAGGAATACGGGCTGACCGACACGGTTGAATCGGTGCGGGCGAAGTATGAGCCGCTTCTGGCCGAAACCTTTGCCCGCTACCGTCAGGGCGATCCGGTGCTGTATTACACATGGAGCCCCTCTTTCGCGACCGAGACGCTGGTCCCGGGCGAAGATGTGGTCTGGCTGCCGATCCCCTATGATGCGGCCCCCGAAGGCGTCGAGGTGCCCAATGGCCACCTTGTTGAAGGGGTCGAGGGCTGCGCGGGCGGCGCCACGTCCTGCCGCATGGCGACAGGGTCGTGGAACTGGGACATTGCCGCCAACCGGGAATTCATCGCCGACAACCCCGCCATCGCGGCGCTGGCGGATGGCGTGGAATGGCCTCTGGCCACATGGTCGGTTTGGGAAACCCAGATGAAGGAAGACAATTCCGACCGCGCCATCCGGAAGATCGCCGATGGCTGGATCGAAGAAAACCGCGCCACCTATGAGGGCTGGCTGGAGACGGCCAAGGCCGCCGCAGAGTAAGCCATCATCGGCACATCGGGGCCGCCTGAGGATCAGGCGGCCCCTTTGCCGTTCCACCTGCCCACGCCAAGGGGAAACGCCGGGTGTGGTCACGACTGTCGGTCCGGCGCGCGACACCCGGCAGAAATCCTGTGCCCGGTTCCCGGGCTTCGCTGTCAAGGCAATAGGCCGGTTCCGAGGGCCGTCTTGGCCATGCCAATGGCGTGCGTGGTCGTGGCGCTCCCGTGACGAACTTGTCCCATAGTGCTTCCTTCCATTCCTTCGAAAGGATCGCACCATCAAACTGTGGATCAAACATCTAGCACGCCAGAGCCTTGGTTGCGCGGTCTGCGGTATAACCAGCTTTCGGCGAACCCGGGGTGGTTCGATTGCTTTGGTCAAAACGGCTTTCTGCATATCTGGCTTTGGTGTAAATATGGAATATATTCAATTAATTGGTGATGCCTTCAATATCTTCAACCGGTTGCCGAGGCGCCATCTCAAATCTTTCCGCCACATGCGTCCTTGACAGATTGGCTCCTCCGCCTGCACAGTCTTGGTAACGTTCCCAATGAGTCTTGTGGAGGAGGTCCTCTTGGGTTCGTCTTGGAACCCGGCGTGAACTGGAACGTGCCGGGCCATTTTATCAGGGAGGAGAATATACGCGATTTGAGTTCAGCGCTGGTTGGCGTCTTGTTGTTCGCCGGTATGGTGACGACAGTGAGCCAGCCTGCAATCGCACAGAGCAGCGACCCTGTCAGGGGGGATATTAATACAATACACGGATGTCGAGCCAGCAAGTTTTGATCCCGGCTTTGGTAACGCATCGGGGACAGATATTCGGGCCTACCGCCTGATCTATGAAAATCTTTT
>PALD01000059.1 GCA_002710685.1 Cytophagaceae bacterium | reverse complement strand
GTGCAATAGAGTGGTCTATGAAGTATAAGGCCATTCCACTTTCGTTAGGTTTTGTTCTGGTTCTTGTAGGCTTCTATGCCCTATTTAATATGCCTCGTAATGAATTTCCAGACTTTACGGTAAGACAAGGGCTAATTATAGGATCATATCCCGGCGCATCAACCCAGCAGGTAGAAGAACAATTGACCAATAAAGTAGAAGAATATCTTTTTAGCTTTAATGAAGTAAATAAAACCAAAACATATTCCTATTCACTAGACGGGATGATGTACATCTATGTAGAAGTAGATGATCGCATCAACCGTAGGGCTACTCAGGAATTCTGGAATAAGCTGAAAAGCGGAATATTGATTTTTCAACAAACAGATCTCCCTAAAGAAGTTAGAGGTATAATGGTAAACAGTGACTTTGGCAGCACAGCCGCTGTTATTCTTGCTGTAGAATCAAAAACAAGGCCGTATAAAGACCTCAAAGAACATGTAACCGATATTGAAGACAATCTGCGCCAGATTGATGACATGGCTAAAATTAGTCATTCAGGAGATGTTGCTCAACAAATAAGTATTTATATAGATAATGATAAGCTTGCCCAATACGGTATAAGTGCAGGCAGTCTTATGCAACAATTACAGAATGAAGGAGCAATTGCTGCAGCTGGCGTTTTAGAAGGAGATTTAATAGACAGGCCAATACACATAACAGATTTCTTTAAAACAGAAAGTGACCTGGCCGGCCAGATCATACGTAAGGATGGCGATAATATAATTCGATTAAGAGATGTGGCGACTATAAAAAAAGAGTATGCCACGCCAGATTCTTATGTAACCGTAAATGGTACTAAATGTATCATTATCACTATGGAAATGGCTACAGGTAAAAACATTGTTCATTTTGGTGAAAAAGTAAGTGAAAAACTCAGAGCTATTGAAGAAAACCTGCCTGCAGATATAAAAATTACAAACTTAGCAGATCAACCTGAAGTGGTAGCTACATCTATAAGCCATTTCATGAAGGAGTTTGGCTTTGCCTTAATTGGGGTGATAATTGTTGCCCTGCTCCTATTACCATTTAGAATTGCTTCTGTTGCGGCTGGTACGATCCCTATTACTATCGCTGCAACTTTAGCGATTTTATACATCTGCGGTATAGAATTAAATACCGTAACTCTGGCTGCGCTTATAATTGTACTGGGCATAGTGGTAGATGATCCTATTGTTGTCATAGATAATCATGTAGAAAAATTAGATCATGGGCAATCTGTTTGGGATGCGGCAAAGAACAGTGCAAAAGAGCTTTTCCCGTCAGTTTTTACGGCCACATTGGCGATTTCTGCTACCTTTTTGCCACTTGTCTTTTTTATGGAGGGCATTGCTTCAGATTTTATTAGCGCTTTCCCTTACACAATTATGATAGCTTTGTTTCTCTCGCTTCTTATTTCCATTTTAATAGTGCCTTTTTTCAATACGATCTTTATTAAAAAAGGTCTGCATAAAGAGGAGAAAACTGATGATAAAAAGTCGTTTTTAGACCATTTACAGGGGTTTTTTAATAAGCGGATTACTTCGGCATTTAAAAAATATAAACTCACATTATTCCTAGGAGCAGTATCTATTGTATTAGGAATAATATTAATGGGATTTATTTCACAGCAATTATTTCCAAAAGTAGAACGTGACCAGTTTGCCATTGAAATATCTCTGGCTAAAGGATATAATCTTTCTCAAACTGACAGTGTTGCCAAAAAAGTTGAAAAGATCTTATCTAAAGATGAACGCATAGTTTCATACACCAGTTTTATAGGAAGCAGTTCGCCACGTTTTCATACGCTCTATGCTCCTAAGCTGCCAGCAGAAAATTATGCGCAAATCCTGGTAAATACCACCTCTGAAGAAGCCACTGAAGAAGTTTTAAGAGAGTATGATGAGAAATACAGTGATATTTTTCCCGAGGCTTATGTACGTATGAAACAACTTGATATGGTGAGTGCCGCTGCACCTATTGAGGTGCGCATTTACGGTCAGGATTTAGAAAAATTAAAAGAAGTTGGCGATCAGGTCATGGCACTTGCTCGTGAAACACCCAGAATTATATGGACGCGTACAGATTTTGGTAACATGTACGACGCTATTGACCTAGATATTAAAACAGATGAAGCTGCAAGATTAGGCTTAACTAAAAATGATATTGCAAATACAGTGGCAATGAATATGGAGGGTGTTACAGCCACTCGCATTTGGGAAGATGATTATCCTGTAGATGTAAAAATAAAAACCAACTATACAGATTCACATAGCAATACTAATCTTGGCAATATTTCAATCATAGTTCCTCAGGACAAAAGTACCATTCCACTAAGACAGGTGGTAAATATTAAACCTGAATATAACCAAGAACAGATTGCACACCGCAATGGCATGCGAGTACTTACGGTGCGCGCAGATATAGATAAAGATGCGGTTCCCAGTAAAGTTTTAGGTGCCCTAAAACCAAAAATAGATGAACTTAAACTGCCAGACAGCCTATTTATAGACTACGGTGGCGAGTATGAAATGCAACAAGAGAATCTAGGCCCTATGGGTTTATCATTATTAATGAGTGTTGTTATTATCTTCCTCATTTTACTGTGGCATTTTAAAAGTATAAAACATGCTTTTCTCAGTTTTATGACCATGCCCCTAAGTATTTTTGGTGCTGCTCTGGGACTCCTATTAATGGATTATCCTTTTGGTTTCACTTCTTTTTTGGGTATTCTGGCACTGTGTGGTATTGTAGTACGTAATGGGATTATACTCATAGATTTTGCAGATGAGGTTTATAAAGATGAAGGTGTATCTAGAAAACAAGCTGCTATAATGGCTGCGCAACGCAGAATGCGTCCTATATTTTTAACGTCATCTGCTGCTGCGGTAGGCGTTATACCTATGATCATTAGCAGATCATCATTATGGGGACCTTTAGGAACCGTAATCTGTTTTGGGCTAATGATGTCTATGGTTCTAACTCTTTTTGTACTTCCCGTTTTATACTGGATGTTCTTTCGCAGTGATGATACTAATCAGGATAAAAATGAGACGATTGATCTTCAAAAAAATTAGAGTTATGCATTCAAGAATTTTATATATCGGCCTATTAGGTATTTTGCTACATATTTCAAAAATAGAAGCTCAAAATACAATTGATCTTGAAACGAGCAAAAATATAGCCTTGTCTTACAGCAACACAATTAAAAATGCTCATCTGCAAGAAGCATCTGCAGATGCCGCAGAGCGGGAAGCTAAATCTTATTACCTTCCTTCTGTAAGCGCTATGGGTTTTGGTCTGTATGGTTTTGATGATATTATCCCTCCTATTCCAGATATGCTTCCTAACGGTATAGATAATGCGTATGTAATTGCCGCCAGTGCCTCACAAACTGTGTATGCCGGGGGTAAAATTCAAACCAGTATTAAACTGGCTGCTCTGCAAAGAGCTGTCAATTCCATACGAGCAGAACAAGCTAAGGATACCGTTCTATTACTCACAACTCAAAAGTACTGGCAACTTGCAGAACTTCAGGAGCAACAAAAAGTCTTAAAAATAAACGAAGAGGTATTACATAAAACACTGCAAAAACAGCAGGACTTTCTTGATGCAGGCCTTATTGCTCGCAACGACCTTCTAAAAGTTAAGGTGCAACTGAGCAAACTCTTACTTGAAAAAAGTAAGCTAGAAAATGCCAGAAAAATAGCTGTACTTGATTTTTCACTTTACTTAGGGTTAGATTATAACCCTGGTCTTATTGTCAAAGATTCACTTCACCCTGTTATTAAACCCCAATTTAAATTAGAGAGTCCTGAAATTCTTTTAGATTCATCAAGTAATTATCAATTGCTTCAAAAATCACTTCAAGCCGAAAAGCTTCAAACAGCTATAACAAAATCAGACTATTTACCCAAAATTTCTGTTGGTGTTAGCGCTTCACAGCTAGGATCTTTTAATGGCAGTTTTGATAGTAATTTTATACCTCTCGCCTTTGGTGGTGTAAGTATACCTATTTCAGATTGGTGGGGCGCCGGGAAACAAAAACTTAAACAGCGCAAAATACAGGAGCAGATAGCCGAAAATAATTTTAAAAATGGAACTGACCAGCTAAGAATCGCTGTTCTTAAAAGTTGGTACGACTTTACAGATGCTTATCAACAAATAGATTATGCCGAAACAAATCTTGATCAGGCTAATGAAAACCTTAAAGTTAGCATAGACAATTACGATACAGGATTAGCAGATCTCACTCAAGTACTTGATGCACAGGCAAATTATCAAGATGCACAAAGTGAGCTTGTTAAAGCCTTTGCTAATTATGAGCAGAAAAAGGCGTTATATCAATACTGGATAGGAAATATCGATGGCCTAGAGTAAAACTTATCACGCCTTCTTTTCCTTTTGGTTTATAAAATCATCTTAATTTTATCGTTTTCCCTTATTATTGAAATCTAAGTTCTTAATTTAGCTCTAGAGTTTACAATATGCCTTGGGCAATTGTATAATTTTCATTTAAAAACTTGTCCCTTTGAAGAAAAGAATAGTGATTATAGGTGGGGGTTTTGCCGGGATAAATCTTGCAAAAACGCTTCGCAGAACAAGGGAGTTTCATGTTACCCTTGTAGATAAAAATAATTATAATTTTTTTCCTCCTTTGCTCTATCAGGTAGCAACAGGTTTTCTTGAACCGTCGTCAATAAGTTATCCCTTTCGTACGTTTTTTGGTGGAAGAAAAGACGTTACCTTCTGGATGGGTGAATTACTGGATATTGTACAGTCTCAAAATAAAGTAATTCTCTCAAATGGTGAGATAGAATACGATTACCTAGTGATGGCCACAGGAACAAAGACAAACTTCTTTGGCCTTGAAAATATTGAAAAATATGCCATCCCTATGAAAACGCTAAATGATGCGCTTAATATGCGTAACACACTTCTAGAGCGTATTGAGATGGCCACAAAATGTAAAGATGAAGCTGAAAGAGATGAACTCCTTACCATGGTAATTGCAGGTGGCGGCCCTACCGGCGTAGAAGTTTCTGGAGTTCTTGCAGAAATGAGCAAATCTATAATACAAAAGGAATATCCTGAATTAAAAAATAATAAGGGATCTATTTATCTTGTAAATGGTGCTGATAGACTGTTAGTACCTATGAGTGAAAAGTCTCAAAATTATACGCTAGATGCTATTAAGAGTTTAGGCGTAAAAGTATTGTTAAATACACGCGTAGTAGATTATGATAGCGAACGCGTGTTTTTTAAAGATGGAAATTACATAAGAAGTAAAAACCTAATCTGGGCAACCGGCGTAACTGCAATGAAATTTCAAGGAATAGCAGAAGAGTGTTATGGCCCCGGAAATCGTCTTCTGGTAAACAATTATAATAAAGTTACAGATACAAATAATGTATATGCTATAGGCGATACCTGTATTATGCAGATTGATGAAGATTTCTCCAGAGGTCATCCTCAACTTGCGCAGGTTGCTATACAACAAGGCAAGCAATTAGCTATAAATCTTCAGCGCATTAATGAAGGAAATGGACCTAAGCCATTTCATTATAGAGACAAAGGTTCTATGGCTATTATAGGAAAAACAAAGGCTGTGGCTGATATTCCCAAAGCAGGCATTCATCTACAAGGTTTTATAGCATGGATTATCTGGTTGTTTGTTCACTTATTTTCATTGATTAACAAGCATGATCAGCTGCGCACATTTTATAATTGGTCTATAGATTATTTCAGTAAAAATCAGGACCTACGCATGATTATAAGACCCAAAAAAATAGATAAATAATCACAAAAATCGGTTTTTTAGACCAAATATTAGCTCTTTATGAAATACAGAACATTAGGCAAAACCGGATTTAAAGTTTCAGAAATAGGCTTTGGCGGCTGGGCAATTGGCGGTGGCTGGGGCCATCAGGAAGATTCAGAGTCAGAAAAAGCTTTGCATACTGCCATAGATAACGGGGTTAACTTTATAGACACCGCTGAAGGATATGGCAACGGAAAAAGTGAAAAGATAATCGCAGAAATTCTTAAAACAAGAAAAGAAGAAGTAATTGTTGCTACAAAAATGCCTCCTGTAGAAGGAATCTGGCCTCCCAGCCCGTATTGCAAAATTGAAGAAAGATATCCGGAAAAATATATTCGTAAAAATATTGAAGAGCGCCTCACTAATCTAAATACAGATTGTATTGATCTTTTACAATTGCACACCTGGACCCGCGCATGGAATCACAATCCTACTGCTCTTGAAGTTCTAAAGGATCTTAAGAAAGAGGGCAAGATTAAAGCAATAGGAATTTCGACTCCTGAGCAAGATCAAAATTGTGTGATAGAACTGATGCAAAAAGGTTATCTGGATGTGGTACAGATGATCTACAATATTTTTGAGCAGGAGCCTGCAGCGCAACTGCTTCCGGTGGCCAAAGAGCAAAATGTGGGTGTCATTGTGCGTGTGGCTTTTGATGAAGGTGTACTTACAGGTAAATATAAAGTAGACAGCAGCTTTGGCGAAGGTGATTTTCGTAATTCTTATTTTGCGGGAGATCGTTTAGAAAGAGCTGTAAATCGTGTTGAAAAAATTAAAGAAGAGATTAAAGACACAGAGCTTACAATGCCACAATTAGCTCTTAAATTTCCTTTGGCACATGAAGCAGTAAGTACAGTTATTCCCGGTATAAGAAATGATAAACAGGCGCTTGCAAATACCGCCGTTTCAGACCTTGATAATTTATCTAATAACCTTCTTGACAGACTTCATAAACACTACTGGCTGAGAGGCGTTTGGTACAGCGGAAAATAAAAGTTTCTATTCTTTGTAATTTTTAAAAACCGGTTTCTATGTTTTTTATCGCTCAATTGTGCATATCATCGGTAATTCTTAGCGTGTAGGTTCATTTTGATTCGTGAAAATTTTATGATTTATATTCGTCGAGCAACTCATGAAAGATGAGCTTGCATAGGGGGATTTAAGCATGAAAAAACAGTTGAAAGCGATCAAGAATCGTTATTTCATTTTTATCATCACTATTATCGTTACGATAATAGTAAATCAGGTTATTGTACAATATAACATTAACCAGAAAGAGTCTGATGCCAGCATTATAAATATTGCGGGTAGACAGCGCATGCTAAGTCAGCGTATTTCAAAATTGATCCTTTTTTTTGAATCCAGCAACGGTCAGGAATCTGGCATATATGCTAAAGATTCTTTGGTAAAAGTCACTCATGAGTTTCAAAAAGCTCATATTTACCTTTCTCAAAATAGTGATACCAATACTCCTAAGATTGATTCTCTCTTGCTGGTAAATGAGCCTCTTGTAAATATTATTGTAAAAGCCAGCAGAAATATTACCAGTTCTAATTCTCTTCAAAATATAGGCAAAGAAGCAGATCTAATTTTTGAGGCAGAGCCCTATTTTTTGCAGAATATGGAACGTATAGTCAATGCGTATCAAAATGAAGCGGAAAGAAAATTAGCCAATTTAAAAAAGATCGAAATTTTTCTTTCCTTACTGTCTTTGATTATACTTCTGGGCGAATTTGCATTTGTGTTCATTCCTGTTTTTAAAGAACTATTACAAAAGAATAAAGAGTTACGTCACAAAAATAAAGACCTCGCGCAATCTGATGAGCGCCTGCGCAAAAACGTTGAAGAATTAAGTGAACTAAAAGAAAATCTTGAAATAAAAGAAAAATACAATCGCATATTTATTGAGCAAGCGCCCACAGCCATCGCAATGTTTGATGAGAATATGCATTATATGGCTGCATCACAGCAGTGGCATGATGATTATGATCTAAATGGGCAGGATATAATAGGTCAATCGCATTACAATATATTTCCTGAAATAGAAGATTCATGGAAAGCGATACATCAGGACTGTCTTAAAGGTGCGGTAAATAAATGTGATGAGGCAGAGATCACACGCAAAGATGGTTCTAAACAGTGGTTATCCTGGGAAGTACGACCGTGGTTTATAAAAAAGAATCACATTGGCGGTATTCTTATGTACACCGCAGATATTACAAACATTAAGCAAACTCAGTTAGAAAAAGAGAAAATTCAGGAAATCCTGGAAAAAACAAATGACGTTGCCAGAATAGGCGCATGGGAACTTGACGTAGAATCAGGAATGGTTACCTGGAGCAGGATCACACGCCAGATTCATGAAGTAGACGACAATTTTGTACCAACTCTGGACTCAGTAATACAATTTTATAAAGAGGGTAATACCCGAAACAAAATGCAGTTTTGTATTAACAGAGCGATTGAAAAAGGTGAACCTTTTGATGTAGAATTAGAAATAATTACAGCAAAAGGTAAAGTTTTATGGACGCGGGCCATAGGTCAAGCCAAAATAATAGACGGGATTTGTAGAGGTGTTTACGGAGTTTTTCATGACATTGATGCGTTAATTAGGTCAAAAAGCCTGCTTTTTAAAGCAAATCAGGAGTTAACTGCAATATTTAATTCGGGTCCTATTTCTATTATAGGTACAGATCCTGACGGTCTTATTACATACTTTAATAAGGGAGCAGAAGAGATGTTGCAGTATAGTGCAAAAGAAGTTGTGGGTATTCACACGCCAGAATTGATTCACTTACAAAAAGAAGTTGAGCTGCGTTCTGAAGCTATCAAAATGGAAAGCGGAAAAAAATTACAAGGCTTTGAGATTTTCGTAGAAAAAGCTAAAACCAATACTTACGAAGTGCGAGAATGGCATTATGTGCGCAAAGATGGCAGTAAATTCCCCATAGAGCTAATTGTAAACGCAATACGCAACACCAAAAATGAAATTACCGGATTTCTGGGTGTGGCTACAGACATTACCGAAAGAATACAAAGCAAAAATAAACTTGTAGAAGCTAAAACAAATCTGGAAATACTAACCCAGAAACTAACTGCGCAGAATGGTCAATTAGCTTCCTTTGCACATATAACATCACACAATCTAAGGTCGCCTGTGAGCAATCTCAACTCGCTGTTATACTTATATAATGTAACAGAAACAGAAGAGGATAAAGAAGAACTTTTTGAGAAATTTGAGATCGTAATTCATCATCTCACAGATACTTTAGATACACTGGTAGAAACACTAAAGGCAAAAGAACTGAATAAAATTACAGAAAAGATTCAATTTGCTCAGGTATTTACCAAAACCAAAGAGATGCTCGCCGCTCAAATAATGCACTGTAAAGCAGAAATTGAAGGTGATTTTACTCAGGTTAAAAGCATCTCGTACAACAAAGCTTATTTAGAAAGTATTTTCTTAAATCTTATTACAAACGCCATTAAATACAGGTCACCAGATCGCAACCTAATTATAAAAGTAAGCACGTCAAATGAGGGTGGTCGCACAAAGATGAGTGTTAAAGACAACGGTCTTGGTATTGATCTTAAAAAACATAGTCACAAACTGTTTGGTTTAAATAAAACCTTTCATAGACACCCTGAAGCTAAAGGACTGGGATTATTTATGACAAAAAATCAAATAGAATCTATGGGAGGAAATATTACCGCTGAAAGCGAAATTGATAAAGGATCAAACTTTATAGTCACATTTTAATTAACAAAATAACAAAACCAAAATCTCTAAAAATGTGTAAACCATTTATTATATGTATTGTTGATGACGACGATATCTACCAATTTACGATTACAAAAACTTTAAAAACTCATAAGCTTGCGCGAAAGATTCTTCTGTTCTCAGATGGTGAGGAAGCATTACAATTTATGATGGATAATGTGGGGAATAGTGCAGAACTACCCGATGTCATTTTTCTGGATATAAATATGCCAATTATGGATGGTTTCCAGTTTATGGATGAATATGTAAAAATAAAGCCCAGAGTGGGAAAATCGATCTCTATCTATATGGTATCGTCATCTGTTGATAATGTAGATCTTGAGAATGCAAAACGCATAAGCGATATTTCAGATTATATAATAAAACCCATACTCCCAGAGCAATTACAGGAAATTGTAGAATCTCTGGAAGTAGAAGGTGAATTTGACTAATGCTGAAAGAATCTAGTACTTATTAAAGTACACAGTTTTCTTGTTGATAAATTCGTGAATCCCGTCTACTGAAAGTTCACGGCCATAGCCGGAGATTTTTGTTCCCCCAAAAGGTAGGCGGGGATCACTTTTTACAAGCTCGTTCACAAAAACGGCACCGTCATTAAATTGGGTTATAAGCGATTTTGCTTTTTTAAAATCCTGAGTAAAAATTGAGACTCCAAGTCCAAACTCTGAAGCATTCACAAGCGAAACGGCTTCTTCTTCTGTCTTAAATGAGGTTATACCTATAAGCGGCCCAAAGGTTTCCTCTTTAAATATCCTCATTTCTGCACTCACATTAGTAACCACAGTTGGTTCAAAATAAGCCTTATCACGCTTCCCCCCTATTAAAACTTTCGCTCCTGCTTCCATTGATTCTTTTAATTGCCTCTCCAGATCTTCAGCAAGGTCTTCGCGTGCCAGTGTTCCTATAAATGTATCTTCATCCATAGGATCACCACTTTTCAATTCCTTAACCGCATCAACAAATTTTTGAGTAAAATTTTCAATTATGTTTTCATGCACTATTAATCGTTTACCTGCGATACAGCTCTGTCCTGTATTTTGAAAACGTGCCTGTACACATGTTTTTATTGTTTTATCAATATCACAATCTTTAAAAACAACGAGAGCATTGCTTCCGCCCAATTCAAGAACAGATTTTTTAATTTCACTTGCAGCAGTTGAGGCTACGGCACTACCGGCCGGTTTACTTCCCGTAAGTGTGACAGCTTTTACTTTCTTATTTTTAATGACATTTTCAATTTTATCACTGCTCAGGGGCAAATTTTGAAAACAATCATCTGGAAAGCCTGCTCGCTCAAATACTTTTTGAATATTTTCTGCACTTTGCATTACATTACTGGCGTGTTTTAAAATACCAATGTTACCCGCCATTAACGCGGGAGCTGCAAAACGAAACACCTGCCAGAACGGATAGTTCCATGGCATTACGGCAAGAACAACCCCAATAGGCTCATAGCTTACATAACTCTCTACAGCGTCTGTCTCAATAACTCGCTTTGAAAGCTGATTTTCGGCATTTTCGGCATAAAAATCGCAAACCCACGCACATTTTTCTATTTCTGCAATTGCCTGTTTAATGGGTTTACCCATTTCCTTAGTAATAGTTTCGGCATATTCCTGTTTATTATTCCGTAATTCTTCCGCTGCAGCCTTCATCAATTTGCTACGTTTAGAAAACGGGGTTTTTCTCCAACTTAAAAATCGCTCATGAGCCCTGTTTATAGCATCTTCTGTTTGCTTTTCGGTTAACTCTTTTATGGAGAATACTTCTTGTAAATTATATGGATTGATAGATGTGATCATTCTGCTTTTTATTTAAAATTACACAGTAAGCTGCACAATTTTTAAAGATTAAGAGCACTTTAACGCCGCAAATGTTTATAAGTTGGTTTACAAGTATGACTTCTGGCACGATATAGGCTTCTATGTATTATGTACTTTTAAAAAACTTCATGTAATATGTACAACAGAGATCAACAATTACTCGAACTTAGACCTGAAATTCCATCTGC
>PALD01000058.1 GCA_002710685.1 Cytophagaceae bacterium | reverse complement strand
GCCATTTTAGCTTATTTTTCTGGATGGCGGGGTAAAATACAACCTTAATTTTTATTTTAGATTATTTTGAAAAGATGTATACAAAACTCAAGACTTAAATTTCATACTTAAAATATTGCAAATCAATATTTTACCATAATATTATTATATTACTTGTAGTACTTAATAAAGTAAAAATAATTTATCTTTCTTATCACAACTGGAATTTCTTTAACTATGAGAATTTGTGTAGACATCTGTCCACTCCTTGCCTATACTTTTTAAAGTGGAAGTTACTAAACTATCCATTTTTTGTGGTTGAATAATTTTCTCTTTATATCTTTCTAGCCATATCATTCTCATTTGGCCTAACTCTGCCAAGCGCTTTTCGTCTTTAAATTTCTCATTTTTATGAATCTCAAGATAATCATCAATAGCTGCTAAAAGTGCGTCTATTTTCTTCACTTGTTGAGAAGAAATGTCTAACCTATTTTTCACCACCCGCAACACCTCATATAAACTTGCTAACTGCACCACTGCGCTTAATTTATTAGAATTGCTTAAAAACCTTTGAATAACAGGATATGAAAAATGATTTACATTATGCTTTAGAATTAGTGTACGCAAATCGCTTGTACTTTCTAAAGCGAGTTTTCCATCCTGCAGTAAATATGTATACAGACTTTCTACATCTTCTCCCATAGTAGAAATATAAGTAGCCAGATTCTTTTTATGATTTACAGCATTAAGTACAGCAATAAGGTAAGTAATATTCATAGTGAGCATGATAAAGCCAGAGAAAGACACAACACCACTCAACATCCGGCTTAGGTTATTACCCGGTATATAATCACCTATTCCTGCTGTAGAGATGACATAGCACGTATAATAGAATCGCTCTATTGCAGAAGCCGGCACTTTTGTCACACTATTTACTACCATATCTGGTTCACTCAAAAAAATGAGGTAACTACCGGCGAGAAGCAGCACTAGCCAGATAAACGAGTTCACGAGCAGATGTAATAATCCCGAATATTTATATAAAAACCGACTTTTAGGGCCTAAAATCAGATAAGTTAGTCCATTATTTATGCTTCGCGAAAGAAAACCATATCCCTCACTTGAGAGTGTGGTATGAAAGAAGTCTATAAAGGTCAAAACAACCAGACCTATGCCCACAATTAAATACATCTCCATCTCGATTTTGGTTTAGCCATATGTGATGGCAACTTCAGTAAATAAAATTTAAAAATTATATTTCTACAGCATTTTCTTCATGCTATTTTATTAAGGTCTTTTCTCCCGTTAACAAATAAATAACAAGAATAACTGTTTAAAAAACGCCTTAAAACAGGCAAAAAATGGCTCTACAGATGAAAAAACGCTACTTTTTTCGTACAAAAAATTTATTATCATTAGTTAAAAAAGTTAATTTCAAATAATAAATAATTTTCGTCATATAATTTTAGAATACTTTAATTAACTAATAATCAAAAAACTAAAATTATGTTTTATCACGACGGAAAATTACAGTATGAGGTAAAAGTAGACAAACCTAATCCTCAATTTGCAAAAATGTTGCAACAAGCCATAGGCGGTATAGAAGGAGAAATAAAAGTATGTCTGCAATACTTTTTTCAAGCCTGGGGTGCCAGAGGACCCGAAAAGTATCGCGATATGCTTTTAGAAACCGCAACAGAAGAATTGGCGCATGTAGAATTATTATCTACAGCGGTAGCTCTAAATCTGGAAGGAGCATCAAATAACCTAAAAGACGAAATGGCAAAAGATCCTTTTCTCGATCAAATTATGGGCGGTGCAAATCCGCGCCATATTCTCTCTAGTGGTATGGCTGCTATGGCCGTAGATAGTAATGGTGTACCTTTTAATGGGTCATGGGTAATTGGCACAGGTAATCTGGCTGCAGATATGTATGCTAATGTAACTGCAGAGTCTGCAGGACGTGTTCTGGCCACTCGTTTATGGAAATCTACAGATGATAAAGGAATGAAAGATATGCTTTCTTTTCTCATAGCACGTGATACCATGCATCAAAATCAATGGTTAGCAGTTCTTGAAGAGATAGGCGGGCTAAAAGGAAATCACCCTATACCTAACAGCTTCCCACAAGAGGAAGAAAACCAAAACTTTAACTACAACTTTATTTCTACTCATATCAATGGGGATTCTAAAGCTAAAGGAAGATGGAGTGAAGGAACTTCTATAGATGGAAAAGGAGAATTTACATTTGAAAAAGCGGTCCCTCAGGGCAAAAAACCAAATTTAGGAATGCCAGATCCTGCTGCTTTCGCCCAGAAAGAGCAAATGAAAAGTGGTGAGTCTTTTATAAAATCGACTTTAGATAAACTGAAGTAGTATAAAATCATTCTACTAATAAAAGCCTGATTTTTTTCAGGCTTTTTATATTTTAATACAATTCTAAAAACTTAAATATATGTGAATTACGATTTCATTATAATTATTAGGATTGGGTTATTACTAAATTTCATAAAAACTAATTAACAACTCAAACTTATTTTTATGAAAGCACTTGTATGGCATGGACGCAATGATGTGCGTATAGACAATGTTCCCGATCCTACAATTAAGGATCCTAATGATATAATTCTTAAAATAACTTCAACCACAATATGTGGTTCAGATTTACACCTTGTAGACGGGATGGTTCCCACTACCGAGAAAGGAGACATTCTGGGTCATGAATTCATGGGAGAAGTTGTAGAATTAGGAAGCAATGTGAAAAAATTTAGAAAAGGAGACCGCGTAGTAGTACCTTTTACTATAGCTTGTGGTCACTGTAATTATTGTAATGACACGTTATTTTCATTATGCGATAATTCTAATCCCAATCCAGATTTGGCTAAAGCCAACTTAGGTCACACGATTTCAGGTATTTTTGGATACTCTCATATGTTAGGAGGTTTTGACGGTGGTCAGGCTGAATATGTGCGTGTTCCTTATGCAGATGTAGGCCCAATAAAAGTACCAGATAACCTTACAGATGAACAATCTTTATTTTTATCTGACATATTTCCTACAGGTTATATGGCAGCAGAAAATGCAGATATAAAACCGGGAGATACGGTAGCTATATGGGGCTGTGGTCCCGTGGGTCAGTTTGCTATACAAAGCGCATGGATGCTGGGTGCTGGCCGAGTAATTGCTATTGACAATGTTCCTGAACGGCTTAATATGGCAGAAACTCATGGTAAAGCAGAAACAATTAGAACTACTGCCCGTGATGATGTTTACGAGAAATTAATGGAAATGACTAACGGTAAAGGACCAGATTCTTGTATTGATGCTGTGGGTGCAGAAGCACACGGTGATACATTTATTGGCAAGGCTATAGACAAAACAAAAGAAGTTTTACAAATGCCTATGTCTCGTCCTTATGTTTTGCAACAGATAATGATGAGTTGTAAAAAGGCAGGTACTGTTTCTATTCCCGGTGTTTATATTGGGATGGTTAATGAAGTTCCCTTTGGAGCTGCAATGAATAAGGCTCTAACATTTAAAATGGGTCAAACTCACGTGCAGCGGTATTTAAAGCCTTTAATGGAAAAAATAGAAGGCGGCCTTATTGATCCTTCATTTGTTATTACGCATAGAATGAAACTGGAAGACGCCCCTAAAGCGTATGATATATTTAAAAATAAGGAAGACAATTGTATTAAGGTAATTTTGAAACCCTAATAAAACGGAATTATAGAACTTTAAAAACGGCTTTTACAAGCCGTTTTTTTTATGCTTTAATATATGCATTGGGTTACTTTATTATTTTTTAGAGTTTTTATTATCATTAATAATCGTTTTTAAACTAATAAAACATTATTTTAAGAAATATTTAAATAATTCCTATTAGGATAAAGCTGCTGTCTCTCCTAAATTTGGATACGAAAGAAAGAAACTTCTGACTATCAATATAGTTAGTAATTGTTTTTATTCGTGACCTCTTAATATTCTACCCCCGTAGACACGAGTAATAAACATCTCTTTCTTCTAAAGCAACTAACAACCTAAATCTTTATACGATGCTGATAACCGCTTCAAAATTTGCATTGGCTCCTTCTTCTTCAATCTCTTCAGAGTTTACTATTCTCAAAATTGTCCGGCGGGCTTTGGGTTTACTGCAATCGTACCTATTGTACCAGAATATTTTATCTCACCATTTCTATTAAAAGCATAATAAGTAATAATCACCTCCACACATAAATAGTTATTTCATTTAAAACCTTAAATCTAGTACATGAAAGGAAAAGTATTAATTACAGGGGGAGCAGGCTTTATTGGCTCACATCTGGCAGATGAACTTATAGATAACGGATACACTGTGCGAGCATTAGATAACTTGTCGCCACAGGTACATGGCAGGCAAGCCAAAAGACCTGATTATTTAAATTCTCAGGTCGAGCTGCAGATAGGAGATGTACGTGATGAGAATGCTGTCTCACAGGCCCTTGAAGGGATAGATACTGTTTTTCACCTGGCAGCTATGGTAGGCGTAGGTCAAAGTATGTATCAAATTAAAGATTATACAGAGGTAAATAATCTGGGTACAGCTGTTCTTTTAGAACAACTCATTAAAAATCCTGTAAAAAAGCTGGTTGTAGCTTCAAGTATGAGCATTTATGGTGAAGGGTTGTATGCAGATAAAGAAGGTAAACCCTATAGCAGTTGCCAAAGAAACATAGAGGATCTCAAAAACGACAACTGGGAGATGCAAAATGAGAATTCTATTCTTTCTCCCGTACCTACACCAGAAAATAAAAAACCCAATTTATCATCTGTATACGCGCTTTCTAAATATGACCAGGAAAGATTATGCTTGATGACGGGTAAAGCTTATAATATCCCAACTACAGCCCTTAGGTTCTTTAATATATATGGTACAAGACAGGCTTTATCAAACCCATATACTGGGGTGCTTGCCATTTTTGCTTCAAGGCTTCTTAATGAGCGTGCTCCCATGATATTTGAAGACGGCTTACAAAAAAGAGATTTTATTCATGTTAAAGATGTTGCTCGAGCATGTAGATATGCGATGGAAAAATCTACTGCTAATAATGACGTTTTTAATATTGGCAGCGGCAGGCAATACACGGTTATAGAACTTGCAGAGAGACTTGCTGCTGTTATGAAGAAGCATATACAGCCAGAAGTTACCGGCAAATACAGAATAGGAGATATAAGACATTGTTTTGCAGATATTTCTAAAGCCCGCGAACTTTTAGATTTTGAACCAAAAATTGATCTGGAAGATGGTCTTGCTGAACTTGCAGACTGGTTAAAAGATCAAATTGCCATAGATAATGTAAATAAAGCAAGTGTTGAGCTTGCCTCAAGAGGACTAACCGTTTAATGTATTTAAAGATGATCAATGCTGAAATAAAAAAAACACCTGTAATTGGTATACTAGAGTGGTTTAGACCGGGAGAGTATGAAGAAGTAAAAAATGCAATTGCAGACCTTAAAAATATTGGAATAAAGAATTTACGTACCGGTATTTCCTGGGCAGATTGGTATGTAGAAGGTACGCAGGAGTGGTACGACTGGATGTTTGAGCAGTTGCATCAAAACGAAATTGAGATTCTGCCATGCTTTCTTTACACACCTCCTTCTATTGGTGTGGTGGCAAAAACTTCATCACCACCCAAATATCTTAAAGCCTATGCAGATTTTATTGATGTTATGATAACCCGCTATGGGAAGTATTTTGAATGGGTAGAATTATGGAACGAACCCAATAATCAAATTGAATATGATTTCACTTTAGATTATTCATGGAACAAGTTCTCTACCATGATAGATATGGCTGCCTTTTGGGCAAAAGAAAGAGGAAAGAAAACCCTCCTGGGCGGCATGAGCCCCATAGACCCAAACTGGTTACAAATGATGGCCGAAAAAGGTACACTAGAAAATATTGATGCCATAGGCATTCATGGGTTTCCTCACGTCTTTGACCAGCAGTGGGAAGGATGGAAGGAAAATATTAACCATGTAAAAAAAGTACTCGAGCGTTTTGACCTTAAAAAAGAACTATGGATTTCAGAAGTTGGCTTTTCTACCTGGCAGTGTGATGAATATAAACAATTTGAAGAATTTAAAAATGTAATTCAAACCAGTGCAGACAGAATTTATTGGTACAGTTTAAAAGATCTCGCACCTAAAAATGCTACCGTAGGAGGTTTTCATCTCGACGAGCGGGAATATCATTTTGGCCTTAAAAAGATTGATGATTCACCTAAGCTACTATATAAGCTATTAGCTAAAAAAGGGGTTAAAGCAATTTTTGATCATGACTATCTACATAAAGAATATTTACTCAACACAGATGAGAATTATATTCTTATAACCGGTGGAGCTGGCTTTGTAGGGACAAATCTTGCTAGCAGACTACTGCAGGAAGGTAAACGGGTCATGATATATGACAATCTTTGTAGAGATGGTGTAGAAGAGAATCTACAATGGTTAAAAAAAGAATATCCTTCATCTCTTTTAATACAAATAGCAGATGTTAAAGAGACGCGGCTATTAGAACAAAGCGTTCAACATGCAGAGGCAATATTTCATTTTTCGGCACAAGTTGCAGTAACTACTTCGCTTATTAATCCGCTTCATGATTTTCAGGTTAATCTGGAAGGCACTTTTAATATACTTGAGGCTATAAGAAAATCATCTCATAAACCACCTTTATTCTTTACATCTACAAATAAAGTATATGGCAATCTTACAGATGTAAGAATGATTGAAAAAAAGACCCGTTATATACCAGAGGATAAGGAAATACAGCTTCGGGGCGTAAATGAAAAAAGAGCTCTTGATTTTCATAGTCCGTATGGCTGTTCAAAAGGAGGAGCAGATCAATATATACTAGATTATTCCCGTTCCTTCGGAATCAAAACAGTTGTATTTAGGATGAGTTGTATCTACGGTCCTCATCAATTTGGAACAGAAGATCAGGGCTGGGTGGCTCATTTTTTAATCAACGCCTTAAAAAATAAACCTATCACCATCTATGGTAATGGTAAGCAGGTGCGAGATATACTCTATGTAGATGATCTGGTGGAAGCTTTTCTGCTTGCCCATAAGCACATTGACCTTGTTAAAGGTGAAGTCTTCAATATAGGTGGCGGCGCACAAAACACAGTGAGTTTACTCGAACTACTTGAAATTATAAAAGATCAAACTGGTGAAAATATCAATACCTCTTTTGAAGAGTGGCGCACAGGAGATCAACAATATTATGTTTCTAACACTACTAAATTTCATGAATTTACAGGTTGGGAGCCAAAGTACGCTGTTGATAAAGGTATTGAGTCAATAATAAATTGGCTTACAGCAAATAGAATAACCTCAAAACGTACATCAACTAAAAATGAAATTACCGTATGAGAATGAGCAGAACTTTACAAAGCACGCCACCGGTACGCAAATCACAGCTTTATAAAGCTGCCGTCATTAAAAATCCAAGTGAATTAGAAGTTATAGAAGTATCGAGAAAAAAGCCAGAAAATGATGAGGTGCTTATAAAAATAGAAGGTTGTGGTGTTTGTGCATCTAATATTCCGGTTTGGCAAGGCAGAGAATGGTTTTCTTATCCCGTAGAAGCAGGTAATCCCGGTCATGAAGGCTGGGGTATAATAGAAGAAGTAGGTGATGATGTGACAAATCTCACCCCGGGACAAAGAGTTACGGGACTATCTTATAACGCTTACGCGGAATTTGACACAGCTAAAGCCGAAAATCTAGTGGTTATGCCAGATTTATTTGACGATAAACCATTTCCCGGTGAACCTTTGGGATGTGCCATGAATATATTCGCACGCAGTGATATAAAAGCAGGACAAACCGTTGCTGTTGTAGGCTGTGGCTTTTTAGGCCTGTTGCTCATACAATTACTTAAATCTGAAGGAGCTAGAGTAATAGCTATTTCACAAAGAGATTTTTCGCTTCAGGCTGCAGCACAATCTGGTGCAGATCACTTGATACCCATGCATGATCATAACAAAATAATTGAAGAGGTCAGGGATATCACACATGGCAAGTTTTGCGATCGGGTAATTGAAGCTACCGGTAAAGAATGGCCCCTCAACCTGAGTATAGAACTTACAGCAGAGAAAGGTAAATTAATAGTTGCGGGTTTTCATCAGGGAGGTATGCGCAGTTTAAATGTACAGCTGCTTAACTGGAGAGGGATAGATATGATAAATGCTCATGAGCGCGATCCTCAACAATATCTAAACGGAATAAGGAAGGCATTTCTCGCCATAGAAACAAGTAAAATGGACCCTTTCCCCCTATTTACACACACATATGCTTTAGCAGACCTAGATCAGGCATTACAAAATCTTGAGCATCGGCCAGATGGTTTTATAAAAGCTCTAATCCTCAACTGAAAAAATATTTAGCTATGCAATTAGAAACCTTAAATAAATCTTCAGTTCAGCATTTAAAACTTGGCTTTATAGGCGTAGGCTGGATAGGCCGTAACAGAATGGAGGTATTATTGAACAATGCGCAAGCAGAAGCAGAAATTATCGCTGAAACCGATGCTAAAAACGCTATAGAAGCTCAAAAATCCGCCCCAAAAGCAAGAAAAGCGGCTTCTATAGAAGAGGTTTGTAAAGCTGAAATTGACGGTGTGGTTATAGCTACTCCCAGTGCAATGCATGCAGCACAGTGTATTCAATCTTTTAATGCCGGTAAATCTGTATTCTGCCAGAAGCCTCTGGGCCGCAGCGCTGCAGAGGTTAAAGAAGTTGTTACTGCTGCTAAAAATGCAGATAAACTACTTGCTGTCGATCTTTCTTATCGCTATACAAAGGCTTTTAAAGCAGTTTATGATCTTATTCAATCTGGTGAACTTGGTACTATTTTTTCAGTCAACCTCATATTTCATAATGCATACGGGCCAGACAAGCCGTGGTTTTATGATATACACAAATCAGGCGGCGGCTGCGTAATAGATCTGGGCATACACCTGATTGATCTGGCAATGTGGGCGCTTGATTTTCCTAAAGTTGAAGTAAGCACTACTCACCTTTACTCGCGGGGTCAGAAAATAAGTAACATAGGTGAGCAAGTTGAAGATTTTGCAGATGTAAAACTGATTGCCGATAACCATACTTCTATAAATCTGCAATGCTCCTGGCATGTATCTGCAGGCAAAGATGCTATCATCAAGGCTGAATTTTTTGGCACAAACGGAACCGCAAGCTTTAAAAACATTAACGGTTCCTTCTATGATTTCATTGCTGAAAAATATACAGGTACCTCAACACAAACATTAGTCAATCAACCTGATGACTGGAGTGGCAGAGCGGGCTTAGTCTGGGCTCAGGACCTTCTTGATGGTAAAGGTCACAATGCGAGAACGGCGCAAGAATTCATAAAAATCGCAGAAATTATTGATGAGATTTATGGCAGGTAACAGATTAAAAATATTGATGACAACAGACACACTGGGGGGTGTATGGTCATATGTTTGCCAGTTATGTAAAGCCTTGGCCCTTTATGATGTAGAGATACACCTTGCAGCTCTGGGAAGATGGCCTACTCGTGATCAGGAGAGAACAATTAGTAAAATTCCCAACACCATTTTGTACAAAAGCGATTTCAAATTAGAATGGATGCAAGATCCCTGGCGTGATGTTGAGAAATCAGAAAAATGGTTAACAGCTATCTATCAAACGGTTCAGCCTCATATTATTCATCTAAACAATTTTACAAAATTTAAGGCGAAGATTACTTGTCCTGTAATTACAGTTTATCACTCCTGTGTAGAAAGCTGGTTTAGAGCTGTAAAAGGAGAAAATCCGCCACAGGAATTTAAAAGTTACCTAAAGCATAAGAAAATCGCCTTAAAACAGGCAAATATTGCCATTTTCCCTTCTAATTCCTTTCGTAAAGAAATCTTAGAGCAGATAGAGCTTAATGTAGAAACACAAACTATTTACAACGGCTGCGATTTACATTTCTCTTCTCGATTAGAAAAAGAAGATATGATTTTATGCTCTGGCAGAATATGGGACGAAGGTAAAAATCTTCACTTGCTTTGCCATATAGCACCTCTACTGCCGTGGCCTGTTTATGTTGCAGGCGAGAATGTGCATCCTAATACCGGTAAACCGGTCGAGATAAAAAATGTGTTCTTCCTGGGAAACTTGTCTAAAACAAGTTTAGAAACATGGATGAAAAAAGCTTCTATTTATGTAAGCACTTCTCTGTATGAGCCTTTTGGTTTAGGTGTTTTAGAAGCTGCTAAATGTGAATGTGCTTTAGTACTCAGCCACATAGATACCATGCAGGAGATTTGGCAAGATAATGCTGTTTTCTTTGATCCGCTTGATGCAGAAGACTTATTGCAAATTGTCATGCTTCTAATCAACAATACCAATTTTAGGCAAGATTTAGCCGAAAAAGCATCTAAAAAGGCTGATTTTTATTCCGCTCACAGTATGGCAAATAACTATTTTAATCTTTATCAGGAAATCCTCGAATCTAAACATTCAACCTTAAAACAACCATCAATTGTTCGCTTATGAAGTTCGTACTCTTTTATCACTCTTTATATTCAGACTGGAATCATGGTAACGCCCATTTTTTACGCGGTATTGTAAAAGAATTAATAAAACGAGACCATGAGGTAGAGGTCTATGAGCCTGAAAATGGGTGGAGCCTTACAAACCTGATTAAAGATCATGGAGTAGACAAACTTGACGAATTTAGAAAATACTATCCTACGCTGCACCCGCAATTTTATAATCCCGAAGAGCAACTTAATTATAAAGCCATGCTGGGCGATGCAGACGTGGTAATCGTTCATGAGTGGAACAGCAAAGAACTTATTGCAGAAATAGGCGCTGAAAAAGATAAGTATGATTATAAACTTCTTTTTCATGATACACATCACAGAGCAGTGTCTAACATAAAAAGTATGTCACAGTATAATTTTGATAATTATGATGCGGCTCTTGTTTTTGGCAATGTTTTAAAAGATATCTATGAGCGTAAGCAATGGTTTCCCCAAGTATTTACGTGGCACGAAGCAGCAGATACAGAATTATTTAAACCAGAACGCAATCAAGATAAAGAAGGTGATCTTGTATGGATAGGCAATTGGGGAGACGATGAGCGCACAGAAGAATTAAATGAGTTTTTAATAGAACCTGTAAAAGAATTAGGCATAAAAGCGAAAGTCTTTGGAGTACGTTATCCGCAAAAAGCATTAAAAGCCCTCGAAGATGCAGGCATAGAATATGGCGGCTGGCTCCCGAATTATAAAGTACCGGAAGTTTTTGCCAGATATAAAGTTACCGTGCATGTGCCCAGAAGACCTTATGTGAAAATGTTACCGGGTATACCCACTATAAGACCTTTTGAAGCGATGGCTTGCGGTATACCTCTAATATCCTCACCGTGGCAGGATAAAGAACATCTTTTTTCGCCTGGAGCTGATTTTTTAATGGTCAAGTCAGGAAATGATATGGGATATAGAATTGCAGAGGTGCTTAAAAGTGCACAACTCGCTCAAAGCCTTTCTACTAATGGGCATCAAACAATTTTAAATAAACATACATGTGCTCACAGAGTAGACGAGCTAGAGGCCATTTTAAATCAAATTGAATCGCCATTAGTTAATAAAATGAGAATTAATCATGGAAAATAGTAATCTTAAAATAGCCTTTTTTGGTTCAAGCATAGTTTCTGCATATTGGAATGGTGCTGCAACATATTATCGTGGTATTGTAAAAGCATTGCACAAAATGGGGCACCGGGTGACTTTTTATGAACCTGATATATATGAAAGACAAAAGCATCGTGATATTGACGATCCACATTGGTGTAAGGTTATCATTTACGAGGATGATAAGGTTACCCTTCGCGGCCTGTTAAGAAAGGCTCAGGAAGAAGCAGACGTTATAATAAAGACCAGTGGTGTAGGAGTTTTTGATGAATTTTTAGAAGAAGAAATCGCACATATGAAACGCGATGATAATCTTATTATTTTCTGGGATGTAGACGCACCGGCAACTCTTGATAGATTAGAAACTCATGCTAACGATCCTTTTCATAAACTTATACCGCTTTATGATCTTATCCTGACCTATGGTGGCGGTAGACCAGTAATCGATGCTTATTTTAAAAATGGTGCGCAAAAATGTATTCCAATATATAATGCTTTAGATATAGACACACATTTTCCTGTTTCACCACAAGCACACTATAAAGGAGCTCTCTCTTTTTTAGGCAATAGATTACCAGACAGAGAAAAAAGAGTAGAAACCTTCTTTCTAAAACCCGCAGCAAATCTTCCGGAATATAAATTTATTCTTGGTGGTAGTGGCTGGGCAGATAAAGAATTACCAGATAATATCTCCTATGTAGGCCATGTATATACTAAAGACCATAACGCCTTTAACTGCTCCCCGCTTGCTATTCTTAACATAAGCAGGGATAGCATGGCCAAATATGGATTTTCTCCCGCTACCAGAGTTTTTGAAGCGGCAGGCGCGGGCGCATGTATAATTACAGATTACTGGAAAGGGATAGAAACATTTTTCACACCAGAAAAAGAGATACTCATTGCAAAAGACGGTAAAAACGTAGAAGAAATAATAAAAAATCTTACTCCAGAAAAGGCAAAAGAAATTGGGCAGGCTGCATTTAAGAAAGTTATAGGCATGCATACCTACGCTCACCGAGCCCAATTGCTGGAAGAAGTAATTCAGCTCAATCTCCAACCATCAAAACCTAAAATATGAAAATTGTTATAATAGGTCTTTCTATTACCTCTTCGTGGGGTAATGGTCACGCAACAACTTACAGATCTCTTTTAAAGCAACTTGCAGCACGTGGTCATAAAATAACTTTTTTTGAAAAAGATATGTCCTACTATGCTCAAAACAGAGATATGCCTCAACCTGCCTTTTGTGATCTTATTTTATATAACTCTAATGAGGAGCTAAAAACAAATTATAAACATATAGTTTCATCTGTAGATGTAGTAATTGTGGGTTCTTACGTGCAACAAGGTGTTGAAATTGGATCTTGGGTTAATCGCGTTGCACAGGGTGTAACAGCTTTCTATGATATTGACACCCCTGTGACTCTGGCAAAACTTAAGAAGCAGGATTATGAATACCTGCATCCTGAACTAATACCTCAGTATGATCTTTACCTATCATTTTCTGGCGGCCCCATATTAACACAACTGGAAGAAAAATTTAAATCTCCCATGGCCAGAGCTTTATACTGTTCTGTAGATACAGATCTTTATTATCCTGAGAACAGAGAACCTAATTATCAAATGGGATATTTAGGTACTTACAGTCCAGATCGACAACCTGCTGTAGAAAAATTATTAAATAAAACGGCTTCTATTTATAAAGAAGGAAAATTTGTAGTTGCGGGACCTCAATATCCTAATGATATTAAGTGGTCTACTAACGTAGAACGTATACAACATCTTCCTCCCATTGAGCACCGCAAATTTTACAACTCACAAAAATATGCTCTCAATATTACCCGTGCAGATATGGTTAAAGCTGGTTACTCGCCTAGTGTAAGACTTTTTGAAGCAGCTGCATGTGCAGTTCCCGTTATTTCAGATAAATGGGATGGAATTCAAACTTTTTTTGACCCGGATTCAGAAATTCTTCTCGCAGATTCTACACAGGAAGTTCTTGATTACTTTAACTCAATTTCAGAACAAGACCGCAAACAAATTGGTAAAAATGCGAGGCAACACATCCTTAATCAACACAGTTCTACGGTAAGGGCTTACGAACTCGAAAAATATTTACATCAGGTTATGCAACTTTCAGAAAAATCATAAAACGTGGATACACAAGAAAGAATACAGGCTTTATCCCCGTGGTTTCACAATATTCACTTACCCGAGGGTCATCAAACCGCTCCTGATCATTTTTTAGGAGATTTCCCTTTATTTAAATGGAATAAAATAAAAGACCATATTCCTGAAGACCTAAATGGATGGAAGGTTCTTGACATAGGCTGTAATGCCGGTTTTTACAGTATAGAACTTGCAAAACGCGGCGCTCATGTTACTGCCATAGACCTTGACGAGCATTATTTAGAACAGGCAAAATGGGTAGCTTCTACATTTGGTCTTGAAGATCGTATAACTTTTAAGCAACAGCAAATTTATGATCTCGCTCACTCATCAGATGAATTTGATCTTATCTGGTTTATGGGTGTGTTCTACCATCTGCGTTATCCTCTCCTGGCGTTAGACATTATTTCGCAAAGAGCGAAGAATTTAATGGTTTTTCAGACCTTGTCTCTTCCTGGTACAGAAGAGATGGTTGTTCCCGACGATGTTCCCTTTCATAAAAGAGAAATTATGACATCAGGAGCATGGCCTTCAATGGCATTTATACCGAATAAATTAGCTGGCGACCCTACTAACTGGTGGGCACCTAATCACCAGGGAATTCTCTCACTACTAAAAAATTGCGGCTTTAAATATCTTTCTATGCCAGAGGACGAAACATATCTAGTGAGCCGTAACACCACAAGTAGAACAGCTCTTGAAATATGGAACCGTTCTGAATATCTTGCTGCTACAGGGCAGGAATGGCAATTAGAAATTAATACTAAAACAAAGAAATTTTAAAAAATAGCCTTAAAAAACAAAATTTAAAGAGGAGAACTTTAGCAAATGCTTATTATATGTTTAACAGAAATATCTGAAATGTATGCATAACTTAGAGTTATAACAACAAACAAAAAAATTACGACATGAAAACCTTACAAGATTTATTTGAACATCAGTTAAAAGACTTATACAGTGCAGAAACTCAACTTATAGAGGCACTCCCTAAAATGGCAAAGACTGCAAAAGACAAGAAACTTAAGAAAGCTTTTGAAGACCATCTGGAAGAAACTAAAACTCACAAAAAAAGACTTGAAGAAGTGTGTGATGAAATAGGCATCAAGCCTACCGGAGAGGAGTGCAAAGCTATGAAAGGCTTGATTAAAGAAGCTGAAGATTTTATTAAAGAAGATGCTGATGACGATGTGAAGGATGCCGGTCTTATTGCTGAAGCTCAACGGGTAGAACATTATGAGATTTCAGGATACGGTACCGTAATTCGTTATGCAAAAGAACTTGGTCACGATAAAGTAGTTAAGATTCTTGTGAAAACTCTTGACGAAGAATATAAAGCCGACGAAGATCTAAATGAAATGGCAGAAAACAGGCTAAATGAAGAAGCTATATAAGAAGTAATGATTAGTCTGAATGAAGAATCCTGTAGCAATTTGTTACAGGATTCTTTTTTTATATAAATGCCAAGGCTTGTTCTGCTGCTCGATATCCCTGACTTATCCCGCCCGTCCAGTTTTGGTGACCATTTAATTCTGAATGCCCAATTGCAATGCGCCCATAACCCGCTGCTACAACTTCACGAGGCGAGGGTTTTCCATCTTTACCATAATAAAAACCTGGTGGTTGAGCTAGTCTAGCATGTCCCCATCGGTTTAAAGTTATTCCCGCAATATCCTTTTCTGCGTTAAATCCTGATTCACCAAATTGCTCTGTCATTTGCTCAATAAGCTGTTTCTCATATTCTTCAAAAGTGGTTCCAAAGATTTTGTATCGCGCATTTACAGTCTGCTCTTTCAATGGTAAACCGGGTGAATAACAACCCATGTAAAAAGTAAGTATTACAGGTTTGTCAGGATGAAGTGGAGGATTGTAATCGCCTATGACCATCGTCTTTCTAATATTGCAGGAAAATCCAAAACCTTCATTAAACCATTGCGCAGCTGTAATTCCTTTTTCATACATAAACCTCCAGTTAGTCAATGCAACATTGGCGATCATAGCGGGAGCGTAATTAAATTCGCTATATGCATCTTTTATAGCTGCAGGTAAATCTCGTAGAACATGCTTGTTGATCCACCCTCCGGAAGCCATAACAACAGATCTTGCTTTTACGGTATAAGGTTTTCCTTCTTTTTCATAAGTTATCTGTACATAATCAGCTCCTTCTATATCTCCCATATGCTCAACGCGAACAACAGTAGCGCCTAATCGCATGCGTACTTTGTTCTCTTCTTTATCAAGCGCCTCAAAATCAACCTGTTTATTAATTACATCATTAAAGCTGTTACTTCCACCTATAGAATCAGGAATTAGGTCTTTAATAAAATACCGTGCAAAAGCACTATTCCCTCCTGGAAACGAAAGTGGCGAAGCCGCATCTTTACCTCTTGATCTTCCAGTAGCAGGCATACCTACCTGTGCAGCGGCAAAAGCCGAAACCGCATTAGGGCTTGCGCCATTTATCAAGCCAATAATTGGCTCTGCTTGTTTTGTTGCTTCAGAAGATAATTTCAATTCTTTTTCTAGATAATCTTTGTAAGACATTCCATCCAGTTTGCGCAAATACTCTTCACTCCTCTCTGTATTATTATAATATCTCCATTTAAGTAAATCTGCTTTTGTTTCTTCACTGTAAGGTGAATTCTCCAGATCCTGCCGCCACATATTGTTGACCCACTGCGGCTTTTCTGTTTTATTTTCATTGAAATAATAACCCACATCAACAGCAGATTCTGCAATACCGGTCATGTGCGCATAATTATCAAGTCCAAATTTTAATGGCTTTAGAACTTCATCCCACTTTTGAAATTCAAACTCCCTGGGAATATTCAATTCGTCAAAAAGTTTGTCTGTCATTGACCCTGATCCTTTTCGTGGCACGCCAAAATCATTAGATCCCTGCGGCCCTATTAAATGAATTCCATTTACTACAAACTCATTCCGTTTGGCTTCCCCACCAAAAATGGGATGATTCTCAAGAATGAGACACTTTTGTTCTGCGGTAGCGTTCTTCTTAAAATAGTGAGCCGCGCCCAGACCACTCATACCGCCGCCTACTATTAGCATATCATATATTTCCCCCGTTTCATTAATCGCAACATCTGCATCATATAAGCCGTCTCGCACTTTGTGAGCAGCTTCCATTACTTTTCTCGTGTTTCCAGATGACTGCGCATAATCGCCCACAGCACCATAGCCATTCCAGGAATCTTTAGCTATTGGTTTTAAAGCTGGGTCTTCTGCACACCCAATACTTGTTAGGGCAGTTGCACCACCCAACATTACGCCAGCGGTACCTAGAAATGAGGTGTTAATAAAATCACGGCGGCTAAAAAAGGGGCATTGATCTATAGATTTATCAGAAGAATCTTTGGGTTTCATATTAAAAATGGTCAGGATTATGACCAAATCTAGTAATTCTCAAGTATTTTAAACCAGCACCTGATAAATGGCTTTTTACCACAACTGAAATTTTAAGAATATGTCGATTTTTCCATTAAAAAAGCCGATTTCTTTATAAAATCGGCCGTTTTTTAAACAGTCTGACAAGGGGAAAATGCCAGCTTTTACTTAGAACTTAATTTTTATCGACTAGTTTATAATTGTCCTCGCTATATCGATCACCTGTATTGGGATATTTTTTGAGTAGATCTTCAATCTCCTGTTGTTTTTCTTTAGAAATAGAAACATCTACAGCAGCAGCATTCTCCTCAAGGTATTTTCTCTTTTTGGTTCCGGGAATCGGGATAATATTCTCCCCTTGATGCAGCACCCACGCAATTGCCAATTGCGCAGGTGTGCAACCAATATCTTCAGCGATATCTGCAAATCCTGCGGCTAATTTGCTGTTATTCTCGGCATATTCCTGTTGGTATCGCGGTAAGGATTTTCTAAAATCACCCTCTTTTAATTCAGAAACATCAAGTTTGTTTGTAACTAAACCACGTGCTAGCGGACTAAAAGGAATAAATGAGATTTTAAGCTCTTTGCACAACGGCAGTATTTCATCTTCTACTCCGCGAGTCAATAAAGAATACTCACTTTGCAAAGCAGTAATTTGGTGCTCATTATGTGCCCTAATGATCGAATTTTTAGAAGCTTCAGATAAACCTATATACTTAACCTTCCCCTCTTTTACGAGATCTGCCATTGCACCTACTGTATCTTCAATAGGTACTTCCGGGTCAATGCGGTGCGCATAATACAAATCTATATAGTCTGTTTTTAAGCGTTTCAGACTGGCTTCCACAGCTTTTTTTACATAAGCAGGTGAGCCGTCAAATTTGGTATAATTACCCAGATCTTCAAGTTGAAACCCAAATTTAGTCGCCAGAAATATCTTATCCCGATTGGGTTTTAATACTTCAGAAATAAGTTCTTCATTTTTACCTTTTCCATAAATATCTGCAGTGTCCCAAAAGGTCACTCCTAATTCAATTGCTTTATGTAAAGTAGCGATCGATTCTTTGTCATTAGGTTCTCCATATGCATGGCTCATACCCATACATCCCAATCCCATTGCAGATACTTCTTCGCTGGTATTTCCTATTTTTTTGTACTTCATCATCTTTCTTTTTAAGGTTTATATAAAGCTAATCAATGTTTACAGGTTCATAACCGCTGCTTCTTATAATATTGCCATAAAACGGTCAAAACGAAATATTAAAGTTCTGCATGAGAGTGATCTGCTTCATAACTTTATGATATTAAGAATCCAAAAATTATACTATGAATTCAAAAGAAAATAAAAAGCACTATCAATTACCGCATGACTTTGGTATGGGCGGCGTTTCGCTAGGAAACGAGTTTGAACCCGTAACAGATGAAGAAGCTCATGAAACTTTAAAAACGGCCTGGGATGAAGGCGTACGTTATTATGACGTTGCGCCCTGGTATGGCCTTGGACTTTCAGAAAGACGGTACGGCTATTTTCTACATAATAAACCACGTGAAGAATATGTAATCTCTTCTAAAGTAGGTAAGCTTTTAAAAGCTTCAAAAAATGTAGTGACAGAGAAAGGGCCTTTCCCCTTTTCACCATCGCCTAACTCGGTAACTTTTGATTATTCGGCTTCCGGAATTCGTCGTTCTATTGAAGATAGTTTGCAACGATTGGGAATAGATAGTCTTGACATTGCTTATGTACATGATCTTTCTTCAGATAATCCGCTTTTTAAAGAAGGTGAATGGCTAGAACATTTTGAAGTAGCAAAAAAAGGCGCTTTTCCTGAGCTTACTAAAATGCGGGAAGAAGGCATTATTAAAGGTTGGGGACTGGGTGTAAACACGCCTGAACCTATAATGAAGGCACTAGATGTTGCAGATCCTGATATTTTTCTGTTTGCTGCCCAATATTCTTTAATGGATCACGAGAATGCCATTGAAGAGATATTTCCTGCCATCCGCAAGCATGGGGCTTCTCTGGTAATGGGATCTAACCTCAACGCGGGTTATCTTTCCGGCAGCGACCGTTATAATTACGGACCTAAAATTCCGGATTTTGCACACGAAAAACGGGAAAAATTAAGAAAAATCGCCGCTGCTCATAATGTTGATTTGCGAACAGCTGCTTTACAATTTGCCTCATTTCCTGATGTAGCAACCGCGATAGTTCCCGGTATGCACACACCACAGCAGGTAAAAGAAAACCTCGCATCTATGAAAACTAAAATTCCCGCTGATTTCTGGCAGGAATTAAAGGATGAAAAGCTGATTCATCAAGATGCCCCAACTGAAAATCAAGTGCTTACAGAAGCTTAGTTTTACAGAGAGGGTCTTGTACCTCGAGGTTTAGAATAAAAGTCGGTTTAAAGTGGATTTTCGTCAACCTGAACTGTCATACTGAGCTTGTCGAAGTGTGACAGTTCAGGTTTCCATCAATATTGTGAGATTCCGAAATAAATTCAGAATGACGTTTCTCTTTTAAACCAGCCTTTTTAATTTTCAATTATCAGATTCTAACATCAAATTATCTACCATGAAAAAATCACTACTTCTTGCCGCATTTATTTTATTTGCCTTTTCGGCGAAAGCTCAAACTGAAGTGAAGAATGACAGTATTGTGATCACGATATTTCTGAAACACCAACAGGATAAAAGCTTGGATTCCATTCAGAAAAACCTGAATAAATCTAAATTCTGGGAAAATTTTCCGACTAAAAGCGCAAAGG
>PALD01000057.1 GCA_002710685.1 Cytophagaceae bacterium | reverse complement strand
GGTGACTTCACCGCCAAGCTGCAGGAAAGCGACACCACGACTTCGGGCGACTTCGCCGATGTGGCCGCCGCGCATCTGGTGGGCACCCTGCCCGCAAGCCTCGCCGCCGCGAGCGTCTACAAGCAGGGATACATCGGCAACAAGAGGTATCTCCGGACGGTTCTCACGAAGAACGGCGGAACGTCGATTGCCGCCGGTGCCGTCATCGTCAAGGGCCACCCGCACAACGCGCCGGTGAGCTGATCCGAATACGCGGCGCGGTCTTCATCGAGGGCCTTTCGGTAGGTCCAACAACGGCAAGCCGCCCTCCGCCCGCGCCGCGTAAGGGAAGTGAAGCGGTCAAGGGCAGCGATACCGAAGGGCGGGGCGACAGCCCCGCCCGCACCGAACAGGAAACGCCATGCCAATGAAGCCGCCCCGCCTCTGCCCCTGTGGCCAGCGCGTGCCCGGTGGGGGCCGCTGCCCCTGCCAGACGGCCCGCGATGCGGAACGCAAGGCCAAGCACGACAAGGGGCGCCCCAGCGCCACGGCGCGCGGTCTGGGGGCTGACTGGCGCAAGCTGCGCGCGGCGCACCTATCAGCGCACCCCCGCTGCATCCGCTGCGGCAAGCAAGCGGTGGAGGTGGACCATATCATTCCCCGATCCGTCGCGCCCGAGCGGCGGCTCGACCCGACCAACCTGCAGTCCCTCTGCAAGCCCTGTCACTCCGGCGCCAAGCAACGCGAAGAGCGCCGCAAATACGCGAGGTAACACACATGCCGATTTTCGTAACGGCTGGCGCCAAGCTCTATATCGGCGCCGCCATGTCCCTGACCGGCGCCGATCTGGAAGCGTCCGCTTTCACCAGCCAGACATGGACCGAAATCAAGCACCCGGAATCCCTGGGCTCTGCTGGTGACACGGCGCAGGAAGTTTCCTTTGACGATATCGCCATCCGTCGCACCCAGCGGCTCAAGGGCCAGCGCAGCGCGGGCACCATGGAAGCGGTGTTCGGTCTGGACTATGCCGATGCGGGGCAGCTTGCGGTCATCGCTGCCGAAAAAACCGATGATGACTATGCCTTCCGGCTGGTCTTCAACGACGCGCCGACCGGCGGCACCGCATCGGAACGGCTCTTCGCCGCGATGGTGGGCAGCGTCAATGAACAGCTCGACGATGCCAACAACGTGGTGAAGCTCAACTCCACGCTGTGGATCAACTCCAACATCGTCCGCGTGGCGGCGGCGGCAGGTTCCTGATGACAGACGCGGAACATGTGGCCAGCGTGCGCGCGGCGGCGGAAGCTCTGAATGCGGAGATCGAAACCGCCGCCGCTGCGGGCATTTCCTTTGACATCGAGGTATCGGACGAACGTCACACCATGGACGGCGTTCTGCCGCCGCGCGTCGAAATCCTCGCCTGCCGTGAGCTTTGAGCCATGGCGATCCTGACCCTTGACCAGCTCAAGGAGCAACTGAGCTTCACCGGCGATATGGGCGACGTGGATGATGCACTGCTGCAGCGCAAGCTGGCCGCCGCGCAGAACCACGTTGAACGCCTGCTTGGCTTCAAGATCGAGGAAGCCTTCGGGGGCGAGGATCAGGACGAAATCCCCCCGGTTCTGATCGAGGCCGTCAGCCAGCTTGCCGCGTGGTGGTATGAGCAGCGCGAGGCCGCCGGGGATGCTTCGCGCGAGGTGCCCTTCGGGGTGCGCGAGATCGTGGCCGAATACCGGGAGTTTACTTTCTGATGGCGGATGATGGCGGCATTGGCAGCTTTCAGCGGCGCCTGCGGGCGATGGTCAAGGCGGGCAAGGCCGCCGCCGCCCCGGCGCTTCTGCAGGGCGGCTATGAGGTGGCGCAGGCCATCGAGGCGTTGGCGCCGGAAGATACCGGCGACCTTGCGGGCTCTATCGCTGTCACCCCGGCGGGCCAGATGACCCCGCCTTATTCGCAGCCGGGCGGCTCGCAAATCGTGCCGGAAAACCAAGTGGCAATCACGGTGGGCAACAGTGATGTGCGCTACCCGCACCTGCAGGAATACGGGACCAGCCATCATCCGGCGCAGCCTTTCTTCTGGCCGGGGTTCCGCCTCGCACGCAAGCGGGCGGAAAACCGCATCAAGCGGGTTCTGGCCAAGGCCATCAGGGAGGCCAAGTAATGTCCGCCGATCTTGTTGTGCAGACCGCGATCCGTGGCCGGCTGGTGGGCGCCGCCGCTGTTACCGCGCTTGTGCCGGCAACAAGTATTCTCGACCGCAACGCAAGCCCCGCCCCGCGCCCCGGAATCGTCATAGGGGAGTCGCAGGTTGTCGATGAGGGCGACAGCATCACCCGGCGCCGGGAACGTGTCTTCCATACCGTGCATGTCTGGAAAACCGAGCCCTCGCGCGAGGGCGTCAAGCTGATCTTGGCCGCCATCAGGGACGCGATCCGCGCCGAACGCCTCGACCTTGGCCCGGGCTATCATTGCGCCGACTGGCGCGTGTCCAGCGCCCGCACCATGTCCGACCCGGACGGGCAGACATCGCATGGTGTTCTGGTGGTGGAATGCTTGGCCGTGGAGGTGGAGGGATGATGCGGGCCGGTAAGATGGTGCATGTCATCGAGATCCAGCGCGCCAGCGCCACCATAAGCCCGGCGGGCACCCCTCTGCAGACATGGGCAAAGGTGGCCACCCTGCGCGCTGAAATCGTGGAACAGGGCACCGAAGAGTTTCTGCGCAACGCGGGCGACACCAGCGAAACCACGCTTGTGTTCCGCACGCGCCATCTGGACGGGATCACGGATGAAGACCGCGTGAGCTTCGACGGCGGGGCGTATGACATCGACCGGCTTGTGCCGATCGGGCGACGGCGCGGGCTGGAAATCCGATGCAGGGAGAACAGACCTTGAGAGGGACAAAGCCGCATATCCGCATCGAACGCGATTCCTTGGCCGACAGGCCCGCGCCTGCCTATCTGAGCAAAGATGCGCAGGAACAATGGAACCGCGTGGTTCCAATTTTGGCAAGGCGCAAGATTCTGACGGAAGCCGATGTAGGCTGCCTCGAAAATTATTGCATGGCCATGGGCACGGTCCGGGAAATGGATCGTGAGATCCAGAACGTGGGCGCGACGCAGAAGGTCTATAAGATCGACAAGGAGGGCAATTCGCTACTTGTGTCGATCCGGAAGAACCCTGCAGTCAGCATTCGCGCCGAGGCGATGACACAGGCGCGGCTTTATGCTGCAGAGCTGGGGGCAACCCCTGTGTCGCGATCACGTCCGACCGTAGGGGAAGACGACGAAGACGATAGCGATCTGTTCGGATGGGTGGAAAGCGACTGATGCTTGTCCCGTCTTGGATCAACGAACCGGACTCCATCCCGGATCCAGAAGGAAAAGGCGAGCGCGCCGTGCGCTGGCTTCGCCTTCTCAAGCACCCAAAGAACCCGGCCTTGGGCCATCCCTTCCAGCTCGACCCGTGGGCGGAGAACGTGGTGCGGCGTATCTATGGCCCCCGGAACGAAGATGGTTCCCGGACGGTGCGGCGTGTCGTTCTGCTGCTGCCCCGGGGCAACCGGAAAACCAGTCTATGCGCGGCCCTTATGCTTCTGCATCTCTTTGGGCCGGAAAGTGTGCCGGGGGGCCTGATAATCTCCGCCGCCTCCGCCCATGAGCAGGCTATGGAGCTGTTCAACGAAGCCGCTATGATCGTTCACTTTGACAAGCGGCTGCGGAAATATCTGAGCGTGCGCGAATACGTCTCGCGCATCGCCTGCGAAAAGCGACAGAGCCGTTATGTGGCAATCGCCTCCGACGGCAAGGTGCAGCACGGCAAGACGCCAAACGTGGTCATCGCCGACGAATTGCACGCTTGGGAGGGCCGCGCGGGCTTGCGCCAATGGGAGGCGCTGGATTCCGCGCTGGTGAAGGTTGCCGGAACCCTGATGATTATCGCCAGCACCTCCGGACGTGGGCAGGAAAACCTCGCGTGGAAGACGGTTGAATATGCGATGAAGGTGCAGAAGGGCGAGATTGACGACCCCGCCACGCTGCCTGTCATCTTCATGGCCGAACCGGAAGACGACTGGAAAGACGAAGCCCTCTGGCATGCCGTGAACCCGGGGCTTGCGCATGGATACCCCGACCTTTCCGCCTTCCGTGACAAGGCAAAAAAGGCAGAGCATTCGCCTTTCGACCGTGACGGTTTTCTGCAGTTCAACCTCAACCGCTGGCTCGACCAGACGACTTCGCCGTTTGTGGAGCTGCACGTCTATGACGAAGGCGCGCAGGCGGTGGATCTGGAAGAGCTGGAGATTGCGCAAGAGCCCTGCTTTATCGGCGTCGATCTGTCCAAAAACGAAGACCTTACCGCCGTTGTCGCCTGCTGGCCGGATGGTGAAGACGGCTATCAGGTGATGCCGTTTTTCTTCTGCCCCGAAGACAACCTGCGGGCGCGGGGCGAGCTGCACGGCGTGGATTATCTATCGTGGGCCGAGGATGGATACATCATCCCGACCTCGGGAAACACGGTCGATCTGCGGGCCGTGGAAGACCATATCCGCGAATTGTGCGCGCGGTTCAGCGTGCGCGAAATCGCCTTCGATCCGACCTATGGGCGGAGCATGATGGCTGATCTTGCGGAAGACGGCTTGCCCGCCGTGGAATTCCGGCAAGGCTGGGCGACCATGGCGCCCGCCGTCAAGGAGCTGGAACGCGCGATCCTTGGCCGCCGCTTCCGCCATGGCGGGCACCCTGTTCTCCGGTGGAATTTTGGCAACGTGCAACTGCATGTCGATGCGGCGGGCAACCGTTCGTTTCACAAGGGCAAGTCCGGAAACAAGATCGACGGTGCCGTTGCCACGGCCATGGCGGTGGCGCGCTGCGCCGCCGGGGAAGATCATTTCAGCACCGGCGCGACATGGTTCAGCGATGACATGTGGACGGCATAGGAGAGCGACATGGACGAAGAACGGCTGATCGTGGCGCTTGAGGCGCGGATGCGCGATTATGAAAAGAACATGATCAGGGCCGAAAAGCTGGGCACGAAGACTTTTCAGGGCCTCCGGCGCGATTCCCGTCAGTCCACCACGGCGATGGAACAGGACATGACCCGGGCGACAACCCGGATCAATCAGGCCCTCGCCGCGACATCCTCGCGCATCGGCACCTTCGGCAAGGCCTTCGCGGCTGGTGCTGTGGCGAGCGGTATGGCGGTGTTCACGGCAGGCGCCGGAACCGCCGTCCGCGCCATGGCCGATATTGACCGCGAGGCGCGGCGCGCGGGCGTGAGCGTGACCGCGTTTCAGGAGCTGAAATTCATCGCAGACCAGAACCGCATCGAGGTTGACGCGATGATTGACGGGCTCAAGGAGCTTTCCTTGCGCGCCGATGAATTCATCCAGACGGGCGCGGGCCCGGCGGAAGAGGCGTTCCGGCGCTTGGGCTATGGCGCCAGCGACCTTAAGACCCGGCTTGAGGAACCCGACGCGCTGCTGTTGGACATCATCGGGCGCATGGAGCAGCTCGACTCCGCGGCGCAAATCCGGATCGCGGATGAAGTCTTCGGCGGCACCGCGGGCGAGCGCTTCGTGGAGCTGATCACGCACGGCGAAGGCGGGCTGCGCCGGATGCGCGATCAGGCGCACGAATTCGGGACGGTGATGGATGAAGAGGCCATCGCCAAGGCGGCGCAGCTTGACGCGGAATTCGCCCGCGTGACGGCCACGCTTGGGGCCGCGCTGCGGCAAGGCATGCTGCCCCTCGCGCAAGAGGTGCTTGACCTGCTGGACCGCCTGCGGAGCTGGCGCGAGGAACAGGCCAGCGACCGGCGGCTTGCGGAGCTGGCCGGGGAAGAGGTCCGGATCTTCGAGGAGCTTAACGCGGTCATCGCCAGCGCGTTCGGCGACGTGCCCAACGATCAACTGCGGGCGCTGCTGCGCGGCAATATCGAGGATGCGGGCGAGCTGGGCGAGGCGCTGCGCGCCATCGGGCAGGCCGTGGCCGACTATGACGAAGGCGAGGCCAGCTTTGACGACATGGGCGTTGCCATCGAGGGCGCGATTGATCAGGCCCGCGCCATGATCGCCACAATGGAAGAGGCCGACCGGCAACGCTTCGGCGGGGTGATTGGCGCAATCAATGCCATTGCGGCGGCGTGGGCGAATGCCAGGGCAGAGGCCAGCCTCTACACCCCGCCCGATCCCAACGCGGCAGCGCCGGAACCTGTGGGCCAGACGCAGGCCCCGTCCGCGCCGGTGGATGCCGTCCTGCCGAACGGGCAGCGCGTCTTCCGCGCCCCGGCAACTTCGCTGCGCCCGCGCATGCCCGGCGTGGATTCCTTCGGAAAAGATCCAGCGGCGCGCAGCGGTGGAGGTGGTGGCGGATCGAAAGAGCCCGATCTTGACGAATGGCAGGAAGCCCTCGCCGCGACCCGCGAAGAGATCGGGCGGCTTGAGGCGGAATCGGTATCGCTGGCCGTGGCCGCGCAATATGGCACCGAGCTTGGCGATGCGATGGAATACGCGCGCAAGCGGGCGGAGCTGTTGCACGCGGCTCAACAGGCCGGGCGCGAGATCACCCCCCAGCTGACCGCCGAGATCGACGCGCAGGCCATGGCCTACATGAAGGCAGCGCTGGCGGCAGAAGAGAATGCCGACCGCCTGCAGAAGCTGCAGGCCAACGCGGAACGCGGCGCCGATGCCATGTCCAACCTCTTCATGAACATCCTTGACGGTTCCATGTCCGCCAAGGATGCGGTGCTGCAGCTTGTGGCGGAGATCGCGCGGATCCAGACCATGAAGCTATTCCAGAACGCGGCGGCGACCAGCGGCGGCGGTGGCCTGTTCGGCTGGCTTGGCGGGCTTCTGTCCGGGGCCCGGGCTGGGGGTGGGCCGGTGCGCAAGGGCGGTGCCTATCTGGTCAACGAGAACACGCCACGGTCGGAAGTCTTCGTGCCGTCGCAGTCCGGCGGGGTGCTGAACGTGCCGCAGGCGCAGGCGGCGCTGCGCAGCGCGGCCGGGCCTGCAGCTCACGTCAAGGCGCAGCTTGAAATTGTCGGGGGCGATCTGACTCTGACCGATGACGGAACGATTATGAGCCGCGTTCGCGTGGAGCAGGCGATGGGGCTGCAGGCGAGCGCGCGGCAGCAGGCGCAGCAGTTCGGAACCGTCGCCAACAGCTACAATGAAAGGGGCACCACGGGATGAGCCGGACCGTTGTCACAATCGGATACCAGCTTATGCGGCTGGCGCAGGCGGAATGGTCGATTGACTGGCGCGGAAGCCCGACCGCAGAAGCCACAAGCAGTTTTACACAGACCGTTTTCAACGCCTTTCCGCGTTGGGTGGGAACCCTTGGCCTTTTGGTCAGGCGGGATATGGTCGGGCAATGGCGGGCTGCCATGTGGGCCGGACAGGGCCGGGCCGGTATCTACCGCGTGCCGATGATTGATCCTGCCACGTTCAACAGGCTGGCGGTTCTGAGCGCGCAGCAGGCTGCGCAGGGCAACCCCTTCTCGACCGGCGCTTACTTCTCGACCGGCGCCGGATTCGACGCAGGGCCATTTATCCCCGCGACTGAGGCGGCAGCGGCGGGCTCAACCGAGATCCGCGTGACGGCGACCGATGCCGCGCTGGTGCCGGTGGCTGGCCAGATTCTGAGCGCTGATGACTGGCCTATGGGCGTGACCTACGTCCTGCCCGAAGGTGATGGCGTTTACCGGCTGGGCATCCAGATGCCGCTGCGCGCCGCCATCGCCGAAGGGGCGCCGGTGCGGCTGGTGGCGATGGGCCGCTTTGAGGTGCTGGACGATCTGTCCGGACAGCCGGTCTATGGCGCGAGTCCGATCAGCACCGCTTCACTAAAGTTTCGCGAGGTGCTGAACCGATGACAGACCGACAGCGGGAACGCCTCTGCGCGGCGCTGAAGGCGCATCTTGCCGGGGGGCGCCCGCTGGCGCCGGAAGGTTCCTCGCCGCTCTGGAACGGCTTCATGGCGCTGTCCCGTGCCCGCACCTGCGGGCCGGGCGGTGCCAATCCAATCAGCTTTCCCGAAATCCTTGCATGGGCCCGCCTGATGCGCGTTCCGCTTGAGCCGCACCATGTCGAGATCCTGACCGCCATGGATCAAGTCTGGCTGCAGGACTTCTATGGCAAGGCGACCGGAAAGCCCCCTGCCACCCCCCTAACTGCCGCAGCATTCGACGCATGGCACGGCTGACCTGGGGGCATAATGCAGGATAGGCGAAGCGCCAGCAGGTGGGCCACCTGACCACGATAAGGCGTCCTGCGGACACAGACTCATGTCAGCCACCCGCTGCCGATGACCGCCGCTCGCCTGCCGTGGGGGGCCACTCCCGGCGATCACCGGCAGCGCGCGGCTTCCGGTATAGATCATAAGAAGGGCAAAAATTCGGATGTAATCATTTCATAGGCTTAGCCTGTGGATAGTGTCGCCAGTTTTCCGCACCCCCGGAAATGGGTTTCCGGGGGTGTTTCCTGTTTCGTGAAATCGGCTTCACACGACAGGCGCGCGCTGGTAGCGTCCATTTCACGGATCGGGAAACCTGTTTCCCTTAAGCGGAAGCAGGTTTCCGCACCCCCGGAAACTGAGGCGCAGCCCATGAAGCGGATGACCCCGCCAACCGACATCAGGCGCGAGCCGCGCGGAACCTTTGTGCAGACCGACCGGGCGTCACATGAAGCGTGGGCCCAACTGACCGCGCGCAAGCCCTCTGCGTCCGCTGTTCTGCATCTGCTTTCTGCGAGCATCGGGAATCAGAATGCGGTTGTCGTGTCGCAGAAAACCATGGCCAAGATCTTGGGCCTGACGGATCGAACGATCCGGAACGCGATCAGCGATCTTGAGGCGGGAAATTGGCTGCAGGTTGTCAGGATCGGCGCGGGCCGGGAATGCGCCTACATCTTGAACGACCGCGTTGCGTGGGCAGACAAGCGCGACAATCTGCGCCTGTCCCGCTTCTCTGCCGAGGTGATAGCGGATGCCGATGACCAGTCAGACGCGACCCTGCAGGCTGCGGAGCTGCGGCGCCTGCCCCGCGTGGGCGAGGGCCAGTTGCCCGCTGGCGCCGGACTGCCGCCTGTCTCTCAACCGTTCTTCGAGGGGCTGGAACCTGACCTGCCATCGACTGGCAAGAGCGATGAATGAAGTGACGCTCTAGCGCCGGAACAATCCGAAAAGCCAGTGCTTATGCGGGGGTTGCGGGGTGTTGCGTGGCGCGTCATTTGGCGCGTCAGATGGGGGTTGCTGGGGTTGCGCCAGCGCAAGAACGCGGTCGGTGGTGGTGTCCAGCCGTTTGCGGAGGTCAGCAACGGTTTCCCGTTCCCTGTCAAGCATTTCCTCAAGCATGGCGACTTTCACTTGCAGAATTTCCTCGTTTCTTGAGGGGGTTGCAGATGGTTCTTCACGTGGGTTGCGTGGCGCGTCATCTGCCGCGTCAGACGGGGGTTGCGCAACCCTCTTGGGGTAGGCGCGGAACAGCTCTGCCGGTTCGATGTGATAGGCGCCATCTTCACCCCGTAATGCTGAGATCTTGCCCGATTTTATCGCCCGGCTGATCGTGGACTTCGATAGGCCTGTCTCTCGCGCCGCTCTGGTGATGGACCAGCTCATTGAGCGCGCACCCGAACGCCTGTGCCGTGGCCGTCATCATCTAGGAAGGCAACGCCTGCCTGTTCCAGCGCGGCGCGAATTGCTGCGGCTGTTGAGCGGCGGCCTCCGATTGGGCCATCCGTCGCTTCAAGCCGTGCGATGGTTGGGACCGACACGCCCGACCGTTCCGCCAAGTCCTCTTGCGACCATGACAGCAGCGCCCGCGCCGCCTTGATCTGCCGTATTGATATTTTTTCTATTGACACATCGGGCCCTCAAAAGCGATAGATTTACTATCAATAACCTGACTACGGAGTCCCGACAATGCCCGACGCTTGCGTTTCGGCAGCCGCCACCGGCTTGCCCTCTGCCAAGATGCCGCCCGCGCTGGCCGCACATCTCGCCGCCCTGCATGTCCGGGCGGTTGGGCTGCAAAGTGTCACGCGGTCACTGCGGCTGCTGATCGACGTGGACATGATCAGCAGCGAGCTTTTGAGCGGCCTTCTGGATGTGGCGGACCGTGAGGCCGTCGCGGTCCAAAGGGCGCTTGACGACGCCACGCTGCAGAGCCTGACCGACTAACTGCCCGCCGGTGGTTTGAAGCTGGCAAGAAATAGCGCTGTTAACTTCACACGCGGCGCCCGATCCCGACCTTCCCAACATCGAGAGTGACCATGACACAGACAGACCCCGCCTGCGGGAATGGCCCCCGCATGTCCCGCCGCGCCCTGCTTGCCACGCTGCCCGCCGCCGCTGCGGCAGGGCCTGCCGCTGCCGATCTGGCCGAAGATCCGGTGCTGCCGATCTATCGCGAATGGCTGCGCGGCGAGACGATTTGGCGCAACGCCCCCGTAGATACGCCGGAAACAGACGCTCTGCGCGACCGGGTGAGATCCTTGCATCTGGCCATGATCGAACAGGGCGCCTGCAGCATGGAAGGCATCGCCGCGCTGGCGCATGCCATGTGGGTGGAAGACGGCCCCTGTTCTCTGGAAGGCAGTGAATACCATGCGCATGAAATTCAGGAGTCGGGGCACGCGATGCTTGCCGCGATCTGGCGCGCGGCCTCCGGCTGTGAAGGCCTGCCGCCGCGCATCGAGCGTGACCACATTCAACCCTAGGGGGTTCTGGTTCGGATAACGGGTTTTATGGGCCGCGCACCAGCGCGGCCCGCGTTCGTCTTAGGGTTGCGCAAACGTGGCGCTGTAGCTGGAAGACTGAGACCGTATCACTACACTTTTGGACCGCAGCGAAAGAGCTTCCAGAACGGTAAATCCACCGGCATACTTGCGCCTTAATCGCAAAGTGCTAAAACCGGTGGATATACCGCAAAGGAGTGATGCGAAGTGAAGGTGAAGATCCTGCACTACAACGCCGGGGAGGCCGAAGCCGCGTCCGGGCGTTCGATTGAGAATCAGCGCAATGACCGGCGGGCAGGGCTTGATCCGAAGATCAAGGGCAGGGCGCAGTATGATCTGCGGATGGTCTGCCGTCTGAGGCTGCGCCAGATGCTTGCCGATATTGGTATCGGACCGCGATCCTCCGTCATCTTTCTCGACGAGGCAACCGATTACCTTCTTGCGATGATGCTTCGCAACTCCGCTGTCTGGACAGAGAGAGCGAATGAGGTTGCTATCGCGCCGCCCGACTCCGGGGGCGCCTTCGGGCCATTGCGATTAGCTATGGCGGCGGCGCCCAAGGCGCTAGGGCTGGATGGCCCTGCATCGCACCCGGAAGTGATCGAACAGCTTTCAAAAGATCTGGCGGCGGGCGGCATGAGTATGGGGCTTCTATACATGCCCGCAACGGGAGAGTTCCGCTTTTCTAGGAGGTGGACTCGTGAGCTGGGCGAGATGATCCCGGGTGATCCGGCGCTTCATGGGCCGGTCATCACATTGGCTTTCTGGGGCGTGTCGCGCGGCCTCGCCATGCGCCTGCCGCGCCCGATCCTCGACCTGATCCCGGACGAAGACGATGCCCCAGAAGACTGATCGCCCCCGGTTCTTGTCCGACGCGATGCGCGCCGAGCTGCGCGATCTGTACGACTTCATGGCGCGCAAATACCCGCACGGCGCGCAGCGCGCCAACCCCGGACCCCGGGTGGTGAAAGCCCCCAGCGGTCAGACCGACACGGAATAGCGCAAGGCGAAGAGCAGCACATGAGCCACGCAGCGACCAACTGGGCCATCCAGCAACGCGGATTGAAACCGGCGACAAAGCTGGTTCTCTGGCATCTGGCCGACCGTCACAACCCGGACCTGGGATGCTTCCCGGCGCAGGCGCGACTTGCCGCTGACTGCGAAATGTCCAGAGCTTCGATCAACACGCACCTCAAGATCCTTGAAGCGAAGGGACTGATCCGGCGCGAGCGGCGGGTGAACACTGAGACGCGGCGGCAGCAGGCCACCCGCTACTTTCTGGCCTGCGAAGATGACTTCCACGCTGAAAAGCCGTGTCCAGATTCTGGACTCGGTTCCGTGTCCAGAAAAGCCGCAAAGCCGTGTCCAGAAAACGCCAAAAGCCGTGTCCAGAATCTGGACACTAACCTTGTAAGAGAACCTATAAGAAAACCCGCGTGCGCGCGCGAAGCCGACCGGCGCCCCTTTGATCGCTTCTGCGAGGTGTTCCCGAAGCTCAGGGACCGCAACGCCTGTGAGGTGCTGTTTGACGATGCGGTGGCCGCAGGCGCCAACCCCGAGGTGATCGTGGCGGCAGCGCGGCGCTATCGGGCTGAGAATGGGGGCAAGGCGAAGCGGTATCTCTGCGCCTCTGACCGATGGCTGCAGGACAAGCGTTGGCAACAGGGAAGGCGCGCAGCGCCGGGCGCAAGCGGCAGCGCTTCACTGGAAGATCGGGCGGCGTGGTGGGCAAGCAAGGTCCACGCTGGTGACTTCATCCCCCCAAGCGCGCTGAACAACACCATGATTGCTGAAATGCTGGGCAGGCAGCTTGTCACCAGCCAGCAGCTGAGAGCGATAGGGTTCTAGCATGGCACAACCGACCAAGACGCAGGCAAGGCCGCAGCTCGACGGCGCCAGCTTTGATGCCCTCTTCGCCGGGCCTGCAAAGCTCTGGGGGCTGGAAGCCATCGCGCGCGCTATCGGCTGTTCGGTCGACAAGACGCGCAGGCTGGCCCGCAACCCGCGTGTGCCGATCTACCGGCCCGAAGGATCGGGCAGTTACTTCGCTTTCCGACATGAGCTTGAGGCATGGCTGCGCGGCACCTCGACGGGCGGCGGCGCATCGAGCGCCTGACGGTGGCGCGGCGGGCGGCAGGGCCACCCCCGGGGGGTGCCTTTCGACTTTGGGGGCATATCGGGGACCGGCGCGGGGAGGCTCGCGCTACATTTGCGGTAAATAGGGTTTTTTCGTTTTGGCCAGTCATGAAAACCAATGAAAACCCATGACCTGCAAGATCTGGCCAGCTAGGAACCCGACCGCTTGCGCCTGATCTTGGCGCCATGTGGCCGTTCAAATCCAAACCTGACCCCTCGACCGATGCCGCCGCCGCCCGACCGGGCGCGGGTGAGCCCGAAGCCAAGGCTTTCGCCGACATCGGCGCGGGCCAGCCCGAGACCAAGGGACTCGCCGAACCGGGCGACGATCTTTATGCGCTGTTCGGCATTGTCCCCAGCACCGCCACCGGGGCGCCGGTCACGCCTGAGACAGCCCTGCGCGTGCCCGCCGTGTCGGGCGCGATCCGGGTAATCTCCGATGCCGTCGCCACGCTCGACGTGGGCGTTGTGCGCATCGAGGAAGACGGCACCGAGACACCGGAAGCGGGGCACCCCGTTCTCCCGCTGCTGCGCGATCATGCGAACGACTGGACCGATGGTTTCAGCTTCCTGCGCGATCTGGTCATCGACGCGCTGTCCGACGACCGGGGGGGGATGGCCTACGTCAACCGGCTGGCGGATGGCCGCCTTGCGGAAATCATCCGCTACCGCCGGGGCGTCATGGATGTGCAGTTCCACCAGACGACCGGGGAACCGTCCTATAAGATCGACGGGCGCAGCGTGCCCGCGTCGGACGTGATCCACCTCCGCAGCCCCTTCGGTCGCGCGCCGCTGTCTCTGGCCTGCGAGGCCATCGGCACCGCCATCGCGCTGAACAACCACGCGGCGCGGCTCTTCGGGCGCGGCGCCCGGCCATCCGGGGCGCTGCTGTTCCCGAAGGGCATGGGCGAGGAAAGTGTGAAGAAGGCGCGCGCCGCGTGGCGGTTGACCCATGAAGGCGAGGATGGCGGCGGGCAGACCGCGATCCTTTACGATGGGGCAGACTTCAAGCCGTTCACGCTCGCCTCGACCGACAGCCAGTTTCTCGAAAACCGCAAGTTTCAAATCCTCGAAATCGCCCGCGTGTTCCGCGTGCCGCCGTCGATGCTTTACGACCATGACCGCGCCACATGGTCGAACACGGAACAGATGGGCCGGGAGTTCCTGAGCTACACCCTTGAGCCGTGGCTGCGGGCGACCGAGGGCGCGCTGCGCCGCGCGCTGTTCGGCGCCGAAGAGCGCGGGCAGTATGCCGTCCGCTTCGACCGCGACGACCTGACCCGGGCCGATCTTTCGACCCGCTCGACCGTGATCAACAGCCTGACCGCCTCGCGCGTGATCAACCCGAACGAGGGCCGGGGATGGCTTGGCCTTCCGCCGCGCCCGGGTGGCGAAGAATTCATCAACCCGAACATCACCACGACACCGACAAGCGGGAACCCCGACAATGCAGCTTGACGAGATCCGCGCCTTCTCTGCCGATCAGGACCGGGGCGCATGGTTTGACCTGGCGGACCCGGTGACCGGGCGGGCGACCGGAATCCGGCTCAAGATCGCCGGGCCGGACAGCGAAACGCAGAACCGCGCGCGGCTGCGGCTGGCCGACGATCTGGCGGAGCGGGCCGACGCGGAAGGCCGCGGGAGCGCCGAAGCCCGGGAGCGCGCCCGCGTCGATAGCCTCGCGCGCTGCCT
>PALD01000056.1 GCA_002710685.1 Cytophagaceae bacterium | reverse complement strand
TGCGGGGCATCCAAGTTTCATCTGCGACTCCTCCCTGTCGATTATATTTGAATCCTGCCAAGCGTGGCTTGCAATTTCCGCGCGGATTTGGTGCGTTGCGCGGCGCCCTCCGCGTAGAAGCTTCGACAAACGGCCCCTTTCACGAAAGAAATCACCATGGATCTGGACGACACCGACCGCCGCATCCTGCGCGTCCTTCAGAAACAGGGCCGCATGTCCAACGCAGACCTGTCGGATCAGGTTCATCTCTCGCCGTCTGCCTGCCACCGCCGGGTGCAGCGGCTCGAGACCGAGGGCTTCATCCGCGGCTACGTGGCGCTGCTCGATGCGCGCAAGATGAACATGCCCACCACGGTCTTCGTCGAGATCACCCTGAGCGCGCAGGCCGACGAGGTGCTGGACGCCTTCGAGAAGGCCGTCTCGCGCATTCCCGACGTGCTGGAATGTCACCTGATGGCCGGCACCGCCGACTACATCCTCAAGGTCGTGGCCGAAGACACCGAGGACTTCGCCCGCATCCACCGCCAGTACCTGACCCGCCTGCCCGGCGTCGCGCAGATGCAGTCGAGCTTCGCCCTGCGCACGGTGTTCAAGACCACCGCCCTGCCCGTCTGAGGGCACCCCGGCACGCACAGGCTGCAACCAAATGACGCCACGACCATCGCCGGCTGCGGCGCCCACAATTGTTTGACATATCAAATGTCCGACAAGTGAGCCGCGATGCGGACGGGGAGGGCCAATGTCCCGGGATCACGTCATCTTCGGAGCAGGCAGCGCGGGTTGCGTGCTGACCAAGCGTCTGGCCGAGGCGGGGCGCCGCTGGCTGTTGCTCGAGGCCGGCGGTCGCGACAACGACTACTGGAACCACATCCCGATGGGCTACCTCTACTGCATCAACAACCCGCGCACTGCAGAAGAACCCGGGCTGAACGGGCGCTCGCTGATCGGCAAGGTGCTGGGCGGATATCGGCGTATCAGCGAGTGGACGAAAGGCTGCGGCTCAGAGCACCACGATGCCGCTGTGCTTGGCCTTGTGCTCGGGCTCGACGTGGATGATCACGCGGCTGCCCTCGAAGGCCTTGTGCAGCGCCCCCTCGACCCGGTCGCAGATGTCGTGGGCAGCGTCCACGGTCATGTCGCCGGGCACCACGAGGTGGAACTCGACGAAGACCGCACTGCCGGCGCGGCGCGAGCGCAGGTCGTGGGCCTCGACGGCGCCCTCGGCATTGGCCGAGATCAGCGCACGCATCTGCTCCAGCTCTTCCTCGGGGGCGGAGACGTCCATCAGCCCGCCGACCGAGCCGCGCACCACCTGCCAGCCCGACCACAGGATGTTGAGCGCCACCAGCGCGGCCAGCGCCGGGTCGAGCCATGCCCAGCCGGTGAGCACCGCGGCCACCACGCCCGCCGTGACCCCGATGGACGAAACCACATCGGTCAGCAGGTGCCTGCCGTCGGCCTCGAGCGCGGGAGAGTGCATGCGCCGCCCGGTGCGGATCAGCTTCCAGCACCAGGCCGCGTTGATCGGGCTCGCGACGCAGTTGATCCCGAGCCCGAGCCAGGGCGCCTCGATGATGCGTGGGTCCTGCCACGCCGACCAGGCCTCGCGCAGGATCAGGATCGCCGCGACGACGATCAGCACGCCCTCGAGCACGGCGCTGAAATACTCGGCCTTGTGATGGCCGAACGGATGGCGGGAATCGGCGGGCTGAGCGGCGATGCGCAGCGCCACCACCGCGGCCAGCGCCGTCGCGACGTTGACGATGCTCTCGAGCGCGTCGGACAAGAGCGCGACGGAGCCGGTCAGCCACCAAGCGATGGTCTTGATCGCGAGAACAGCGAGGCCCACGGCAACACTGCCGCAGGCGATTTTCAGGACCTGGCTCATGGTCGCCCTCTTTGCGTGTGCGCGCCTGATAGCGAAGCGTCCCGCATCGCGCAACCGACCACCGCCATGCCGCGCGCGCATGGCTTTCAGGGGCTTCAGGATGCTGCCTATCTCCGCCCGCACGCCGGTTCGGCCTAGCGCTTCAGCGAGTCGCGGATCTCGATCAGGATGTCGAGTTCCGAGGGGCCGGTCTTCACTTCGGGCGCCACCTCGTCGGGCTTCTCGGCCGCCGATTTCACCCGGTTGACGGTCTTCACCAGCATGAAGACGACGAAGGCGATGATGAAGAAGTTGATCACGGCGGTGAGGAAGGCACCGTAGGCAAAGACCGTGGCCCCGGCCTCGCGCGCGGCCTCGAGGCTGGCATAGCTGCCATCGCCGTAGACCCAGAACAGGTTGGTGAAATCGATGCCGCCGGTGAAGAGACCGACGATGGGATTGATCATGTCGTTGACCAGCGATTGCACGATGGCGGTGAAGGCGGCGCCGATGATGATGCCGACCGCCATGTCCATGACGTTGCCCTTGGCGATGAAATCCTTGAATTCCTGAATCACTTTTGTGTTCCTTGCTGTCCTCGGCTGCGTCGCAGCGATTGATCGCCCGGTCCTCTGCGGGCAAGGCTTGGGGAAACACTGGCATAGCCGGGCCCGCGCGGAAACGGCAAACCGCCCGCCTCTGGTCCGGCGCATTTGCAGGAGCGCAGAATGACCACTCTTTCCGATTTCCCGATCACCGCCCGCTGGCCCGCGACCCATCCCGACCGCATCCAGCTCTATGCCTTCCCGACCCCCAACGGGGTCAAGGTGTCGATCGCGCTCGAGGAAATGGGCCTGCCCTACGAGGCTCACAAGGTGCCGCTGGGCGACGCGTTCGTGAAGAGCGCCGAGTTCACCTCGCTCAACCCCAACGGCAAGATCCCCGCGATCATCGACCCCGACGGCCCCGATGGCAGCCCCGTCGGCATCTTCGAGAGCGGCGCCATCCTGATCTATCTGGCCGACAAGACCGGGCGCTTCATCGGCAGCACGCCCGCGGCGCGTTACGAGGTGCTGCAGTGGCTGATGTTCCAGATGGGCGGCATCGGGCCGATGTTCGGGCAGCTCGGCTTCTTCTGGAAATTCGCGGGCTCCGAGGTCGAGGATCCCCGCCCGCGCGAGCGCTACGTCTCCGAGGCGCGCCGCCTGCTCGGCGTGGTCGAGCGGCAGCTCGAAGGGCGAGAGTGGATCGCCGGCGACTACTCCGTCGCCGACATGGCCATCGCGCCCTGGCTCAACGCGCTCGGGTTCTACGGCGCGACGGACGTGGTGGGCTGGCCGGAGCTGCCGAACTGCCGGGCCTACGTGGAACGGTTCCTAGAACGGCCCGCGGTAAAGATCGGCATGGTCACCCCGCCGCGGGACTGAGCGCGGCTTGCGTGACGCACGGCCCCCGCTACTCAAGGGGACCTGCGTCGTTTGAAAAACTCAGCCCGGCAGGGTGCCGGTGAGCACGTAGCGGAAGATCTCGACCACCTCCTCCGGCTCGCGGGCGACCGCGAGCGCGGCGGCGTCGACCTCCTTGAGCGCGTGGTCATGCTCGGGCGGCTGCAGGATGATCAGCGACTTGCCGAGAGCCGCGGCATAGCCCGCGTCGAAGGCGGCGTTCCATTGCTTGTACTTGTCGCCGAAGCGCACCACCACGACGTCCGCGTCGACGATGCCCTTGCGGGTGCGGATCGCATTCATCTGGGCGCCCTTGCGGTCGTGCCAGAACTTGCTCTCCTCGGCGCCGAGGATCGTCACCCCGCAATCGTCGCTCGCGGCATGATCGGTCACCGGTGACGAAAACGTGACGTCGAGCCCCTGCGCGCCCTCGATGATCCGGTCGCGCCAGTCGCTGTGGATTTCCCCCGACAGATAGACGTTCAGCCCCATGTCCTCATTCCCTCCTTATGCAGTGTCCGACCTGTTCCTGACATATGCTGGCATGGGCGCAAGACAAACCCGCGCCCCTTGCCGGGCCCCTCGGGAAAGGTGACCTGCCGGTTTCCGGGCAGGCGCTCCGGCTGCGGCGGTTTCACGCCGAATTGCAGCGCCCAGCCCCTTTCGCCAACGGACAAGCGGTCCTATAAGACCTCCGGCTTGGACTCGGGCAGAGTCGCGGGCCAAATCTAGTATTCGGGGCAGGGCACAGAATGTTTGGACTGGATAGACTCATGGGCGCCTTTTCGGCGGACATGGCAATCGACCTCGGGACCGCGAACACGCTGGTCTACGTCAAAGGACGCGGGATTGTCCTGTCCGAGCCTTCAGTGGTCGCCTACCACATCAAGGACGGTGTGAAGAAAGTGCTCGCCGTGGGCGAGGACGCCAAGCTGATGCTGGGCCGGACACCCGGCTCGATCGAGGCCATCCGGCCGATGCGCGAGGGCGTGATCGCCGACTTCGACACCGCCGAAGAGATGATCAAGCACTTCATCCGCAAGGTGCACAGGCGCTCGACCTTCTCGAAGCCCAAGATCATCGTCTGCGTGCCGCACGGCGCCACCCCGGTCGAGAAGCGCGCCATCCGCCAGTCGGTGCTGAGCGCAGGCGCCCGCAAGGCCGGCCTCATCGCCGAGCCCATCGCCGCGGCCATCGGGGCCGGCATGCCGATCACCGATCCGACCGGCAACATGGTCGTGGACATCGGCGGCGGCACCACCGAGGTGGCCGTTCTGTCGCTGGGTGATATCGTCTACGCCCGCTCGATCCGCGTCGGCGGCGATCGCATGGACGAGGCCATCGTCAACTATCTGCGCCGCCAGCAGAACCTGCTCGTGGGCGAATCCACCGCCGAGCGCATCAAGACCTCCATCGGCACCGCCCGCATGCCCGACGACGGGCGCGGTTCGTCGATGCAGATCCGCGGCCGCGACCTGCTGAACGGCGTGCCGAAGGAAACCGAGATCAGCCAGGCGCAGGTCGCCGAGGCACTGGCCGAGCCGGTGCAGCAGATCTGCGAGGCGGTGATGACCGCGCTCGAAGCCACCCCGCCGGATCTTGCCGCAGACATCGTCGACCGGGGCGTCATGCTCACCGGTGGCGGCGCGCTGCTGGGCGATCTCGACCTGGCCCTGCGCGAGCAGACCGGTCTTGCCGTCTCGATCGCGGACGAGAGCCTCAACTGCGTGGCGCTCGGCACCGGCAAGGCGCTCGAGTACGAGAAGCAGCTGCGCCACGCCATCGACTACGACTCCTGACACGCGTTAAATGATCGCGGCCCCAAGCCTGCTATAAGGGGTTGAATGGCGAAGCACGGAACCAATTCCGAGGACTATTCCCGCCCGCTGAAGCGCCTGCTTCTGGCGGTGCTGGTCCTGTGCCTCTTCGGGCTCTTCCTGTTCTGGCGGATCGACAGCCCGCGGGTGGAGCGTTTCCGCGCGCAGGTGATCGACGCCGTGCTGCCCGGCTTCGACTGGGCCATGGCGCCGGTCACCGGTGCGGTGAACATCCTGCGGGATTTCCAGAGCTACCAGCGCATCCACGAGCAGAACCAGGAATTGCGCCGCGTGCTGCGCCAGATGACCGCCTGGAAAGAGGCCGCCCTGCAGCTCGAGCAGGAGAACGCGCGCCTGCGCGATCTCAACAACGTGCGCCTTGATCCCCGGCTCACCTACATCACCGGCGTGGTGCTGGCCGACAGTGGCTCACCCTTCCGCCAGTCGGTGCTGATCAACGTGGGATCGCGCGACGGCATCGTCGACGGCTGGGCGACCATGGACGGCATCGGCCTCGTCGGGCGGGTCTCGGGCGTCGGCGCCAACACCAGCCGGGTGATCCTGCTCACCGACACCACCAGCCGCATTCCCGCGGTGATCCAGCCTTCGGGACAGCGCGCGCTGGTGACCGGTGACAACTCCGCCGCGCCGCCCATCGACTTTCTCGAGGATCCCGACCAGGTGCGCCCCGGCGACCGCATCGTGACCAGCGGCGACGGCGAGGTCTTCCCGCCGGGGCTGCTGATCGGACAGGTGGCCGAGGATCCGGGCGGCCGACTGCGGGTCCGGCTTGCCGCCGACTACGAGCGGCTCGAGTTCCTGCGCGTCCTGCGCGACCACGGCGCCCGACGCGTGAGCTCGCCCTCGGCGCTGATCTTGCCCGAGCTGCCGCCGGGCACGGACAGCGACACCGCGCAGGCACCGGAGCAGCCCGATGGCTGAATCCCGCCCTGCCCGCATCTGGATCATGCGAGCGGCCTTCGTCGGACTGTCGCTTCTGGTGATGTTCTACCACCTGCTGCCGCTCGACCTGCTGCCGCCGCGCTATGCCGGGCCCGACCTTCTGGTGGCACTCTGCTTTGCATGGGCGCTGCGCCGTCCCGACTACGTGCCCGCACTCTCGGTCGCGGCGGTGATGCTGCTCGCGGACATCCTCTTCCAGCGCCCGCCGGGGCTCTGGTCGGCCCTGGTGCTGATGGCGACCGAGTTTCTCAAGTCGCGCGACCGGCGCGACCGCGAGAGCACCTTCGTCATGGAGTGGATCGCTGTCGCGACGGTGCTCGCGGTCATCACGATTGTGTTTCGCCTTGCCCTCGGGCTCTTGATCGTTCCGGCCGGACCGTCTTTCCTGTCGCTGATGCGCTTCGCGATGACCGTGATCTGCTACCCGCTGGTGGTGATGGTCTCGCAGTACCTGCTCGGGGTCCGACGCCTTGCCCCGGGCGATTTCGACCACGCCGGGAGGAGCCTGTGAGACGCACGCCCCGCGATACCGCCGAGAGCAGCCGCAAGATCACCCGACGCGGGCTCATGCTGGGCGCCGCCCAGGTGGCCTTTGCCGGCACGCTGGCGATGCGCATGCGCTACATGCAGGTGGAGCAGGCTGACGAGTTCCGCCTGCTGGCCGAAGAGAACCGCATCAACATCCACCTGATTCCGCCGTCGCGCGGCCGCATCTTCGACCGCAACGGCCGGGTGATCGCCGAGAACGAGAACACCTACCGCATCACCATGCGGCGCGAGGATGCCGGTGACATCGACGACGTCATCCGCCGCCTCTCGGTGCTGGTCGAACTCGACCCGGCCGAGGTCAAGCGCGCCATCGAGGAGATGCGGACCTCACCGCCGTTCCTGCAGGTGACCGTCGCCGACCGCGTGAGCTGGGAGTCGATCAGCCGCGTCGCGGTGAACGCCCCCGCCCTGCCCGGCGTCACACCCGAGGTGGGCCTGAGCCGCGTCTACCCGCAGCACGAGAACTTCGCCCACGTGGTGGGCTACGTGGGCCCGGTCTCCGAGCGCGATCTCGCCCGCTACGAGGACCCCGAGCCGGTGCTACGCATCCCGCGCTTCCAGATCGGCAAGGTCGGCATCGAGGCGAAGTTCGAGGAGCAGCTCCGCGGCAAGGCCGGTGCCAAGCGCGTCGAGGTCAACGCCGTCGGCCGCGTCATGCGCGAGCTCGACCGGCGCGAGGGCGCGACCGGCGCCGACATGCAGCTTACCGTCGACAGCGACCTGCAGGATTACATCAAGGCGCGCCTCGGCGAGGAAAGCGCCTCGGCGGTGGTGATCGACGTCGAGAACGGCGACGTGCTGGCCATCGCCTCGGCCCCCTCCTACGACCCGAACAAGTTCGTCCGCGGCATCTCGGTCGCCGACTACAACGTGCTGCGCGAGAACAACCACCGGCCGCTGGCCTCGAAGACCGTGCAGGACGCCTACCCGCCCGGCTCGACCTTCAAGCTGGTGACCGCGCTGGCGGGCCTCGAGGCCGGGGTCATCGGGCCCGACGACACGGTCTACTGCCCCGGTCATATGGAAATCGGTTCGCGGCGCTTCCACTGCTGGAAGCGCTCTGGTCACGGCCGGGTCAACCTCGAGAACAGCCTCCGCGACAGTTGCGACGTGTTCTACTACGACCTCGCGCTGAAGGTGGGCATCGAGAAGATCGCCGACATGGGCCGCAGGCTCGGGCTCGGCACCGCGCCGGACGTGCCGATGTCGGCGGTGACCGACGGGCTGATCCCCGACAAGGACTGGAAGCGGCGCGAGCGCGGCGCCGAGTGGCGCATCGGCGACACGGTGAACGCCTCGATCGGACAGGGCTACGTGCTGACCTCGCCGCTGCAGCAGGCGGTGATGGTGGCGCGGGTTGCCACGGGGCGCGCCATCGAGCCGCGGCTGGTGCGCAGCGTCGGCGGCGTCGAGACGCCGTCGCGGGGCGGCGGCACGCTGGACATCGACCCGACGCATCTCAAGTACATCCGCAAGGGCATGTTCTCGGTGATGAACAGCCGCCGGGGCACCGCCTACCGGTCGCGCATCGCGCTCGACCATATGCTGATGGCGGGCAAGACCGGCACCAGCCAGGTGCTGAACCGCGTCGTGAACAGCAAGGAAGTGCCGTGGGAGCATCGCGACCACGCGCTCTTCGTGAACTTCGCGCCCTATGACGCGCCGCGCATCGCGGTCTCGGTGGTCGTCGAGCACGGTGGCGGCGGGTCCTCGACCGCGGCGCCCATCGCGCGCGACATCACCCTGCAAGCGCTCTTCGGCGGCACCCCGCCGCTCGACGCCTACCCTTCCTCGGACCGCGGCCGCATCGAGGCGCAGCAACAGGAGATCGAACGGATCCGCCGTGAACGGGCCGCCGCCGCCGCAGCGGGGAGCCGGGCATGAGCTATCTCGAATACACGGTCAAGACGGTCCCGACCGGCTGGCGCAAGGTGCTCTACCTGAACTGGCCGCTGGTGATCCTGCTGACAGCGGTCGCCTGCGTCGGCTTCCTGATGCTCTACTCGGTCGCGGGCGGCTCCATCGAACGCTGGGCCGAGCCGCAGATGGAACGCTACGCGCTTGGCCTTGCGGCGATGTTCCTCGTGGCGATGGTGCCGATCTGGCTCTGGCGCAACCTCTCGGCGCTGATCTACATGCTGGCGCTGGCGCTGCTGGTGGGGGTGGAGCTCTTCGGCACCGTCGGCATGGGCGCGCAGCGCTGGATCGACATCGGCTTCATGCAGCTGCAGCCGTCCGAGCTGATGAAGATCGCGCTGGTGATGGTGCTGGCCGCCTATTACGACTGGCTGCCGATGAAGCGGGTGTCGCACCCGGTCTGGGTGCTGGCGCCGATCCTGCTGATCCTGCTGCCGACCGGGCTGACCCTGATCCAGCCCGACCTCGGCACCGCGCTCCTGCTGCTGATCGCGGGCGCGCTGATGATGTTCCTCGCGGGCGTGCACTGGCTCTACTTCGCCGTGGTGGCCGCCGGAGGCGTGGGCGCGGTCTACACCGTCTTCCTCTCGCGCGGCACCAGCTGGCAACTGCTGCAGGACTACCAGTTCCGCCGCATCGACACCTTCCTCGACCCCTCGACCGATCCGCTGGGCGCCGGCTACCATATCACCCAGGCCAAGATCGCCATGGGCTCGGGCGGCTGGACCGGGCGCGGCTTCATGCAGGGCACCCAGTCGCGGCTGAACTTCCTGCCCGAGAAGCATACCGACTTCATCTTCAACACGCTGGCCGAGGAATTCGGCTTCGTCGGCGGCATCTCCCTTCTTATCCTCTACGTGCTCGTCCTCGTGTTCTGCATCATCGCCGCCATGCAGAACCGCGACCGCTATTCCTCGCTGCTGACGCTGGGCATCGGCCTGACCTTCTTCCTGTTCTTTGCCGTGAACATGTCGATGGTCATGGGCCTCGCCCCGGTGGTCGGCGTGCCGCTGCCGCTGGTGAGCTACGGCGGCTCGGCAATGATGGTGCTGATGATCGCCTTCGGAATGGTCCAGAGCGCACAGATCCACAGGCCCCGCTGACATGACGAACATTCTCTTTGCCGCCGGCCCCGACCGCTGGGCCGTCTACGAGGCGCCGCTGCGCGCTGCGCTCGACGGCTTCGGCCTCGACTACGCGCTGAGGTGCAAGGCGGAACCGGAAACCGTCGACTACATCGTCTACGCGCCCGATTCCGAGGTCCGGGACTTCATCCCCTACACCCGCCTCAAGGCGGTGCTGAACCTCTGGGCCGGGGTCGAGCGTATCACCGGGAACAAGACCCTGACCGTGCCTCTCGCGCGCATGGTCGACGAGGAAGGCCTGACACAGGGCATGCTGGAATACGTCACCGGGCATGTGCTGCGGCACCACCTCGGCATGGACCGCTACATCCTGAACCCCGACCATCGCTGGGACCCGGTGGTGCCGCCGCTCGCCTCCGAGCGGCCGGTGACGGTACTGGGGCTCGGCACGCTGGGCACCGCCTGCGCGGGCGCGCTTGCCAGCCTCGGCTTCCCGGTCTCGGGCTGGTCGCGCACCCCGCGCAAGGTCGAGGGCATCACCTGCCACCACGGCCCGGACGGCCTGACGAAGGCGCTGGCGGGGGCCGAGATCCTCGTGCTGCTGCTGCCGGACACGCCCGCGACGCAGGACCTGATGAACAGGGAGACGCTGGCGCTCCTGCCCCGCGGCGCCTGCATCGTGAACCCCGGGCGCGGCCCGCTAATCGACGACGCGGCGCTGGTCGAGGCGCTCGACCAAGGCCAAGTCGGGCACGCGACGCTCGACGTCTTCCGCAAGGAGCCGCTGCCGCAGGATCATCCGTTCTGGGCGCATCCCGGCGTGACGGTCACGCCCCACGTGGCCGCAGACACCCGCGTGCCCAGCGCCTCCCGCGTCATTGCCGAGAACATCCGGCGGGGCGAGGCCGGCGAGCCCCTCCTCCACCTCGTGGACCGCGCGGCGGGCTACTGAACCCGCACCACGGTCGCGACCTCAGCTGCGGCGGTGACGGAAGACCCCGGTGCCCTTGGCCACGAGCTGCCCGGTGTCGTCGGTGATCTCGCCCTCGGCAAAGAAGGTGGTCCTGCCGCCGCCGGTCTTGCGGGCCTCGCAGATCAGCTTCGTGCCCTTCGCCTGACCGATGTACTGGACGTTGAGCGACAGCGTCAGCCCCATGCGCCGCTCCGCGGCATCCCCGGACCAGAGCCCGCACAGACCCATGGTCGAGTCGAGCAGCGTCGCGATCGCGCCGCCATGCGGGATGCCCTGCCGGTTCTCGAGAAACGGGCGGATGGGCATCTCGTAGCGGGCATAGTCTTCGCGCCACGCCACCAACTCGTAGCCGAGGTGCTGCGCGAAGGGGCTGGGGGGATCGGTGATGTCGTTCATGCCGGGCCTGTCTCTGCCTCTTCCTGTTCCAGCGTCAGCGCCACCGCGGGCGCCTTCAGATCATCGGTGCCGAGAGGCCCCGTGGGCCGCGCCAGCCGGTTGCGTACCACCCAGTAAAGCCGGTCCGACGCCCGGGTGATCGCCACGTAGGCGAGCCGCTTCCACAGCGGCTGCCCGGCCTCGACCCGGCCCATGCGCGCCGCGGCAAAGAGATCCGGCGCGAACACCTGCACGTTCTCCCATTGCGACCCCTGCGCCTTGTGGATGGTCACCGCCGCCCCGTGCAGGAAGGCCGCGCCCATGCGGGCCGCGTATGGGATGAAGGGCTCTTCCTCGTCGGGCTTCTCGATCTTCACGATCGAGGCCGCCGAGACCTGCGGATCGGGCGCGCCCATTACGTGCAACCGCGAGAAACCGGGCTTGCGGCCCGGTCCGAGGTAGATCACCTGCGCACCCTTGATGAGCCCGCGCGCCTCGAGGTCCAGCCGCTTCTTGCGGTGTTTCAGCGGCAGCTCGATGCCGTCGCAGATCAGCGGCTCGCCGGGCAGAAGCTCGGTCTCCGGCGCGCCATGCACGGCGCGGAAGGCATTGATCAGGCGGATCCGCGTGGCATTGCGCCAGACCAGCACCGGTGAGCGCGCCATCAGGTCGACCTCGACCCGGCCCGCCCAGACCACGCGGTCATCCTGCGCCGCCTTCTCCTCGACCATGCGCTCGAAATGGTGGAACTCGAGCGACGGATCTGCCAGCGCATGGGCGAGATCGAGGATCGGGTTGTCGGCCTGCTGCCGGTGGATGCGGTGCAGCTCGAGCTTGCGCTCCTCGGGCACCTCGTCGAAGACCATCTTGCCGGACTGGTTCACCGGCGCGAGCTGCGCCGGATCGCCGAACAGCACGAGGTTGGGGAAGATCTCCTGCAGGTCCTCGAACTGGCGGTCGTCGAGCATCGAGGCCTCGTCGACGAAGCCGATGTCCAGCGGCTCCTCGCGGCGTTTCCAGCCGGTGATGAAATCGCTGCCCCTGAGCCCCGCCGCCGCCAGCGCCGCCGGCACCGACTTGTGGCCCTGGAAGGCGGCATAGGCGCGGTCAAGCGCGTCCTCGGTCAGCGCCTCGATCTCGGGCTTCTCGGCCTGGTCGGTGAGCCATTCGGCGATGCGCTCGTATTCGGGATCGTAGACCGGGGTATAGATGATGCGGTGTATGGTGGTCGCGGGCACGCCGCGCATCCGCAACACGCTCGCCGCCTTGTTGGTGGGCGCCAGCACCGCGAAGCTGCGCTTCTCGCGACGCTTGCGGCTCTCGAAATCGCCCGACACAAGCTCGGCACCCGCGGCCTCGACCGCCTTGCAGAGCTCGGAGAGCAGCAGCGTCTTGCCCGAGCCCGCCTTGCCCATGACCGCCATCACCCGGGCCGCGCCGTCCTTGGCGGGCAGCACCACGCCGTCGTCGAGATCGACGCCGGCACCGCGCAGCATCTCCGCCACGCGGTCCCAGGCCTCGGCCTGGTCGTCGGAGAATGTCAGCGCGGGAAGATCCATGCGGCGGACCCTACTGTCCCGCGCCGGAAGACGCCAGAGAGCACGGCGCCCGCACCTTCATCTTGCCCGATAAACTCCGGGGGAGTCCGCGGAACGCGGACGGGGGCAGCGCCCCCTCGTCCCTCGCGGGCACCGCGAACGCAGGAGGTCAATCCTCGCTGCAGGCAAGGCATCGCCGCACGACCTGCCCCCGCACGAAACAACGACACCAACCGAAGACCGCTCCGAACCCACCTCCCACACCCGTCACAGGACGGAAAACCGCAGCAGCGTCCCGGCCACGTCCCCACCCCGCCAAAACTCATTTGCAGATCGGCAACGCCCGATGCGGCTGCTCCGGCAGCGAGTCCCGCCAGCTGTCGATCACCGGCTGCAGCGTCCGCTTCGACCAGAATTTCGGGGCTCCGATGGCCTGAAGACAGGCGGCGTTCCAGTAGAGCCCCGCGCGCGACGGCGCGGTCCCGGCCTTCACCGCATTGGCGACCGCATCGACATCGCGGCCTTCGGGATAGATGTAGAGCGTCGTCGGGTTGCCCTCCACCTGCGCGAGGATGTCCCGCGAGACCGCGGGCGACCACGTGGTGCAGCCGTTGCTGCGGCCACCGGTGTAGTTCACGAGGCTCCCGTAGGGCACGTAGCCTTCCTCGTCCGCGTGCGGGTTCCGCGGGTCCCTGAAACGGCACTGCCATTTGACGAAGACCGCCGGGTGCCCTCCGATGGCCCGCTCCCGTGCGTTCGCCGTATCGCCCTTGCCGTCGAACAGCAGGAAGGTGCGGTAGAGCGGTGTCCGCTTGCCGGACTGGCTGTAGTAGCCCTTGAAGGACGTTCGGGTCTCGGCGGTCAGGTAGGGCCCGCCCATGGTCAGCTTCGACCCCTCGGCATTGCTGAAATTCCTGGCGCATTGCCGGCCGTTGGAGAAATCCGCCCGCTGCAGCTTGCGTCCGTTGCCATAGCCCGACGACACTGCGCGAAACGACTGCGAAGGCTCGCAGATGACGTAGAACCGCCGCCCGGGATCGCCGTTCGGCGCCGTGCTCGGCCGCGTCGCGTCCATGGCGAGGTAGCAGGGGTTGCGCACCTCGCCGCTGGCCCGGTTCTTCAGGTAGAGCTCGCGGGCCCTCTGCAGGACGACGGGGGCGATCTGGCCCTCGCCGAGCCCCACATGCGCCTGAAGCCAGG
>PALD01000055.1 GCA_002710685.1 Cytophagaceae bacterium | reverse complement strand
CCTTGTCAAGACACTTGCACCAAATACCAATAATGGAAACAACCTGGTCCCTACCATGTTCCCTCCCGATTTTTATGAGGGGATTGATGGTGGTCTTGATGGTGTCGTAAATACTACCTGGTCAAATTTTGCTTCTCAGTACAGGCTTTATGATGAGTTCTATAATTCATTTGAAGAGGGAGATACACGCCGTTTGAGGATTATAACCCGGTATTATAATTCGTCTGGTGCTGAGGTCAATCTATTGACGACACCAGATAATACAAGGGCCATGAAGTTTCCACCTGACCCGGCAACGCAAGGGGTGTTTCATGGTAATGATTTTCCCTCGGTGCGCTATGCTGATATTCTTTTGGCCAGGGCCGAAGCATTGAATGAACTCAACGGTCCCAATCAGGAATCTATAGATCTTATTAATGAAATCAGGGACAGGGCAGAGCTTGATGACATCACGGTTGATGATTACCCATCAAAAGCGGCTTTACGCATGCATATCCTTGATGAAAGAAGATGGGAGTTCTGGAGTGAAGGCAAGCGCAGGCGTGACATGCTGCGCATGGGCGTCTATATTTCAAATGCCCAGGCCAGGGGCAAGGATGCCCAGGAAAAACACAAGCTTTTTCCCATTCCACAGTCTGAGATTGATGCAAATAAACTGATTGAGCAGAACCCCGGTTACTAAAATCAAAAAAACCATACAATGCACAGTATCAAAAAAACCTATTTTCTTCTTCTTGCCCTGGTTATTACCCTAGTTGCCCACGGGCAGCAGGATAAGCCCAATATCATCATCATTCTTACCGATGATATGGGATATGGCGATATAAGCAGCTTTAACAGCGACTATATGAAAACGCCCAATATTGACAGACTTGCAAAAGAAGGAACAAAGTTCATGCAATATTACAGTGCATCCCCCATTTGCTCACCCTCCCGGGTGAGCATCTTGACGGGGATGTATCCTGCAAACTGGAATTTTACAACCTTTCTCAATGACAGGCAGAGCAACCTAGAAGCAGAACAGGCCAATTACCTGAATACCCACGCGCCTACAATGGCTAAAATATTCAAAGATGCCGGGTATGCGACGGGACACTTTGGAAAATGGCATATGGGTGGAGGACGCGATGTTCTGGATGCGCCCAATTTTGATAAATATGGTTTTGATGAGCATATAAGCACGTATGAAAGTCCGGATCCCGACCCACTCATCACAGCAACAGATTGGATTTGGTCACCCCAGGACAGTATCAAGCGATGGGATAGAACTGCTTATTTTGTTGATAAAACATTGGCCTTTTTAAAAGAACATAAAGGGCAACCCAGTTTTGTAAACCTGTGGCCAGATGATATGCATACCCCGTGGGTGCCGGAAGTTGAATTTAGGTACTCTGGTAAATACCCCATGAATCCCGAGGAGGAAAAAGCCTTTACCATGGTTCTTGAGGAGTATGATAGGCAAATAGGGCGCTTGCTCGATGGATTGAAAGAGCTGGGGATTGATGACAATACTATTGTCATCTTTACCAGTGATAATGGTCCGTTGCCCAGTTTCAGGGGGAGTAGGTCGGCTGGATTGCGGGGTACCAAGCTATCGCTCTATGAAGGGGGAACACGCATGCCCTTTATCATAAAATGGCCAGGACATATCCCTGCGGGGGGTACAGATGGAGAATCGGTTATAAATTCCACAGACCTGATGCCCAGCCTCACGGCGATGGCAGGTATCGGGCTTCCGCCAAATTATAAAGGAGACGGTGAAGACCGTAGCGAAGCGTTCTTGGGGAAACCCACCACAAGAAAGGGCGACATGTTCTGGGAATATGGTAGAAATGCCTACGCATTTAACTACCCCAAACAAGAAGGGTACAAAAGCCCCAACCTTGCCATAAGGTCTGGTAAATGGAAACTGCTGGTGGATTATCACGAGAACAATGTAGAGCTCTACAATATGGATGTTGATAAGTATGAAAAAGACAATATTGCCAGTGAAAACCCCAAAATTGTTAAGGAGCTCAAGGCCAAATTAATAACTTGGCGCATGTATATGCCTACGTTGACACCCGGTAGGATGAACCCTAAATAGACCTTATGATTTTAAGATGGAGACCTATATTGTATGCAATGTTTGGACTACTGATGTTAGCTTGTGCAAATGCGGCAGACAAGAAAAAAGAAGTACAAAACCTTCCAGACAGGCCTAATGTGGTCATCATCATGGCAGATGATCTAGACAGTGCCCAGTTGAGCTGTTATGGCGGGCAGAATATAAAGACCACCCATATTGATGCACTTGCTCAAGAGGGGATGAAGTTTAACAACATGATATGTTCTGAGGCGATGTGCGTACCCACCCGGGCATCTCTTTTTACGGGGCTTTACCCCATGAGCCATGGTTCTTTCCAAAATCACAAGCAGGTCTATGATAGCCTGGATATAAAGAGTATCACAAGCTATCTGGGGAACCTGGGCTATAAGGTGGCCCTTACGGGGAAAAACCACAGCACAAAACCCAGGGAGGTATTTGATTTTGAATTCATAGAAGGTTTTGAACCTAACTGTGTTTCCAAGACAGATGAATATTCCCTGGATAAAATCAATGATTTTGTCTCTACATCACAAGACCCCTTTTGCTTATTCGTGATGAGTATAAACCCACATGCTCCCTGGACGGTTGGCGACCCGTCAGAATTTGATGCAGGTTCTTTAAAGTTGCCACCTCACTATGTCGATACCCCTGAGACCCGCTCAGACTACACAAAATACCTGGCAGAGATAAGACAACTGGACAATCAAGTGGGAGACGTGATAAAAATGCTAAAGGAGACAGGGCAGTATGACAATACTATAGTGATTTTCATGGGGGAGCAGGGACCTAAATTTCCCGGGGGTAAATGGACACTGTGGGACCATGGTCAAAAAAGTTCTATGATAGTTAAATGGGACAAGACCGTAAAACCAGGTTCAGTAACTGATGCCATCGTACAGTATGAGGACATCGTGCCCACGTTGATAGATATCGCAGGTGGGCAACCCGTTGCCCATGTTGACGGGATGAGCTTTAAAGACGTTCTTGCCGGTACTACAAAAAGGCATAGGGATTTTGCCTTCGGCATACATAATAACGTGCCAGAAGGTCCGGCATACCCCATACGTAGTATACGCAATGAACACTATAAACTGGTTGAAAATCTTTCGCCAGAAAAGAAGTACCATATCAAATACACCATGAACCCTGATGAAAAAGGAAAAGTATGGGCCTCATGGGTGGCAAAGGGTAAAACCTCTGATAATGCTAGAAAACTCTATGAACGTATAGAAAAACGTCCCGCCATGGAGTTTTATGATCTTGAAAAGGATCCTTATGAACTAAATAACCTTGCGCAACAACCGGAATATAAGGATATGGTAATGCAATTTGATAAAAGGTTGAAACAATGGATGGAGGAAGAAAATGACCCCGGTGCTCCATCAGATAAAAAGTATAAATAGTAATTGTTTTTCCATCAATTATATGTAATCCTGCCCGTTATTTATTTAGGGCAGGATTTTTTTTGGCTTAAAGCCAAAAAGCATTCAATACTAGTACTTTATGTGTGATTAAGTGGTAGAATAATGAGAACCTTCTTATTTTTATGCCTTGTGAAGTATTTGAGTAAAAAACATACTATGGGAAGACAAATCTGGATACTGCAATGTGTTCTTGCCGCATCACTCGTGTTCTTCTCCTGTAAGAAAGGTAAAGTGCAGGAAAATGAAGCACATGAAAAGGAGGAAACATTACCCCAGGTTGCCGTAATGGGAATGTTGCATTTTGTGTCAAAAAACAATACGGTCAGTCAAGAGTTTACCCATGTTCAAGGTAAAAGAAGACAAAAGGAAATCAAGGAACTGGTCACCTTGCTGGCGGGGTACAAGCCTACAAAAATCGCGGTAGAAAGGCCTTATCGCTCAGAAGCCGAACTCAATAAACAATATGGGAAATACCTGGATGGAGACTATACCCTTACCGATGAAGAAACTGACCAGATAGCTTTTAGGTTAGGCAAGATGCTGGGGCATAAAAAGCTATACCTGGCGTATGCCCCGGTAGAATATGCCTTTGACGCTGCGGTGGACTATGCAAGGAAAAACGGGCAATATGCCATCATGGATTCCATTGTGAGCAATGCAAAAAAGCTTGCCCAAAGATATGATGACATTGCTAGGGATTCATCTATAAAGGATGCGATTGTCTACCTCAATACCCAGGAGGCCATTGACCAAAATCATTATGGGTATCAATTGTTAAGTCAAATAGGGGATAGGGAGAACACCATAGGTGCCCAGGCCATGGGCGACTGGTACACGTCAAATGTGAGGATTTTTGAAAACATCAGGAAAATGATCAACAGGCCTTCTGATAGGGTGCTCGTAATCTATGGTCAGGGACATTGCAAGTTACTTAACCAGCTTATTGATGATTCTCCCCAGTTGAGACTGGTAAGCATCAATGATTATCTAGAATAAACCCAGTATCAGTATGTATGATTGTGCCTTAAAGTGATAAAAATGTTGCTGAGGCAATAATCATGCTATCAATAGATAATGTTATCCAGTATTTTATCCAGTTTATGCTCTAGGCGGCTAAATTTCTTGTCACTATTGAAAACCTCGTGCATTTCGCTGCGCAGTTCTGTGAGCTCCATGAACGAGTATTCATGGTAGGAAATATTGTTCTGTATTTTTTGCAGGCTGTTATCTAGGGTATCGCCGGTAAATTCAGCATATACCTTTTCAAAAAGGGAAGCATCCACCTTTGATTTTATCAACTCTATTTCCTTAGGGGATTCCACATTGTCTGCCCTGGCACAAAGCAGTAGGATATAGACTTGAAGTTCGGTTTTTGACCAGGTGGGCGATGCTGTTTCCATATTCTTGGGTTTTAGGTATGCTAAAGATTTGTTTGTTAATGGTTTAAAACCAAAGGTTTCATAAGAATTAGTGGGTCTAGTACAACAAATGTTACGGTTTAGTAAAGTTTTTTTCTGGTTATGGACCACGGAATCTTACTGGCTCCTTTTTTTAATTGCTGTCCAGGGCTTAGGTTGAGAATCTATCTTCTAAGGTAATCAAAATAATCGTTGCCGCTTCAATTTAATCTTTAGTAAGCTTAGGCTTGATCTAGGGCAAGCCTTTTTCGCCGTAAGGCAAATATTAACTCAATATTATCTACACCAGTGCATATTGCTGTTCCATAACATTTTTTAACCATGGCATAACTTTTTGGTAAATCCATTTAGTGAATCATGGAATTACTTTGCTGCTTCAATGTAAAAACTAATAAACCCCTTTTATATGTGACACTCACGGCAGTCGTGCAGCTGCCATATATCCCTGCACGATACATCCTAAGAATTGTTCAACCAATCACTTAAAAATGAATATCAACTATACAATCCATTCGTTTAAAGGTATGGTCGCGTTCGCTTCGCTCATACTTTTATGTTCAACCCTACAAGCGAAACCAGGTTTCAACGGTATGAAACCTGTTAACCCTGGCTTTACAGGAGATAGCGCCACCGTTCAAAACACGATTACGGGAACGGTCACTGATGATAACGGAACCCTGCTCCCGGGAGCATCTGTACGTGTTATGGGCTCTAGCCGGGGCACCACGACAGATTTTGACGGAAAGTTTACCATCACGGCCAGTGAGGGCGATGTCCTTGAGGTAACGTATGTGGGCTTTGCACCGCAACAAGTTACCGTCACGGCACAAGATACTTATGATGTTCAGCTGGAAGCGAGTGCTTCTGAACTTGATGAGGTCCTTGTGGTGGGATATGGTACCCAGAAAAAATCTGACCTTACGGGTGCTGTAAGCTCTGTAAGTACTGAAGATTTTAACCAGGGCATCAATACTAACCCGGGCAATCTTTTACAGGGTAAGGTTTCTGGCCTGAATATCACAAACAGCAGTGGTGAACCGGGTTCTGGTCAGGATATCATCATCCGTGGGGTGGGAACGTTGCGCTCTGGTACTTCTCCTTTATATGTCATTGATGGCTTTGTACTGGACAACTCTGCCAATGGTGTTCCTACAAACCCGTTGAACTTTATCAATACTTCTGACATTGAAACCATCAACGTGCTCAAGGATGCTTCCGCGGCAGCGATATATGGTTCACGGGCGGCAAATGGTGTCGTGGTAATCACCACTAAAAAAGGTAAGGAAGGCAGGGTACAGATGAATTTTAATGCATCTACCGCGGTTTCTACCATTGCAAACAAGATTGATGTGTTCTCTGCTGACGAGTTTAGAAGGGTTGTCCCAGAAATAGGCGGCACGCTCAGCGACAACGGTGCCAATACAGATTGGCAGGATGAACTTACCCGCACGGCAATCACGAACGATATCAATTTCTCCATGAGCGGTGGTACCGCAAACACATCTTATTTTGCCAGTGTAGGGGCGAGGGACCAGGAAGGTATCTTGAACAACAGTGAACTCAAGCGTTATTCTGGAAGGATAAACGTTTCTCAACGGGGGTTGAACGACCGCCTTAAAATAGACCTGAACCTTACCGGTACGAGAACGCAAAACGAGCGGCCTAACATCAATACCATGGTGAGCAACATGCTACAGCTCAACCCCACTACACCTGCATTTACTGATGGTGACCCCACGGTTTTTGGCACAGGTATAAACCCACTTATCATTGAGCGTATCTACGGTGATTTTTCTGATAATAACAGGATGATCGCAAACCTGGCACCATCGCTGGAGATTATAGATGGACTTACCTATAAGTTGAATCTAGGTGTGGATTACTCCAAAACGGACCGTGACCAACAGTACATACCCTATTCTGCTGACCCGGATTATGCCGAAGGTTCCATCACGTCAACCTATACCACAAACAGGAATACCCTGGTAGAAAATACCTTGACCTACACAAAAGAATTTGGTGACCATGGCTTGACCTTACTTGCGGGACATTCTTACCAGGAATTTTTTATCCATGCAAAGGGCTTTTATTATGAAGATTTTCCAGATAATGGTATTGAACCAAGGTATCAACTTGGGGAAGCCCGTGGGGAAAATTCAAGTCAATACAGCAACGCCACTAAAAATGAGCTGCAATCCTTCTTTGGCCGTGTAAACTATGATTATATGGACAAATATCTTGTTACGGCCACGGTACGCTCTGACGGTTCAACCAAGTTTGGCAAGAACAATAGGTATGCGACATTTCCTTCTTTTGCCTTGGGCTGGAATATCTATAAAGAAGATTTTATGCAGGATGCTCCCTTTAGCAACTTAAAGTTGAGGGCAAGCTGGGGTAAATCAGGAAATCAGGAAATTCCATCAAAGCAGACCAAGTTAAGCTATGGTGAAAGCTTTGAGGATAACGATATCTACCCCATAACCGGCAATGAGGTCAACAGGGAAGATTATCCATATGGATTGGTCTTTGCCCGTACGGCAAACCCAGATTTACAATGGGAAGAAACCACGCAGACAAACATAGGTCTTGATTTTGGTTTTTTAAACCAAAGGTTAACGGGTACCATTGATTATTTCTATAAAGAGACCAATGATGTCCTGTTGTATTTTTCTACCCAGGACCCTATTGATGAGGTAGGATATAAATGGCAGAACATTCCTGATATGAAGATCAAGAACAGTGGTCTTGAGTTTGCAATCGATTATCAAAGCGATATCACAAAGGACTTCTCCTATAACATAGGCGGTAATTTTTCATACATTAAAAATGAAATCACCGACTCTCCGTTTACCATTGTCACTACGGGATCGGCCAGTGGAGCAGGACAGACCGGAGCAACCATCAATGGTTATATCAACAACCAATCCATCGGTAACTTTTATTTGCGTCAATTTACAGGTATTGGCAATGATGGTTTTAGCGATTATACTGATGTGAATGACGATGGACAAATAGATGACAGCGACCGTGTCTCTTCAGGCAGTGCCGTACCGGATATTATCTATGCCTTCTACACAAAATTCAAGTATAGAAACTTTGACCTGGGCTTAAACTTCAACGGGGTAAGTGGTAACAAAATCTACAACCATACCCGCATGAGCTTGTTCAACAAGACGCAGATTTCAAACTCCCTGAACACCACGCCACAGGCCATAGAATACCCTGATGAAGACCCCAGCAACAGCAACACGGTTTCCACAAGATACCTGGAAGATGGTAGCTTCTTGCGACTTAATAATGCAACCTTGGGCTATAATCTAGCGCCAGGGATGTTGGGTCTTGGCGACTGGCTGTACAACATCAGGCTCTCCGTGACCGGGCAAAACCTGTTTGTGATTACTGACTATTCTGGTTTTGACCCCGAGCTGAACACCGGCAGTTCAACAGATTCAAAATCCTATGGTATTGACTACTTCACGTATCCCAAGCCAAGGACGTTTGTGTTTGGCCTTAACGTATCATTCTAATTTTTAAAAGCATTTATAATGAAAAATAGACTTCTAACATTTGTATTGGGTCTTACTGCGCTCCTGTTATGGAACTGTACAGACCTGGAAGAAGAAATCCTGGATGAATCCCTTACCGGGTCTGACGGTCTTGCCGAGCCAGTCTCAGGTTCGCTGGCCGCGGCTTATGGCATCTTGCCGCAAACCTTTAGACATACACGGTATTTTGGTCTGCAGGAGATAGCTTCAGATGAGGCCATCCTGCCACCCAGAACCGGCCTGGGCGGTACACAATGGGCTGATAATGATATCTACACCACTATGCACAGGCACTTGGTTTCCTCAAGCAATAGCTTGGTAGGTGAGTCATGGAGCTATTTGACCACCGCTTTGTTCAGGACGGTCGCTGCGATTGATGTTTTGACTCCGCTTGCCGAAAATGGCGATGCAGCAGCTGTTCAGGCTGTTGCAGAAATGCGTGCCTTGAGGGCCTATGAGAATATGCTGTTTCTAGACTCTTGGGGGCTTGCCTTTAAAAAGGGAGCAACGTCTGAAACCTCCGAAATCTTAAGGGGAGAAGAAGCCGTGAACTATATTGAGGAAGAATTTCTGGCTGTGGTCAATGACATCAATACAGATAAAGGGCCTGGCAGGATGACACAGTCTGCCGTGTATGGATTTCTTGCCAAATTATATCTCAATGCAGCCGTTTACAGAAACCCCTATGGCACGCCAGATTTTACGGATGAGGACATGACCAAGGTTGTAACCTATGCTGACTTGGTCATCAACAATGGGGGATTCTCACTTTCTCCAGAATATTTTGACCTGTTCAATGATGAAAACCATGATAATCCAGAGTTGATATTTGCCCTTGACCTGCGCGGTGTGCTCAATAATGACCATAACCGCTGGGCATATTGGTCAATGTCTGGTTCTCTGTTTCCCAGGCCTGGAGACCAGTACTTGAGCATGGACGGTACAGATGGTCCCGCCATGCCCCCAGATTTTTACCAGACATGGGTAGATGCTTATGGAGCCACGGACCCCGCCGATGCAGATGCCCGTTTCTATCAAAAGAACGCCATGGTACCTGCCGAACTTGAGGATATCTCAGGGCTTACACCCTATAAAAATGACACCCTGGGCATGCATACGGACAAGGACCATTATTTTATTGCAGGTTCAGACTTTGAAATTGACCGTGGCATCATCCGTGGGACGATGTGGGCTCCCAGAAAAGAAAACTTTAGGTCTGGTAACTTTATGACGGGTACACGCAATGGCCAGTCTGGGTATAGGATATATCCTTTGGCGGAAGCCAGGGAAAACGGCTCTGATATTGAGGATATCACCTACTACGTTGACCACACGCTGGACATAAGCATACAGGACAACAACAGTTATGCCGGGGGATACCGCTTTGCAAAATGGCAGTTTAGCAAGACCTCGCCCAATGGTAACAACTACAGTGATGTTGACCTTGTGCTGTTGCGCCTAGCTGATGTGTACCTTATGCGGGCCGAGGCCAAATTGAGAATGGGTGACAACGGTGGTGCCCTGGCAGATGTGAATACCGTGCGCACCTCGCGCAACGCCCGCCCAGAGCAAACTCCCGCAGCATGGTCATCCATTGACCTAGAGACCCTGTTCCGGGAGCGTGGTTTTGAGTTTTACTGGGAGATGCAGCGCCGCTCAGACCAGATACGCTATGGTAAGTATGAGGATTCATGGACCTCAAAAACAGATACCGACGTCAACCACAGGTTATTTCCCATCCCGCAATCTGCGATTGATGGAGCTTCAAACACACCCGGCTATCTAGAACAAAACCCTGGGTATTAAAAGCATTGGGTTTACACCAAAACCAAGCGGCAGGAATCACTTCCTGCCGCTTTTTTTATGTTCCCCTCGCTCAAAAAAATATAACCCTTAACCCCACTGCATGCGCTGCAAGCGTATGGCATTGAGAATGGCCAGGAGGGCCACGCCCACATCAGCAAACACGGCTTCCCACATCGTGGCGATGCCCACGGCACCCATGGTAAGCACGATGCCCTTGACAATAAAGGCCATGGCGATATTTTGCCATACAATATGCCGGGTGGACCTACCAATCTGTATGGCGGTGGCAATCTTGCTGGGCTGATCTGTCTGTATGATAACGTCAGCCGTCTCGATGGCCACATCGCTGCCCAGGCCGCCCATGGCGATGCCCACATCACTTGCGGCCAGCACGGGCGCATCATTGATACCATCACCCACAAAGGCCACCTTGCCGGTACCTTGTGATTTTAACTGTTCTACCTCATGGAGCTTATCTTCGGGGAGCAGTCCACCCTTAGCAGCATTGATATGGAGGTCCGCGGCGGTTTTCTGGGTTATGCTGTCCTTGTCACCAGAGAGCATGGTGAGGGTATTGATACCCGCTGACTTAATCCTGGCAATAGCCTGTACTGCATCGTCCTTGAGTTCATCAGCGATGATGACATAGCCGGCAAACTGCCCGTCTATGCCAATGCCCACGACACTTTCTACTATGGAAACTATCTCATCAGGGGTGGTGATGTTATGTGCCTGCATGAGTGCCTTGTTGCCCACAAGCACCTTTTTGCCGTTCACGGTGCCCTCTAGGCCCTTTCCTGCGATTTCAGCAACGTTTTCTGCCCGTGGGATTTTACCTTCTGTGGGGTATTCTAGGATGGCCTTAGCAATGGGGTGTGTGGATTGCCCCTCCATGGCGATGAGGTATTGCATGAGTTCCGCTTCCGCGAAAGCGAACCCTTTAATATCCACCACCTTGAAGACGCCCCTTGTCACGGTACCGGTCTTGTCCATGGCGAGGTGCTTGACCTGTGTGATGGCATCGAGAAAGGAGGCCCCCTTGAAGAGGATGCCGTTTTTTGAAGCAGCCCCCAGCCCCCCAAAATACCCCAGCGGGATGGAGATGACCAAGGCGCATGGACAGGAGATGACCAGGAATATCAAGGCACGGTACAGCCACTCGCCAAAGACGTAATCTGCAACAAAAAAGTAGGGCAGCAGTGTAAGGCCGATGGCCATAAAGGTCACGATAGGCGTATAGACCCGGGCAAACTTGCGTATAAAAAGCTCCGTTTTTGACTTGCGGGCAGTGGCGTTCTGTACCAGGTCGAGGATGCGCGCGATGGAACTATCCCGGTAAGCCCTAGTGGTGGTGAACTCAATAACGCCATCCAGGTTGATGCTCCCTGCATAGACCTTGTCGCCTTTCTTTAAGGTTTGTGGCCTGCTCTCGCCGCTTATGGCGGCGGTATTGACCGTGGCCTTCTGTGAGAGCAGTTTGCCATCCAGCGGAATTTTTTCGCCCACCCTGACCTGTACCTGGGCACCCACGGCGACCGTCTCGGGGTTTGTGGCGGTATATTGCCCGTTTTGTAAGGTCAGGGCCTCCTTGGGCCGTACATCTAGCAGGGCCCTGATGTTGCCCTTTGCCCTGTCCACGGCCGCGTGCTGAAACATCTCTCCCACGGCGTAAAAGAGCATCACGGCCACCCCCTCTGGGTATTCACCGATGGCAAAGGCCCCCAGGGTGGCAATGGACATCAAGAAAAACTCTGTGAACAGATCGCCTTTTTTAATGCTTTGCCATCCTTCTTTAAGCACGGGCAGCCCCACGGGGAGATATGCGATACCGTACCATAATACCCTTGCCCATGCGGGTACCGTTACCCATTTAAAAAAATCAACGCCCAAACCCATGAGCAACAGTATAAGACTGACCAAAGGCCAGAAGTAGGTGGGGAGCTTGCCCTTGCCCTGAGGGTGTTCACAACCACAATCACTTGTCTGGGTGGTGGAACAGCAGGAATCACCGGTATGGTCATGGCCATGCCCTGCGTGGTCATGTGTATCCAGATGGGACAGGTCTTTTTTTTCATTCATGTGTGCAATTTCCTAAAAAAGGAGGTGCAACAGTAGTGCAAAGTCATGCGGTACATTTATCACAGGTGCCCTTTACCACAAGGTTGGCATCTTCTGCGGTGTACCCATCAGGAAGGTTGATATGTGGGATTTTATGGTCTGTAAGGCAGACGGTCTCGTCGCATTGCGTGCAGTGAAAGTGGAGGTGGAGGTCCTGCTCAATATCACAGTTGCAGCCGGGTTCGCACAGGGCATATTTAACTACGCCCGTGCCATCATCGATTTGATGGACGATGCCCTTGTCTTCAAAGGTCTTCAGCGTGCGGTAGAGGGTGGTGCGGTCTGCCCCCTGGGCCTTGCCCTGGGGGATGGCAAAGGAGTTTTCTATATCGCTCAATGCTACGGCCACCTTGCTCTGCTCCATGAACCTATGGACAAGGATACGCATCGCCGTGGGGCGTATGTTGCAGGTCTCAAGTCTTTTTTCAGTGGTCATGGGGGTTTGTTTTTCGCTTTAAGCGTGTTACAAATTTAAGGTATATGTGAATGCAATGGTGTTGCAATGTCCTCTAGATGATGTGCCGTCTCGCTACTTTGTATGCCTGCAAGGGCAGGTGGTTGTATTTTTTATAGGGGGGAAGTTGTTTTATATGCTTATGGGGTTTACTTATGGGCCGTGTTTCTTAACCCGTTTACTGGCCCTGACCCGAAGTATACCCGACGTACACCCGAAGCAGACCCGAAGCAGACCCGAAGGAGACCCGAAGGAATTGTTATGGGGACCAAGGTATGCTGTGCCTTGTCATGATCAAGAAAATATTAAGAAACCTGCGTTTTTAGACTGAAAAGTTTTGTGGGTTGTTTTATATAAATATATGTTTATCAGGGTATTATTTTGATTTTTAATAATTTTTTATTTATTTGGTAGTCTAAATGTATGGCAAAATACCCGTCATACCCCCCTTTTCCTTACATCAACGCCCCAGATTATTATACCCCTACATTAAGTATACCCCTACACTAGGTATTGGAATTTATTCAATTCAAGTTAAGTCTGCGCGGGCTTTATATTTATTAACCAGGTGCTTGCTTGTCAAGTGCCACAAATTTTTTTAGATATGGCGAGAAATAATTCGTTTATCAAGCTAGAGGGTACCCTGGATGGGTTAACCTTCTACAAGAAAGATGGTCAATCTTATGTAAAAACCAAGAGTGGCGTAACCAAGAGCAGGATATTAAATGACCCTGCTTACAAGAGAACCCGTGAGAACATGCAGGAATTTGCGGGCGGAGCAAAGGCTGGAAAGGCCTTACGGCAGGCTTATGCCGGTGTTATCAAAATCGTGGCAGATACCTATATCTCAGCCCGGATAAGTGGGCTGATGAAACGTGTGATCAACAACGGTACGGGAATACGTGGAGCGCGTGAACTGGACCTTGTAGCCCATGGAAATCTATTTATGGATTTTGAATTCAACAAGCGGAAGCCATTGAACGCGGTGTTTTTTGCGGAATACGCAGCACCCACTCTTAACGCGAACCGTGATGTCTTAACATGGACGGTACCCGATTTTACTACGGGAACCTTCATAAATGCTCCTGAGGGGGCAAGCCATTTTAAGTTGGTACTTGCTGCTGGACTTGTAAGCAATTATACCTATGATGCACTGCAACAGGGCTATGAGCCCGTGAGTGGGGCCGAGAATGGGTTAGGGGGCGTGAGCTATAGTGCTGCCATCCCGCTAAGTGGTGCCGTGGGCAGTGATACCACGCTTACCTTAGATCTGGGAATAGGTGCCGCCTTACCCGCAGCGGTAGCCAGTACCGGTGCAATAGGGATACAGTTTTATCAGGAAATCAATGGTGAAATGTATGTGCTAAACGGTGGTCACGCCATGCGTATCGCATTGATGGGATAAGTATGCGCCGTGTACCCGGGTGATAGAAGCCCCTTCTCTGTTCATGATGGGGATGGGGCTTTTTTTATATGAGGATAAAGAGGAATCAATGCGGAATAGGTGTAATAAGCAGGGTTGAAAAATAGATGCTATCGAAAGGGGAGGCGACTTACAAGATTAAATGTAGATGCTTAGTAAATTGATATGGAGGGTTTGGTGAAGGTTTTAAGAAAAAGAAAACGACGTTTGAATACACAAACGCCGCTTTAAATGTTTTCACAACGGAATAATCCTTATTGTGAATTGCTTTCAGACTGTAAATATATAAAAATCTGATTATCAAAAAATGAGGAATCCCGTAAAATAGAATTTGTTAAAAATATTAACTTGTTGGACAATTGAATATTTAGAATATGGCAAAAAGAATTTTAGGACTGGATTTAGGGACGAACTCGATAGGATGGGCGTTGATTGATGAAACTGAAAATACTCATGAGCAATCTTCAATAATTAAACTAGGGGTTCGAGTCAATCCGCTTACCGTAGATGAGAAGACAAACTTTGAAAAAGGCCGACCACTTTCTACTAATGCAGACCGCACATTAAAACGAGGAGCCCGTCGTAACCTACAACGATATAAACAACGCAGGAGAAACCTTATTGACATTCTCCTCAATCATGAAATTATACATAAAGATACTCCGCTTACCGAAATAGGAAAAGACACCACGCATCAAACGCTCTCCCTAAGAGCCAAAGCAGCAAAAGAAAATATAGGCATTGAAGATTTTGCAAAAGTTTTGCTTGCCATCAATAAAAAAAGGGGGTATAAAAGTAGCCGAAAAGCAAGTAACGATGAAGAAGGTCAGGCAATTGATGGGATGGCGGTTGCAAAACAGCTTTATGATAGAAATATTACTCCAGGGCAATATGTTCTGGAATTACTACTCAAGGATAAAAAATACATTCCTGACTTTTATCGCTCAGATTTAAAGGAAGAATTCAAGCGAATTTGGGAAACGCAAAAGCAATATTATCCTGATGTACTCACCACCGAACTTTTTAGAGAATTAGACGGGAAAAATAAATCTCAAACCTGGGCTATCTGCCAAAAACCTTTTCAGATTGTAGGTATTAAGAGGACGACAAAAGGAAAAGAAAAAAATATAGAGACTTATCAATGGCGTGTAGATGGGCTTACAGAAAAATTAAATCTAGAACATCTTGCCATTGTACTTCAGGAAATAAATAACAGTATTAATCAGTCTAGCGGCTATCTGGGAGCCATATCTGACAGAAGTAAAAAGCTTTATCTAAACCAACAGACCGTTGGCGAAAATCTGTACGCGCAACTTGTAAAGAATCGTCATACTTCCCTTAAAAATCAGGTTTTTTATCGGCAGGATTATCTTGACGAATTTGAAACCATTTGGGAAACCCAATCCAAATTCCATCCACAACTCACAGCAGACCTGAAAAAGGAAATTCGCGATGTCATTATTTTTTATCAGCGAAAATTAAAATCTCAAAAGTCACTAATAAGCTTTTGTCAATTTGAAAGTTGGGAGCAAGAATATAAAGAACGTGAAAGTAGAAAAACAAAAAAAAGAACCGTGGGACGGCGTGTTATTCCAAAATCTTCCCCACTCTTTCAAGAATTTAAGATTTGGCAAAATTTAAACCATCTGGTATTTACAAATCAGGAAACCAATGAAACAATTGAAGTTAAAAAACTAGACCAGGAATTACGCCAAGGGCTGTTTGATGAACTCAATATGCGAGGTGACTTAAATCCTAATGATTTACTCAAAATCTTAAAATCTGAATTTAAGATAGGAAAACTGAGTGATTGGAAATGCAATTTTGAAAAAATAGAAGGAAACAGAACCAACGCTGCACTTTATAATATATATCAAAAAATTTCTGATTTTGAAGGGTATGGAGTTGATTGGAAAAAGCAAGACGCTCGTGCAATCAAAGAAGAACTAGCCTCAACGTTTCCTCAAATGGGAATCGAAGCTGCAATTTTAAACTTTGATGCAGAAGCTGATGATTTCACTATGCAAGCCAGCTACCAACTTTGGCATTTGTTATATTCTGCAGAGGAAGATGATAAAATTTCTGAAGAGGATAAATTAATCTATGGAAATACCACCGTAGCGCTCAAGAAAAAATTACATCAAAAATTTGGCTTTAAGCCGGAATACGCAACAATGCTGGCTAATATGTCTCTGGTTTCTGATTATGGTAACCTTTCGGCGAAAGCAATACGAAAAATTTTATCTTACTTAAAAGACGGACATCTTTATTCGGAAGCTTGTGGACTAGCAGGCTACAACCACTCAAATAGTTTAACGGCAGAAGAGTTATCGAAGAGAGCATTAAAGCCTACACTAGAGCTTTTAAAAAAGAATAGCCTGCGTAATCCTGTTGTTGAGAAAATTCTTAATCAAATGGTTAACGTGGTCAATCAGGTAATCGAAACTTATGGTAAACCAGATGCCATCCGTATAGAATTAGCAAGAGAATTAAAAAAATCGGCAAAGGAGCGCGCAGCAATGACCAAAGGGATTGCCGATGCCACCAGGCGCAATGATGAGATTAAAAAAATCATTAGGCAGCAATTTGGCATACCAAACCCAACAAAGACCGATGTTGTGCGCTACCGTCTTTGGCAAGAACTGGAACCAAGGGGGCATAAAGATTTGTTTACTGATACTTATATTCCGCCTGAGAAGATTTTTTCTAGTGAAATAGATATTGAGCACATTATCCCCAAAGCGCTTTTATTTGATGATTCTTTTTCAAACAAGACACTTTCCTATAAAAATATCAACCTTAAAAAAGCAAATAGAACCGCAATAGATTTTATCACGCAAGATTTTCAATCTGACGTAGAAGCGTATACAGAACGGGTTGAGGCAATGCTTAAAGATGGCCATATAAGTAAAGGAAAACACAATAAACTGCTAATGGCTTTAACGGATATTCCTGATGGTTTTATTGAAAGGGATTTACGTAATAGCCAGTATATCGCCCGTAAGGCCAAGCAGATGCTTTTTGAAGTATTTTCTGAAGTTATGGCGACCACGGGAAGCATTACAGACAAATTACGCGAAGATTGGGACTTAATCAATGTGATGAAAGAATTGAACCTGCCCAAATATCGTGCACTGGGATTAACAGAGTTTGAAGAGCGACTGGATAAGGGAACAGAAACTTTATTTAAACACGAAGTAATAAAAGAGTGGACCAAGCGCAATGACCATAGGCACCACGCTATGGATGCCTTAACCGTGGCATTTACCACGCATAACCACATTCAGTATATAAACAACTTAAATGCCAGGAGAGATGCCACGCAGGATAATCACCCTATTATAAAAAATATTGCCAATCAAATAACCGAGTTTAACCCCAAAGGTAAGCGTGTTTTTAAAGCACCTATGAGTAGCTTTCGTGAAAGCGCTAAGGAACATATAGAAGCTATCCTTGTAAGTTTTAAAAACAAGAATAAGGTTGTCACAAAAAATATAAATGTTACAAAAACCAAAAAAGGAGAAAACAGGAAAATACAATTAACGCCACGAGGTCAATTGCACAAAGAGACTATTTATGGCAAGTCTAAGCGACCTGCGGACAAACCCGTTAAAATAAACAGTAGGTTTAGTGCTGCACAAGCTTCTTTGATAATTAATCATAAAGAAAAAGAAGCCGTCTTAAGCCATCTAAAAAAATATGATAAGAATGATGATAGAGCATTTGCCACCAAAACGCTTAAAAATGACCCGATTGTATTTAACGATGAGCCATTAAAAGAGGTTAGAGTTTTTGAGGAGATTTTTACAATAAGAAAGGACGTGAATCCTGAGAATTTCAAAACACTAAAGCATCTTGATAAAATTGTGGATGAGGGTGTGAAAGAAGCTATGAAAAAACGCCTTGCTGAATATGGAGGTGATTTTAAAACTGCTTTTTCTGATTTGGACAAATATCCTATTTGGCTAAACAAAGTTAAAGGTATCTCCATAAAACGGGCAACCATAACAGGGGTAAGTAATGCAGAGCCTTTGCATTATGCTAAAGACCATCTAGGAAATATCATATATGATGACAATGGAAAAGAAATCCCAGTAGATTTTGCCAGTACAGGGAATAACCATCACGTCGCTATCTACCAAAGTGAAAGTGGAGAATTAGACGATGAAGTTGTTTCTTTTTACGAAGCCGTAATACGAAAAAATCAAAAGTTACCAATTGTAAAAAAGGAAAACAAAGAAGGATGGCCGCTCAAGTTTACCTTAAAGCAAAATGAAATGTTTGTCTTTCCATCTGAAGATTTTGACCCAAATGAGATTGACTTAATGGATAAAGAGAATCAATCACAGATTTCAAATCATCTGTATCGTGTGCAAAAATTATCTAAAGTAGAATATGGTAATTCAGCAGTAAGAGATTTTGTTTTTAGACATCATTTAGAAACCGAGGTAGTCGACGTAAAAGAAATGAAAGATATTTCTTGGAAAGCCATTAAAAGCCTAGGTCATTTAAAAGATATCATAAAAGTAAGAACCGACCATTTAGGTCAAATTGTTCAAATAGGAGAATATTAAAATGATAAAACGCACCCTCTTTTTTGGCAATCCGGCGTATCTCAGCACAAAAAATGAACAACTGGTGGTCAACTTCCCCGAAGAAGAAAGAAAGGAAGCCACTATTCCCATTGAAGATTTAGGCTATGTAGTTCTTGAAGACCCCTGTCTAGTCCTGAAATATGGCTACAGGTTAAAAATAGATTTACGCTGTTAATTTGTATACCATATTTGGTGTATTAAAGTTTAAAGATAAATGTAATCT
>PALD01000054.1 GCA_002710685.1 Cytophagaceae bacterium | reverse complement strand
CCAATTCCACCACGCCCGCATTTTAATATTTTAACACTTTATATTTCGCTATGTCCTAAGTCTAGCGTGTCTACCAATTCCACCACGCCTGCATATTGATTTATAGATTCTCATCTTTTCAGGCTACCATCCCGATAGTTATTGGGAGCTCAACACCTGCATTTTTCCCTTAATGGGGTGCAAATATAATAAAGATTTTTAATTGCAAAATCATTTTTATTCAAAAAAATTTCAGCAACATAATCATTATTTTTACATAAACTGAAAATCACACATGAAGAACGTTCAAGAATACATAAAACAGAACAAGTCACGCTTTCTAGATGAATTGATCGAACTGCTCAAGATTCCTTCAATCAGCGCGGATTCCTCATATAAAAACGATGTCATTAAAACCGCAACCGCCGTTGCAGATAACCTAAAAAAAATAGGGTGTACAGCCGTGGAAGTTTGTGAGACACCGGGCTATCCCGTAGTGTATGCAGAAAAGATAATCGATGATACCCTGCCCACGGTCCTGGTCTATGGCCATTATGATGTACAGCCACCAGACCCGGTCGAGCTGTGGGACAATCCACCATTTGAGCCCGTCATAAAAGAAACCCTGGCACACCCGCAAGGTGCAATCTTTGCACGAGGCGCCTGTGATGACAAGGGGCAGATGTTTATGCATGTAAAGGCCATGGAATATATGATTGCCCAGGATGACCTTCCCTGCAACGTGAAGTTCATGATTGAGGGAGAAGAAGAAGTGGGCAGTGAGAATCTGGGCTGGTTCATAGAAAGAAACAAGGAAAAACTAAGCAATGACATCATTCTCATTTCTGACACGGGGATGATTGCAAATGATGTGCCCAGCATAACCACCGGCCTGCGCGGGCTCAGCTATGTTGAAGTAGAGGTCACGGGGCCTAACCGCGACCTTCACAGCGGTCTTTATGGTGGGGCCGTGGCCAACCCCATCAATATTTTATGTGATATGATTGCCCAGTTACACGACGAGAACAACCACATCACAATCCCTGGTTTTTACGACAAGGTTCACGAATTATCTTCCGCCGAAAGGCAAAAAATGGCCGAGGCACCGTTTTCACTGGATGATTACAGGGAGGCCCTGAATATTGAAGAGGTACATGGCGAAAAAGGTTTTACCACTGACGAGCGCACGGGCATCAGGCCCACACTGGATGTTAACGGCATCTGGGGCGGTTATACCGGCGAGGGTGCAAAAACGGTGATTGCCGGTAAGGCTTTCGCCAAAATCAGCATGCGGCTGGTTCCTGACCAGGACTGGCAGGAAATCACCACACTGTTCAGTGAACATTTTAAAAACATCGCCCCAAAAGGCGTAAAGGTCAAGGTAACGCCCCATCACGGAGGCCAGGCATATGTCACTCCACTGGACGATATAGGGTATAAGGCGGCCGAGATTGCCTATGAAAAAACCTTTGCCAAAAAACCCGTGCCGCAGCGCAGCGGGGGCAGCATACCCATCGTTTCCCTGTTTGAAAAACAACTGGGCAGCAAGACTATTTTAATGGGTTTTGGGCTGAACAGCGATGCCATACACTCGCCCAATGAGCATTTTGGGGTTTGGAATTTTTTAAAGGGCATACAGACAATCCCACATTTTTATCACGAGTTTACCCGTTTAAAACTTGCCGAAGGCAATTCCTAGAATTTAACCTTGGCATACCTGGCCTGAATGAACATAAAAACAGCATAGGCTACCAGGCCCAGTGCCACAAGGCCCATGATGGAGGCCCCAAGTGAATTTTGTAAAAATTCAAAGGCCGCTACTTTTCCACTGGCAGTGCCCTGCTGCGTCAGTGCGACCCTAAACAGCAGGAACGCCACGATACCAGATACAATTCCGCGGGCGGTGAAGCCCATGGCCCCCGCGCGGAGGAGTATTTTTTGAACTCGGGGCGATAGCCTGGCTTCTTCAACATCATGCCTATATTTACCTGAAAAGGCTTTGTAAAATTGATAGCCAGATTTACCCGCCAGGCAAAGGGCTATAAAAACCAGTAGATAGGGCCCATAAGGCTTGCCCATGATGGTCTGCATCAGGGAGTCGCCATCAGACCCCGAAGAACCGCCGGCAACCATCTTAAGTGCCGTAAAGCCCAATGCACCATAAAATATTGCGCTTACCACAAATCCGGCCCGTTTTACAAAGCCCTTTACCGTTTTCCAGGATTTGCCATCTCCTTTAAAAGCCTCAACTACCCTATAAAAAGAATACCCAAAAAGACCTGTTCCCAAAATTGCAAGAAGGACCATGCCAAACGGTTGTGAGGCCAAAAATTGAAGCGCGTTTTTATTACCGCTCATCGTGCCACCCAGATTAAATGCGGCCATCGCGGTGAGCAATCCTATCAAAGCATACACGGCACCTTTAGCCGCGATACCAAAACGGGCAAGCTTTTCTTTTTTGTTCTTCATCTTCTAAAAATAATCCGTGGACAAGGGATACCCTCACAAATCCCTGTTATATAATGTAAAAGGTATTCATAAAAGCGGGGCTTTTTTCGGCTACAGCCAAAAAAATATTACTCTACATTTGTAGAATTAAAATTATATTCTACATTTGTAGAAACAAAATTGAAGTACCATGCAACTCAGCAATGCCGAAGAACAATTGATGCAGATCCTCTGGGATCAAAAAAAAGCCTTTATGAAGGACCTGGTGGCAGCATATCCTGAGCCGCAGCCCGCTGTCACGACGGTGGCAACACTTCTCAAGCGCATGCAGGACAAGAATTTTGTGGATTATGAACAAGAAGGCAGGTCTAGAAAATACTTTCCACTGGTCAAAAAAAAGGATTATTTCTCAAAACAGATGAACGGCATGATCAAGTCCTTTTTCAACAACTCGGCCGCGCAGTTTGCATCGTTCTTTACCCAAGAAACCGATTTGAACCAACAAGAGCTGGAGGCTCTTAAAAAACTCATTGACAAACGTATCAAATCGCAGGAAAAATGATAGCCTACCTCATCAAATCCATACTGTGCCTGTTGCTCCTGTGGGGGTTTTACAAAGTTGCACTGGAGCAGGTCTCTGCCCATGGCTTTAAGCGGGCCTACCTGCTGGCAGGCCTTGCCCTTGCGGTAATCCTGCCGCTCATCACAATAACCTATGAGGTAGAAGTTGAACCCCAGCCCATCCTAGAAGCCACATCCATCATGGTTGAACAGGCCCCGGGCCTTGAAGCACCCACCGTTGTAACAGAACCCTTTAACTGGCCCCTTGTCTTATGGATAATCTATGGAGCGGGATTCCTGGTGTTTGCCTTTCGCTTTACGCGAAATCTACTCCATCTCAATAAAAAGATAAATGAGAATGAAAAGGTAAAGGAGCCCTCGCACATCAATGTCCTGCTACAGCACAAAGTAGTACCGCACTCCTTCTTGAAATTTATTTTTCTTCCTAAAAGGGAATTTAGACAACATACGCTACCTGATGAAATACTTATGCATGAAAAGGCTCATGTAGCACAGATGCACAGCCTGGATATTTTATTTATTGAACTCCTTCAGGTGGTTTTCTGGTTCAATCCCCTACTGCCTTATTATAAGAAAAGCATAGCGCTCAACCATGAGTTCCTGGCTGATAGCGCCACCATAAAAACATCAAGAAATATTGATGCCTACGTGCAACAATTGTTTAGATACTCCAGAGGTACTGATCACACCGCACTAGCGAGTTCACTTAATTATTCATTAACCAAAAAACGAATTATTATGTTATCAAATACCTTTTCGGCAAGAAAGCTTGCCCTGCGGCTGGGGCTTTTGCTCCCCATACTGGTGCTTTGCGTATATCTCTTTAATGAAGATATCGTGGCGAAGCCTGTTGCAAACAATGCCATTAATCCAGGCTTTAATGGTCAAGATGCGACGCACTTAACCGCACATAGCCTTGAAATCAACATTAAACCTGATGGTACTTTTGCCGTGGATGGCCATGCAACTAACAAGGAAAATCTAGCTGAAACCGTTGATGAACTAAGTGCAGGTATCCCTACCGGCACACGCAACCGCATCTTGAATATCCATGTTACCCCGGCAGGTACGGTAAGTTCTCAAGAGGTGGGTTTTATCTATAATTCACTTTACAATGATGGTTTTTACCGCATCGTTGTGGGTGATAAACAAATTAAACGCGACGAGAATAAATCTTCATACACCAGTAACGAGGATATACTTCAACACACAAGTCCGGCGCATTATGGGTCAAGCCAAGAATCACAAAAAAAGCCTTTAGTGATTACCCAGACTGAACTGAACAAAATTTCCAAAAAACCTACGTATGGCATTTTAGAGAAAAAGTCCCCCACTCAGTCACAATTAAATGAATGGAAAGATGCTTCAAAATATGGAGTATGGGTGGATGGTAAACGCATAACAAATGCAGACCTGGGCAATACCAGTGATTATAAATACTTTACAATAAATAAAGTCTATAAAAACGCGAGACAAGGCTCTCAGGAATTTCAGGTGGATTTGATGACTCCTGCGTATTATGAAAGTCATAAAAAAATTCAGAATCCACCAACAAAGGAAGAAGTGGAAAAATACCTTGAACAAAAAGTCTTGAATATTACCGTCACTGGCTCACAAATATGGGTAAATGATAAGGAAACTACCGTTAACGATTTTGCAAAAACCGTGGATGCTTTAAGCAAAAGTTGGACGGCTGCAGAGAAGAAGGATTATAGTATCCATTTTAGAAGCAGTAATGCAAAAACGGGTATTTGGAAAGAGTTGGACGATGCTTTTAAAACAACAGCACTATACAAGGCAAATCCAAAAAGCTTGATTCCGCCACCGCCACCTCCTGCGCCTGCACCACAACCTGAATCTTCATTAGAACCAAAAACAGTTGTAGGCTACGGGAAAAAATCAACAGGGTCAGATTCAACTTTAGAACCAAGAACCGTAACTGGAAATCCTGCGCCACCACCACCGCCACCACCACCATCGTCAGAGGAAATGGTGCGGTTAGCTAAGGATAACATCTACTATAATGGCAAGAAGATTTCTCAAAAAGAAGGCTTAAAAATAATTAAGGATAATGAGAAGTATGACATACTATATAAAAATGATAACGACTCTTACATATTGATTATCAGCGATAAATAGATAAAAGTAAAGACCGGATTTATCTTCATAAAAGGTCAAAAATATTACGCCTTGAAAAAAGAAACCGAGACCACATATTATGATAAGTATGCCAATGCATATACAGAAGAACAGATAAACACACTTAAACCAAAATAGAATGTAACTTCACAAGTTATAATGTTGGCGTAGTATTTTTTCGCTTAAAGCGAAAAAACCACACGCACAATACCAAGGCAACAAAAAGCGTTTTAGTACCTTAACCCCATTCATCAATCAATTTTTACGTTATGCTAAAACGCTTTTTTATCCTTTGTTCTGGTGCAGATTCTCAATTGCTTGACAACTGCGCCGAAGGTGAACAAACAAAATATGCCGGGATAGGTGCCACGGTTTTCTTCACGGCGCTCATGGCCTTTATCGCCGCCGGTTATGCACTCTATACCGTGTTTGACAATGTGGGTATTGCCATTGCTTTTGGGCTGGTATGGGGCCTGCTCATCTTTAACCTGGACCGTTTTATAGTCTCGACCATAAAGAAGCGCGATAGTTTTATGGATGAGTTTTTACAGGCGCTTCCGCGAATCATACTCGCGATCATCATTGCCATCGTGATTTCAAAACCGCTTGAGCTCAAGATTTTTGAGAAAGAAGTTGACCGCGTTTTGCTGGAGCAAAAAAATGATTTGACCCTGGCCAATCAAAATCAACTGGCAGAACAATTTACACCATCTGTACAGGCCATTGACAGCGAGATTGAGGGCATAAAGACCGAAACGGCCACAAAAGAAGCCGAGGTCAACGCGCTTTATGACACCTACATTGCCGAGGCCGAGGGTACCGCTGGAACAAAAAAACTGGGCAAAGGCCCCGTCTATCAAGAAAAACGGGAAAAGCATGATGCCGCTTTAGCTGAACTTACCCAACTCAAAAAGGACAATGCAGATAAGATTGCCGCGCTCGAAGCGCAAAAGCTTGAACTTGCCACAAAATATGACACTGCCGTTACAGATTCTCAGCCCATTATTGATAATTTTGATGGATTGATGGCCCGTATCAATGCTTTGGATGAACTCCCCTGGTTGCCGTCATTCTTTATTTTCCTTTTGTTCCTGGCCATCGAGACGACACCTATTTTTGCAAAGTTGATTTCGCCGAAAGGCGAATATGATATCAAGCTCGCTGACGCGGAAGGGGAACTCAAATCCTGGGCCACGCAAAAGGCAAACCAGCGCAAGAACCTGGTGGATGCTGACAATGTGGTAAACGACAAGGTGTATGGTGACCTCACCGAAGAAGAAGAACTATACGACTACAAAAAGAAAATGGCCCGCGAGCTCATGAAGCGCCAGCAGGATTCGTTTTACAAGCGACAGAGCAGGTTGCTGTAAGTTAGCATGGTATTGCCTTTGGCTTCACTCAGGGAGAATATTTTAAACAATCCCCATCTTTTCAAGTAAAAAAGAAGCATTCATATTTTGGCAAATACCAGGTTTAAAGGTATAGTCAAAAAAGAGTTCGCCACCCTTGATCTGTGCATCAAAATAGTAGTTTGAAACCGGCTCAAGTTCTTTTGATATTTCACATAGGCTCAAATCATGGGTAGCGATAATCCCGGTAGAATTTGAAGCGACCAACTTCTCCACAAATTTCTTGGAGCCCTTGGCCTTGTCCTCACTGTTCGTACCTTTTAAGATTTCGTCGAGAATGATAAAATAGCGGTCGGCATCAATAGCTTTTACAATGGTCTGCAGGCGTTTTAACTCTGAAAAGAAATACGATTCATCATCAGTTAATGAATCACTCGTACGCATGCTGGTGATGAGCTTGATGGGATTGTATTTTACATCCTGCCCAAAAATGGGCAACCCCATATTGCTCATCACGATTGATAAGGAAACCGTACGCAAAAAGGTACTTTTTCCAGCCATATTCGCACCAGTAATGATAAAGAAGTTTTCTTCCGCTATAGCGAAATCATTTGTCACGGCTTTTGCAGGGTCTAGCAAAGGGTGAGCCAGGTTTTTTGCATCTAGGATTGCTCCATTTTGTTTCACTTTCGCGAAAGCGTAACCCGGATGATTGAAACAAAAATTACCAAGACTAATATACGCATCAAAAAAGTGAATCACGTCAAACCAAGCCTCAACATCAGCAGCATGTGCCTCAATCCAGCGCTCGAAATTATAAGCTTGCCGCAGGTCATTTAGGAAAAATCCGTTGATGAAAATCCCCACTAACATATTGTTGCGCTGGTTAAGAGAGTCCAAAATCCTTGAGAATTTCTTGATTGTTAACGAGGCCTTTTCCTGGTCGCTATTCTTAATTTTCGTCAGCTCCTCTTTAAGTAAATTGGTTTCAAAATGCTCTTCCTCCAGCATCAAAATCAGCTTATAATATTGCTGAAAAGTACTCGCGGCTTTTTCGGTCTTATCGGCCAGCGCCACTGTCTTTTTAATGTACGCTCCCGTGATTCCCAAACCTAGAAACAACCAAAGAACAACAACCAGCTCTGGCACCAGACCGAGATAAGCTAACACGACAACCGCAATGGAAAGCACCGAAAAAACAAGCGGTACAACCTTCATGATCCTTGGCACAAAATAATCGTAGGACTTTAACCATTCGGTGATTTCTTCAGCAGACATTTCTGACTTGGCGAGTGCCGCCGTGGCCTTAAATTCTTGTCTCCATTTCGCTTTCGCGGAAAGCTCCCTGATGGCTTCCTGCTTATCATCTATGTGCGCAATATCATTTGCTTTCAACAGCTCTGAAAGTTTTTTTGCTCCGCTCTCAAGACTTGTACGATTAAGGTATTGAAAGAATGAACCCCGCCCAAAAAGGTCAACATCCATGCTGTAAAAATGCGTGTCGTCTTTGAACTTTTCGCCGGTAGGCAAATCATAAAAATCCCGATGTAAAACCTGTATTTCAGTCTCGTTAAGCGAGAGCAATTGCTGGAGAAAATCTCGTTTGTATTGCAGGTTTGTATGCCGTTTTACCAAAAATCCAAAGACAATGGCCAGCACCACAGCCACTGCAATCATGACTTGCGTATAGCTCCATAAAAAATAAAAAACCGCAATAATTGCAAGAAAAACCAGTAATCGCAGCGTACTGCTTACACCCAGTTTCTTCTTGATTTCTGCATGTTTTGCTTGGTAAACGTTGAGATTTTCCTGATAAAATTCTTGTGGATTGGGCATGCTTAATAGTCGCCGTTTTCAAGTTGTTGTTTCATTTTTTTGGGAAGGCTTTTTACAATAAGTTCATAACTGTGGTCGATGAGTTCGATGATAAATTTTGGCGCAAGCCCACCGTTTACCTCAACCGTGTTCCAGTGTTTTTTGTTCATGTGGTAGCCGGGCAAGATATCGTCCGGGTGCTCACCGCGCAGTTCTTCGGCCCAGGCTGGGTCGCACTTTAAATTGATACTGCCACTGCCCTGTTCAAACTTTTCCAGGCTCAACAAGGCAAACATTTTGTTCATCACTTTAAATACAAGTGTGCTTTCATCAAATGGGAAACTCTCTGTCACCGCAGGTTTTGCGATACAATATTGGCGTATTTCTTCGGCGTGCATCATAGTTGTTTTTCCATTACATAATCTTCCATCAGGTAGCCGTTGCCTATGTCAATATCCTCAACTTTCAAGATTTTGAATCCGTAGTGTTCATAAAACTTTACGGCCTTGTTGTACCGGTTGACATTGAGGTAGAGCGTTTGTGATCCGTTTTTTTTTGCTTCCGCGGAAGCGAAGTCCATCATAAACCTCCCCGCACCGGTGCCTTGACTGTCGTGGGTCAAGTAGATTTTATGCACCTTGCTGCGCGCACTGGCATCGCGGTGATGCTCAAGTGCTAGATACCCCGAAGGGCTGCCATTGATCTCTAGTATCCAGAACTCATGGCCTTTTTTCCCCGCTTGTTGTTTTAAGGACTTCTCGCTGTACATCATCTCCATCATGTACTCAATCTGCCCAGGAGATAATATATCTTTAAAACTGGCGGGCCATATCACCTGGGCCAGTGCAGATACCCTCTTAATCTCAGCGGTTGATACGGGCACCATCTCAAGCTTCCTTTTCACTGGGCAATGTTTTTGTGGCCTCTTCAAGCGCGGTATAATCCAGTTTCCAGCCTATGGTCTCCACCACAGACTGCATCAGTGCCACGGTTTCTAACGCCTGCTTCCTGGCTTCATCAAACAGGCCGCTCTGTGGCACTTTATCCACGATATGCTGTTTTGCCTCGCGGTTGATCTCAGTCAAATCAGAGGATGTGAACGGGTTTGCCCAACCTTCTTTTTTATCATAATATTTAAAGTCGGTCTCGATGCTCAGCAGTTCAGGTTCTGGGAAACCGGTAAGATGGATGGTCTTTTTGCCGTTTTCAGGATGCATCTTTATTTTGGTCAAATCAAAACCCACATAGGCTTTTGCATCGATCAAGATCAGCGCCTTTTTGCTGCCAAGCAACAAATTCATCCACTTATCTTTCACGTTTGTATAATGGTAAATCTCAGAGAAATCGCCCTCAACCGTGATGAACTTGCACACGCTGCGTATCTTCTCCATGAGCACGACGCTCTGGGTGTTTGCCCGTGCGCTTTTTTGACTTTTGCTAAAGCGTGAAAAAACAATATAGGCAACAATGCTGCCGGCCGCAAGACCTATAAACAGATATTCCATTAGATAAAGATAGGTATCAATGCTTAATTATTCATCCTCATCGATGATCTTGTAGAGAATGGGTTTACTGGGCGACGCATCGTTCTCAAAGGGCGCAATCTGCAGGTTGAGCAGGTAACTGCCATCCTTGACCCCATGGGGCACAAATATCATTTCGGTAATCGTGGCATCAAAACGGGGCTTGTGCTTCATATCCCAGAAAGCGCGGTGGCTTGCCAGCTCTCCCTCATCCTTCTCCTTATCAACGCTGGGCAGGTCGATTAGCAAGTGCTTAATCCCTATCTCGCGTAAAAAAACCGCGGCCTCAGAGAGCATATATGGCCAGTTAGTATGCGACCAGTTCTTTGATTTTTTTTCACGCCCATTGGGGAGTGTCCTTATCACAACCGCTTCAGGGTTTTTGCCCAGGAGCGCGTTTTGAATCTGCACCAGGGTAATCACCTGGTCCTCACCGCGCATCTCAGGGGCCACGGTAATGACCTCAGCCGTGTAAAAAAACTGCTTTAAACAGTTGTTTATTGAGTAGACCTCCTCAGTGATATGGCCCACGCACTCCGTGTGCGTGCCATGACCGTGGGGGTTAAAATGTATATTCTGAAAATTGATGACCGCACCTTCCCTTACCAGTGCCGTCCATTTTCCCTCAACGACCGGCGTTATCTCTGGCGGGTCAATATACCACGCCACCGGGCTCCCCTTTCCAGATTTTATGGGGATGGAAATATCTTTGGGCTGTGACAAATCTACCTGAAAGGTAGACCCATCGTGATTAATCGTCGTTAGCATATCTTTTTTTGGATTACTCCAAATTTACCAAAAACAGGTCACTTGCCAGTCCGTCGCTTAGGAATTTGCCTTTTTTTGTGACTTTGATGCTATCGCTTTCGCGAAATAAAAACCCATCTACCAGATGCTGCCTGGCCTGCATGAGAAGGTATTCCAAATACTTTTTACCGAATTCATTTTCAACATGTTGCAATGAAACACCCCATTGTGTACGCAAACCCGTCATCACATACTCGTTGTACTTATCTGTAGTAGAAAGCGTTTCCCGCTCTAGCGGAAGCTTGCCTGCCTCAATTTTCTTGATATACATGGTGTTGTTTGCGACATTCCAACTGCGGGTGTCACCGTCATAACTGTGCGCCGAAGGACCAATGCCCAGATACGGTTTCTGCGTCCAGTATGCTGTGTTGTTACGCGAGTAAAATCCTGGTTTTCCAAAGTTTGAAAACTCATAATTCTCAAAACCATTCGCTTCCATCACGTCTAGCAAAATCTTGTAATGCTGCTGCGCGACCTCATCATCCACAGGTTTGATAACGCCTTTTTCAATGAATTTCTTCAAGGCTGTATTAGGCTCCACGGTCAAAGCATAGCTTGAAATATGCGGCACGCCTAGCTTCAACGCGATTTTCAGATTTTCGCGCCAGCGCAAATTACTCACACCGGGAATTCCATAAATCAAGTCGATTGAGATATTCTCAAAGTAAGTTAAAGCCAACTTGATACTTTGCAACGCCTCGCCACTGTTGTGCGCGCGGTTCATCAACTTTAAATCTTCGTTGTAAAAAGATTGAACGCCAATGCTAAGCCGATTAACAGGAGAAGCCGCCAGCATTTTTAAAACATCTTCGTTTAAATCATCCGGATTTGCTTCTAGCGTAATTTCCGCGTCAGCGACAACTTTAAAATGCTCATTGATACAATCAAAAATCTGCTTCAGCTCTTCTGCGGTAAGCAAACTGGGAGTTCCTCCACCAAAATAAACAGTTTCAAGCGTGTTGCCTATTTCGGTCTTGCGAAGCTTTATTTCGCTGCAAAGCGCATCTACAAGTTGCGGTTTCTTTTTCACAGAAGTAGAAAAATGAAAGTCGCAATAATGGCACGCCTGCTTGCAAAACGGGATGTGGATGTATAAACTGTGCCCCCCAGCCCCCGAAGGGGGAGCAACCAGCAATTCTTTATTTTCTTGGGGAACTTGCATATTTAAGCCCCTCTTGGGGGTTTGGGGGCCACTACGCGCTTCTCATTTTGCTTTACAAAAGCATCCCAGCCGCTATAACTTTTGCCCGCGATTTCTTTACCGCTGTTAAAATGATGACACACCGCCGCGGCGAGACCATCTGTACTATCCAGATTTTTAGGCAGCGTTTTTAATTTTAGTAGGCTCTGAAGCATTTTTGCAACCTGTTCTTTGCTCGCATTACCGTTGCCTGTAATCGCCATTTTAATCTTTTTGGGCATGTATTCTGTCACGGGAATTTGTCGCGAAAGACCCGCAGCCATCGCCACGCCCTGCGCTCTGCCCAGCTTTAACATGCTTTGCACGTTCTTGCCATAAAACGGCGCTTCAAGGGCGATTTCGTCAGGATGATACGTGTCGATAAGTTCAATCGTGCGTTCAAAAATCAGCCTGAGTTTAATATAGGGGTCGTTATATTTCTTGAGTTGCAACTCGTTGAGCTGCAAAAACTCCATCTTTTTATTGACCACTTTTATAAGGCCAAAACCCATAATGGTCGTCCCCGGGTCAATCCCCAATATTATTTTTTCTGTGCTCAAACTAAAATTTCACATCTTTGAAGTCACCACAAAACTAATCAATCTACGCGTGCTTATCATCAAAGTCGTCTTAATCCTTTACACCGCCCTCATTGCGCTACTTTGCGTGGGATTTTTACGGCTTTCCTGCCTGCCGGCGGGCACGGCGCCAAAAGTTCGCCGACTCGAAAAGTATTTTCTAGGTCCGTTTACCTCACGGTTTAGCATTGTGATTCCCTTTCGCAACGAAGCTGAAAATCTGGAGCGATTGCTCGTTTCACTTTCTCAACTGGATTACCCAAAAGAATTATTCGAAGTCATCCTAGTAAACGATGAATCTACTGATGCTTCTGTGGAGATAATACACAGCCTTTTGGCGAAAATGAATCTCAAACTCCGCATCTTGGAAAATGAAAGATTTTCCGGCTCACCGAAAAAAGATGCCCTGACCAAAGCCATTGCTCACGCAAATTTTGAGTGGATTGCCACCACAGACGCCGATTGCAAATTACCACCCAACTGGCTAAAACATTTTCACACAGAAATCACCGCAAATCAAGCCGATTTTATAGCGGCGCCGGTGATTTTCTTTACCGGTAAAGGATTTTTAAACGCCTTTCAAAAACTGGATTTTTTATCACTGCAAGGCGCGACCATGGGAAGTTTTGGCTTGAAGAAACCGTTTATGTGCAATGGCGCTAATCTTACTTTTAAGAAATCAACTTTTGAGGAAGTAGGCGGTTATGCAATGACCAATCACCTGGCGAGCGGCGATGATGTTTTCCTGATGCATAAATTTCTTAAAGCCGATAAAAAAGTAGTCTATCACAACGCATCACAAGCTACCGTTGAAACCGCTGCTCAAACGAGCTGGAAAGCTTTAATACAACAACGCGTGCGCTGGGCGGCAAAAGCAAGCGCTTATAAAAACCCCGCAGCTTTACTGATTGGGCTTCTGGTTTTCTTTGGCAATTTAGCGTCTGTCGCTGCACTGTTTTTCCCTGAATTTTATATTTGGCTGTTGCCAAAAATCATCATCGATTTTGCATTAATCGCACTCACGGCAAATCTTCTAAAGCAGCAAAAAGCTTTGTTATATTTTATTCCCACGGCGGTATTTTACCCGTTTTTTACGGTTTGGGTTGCGGGGCGAAGTCAATTAGGAAGTTTTGTTTGGAAGGATAGGGAGTTTAGGAAATAAATAAATTCAGTATTTTTATAATCAAATTCTTAGATAATGGCGGCAGTTGATAACATGAGAAATTCTTTGATAAGCAAGATTTTGACTATTAAGGACAAGAGCATTCTTACTGCAATTGAAGACCTTGTGAATTCTTCTTCAAAAAATCAAAAAGTAGAGCTTACCGAAGAACAAATTTTAATGCTCGAAATGAGTGAAAAAGATATAAAAGAAGGAAATGTAATTTCTCAAGAAGAGCTTTTTAAAAGAGAGCGAGAATGGCTGAACGCAAAATAATATGGACGAAAATTGCGAGCCTTCAATTAAGAACAATCCTAGAGTTCTGGATTGAAAATAATAAATCCAACACTTATTCTCTCAAACTTCTAAATCAAGTAGAAGAAAATTTAAAAGGAATAGTTCAAAATCCTCTGAGAAGCCCTGAATCTATTTTCCCAAACTCTCGGGTTTCTGCGATGAAACACTACAGTATTTTTTACAAGGTGAATGACACTGAAATAGTCGTAATAGCATTCTGGGATAACCGGCAAGACCCTAAGAAATTATTAAAAATTCTTACTAGTTAAATTTTATTTAATTTGGAAAGATAAGGAGTTTAGGAAGTGAGTTTATTTTTCCTCTGTTTCGCAATCTAAATCCTCAGTTCTCTTAAAATACTGTTTGCGCATTTTGCCTCGAAAGTTTTTAGGTGCTTTGGAAAACTTCCTCACAAACCTTTCATAGGTTTTAATCTTTATTTTACCATCTAAGTTTGAAGCTTTCACCGTGTCAACTAATCTCTCAAATTGTTCTCTTGAGATTATCGGAATTAAGAGTTTTCTTCCATCCAGTAATAAAACAAAGTCTCCTTTATATCTGCTGCCAGGATATTGAATAGAATCAAATTCAAGAATCAACTCTTTATTATTTATAGACCAAGTCCCAAATGAATTATCATTCATCATATCCCCTTGAAATTTCATCACAGCAGTACTATCGCAGTTTAAAGTAAGTGTTTTTGAAAAGCGACCATAGCTTGGAAAGTTGGTTACATAAATACCAGATAAAGCTTTATTTGACGAGCATGAAGCTATCAAAACAATAAGAGCTATTAGATAAAGGTTTTTCATTTTTAAACTACTCCACCCTCACAACCACCGGCACTTTAAACGAAGTCTTTACAGGTATTGAGCGCTTGATAGCTGAGTGAATTTTGGGTAGTGAATCCAGGCTTTCAGTGAGCCAGGTTTTGAGTTGTGGTAGATTTTCTGACACTTTTTCAGGAATGTCAAACTTCTCAATAGATGGCGTTCCTTCAGCGTCTACGGCAAGTTGCAGCCATACGGTATCTTGAATTTCTTCCTCGACCACGATTACCTTTCGCTTTAAGCTTTCTTGGAAGTTCAGGGCTAATTTTCGCTGAAAGCAATCCCATTTTTGTTCTTTTCGCAAAAGCGAATCACAACTCACAAAGGTGGGAAAATCATCTACATTGCGCATGTCGATCTCCTTGAGGTCTTCTTGCAAAAAATCTTCTGACGAGATTTTCTTGGTCTCGATATCCTTGCAGGCGACAGCGAGCGCGGCAATTAGACAATATGTGAAGATTTGCTTAATAATATTGAATTTCAATCGTGGAAAAATACGATTTTAAGCAGAAAGTTTTACAAACGGTATCCCACGCTAAATTCTACGCCCTCAGCCTTTGCACCATGGGCTTTTACCGTGACTCCGGCAAAAATATCATCTGTAAAATAGCGCTTGAGACCCAGACGATTATAGAGTCGGTTTTCAAATTCTACCGGCCAATACACATAATATCCCACGTGCGAAACAAAGGCAATTTTATTGAATCGCAGTTCGTGACCCACAAAAATCCCAACGCGTTTCCAGTCTGTATCTGGGTCAACTTCTAACTCTGGAAATGAAGTGGATTGCAATTTTATAAGCTCCTTTAAGAACGTTGCCGCAAAAAAATCTACTCCCGCAAGCAGCGTACTTTTATGACTGATGCGCTTATCTGCAAACGCTGAAACCACATAAAAAGGATATTGCCCAGATCCCACGATGTCGCTTTCATTAAGGCCACCGCGCAGCACAAAATTATAGTGAATGGGCTCTGTGTATTTATAATCCTCCGCTTCACGCGGAATAAACTCAGGAATGCCTTCTTCGTGGTCAAACGTGTAGTTTGCACCTACCGTAAAAGCAAATGTATTTGTGCTGTTGTTAGGCGCTCTCAGGTTCGCATTGCTGTAATGAATAATGGTGAAACCAGCGTTCACGCCAAAACCTTCAAACAGGTTTTGCTTGGAATACTGCGCCGCGATAAACGTGGAGCTCAACAGTTTTGTGCCGTAAGCATTGTTGATGTAATTGGTTTCTGGGTCGTAGGGTTTACCCGCAATCCCAATGCCCTGCCCTATGCGGAAGTAGGCATTTCTATTTAAAAAGTAAAAATTGAAATGGCCGTAGAAACTAATATTCTTTCCCAGGTATTCATTGTGCAGGTCTTGATAGGCCGCGGTAAAACCCCAATCTGGATAGCCATAGCGACGCTCCCACTCATTATACCCATAGGTCTTGCGGTTGTAACTTAAAATCACGCCCGTGGGATGCCCGGTTATCAAATGATTGATATCTGGGTTATGCTCCAGGATGCTCCCATAGAAATAAGAAGCATCGATGTTAACAGGTTTTTTTTCGGTTTCTTGAGCTGTAGAAATGACAACTATTAACAACGCGATAACCGAAAAAAACTGTTTCATATATTAATTTTCAAAAATTAGTCGGCCCTTGCTTAAGGTTTCGACATCCACGCTGGGTGGCTCAATAGGACAAATCACATTGCCCACCCCGCGGATAATGCCCTCAATACTTTGGCGTACATCAAAAATAGCATCATTTGCCCCGCGATGATCCACATTTGCAGTTTGCACGATCAAATTACGACCATTTAAGCGAGGGGCTTCATTAAAAAATCTCAAATTTAAATTATCAGCGCTTCCGCGAAGGTTGAACTCAGCCAATCCATTGGACCGCACCGTTAGGTTTGTAACATCTAGATCTAGTGTAAATGTCCCGTCTTTTTTGGGTTCTAGGATATTCACCGAAGTATCCGCTACCAAGACTAAATTCTCAAAATTCAGAACACCGTCGCTACTCACCTCAAAACCTGATGCATTGCGAATTTCGGTCAACTCTGGTACGGTCACTAAAACCGTTGTCGTACCATAATCCCTACCCAGGTTACAGGTGTTGTTATCGCGCACGCTCAACACCCCATCCACAATCTGTACGGTAATATCGTCAATAAGGTTTTCCCCAGCACGTAAAACGACCTTTTGCTCATCGCCCTGCTTTATCACCATACTCACGCCACGCTCGGCACGCACTTTCGTGAAAACGTCAAGGTCATATTGCTGCTCAATGATATCTCCCGTGCCCTGAAAGCAATCTTCAAACTTCATGCTGCAGCCCAAAAAAAGGAACAGTGAAATCGTCAATGCTATTTTTAATCCTTTATTCATAATCTGATTCCTGCTCCAAATTCAACTGCCTCTGCTTTTGCACCATGTGAATGCAATGTCGCTGCCGCGAAAAAACGCTTGCCTATGTACCTTTTAAGCCCAATCCTCAAGTACGTCCTGCCCTCAAAGTCATACGGGTAATAAACGTAATACCCCAACTGTGAGACAACCGCAATCTTGTTGAAATGCAACTCATGGCCAGCAAAGACACCTACACGTTTCCAATCTTGGTCTAAACTAGCATCGCGCTGTGGTAAGCTGATGGCTTCATGCTCAATCTGGTCTTTTAAAAATGGTGATAAGAAAAAATCAGCTCCTAATTGAAAGCTGCTTTTATGTGTAACACGCTTATCAATAAATGAAGAAATCACCAAGAAGGGTCTTTGGCCTAAGCCAATGTAATCACTTTCGTTTAAGCCTGTACGTAGTGCAAAATTAAATTTTAGAGGCTCGGTATATCTTGATTTTATCTTAGGTCCTCGCTGGGGCTCTTCTTCATCAAGGTCATAATTAAGACCCAGGTTAAAAGCCAACGTATTTGTGCTTGTGTTAGGAGCGCGCAGATTTGCATTGCTATAATGCACAAAAGAAATACCGGCATTCAACCCTATTTTATCGATAATATTGGGTTGATTATAATTGAACATTAAAAATGTGGAACTCAATAAATGTGAACCGTAAGCATTGTTTCGGTAATTGTCCTGAAGGTCAAACGGGTTTGTATTGTAAGCCACTCCCTGACCCACACGCGCCATGAGTTTTCTATTGAGAAAGTAAAAGTTAAAGTGGCCGTAAAGTCCATAATTATTGCCCAGCGTTTCATTCTTATTCCCTTGCTGGACAAATGAAAATCCCCAATCTGGATAGTTGAACCGGCTGGCCCATTCATTATCACTTGAGGTCTTTCTATTGTAACTCAAGATAATCCCCGTGGGATGATTTGTGATAAGGTGCGCAAGGTCCTTATTATGTTCTAAGATAGAACCATAAAAGAAGTTGGCATCAATGCTCTCGTATTTGTCGTTTTGGCCTTGAGCCAAAAAACAACACAGCAAAAACAAGGCAGCAAGCAGATTTTTCTTCATTCAAGCAACATGAACCGCAAATGTATCAAAATAATTGGGATGCGATTGCCTGTACATTATCGCTCTTGCCCATACTGTAGTAGTGCAGCACCGGCACCCCAAAATCCATCAACTCCTTAGACTGCTGAATCGCCCATTCAATCCCAACTTGACGTACAGCCTTATTGTCTTTACAGTCCTCAATAGAATCAATTAAATCCTGTGGAATATCGATTTTAAACACCTGTGGAAGCAGCTGCAAGTGGCGTTTTACAGCGATAGGCTTAATCCCGGGAATGATAGGCACATCAATGCCCGCCTCACGCACGAGCTTGACGAACTCAAAGTATTTTTGATTATCAAAAAACATCTGCGTCACCACATAATCTGCACCGGCATCAACTTTCTCCTTCAAGCGTTTTAAATCGGTTTTTAACGATGGGGCCTCAAGGTGTTTTTCGGGATAACCCGCCACGCCTATGCAAAAATCAGAACAGCTCTCAGTCTCGATAACATTGTTGAGATAACGCCCCTTATTTAAATCTGCTATTTGAGACACGAGTCCGCACGCATAGTCATGCCCTCCCTTTGTAGGCTGAAAATATTGCTCTTCTTTCATCGCATCACCGCGCAGTGCCATCACGTTCTCAATACCTAGATAATGACAATCTACGAGCAGATATTCCGTCTCTTCTTTTGTAAAGCCACCGCACAAAACATGAGGTACAGTGTCCACATCATATTTATGTTTAATAGATGCACAAATCCCTAAAGTTCCTGGGCGCATGCGCGTGATTTTCTTATCGAGCAGACCATCTTTTTCAATGTAAATTGACTCCTCGCGAGAGGTCGTCACATCAATAAATGGCGGTTTAAACTCCATCAAAGGGTCAATATTGTCATACAATTCCTGAATATTGTTACCTTTTTTTGGCGGGATAATTTCAAAAGAAAACAGTGTTTTACCTGCTGCTTTTTTTAAGTGTTCGGTGATTTTCATATTTCTTTACCTAGCCCTCTCTAGAATAAAAGGGAATGGTTATTTAATTAGTAAATTGATTTGTCATGCTAAGCTTGACTCAGCATCTCATTATATTTATTTCAAAAATTCACTCAGTTGTGACCCTGAATCAAGTTCAGGGCAACGCTACTTTACAGCGTCATGCCGAACTTGATTCGGCATCTCACCCTAGTAATTTTATAGTTTCAAGTTTTGGATTTTTAGTTTTAATCAAATCCATTTTCCATTCTCTCTTCCAGTTTTTCAACTGTTTTTCTCGTACAATTGCTTGATTTATATCTAAAAAATCTTCGTAATAAATCAAATCTGTCAAATTATACTTCTTAGTAAAAATAGAGCCTTCGCCATTTGCGTGCTGTGTTATTCTTTTTGACAGATTACTAGTCATACCAACATAAAGAGTAGTTCTATATTTATTAGTTACTATATAAACATAACTTGTTTTCATCTCCTCTCTTTATGAGACCCTGAATCAAGTTCAGGATAACGTGCATTCATTAATCTATTTAAAACGTCATGCCGAACTTGATTCGGCATCTCATCATGCTCTTGTTCTAAACTCACCCAGGTGTGACCCTGAATCAAGTTCAGGGTGACGCAACCCATTTAATCATCTGCGATGTTAGGATTGAGCCATTTTTCGGCTTTCGCCAAATCTATATCCTTGCGATTTGCGAAGTCCTCAACTTGGTCCATTTTTATTTTACCAACACCAAAGTAACGCGCTTCAGGATTCGCAAAATAATACCCAGAAACCGAAGCTGCTGGCCACATGGCCAAACTATCGGTCAGCTCAACACCTATCTTTTCCTTAACTTCCAGCACATCCCAGATGGTCAGTTTTTCTAAGTGGTCTGGACACGCAGGATAACCTGGAGCAGGGCGTATTCCGCGATAGGACTCCTTGATCAAATCATCATTTTCAAGCGTTTCCCCAGCGGCATAGCCCCAGTCTTCTTTTCGCACCTTCTTGTGTAAATACTCTGCAAACGCTTCAGCAAAACGGTCGGCCAGGGCCTTGACCATAATACTGTTATAATCGTCCAGGTTCTTCTCATATTCCTTTGCCAGTTCTTGTGTGCCAAAACCAGCCGTCACACAAAAACAGCCCATATAATCCTTCTTTCCAGAATCTCTCGGAGCGACGAAATCTGCTAGTGCGATGTTTGGCCTGCCCACCGCTTTTTTACTCTGTTGACGCAACGTTCTAAAAGTATGCTTTTTGCCCTGAGCGTTAATCTCGATATCATCGTCATTGACAGTATTGGCCTCAAAAATTCCATATATGGCTTTCGCCGAAAGGCTTTTCTCATCCAGTATTTTATGGAGGATGGTCTGCGCATCTGCAAAAAGTTCGCGGGCTTGATTGCCCACCACCTCATCGCTTAAAATGTCAGGATATTTACCATGCAAATCCCAACTTCTGAAAAACGGGGACCAGTCGATATACTCCACTAATTCACATAAATCTTGATTTTCGATTATCTGAACACCAAGCTTTTTTGGCGTAGAAGCCTCAAAATTCTCCCAATCCAACAGCCATTTATTTTCACGAGCCTGCTGAATGGTCAAGTATTCTTTCTTCTTGCCGCGCGATAAAAACTTCTCCCTGAAATCTGCATAATCGCTCTTGATGCCAGAAACATAATTCTTAGAACTCACGGGATTCAACAAGTCTCCAACCACGGTCACCGCCCGCGATGCGTCGTTTACGTGCACCACGGCGTTTTCATACTCGGGGTCAATCTTAACGGCGGTATGCGCCTTGCTGGTCGTTGCGCCACCTATCAATAAAGGCACTTCAAAATCCTGACGCTTCATTTCTTTTGCAAGAAAAACCATCTCGTCCAGCGACGGGGTTATCAATCCACTAAGCCCGATGATGTCAACATTATGCTCTTTTGCAGAAGCGATAATCTTTTCAGGCGGCACCATCACGCCAAGGTCAACAATCTCATAATTGTTGCAGGCAAGCACCACGCTCACGATATTTTTACCAATGTCATGAACATCACCTTTTACGGTAGCCATGAGGATTTTACCGTTTCCTTTATCTTCTTCGGGTGGATTTTTAAGTTTTTCTTCTTCAATATACGGTAGCAAATATGCCACTGCTTTTTTCATCACGCGGGCAGATTTTACCACCTGTGGCAAGAACATCTTGCCGCTACCAAAAAGGTCTCCCACAACGTTCATCCCGGTCATTAAGTGACCTTCGATGACATGGAGCGGCTTTTCTGCCTGCTGGCGGGCTTCTTCAACATCTTGCTCAATATAGGCATCAATACCCTTTACCAGGGCACGGGTAATCCTGTCCTGAAGGGGTTCTTCACGCCAACTTAAATCAACTGTTTTCTCTTTTGAAGTGCCTTTAAAATTCTCGGCAAAATCAAGGAGCCGCTCTGTAGCGTCATCACGCCTATTAAGAATAACATCCTCAACGTGCTCCAGTAGGTCTTTTGGGATATCATCATACACCTCAAGCATCGTGGGGTTGACGATGCCCACGTTCATACCGCATCTAATGGCGTGATATAAAAATACCGAGTGCATCGCTTCCCGCACGGGGTTGTTGCCACGAAAGCTGAACGAAACATTACTTACACCCCCACTTACACTAGCATAAGGCAGGTTTTCACGAACCCACTTTGTGGCCCTGATAAAATCAATCGCGTTGAGACGGTGCTCGTCCATACCCGTTGCCACGGGAAAAATATTAAGGTCAAAAATAATGTCTTCTGGGGGCAATTTTACCTGGTTTACCAGGATATCATAACTACGTTTTGCAATCTCGATGCGGCGGTCATAATTATCTGCCTGACCTACTTCATCAAACGCCATCACGATGACGGCAGCCCCGTAGCGCTTTATCTTTTTTGCATGGTTTATAAATTCTTCTTCACCTTCTTTTAAGCTGATGGAATTCACGACGCATTTACCCTGGACAACCTGTAATCCTGCCTCGATGATTTCCCATTTTGAGCTATCGATCATAATGGGTACCCGGGCAATATCTGGCTCTGCGGCAATAAGGTTGAGAAACTTTACCATGGCTTCCTTGCCATCGATAAGGCCGTCATCCATATTGATGTCGATTATCTGTGCGCCACCTTCTACCTGGTCACGGGCAACATCCAGCGCTTCGTCAAACTGCTCTTCTTTAACGAGGCGGAGAAACTTTCGCGACCCAGCGACATTGGTACGTTCGCCCACATTGACAAAGTTACTGTCCTGGGTAACGATGAGCGGCTCCAGCCCACTTAACCGCAGTGGACGGAATTTTACTTTTTCTTTATCTAGAGGTTCTAGTGTCAAACCGTTGCTTGTTGTTCGTTATTCGTAAAAACTAAAGCTTCTTAAAGTAATTTATAAATCCTTTTAAGGGCTTTTTGCATTTTCTATTTTGGCTAAAGCCAAATCAATTTTGCCCCCAACCTTGATCCACAAGGGGAAGGGGGTAGCGTATTAACCAGGAACGAGAGTGTTGAGCACTCTTGGTTTGTAATTCTTGACCAGATCTGCAATGGCCTTGATATGCTCTGGGGTTGTCCCGCAGCATCCACCTATGATATTGATAAGGTTTTTATCGAGATAGGTCTTTATCTGGCTGGCCATTTCTGCGGGGGTCTCATCATATTCTCCAAAGGCATTGGGCAATCCAGCGTTAGGGTAGGCAGAAATCGCAAAATCTGATTTTGTTGCGATGGTCTCCAGGTATGGCGTGAGCTGGTTTGCTCCCAGCGCACAGTTAAAACCTATGGAGAGCAAGGGCATATGCCCCACCGATATCAAGAAGGCTTCGGCCGTTTGCCCAGACAAGGTGCGCCCAGAGGCATCAGTAATAGTACCGCTAACCATGACGGGCACCTCGGTGTCACGCTCATCCTTGATTTCTTCAATGGCAAAAAGCGCTGCCTTTGCATTGAGGGTGTCAAATACGGTTTCTACCAGGAGTATATCCACGCCACCATCCAGCAAGGCCTGGGCCTGTTGCTTGTATGCAATGCGCAGTGCATCAAATGAAATCGCACGAAAACCGGGGTCGTTAACATCTGGCGACATGCTTGCGGTCTTGTTTGTAGGTCCCATGGCACCCGCGACAAACCGTGGTTTATGTGGTTCCCTGGCCGTGAAGTCATCTGCTACGTTACGGGCAATCTTTGCCGACTCAAAGTTGAGCTCGTACACAAAATCCTCCATTTTATAATCTGCCATGGCAATGGTGGTGCCGCTAAAGGTATTGGTCTCGACAATGTCAGCACCTGCCTCAAAGTATAGCCTGTGCACATCAGCAATGGCCTGGGGCTGTGTGATGCTCAACATGTCATTGTTTCCCTGCACGGGGAATTTCCAGTCCATGAACCGCTCACCGCGGAAGTCTTCTTCACTGAATTTGTAGCGCTGCAGCATGGTACCCATGGCGCCATCCAGCACAAGGATTCTTTCTTGCAAAGCTGCATACAGTTGTTGTGTACCCTCCTGTCTTTTCATCTTCGTTTACAGTTTTCGTTAATACGGGTTGCCTTTCGGCGAAAGCCATAAAATACATATTGCTTTCGCGAAAGCGAAACCTGGGTAATCTGCAAGTTTAATGTGTCAAGAAGGCGTAAAAATGGTCTTGAAAAACCGTTTTTGTTATCTATTCTGCCACGGGCAGATAGAATGTAGCACCTTCTGTAAGTACAGGGTTGCTAAGGCTTCACCGGGTCTATTCCCTCCGCCTTTCTTGATAACATCATTATGCAAAGAACGTTGCAAATATCTAAATTTTGACCGAGAAAGCATACGATAGCTCATTAAAATATCAATGAATCTCAAGGTTATTGTATGAATATGGAAAGGAAATATGGATTTTGTACAAAAATCTATAAAATTCTTAAAATTTTACAAGTTATAATGCTAAAAAACAACCTTACAACCTGATAAACATGCTTTTTATCGGCAGGACATATGCTAAAATGAATATATTTACCCTCTATTATTCACCAACTTATACTAATATGAGTAACTCTACATTTTTAAGCCCCCGTTACAAGATTGTTGAATATCAAGATGCTTCAAAGGAGGTCAAGGCCATTTATGACGATACCATGAAGACCTTTCAACTCCCCTTTGTGCTCAACTGGTTTAAATGCCAGGGCTCTAATGCCACCTTGTTGCATGGCAACTGGACCAAGCTGAAGAGCACCTTGGTAATGGGTGAGATCCCCAACGTGCTGAAGCAGTTAATCATCTATAATGTTTCTAAAATAAGGAACTGCAAGTACTGCGCCACGGCACATGGTATCTTTGCCGATAGTATGAGCAGCATGATTTCTAACGAAGAAAACTTCAAGGTTACCCAGGACCTTGACTCCTCCCTCATCCCCGAGAGTTATAAAACCGCGTTGAGTATTGTCACCAAGGCCGCCCTTGAACCCTCCCAGGTTTCTGATGAGGATTTTGCATCGCTGGATGCCGCTGGCTATGATGCTGATGAAATACAGGAGCTCATGGCACAGGCAGATCTGGTGAACATGCTCAACACCCTGGCTGATGTAAGTGGCATACAGGTAGATAATGAACTTATAGAGGCAAAAGCATAATCCTGCCATTTTGAAAAAATCCGTTGATACCGTTTCTGCAAAGAATAGGATTGCCTATGAGGCTTTCTCTAAATTTTCTGGCAATATAGGCAGGTCAGAATCTTTTGAGGACCTGGCCCAGGTGGTAAGAAAGAGCAGTAAATATTTTTTTGATTACAGGATTTTAAGGATAGTGATACTCAAGAACAGGAAACCTACCATATTTACCTTTGTGGGCAGCCAGTACACGCTAGAGAAGTTCAGAAAAAACGTAATGCAGCATGAATGGAAACTCATAAAAAACCAAATTCCCATTTTAAGGGATGATGAGGAGGTTTATGCCTTTAAGGACCATGTGGAAATATCATCGCTTATAGCACCCAAAATGTGGGGATGGTATAGAAAATATGAAGATGTGGAGGTTGCTGTCTCCCTATTGACAGACCAGGTAAAGAAATTTGCCACCTCAGACCTTGAGATACTGCAACTGCTCATCGAGAGCCTTGTAATCAAGTTTCAACAGATATGCCTGCAAATTGAACTCGCTCAAAAAAACAAAAGGCTTGAAAAGGCCGTTAAGGAAATAGAGCAAAAAAACGAACGGATCAAGGACATTATCGAGAACCAGCTCAAGATAATTGAGCAAAGAACAAGGGAAATCAAGCGAAAAAACGAGAAATTAATGGAAATTTCCACCTTGAATGCACATAACCTTAGGGAACCCCTTACCAGGGTCATGGGCTTGATGAACCTTGCAGAATATATTGATGAAAATGAGCTGAAAAGAGAAATCCTGGAACGCATGAAGATTTCAGTAAGCGACATGGATAAAACTTTAAAGGACATCATTATCAAGACCGAAAAAGAAATGGTAGGACTAACGGTTATTAACGGTTAAAACACAACATCATGGCCAACCCAATTAAAATATTCCTGGTAGATGATCAAGGTATCGCAAACTTTATCAATAAAAAGCTGATTGAGATAACCGGTCTTACAGATGACGTCCAGGATTTTACCGACCCCCAGGAAGCGCTAGAGGCCATCGCTGAAAACAATCCTGACCTGGTTCTACTTGACCTGAACATGCCCCTGATGAGTGGTTGGGATTTTTTAAACCAAATGAAATCCTTCAAGACCTCCACAAAGGTCGCAATATGCACCAGCAGCACCAGTACATTTGACAAACAACGCATGCAAGAATATACAATGGTTATAGATTACTGTGAAAAACCCCTTAACCAGGATGTGCTAAAAAACCTCGCAAAAACACTAAAAACAAACCCCGTCCTCTAAGGGGACAGGGTTCATGATATCTCAAAAAAAATTCAATCTATCCTATGGCCTGCACAACGGCTTTTTCAGCTTCTTTTCTTGTGCCATCAAACCCATCGATACCAGAAACAGTGGTATATTTTAACACATAACGCTTACCTGGGTTTATGATTTGATAAGCCGCCTGACACATCAGTGTCGCTTCATGAAAACCGCATAATATCAATTTTAGTTTTCCGGGATAGGTATTTACATCTCCTATGGCAAAAATACCGGGAATATTGGTTTGATAATCCAGGGTATTGTCAACTTTTATGGCGTTCTTCTCTATCTCCAAGCCCCAGCCAGCAATGGGTCCCAGTTTTGGCGAAAGCCCAAATAGAGGTATGAAAGCATCCGCCTCAAGCAGGAATTCTTCTTCCCCACGCTGCACGACTACACCGTTCAATTCTTCAGTGCCCGCAAGGCCCACGACCTCAGCTGGTGTGATTAGGTTTATTTTTCCCAAAAGTTTCAATTCCCTTACTTTCTCAACACTATCAAGTGCCCCACGGAATTCATTGCGACGGTGGATCAAGGTTACCTCTTCGGCGATTTCTGCTAAGAAAATACTCCAGTCAAGTGCAGAATCACCACCCCCAGCAATCACCACTTTCTTACCGCGATATTGCTCAGGATCTTTGATCATATATGCCACACCTTTATCTTCAAACCGGGCGATGTCTGGGATGGGTGGTTTTCTGGGCTCAAAACTTCCCAGACCGCCGGCAATGGCGACCACGGGCGCGTGGTGTTGAGTTCCTTTATTTGTGGTGACTATAAAGCTACCGTCTTCTAATTTTTCAATGGTTTCTGCCCGTTCACCCAGTGTAAAACCAGGTTGAAACTGTTTGCCCTGCTCCATAAGGTTGTGAACAAGATCACCTGCGAGAACCTCGGGAAAACCCGGGATGTCATAAATGGGTTTTTTGGGATAAATTTCAGCAAGTTGCCCCCCGGGCTGTGGCAGGGCGTCAATAATATGACATTTAAGCTTGAGCAATCCTGCCTCAAAAACCGTAAATAGCCCTGTGGGCCCTGCACCGATGATTAGAATATCTGTCTTGATCATTATATGTATTCTTAATTTCTATTTGTATTCAAAAATTCTTAAGCCCCCTGCGTCTTTTTCGCTTTAAGCGAAAAATTTACTTTTCCAAAATCAAGGAGAGGGTTTTTTATTTTTCCACAATACTTTTTGTGAACGCGTTGAGTTGATCCACCTTTTCTTCAAAACCTCCTTTTAAAGTCTTTCTATACCTATTGAGGTTTTGTACCAGGTCATCAATATTCTCAGGGATAACATCTTCAAAAAATTGACGCAAACGCTTGGCCATGGTTGGTGATTTTCCGTTAGTTGAAATGGCGATTTTCACGTTTCCCTTGGTTACGATCCCGCCCATATAAAAATCACACAACTCAGGTACATCTGCGATATTACAAAGCAAATAACGCTCACGGGCATCTTCATACACCTGTTTGTTCACCTCAGGGCTATCAGTCGTTGCGATAACGACATGACGTTTTTCTAACTGGGATTTTTCATAACTGCCCTCGGTTATCTTCACGTTGAATTCTTTGGCAAGGGCCAGAGTACCCTCCCTAAAAAAGGGAGCAATCATCTCCACCTGCGCATCTGGACTTGATTTTGTCAAGAACATCAATTTCTCGTGCGCCACATTGCCGCCACCCACGATGAGTACCTGCAGGTTGCGCACCTTGAGAAATACGGGGTATAGATTATTGCGCTGGGCTAGCATGACACATGACTTTTATCATACCGGCGCTGCACTTCTAGCAACTGCCCGCGGTGTCTGACCACCTCGCCGATAACGATAATTGCGGGGTTTGCCAATTGTTGTTCTGCCACCACCTGCTCAATGGTATCCACTGTTCCCACGCCTACTTTTTCAAGCGGTGTGGTTCCATTTTGAATGATGGCAACCGGGGTTTCTCCCTTACCGCTTTCGCGAAAAAGGTTCATGATCCCTCCTAATTTTCCCATCCCCATAAGGATGACCACCGTTGCAGATGATTGTGCCGCAAGTGCGACATCCCTGGAAATCCTGTGTTCTTTTGTGGTTCCCGTAATTACCCAAAAACTCTCTGCGCTACCGCGCTTGGTGAGGGGCACGTTTTGCATTGCTGGTACAGCGAGAGAAGATGAGATCCCAGGAACCACGGCTATTTCAATATCGTGCGAGGCTGCATATTCCATTTCTTCAGCACCCCTGCCAAAAATGAATGGGTCGCCTCCCTTGAGCCTTACCACATGACCATGGCTATGCGCCCTCGCAACGATAAGTTCATTGATTTGTTCTTGTTGATATGCATAACATCCGCGGCGTTTACCCACGAAAATCAATTCGGCTTTTGCCGAAACATACTCTAGCAATTCTTCATTGATGAGCGCATCATAGAGCACCACATCAGCTTCCTTGAGCGCACGGATTCCCTTTAAGGTGATAAGCTCTGCATCACCAGGGCCAGCACCCACTACGGTAAGTTTTGGTGATTTATCATGCATGGCTCAACTGTTCTTTTCTGTAAGCATCCACGCGGTTGAAGAATGCATTGGTTTGCGCCAAATAATCTTCCGCGAAAGCTTTAGAAGGTTCGTTCTTATTGATTTGATATACAAGCTCAGGAAAATTAACTCCGCCAGAAACAGCATCGATCTCCCCAAAGGTTTCATCAAACAACTTGATGATATTGGCCTGGGTATTGGTCTTGATATCCTCGGCGACAAGCAAAGCTTTTGCGCCGTTTACAAGCCCGGTATAGGTGTGGTATATGCTATCTGCCCAGCGCTCATCTTCAAAAGACTCAATGGATGATGCAAGTTTTTCTTTCGCTTCAAGCAAAAGCGTTTGTACAAGGTCAATCACAACACCAGCACATTCTCCTACACCCACTTCCTGAATATATTTTTCTTCATTTCCCCAATCCACAAAATCGTCTTCAGTAAGATTATCTGTATCTGAAAGAGGTTTTAGAAAATCGTAGAAATATTTTTGTCCTTGCTGGTCGTAGTAACTTAAAAAGTCCAGACCGTTGCCATTAGCTTTAAAATCATTGAGAATTTCGCGTAAAGCTTGAGGCCCACGTTTGCTAGGCACTTTTATAACCTTATCTGCAAAACGCCCTTGACCATCGCCTAGGATTCCGCCGCCAAGTAATACCTGAAGTGCCGGAGCAACTAACTTCTCAGGCGTTCTCACGCTCATCCCCTGAAACCCGATATGCGCCATGTTGTGCTGCCCGCAGGCATTCATACAACCACTAATTTTAATGGTCAAATCTTTATTTTCTACAACATCTGGATATTCTTCCTGTAGAACTTCTTCCAGTTTTGCGGCGATACCCGTGCTGCTCGCAATACCAAGGTTACAGGTGTCCGTACCTGGGCAAGCTGTGATGTCAATCAGCGAATTGAATCCTGGATCAACCAGACCCAGTTTTTCTAATTCACTATAGAAAAACGGTATCGCCTCCTCACGGATGTCGCGCAGGATTATATTTTGGCGCAAGCTTAATCGCAACTCATTTGCTGCATATTTCTTAACCAATCCAGCTAGCACTCTGGCTTGGTTTGTATAAAAGTCACCAAGCTTAACCTTGATTCCTATGGCAAAAAGTCCGTCTTGCTTTTGCGGAAGCACGTTTGTTTTTTTCCAAAGTTCAAAAGCCTTTTGATCGGTAATTTCAACCTGCGGTAGAGCAGCATCGGTAAACTGGGCTGGTTTATCAAAACCAGTCGTATCAATTTCATATGTTTGGGTCGAAAGGGCCTTGTGCTGCTCCTCAATAAGTTCTTTAAACGCATCCAGCCCGATGTCTTTTACCAAGAATTTCATACGTGCCTTCAACCTCCTGGCGCGTTCACCATGGCGGTCAAAAACCCTCAATACAGATTCGGTTACCGGGATGATTTTATTTGCCGGAAGGAAATCATATAACAGGTCAGCTTGTCGAGGTTGAGAACCCAGGCCACCGCCCAGCATCACTTTAAAGCCCCGTTCGCCGTTTTTTATTTTTGGGATAAAGCCCAAATCATGCATAAACGCTAGCGCAGAATCCTGGTCTGAGGATGAAAAGGACATCTTGAATTTCCTCCCCATTTCCTGACAAATAGGATTTCTTAAAAAGAACTGAAACGTTGCATGCGCATATGGCGTAACATCAAAGGGCTCTTCCGGGTCAATTCCCGCGAAAGCGGAAGCCGTCACGTTACGCACCGTATTACCACAGGCTTCGCGAAGGGTAACATCATCTTTTTCCAGTTGTGCCCAAAGTTCGGGAGTTCTATCCAGGCTCACATAGTGAATCTGGATATCTTGGCGGGTGGTGATGTGCAAACGACCTGTGGAATATTCATCAGAAACGTCTGCAATACGCAGCAATTGCTCGCCACGCACTTTACCATACGGCAGTTTTATGCGAACCATCTGCACACCTTGCTGTCTTTGCCCATAAACTCCACGCGCAAGACGAAGGCTCCTAAACCGCTCCTCATCTACTTTTCCTTCTCTGAACAGGCGAATCTTCTTTTCTAGATCGATGATATCGCGTTCAACAACTGGGTTTTCTATTTCGGTCCTAAAACTTTGCATAATTTAAATTCTATTTTCCTATGGATTTACTAGGATTATATTTAAAAAAATATATTTATCTAAGTTGAAGTCCACATTCCATATTGGCCTGTGGCTTTGTAGGGTCGTAATAATTAAATTCGTTTGGCAAACTGTGCTGTTTTAAATACCCTTGAATCTCGGTTTCAGAAAAGTGATAAAAAGGACTCACTTTTAAAATACCATAGTTTGTAAGGCTCAGTACATCTAGCTTATCGCGATGCGCAGTTTGGCCTTTTCTAATATTTGTAAACCACACATCAGGCTGATGTTCATCCATTGCACGGCCAAAAGGTTCTAGTTTTACACGCTCTACGAATTGTTCAAAGGCATTATCTTCAGGAGATGGAGCGAACAAATAGTTCTTTTCGCCGGAAGGCTTATACACCTTCAAATCAAAAGGCAAGTCTGCATCTAGCTTTTTTACAAAATTCCTAGTCTCAGGAGTATTAAAACCTGTATCACACCATATCAATGGGATTCCTGGCTTTTGAACAGAAACCGCATGAATCAAACTTGAACTATAAGGCCCAAAGTTACTCGTGAGAATGGGCGTGGACGCCGTACTTAAAATGAACTTAATGATTTTTTCTGGTGATTGATTTCTCAAAAACCTATTGAATTCATCAATGTTCGCTTTAATATATGTGAGCTGGTCGTTATACATAATCATTAATATTTATATCCTATCGACTTACTAGGATTTAAAGACAAAACTATACCATCCCTTTATTTCAACCAAGAAATGCCTTAAGTTTTTTGAAAAAATTGTGAGATTTAAAGTCTTATGGACCCAAAATTTATTTTTCGTCAGATTTTGCCACTACATCTGCCAAGGTATTGTTGTTTAGAACGGCAAGGTTAGCATCACGCAACTGAATCATCAAGTTGTGCACGGAACAGGTAATTTCATCTGGGCAGTCATCGCATTTTTCATAGAAATTTAAACTCACGCAAGGTACCATCGCCACGGGTCCTTCAAGAATACGCATGACCTCTACCATCTTGATATCTTCAGCCTTACGGCGAAGGTAATACCCTCCGCCTTTGCCTTTTTTAGAACCCAGAAATCCGGCTTTACGCAGACTAAGCATAATGCTTTCAAGAAACTTTTGAGAGATATTTTCGCTCTTAGCGATAGCACCTATTTGCACAGGGTCTTTACCTGCTTGCTTAGCAACATAGGTCAACGCCTTTAAACCGTATTTTGTCTTTTTGGATAGCATGCGCTAAAAATACCAAAATTCTAACCAACTCTACGCATTAAGCGCCTGGTCTAGGTCTGCAATGATATCATCTACATGCTCAAGACCTACAGAACAACGCACAAGACCATCGCTGATGCCTACTTCTAGCCTATCTTCCTCGCTCAATTTGCTATGCGTGGTCGACGCCGGATGCGTAACAATTGTTCTGGTATCGCCCAAGTTTGCAGAGAGCGAACACATTTTAATAGCATCTAGAAATTTTCGGCCGGCTTCTACTCCACCTTTTATTTCGAAAGCGACGATATTCCCGCCTAATTTCATTTGCTTTTTAGCCACTTCATATTGCGGATGCGACTTTAAGAACGGATGTTTTACAAAATTCACTTTATCGTGAGCTTCTAAAAATTCGGCTACTTTTATGGCGTTTTCACAATGCTTTTCTGCGCGCACAGGTAATGTCTCTAAACTCTTAGAAAGCACCCACGCGTTAAATGGAGAAAGCGCCGGACCTGTATTTCGTGCAAACAAATAAATTTCCCTAATCAAATCTGATGGACCAACCGCTACTCCGCCAAGAACACGGCCTTGACCGTCAATCATCTTTGTCGCCGAGTGAATCACGATATCAGCACCAAATTTTATAGGCTGCTGCAAATATGGCGTCGCAAAACAGTTATCCACGATAAAAATCAGGTTATGTTTTTTTGCGATTTTGCCCATCAATTCTAAGTCAAGAACATCTACCGCAGGGTTGGTAGGCGACTCTAGATAGAGAATTTTAGTTTCTGGTTTTATCAGGCTTTCTACGATATCAACCTCATCAGCTTTGAAGTAAGAGGTCGTGATATTCCATTTTGGCAAAAACTTGGTAAACATGCTATGGGTGGACCCAAAAACCGAGCGACACGATACAATATGGTCTCCACTTTCTAGCAATGCTGCAAAGGTCGAGAAAACTGCTGCCATACCAGTTGCAAACGCATAACCGCTCTCAGCTCCTTCTAGTTTGCACATTTTTTCTACAAACTCAGTTGTATTTGGGTTTGTAAAACGGCTGTAAATATTACGCTCCTTCTCTTCAGTAAAAGACGCTCTCATATCTTCAGCATCTTCAAAAACAAAACTTGAGGTAAGGTATAATGGCACTGAATGTTCTAAAAACTCTGTGCGGTTTAATTGACTACGAATTGCTTCGGTTTCAAAATGTTTTTCCATGGAATTCAATTTTGGCGTAAGCCTAATCTTCTAATTTTTCTCCGTTGAGGTAAACTTCATACGTGATGGTCACGCTAGGCTCCAACGTTATGGAAACCGAGCAATATTTATCAAAGCTCAATTGCGCGGCGCGAATAGCCTTTTTAGGGTCAATTTCGCCTTCGAGCAAAACTTTTACCGTGATAAATTCAAAAGGTTTTGCCTGGCCCACTTCCTTACGCTCGCCTTCTACCTCAACAGTATATGCAGTGATTTCCTGCTTTTGTTTCTTTAAAATCGAGATGATATCAATCGCGCTGCAACCGCCCACACCCATGAGCAAAAGCTCCATCGGGCTGCTGCCCTTCACCTCGTCTACCGTCTTGTTATCAATCATCACAGGAATCCCGCTGGCACCTTTTGCCTCAAATAAGAATTCGCTGTTTTTACGTTCTAAAGTAACTTTCATTTTTCTTGTTTTAAATATTACGCTCGGCCAGTTTAAGGATGTCTCCAAAAACCCCGCGAGCAGTCACCGCAGCTCCAGCACCGGCACCTTGAATCACGAGCGGATTTTCTCCATAACTCTCAGTATAAATCTCAAAAATACTGTCGCTGCCCTTAACTTGTCCTAACGCCGAATCTTGCGAAACAGCCACAAGTTTTACTTCAAGCTTACCGCCATCATCCTGCGAAAGGTCACCGTAAAGGTCGCCAACATATCGCAGAACTTGCCCTGGTTTTAGTTGTTTTTTTCGTTCGGCAAAAATAGAATCCAGGTCTTTTAAATTGTTGAGAAAATGTGATTTCTCGCTTTCGCGAAATTGCTCCGGAATCAAATTCTCTATTTCCACATCACTGAATTCTTTGTGCAAGTCCAGTTCACGGGCAAGAATCAACAATTTTCTTCCCACATCATTACCACTCAAATCCTCACGCGGGTCTGGCTCTGTAAATCCGGCATCAATGGCTTCCTGAAGCACATCAGAAAACGCTTTATCATTCACCGAGAATGTGTTAAACAAATAACTCAACGAACCAGAGAAAACACCTTTAATTCTCGTGATATTATCTCCAGAAAGATGCAGTAATCTAATGGTATCAATCAGCGGCAATCCTGCGCCTACATTGGTTTCATATAAATATTGCTTCTGGTTTTTCTCAAGAACATCGCGCAGGTTTTGATAAAAATCAAAACCAACGGTATTTGCGATTTTGTTTGAAGAAACCAGGTCAAAACCGTTTTTAGCCAACTTCGTATAATTCTCGATAAACGCTGAGCTCGCCGTGTTATCCACCGCCACAAGATTTGCTAGGTGATTCGCTTTCGCGAAAGCGATTGCCTCATCAACGCCGCCTAGTTGGGTTACATTTTCTAAATCTGTCGCCCAATTTTCAGTAGCGCCGTCGCGGTTAAGCAAGACGCTTTTACTGTTTGCTATCGCAAAAATGTTCAGCTTAATGCTTTTTCTTTCCTCGATACTTTTGGCGGAAGCCAAAATCTGGTCAATGAGCGTGCCGCCCACAGTTCCTTTACCGAAAATGGCGATATTGATTTTCTTAGAAATCCCAAAAATCTCACCGTGCATCACGTTAAGCGCTTTGTGCAACTGATTCTTGCGCACCACGACACTCACGTTTTTACCGGTCACCGTGTTGTTAAAAAGTAGCGGTACAATTCCGTTTTTGATAAGTTCGCTATACGGCTTATGAAAACTGCTCAAATCCTGCCCCACAATGCTAATCACCGAAACTTCATCAATAATATCTATGTTATTTACGTCTTGATTTTGGTAATCACTTTCAAACTCAAATTGAAGCGCTTTTACCGCTTTTTGAGCTTCTTTAAGACTCACCACAAGACCAATACCACGCTCTGACGAACCTTGCGAAATAATGCTCACGCTAATGCCGCTGTTGCCCAGCGCACGGAAGATTCGCGCATCAACTCCCACTTTGCCCAGAAGTCCGCGGCCCTCGAGGTTGATAAGCGCCATATCATTTAAAACCGAAAGCGACCTGATGCCGTCTTCTGGTTCATTTGCGGTGATCAATGTTCCCTTATCGCCAGCGTTGAATGTATTTAAAATACGTAGCGGAATATTCTTCTCAATCAGCGGAATGATTGTCTTCGCATGCAAAATAGAAGTCCCAAAATTCGCCAACTCATTTGCTTCGCTATAGCTAAGTTTTTCAATCTTTTGCGCATCAGCAACAAGCTCTGGATTTGCGGTGTAAATTCCGTCAACGTGGGTATAGTTTTGTAACTCTGCCGCATCCAGATAATTTGCAAGAAGCGCCGCAGAATAATTGCTACCGTTACGCCCCAGCGTTGTGGTTTGTCCTTTAGAATTACTACCTATAAAACCGGTCATAATATTCACGGTGTCGCCGTTGTGCTCTGCAAAATGTCTTACTACATTTTCTTTGCTCAGCTTGTCAATAGGCTGCGCATTACCAAAAACATCATTTGTTTTTATCAGCTTACGCGAATCAGCAAATTGTGCATTCACGCCTTTTTGCTGTAATAAATGCGTCACAGCTTTTACCGAAATGACTTCGCCATACGAAAGAATCTCATCTTTTACTCGCGTGCTGTAATCGCCTAGTAAAGCGACACCTTCAAACAGGCGTTGCAGTTGCTCAAATTCTTCGGTTAAATCAACATCAAAACCTTCTTGCTGATATTTTTTAAACGCTTCAAATTGATGCTGATATTCTTGATTAGATGCCGCCGCTTCTAGAATCGCTTCTAGTTCATCAGTAGCGCCACCACGCGCAGAAAGCACAACAGCGATTCTTTCGCCATGAGCGACTTTATCTTGAATGATTTTTACCACGGTATCTAAGCCTTGACCATTACTCAAGGATTTACCGCCAAATTTCAGCACTTTAATCCCTCTATCATCACCCTGAAAAACGGGTTGCAACAATTTTTCAAGCTGCTCAAATTCTATCAAAAACGCATCGTGACCGTGCTCGCTAGTAATCTCACCATAAGTCACTTTACTCTTTACCTGAGCAAGTTGCTTGTACGTTTCACGGTTTTCAACAGGCGTAAAAAACAGGTCGCTATCCACACCTATGATGTGAATATTTGCGTCCACCTGCTCAAGCACTTCGTTAAAACTTTCGCGACTGCGGGTAACGTCAATCGTACGCAAAAGTTGATTCATCAATTTGTAAGCAGACAATTGAAAACGGTCTTTTAATTTGTTGCCGTGATGGTCTAGCCAACTCTCAACATTAAAAAGTTGGAGTTCTTCGTTTTGGCTTCTACCAAATTTTTTCTTGAACGACTCTGGCGTGCGGTAACATAACATCGCGTGCATGCGCGCATCATGCACCGGCTGCGAACTATTATTCAAAATCTGCTCCTGAATCTGGCAGTTAGCAATCAACCAGTCTGTTGATTTCCAGTCTGAAGCTACAGGTATAAGATGCTTTGTGATTTTTGGGTTCATTGCGACCATTTCCCAAGCGATACCGCCACCCAGCGAACCGCCGATAATGGCAAAAAGCTCATCTACGCCCAGTTTTTCAAGGCCTTGTAAAAAAATTGCCGCAACATCACGCGCAGTGAATTCTTTAAAATTCTCGATGAGGAATCCGTCATAACCATTGCCGGGTATGTTAAAGGAAATCACCGTGTTTTTTGTAGTATCGATACATTTTCCGGGGCCGATTAAATCAGTCCACCAGCCGCCATCACCAGAGACGTGCGAATTTCCCGTAAGGGCATGATTCACAAGAATCACGGGGGCTTTGCCTAAGGGTTGCCCAAAGGTCTCATAGCTTAATGGCAACTCTAAAGTATAGCCAGAAAATGTGGTGTAATCGTGTATTTCGAGTTTTTGTAACATATAAAATTTCTTGTTCGCTCAATGGCGAAAAAAATTAAAAACCGTTACAAAAAGACATGAGGAAAATTCCTTCTCGTTATCTATTCCCGCACGTGCGGGATAGAATGTAGCACCTTCTCCGGGAGGAGGGTTGCTAAGGCTTCATAGGGTCTATTCCCTCCGCCTTTCTTGATAACAGTTTTCAGTAAATTGCTGAACGTAGTGCGTGCAAAGATTGCAAAACGTTTTTAGAATATGCAAGCTTTTTGTGAGGAGATTGAATGCCCAATGTCGTGAAAAAGTAATATTGCAATTTTACTTTTTGACCTTGGGTTTTCAAGAATCCTTATTTGGCTGTAGCCAAAATAACAAACACGTTATTAATTGTTATCTTTGATAAAGAGAAAGCTAGAACGATGGATTTACAAACCCGAAAATTAGAATTGATCAAAGAATTCCTGAAAGTACAACAGGAAGATGTAATCCTGCAGCTTGAAAAAATTCTTAATGTTGAGCGAAAAAACCTTGACAGCAAGAAGTTTGATCCAATGACAGAAGAAGAGTTTAATGCAAGAATTGATGCATCTATGCATGACGCTAAGCAAGACAATATGATTTCTACAAAAGCCCTTGAGAAAGAAATAGACTCATGGAGCTAGACGTATTTTGGACAGCGTTTGCTAAAAACCAACTGGCCGAAATATATGCCTATTACAAAGAAAAAGCGAATAGTCAGGTTGCCAAGAAAATTATCAACGGCATCATTTCTGAATCAAAATTATTGATATTTCAACCTCAATTAGGGCAAATCGAGGAGCTTTTAACCGCACGAGAAGAAAACTTCAGGTATCTGATTTGTTCAAATTATAAAATCATCTATTGGCTGAATGATATAAAAAGTCGCATTGAAATTGTTGACGTATTTGACACCCGCCAAAATCCCGTTAAGATTAAACGGTCAAAATAATCACAAGTAAATCACAAATTGATTCACAAATCATAAATTTTCATAAGAAACCGATTTCCGTTTTTTAATATTCTGCAAATGCCTACATTTGCCCCGCAAAAGAGGAAAGATTTGACTGATTGCAACCTCTAGGTCTTTAAGACCGCTAAAAAATGCTAAAGGCAGTTTCTTCTACCTTTTTGGTTCTTTACAGGTCAAATCGCCCCGTTTTCTTGAATTTTAAAAATTGGCTTGAATGGCTTATCAATTTACATCTGAAAGTGTTTCTGAAGGACACCCAGACAAAATCGCAGACCAGATTAGCGACGCGCTTCTCGATAATTTTTTAGCTTTTGACCCGGAGTCAAAAGTAGCTTGTGAAACCCTTGTGACCACCGGGCAGGTTGTACTTGCCGGTGAGGTAAAGAGCGATACCTATGTGGACGTGCAAACCATCGCACGAGGGGTTATCAATGATATAGGCTATACCCAGGGCGCGTATCAGTTCAGCGGTGATAGCTGTGGTGTTATTTCATTGATTCATGAGCAGTCGCAAGACATCAATCAAGGTGTTGACCGTGCCACAAAAGAAGAGCAAGGTGCTGGTGATCAAGGGATGATGTTTGGCTACGCCACAAAAGAAACCGAAAACTACATGCCGCTTGCACTTGACATTTCTCACCGTATCATGCTGGAGATTGCAAAACTGCGCCGTGAGAATGACGAGATTACCTATCTACGTCCAGATGCAAAAGCACAAGTTACCATTGAATATAGCGATGATAACGTACCGCAAAAAATAGTGGCCATCGTCGTATCAACACAGCATGACCCGTTTGACGAGGATGAAAAAATGCTGGCAAAAATCCGGGAGGATATCGTGAAGATTTTAATACCACGTGTTAAAAACGCACTGCCAGGAGAACTTGCTGCACTCTTTAACGATGATATCATTTACCACATCAACCCCACAGGAAAATTCGTGATTGGCGGTCCGCACGGTGATGCCGGCCTTACCGGCAGAAAAATCATCGTGGACACCTACGGTGGTAAGGGCGCTCATGGCGGCGGGGCTTTCTCAGGCAAAGACCCCAGCAAGGTTGACCGTTCTGCGGCGTATGCGGCACGGCACATTGCCAAGAACCTTGTGGCTGCCGGCGTGTGCGATGAGGCCTTGGTTCAGGTTTCTTATGCCATAGGTGTGGTTGAACCCACGTCAATTTTCGTGGAAACGTATGGAACAAATAAAGTTGACCTGAGTGATGGTGAGATTGCCGTTAAAGTCCGCCAACTCTTTGACCTGCGTCCTGCAGCCATTGAAAACCGACTAAAACTGCGCAATCCCATATATCGCGAGACTGCGGCTTATGGCCACATGGGCAAGTCCCCACAGACCATTACCAAGGTTTTTGAAAGTCCGTACAGCGGCAGGATCGAGAAGGAAGTTGAGCTTTTCACCTGGGAGAAACTTGACTATGTTGACAAAATAAAAGACACGTTCAAACTATAATTCAACGCCGCTTTTGCGGCGTTTTTCAATATTACACATGGCAATTATCTTACTCAGGGACGACAGCAATTACACTGCTTGGTCAAAAGCTTTGAACCACACAGCACCAGAAATACCGGTATACACACCAGAAACCGTGAAGGACAAAAGCGAGATCACCTTTGCACTTTCGTGGAAAGCCCCGCGTGGCGCTTACGCGGAATACCCCAACCTGAAGGCCATCAGCTCCATGGGTGCCGGTGCAGATCATCTCTTGGAAGACGATAGCATCGCCGAAGAAATCACACTAGCCAGAATCGTTGACAGCAAACTTGCCGAGGACATGGGCGTTTTTGTCTTGACGGCCTGCCTAAGCGCCATCAGGTATTTTAATGATTTTTTTAACCAGCAGGCAGATAAAAACTGGCAGCGCTATAAATATCCACAACCGCAAGATGTGACTGTGGGAATTTTAGGTTTTGGAACGCTGGGACAACATGTGGGCAAATTGCTTCAGCAAAATGGTTTTAATGTCATCGGGTATTCGCATTCGCGAAAAGATGTACTGGGCATTCAAAGCTTCACCAGTGATGAGATGGATGGATTTTTGGCGCAAAGCCAAATCCTGATATGTCTCTTACCGCTCAACAAGCATACGCAGGATATTCTCAATGCTGACCTGTTCTCAAAACTTCCTGAAGATGCGTACCTCATCAACGTGGGCCGTGGTGGTCACCTTAAAGAAGAAGACCTCATCCCGGCGATTGAAAATGGCAACCTCAAAGGCGCGACCCTTGACGTTTTTAAAACCGAACCGTTACCTCAAGAACACCCTTTCTGGAGTCATCCCGGTGTTTTTGTGACTCCGCATACGGCGAGCATCAGCAGGCCGCGGGCGCTGGCTTCTCAGGTTGCAGAAAATTACGCACGGATGGAAAAGGGCGAGGACTTGAAAAATATCGTTTCGCGAAAGCGGGGATATTAAAGGTGTAAATTACGTTTGCAGTTTATGTGGGATTTCCTTTTATTTGGATTCTTAACCTATTGTATGCGAAATTTTTACTTTTTACTCTCTTTTCTACTTCTTTCACTTTCCCAACTCACGGCTCAGCAAGTACAGCAAAGACCACAACCCAGCTGGGTGGAGGTACAGGATCTTGATTTTGAAAACATCAAGCAAAATCCTGATGCCACGGGATATCAATATCTGCTTGCTGACTTTCAAGACAACCTGGAAGATGAGGGGTTTTATAAACGTTTTGTCTTTAAGATTCTGAACTCAAAAGGTGTGGAGGAGATGAGCGATGTGAGCGTGAATTATGACCCTTCATATCAAAAGCTGTTTTTTCATCACATTAACATTTATAGAGATGGGGAAGTTGTCAAAAGGTTAAGTCCTTCAGATTTTAAGGTTATACAACGAGAAACAGATCTTGACAGAAACCTTTACAATGGTTCAGTCACGGCGCTTAATCACTTAAGCGACATACGCATAGGCGATATTATTGACTATGCTTATTCCCTGAGTGGGGCAAACCCCGTGCATGATGGTAAATATGCATCTTCCATGTCGTTTCAATATGACATTCCCGTTGATAATTTTCATTTTTCCCTCTTGGTGGATGAGAATGAGAAGCCCACGGTCAAAGAATACAACAACGCCAGCAAACCCACCATCGAGCAAAAGGGAAACCTCTTGCTGTATCAATGGCACCTCAAGGACCTTGAACCCCTGATCTATGAGGCAAACACACCTTACTGGTATGATAATTCGCCCATGGTCCAGGTGTCTCAGTTTAAGAGTTGGGAAGAGGTTTCCAGACAGTATGGTAAATTCTATAAAATCAATGGTACCGAGGGCGGGTACTTAAAGGACAGAGCGGCTTCTTTTATAGGGGCTTCACAAGAAGAGACCATTACAAACCTCATCAGGTTTGTGCAGGACGAGGTGCGCTATCTGGGGTTTGAGGACGGTATGAACGGCTTTAGGCCCAGCAGCCCCAAGGATGTGTATGAAAGGCGTTTTGGCGATTGTAAGGACAAGTCCTTCCTGCTGGCAGAACTGCTTAAAACACAGGGCGTGGATGCCCGCCCTGTACTGGTGCACTCCATCATGGGCAAGGTAATAGAGGATGACCTGCCCTCGCCGTTTTCTTTTAACCACTGCATTGTCCAGATAAACCAAGGAAAAGAGTCCATCTATGTTGACCCCACAATGAGCAATCAGGGCAACACCTACAGCGAGATGTTTTTTCCTGATTACAAAAAAGGACTTGTATTGGCCACAGCCAAAAAATTGATAGATCTACCACAACCAGAACAATACCAGACTGAAATCCTGGAAACCTATGAACTTGACAGCATAGGTGGAGGTGCAGATCTTGAGATAGAAACTACGTACCGGGGCCGTTTTGCAGACTATCAACGGGCAGAATTTGCAAACAACAGCAACCAGAACATCCAGCAATCCTACCTGGAATTTTATAGCAATGCCTACCCCACAATCTCAGTACTGGAAGATATTGAGACCGTTGACAAACGAGATGACGACAATTCCTTCACGGTACGTGAAAGCTACCGCATAGACAGTTTATGGATGCCCTATGAAGAAGAAAGAAACACACTGATATCTACTTTTGAACCCTTGGTATTAGAGTCTTATATATTTCCGGTGGCAGCATCAGCCGGCCGCAAGACACCCTATTATATAGACCCCACGACAAACATTGTCCAGAAAATGGTAATCTACACCCCCAGGGCATGGAACATTGAGAATGGGCACAACGCAATCATGCACCCCGGTTTTAAGTATGATTATGACGTTAAGTACAAAAATGCAAAACTGGAGGTCACCCACACCTATAAATCCCTCCAGGACCATATTGACCCAGAAGAAGTGGCTTCTTATCTTGCAGAACACAAGAAGATTCAGGATAATGTGACCTATGCACTTACCTACAACACCTCTTTTCTCAATGTGGCAGGAAAAAAATCTAGTGCAACGAGTTGGCCCATGGTCCTGCTTTTTATGGCCGTATTGATTGTTTCAGGTTTTCTATGCATGTTATTATATAAAAATTATGACCTTCCGGCGAAAGCCAATCATGGAGAACACCTGGACATAGGGGGATGGCTCATCCTTATTGCCATAGGCCTTGTGCTGTCACCCATACTTATTGTCTTTACGGGCATCATAGGTCAAAACTTCTTTGACGCGGCCACGATAAATGCGATGTATCCAGACAATATCCCCATGATTATCATCCTCGCCCTTGAACTTACTTTCAATACCATGTACCTGGTCTTTTCTGTATTTATAATCGTTGTTTTTTTTAAACAAAGAACCATCGTGCCCAGGTTAATGATATATTTTCTTGCGGCACCACTGGTCTTTAACATACTCGATGTTGTTTTAGTGAGCACGCTCTATTCAGAACTGTACAGCGGTGAGGAAATCGCAAGCTTGATGGGCACCATATTAGGTTCGGGTATAAGGGCCGCGATATGGATACCCTATTTCTTGATTTCTACGCGCGTGCAGAAAACCTTTACGCGCACGTTAAAGCCCCAGGAGCTCCCGGATACCCCAGACGAATCCTTGCATTTTTCCCTGCCCACGGGAGAGTAAGCCTTTCAAGAAATTGACATAACAAAGACCTCCCAGGTGTTAAAGCCCGGGAGGTTCTTGCTATAGGGTTTTCGCGTAAGCGCTACTTGAATGGTCCTGGGTTACAGCTCTGGATTCCCGCTTTCGCGGAATTTATAAATTGTAAAGCACCGAGAACATCACAATGCGCGGCATCACAAAATACTCGGTAGTGGTGGTGCTAAAGTTCTCCACAAAGCTGTCATTGTTCAATGAATCTACATCCAGGATGTTCGTGCCATCCAGCCTAAACTCCCATTTGCTATCCGTACCGCGGTAAAAAAGGCTGGCATCTAAAAAGGAATACTCGTTCTGCACCGTGTCATCTGCATTGGTGTAATTGTAATAACTCCAGTCTGCCGTGAAGGTGAACCCTTTTAAGAAATTGACTTCAAGGTTGGCAAAAGGCCGGTCTGTATAAAACGTTGAGGTTACATTACCGGTCATATATTTATTGATGCTGCGGTTGTAGCCTATCTCAAAGTTTGGCGCATTTTTAAAATTTGTCTCAAAGCTGCCCTGGTAACCCTGAGTGAAATTTTCAGACTGGCGATAATTGCCGTTGTTGATGTTGTACAGGGAACTGTAGGAAACATTGGCGCTGGTATTTAGCTTAAATTTCCTAAAGGTTTTTTGAAACCTTCCATTACCGCTTATCACCTCATCAACCTCATCACTATTGAACGGTACCGAAACCTGGTTGATGACCTGGGAGTTGTCACTGGTAACAATCATAGACTGGTTCTTGATGGCGTCAATCCTTTTATTATAGCTTACGCCAAAATTCATATTCGTGAAGTTGAACATGTTGAAGTTAAAATAGTTTAGGCTCACATTATGAAAGATTCCATTTTCAAGATAACGGTTACCTTGAGAAAGGCGGTTGTAGTTGTTGAACACGTATGCCTCAGCATAATCGTTAACATCACTAAAGCTCGCTGTCATGCTATAGTTTAACCTAAGGCTTTCACTCTTTTTAAACTCAGCGATACCATAAAAATCTGGCAAGAGCATCGTGAGGTTATCTGTGGTGATGCTGCCCAGCTGGTCCGTCTTAACATTATAATTGTGCAGGTTAAGCCCTGGAGTAAGGGTAAATATGCCCGTCTTGAACTTATAGTGTGCCCCCAGGAACCAGTCAGCAAAATTATATTGTACATCATTGCCATATTCATCTCCCTCAAAATCATTTATAGAGCCATTATCAAGCCTTTGAAAAATAGACGTGTTATAATCTTGACGGCTCAAGGTTGTGCCCAGGCTTAAGTTAAGGTTGCTCTTGTCATTGATTACCCACCAGTAATCCAGCTTTGTATCAAGCTTGCTGGATTTGACCTTCTTGTCCTGGTTGAGGTCATATCTTGATTGATCCTCATCAAGCGGCAAAATTCCTTCAAAGGGTTGCACATCTACAATGGCATTGTACAGCGGATTCTCGTTTTGATACAGGTGTTGCGCATACCCTGCAAAGATATTCTTCTCATTCAGGGTGTAGTATGCATTGATGTTCTGGTTAAGGCTGAAAGGTTTATTATCCTTGTTCTCGTTTACCTGGTTTTCTGTTTCCTCGCCGTCACTGGCCGTGAAAATTGACAATGCATCCGTGAATTCATCTTGCTTTGACACCTTAGCGATTACATCATAGTCAATTTGCAATCGCGCATTAGGTTTATATACCGAACTAAATTTGGTCATGGCCAACCTATTTTTCTGCTCGCTGCTGTTTGTGTTCACCTCCGTGGATTGCGACTCGATGTAGCTTCTCAACGACCTATTTACAAAGTCCGTTTGATTATCGCTGTACAGCGCAAAACCACTTACATCCCAGGCATCGGTAGCCTCATAGCTAAAGTTTGCCGCGCCAAAGTTGGTCATGATTTCATTGGCCCTGTTATTTTGTGAAACTAGAAACCCCAGTCCGCTATCGCTAATATTAAATGAGGTTCCGCGGTTAAAATTTCTAAAGCCTCCCGTAAAATTGAAGTAATCCCTAAAGGTAAAGGGCACATCGCCGGTGTTGTTTGTATTCCCTATAAGGTTCACACTGCCTTTCGGCGAATAGTAAAAAAGTTTGGTACTGCCCAGGTAACGGGTCTTTTCCCCGTCACCTATACCGCCTTGAACCTCACCAAACCAAAAGTTTTTCTTTCCTTCCTTGAGCCTTAGGTTAATGGCCACGTTATCCTGGTCATTGCCAAGGCCACGCATCTGGTCAACTTCATTATAGTTTTTGAGCACTTCTACCTTTTCAAGTGCATCTGCCGGTATATTCTTTGTGGCAAGCTTGCTATCTCCATCAAAAAAATCCTTGCCCTCTACCATGACCTTGCTCACGGATTGACCCTCAACGGTAATACCGCCATTATCATCCACCTCGACCCCAGGGAGTTTCTTGAGTATATCCTCTAGCTTGCGCTCTGTACCATTGGTGAAAGAATCTGTATTGTAGACTATGGTATCGCCACGTACCACCACGGGCATCTCATAGACCAGTTCTACATCATCCAGCTGGTTGGCCAGGGGCATGAGGGTAAAGTTTACGGTCTGGTCTTCTTCATTTGAGGTGAGGTCCACGGGTTTTTGTGCAGCTTCCAGGCCTAGAAAACTGGCCGTCAAGGTATAGCTTTCGCCGAAAGGCAGATTCATTTGATACCTACCCTCTGTATTTGAGATGGAGTAGGTCTCCATACTACCGTCGCTCTTTGTGGCAATGACGTTTGCCAGCTCCAGGGCGGTGCCTATGGAGTCCTTGACGGTACCAGTGATCTTGATGTTCTGGGCACTCGCAAAAGCGCATGACAACAGGAAGAAAAAAGTGAGTTTTTTCATTTTTTTGATTGATTTTTTGATTGATGATCGGTCCCCTGTTATTCAACAAGTTTTCTAGCCACGGCCCCTAAAGCCACCACGGCCCCCGCTATAGCGCTCGCGCATTTCCTGCGTTTTTTCAAGGACGATTTTTTCATACGCCGCACGTGAAACTTTTTCTCCTTTTTTAGGTTTGTCTATGGTGATTTCCTCTTTAGGGTTCAATACGATTTTATTGCAGATGATGACCGTGTTACCGGCCTGCACCTCCAGGATAAGGCCAGGAAGCCCCCAGTAGTCTGCCGGGCCCTGATTAATGGGGACTTGTGGTGTGTACCATACGGTGACGACTTGATCTTTAGGCGCTTTTGTTGCTGTAGAGTCTTCTTCTTCACCCCTTCTCCTAAAACGCATCAGGCTTTCATTATCAACCGGCACCACGGCCGTTGCCTTAAATGCCGCATAGCTCCCTATCATCTTGCTTTCTTTTTCCAGCTTCCAGTCATAGGTCTTCAAGCTATCTTGAATAAGGAAGGTTTTTCCCATTAGTTCATTTTCACGGGCATATAGGTTCTCTGCAACATTTTTATAGACCCCACCCTGAGAAAAACCACCGCCCATAAAGCGCATGCCTCCCCCGGCGCCGGGCGCCTCCAGCTTTTCTTCTTCTTCATAGATGGATTCACTTTTGTTAAAGCTAAGGGTATAGGTTTTTTCAAGCATTGATTTCATGCGCTCCGCCATCTGCTTGCGCATCTGCTCGCTCATCTCACGCCCACCAAAACCTGACATATCCAAGGTGGTCTTGGTTTGATAAGTAGCAACCCCCTTAAAATCCTGTGCATTTGCCAGTCCCAGCGAAAGGATGAGGGCCAATACGGTCACTATTGTTTTCATGTGTAGAAGTTTAAGACTATGACACATAAAAAGTAGAATAGTTTAATGGCTACCAGAATTTTAACCCCCTATTTTTATTTGTATGGAATGACCATCACCAGATTTCCTGTTAGATATCATACGTTCGGTCATTTCTTCCATTTTTTGCTTCTGCACCTGTTTAAATTCTTCTTCACCTATTTCCTTCCCTTTTGTGGGTGCTTCAATGGCTGGCTTTTCATTAGGGTTTAATATTACGCTACTACACAACAAGCTCAAGTCACCATCTTGTACCTCCAGGATGAGTCCGGGCAGTCCAAAATAATTTGAAGGTCCATTGTTGACAGGTATTTGCGGGGTGTACCACACCGTTATGGTCTTTGTCTTTTCCACTTTCTTGATACCGGCACCTTCATCTTCTGTGGTAAACTCCATATCTGTATAGGTTTTTTCCATTGTGGCTTTATAGCATAGATAATCACCAATGTTCTTGGTCTCCTTTTCGAGCGTCCAGGCAGGGACCAGTAGGCTATCCTGTATGAGAAAGACCTTGCCCATGAGGTCTTCCTGGCGTGTATATTTTTTTTGCCGTGTGTTCTTGTACAATATATCCTTGCTCTGGGACACCTTGATGACCACACCGTTGCTGGCGGGCATTGATGGTGTTTCCAGCTTCTCGTTCTCAGTATAGAGCGATTCCGTCGCGGTAAAGGCCAGGGTATATTCTTTTTCAAATTGTTTCTTGAGTTGCTCTTCCATCTGTTCCTTCATGTCATCGCTCATGTTTCCGCTCATTTTAAGGTCTACGGCCCGGCGTGACTTGTAGGTGGCAATACCATAAAAATCCTGTGCGTGGAGTTTTGCTTCCGCGAAAGCGAAACACACAAGCACGATGCATAATACTCTTCTCATAATTGTTGTTTTTGTATTTTGATATTGCAAATGTCACGCAATACTGCCTGCCACAGCGTTAACCAGTGTTAACGAGTGTTAACCGGGCGTTTTGAGCCGGATATTTCAATCTACATTTGAAACATGAAAAACAGGAAATATCAATATCTCGTCTATTTTATCGCTGGGGTCGTACTGGTTACACTGGCCATACAGGTCTACTGGAACGTCAAGAATTATGGGGCTGAGAAGCAAAGGCTTGTCAATGATATACAGATATGCCTGGACCAGGCCGTGGATAACTATTATGCAGGTGTGGCGCGCAACAGCACCATAGGCCTATTTCAAGATGAATCTAATAAAAAGCCGGAGTCATTCAAGATATTGCTGGATAGCCTGGAGGGTATAATGGGCAAAAGCAGTATGGTTTTTAATGGCTTGGACAGTGCCTCAATAAAGAGTGCACCGGGCATATTGATACTGAGGGGCAAGAAAAGTGTTGATAGTTTTCAGCAGGCTAACTATAAGAACGTCAAGCTCAATAAAACAGCAATCACACAAGATTCTACCAAACTACCCGACTCTCTAAATACGTTTCAAAAAGGATTGATGGCACGCCTAGGGCATAAACAAGGGCAATGGGATTCAATAGAAGCCACCATAACCCGGGATTCAAATTTCATTGAAGTTTCACGCCGTCTTCATGACTCGTTATATAATGACATACAAGGCAGGAAAAAAACCTTCTCAAGCCTAATCATAACCTCGACTACAGATTTTATTGACCTAAAGGTTATAGATAGCCTGTTTATGCTGGAACTTGACCGCAAAAAGCTTGATGTGGACCATGGCCTACTATTGAGCATGTCAGAAAAAGAAAATCAAATCATCCACCCAAACTGGGTTAATGAGCAAAATATAAGAACATCTGCCAGCTCAAAACTGCTTCCAGACCAGAGCATGCTTGACGTGTATTTTACCAATATTACCGCCATTGTACTCCAACGCAACCTCGTGGGGATCCTACTTTCCCTGCTCCTGGTGTGTGCCGTCATCGCCTGCCTGCTTTTTTTGCTTAAAATAATCAACAGGCAAAAACAGCTCGCCGAGGTAAAAAATGACCTCATCAACAACATTACACACGAGTTTAAAACGCCCATCGCCACCATAGGCGTCGCGCTGGAGGGTATGGATAGCTTTAACACGGCAAACGACCCTGCAAAGACCAAAAAATATGTGCAGACCTCAAGCATGCAGCTCAACAAACTCAACCTTATGGTAGAAAAACTGCTGGAGACCGCCACGCTGGATAGTGATACGCTATCACTCAATAAAGAAGAAATCAACTTGGTTGACCTGTTGCAAAACCTCATGGAGCGTCACAAGGCCCTGGCGCCAGAGAAGCATTTTGAATTTTTCGCTTTACGCGAAAACATTTGGGTCATGGCCGATGCTTTTCACCTCGAGAACGCGCTCAACAATGTGCTGGACAACGCAGTGAAATACGGTGGCAACACCATCAAGGCCTCAATCAATACAGATGAAAAACAGGCTATCCTGACCATTGAAGACAACGGAAAGAACCTTACTTCTGCGCAAGCAAAACAGATATTTGAGAAGTTCTATCGCGTGCCAAAAGGCAATCAGCATGATGTAAAAGGTTTTGGTATCGGGCTGTATTACACACAGAAGATCATTGAAGGCCACCAGGGAACCATCACCGTAGAACTCAAAGATTCAACTAACTTTAAAATCACTCTTCCCCATGGATAAGAAAATCAACATCCTCCTCGCCGAAGATGAACCCGCGCTGGGTCAAATAGTCCAGGAAAGCCTGGAAACCCGTGATTTTATAGTACATCTTGCCACAGATGGGGAGAAAGCCCTGCAGTTGTACCACGAGCAAAACCCAGAGGTGCTGGTGCTTGACGTGATGATGCCCAAAAAAGATGGTTTTACCCTGGCAAAAGAAATACGCAAGGAAAATGACACCATCCCCATCATTTTTCTCACAGCAAAAAGCCAAACGAGCGACGTGGTTGAGGGCTTTACCATAGGTGGTAATGATTACCTCAAGAAGCCCTTTAGCATGGAAGAGCTCATCGTGCGCATCCATAACCTGCTGCAGCGCAAAAAGCTGCAGCAGAAGAGCGAAATCATGCCGCTGGGCAATTACACATTTGATTTTCCCAAGCAGGCCTTGACCTATAAAAATGATGCCCCACAACAGCTTACCCATCGTGAAGCACACTTGCTCTTTCATCTTATCAAAAACAAAAATCAGGTGCTTGACCGTTCCCTTGTGCTCAATAAATTGTGGAACAACGACGACTTTTTTGCCGCCCGAAGCATGGACGTCTACATCTCAAAGCTGCGCAAGAAACTTGCAAAAGACCCTTCTCTTCAAATTATAAACGTGCGGGGATATGGGTATAAATTGACAGATTGAAGTCAATTACCTGATTAATAAATGAGTAAATGCATTGATATGCATATAAACTTCTTATAATATCGTAAAAATCCCCAATTTTTTCTTCAAGGAATAGGGTTTTATATGTCTAATTTCCAATTGCGTCTTTAGTTATCCATACCTCAAAAATTTAATATCCCACTGCGCAAACCCAGCGTCTGGTATTTTTCACTAAATTTCACCATGCGGTTTCTCTGGGCTATATTGTTTTTTCCTTTTTTGGCTTTAAGCCAAAATATTACCGTCACCCCACTTGATACGGTGTTTAATCTCAAGAACAGCCGTTTTGTGGGGGCTGACACCTCGCTTTATTATATTGAAGGCCCCATATTGCACAAGACAGACCGGCACGCAAGCATGCAGTACAGCGATGTACAACTGGGCGACATCACCACGGTAGACATCTTGAACCCCCTGCGCATTACCTTGTTTTATGCCGAGTTCAATACGGTGGTCATTCTGGACAATACCTTAAACGAAATCACCCGGATTGACTTTAACCAGCCAGAACATTTCAGGAACGTGAGCCACGCCCGCACGGCTTCTGACAGGAAATTGTGGATTTTTAATATTGACCTGCAACAGCTGGAACTCTTTGATTACCGTAGTAATACCGTGACGCAGACTTTTTCGCCGCAAGGCAATACCGCCATAGAGATGACCAGTGACTTTAACAATTGCTGGATATTGACCGATGCAATGCTTTACCACTATAATCGTTATGGTAGCCTGATAAGCAGAGAACCCATCACCACAATTCATGATATACAGGTCATCGATGAGGTTATATGGGCCATTAAGGATGACAAACTTGTAGCCCGCCTTAAAAACAGCACGGCATGGACGGTGATAAAAGATAATTTTAAGGCAACAAATGGGTTTTATTTGAATGGTGGAAACCTGTATATTTACGCAGACGGTTTTATATCGTTCAATCACATCGCCCTACCCAAAAAACAATAGTTCTATGCATGTAGCCATCGCCGGCAACATAGGTGCCGGAAAGACCACCCTAACACGTTTATTAGCAAAGCATTACAATTGGCAACCTCAATTTGAGGACGTTGTTGACAATCCTTACCTGGATGATTTTTACAACTCTATGGAGCGATGGAGCTTTAATCTGCAAATCTATTTCTTGAACAGTCGTTTTCGCCAACTGCTAGAGCTGCGCGAAAGCAAAAAAAACACCATACAGGATAGGACAATCTATGAAGATGCCTACATCTTTGCACCTAACCTACATGCCATGGGCCTGCTCACTAACCGTGATTTTAACAACTACCGCTCACTCTTTGAACTTATGGAAAGCGTGGTTGAAGGACCAGACCTTCTCATTTACCTGCGCAGTACCATACCCAACCTGGTCAAACAAATCCATAAGCGCGGCCGCGATTATGAAAATTCTATATCTATAGATTACCTCAGCCGCCTCAATGAGCGCTATGAGGCCTGGATTCATGACTATGACAAGGGGAACCTCTTGATTATTGATGTGGATAAGGTGAATTTTGTGGACAATCCTGAAGACCTGGGAGATATCATCAACCGCATCGATGCAGAGATCAACGGCCTCTTTTAATTATTGAATCAACCCCAGTTCCCTGGCGTGATCCTCGGCAACCTCACTATCTTTTACCAGCAATGCCGGTGTGGTCTTGAATTTTTCAAGTAGCCCGCGTACGCGGAAGACCCTTCGCTCGTGGTTTACACTGCGTAAATAGATGGCCCTAATGCGCTCTGGGAATTCTTCTGCAATCTCAATATAGATATCGGCATCATGCTCACCACTATCACCTATAAGTACAAATTGAAGATGGGGATATGTCTTGAGGATATTCCTGATTTCCTTTTGCTTGTGGGGCTTTTCGGGCTTGGGGGATTTATCAAATGGTCCCCTGATATTGCGCAATAAGATAGGCCCTTTTGGAAAGTTGTTGTTCTTTATGAACGCTTCAAGATAGTGATACAGGTTCCATGGACTGTTGCTCACATAAAAAATGGGATTTGCCGCCTCACCAGATTTCCCTAGGTGAAATTTTTGGTACAATTCGGGTGCTCCCTTTAAGGGAAAACGCTTGCCTACACCCCTAAAGATGGTGTTCAATATCACCCTCCACTTCAATAGTGAGACGACGCCCGTCTGCAAGATGGTGTCATCCACATCACTTATGACGCCGTATTCAGCTTCATTGGAAGGTATGAGCATCTGCGCTGGAAAACGGTTGTCATTGATTATCACCCTGTCCTGCCGGGGTTCATCAAAGGCGACCTCCAGTGGGAGCCAGCCTTCTTCGTTTGTCATCTCGTATAGGTTTTCTGCCGTCTCGTCTATTTTATAATAACCCTCGCTGTTGGTCATGCTGTAAAACACGCGGTCGTCGGGCAGGCGTATGCGCATTTTTACATGCGGAAGCTCATCGCTCTTAAACTGGTAGTATGCATTTTTAAACACATTGACGAGTCCTTTTTTGTCCAGGTTCACGCCCTCTTCCTCAAGGGCACGGCCCAGCAGGTAGAGGTGCTTGTCAGTTCCATAGGTCTGATAGCCGTGAATCTGTAAAGGGTCTCTTTCGCGCAAGCGCAATCTTTGAAGTAGTGTTTTCAACATATTTTAAGTTAGAGAATCTACAAGAACCTCAACTGTAATGAAATTATAAACTTATCTTAATTAACTATGGCCTGTGCCAAAAAAAAGCCCCGCATAACGGGGCTTTCTGTATTATGAGTTGATACCTGTGCTATTTAAGTTGCACGTTAGCATCCTCAATTTCTGCCAGGGCTTCTTGAACCTCCTGTTTTGTACCCTTAAAAACCTTTTTTTCTTCGGTGACCTCACCATTTTTTGTGGTAGTGATGACAACCTCTGCTTCGGTCATCTCATCTGTACCGCTCATGTCCACACGCACTTCCTGTGTGACCGCGGAGGTTTCCGCAAGCATGGTTTCTCCATCACCATGACCGCCCAAAATGGGTGCGATCACAAGCCCTACAAGACAGGTAAGCTTGATCAATATGTTCATGGATGGCCCTGAGGTATCCTTAAAAGGGTCGCCCACCGTATCACCGGTAACGGCTGCCTTATGGGCATCGCTACCCTTATATTCTATCTTACCATCAATCTCCACACCGGCCTCAAAGGATTTTTTTGCATTATCCCATGCCCCACCGGCATTGTTTTGAAAAATGGCCCACATGACTCCAGAGACACAAACCCCTGCCATATATCCACCCAACGGTTCTGCACCAAAAATCAACCCGATGATTATGGGGGTAACGATGGTGAGCAATCCCGGTAAGATCATTTCGCGCAAAGCGGCTTTTGTGGAAATCGCAACACATTTACCATATTCTGGTTTTCCCGTACCCTCTAGAATACCCGGAATTTCCCTAAACTGGCGGCGTACTTCCTGTACCATCTGCATCGCGGCCTTACCCACTGACTGCATGGCAAGTGCAGAAAAAATAACGGGGATCATCCCGCCCACAAAGAGCATTGCAAGAACATCAGCCTTAAAAATATTGATACCATCAATACCGGTAAAGGTAACGTAGGCCGCAAAGAGCGCCAGTGCGGTCAATGCCGCCGATGCAATTGCGAAACCTTTACCCACTGCAGCCGTAGTATTACCCACAGAATCAAGAATATCCGTGCGCTCACGCACATGGTCTTCCAGTTCGCTCATCTCAGCAACCCCACCGGCGTTGTCAGCAATGGGGCCAAAGGCGTCAATGGCAAGCTGCATGGCCGTTGTGGCCATCATTGCAGATGCTGCAAGCGCCACGCCATAAAAACCTGCAAGTTCATAAGAGCCATAGATTGCAGCCGCAAAAAGCAGCACGGAAGCAAACGTGGACTTCATGCCCACGGCCAGTCCCGCAATGATATTGGTTGCGGCACCGGTAGATGAATTCTTAACGATATCCAGCACGGGACCTTTGCCCAGGCTGGTATAATGAGCAGTCACCACAGAAATCAAGGCACCTACGGCGAGGCCTATGCAGGCTGCCCAGAAAACATGCATGGAGGGGATAATCCTGGCTTGGCTTTCGCCAAAATAGAACATCTCCAGATTTTCCGGCAACATGTGTTGTATCAAAAAGAAACTGGCCACAAGAGTAAGGATTATCGCCGTCCAGTTACCTATATCCAAGGCTCTCTGAACCTGTGCTTCCTTAGCATCATTATTAGAAATCTTCACGATTAGCGTACCTATGATTGATGCCAGTATGCCTACCCCCGCGATGACAATGGGCAATAAAATGGGCCCCATGTTGCCAAAGGCATCCGTGAACTGGCCCTCAGTGCTCATATCCCTAATCACATAATTGCCCAGTACCATTGCGGCAAGTACCGTAGCCACATAACTGCCAAAGAGATCAGCACCCATACCGGCCACATCACCTACGTTATCGCCCACGTTATCCGCAATGGTCGCGGGGTTACGGGGGTCATCTTCTGGGATGCCGGCTTCTACCTTGCCCACAAGATCTGCACCCACATCGGCAGCCTTGGTGTATATACCACCGCCCACACGGGCAAAAAGTGCTATACTTTCTGCACCAAGCGAAAATCCTGCCAATGCCTCAAGCACCATGGTCATCTCGTCATAAAAATCTCCCTGACCGGTGACAAACTGGTTTATAAACAATATGAAGAACAAGCTAAGTCCCAGTACGGCCAGGCCGGCAACACCCAGGCCCATTACCGTACCACCGCCAAAACTTACTTTAAGTGCCTGTGGCAAACTTGTTTTAGCAGCTTCTGCGGTGCGGGCATTTGCCTCAGTGGCAATACGCATACCTATATTTCCGGCAAGGGCAGAGAAAAACGCCCCCACGATAAATGCCGGTACTATCATCCAGCTTGTTGTATCTACCATTGAAGACACAACATATAACAAGATTGCAGCGATGACCACGAATACCAGCAAGAGCCTATACTCAGCTGCAAGAAAGGCAAGCGCGCCCTCTTTTATACTTTTCGAAATCGATTGCATTTTTTCGCTTCCAGCGGGTTGCTTTTTTACCCATGCCATTTTAACGAACATGAAAAGTAGCCCCAGTATGGCCAAACCTATGGGCACCCAGATCAAATTATTTTCCATAAAAAGTTGATGATTTAAATTAAGACGTGCTAATGTAACAAAATTGAACAAATTTCAAGGCCACTAGCCGTATCTTAATAAAACTGCATAAAAAAAGCCGCATAAATGCGGCTTTGACAATATTATATTGAGAAGTTTACTTTATACTGACTTCTTCTACGGGTATCCCGCTATCCTGGTACCTATTGATACACTGGCTCACGATTTCCCTAGCTTCAGCGGCATCGCCCCATCCACCTACATCTACTTTTTTCTTCTCCAGGTCCTTATATACTTGAAAAAAGTGTTCTATCTCCTTGATCAAATGTGGATTAAGGTCGCTAAGGTCTTTAACGGCACGCCCTATGGGGTCACTTACCGGCACACAGATTACCTTTTCATCAGGGCCTTTTTCATCAGTCATGTGAAAGACACCTATGGGGTACACCTCGATCACACAACCAGGAAAAGTAGGTTCTGTCACAAGCACAAGTACATCTAGCGGGTCACCATCAAGGGCTAGGGTCTCAGGCATGAAACCATAGTCTGCAGGGTACATCATCGAGGAAAAGATCATACGGTCATAGCGTATCTTCTTCAACTCAAAATCGTATTCATATTTGTTACGGCTACCTTTTGGTATCTCGATCAATACGTCAAAAGACTCGATTTTCTCAGCTGTCATTTGCTTTGTTTATTTGGTATTATGTTCTTGAATTCAGGGGGTGCAAAAATACCGTTAATCAAGACTATAGGCAAGAAAAGTATGTCAATAAATTGATAATCTTTAAAAGTAAACGTTTTCGTGGCTGGTGGTTTTTTGGCTTTAAGCCAAAATTATTCTCGATATCAAAAGAAGCATCGAGGCTAAAAAGCAAACTCGAGCTGACCGGTCACACCAAATTTTCGTGCATCGGGTACGTCATTATAGTTTCCACGGAAGTGAAAATCAAACCGCAGGATCTTAAAGAGGTTCCCTATACCAAAGCTGTACTCATAGTAGGGTTCGTCTTCTGGGGCGCGGTATGGGGTTCCCGTGGCGTTCAATAACTGGTTCTCATCTGAAATGGACCCCCAAGCGGCCCTAAAGCCTATGATCTCCCTAAGGTTGAGCTTTTTTAAAGCGGGTATTCTGGCAAAAAGCCTACCGCCAAAGTTATGCTCCAGGTGCATGGTTGCATACGTATCTGTAACAAACTCATAATAATTGAGCTGCGGGAAGGTGCCATAGATGGAGAAGAGGTTTTGATTGCCCGGTATGACGTTTAAAAGTCCCAGGGGCACTTCGCCAAAGGTCTTGCCTGCCTCCAGTACTGATGTAAACGTGCCCAGACCGCCCATGCGCCAGGGTTGACGATAGCTAAACTGTAAGCGTTTATAGTCAAAATCACTATCTAGAAGTCCTTTTACTCCATTAGTATACCCCAAGAAAATCGTGGGGAACCACTCATTTGTGACGGTTTGCTCCACCCCATACCCAGATGTCCTCTTGCCGGGTTCAAAAATGGTACTGAGTACTACCTCCGTCTGTTCTACAAAACCGCTAGTCTGCGTGCGGGCAGCATCAGTATAATAATCCAGGTTGAATGATGGCGAGGCAGACTCGAGCGTCCTATGTGAAAAATCAGTACGGAAGGTAAGGTTCTCCACAGGTTCTACCTGCACGGCAAAATTGCCCAGCTTGATATTTGTCAATTGATTGTTAGACCCCACGGTTACCAGTGAGGATGATGCGAGGCTCCTGCCCAGCACATCTGTAGATTGAGTAAGGCTGGCACCTATTTGCTCTACATCCCTGCGGTAGCCCGCAGAGGCAATGAGACGTGTCTTATTGTCCAGCAACACTTTACCTGAAATGCCAAATTTAAACTTATCGTCCTTAAAACCGTATGCCAAATATCCCTCAAGCCGCCAGGGGTCGTTCTGGTCAAAATAGGTGCGCGCACCTCCACGGATCCTTAAACCCTCAACATCATTGAAGCCAAAGGCAGAAAAAACCGGTCCAATATCCAGGTTTGCTTCATCCCATTCATAATACCCTGAGACAAGAACAGAGCCCACATCGTACAGACGTTGAAATTTAGGTACGGTCTTCAGGGTATCGAGCATCTTGTAGATTCCCTTTTCATCTTTGCTAAGGGCCTCCATCCTGTTTTCTTCCCAGAAAGAATCATCGCGGGTATATATGGACTTGTCATAGGCCGTCACCCTATCCCTGTAGAATTCCTCGGGTTCTTCTTCATCAAAGGTATAGTTGTTGAACAAGGTGGTGCGCTTGCCGTAGATCCCTCTGCTCTTTTCTTTTTTGTTCAAGGAAAAGTCTGACATAAAATAATCCCGGGTGATCAAGAAAACACTGTCATTGAGCACCTCAAATTCTTGTTCTGCGTAGATTTCCTTTACCCAGTTTATGTTTGCGCTCTTGTTTACGGTCATGTTGATTTCCTTGATGGCCCACGTGGTATCATTGACCCAAAAATCACCTTTAAAGGTGAGCTCATTGCTGCGACGGGGATAATAAATGATGTTGTAGCACCACTTGTTCTTAATGTAGGCACTGTCAGCCAGGACATAATTATATGTGTTTATCCCGGTGGTAGAAAGTGGGCTCACAAAGCTCTTGTCAAAAAACTTGAGGTAATTGTCATAGATGTTGAACTCTGGGTACATCTCGCCTATAAAGGCTATTATGGTCTGGTTTGTATTGAAACCGCTGTTACGGTTTCCCGTAAGTTCTTCTTTCTCCTTGCCCAGGATATTGTCTCCATAGATCTTGCTACTGGCCTCATTGATAAATACCGGCAGGTAAGTCTTACCCGTGATACGGGAGGTATCCATCTGGTCAAAGATAAATTCCATACCATTGAATATCTTCCTGTTTATAAGTGTGCTGTCAATGGTATTGAGGTCAAACTCTACCTTCTCGTACTTATCATATTTGTATTGATCGAACTGGCTTAGGCCGTTCTCGCGCTTGTTTTCCCAGATTTTCTTGAGGATGTCAATGGCCGGGTTGTTCTTTTTGGGCTGCTTGCCACTGTACACGATAACCTCATCCATTTGCTCTGTTTCTTCTTCCAGCTGGATTTCCAGGTCATAGTTCACGCGGCCCTTGAGGTCGATAACCTTTGGCGCAAAGCCCACAAATGTTACCCGCAACTGGGTATATGAGCCATTGGCTTCCAGATAGAAGTGGCCGTTTTCATTTGTGATGGTGCCATCGTTAGAGTCTACATAGACCACGTTTGCAAAAGGTACGGGATTCCCCTGGGAATCACTTACCACACCGCCGGCTTTAGTTTGGCTATAGCCAAAAAAAGGTAGCATGAGTAGAAAAAAAGCAAGAAGCTTCTTCATAGGTTTTTTTGGGGAAGGGCCAGCATTGACGTGCCCTTATTAAACAAAAAAGGCTTCACGACAACGCCGTGAAGCCCCAAATATAGTTTTATGCCACTACTTGTATAGTACTTTTTTCACAGCTTTAACAACATCACCGCTATTGGGCAACCATTCTTTTAAGAGAACGGGAGAATAGGGTGCTGGCGTATCTGCCGTGTTTATTTTGATTATGGGGGCATCCAGATAATCAAAAGCCTGTGATTGTACTTGATAGGTAATCTCGGTCGCCACGTTGCCAAATGGCCAGGCCTCCTCAAGAATCACCAGCCTATTTGTTTTTTTCACGGAGTCCAGGATTGTCTTGTGGTCCATGGGACGCACGGTCCTCAAGTCAATGATCTCACAGGATATTCCTTCTTTTTCAAGTTCATCTGCGGCGGCATAGGCCTCCTTGATGATCTTGCCAAAGGAAACGATGGTCACATCAGTACCCGCACGTTTAATATCAGCCACGCCCAGCGGAATAAGGTATTCACCCTCTGGCACTTCACCTTTGTCCCCATACATCTGCTCACTCTCCATAAAGATGACCGGGTCATCATCGCGTATTGCAGCTTTGAGCAACCCCTTAGCATCAGCAGGATTTGATGGAACAACGACCTTAAGGCCAGGACAGTTGGCAAACCAGCTTTCAAATGCTTGTGAGTGCGTGGCTCCCAGCTGACCGGCAGAAGCCGTGGGCCCCCTGAAAACGATGGGACAGTTGAACTGGCCCCCGCTCATCTGGCGAATCTTTGCCGCATTGTTTATAATCTGGTCAATACCCACAAGTGAGAAGTTGAACGTCATGAACTCAATGATGGGCCTGTTGCCCCCCATTGCGCTTCCCACACCCACACCGGCAAAGCCCAGCTCTGAGATAGGGGTATCGATAACACGGTCTGGGCCAAATTCATCTAGCATTCCCTTAGAAGCCTTATAGGCTCCATTATATTCGGCAACTTCCTCACCCATTAGGTAAATGGATTCATCGCGGCGCATCTCTTCGCTCATCGCTTCACAAACTGCCTCCCTAAATTGTATAGTCTTCATTGAATTTATGGTAATTTCTTCAATCAATTTCAGTAAGAAAAACCGTCTTCCACGGCGGAAGGCAAAAATAGGAATTAAATTTACTGTACGGAAACAGGTTTTAACTTAAATTTCTTATGCATGCATAGTAAATTTCGGTTTAGAATGCTTATTTTCGTATCGAAAACGAAATAGTTACAATCAAAACATACTATAATGAAGATACTTGTTTGTATTAGTCACGTGCCAGATACGACCTCTAAGATCAATTTTACAGATGGAGACACAAAATTTGATACCAGTGGAGTACAGTTTGTGATCAACCCTAATGATGAGTTTGGCCTTACCCGTGCCATGTGGTTCAAGGAAAAACAAGGGGCAACCGTGGATGTTGTCAACGTAGGCGGCCCAGAGACTGAACCCACCCTGCGCAAGTGCCTTGCCATAGGTGCTGATACCGCAATACGTGTCAATGCAGAGGCAAAAGATGGATACCAGGTTGCAAAAGAACTGAGCGACGTTGCTAAAAATGGCGGCTATGACCTCATCATCGCCGGCCGTGAATCCATTGACTACAATGGCGGTATGGTACCGGGCATGCTTGCGGGCCTTATCGATGCAAACTTTGTAAATACCTGCATAGGCCTTGAGGTTGAAGGTGACAGCGCTACCGCTGTACGCGAAATTGATGGCGGCAAGGAAACCGTGGCATTTAAGCTACCCCTTGTTGTAGGTGGACAAAAGGGACTTGTGGAAGAAAGCGACCTGCGCATACCCAATATGCGTGGTATCATGATGGCCAGAAAAAAACCCTTGAACGTGGTTGAGCCCAGCGGCGCTGGCAGTGAGACACAATCGGTCAAGTTTGAAAAACCCGCACCTAAGGGAGATGTAAAACTGGTATCGCCCGACAACCTGGATGAGCTGATCAACTTGTTGCATAACGAAGCCAAGGTAATCTAGCCCTGGCCTATCAGTCTTAAAGTCTAATCAAAGAAAAAAGAAAAAACATGTCAGTTTTAGTATATACAGAAGCAGAAGAAGGAAAATTCAAGAAGAACGCCCTTGAGGTCGCCAGTTACGCAAGTGGCGTGGCAGAAGCCCTGGGCGATACCGTTACCGCAATCACTTTTAACGCAGAAGAGCCAGAGGCCCTGGGCAAGTATGGAGTGAACAAGGTACTCAACGTCACAGATGACAAATTCTCAAAATTCAAGGCAAGCGCTTTCGCGGAAGCGATAAAACAAGCAGCAGAAAAAGGGGGCAACACTACCATTATATTAAGCAGCAGCGCAAATGCCAAATACCTGGCACCGCTACTTGCAGTGCAAATGGAGGCCGGTTATGCCTCTAACGTAGTTGCACTTCCCGAAACCACATCGCCTTTCAAGGTAAAGCGCACCGCTTTTACAAACAAGGCATTCAATATTACCGAGATCACGACGGACAAGCGCATCTTGGGGCTTTCTAAAAATGCATATGGCCTTAAGGAAAAAGAAATAACACCAGAGGTTGAAGGTTTTGCACCTGAGCTTTCAAGCAACGCCTTTAGTGCCGATGTAAAATCTGTGGATAAGGCAACAGATAAGGTCACCATAGCAGATGCAGAGATAGTCGTATCTGGTGGAAGGGGCCTCAAAGGCCCTGAGAACTGGGGCATGATTGAGGAAATGGCAGATATACTGGGCGCGGCAACAGCCTGCTCCAAGCCCGTGAGCGATATGGGCTGGAGGCCTCACAGCGAGCACGTGGGGCAGACCGGTAAGCCTGTGGCATCAAACCTTTATATAGCCGTGGGGATTAGCGGTGCGATACAGCACCTTGCGGGCATCAACGCCTCTAAAACAAAGGTTGTCATCAATAATGACCCAGAGGCACCCTTCTTTAAAGCCGCAGATTATGGCGTGGTGGGCGATGCCTTTGAAGTAGTGCCCAAGCTCAACGAAAAATTAAAGGAGTTCAAGGCCCAGAATTCGTAGTATTTTAAGGTACCTTTATAAAAGGCTGTTTTATTTAAGTATAAAGCTTAATTTAAAACAGCCTTTTTATATTTTTGCAAGATGAGTTTAGTGCGCCTCAACATAAAAGGTATTTCTTACAGTCAAACCCAGAACGGGGCTTATGCCTTGATTTTAAGCGAAGTAGATGGTGAACGAAAACTCCCCATCGTCATCGGTGCCTTTGAAGCGCAGTCTATTGCCATAGCGCTCGAAAAGGAAATAAGACCTCCCCGCCCCCTTACACATGATCTTTTCAAGAATTTTGCTGACCGTTTCAACATCGTGGTCAAGCAGGTTATCATACACAAGTTAGTGGATGGTGTTTTTTACAGCAGCATTATCTGTGAACGGGACAATAAAGAAGAGATAATCGATGCACGTACCAGTGATGCCATATCGCTTGCCCTAAGGTTCAGCGCCCCTATTTTTACCTATAGAAACATATTGGACAAGGCAGGGATTTTCCTTAAGGGAACCGGGCATGAGCATGAAAAAGGCGAGGAAGAAAGCGTTTTTGTTGATGATTTTATGGTTGAGGATGAAGAAAACCCCTCAAATGCTGATTATAAAAAACTATCCCTGCAAGAACTACATGGCTTGCTGGACAAGGCCGTGGCCCAGGAGGACTATGAGACCGCGGCAAAGTTGAGGGATGAGATTTCTAAACGTAACTAACCCCTTACATGCAAAGAATCTTTACCCTACTGCTACTCATTTTCCCGGTTTTTAGCACACTCGCTCAAGAAACAGACGTACTAACACAAGAAAATGTAGAAGCCGCGGTACAAATGGGTGATGGCGTCTCTTTTGAAAGTATAGGCCGTGGACTTCTGGGAATGGTCTTCCTGATAGGTATATGCTATTTATTGAGCAGTAACAAGAAAAAGATTAACTGGAGGCTGGTCATCATAGGCCTTGTACTTCAGCTCGTTTTTGCAATATTGATATTCAAGGTTGATTTTGTAGCCCTTGCTTTTGACTGGATTTCTGAACAGGTCGTAACCTTTTTAGGCTTTAGCCAAAGCGGTGCCGAGTTCATTTTTGGCGGCCTGGTGACCGATCAAAGCACCTTTGGGTACATTTTTGCCTTTCAGGTATTGCCCACCATCGTGTTCTTCTCTGCATTTACATCATTATTATATTACCTGGGCATCCTACAACTCATCGTCAAGGGTTTTGCCTGGGTCATGAGCAAGACCATGCAGCTCTCAGGAGCTGAAAGCCTTGCGGCAGCCGCAAACGTGTTCATAGGTCAGACCGAAGCTCCGCTGGTCGTAAAGCCCTACCTGGAGAAAATGACCAAATCTGAAATGCTATGCCTCATGGTAGGCGGGATGGCAACCCTGGCCGGCGGCGTTCTTGCAGCATATATTTCATTTTTGGGGGGAGATGACGAGGCACAGCGCATCATTTTTGCAAAACACCTGCTCACGGCATCCATCATGTCTGCACCTGCGGCAATAATCATAGCAAAGATGCTTTACCCAGAAACCGAGGAAATTGACCGGAAGCTGGATATCTCCAAAGAAAAAGCCGGTTCTAATATCCTCGATGCCATTTCAAGAGGTACCATTGACGGTTTAAAACTTGCCGTAAACGTGGGTGCCATGCTCCTTGTTTTTACCGCATTGATGGCCGTGCTCAACTGGATCACCGAAGACGGAATAGGAAACCTACTGGGCATTAACGATCTAATAGCAGACAATACAGACGGGCGGTATTCAGGCCTGTCTATGCAATATATCCTGGGGGTCATCTTTGCCCCTGTTGCCTGGTTGATAGGCGTGCCCACAGAAGATATCACCGTGGTGGGGCAGCTGCTGGGCGAGAAGACCATCCTTAACGAATTTTATGCCTATGGCTCACTCAGGGACCTTAAAAATACAGGCATCCTGACCAACTACCGCTCTATCGTGATTGCCACATACACCCTATGCGGTTTTGCAAACTTTGCTTCAATAGGCATCCAGATAGGGGGTATAGGAGCCTTGGCCCCCAGCCAGCGGTCAACGCTCGCGGCCTTTGGTATAAAGGCGTTGATAGGCGGTACGGTGGCCGCATTGCTCACCGCGACCATTGCCGGCATGCTCATCGGTTAAAAAGTTCTTGATAAATACCCCTTTCGGCGAAAGCCAAACCTGCATCTTAAACGTTAGATTTGTAGGCATTTTTCCCCTTTTAAGGGAAACCGTGCACTTTAAATTTACCATGATGAAGCAATATCACGACCTACTCAGGAACATTCTAGAAAACGGAAGCGAAAAAGGAGACCGCACGGGAACGGGCACCCTGAGCCTTTTTGGGCATCAAATGCGCTTTGACCTCAGCGAGGGCTTCCCCATGGTAACGACTAAAAAACTTCACTTAAAGTCCATCATCCATGAACTTTTATGGTTCTTGAAAGGGGACACAAACATTGAATACCTCAAGGAAAACGGGGTGCGCATCTGGAATGAATGGGCTGATGAAAACGGAGACCTGGGCCCCGTTTACGGCCATCAATGGCGCAACTGGAACAGCGAGGGCATTGACCAGATCAAGGAAGTCATCGAGACCCTAAAGACTAACCCCAATAGCCGCCGCATGCTCGTATCAGCATGGAACCCCAGTGTATTGCCAGACACCTCGGTATCTTTTGCAGAAAACGTGGCAAATGGCAAGGCCGCGCTCCCTCCCTGCCATGCTTTTTTTCAGTTTTATGTGGCCCCGGGCAATGAGAATGCAGCGGACACAAGGCCTAGGCTAAGCTGCCAGCTCTATCAACGCAGCGCCGATGTTTTTTTGGGCGTGCCATTTAACATTGCCAGCTATGCCCTGCTCACCATGATGGTCGCACAGGTGTGCGATATGGCGGCGGGTGATTTTATACACTCCTTTGGCGATGTCCACATTTACAAAAACCATCTAGAGCAGGTACAACTGCAATTGACAAGGGATTTTCGTAAATTACCCACAATGAAGATCAATCCATCGGTCAATAATATCTTTGACTTCACGTTTGATGACTTTGAACTGTTGGATTATGATCCACACCCATTGATAAGAGGCGCAGTTGCCGTATAACGTAAAACCCCATTTTCATGAAAAAGTTATTATGTATTGCAGCATTTATGGTTGCGGGCATTTCTTTTGCCCAGGACGGTGTAACCATTAAAGGAAACACACTCACCATAAAGCCCACACCACCCACCTGGCCCGGTTGTGAAGGCAATGATGATGAGTTGAGGGCCTGCTTCAGCGAGAAGCTGTCAAAGCATGTAAGCACTAACTTTAAATTTCCCGAAGGCTACAAACAGGGAGACGTAAAAGAGAAGGTAGTCGTTGAGTTTTTGATCAACACCAGTGGTGAACCGCAAATCCTCAAAGTAAGTGGGGGCACAAAAGCATTACAAGAAGAAGCCACCAGGAATATCATGCTCCTGCCAAAAATGATACCCAGCAAGGCAGCTGGAAAAGCCCGCGCGACCAAGTACACCATGCCGTTTACCTTTTAACATGAGGTTAACTTAGGCCACTGAGGGACAAAGCTTTTTAATTGTAAATTTGAGTATAACCCATGGTTATACCTTTATTATGATTACAGCTGTCAATACATTAGTGGACCTTTTTGCCCACACAAGAGCAGATACAGAACGCATTTGCAAACCCCTACAAATCGAGGATTATGTGGTTCAGCCCATTGTAGATGTCTCTCCGCCCAAGTGGCACCTGGGGCATACCACGTGGTTTTTTGAAGAGTTTATCTTAAAACCGCATAAAAAGGGCTACAAGCTTTTTGATGAGCAGTTTGCATTTGTCTTCAACAGTTATTATGAGAGCGTGGGAGCCCGTGTGGTGCGCACTGACCGCGGCAACCTCTCCCGTCCCACCGTGGAGCAGGTATATGCCTATCGCAACTATGTTACAGATAACCTCAACGAGATGCTCAAGGATGGGGTTTCCCAGAAAATAGAATCCCTGGTTGAAATAGGCTGTCACCACGAGAAGCAACATCAAGAACTACTGCTCACGGATATTAAATTTATATTGGGCAACAATCCCCTCTTACCGGCTTACGCCAAAAATTTCAAGGAATCATCCCTACAGGATTTTGAACAAAAATGGATCACCATACCAGAAGGGGTTTACGAGATAGGCCACAAAGGCGATGGATTTTGCTATGACAATGAACTGGGCCGCCATAAGGTATATCTTAATACGTTCAAAATCTCGAACAAGCTCGTTACAAACAGAGAATATCTTGACTTCTTAGAAGATGATGGATATAAAAAAGTACTCTTGTGGCATGCCGAGGGTTGGGAGTGGGTGAATTCACACCATATTGAGCATCCATTATACTGGCATTATGTAGATAAAGAATGGAAGCAATATACCCTTGCAGGGCTGACAGACCTGGACCTTGATGCCCCCCTGGCACACATCTCATACTATGAAGCCTTTGCCTTTGCACAATGGAAGGGCATGAGGCTCCCCACAGAATTTGAATGGGAAACAGCACAACAACATTTTAAATGGGGCCAGCGCTGGGAATGGACTGAAAGTGCCTATTTACCCTACCCTGATTATACAAAAGCACCCGGAGCACTTGGTGAGTACAATGGCAAGTTTATGGTAAGTCAAAAAACCCTGCGCGGTGGCTCTGTCGCAACATCACAAAACCATACCCGCCACACATATCGCAATTTCTTTCAACCAGAACTAAGGTGGCAATTCACGGGACTTCGCCTAGTTAAATAACCATTTTTAAAGCTTAATGGAAACCAAACCCAAAACAATATTCAAAAATTCCTTTGAAGAAGAAGTACATGAAGGCCTTACTTCTTTCCCCAAATACCTTTCATCAAAATATTTTTATGACAACAAGGGCGATAAGCTCTTCCAGCAAATCATGGAGCTGCCCGAGTATTACCTTACGGGCTGTGAATATTCAATTCTTGAAGAACATAAGAGCGAGATTGCAGGATTGTTTTCGTCGCAGGACGGTTTTGAACTTATTGAACTGGGTGCTGGCGATGGCAAGAAAACCAAGATTCTGCTGGAGGAATTCATGCAGCACAACATGGACTTTTCCTACCTGCCCATAGACATCAGCCAGGATGTACTTACTGAACTTGAAGAAAAGGTACGGGCAAAATGGCCCAACCTCAACATAAAGCCCCAACAGGGCACGTATTTTAAAGTACTCAACCAGCTTGCCGAATACAACAAGAGGAAGAAGGTAATCTTTGTGCTGGGGTCAAACATAGGCAACCTCCCACACCCCAAAGCCGTGGATTTTTTATCTAACATTGCAGCCTCCATGCGCGGTGATGACCTGCTATTCATGGGGTTTGACCTTAAAAAGGCACCGCACAAAATACTCGCGGCATATAACGATACACAAGGCGTGACCTAAGCCTTCAATAAAAATATCCTACAGCGCATCAACCGGGAGATGGATGCTAATTTTAACCTGGATGGATTTATGCACTGGCCCACCTATGACCCAGAAACCGGGACCACAAAAAGCTTTCTAGTAAGCAAGGAAGCACAGGAAGTAAACATCAATGCCATAGACCTTACCGTTCATTTTGAGCAATGGGAGAGCATCCATACAGAAATCTCACAAAAATATGATGACAGCATCGTGGAGTGGCTTGCCAGCCAGGCCGGGCTTGAAATAATGCAAAAATTTACTGATGAGAACCAGTATTTTGCTGATTATACCTTTCGGCGAAAGGCGTAATGAAAAAGGAAAGCCTTGCGGCTTTCCCTTGTTAGGTACTAGATTTCAACCACGCTGTTTTCACAAGCGGCAAAATCATTCCACTGGTAACGGTCAGCTTCAGCATCGTTGACCCATGCACCATCCACGAGAAACTTATATTCATAAGCCGTGTCTATGGGCACGTTGACAGAACCCTTGAAGGTTCCGTTCTTTAATTTTTTCAATTCTTCTTTTTCCCAAGCGTTGAAATCTCCGGCTACAGCAACAGATGAAGCTTCCTTTGCAGGAAATGTAAATGTCACTTTGCACTGAGGTTTTGATTTAAGATACTGTTTAGTAAACGGCATAATTTCAATGTTTTGATTTTCACAAATGTATGCACCAGTTCACAATAAGCCACGCAAAATCAAGGATGTAAATGTATTTTTTCGAAAATTGGATTTATTGTCACAAAATGCATGAAAAAGCAAAATGCGAAAACGTTTTTGACTTTTAAGAATTCAACATTTTAAGAGTCACCTCTTGTAGATATTATTAAAATCAATACTAAATTACCTTTAAAAGCTTATTTAGGTCATCTTCGGTATTAAAATAATGGAAACTCACGCGTATCCCATTACCGCGCAGGGAGCATATTATATCTTTTTCCCGCAGTTTATCAAAGAGTTTTTCATCACCCCTTATATTGAAGATGGAAGAATGAAATTTCCGTTTTGGTATAAAACCTTCCAGTAACTCCCTTTCGGCGAAAGCCATAAGCGCCTTGTTTTTCAGGAGGTCAACTTGTTGTTCTATAGTGTCAATACCCACTTTTTGAACCAGGTCTATTGCCGCGCCCACGCTGCCCAGGGCCAAGGTATCGATGTGGCCTGGCTCAAACCTGCCCACAAAGCCCTGTTTGTCACTGTTGAGCCCGCGTACACTGCCAAAACCTATGGTGCTGGGCAAGGCGAGTTGCATAACGGGGTCCTTGAAGAAGAAAAATCCATTGCCATAACCGGCATTCATCCATTTATAACAGCTGGTGCCCAGGATGTCTATTCCCGATTCTTCAAAATCAAAGGGCGCTACGCCCAGGTACTGTGTACCATCTGCAATGATCAACAGCTGGGGATATTTTGCCTTGAGCGATTTTAAAAACTCCAGGTCTATCATCACACCGTTGATATACTGCACGATGCTCAGGGCAAGCACATCAGGCTTTTCTTTTTCAACGGCGGCGAGTATATTGTCTTCAAGGTGCTCATTGATTGCCGCATGGCATATCTTAAAACCGCGTTCTTCAACGGGCCAGTTGATGGATGGATAATCATTTTCAAGGAGCAGGAATTTTGTTTCTTTTTTAAAGGATTCCAGCAAGATGTTGAACCCGTGAGAAAAATTGGGCACCAGTGCAATATTAGTGGCCTTGCAGTTAAAAAAACCGCCTATCTTCTTGCGCAGTTTGACAAGAAAGGCATCTTGTTTGTCCTTCATCTTGCTGCCCATGATTAGATAATCCAGGTCATGTTCTTGCCGCCAATCCAGCAACGTTTCAGACATAAGCCCAGAACCGGCAGTGTTTAAATGGGTATATTGACCTACTACGGGAAACTCTTTTTTTAAGTTTTTCATGGGAGGGAATAATTGTTAAAACCTGTAAATTTGATATTGAACTAATTTTTTAGACCAAGATGTTTTCAAAGAAGAAAGATACACCTAAAATTGATCCTGAACAGCGCGAAATGTATGATTATGCCCGTCACCGCATCGCGCAGAAAAAAAACCTCTTCAGGCATTTTATCGTCTTTCTTGCCGGGGCGGTGCTTATCTTGATACTCAATGTCGCGCTAGACCTGGGCAAGGACATCAAGCCCTTTGGTGCTGACTGGTTTGTTACGGCAATCCTCATATGGTTCTTTATTTTTCTTATCCACCTGCTCAACGTCTTTCTCGTACATGCCTTCATGAACAAAAAATGGCAAAATGAACAAATGGACAAACTCGTGGCAAAACAAAAGGACAAGATTGCTCAGATGCAAATTAAAGTTGAGCAGCAACATCCATTACCGCAAGAAAAACGAGGCCCTTACATTAAACCTAATGAACCCCTGAATCCCTAAGCCCACCTGCATGATCACAATAATTGCTGCCGCCGCAGAAAACAACGCCCTGGGAAAAGACAATGACCTCGTGTGGCACCTGCCAGACGATTTTAAGCGGTTTAAAAAATTGACCACCGGCCATCACATCATCATGGGCAGGAAAACCTTTGAATCTTTCCCTAAACCGTTACCTAACCGTGTACATGTGGTAATCACACGGCAAAAAGATTACAGCCCCAAAGATGCCATCATCGTGCACAGCATGGATGAGGCACTTAAAGTGGCACAAGAAGATGACAATGCATTCATTATAGGCGGTGGACAAATCTATGAACTGGGCATGGAACGCGCCACGCACATTGAACTCACCCGCGTGCACGCAACATTTGAGGCCGATGCCTTTTTCCCGGCGATCGATGAGGATAAATGGAAACTTGTCCAAGAAGAATTTCATCCAGTAGATGAAAGGCATGACTACGCATTTACATATCTCACCTATGTTAAAAAGTGATTTAAAAAATCACATAGAACGGCAGCAAGGCTTTACCATACATTCCATGCGCCCATTGACGGGTGGAGATATCAACCAGGTTGGTTTATTAGATACAGATCACGGCAAGATCGTGATCAAAATCAATGATGCCCAGCAATTTCCCGGGATGTTTGCTGCTGAAAAAACAGGTCTCGATACATTGCGCAGGGTAAACGCCATCCACATACCCCGTGCCGTTGCATGCGGGGCAGTTGATGACACCAGCTATCTCCTGCTAGAATATATTGAACCCGGCACAAAGCAGTCAGGTTTCTGGGAGGTATTTGGCCATCAACTCGCCCAGCTGCACAAGACGGGCAATGATTTTTTTGGCTTTTGCCAAAACAACTACATCGGGAGCTTGCCACAATACAATAACCAGGAGCAATACGCAGTGGACCTCTACATCAACCAGCGCCTGAAGCCCCAATTTAAAATGGCCAGTGCAAACGGTTACCACTTTGACAACCTGGACAATTTTTATGCCCACCTGCACAACATCATCCCAGATGAGCCCCCTGCCCTGGTTCACGGTGATCTATGGGGCGGCAATTACCTGGTAGACTATCAAGGCAACCCGGTTTTGATTGACCCCGCGACGGCATACGCGCCCCGCGAGATGGATATTGCCATGATGCACCTTTTTGGCGGGTTCGACCCCAGGTTATTTGTTGCCTATCATTCGGTTTTCCCGCTCCAGACGGGCTGGCAGGACCGCATCAAATTGTGGCAACTCTACTACATCCTGGTCCACCTCAACCTGTTTGGCCATTCGTATCTCGCTTCCGCGAAAGCGATAATAGCACATTACCGCTAGCCTTAACATACTTTATGTTTTATCATTGAATTATTGTGATTCCTTTGAAATATATGACCCTGGAATATGGCTACCTTTAAAATAAAAAAGCGATGAGCACACATAATTTGACCGAAGAAGAAGCAAGGAAGAAAATCACCGCCCTGGCGGAAGATATAGACTTTTGCATGCTGGCCACAAACCTGGGCAACAAGCCCCTGGACGTGGTGCCCATGAGCACCAAAAGGGTGGATGAAAAAGGAAATATATGGTTCTTGAGCGGTGCAGATAGCGACCACAACGTTAACATTAAGCACGACTCATTTGTACAGCTTATCTACTCAAAACCGGGAAGCATGGAGTTTTTGAGCATTTATGCTGATGCCGCCATCATCACGGATAGGAAACCCATCGAGGAACTATATGAAAAGACAGATGACACCTACTTTGATGGCATTGATGACCCCAACATCACGGCACTGAGCATAACCCCACTAGAAGCCCGTTACTGGGAACCCAAGAACAACAAGTTCATCACTTTGCTCAAGATGGCAAAAGGTGCCATTACCGGAGAAAAAGCCGATGTGGGACAGAGCGGCAAGCTGCTGGTCTAAAATATAAAGAGTTTCAAAATTGCTATGAAAACCAAAAAATGGCCATGGATGATATTCATGGCCGTTTTGTTCAATTGAAGAATCATGGGCAATAGATTACTTTTGTAAAATCTTAATAGAAACCATACTAATTATGAAGGCATACGTATTTCCAGGACAAGGAGCTCAATTTAGCGGGATGGGCAAGGATGTTCATCAAGCAAGCGAGGAAGCAAAAAAGCTTTTTGAACAGGCCAATGAAATCCTGGGTTTTAATATCACAAACATCATGTTCACCGGATCTGATGAGGAACTCAAGGAAACCCGTGTCACGCAACCGGCCATATTTTTACATTCGGTGGCATTGTTCAAGGCACTTGACAATCCCAAGCCCGATATGGTCGCGGGACATTCCCTCGGAGAATTCTCTGCACTGGTGGCCAATGGTGTCCTTAATTTTGAGGACGGGCTCAAACTTGTATCCCAGCGGGCCGAGGCCATGCAAAAGGCATGTGACCTCAAACCCTCAACCATGGCAGCAATACTGGGTCTTGAAGATGATATTGTAGAAGCCGTTTGCGCAGATGTTGATGGCACCGTGGTGGCGGCAAATTATAACTGCCCCGGGCAATTGATAATTTCGGGTGGGGTCGAGGCCGTAAAAGAAGCCTGTGAACGCTTAAAGGAACGTGGTGCAAAACGTGCCCTTGTACTTCCCGTGGGCGGTGCATTTCACAGCCCCTTGATGGAACCTGCGCGTGAGGAACTCGCGGCAGCGATAGAAGGGACCACCTTTAACAACCCTACTTGCCCCATTTACCAAAACGTGAACACATTTGCCACGACTGACCCAGATATGATCAAGGAGAACTTATTGTTTCAGTTGACCGCTCCCGTAAAATGGACACAGTCTGTACAGAATATGCTTGCCGATGGTGCAACCCGGTTTATAGAGGTAGGCCCAGGAAAGGTCCTGCAAGGCCTGGTTAAGAAAATTGACAGGAGCACAGCTACCGAAAGCGCGGTTATTTAAAAAAAACAATCCCGTGTGCAGGGCGCACGGGATTATAAATTATACGTTAATAACGCGATAAATTACATATCGTCGTCACCGTCAACTTCATCTTCTACATCTTGAGCTGCGTTGTCAATGGCGTCACCGGCATCATCAACTGCATCCTCGATGGCATCTCCTGCATCATCGATAGCATCTTCCATATCGTCAGCTGCTTTTTCAGTTGTGGTTTCGCGGCAAGCAGTGATTGAAACTGCAAAGAAAAGTGCAAATGCACTGTACATTAATTTTTTCATCTTTCAATTATTTTATTAGTGTTAATTGTAGCGCCAAAAGTATATAAATTAACATTATATCCGCAAGATTTGATTGTAATTTTTTGATATGTTAAAATATTATTAATAAAACCTCATATTTATTTATAAATCAAAAATATGAGCGTCTTTTTTTACATATCATCATCCTGTGCCATGCCCTCATCGTTGCCCTGTATCTCATCATTGAGTTCGTCAGCGCCTTCCTTGATGGCATCACCTGCTTCTTCGGCTGCATTTTCAACATCTTCGCCTATGGCCTTGGCTGCATCATTGGTCTTTTCTACGGTAGACTCGCGGCAAGCGTTCAGCGAAAGCGCAAAAAACAGCATCATGCCCGCAAAAATCAGTTTTTTCATGAATTAAGGTTTATTGGTTTACCATTTAAAATTATAAAATATTGATCAACGCGGTTTCTTTTCGTTCAAATATTTCCAGTAACGCTTGGGTACATGCCTTGTGTGCAGTTTGAGGTTTATGCGCGAGGCTATTTTAGTATGGTCATAATATCCCTGCCATAACTGACTATAGTTTTTTTCACTTTCGTGGAAACGTTCTCCGGCCAGATCCACATCATTAAAATCAATATGGATGAACACCGTTTTGATCATGTCATAATATATGCCATAATCCCGCTTGAGGTCGTAGATAATCCAGGACTGGTCAGCATACCGTTCCTGAAAATGGCTTATCAATAACGGAAGGACATTAAAATCTGGTTCAACCTTGGCAAAATAAATACCATCACGGGTAAGTTCAAACCGTATAAATGCATCCATGCGATGCTTCTCGCGGCCTACCATTTTTGCAACCTGAGCGACCCTTAAAACATGCTCATGCCCGTAATCTTTACCGTTCTGGGTATGCAGCACATATTTTATGGCCTCAAACATCACATCTTCATGACCAGCAATTTCGCTAAAAGATGACCAGTACACATTTTTCCTGAAAAACTCGAATTGCCGCAACCCCTTCCATACCCTGTCTGCTTTCTTTTGATCAGTAATCACGTGGCTCCCTTCTGTAAACAGCCCTTGTTGAACATGATGGGCAGGTACAACGGTTACATCTTTCAACTTCAATTCATAAATGGTGAACACGGCGGTAAGAAACCCCTCAAAACTTCCATCATATATTAACTGTGAGGTCAAAACAGAGTCAATTGATTGTTATAAAACTTGTTGTACTTGCTTGCTGAACCCTGTAGAATCATTCCTTTTATCTTTTCGGCAGATAGGTCCCTGCGCTCCCAGTTTCGGGACTCACAAGTGATGAAGAATTTTGCCCGGTTAAGGGCGACACCTATGGCCTTAAGGTGCTCCCAGTTGAGCTTTCTATACCTGCGGGCATTTATGACCTTATTTACAGATTTCATCCCCAGACCGGGAATACGGGCAAGCATGCGTTTATCTGCCTTGTTTATATCTACCGGAAAATGCTGCAAATTGCGCAGCGCCCAGCTCAGCTTGGGGTCTACATCCACATCCAGGTTGGGGTGGGTATCATTTAACAATTCGCGCACATCAAAACCATAAAAACGCAGTAGCCAGTCCGTTTGATACAGACGATTTTCACGCAACATGGGTACCTCTGTAGTTAACGCGGGCAACCTGGAGTCTTCTAAAACCGGTACGTACCCAGAGTAGTACACACGTTTCATCTTATACGTGGCATAATAATGCACGGCGCTGTACATGATATCCTTATCGCTCTCGCCAGTTGCCCCCACGATCATCTGTGTACTTTGCCCTGCCGGGGCATATTTTGGCGTGCTCTTAATCAACTTTTTTTCAGAGTTATAGACCTGGATTTGATTTTTCACCTTTTCCATGGGTTTGATAAAATCCTTATGGTCCTTTTCTGGTGCAAGTAATTTGAGGCCAGAAACAGTGGGAATCTCAATATTTATGGATAGCCTGTCGGCGTAAAGACCCGCTTCCTGCATGAGTTCGTCGCTGCATCCCGGTATGGATTTAAGATGGATGTACCCATTGAAATTCTCTTCCAGACGAAGCTTTTTCGCGACAGCGATAAGACGTTCCATGGTATAGTCTGGCGTATGAAAAATGCCACTGCTCAAGAACAACCCCTCAATATAGTTGCGCCTGTAAAAATTAATGGTAAGGTCCACCACCTCCTGTATCTTAAAGGCTGCCCGCTTGATATCATTGCTGCGCCTGCTCACACAATAGGCGCAATCAAAAATACAGTGATTGGTAAGCAGGATCTTTAAGAGGGACACACACCGGCCATCCTCGGTATAGCTGTGGCAAATGCCCATACCGCTGCTGTTTCCCAGGCCCTTGGAGGTATTTGCCCGTTTGCTGCCACTGCTGGAGCATGACACATCGTACTTTGCCGCATCAGCAAGGATATTGAGTTTTTCCTGTATTCTTTCAAAATTCATAGCGACACAAAATAAGGCATTTTTCCATTATTATGGAATATATCCATCATAATGTTTGGATAATTTCCAAAAAATGGTATTTTTACTGTATGGGAATAAATGATGTAACAGGAGACATAAGGCGCTTTAAGCAAGTGCGCGAGGAGCTGGAGCTTACGCAGACAGAGTTTGCCGAGGCTCTTGGCATTAAAAATTCAACTGCGGATATTGAACGTGGGCGAACCAAACTATCTGGACAAGTGGTCACAGAACTGCTCAGGCTGTACAGTATAAACCCGTTATGGCTTTTTGGCTACAGCAATCAAAAATACCTCAAGGCAGGCACAGGTGATGTGAGCCCCAAGGTTGTTACCGTTGACGAGGGCGATAATGAAAACCTTGTGCTTGTCAATCAACGTGCCGCCGCTGGCTATCCTCACAACGTGCAGGATGTTGAGTGGTACAGGCAACTGCCGGCCTTTGATTTTCCATTACCGCAATATCGCAATGCCACCTACAGGGGTTTTCAAATTGAGGGTGATAGCATGACGCCTAATTTTCATCCTGATGATTGGGTTTTGGGAAAGGCCATCACCAGCATGGATGAGGCAGATAACAACCGGGTGTATGTGGTGGTGATGCAGGATAGTGTTGTTGTAAAAAAACTTCAAAAATTACCAGACCCCAGCCGGGTGCTGTTGATTTCCCTTAACCAGGAGTACCTGCCCTTTGAGGTAAATGTGAGTGACGTGCAGGAACTATGGCAGGTAAACAGCAAGCTTACCTTTCACCTGGATTCTCCGTCAGAGAGCAGCCTGCTGCGCGAGCTGCAACAATCTATGGAAGACTTAAAGAAACAGGTTAACCGCCTTGCATAAAAAAACCCATCCGCAATTGGCGGATGGGTTTTTGACCTAGGGGGTTTTAGGGGATATCTTAATTATTGTTATCTACTTTGATTTTTGTCTCGCCATCTTCCTCTTTGATCTTCACCTCTTTATCTTCGGTTTCCATCTTTATCTTGCTCTCGTCACCGTCATGTTTTTCCTTAACTTCGGCGCCGCTTGCTTCCATCTCATCAATCAGTTTCTCCTTTTCACTTTTTTCTCTACAAGATGTAAGAGATAGTGCCATCATAAGGGCCAGTAGACCCATTTTCAAATATGTTTTCATAATTTCTTTTTTTGGGTTAAAAAAATTCTTTTTCATAGCAATTTTCAATTCCAAAAGAGCTTAGTTATCGTCTCCTATATTATCTATCTCTTGATTGATTTCCTTATTAACTTCTTTGTCTACTTTTTTAGCTGTACGTTCAAGGATTCCTTCATTATCCTGCTTTTCAACCTGAACCTCTTTTACAATTACTGTTTCTTTCTCAGTATCTTGTGCTGCTTCCCTACATGAAGTAAGACTTACTCCCGTAATCAGCATGGTTAGTGCAACAAAAATTGTTTTTTTCATTTTGGTTTGTTTTATGGTACAAATGTAACAGCATAAGAATCATCTATTGTAATTTTGATTTCTAAAGTATTCACAAATAATGTAAATAAACCGTTAAAGGCCAGCCTTTAGCAGATGAAATACAGGTGTCAAGCATGAATTGGAAAGAACTTTTTGACTTTTTAACCACGTTGCAGCGCAACAATAACAAAGAATGGATGGATGAAAACAGAAAACGGTACAAGCTCGTTCGCGATTCATTTATTCAATGGTTACAGGATATGGACTTAAAGCTTTCAAAAGTTGACCCCAACTATACACATACCGATGCGAGAAAAGCCCTCAACCGCATAAATAACAATCTACTGTATCACCCTAACAAGCCTATATACAAAGACAACTTTGGCGCAGGCCTGGATCAAGTTTCCAAACAGGGTGATTTCTACATACAGATAGGCGTGGGCAACAGCATCCTGGCCGGAGGTTTTTATAAGCCGGGGCCAAAACTTCTAAAGAGCATACGCGATGCGATAGATTACAATGGTGAGGAACTCAAGAAAATCATCAACAAAAAGAGCTTTAAGGACACCTTTGAATTCATTGATGACGGGGACAGCCTCGTTACCGCCCCCAAGGGTTTTAGCCAGGACCACGAGCATATAGACCTCTTGCGCAAGAAAACCTTTGCTGCTATGCACACCTTGACCAAGAAAGATATTCTAAAACCAGACTTTGACGAGCATGTCATCAGGGTCTATAAAGAGATGCTGCCTTTTAGAAAATACCTCAACCAGGCCACAAGCGTCTAGTTCAGGTACTGCATGATTGCCCGGGTGGCGCCCGTGTTTTGCTGTACAAAATGCCCAGCAATCATCCCGGTTTGGTTCCTGAATTTTGCATCGGCAAAAAAACGGTCCAATATTTCTTTCGCTTCCGCGGAAGAAGTCACCGTGTAAAGCCCGGCCAACGACCGCAAACGTATGGCCTCTGGAAATTTATCAATATGCGCCCCCGTAATAATGGGGATGCCAAAGGTCGCCGCTTCCAAGATATTGTGAAGCCCCGTCTCACCGGCAGCCCCGCCCACATAGGCGACATCTGCATAACTATACGCACGGCCCAAGTAGCCCACGGTATCCAGAATAAAATAATGAGCTTTCTCAATTGTCTTATCCTGATGCGATGAAAACCGTATCGCCTTGCCTTGCAACGCAGCAATCAATCGCTGTATTTTTTCTTCCTTGATTTCATGAGGAGCGATGATGACCTTGATGTTTTTTTCCACAGCAGTGCTATTTAAAAAATCAATGAGCAAAGCATCATCCTCAGGCCAGGTACTACCACAAACCAGCACGGGATTTTCACCTATAAACCGCTCAAGAAAATCAACTGTGTTATCCATTTCTAGCTGGCGTGAGACCCTGTCAAACCGGGTGTCGCCACTAACTACGGCATTCTTAAACCCTAATTTATCGAGATTTGCAAGTGAGACTTTGTCCTGTAAAAAGAAATATTCAAAGGTGGTAAGCGCCTTTTTCATAAAGCCCCCGTACCATTTAAAAAATGGCTGACTCTCCCTAAACACGCCCGAAATTAAAAACGTACGTACACCTTTCGCTTTAAGCGAAATAAGGAAATTGGGCCAAAACTCATACTTCACAAAAAACACCATTTCTGGCCTTGCCAGCTCTAGGAACCGCCTGGCATTGCTTGGGGTGTCAAGCGGTAGGTAAGTCACCACATCGGCTAGATTGTTGTTTTTCTTGTTGTTATAGCCTGACGGCGAAAAAAAAGTCACGAGAATCTTGTGACCGGGATATTTGTTTTTGATTTCCTTAATTACCGGCACGGCCTGCTCATACTCTCCCAGCGAGGCGGTATGAAACCAAATTGTCTTGTCTGTGCCAGATATTTCTTGCTCCAGCAGCTGGAAAACACCTTTTCTGCCCTGCACAAAATCCCGCATCTTGTCGCTTATGCCAGCGGTGAGCGGCAACACGTATTGAAAGGCTTTGATGGCTAGGGAATAGACTGCTTGCATGGGGTAAAATTAGGCTTTTCGCAAAAACTAAAACCCCATTGGCAATAGCATGTTATTTTGTAATTTCGTGAGACAAATAACTTATTCCACAATCTAGGCCCAGTATAGATTTATGATGTTGATTTTTAAGTTTTTGGGCTCAAATTTCGCAGATGAAAAAAATTCAAATGGTTGACCTTGTAGGTCAATATGCAGGTATAAAAGAGGAAATAAACAATTCTTTTAACGAGGTTCTTGAAAATGCCGCTTTTATAAACGGCCCCCAGGTACACGCTTTTCAAAAGGAACTAGAAGAATATCTTGCTGTAAAACACGTCATCCCATGTGCAAATGGCACTGATGCCCTGCAAATTGCCATGATGGGCCTAGGCCTTAAACCCGGCGACGAGGTCATCACCGCAGATTTTACTTTTGCAGCTACCGTAGAGGTTATTGCACTCTTGCAACTTACCCCTGTTCTGGTAGATGTTGACCCGGTTTCATTTAACATTGATATCGAAGCCATCAAGAAAGCCATTACCCCTAAAACCAAGGCCATTGTGCCAGTACATCTCTTTGGTCAAACAGCAGATATGGACGCTATTATGACCATAGCAAAAGAGCACAACCTCTATGTTATAGAAGATAATGCGCAGGGCATAGGCGCAAATTATACACATGCTGATGGTTCAAAATCAAAAACAGGGACAATAGGCCATGTGTCAAGCACATCGTTCTTCCCTTCTAAAAACCTGGGTTGCTATGGTGATGGTGGCGCAATATTCACAAATGATGATGCACTTGCACACACCATACGCGGCATCGTGAACCACGGCATGTATGAGCGTTATCACCATGATGTGGTAGGGGTTAACTCCAGGCTAGACTCGCTTCAAGCTGCGGTTTTAAGAGCAAAACTTCCTCATCTGGACACATACAATGCAAAGCGTTTGGCTTCCGCCAAAAAATATACTGAACGTTTACAAAACCATCCCAATATAATTACCCCCAGCTTAAATGGGGATGATGACAGCCATGTCTTTCATCAATATACTCTTGTCATTAAGGATGCAAACCGCGACGAAATTGTAAAATTCCTCAATGCAGAAGGTATCCCCTGCGGTGTTTATTACCCTATCCCGCTACACCTGCAAAAGGCATATCGTGATGCGCGCTACAAAGAAGAAGATTTTACCGTGACAAACCGCCTGGCAAAGGAAGTCATCTCCCTGCCCATGCATACAGAGCTTGAAGAAGAACAAATTAACTATATTAGCGAGAAGATTCTTCAATTTCTCGACTCATGATAAAAAAATACCTTCTCGCATTTCTTTTATGCCTTTCGGCGAAAGCCATATTGGCACAAACCACGTATTTGCAATGTGGTGAAATCATAGATACAGAAAATGGTAAGATCCTCAAGGAAAAAACCATTGTGGTCAAAGCGGATACCATAGCCGAGATATTAAATGGATATCAAGAAGGTCAAGGCGAGGTCATCAACCTCCAGAAATATACCGTGATGCCAGGTTTTATAGATATGCACGTGCATATAGAAGGAGAAACCAGCCCCACCCAATACCTTGAAGAATTCACGCTCAATGAAGCTGATATTGCCTACAAGGCCCAGGAAATTGCAGAACGCACCCTGATGTCAGGCTTCACCACGGTTAGGGACCTGGGCGGTAGCGGCGTGAATGTTTCCCTAAGGAATGCCATCAACAATGGACTCGTGACCGGCCCACGGATTTACACGGCCGAGAAAGCCCTGGGAACCACCGGCGGCCACGCAGACCCTACCAACGGCATGAAAAAAGAACTTATGGGCGACCCAGGGCCCAAAGAAGGTGTGGTAAATAGTGTGGATGATGCCCGTAAAGCCGTGAGGCAACGGTATAAAAATGGCGCTGACTGGATTAAAATCACGGCAACGGGTGGTGTGCTCAGCGTTGCAAAAAACGGCCAGAATCCTCAATTTACCGTAGAAGAAATTGAAGCCGTAGTGCAAACCGCCAAAGACTATGACATGGAAGTTGCCGCCCATGCCCATGGCGATGACGGTATGCAGAGAGCTGTGCGTGCTGGTGTAAGGACCATTGAGCACGGCACGCTCATGAGCGATGAGACCATGGCCCTCATGAAAGAGCATGATACATATTATGTACCCACGATTTCAGCAGGTATGTATGTGGCAGACAAAGCTAAAATTGACGGCTACTATCCCGCCATTATTGTCCCTAAAGCTTTAGAAATAGGCCCTCAGATTCAAAATACCTTTGCCAGGGCCTATAAAAAAGGAGTCAATATTGCCTTTGGCACAGATGCAGGTGTATTTCCACATGGGGATAACGCCAAGGAATTTATCTATATGGTTGAGGCCGGTATGCCCGCCATGGAGGCCATACAGAGTGCCACCATCACAAATGCAAAGGTGCTGCGCAATGACAAACTGGGCGTGCTTTCCCCGGGCAAATATGCTGACATCCTTGCCGTGCCCAGCAATCCGCTGGAGCATATAGACTTTATACTTGATGTGGTCTTTGTGATGAAGAATGGTATGGTCTACAAGTGTCCCAAAGACTAGCTACCTCCACTCCACCTTTTCATCAATAGCACCGCGCTTGCCTTCTGGCTTTTCAATATCATAATATCCAAGATAGAAGAACCCCAGGCATTTTTCTCCTTCAGCAAGATTAAGGAACTCGCTCATTTCACTCATCAAGCCGGGAGAACTCCAGTATGAACCCAGGTCTAGCGAGCTGGCCATGAGCCACATATTTTGTACTGCCATGGCCACTGATGCGACCTCTTCCCATTCAGGCAGGCTCTCCTTGGGATCACGCAGCATGCATATCGCGATCACAGCACCAGAGAGTTTTGGCTTTGAGGTTAGGTTTTTCATCTTAAAATCTGAGAATTTATCCTCAGGCGTTACCTTCTTGTACGCTTCCGCGAAAGCGTCACTCAGGGAATCTCTTGAGGCATCCATAAAAATCTTGAACCTCCATGGCTCGGTACGCTTGTGCGTGGGTGCCCAGTTAGCGGCTTCAAGAAGCTTATGAATGATTTCCTTTTCTATGGGTTCATCAAGGTATTGCTCTGGGAAAATAGACCTGCGGTGCTTGATAAGGTTAAAGAGATTTTTCATTGAAAATATTGTTTTTTCAAAGATAGTCAACATGAAAATTTTAAGCTCACCAGGGAGTAATTCTTAAATGTATTTGGGGTAAAAAACTTGATTTACGGGTGTTTTTCCCCTTTTTACCAGTTAATTCCCCAAAGGCTTGTTTTTCACAATTTCCTTTTCATATATTTGAATGGTAATTCACTCATCTTTAAGCCAGTATCGTATAATGAAAATTTACCCCAGATTTTTTTTGATTATAGCCTTAGCACTCTGCTGTTCACACGTGATGCATGCCCAGGACAAAGAACTTGAAAAGGCTAACAAAAAATTTAAACAGTATGCTTTTATCGATGCGCAGCGCATCTATTTAAGACTTGCAGAAGAAGGGCAAACCTCTCCTGAGCTATTTAGAAAGTTAGGTGACTCATATTATTTTAACGGTCTCTATGAAGATGGTGCAAAATGGTATGGCAAACTTGTGGAAATGTATCCCGAGGAAACCACACCTGAATATTACTTTAGATATGCACAGACATTAAAGGCCGCAAAAGATTATAAGAAATCTGACGAGATCATGAAGAAGTTCATGGAACTCAAGGGAACTGACCTGCGTGCCGACCTTTTTAAAGAAGAACCCAACTACCTGCAGGGTATAAGTTATACAGATAGTGATTATAAAGTAGAAAACCTAAGGAGGATGAACTCCAGGTATTCTGATTTTGGCACGACCATCTATGAAGGCAAACTGATTTTTGCCTCATCCCGTGATACGGGCAACTTTTCAAAAAAAATACATACCTGGAACTATGAGCCATTCCTAGACTTTTATGAAGCCCCCATCGATGCAGAAACCGGTGAGGTGGGCAAGCCCGAAAAGTTCCTCAAGGACCTCAACACCCCATTTCATGAATCTTCAGCTGTTTTTACTGCTGATGGCAACAGGGTATATTTTACAAGAAACAATTATAACCACGGTGTAAAAAGACGGGATGCCAATGGTACCACCCGCCTTAAAATCTATACTTCCGTAAAACGGGGAGATGGATGGAGCTCAGCAAAGGAGCTTCCTTTTAATGATGATTCCTATTCCGTGTCGCACCCAGCAATCAGCCCTGACGGCAAAAAACTCTATTTCTCTTCTGACATGGAGGGAAGCCTGGGACAGTCAGACATATGGTATGTGGACATCAAGGGAGATGATGAGTATGGCGAACCTCAAAACCTGGGGAACGTTATCAATACCGAAGGCCGTGAGAACTTCCCATTCCTAAGTAAGAAAGGCAATCTTTATTTCTCATCAGATGGGCGTCCAGGCCTAGGAGGACTTGATGTATATGTTGCCGCAAAGGACAAGAACGGTGATATCGCCTATGTCATAAACCTGGGAGAGCCAGTTAATAGCCCGCAGGATGATTTTGCATTTATCGTGGATGAATCTCAAAACAAGGGCTATTTCTCATCAAATAGGTATTATGGTATGGGTAGTGATGATATCTTTAGCTTCACGCGCGAGCCAAAACCAGAACCGGTGTGCAATACCATACTGGACGTCGTGGTCAAGGATAGTGAGACCCTAGAACCTTTGCCCAATGCCACGGTGATCCTAATGGATGCTGATTCTAATGTTGAGCAAACATTGAAAGTCGATGAAAATGGCAAGGTGAGGATAAATACTGATTGCAACGTGGAAAAACTCATCCGCGCGGACGAGCCTGATTATTTCTCTGCTGAGGACCATGTTGTCACAAAAAGAAACAATGAGATAAGAGAAGTTGAACTGCTTCTAGATCCTAGGATCACCAAGGTCAATGAAGGGGATGACCTTGCAAAACTGCTCAACCTGAAACCTATCTATTTTGACTTTGACAGGTTCAACATACGCCCTGATGCTGCCATTGAACTGGTAAAAGTCATCGCGGTAATGGAGACCAACCCCGGTATGGTCGTGGAAATTCGCTCACATACAGATAGTCGTGGTAATGACCAGTACAACATGATCCTATCAGACAAAAGGGCGCGTTCCACAGCTGATTATATCGTGAGCCGGGGCATTGAGCGAGAGCGGATATCCGGGAAAGGTTTTGGCGAAAGCCAACTTATAAACAAGTGTAGCAACGGTGTAGAATGTACCGAAGAAGAGCACCAGCTCAACAGACGTTCTGAATTTATTGTTACCAGTTTAGGTGGTGAAGAACTAAGGTCTGACCCGCCACAGGAATAAGATTTAAGAAATAAAAAAGGCCCTCATCGAGGGCCTTTTTGTTTTAATTACCTGTTGTGTCCTGCTTTTTCTTGGTCTTGTTGAGCAGGCCTCCCAAAACATCCTTGACAATCTTTTGTGTTGTTTGAGATTGTAACAAAGTATCTTTTTTTGTGGCAGTGCCCGTGGCCTTAACGGTATCTGCAGTAGCGGTCTTGTTGCCCAATAGTTTACCCAGAGCTTCCGTTACCTTCTCTTCTCCCTTGGCCTGTAGCTTATCTTTTTGAGTCGCGACAATTGCAGAGGTAAGTTCTGTAACGGCCTTTTCTGTATTCACGGCAACCTTGGGACTATTAAAACTTCCTGATATGTTTATGGGAAGTTCTACGGTAAAATTATCTAGGTCAATATTACTCAACTGGGCAAGTGTACCGCCCACCTTGCTGCCTAGGTATTTACCTGGCATATCCAGCGAGAGGTTATAGTTCATCTCATTTTGAAAGCTGTGAGATCCACTTACCCCTATTTTAATACCCTTGATGTTAAAATCAAAAGGCTTTACCGAAACAAGGCCATCTTTAAAGGTCAGGTTGGTCTTGAGTTTATTTAAATCAATCTTATCCAGGTTGATAAAATCGAGCTTGCTGTCCAGCAAGGTCAACAAGGGCATCTTATCCGTTTCAAGCTCAGCGCCAAGAAGTTGTGCAAAAGCATCACCCGCAAGTGAGGTGAGTACCGGTGTCAGGTCATTATTAAGATTGCCGTTAAGGTGTATGGTCGTGTTCAACGCGCCCTGTAAAGCCTTGGCAATGGGCGCAAGGGACCTTAACAAGTCAAGCCCTTCAAAAGACTGGTCAATATCAATATCGCTCAGGTCCAGTTTCATGCCAAATGTTGGCACATCAGTCTTGGTGCTTACATTACCGTTAAGGGCAATCTTGCCACCAAAAATACTGGACTGTATATCATTAATGGAAGCAGCCTCATCCCGCACGGTCAAATTACCTGAAGCATTCTCAAGCACCAGGTCATCATAGATTACCTTGCCGGCCTTAAAGTTGAGTTCAGCATCCAGAAAAGAAGGGATCTTTATGGCCTGGTCACCCGTGGCCACCTCCTTGGTGCCTCCAGAGGCATTTTCATCAGTCACCGTCTTGGTCTCAGAAACCATAAAATCATTCAGGTTTATGGTGTTACTGTTCACATTGAAGCGCCCTTTTAAATCTTGATCAGAAACCAAAAATGGTATCAGGTTATCAATGCTTCCCGTTACCTGTAGATCTGTATTGCCCGTCTTGGCCTGCATCTTGTTCAATGTGATGGTACCAGGGTTGAAGGTTATATCAGTCTCGGCAATGCTTATGGGTTTTGGCAGCTCGGGCGAGGCATAGTTAAAATCCTTCAGGTTTGCCTTGCCCGTGGTCTTGATGTTTTGATACCGTTCCTTCTCAACGCTTTCCATGTCAAAATTTGCCGTCATATCTACATTGAGGATGCCATTGAAATCCTGATCCAGCTCCAGCGGGTACGCCTTTTCAAGATTTGCCAGGTTCAACCTTCCCTTGAGCGCAAGATCAACAAGGGGGTTTGTGGTCAACCTGTCGATACGGCCGTTTGCGGCAAATACGTCTTGATCAATCTTAAAGGTAAGGTTGCCCAGTCTTAAATATGTATCGTCAACCAGGCCAGTTTCATTGAGCACCTGCGCATCAATCACGATATTCTCGACTTTTTTGGGAAGATCGGGATATTTAAATGCCGCATTGTTTGATGCAATGCTGATATCAAGTGTGGGGATATGCTCTTCATCGACCTTCCCCTTTATTTTTCCGCTTACGCGAAAATCCCCCGTGGTCTCCACCCCGTCAAGGTTTTTGGCATACGTTTCAGGGATTACCGCAAGAAAATTTTTAAAATCACTATCTGGTGTTTTAAATGAGAGGTCAATGTCATTATCATTTTCGTTGATTTGCACAAAACCTTCAAAAACCAGCGGCAATTGATTGATAAATGCCTCGTTTTCCTTGAAGGTATATCGTTGTTTCTGGAGGTCCATCTCAAAATCTGCATCCAGTTTTACCGTATGGTTGTTGAGATAGTTCACATCATCCAGGTCAAAGGAGGCCTGTGCCTCTGTATGGGTCTCCAGGTTGGAGACATCTGCCGAAAAATCGCCCGTTCCTTCATGATTGACCTGGGTAAGCCTCATGAAGGTTTTAGTGCTCTGGTCAAGGTAGTTTACACGGCTATCGTTGATTTCATAATGTTGCACATCAAATTGAAATGCCCCGCTATTTGCTTCCGCGGAAGCGGTATCCACCTGCTCTTCATTCTTGATGGCGATATCATAATTTGCCCGTCCCAGGCTATCGACCTCTATGTTGATAAGTGCATCATTGAGTATAAACTGGTCAATCTTGATGGGTTTGCCGCCACTTTTAAACAATTGCATGATGCCCATGTCCAGGCGTGCCTCTGCGCCCTTTGCCAGGGTATCCCCCTCAAATGGGGCCTTGTTGACCACGCTAAAATCCTGGATGGTCAGGGCTGCTTGAGGAAAGCTCTTGAACAGGCTTAAATCAAGGTCTTCCCAAGCAACCGTGGCGTTCAGGTTTTTATTTATGGTCTTTTTAAGCAAATCCTCTAGCTGACCGCGAAATAAAATGGGTGCCAGTATCAACCCTATGATGAGCACCACGATGATGATGCCTACTATCTTAAATATCTTTTTCATGTTTTTTATTTTTCTTGTTGTGATTGAAAAGCAACCGTGAGTTCTTCTCCCTGTGCCAGCCCAAACCGCCTTCTAAAAGCGTGGACCCCGGCGTATAAAAATGGCGTGTCGCACACGGCCACAAGCACCTTGAACAAAAAGCCCGAAAGCAACAACCCCCCAAACAGTGCCCAATCAATCTTGCCAAAACTGCACAAGAGCAACAGCACGGTAAACGTGTCAACAAACTGGCTCAAAAAGGTTGAAAAATTATTGCGCAACCATAAATGCTTGCCCTTTGTCAACTTTTTCCAGAAATGGAACAACTGAATATCCAGGTATTGTGCAAATAAATAGGCCAACATGGAAGCCAGCACTGCAATGGCCGTGGCGCCAAAGACCTTTGAGAACAAGGTATTGTCAATGGGAGACCATGCAGTTGCCGGCACGACATCTGAGACATACACTATCAACAATGAAAAGAACGAAGCAAACACCCCTGCCGTGACCACCTGGTTTGCCCGTTTCTTACCATAGATCTCGCTTATGAGGTCCGTAATCAAGAAGGTAACGGGATAGGGTAAAATGCCTACGGAAATCTCAAAATGATACCCTAGGAAATCCCAGTAAAAGAACTTTTGAAAAATAAGGTTTGACACCACTAGAGAACATATAAACAATGCTCCAAGAATCAAATAAACATTAAATGCCCACCTAGCATCTTTCTGGGTACGTGGGAGTTGCTCCAAAGCCTTGTTTTTATCTATTTTCAATCGCTCAAAATTATAAGTTTGTACACTTGTTTTACTTAAATTGCTCTTAAAATATCTGAAGTAAAAATACCATCAATCCCTTAAAAAACATATACTTATCACTGGGCAGCAATCAAGGGGACCCGTTTGAAAACCTCCAGGTTGCCACTAACCATATCTTCAATAAAATAGGCTCTATAGAGAAGATTTCGCCCATTTACTCCACACCACCCTGGGGTTTTGAAGGCAATGATTTTCTCAACTGTGCCATTCACGCTAAAACGCGGCTGAATCCCTTAACGCTCTTACAATCCTGCCTTTTTATTGAGAAAGAGATGGGCCGGGTACGCCAGCGCAAAAATGGCAATACCAGCTATGAGGACCGGGTTATTGACATCGATATCATTTTTTATGAAGATGACGTGCTTGAAGAAGAGGCCCTGCACATCCCACACCCCTTGATGCAAGAACGCAATTTTGTATTGCGGCCCTTAAATGACATAGCAGCAAGGGTAAAACACCCCATCTTCAACAAGGAGGTCCAGCAACTTTTGCAAGAAAGTGGGGATACCGCTTCCGCGGATAAAATAAACCGGTGGCTCAAGAACCCACAGGCCGCCTATGATTTTGGTAAACTGGATTTTCTTACCATAGAGGGAAACATAGGCGCGGGCAAGACCACTCTATCCACCATGATCGCAGAGGATTTTGATGGCAAGTTGATATTAGAAAGGTTTAAGGACAATCCCTTTTTACCCAAGTTCTATAAAGATCAATCCCGCTATGCCTTTGCGCTTGAAATGTCATTTTTAGCAGATAGATACCAGCAGTTGCTGGATGATCTGGGACAATATGACCTTTTCAAGGATTTCATGATTTCTGACTATGACAGTCACAAGTCGCTCATATTTGCAAAAGTGACCTTGAACGAAGATGAGTATAATCTCTACAAGAAGTTACATGGCATGATGTATAAAGAGATACAAAAACCTGACCTATACATCTACCTACATCAGGATACTGAGCGGTTGCTGGCAAACATCAAGAAACGTGGCAGGGAATATGAAAAGGACATCAATGCAGATTACCTTGAAAAGATAAATGCAGGGTACATGTCATATATGCGCTCTAAAGCTGGGGATAAGGTAAAGATAATAGATGTTTCCCGCCTCAACTTTGTAGAGAGCCGGGAAGACTATCTATCTATACTCAATTCTATATTACAAGAAGGATAAACGCTGCAAATCAAAGGGTTCTCAACAGGAAGGAAGCAACCAGCACAATAGCACCTATCACTAATCCCATCAACAGCCCTAACCTTTTTCCATATCGCTCACCTATCCTGTAAGAGGTGTAATCAAAATTAGGTTTCATGTTGGGTTTTTTTGTTAATCTTAGTAAAGTTGCTCTATAATTTTATAAATGTGGGTTTAAAAAATGCCAATTAAGACAGTATTAGTATAATTTTAGACAATCGTTTGGATTAATATTATTTTTGATAATTATTTTTTCAATTTTGTGAACAAATCCCACGTTACCACACCCACGCTTACCGCAATATTGAGTGAATGTTTAGTGCCCAGCTGTGGGATCTCTATTACACCATCACATAGGTCAACCACTTCCTGGGAAACCCCCTTTACCTCATTGCCAAATATCACAGCATGCCCCACACCCTTTTCAACAATAAATTCATCAAGCATCACAGCACCCTCCGTCTGCTCTATCGCAAGCACCTTCACACCATCACCTTTCAATTGATTAACGACATCCGTGGTATTTTTAGTATACTCCCATCTCACAGAATCTGTCGCTCCAAGTGCCGTTTTTGTAATATCCTTGTGCGGGGGCGTTGCCGTGATGCCGCACAAATATATTTTCTTGATTAAAAAAGCATCTGCCGTCCTAAAAACAGACCCTATATTATTCAGGCTCCTCACGTTGTCCAGTACAATCGTCAACGGGGTTTTTTCCGCATTTGCGAATTCATCAACAGACTTGCGGCCCAGCTCGCTATTCTTAAGTTTCCTGTCTCTCATACGGGCAAAATTAAGGTATCTCCCGCGCAATTATATCCCAGCTATTAAAAACAGGGGTGGATGTTGAAAAAAATGAATAAGTCATACGCTTTCGCGAAAGCTACTCGCATGCACATTTTGTAAATTGGTCACCTAAGAATCTGGGCGCAATGGCAGGAAAAAAAGCAAAAAAAGTCACACCTTTAATGCAACAATACAACAGTATCAAGGCTAAATACCCTGATGCCATGTTGCTCTTTAGGGTGGGCGATTTTTATGAAACCTTTGGAGAAGATGCCGTCAAGGCAGCACAGATTTTAGGAATCGTGCAGACTAACCGTAACAACGGCAGCGAGCGCACAGAACTGGCGGGGTTTCCCCACCATTCACTGAACACCTATTTGCCCAAGCTGGTCAAGGCCGGTTGCCGTGTGGCCATCTGTGACCAGCTAGAAGACCCCAAGGCCACAAAAACCATTGTAAAAAGGGGCGTTACAGAACTTGTAACCCCGGGCGTCGCCCTCAATGACGAGGTGCTCAACAGCAAGAGCAACAATTTTTTGGCCGCGGTACATTATGGCAAGAAGAACCTGGGCATTGCCTTTCTCGATGTTTCAACGGGCGAGTTTCTCACGGCACAGGGCAACAGGGACCATATTGATAAGCTCTTGCAGAATTTCGCACCAAGCGAAATACTGGTCAGCAAGGCTTGTGAAAAAGATTTTAAGGATGACTTCACCGCAGCGATGCATGTGTTCTACCTTGAAGACTGGGTCTATCAAGTAGATTATGCCTATGAGTCGCTCAACAAGCAGTTCAATACAAAATCGCTCAAGGGCTTTGGGGTCGACCATCTTGAAGAAGGTGTGATAGCCGCCGGCGCGGCACTGCATTACCTTAGCGAGACCCAGCACAACAAGCTACAGCACATATCCTGCATAAGCCGCATTGCCGAGGAGGCCTATGTGTGGATGGATAGGTTTACCGTGCGCAACCTAGAACTGTATCAAGGTACCAGCCATCAATCCATCACCCTGCTGGACGTGATGGACAAGACCATATCCCCCATGGGTGGCCGCCTGCTCAAGCGCTGGCTGGCATTGCCCTTAAAAGATATTGAAGCCATACGCAAACGCCATGAGGTAGTGGCCTTTTTATTGAATACCGCACCCGTATGGGAAAAACTCACCGGGCACATAAAAAAAATGGCCGATGTGGAACGGTTGATATCAAAAGTCGCAACGGGCAAGATATCACCACGGGAGGTCATACAACTCAAGAATTCGCTAGAGGCCATGATGCCAGTAAAATCCATCATGGAAGCAGCAGATAATGAGGCATTGCAGATTTTGGGCGAAAGCCTGAACAAACTGGAGCACCTAAGGGCAAAAATAAAGGAAACCCTCAATGAAGAAGCCCCAGTAAACATCCTCAAGGGACACACGATTGCCGGGGGCTTTCATGACGAGCTTGATGAACTCAGGGGGCTGGCACACTCCAGCAAGGATTACCTTGACAAGATGCTCACCAGGGAAACCGAAAGGACGGGCATTACCTCGCTCAAGATTGCTTCAAACAATGTTTTTGGCTACTATATTGAAGTCAGGAACACACATAAGGACAAAGTGCCCCCAGAATGGGTCAGGAAGCAGACCCTGGTCAATGCCGAGCGTTACATTACCGAAGAACTCAAGGAATATGAGGCAAAGATACTGGGCGCCGAAGAACGCATCCTTGCCATTGAGCAGCAACTGTTTAACCAACTAACAAACTGGATGACGCAGTTTATAGAGCAGGTACAGGCCAATGCACAGGTCATTGCCCAAGTGGATTGCCTTTGTTCTTTTGCACGCCTTGCCCGCGAAAACGGCTATGTTAAGCCCGAGATGGATGATTCTTTTGAACTTGACATCAAAGAGGGTCGCCACCCGGTCATTGAAAAACAATTGCCCCTGGGGGAAGCCTATATCGCAAATGATGTTTACCTGGACCGCGAGAATCAACAAACCATTATGATCACGGGGCCCAACATGTCAGGTAAATCGGCAATATTAAGGCAGACCGCATTGATAGTGCTCCTGGCGCAAATGGGGAGTTTTGTTCCAGCAGGAGCAGCGCGCATAGGGGTAATAGATAAAATATTCACGCGCGTGGGGGCCAGTGACAATATCTCCATGGGCGAATCTACCTTTATGGTAGAGATGAACGAAACGGCAAACATACTCAACAACATCTCAGACCGCAGCCTGGTCCTTCTTGATGAGATAGGCCGCGGGACAAGTACTTATGACGGCATCTCCATCGCCTGGGCCATAAGTGAATACCTCCATGAGCACCCCGCACGGCCCAAGACCCTTTTTGCAACGCACTACCATGAACTCAATGAAATGTGCGAGACATTCCCCAGGATCAAAAATCACAATGTATCTGTAAAGGAACTCAAGGACAACGTGCTCTTCTTAAGAAAACTCGTGCCCGGCGGAAGTGCACATAGCTTTGGCATCCATGTCGCAAAAATGGCCGGTATGCCCCAACAAGTCTTGCGCCGTGCCAATAAGATGCTGCAGCACCTGGAGAAATCACACACCCAAGAAGATACCCGGGCCACATTAAAAAATGCCCCTGAAGATGAAATGCAGCTCAGTTTCTTCAACCTTGACGACCCCCTGCTGGAAGAAATCAAGGAAGAAATACTTCACACTGACATAGATACGCTCACGCCCGTAGAAGCCCTCATGAAACTTAACGAGATAAAACGCATGCTGGTCAGGAACAAGAAAAGCAAGGCGGGATAGTTTTTTGCTTACGCGAAAAACAACCTGTTGTAATTTTTGTGCAAAAAATGTTTGCAGATTATAGAATTCTTGTAAATTTGCATCCGCATTAAACGATAGGGTTAATGTTAATGCGAAAGTAGCTCAGGGGTAGAGCATCACCTTGCCAAGGTGAGGGTCGCGGGTTCAAATCCCGTCTTTCGCTCTAGACCTTCTAAGCAAAAATGTTTGGAAGGTTTTTTTATTTTTGAAAAACTGCTCACCACTACAGGTGGCAAATAATTCAAAATACATCACGCTCGGGTGGTGGAATTGGTAGACACGTTGGACTTAAAATCCAATGGCCATTAGGCCGTACGGGTTCAAGTCCCGTCCCGAGTACAAGAAAGCCCTTTTGCTGTAGCAAAAGGGCTTCTTTATTACTCACGGCTTCCTTTGGCGAAAGCCTTAAAAAAGTTCCCGCGAGGTCTTGACCTCAGCATGGGGTATGGGTTTTATGGCATCGGGTTTATTGTAGGTCTTGCTACCGCAAATTTTATGACCCACTGCATGTACCTTGATTTCTTTTCTTGCAAACCCCCATTTGAGAATCTGTGAAATCGCCTTTATGTCTGTAGCGTCATTGAGCCAGTCATCATAATATAGGGCATCAAGTATCAATGGGATTCGGGATAGTTGATATTTTTTCTTTAAAAACAATTGATTGTCAAAAACGACATTGGGACGCGTGGTGATCAAGCTGCAGGTATAGATATCATCAGCTATTTTCTCATAGGTGCCCGCCATACAAAAAAGTTCATGATTGTATTGATAAACATAAATGGGCAGGGCTTCTCCATGTGTCCAGAAGGGTTCAAAAAAACCATCAGCCAGGATAAGGCACCTTTTTTTTTCAATATTTTCTTTATATAATGGGTCTGTAAAAACCTTTTCGGCATCAATGTTTGACAATTCATACTCCACATGTCTCTCTTTTTCTCCTGTTTCCTTGGGTTTTTTAGTAGGTAAAAGTGTCCAGGTTGCGGGTTTTATCTCAGATTTATCCTCACCTGTCAAAATAAAGAGGTTTTGCCCAGCATCAGCACTGCGATGAAAGTAGGGTTCATATCCTGGCAGGGATTTTATGCCTAGGGATTTTTGTTGAAATAGTTGCTGTTTTACCTGTATATCAGACTTGGTTAGTGTCAATTTATAACTCATAAGCTCTTTTAGAAGCAATTAAAGTTAATCGATTTATCAAAAACAAGAAGGTTTTAACATTTGATTAATAGTTTTAATTCACGATTATTAAAACCAATTAAACCAGGATAATCCTCAATAATTAAATACTGCCTTTTTAGGTTAAATATCAGCATTTTACCTGTTCATTTTCAGGTTAAAAAAAGCAGTTGGCTTTCCATGATTCCGGATTATAATAAATGGATAAGCTCTCTGGCAATTTCCTTTCCTTTATCCTTATTGTACCATTTTTGCATCTCCTCCCTAAATTGTGGTGTGATAGCTCCATGTTCTTCCTTAAAGGCATCAAACATATCCTGGAGTATTTTTGGCCTTGAGCCCCATATTGCCCGTATGGTTCCTGAACTTTTTTCCTGGATGATGAATTTAGGTATCGACAGTTTTCCGTCAATGGAGATGGCATTCATGACCTCCATGTTTTCATCCCGCAATATGACCCGCAGTTCAAGGTTATCAGTAACCTCTGCAAACCTGTTTACCACTGCCATGGATGGCGGTGCATCACCGCACCAGCTTTCAGTAATGGCCGTGCAATTATAGGCTACGGGTAGTGACCTCAGCTTTGCTTTGTGTTCCTCATTTATTTTAAAGACCTTGTCCCATCGCTTCATCCTGCGCTCGTTGAGTACCGTGTACTGCACATAGCTTTCGGGTGGGTTATGTCCTGTACTGGTGAGGGTCTGGGCATGGTTTTCAACAAGCACATGATACTCTGCATAGGTCATGGCCTCTTGAAAAGCAGTGGAGATTATCTCTTGAACCTCTAGTGGATTATGGTGGTGCATACGCTTAAAAGTCTTTTTTCAAAATTATATCTTTAACCTATAAAAACAGCAAACAATGGCAAAACATAGATGTGGCTGGTGCACGGGCGACCCGCTTTATGAAACTTACCATGATACAGAATGGGGCGTGCCCGTCAAGGATGATGACACCTTGTTTGAATTTCTTGTCCTAGAGACCTTCCAGGCGGGTTTGAGCTGGATCACCATACTGCGCAAGCGCGAGAATTTCAGGGAGGCATTTGATGGTTTTGATTACAGGAAGGTTGCCCGCTATGATGAACAAAAAATCAACGAGCTCCTACAGGATCCGGGCATCATACGCAATAAACTCAAGGTAAGGTCCGCGGTCACAAACGCACAGGCCTTTATACGGGTTCAAGAAGAATTTGGTAGTTTTTCCAACTACATCTGGGGATTTGTGGACCACGCCCCGCAGCACAATGCCGTAGAACATTACAAGACCGCCCCCGCCACCTCTACCATAGGCGATGCCCTGAGCAAGGACCTCAAGAAGAGGGGTTTTAAGTTTGTGGGGCCTACCGTGGTGTATGCGCACATGCAGGCCACGGGAATGGTCAATGATCATGAGGTAAACTGTTTTCGCCATAGCGAGATAAAAGCTCTTTAAAATGAGGCCTTGTGCAATTATCCTAGCGTGCCTTCTTCCTTTTTTGGCTTTAAGCCAAAAGGTAAAAAACGAGATCGAGAAACGTATTAAAGAAATTGAAATGCCTGCCCCGGCGGTTGAAATGCTCAAAAAAATGCAAATAGGCAGCCAGGTCAGATATTATCTTGAAAAAGATGGGGATACCAGGAGCTATGAGGCAAAATTTAAACAGGAGGGGCACCTGTACAGTGTAGAGTTTACCCCTGGGGGAAAACTTGAAGACGTGGAGGTAACCATTGCCTTCAAAGCATTACCCGCCCCTGTAAAAGATGCGGTACTAAGCGACCTGGCATCAAGATCTGCCCGTTTTAAGGTAGAAAAAACACAGTTGCACTATGATGCCCGGCACTGGGAAAATGCCCTAAAAAAAGAAGGGCCGCCAGATGGTCATGAACTTATCGTCGCTTTAAAAAATGAGAAGAACAAGCTCTCAAAACAGGAGATGACCTATGATGCCTCCGGCAAATTTTTAAGTTCCAGAAAAGTAGTAAGACGTTCCTATGACTTTATGCTATTCTAGGTTTATCTGGATTTTTATATTGTTCTCCACTGTTTGTAGCGCCCAGGTCGACCTCTACCTGCAACCGGAAATATCGATAAACTACACCCCCTTGAACAGGTGGTCTTTTAATTTTGGGGTGGGCAACCGCACCCTTGTTGTACAGGATGGTGTTGACAAGTGGAAGGCACAGCACCTGGAGTTCACGCATTTTACCAGTTATGAAAGCGGGTTTTACTCTAAGATAAGCCTGGGGTTAAAATACCGAAACCGCGACTGGTTTGACCCCGCGCGGGGTGATGAGTACAGGATTACCCAGCAATACAGTCATGCCAGGTCCTATAACTCGCTGAGGGTAAGCCACAGAATACGGTTTGAGCAACGCCTATACACCCATGAAACAGTGTACCGCGCGCGGTATCGCATAGGCATTGATACACCGCTACAGGGCCTTGCCCTCAACACGGGAGAATTTTATGGAAGCCTGACCACAGAGATTCTCTACAGCATCTCGCACAACGCAAGGCCTGAGCTTGACCAGCGTATCACGACCTCTCTGGGCAATCAAATAATGGATGGGCTAAAGTTGCAGCTGGGCCTTGAATACCGCTTTGAAAACCACATCCATGAAAACAGCCAGCGTATCCTGTTGACCACCGCCGCGATCTATAAAATCTAGCTCAAGTAATTCAAGAATTCACTGCGGGGTATCTCCCTTGCCCCCATGCTTTGTAGATGATTGGTATGTACTTGACAATCTATGAGATGGTATCCTTTTTTTTCCAGCTTTCGCGAAAGCGATATCAATGCAATCTTGCTCGCGTTGCTCACCTTAGCAAACATGCTCTCACCACAAAACACCTTTTTATCCTCCAGGTCAACGCCATATAGCCCCCCCACCAGTTCATCATCTTGCCACACCTCGACACTTTGTGCAAATCCCTTTTCATGGAGCTCTATATAAGCTTCCAGCATTTCATCAGTAATCCATGTGCCGCTCTGGCCAGTACGCTTCATCCTCCTGCAATTGAGGATTACTTCTGTGAAAGCTGTATTATAAGTCACTGTTAACGTTGCATCACGCAAGACCTTGCGCATTGATTTTGAAACCTTTACTTCTCCAGGAAACAGGACCATCCTGGGATTAGGTGACCACCACAAGATGGGTTCATTGCTGCTGTACCAGGGAAAGATACCCTGGTTATAGGCCTGCAACAGCCGCTCAGCACTTAGATCTCCACCATATGCCAGGAGACCATCATAATCGGCATTTTCTGGGGAGGGAAAGGTCTTGTCACTTGAACGTAGCTGATAAATAGCCATTTACTTTATCGTGAAAATTAAACTGTTAAAAGAGTAAAAGTTATGGGTATTGTTGTTTTTTTTGATGAAATTTAAAGTAACCTATTTGAAATAATTTTTGTTCATCATTGCTTTTTTAGTTTATTGAATAGGTTAACCTAAAACCAAATAAAAAGCTTTTTTGCAACCGCAAGAAGGCTTTTTTCTCTTTCACCACACTGTAAAAGTAAAAAAGCCTGATGAAAAAACATTCATCAGGCCTTGATTATTAGTTGATTACCTTTTAAAAAGGGAGGTCGTCGTGGTCTTCATCATTAAAGTCTGATGCTGGTTCAAACTGGTCAGCTGGTGGTACGGGAGGCATTCCTTGACCAGAATCCTGTGGTTGCAGGCTCTCGATCTTCCATCCTTGTATGGTGTTGAAATATTTAGTTTCCCCCTGTGGGCTTACCCATTCCCTACCGCGTAGATTGATGCCTATCTTTACGTTTTGCCCTACTTGAAAGCTGTCAAGAAGGCCTGTCTTGTCCTGTACGAATTCAATGTTCAGGAATTGCGGGTATTGTTCCTCTGTGGTAATCACAAGTTCGCGTTTGCGAAATCCATTACTCCCGAAGGTCTGTGTTTCTCCCTTTACTTTGATTTTACCTTGTACTTCCATTGTATCTACTTTTCTTGATTATAATGCTTTTTATTTTGCCAGTAAGAGCTTCCAGGCCTCATCCACCCTATCTTCATGTAGGTACTCTTGCGCCCTGCGGTGAATACGTTGACGGTCTCCCGTGGCGACCATATCAAGTTCTTCCCATCTCTCTCGCATGAACTCCTTGATCATGCCTTCCTCTGGCAGTTGCTCGACATTGCCCAGTTTGCCCAGGTCATTACCTGTTAAAATGGTGCTCAACCGTATTTCGTCAGGGATTTTATCTACCCCCATACCTAGGTTATGAAGTGGTTTTGGCACTTCAAACATGCCCTGGTTTGCCCGGGTGTACCAGTTACCGCCCATACGGGCTACCTGGTCTATTTTATGCTGGTCTATAGCTCCCTCATCATCCAGTACATCCCTGCTTATGTGCATCTTTACCACCTCACATATGATGAGGTTGCCCGCACCGGCCTCATCACCCATGGCCATTACCTCTTTTACCTTGCACTCCAGCTGCACGGGCGACTCCTTGACCCTAAAAGGTTTTACAAGGTCAGACTTGACCTTGGTGAGTCCTGCCTTTAAAAATTCGTCAACGCCATCTGGATATTCTGTACTGGCCAGTGACATTTGCTGTACAATACTGTAATTCACGATGTTCACGACAACTTCACCCGTCTCCCGTACATTGTGCAATGTATGTTTTGTGGTATTGTCCCTCACGCGCCGGGCCACTGAAAAAACAAGTATGGGCGGGTTTGCACTGAAACAATTAAAAAAACTAAAAGGCGACAGGTTTGCGTTACCCTCAAGGTCCATGGTACTTGCAAAACAAATGGGCCTGGGACCTACGGCCCCCAACAAATAATGATGCACCTTACCTGTAGAAACTTCTTTAGGGTCAATCGTCAACATTGTAAACTTAACTTTTCACAAAGGTAATCATATGAAGACTTACTTTAAACCGGTAGGCAAACAATAATTTGGAAAGAAATTCATTATTTTACATGAAACCAAGAAACCCTATGAAGTTTCGTCCAGACCAGCGTTTTTCGCGATGGTTTATCATTATTTCTGCCTTGATCATTACAGGATTGATCCTGTGGAATGTATCCATATTCTTTGATCACCTTAAAAAATCAGAGCGCGAGCGCATGGAGATATGGGCCTCATCCCTCAAGGCACTCAATGAGATACCCCTGCATGGTGACTTTAGCGCAAATACTGATTTGATAGGGCTCATAAGCCAGAAAAACACTTCAATACCCATTATCGTCACAGATGGAAAAGGCACTATCCTCAACAGCCTTAACATCCCTGATGAAATCCTGCAAGATTCAACTAAAGTGCGCAACCTGATGCAGGAAATGGCCACCGAAAATGAACCCGTGCCCATACAGGTCTATGATGATGAGGTACAGATGGCCTATTACAAAGATTCTACCATAATAACCCAGCTGGTCTATTTTCCCTTTGCACTCATCATCGTGATGATACTCTTTGCGGCCGTCATTTATTTTGTGTACACCTCTTCAAAGGCCAGTGAGCAAAATCTACTCTGGGCGGGCATGGCAAAAGAGACCGCGCACCAAATAGGAACGCCGCTCTCTTCACTCGTGGGATGGACCGAAATTCTAAAGACCGAAAACATTGACCCGGAATATATTGAAGAAATAAACAAGGACATAGACAGGCTCAAGACCATCACCGGCAGATTTAGCAAAATAGGCAGCGTACCCGTCCTAGAACCCTACGACATTATTGAAGAAACACAGGCCGCGTTTGACTACCTGGCAAAAAGGAGCTCAAAGCTGGTACAGTTTAAAATAGACGTCCCCCAGGGAGATCTAATGGTCATGCTCAACCGCGAACTCTATGGCTGGACGATTGAAAACCTCGTAAAAAACGGAATAGATGCCATGAAGGGAAAGGGCACCATCAAGCTGGTCATAAAACGCGAGCCCCGCAATGTGCTCATACAGGTCAGCGATACAGGCAAGGGCATCCCCAAGAAAAACTATAAAAAGGTATTTCAGCCAGGGTACACCACAAAAAAACGCGGCTGGGGCCTGGGCCTTTCACTTGCCAAACGCATTATTGACAAGTACCACAACGGCAATATCAAGGTCCTTAAGAGTGACCCGGGAAAAGGCACGACCTTTCAGGTTGCCCTAAAATTGATAAAAAATGACATATAAGCTCAAGAACGTGGTTGAAGAGACCCTCTCTGATGACTGGGTGCCACTTAAAAAGATAAGCTATGACTACCAGGCCATGGACGGCTCCTGGAACCACATGGACCGCGAAGCCTATTTTAGGCCTGATGCCGTGGCCTGTTTACTCTATAATTCAGATAAAGAAACGGTAATCCTCACGCAGCAGTTCAGGATGCCGGTATGGTCAAATAATAAAGAAGATGCATTTATTCTTGAGGCTTGCGCCGGAATTCTCGAAGACGCTTCCGCGGAAGCGGGAATATTGAGGGAAATAGAGGAAGAGACAGGTTACCGGCTCCCCCACGCCACAAAAGTCTTTGAGGTTTATAGCAGCCCCGGTGCCATGACCGAAAAAATCCATGGCTTTATCGCCCCGTATACCGAACATGAAAAAGTCTCAGAAGGAGGTGGGCTTGATGAAGAAAATGAAGATATTAAGGTTGTGGAATATACCTATGCCGAAATCAAGCACATGATGAAAAAGCACCTCATCAAGGATGCAAAGACCTTATTGCTCCTGCAACATGCTGCACTTACAATTTTTTGAATCAAGGTAATCCCACGGAAAAAATCCCGTTATACCCTAAGTTATCCCTCTATCATGAAATCTGTTTATAAAAAATACTGGGAAGGTAAATTGAACAACAACTGCCCAGAGTGCTTTTCTAACGAAGGTCTTGCCTTTACCTTTTTGCAACGCCATGATGAAAGCGCTTTTGTCAAAAAATCCACAAAAGACATCAAGACAGAGCTGCACTGCTCAGTATGTAACAACACGATTTATCCCAGCCAGTGGACAGATGATATTGAACGGGTGTATGATTACAACCGCAAACTTGCAGCATTACCAAGACCCTACTACAAACTAAAGCCCCTGGCGGGCATGATCCTACTGGGCATTGCCCTGGTGGGCATCGCCGTGGCCATACTTATCTATAAAATGCAGCCGGCCTAGAGGTTTGCGTTGATTTCTTTAGCCAACGCAGCCAACGCATCCTGGGACATGGATGTCTTGCTCAAGAAGCGCGCATCTTCCATGCTGTTCAAGGGTATCAAGTGTACATGTACATGGGGAACTTCAAGCCCTATCACAGAAACTCCTATGCGCTGGCATGATACGGTCTTCTCCAGTGCAAGGGCAACCTTGCGGGAAAAACGCATCAGGTCAATATAATCTTCTTCGGTAAGGTCAAAGAGCTTGTTCACTTCTTTTTTAGGAATGCAAAGCGTATGCCCTTTAGCATTGGGATTGATATCCAGTATCGCGATATGCCCGTCATCCTCGGCAACGATGTGCCCGGGTATTTCGCCATTGATAATCTTGGTGAATATAGAAGCCATGCCTAGTCTCTTGTAATTTCAAGAATGTCAAACTTCATGGTGCCATTGGGCACGCTTATTTCTGCAACATCGCCCACCTGCTTGCCCAGAAGGCCTTTGCCTATGGGTGAATCTACTGATATCTTGCCCGTTTTAAGGTCTGCCTCGCTTTGTGCCACGAGTTTATATTTCATTTCCATACCGTTTGTCTGGTTCTTTATCTTCACGGTACTGTGCACGAGGACCTTGCTTGTATCCAGCTGGCTCTCATCGATGATACGGGCATTTGCCACGGTTTCTTCCAGTTGTGAAATACGCATTTCAAGCATGCCCTGTGCTTCTTTTGCAGCATCATATTCTGCGTTTTCACTTAAATCTCCCTTGTCCCTCGCCTCGGCAATTGCATTTGAGGCCTTGGGACGTTCAACATCCTTGAGATGATTGAGCTCATCTTTCAATTTCTTCAATCCCTCTGCGGTGTAGTAAGATACTTTGCTCATGACTTCATTATTTAAACGGCACACTAAGTGCCCTATCGTTTCGTTTTGACTTTGTGATTTTATTTTTCTGCCAATTGAAAAACTTGGCGTTGTGGTATAAACACAAAAAATCCCATTTTAGAACGGGATTTCATACTGCTAATATACGAAATTATTAATTATCTGCTGTAAATTGTCATAAATTCACAACCTGAAAACCCCTAACAACCACCATGAAAAAGCTTGTTTTGCTATTTTTTACCCTCGCATTACTCTCATGCTCGTCTGACGATGCAAGGCAGAGCAATCAATATCTCCCCTCCATCAGTTTTAGCGTTAGTGTCAATACAAACCTACCTCAATACAGCAACCTTCAGTTTGCGGGCAATGCCGCATATTTTCCCAATGCCGGGGTGCGTGGTATTTTTATTATCAATACCGGCTCTGGAGTCTTGGCCTGGGAAGCAAGCGACCCTAACCACGAGCCCAATGACTGCTCCACCATGGTGCGTGACGGTGTGGAGGTGACCTGCGGGTGCGAGGATACCACCTACAACCTCTACAACGGGCTTGCCGTGGGTGAGGATATGCAATATGCGCTGCTAGCTTACAGGACTTCGGTGAGCGGGAACATCATAACCGTTTCAAATTAAAAAAGGCCTTGGGGCAAACCAAGACCTTTATAGGTTTTACTTTGGCTTTAAGCCAAAATGATCAAAACCGTACCGTCGCCCCCACCAGGAAGTTTGTGGTTGCCTGCGGGTAATAGCCCACACCTTCAACGGTGGTCACCTCCCCGGGCACGCTAAAGTCATCATCAAAGGTATAGAAATATCCATTTGAGATATATTTTTCATTCAAGATATTGTTCACCAGGGCAGTGATTGTTATTGATTTGGCAAAAGCCACATCATTCAGGGTGTACTGTATGTTGATGTCATTGACACAATAGCCATCCAGCTTAGAAAGCGCAGCATCTATGTTGCCCAGGTATTGCTCTCCTACATATTTAGAAAGCAAGCTCGCCCTAAAGTTTTTAAAGGGCATAAAGTCAAGACGGTTACCCGCAACAATGCCTGGTGAATAACTAATATTTGTATTGCCCAGGTTTTGCAGTTCACCATCACGCTGAAAATAAAAATCCCTGTTTTTATTTGTACTTAGCGATACATTGGGATAAATGGCAAGCATCCTTCCTGCCTGAAAGCCTGCTTCTAGCTCAACACCCAGACGGTAGCTGTTGCCACTGTTAGCCCGTATGGGCGCGCCCACGTCATCGATGGCCCCTGTCAAGACAAGCTGGTTGCGATAGTCCATGTAATATACATTTGCATAAAAACGTGTCGTTGCCGCATTATGGCGATAGCCCAGCTCAAAATCATTGAGACGTTCTGGCTGTGGGTCCCCGTTTTCAAAATCAGTGCGGTTGGGTTCGCGGTTGGCCCGTGCATACGAGGCATACACATCGTTCTGGTCATCAATACTGTAGGTAAGGCCAGTTTTTGGGTTAAAAAAAGAGTAACTCTCATCTACATTAAAAGGCAGCACATCATCACTTAGGCCTCCTGTTTCATAGGTGATGAACCTGCCCTGCAGATCCCCAAAAAAGCTCCACTGGTCATTTAACCTATAGGTTGCTTTTACAAAGGTGGTAAACTCATTCTTATCTGCCGTGCCCTCATAATATCGATAGCCTGCTTCCTCATCTTGATCAAAATAGCGTGCCCATGTGATCTCACCATAATGGTCGCCACTATACTTACTGCCAAATACCCCGGCATTAAAATCCAGCTTATCATCCTTAAAGTTTACGCTTGCACTTGCCGTGTAATAATTATTATCCAGCCAGCGGCGGCGTATCAAGTCAGTAGATTCTACAGGTTCATCATCAACCATATAGGGTTGCCAGCCGATAAAATCAAATGTGGGGCTGGGATCAAAGAGGATGTTGTTGTAATAATAATCATCAACATATTCTTCAAAGAAGCCCCGGCCATCAGTATAGTTTAAACTCACGTTAGTAGACCAGCCACCACCATATCTCTGGTTCCAGTGCAGCTGGATGTGGTCTTGCTCATAATTATCTACCTGGTTATCATAATACCCCGTGAGGTTACCGGCATCATCATATTGAAAACCTATGGGGTTATACCGCCTACCCTCTTGCGCTAGCGTCTGGGGGTCAATACCGTTCCAGGCCTGTTGCGTTATTTCTTTTCCGCCAAAGCTGATAAGCTTTATCAAAGTGGTCTCATCTTTATAAGACCCTTGCAGGAAATACGATTTAAGATCAGAGGCCGACCTGTCAATATACCCATCAGACTGAATGGTTGACAACCTGCCCGAAAAGTTAAAATGGTCGTTGAGCAGCCCTGTGCCAAATTTCACGTTTGCCCGGCGGGTGTTGTACGAACCCATGGACGCGCCCACTTCTGCATAGGCCTTGTCGCCCATGGCATCGGTAAGGATGTTAAGGCTTGCGCCAAAAGCTGCACCCCCATTAGAACTCGTGCCCACCCCGCGCTGCAACTGCAGGCTCTGTATGGAGGAGCTAAAATCCTGGAGGTTCACAAAAAATGTACCCAGGCTCTCCGCATCATTATAAGGGATACCGTTAATGGTCACGTTGATTCCCTGGTTGCCTGTTCCGCGTACGCGAAAACCGGTGTAGCCTATTCCCGCCCCGGCATCAGATGTGGTGACCAGGTTGGGCAGGTAATTCAATAGGATGGGCAGGTCCTGTCCCAGGTTGCGCTCTTCTATCTCTTCTTTCTTTACATTGCTAAAGGTAATGGGAGACTGTGCATTTACCCGCACGCTCTTGACGAGCACCTCGTCAAGCTTTTCTACATCCGTGCTGTCTTGCACGGGGTCTTGTTGTGCGTAGAGCCCACAGGTGAGCAAGGCCGCCGCCGTTGTGAATAAAGGTTTCATCCGTAAAAATTTTTTACGAATAAAAGGGGCAATTATTCTAGGTTGATAATTGATTAAAACTTCCCGCCAGGATTGGCGGGCACTTCCTTAAAATGTCCCTTGGCAGCATTACCCGCCCAGGTTCAATGGGTATGATCTCAGTCTTGATATGCATCAAAACACCCCTTTGAGATTAGGCGGCAAATGTAATTAATTGTTCAAAATGAATGAAAGAAACGCGGGTTTTCTTTCGGCGAAAGCCTAAAATGGATGATATCCAGCGGGTTTTGGCAAAGCTTTAAAACTCTGTGGCAGGAGATTAAAGTAATTTTAGCCTTTCGGCGAAAGCGTATGCGCAACACTAAACGATCGATAACATTCAAGGTCCTGCTGGGCTACATACTTATTGTGGGGCTGGTCATAGGTGCGTTTTATTTTATTTACCCAGAGATCAAATCGTTTTTAAAGCCCCGCAACGATGAGCAGGTCACTAACAAGAAGCTCACCTTTACCAGCAATGCGCTAAGCTACCTCTATGAAGCCGAGACCATAGGAAGGACCGCCATGGCAACAGGCTCACAGGCGCAGCTCAACCGTTACAATGATGTGATAGGCAACATCACCCATGAACTTGACTCACTGAACTTTATAACTGACAAACCTGAACAGACCCTGCAGATTGACAGCATAGAAATACTCTTAAAGAACAAGACACAGAACATACAGGCCATGGTAAACCTACGGAAAGAGCAAAATGCCCGTAGTTATTATGAAGAGGCCATAGATGAACTTTCAAAAGAAGACATCTATTTTGAAGATTATGAGAACGACCCAAGGTTAGATTCGGTTGACCCATATACAAAAAAGGTAATCGTGGACTGGATGAACTACATACGCCAGGACAATGCCTCGAGTCAAGATCTTGTGACCATGGCCCAGACCGTGAGGAAAACGCTTGCAAAAATAGAAGAAAGAAAGCGCAGCCTGGAACGGGATATTATTTTAAAAGAAAACCAGCTGCTGGGCAACGACCGCACCATAAACCTCAAGATACGTGAGCTTCTCAATGCGCTGGAGCGCGAAAACAACGTGAGCATGGCAGAGCGGGAGCTGGAACTTACGGCTAGACTAGATGAAATCTCATCTTCACTGCGTATTGCCGGGTTTTTATGCCTGGCCCTGATGCTGGGATTCATCATACTCATTTTTAGGGACGTATCAAAAAGCCAGCGTTATAATCAAAACCTGGAAAAAAGCAACAAGCGTGCACAATCCCTATTAAAAAGCAGGGAACAGCTCATGAACACCATTACCCATGATATGCGTTCGCCCCTGCACACCGTGATGGGGTTTACTGACCTGCTGCAAAAATCTGGCATCAACGAGACCCAGAAAAAGTACCTGCTCAATGTTGAAAAATCCGGTGATTATATGTTGAAGCTGGTCAATGACCTGCTTGACTTCTCAAAACTGGAGACGGGCCATATCAAAATAGAAAAGGTGCCCTTTAATCCCACGAGCCTAGTTGAAGATGTACTCACAACGGCACTCCCCTCGAGAATCAAACCCGAAATAGCAATCAGGACGCAAGTTGATGAGAAGGCAGACCATTATTTTCTCAGCGACCCCTTCCGCATCAAGCAAATCCTCAACAACCTTATCTCAAATGCATACAAATTTACCCACGAAGGCCATATTGCAATCAATGTAAGGTACAAGACCGGTCATCTAGAGTTTAGTGTAGAAGATACAGGCACAGGTATCGCGAGAGAAAAGCAGCACTTGATCTTTAAGGAGTTTGCCCAGGCAGAAGATATTATCGAAAAGAAATATGGAGGCTTTGGGCTTGGGCTGGCCATCTCACAAAAGCTGGCCAAGCTTTTAAAGGGCAAGATCACACTAGATAGCACACTAGATGAAGGAAGCACTTTTAAACTCTTGATACCTGCAGAACAATCCCAGAAAAGGGAAGGTAAGCCAATGGAAGCACAACCTGCCCCCAGCGGGCCACTTGATAAAAAAAAGGTGCTCATTGTAGATGATGAAGAATCCCAGTTGCTCTTACTGAGCGCCTATCTTGATAAATTGAACATCGATTTTCAAAAAGCATCCAATGGTCGCGAAGCGCTGGAGTATGTAAACAACAACACCTATGACCTGGTGCTTACTGACATCCAGATGCCCGTGATGGACGGCATTGAGTTTCAAAAACAGGTTCAAAAAAACAAATTGCAACTTCCCGTGGTTGCCCTATCAGGCAATGGCACCATGACAAAAAAAGACTATGAAGACCTAGGTTTTGCCCAGAGCCTTAAAAAACCCTATCACCAGGATGAACTACACCAGGTACTGAGAACCTTGTTGCATTTTGAGACGCAAAACAAAACCCATTTCAAAACAGTTGAACATAAACCCGCAGCAGCATACTCACTGGTAGAACTCAAGGAGTTTCTGGGAGATGACAAGCAAAGTTTAAATCCCGTTCTACTGGCATTTGTAGAAAGTACACAGGCTAACCTTAAAGACCTCAAGAAAGCCATATCTCTCAGAAATGCAGATGAAGTAAACAGGATTGCCCATAAAATGCTGCCCATGTGCAGGCAACTAAAGACCCATGAGACCATAGGTATCCTTGAAAAGCTGGAACAAAAGAACATCAAGGAAAGTTCTTATAAGGTGTGGGACTCGTTGATCACTATCCTGGAGAAAAAAATATTGGTGCTCCTACCACAAATCCAGGCCGAAATCAAGTCTTGATTTCATACAGGTCCAACTTGTTATAAAGTGTCTTCCTGTCAATTTTAAGCAATCTAGCTGCCTTGCTCTTGTTGCCACTGGCCCTCTCAAGCGCATTGAGTATCATCTCCTTCTCGTTGTCCTTATCATACAGGCCCCCATCATTTTCAACCCCTATCGCGTTTTCAAACATCTTGCGGGGCAAAAGACCCGGGGTTATGGTATTGCCATCAGCAAGTAGTACAAGCCGCTTGATGATGTTCTTCATTTCACGAAGGTTACCGGGCCATTGATAATTTTCAAAAACCGTGATCACTTCTTCATCAAAGTCAAGCACTTCTTTTTCAAGCTCTGTATTTGCATTCTTGAGAAAAAGGTTTGCAAACAGCATCAGGTCACTGCCCCTATCCTTTAACTGAGGCACGTGAATGGAAAATTCATTGAGCCTGTGGTACAGGTCTTCCCTAAAATCGCCTTTTACCGCAGCAGCTTCCAGGTCTTCGTTTGTGGCTGCGATCACGCGTATGTCCACCGGGATTTCTTTGCTGCTGCCCACGGGCTTTATCTGTCTTTCCTGCAGGGCGCGCAACAGCTGCACCTGCAGTTCATAGCTCAGGTTACCTATTTCATCAAGAAAGAGCGTACCCCCGTTTGCTTCTTCAAAGTGCCCTATCTTATCATCAACTGCGCCAGTAAAGGATCCTTTTTTATGTCCAAAAAATTCACTACTGGCAATTTCTTTGGGTATCGCCCCACAATCTACCGGTATAAAGGGCTTGCCGGCTCGCTTGCTCTTTTCATGTATGCTCTTGGCCACATATTCCTTGCCCGTGCCGCTGTCTCCCATGATGAGTACAGACATGGTGGTGGGCGCTACCAGGTCAATATATTGGTTGAGCTTGGCAGATGCATCACTAAGGCCCTTTAAATAGGCACTTGGGGTATCTGCAACAGGATCTTTTGTTTTTTTGGGGGGGTCTGGGTTTTCTTCCCGCTTTCGCGGAAGCGCCTCTCCGGTGGCCCTGTCATCTACCGCTGCATTGATCTTGTCCAGCACATCCCCTGGCTGAAATGGTTTTGAGATGTAATCAAAGGCCCCTTTTTTCATCGCCTCTACGGCCATGGGCACCTCGGCATACCCCGTCATGAGGATTACTGGGATATCGGGATGCTTTTTTTTGGCGAAAGCCAGAATCTCAAGACCATCCTTATCAGGCAAGCGCACATCAGTTATGACAAGGTCAAGCGGGTGTTCTTCAAGAATAGCAAAGGCTGACTCTGCCGTGAATGCGGTGCGTACATCAAAATCCTTGCGGGTTAAAAACGCCTCGAGCATCTTGCAGAATGCAACGTCATCTTCTATAAGTAGTACCTGTGCCATATGTTATTTAACGAATTTTAAAATTAGAGATCCTGGCAGGCTCTTATACACAAAGAAATCTTAAAATAAAGCAAGAAGGCCTGATACTTTGAACAGTATCAGGCCTTCTTTTCCCAAAATCTGAAGGAATCATTAACCTTCTAACTACAATATGAAAAATCTATCAGATTATTGGACTTGCTTACATGTTTACTTTTTAGGTTTTACCCATGTACCGTCTGCAGTGATGTAAGCTGTTTCGGGTTCTGTACCCTCTGCAGTCAGTACTAGTTTATAGATTTCCTTTTCTGCGTTGAAAGAAGCTTCAGAAATCGCCGACCCAGCTTTGTCTGCCGCTACGGCTTCAGTCACTGCTTCTGGGAGCGCTGATGTTTCAACAGCCTCAAATCCATCTTGCACAGGTGCCTGAACTTCGGTTTTATTCATTGCTACTTCCTCAGTTTTTTCTTGAGCAGAAGCGGTTTGTGTTGCAAATAGTAGTGCAGTTGCTGCGGCTACTGACATTATTAACTTTTTCATTATCTTTTGATTTTTACTAATTCAATTTTTAAAGTATGATTGTGTATCTAAACACTCGCTTAAGTATATGGCAAAACCGTACCAACATCGAGAATATTGACATTAACACCATTAACTTACTGTATATCAGTGTTTAATTTATTTTATGGGTTTGTACCAAAAGTGTGGAAACGTGTGTAGAAGTGTGGAATTAATCAAAAAAGTGTAGAATTTTTCCACACTTTTTATCCGTAAGGTTTATAGCTTGGGAGGTTTACGGTTGGCTTTTTTTTCTGCATGCTGCTTTTTTGCCTCCAGGCGCTTTCTTTTTACTGCCCGGGGCACCTTTGTTTTCTTGCGGGGTTTGGGTTTTTGCAGGGCGTACTCCAGCAGAAGGAAAAAACGGGCAATGACGTTTTCTTTGTTCTTGTGCTGGCTGCGGCTTTGGGAATCATTGATGATCAAGATGTCTTCTTTGGTGATCTTGTTTGAGAGTTTTTCGCGCAAGCGCCCTTTTTGTTCTTCATCAAAAGCCTGTGAACTTGCAACATCCCATGACAGGATGACCTTAGTCGAGGTCTTGTTGACGTTTTGACCACCGGGCCCGCTGCTGCGCACCGCAGAAAAATTACATTCGCTTATGAGCAGGTCCCTATTCACTTTTTGCCTGGTGAGAGGGTTTTAATAGGTCGTTAACGGTCTTGACGGGGTTGAAGGTCTTGACCGGCACTTCTACAAATATGGTGTTCCATTTTGCCATGGCCCCGTTCCAAAGGCCTGGGAGCTCCAGTGCTTTTATGGGCGTGCCATTATCAGTCTTACTGGCTATAAAGGCAAGTTCTGGGTCTACATATTGTTTAAGGTCAAACTTATCTCCCTTAAAATCGCGCACCCCCGCGACCACATCAACCGGGTTAAAATGGGTGGATTGCTTAAAGATCTTGTACTGTTTAGGGTCATTGAGGTCTACCTGAGCACTCTCGATTATCTGTAAGCTGACCTTGCCGTTCTTATCCTTTACAAAAAATGGCCCGCCGCCAGGTTCACCTTCGTTTTTTACCATACCGCATATGCGAATGGGCCTGTTGATCAAATTAAAAAGATAGGTTTTTTTATCTGCCAGTGATAGGTCATCATAATCTTCGCGCAAGCGGATACTGAAACCCTGAGTAAGGAAAATGGTGAGTTTTTCAAGCTGTTCTTCAGTAATCTTGTCCTTGTCAAGCAGCTCTGCATACTCAAACATTTGTTCCTGTAGTTCTAGCAGGACACCGGCCAGCATCTTCTTGTTCTTGGCCAACATGCTGAGTTTGTCTCGCGTGAGGACGTTATCAATATTCTTGATGAAAATGACATCGGCATCCATATCATTTAGGTTATTGATCAATGCCCCGTGCCCTCCCGGCCTAAAGAGCAGTTCGCCAGTGGGCTTGCGGTAAAGCTTGTTATCCTGGGTAACGGCAACGGTATCTGTCTCGGGTTTTTGAAAGGAATAAGAGACCCGGTATGTGGTGTCAGTATCAGCCGAGACGCTGGGGTTGATGTTGTCAAAAAGCCTGGCAAAACCCTCCTTATGTTCTGGCGAGACCGTAAAATGCAGCTTTGCAGTTTTAGCCTGCCGTGCATACGCAGAAGCTTCATAGAGGTGTTCTTCAAAAGCTGTTGAGAGCTTGCCATCATAATTATGGAATATGAGCAACCCCTTGGGATCGCTGCCATAATCAAGTTCATCCTGGGCCATCATCGTCTTCACAAATGCATATTTTTTGAAGTCTTTGTCCTCCAGTTGTTCTTCGGTATATAATTCATTGACCCTTTGCATCACCACATCATAGAACGGAAACTTTTTTTGCTTCTTGAAAAACCTATCCAAGAACTTATCGTCCTTCTTTTTAAGATAAGCAGAAAGGGTTTCTTTTTCAGGATCATAATCAGCCAAGAACTGGTACACATTCTTGAACATACGCGAAGCCGCACCAGATGCCGGGGTAAACTTCAGCACATCCAGCTCTTCTTTGTGATCCTGGTATAGATGGATGTAGCGTTCCCTTTTTTCTTTATTTAATTTTAATACCCCATCCTTTACAGTTGCAGGGGCAACCAGTTGCACCTTGGGCACCCCGTGGGTAAATAAAGAGACCTGTTCTTCTACTTGCTCCAGGGTCAATCCATGGGCCTTGATCTCACTGATTTCTGCTTCGGTAAATTTCAATTGAATTGGTTTAAATGGTTAATGGCTTTTGATAATCGTTGATCTATATCGCCCCTTAACAATAAATATGGGCGGTTGTATTTTTCAAGTGCTCCCTTGAACTGCTCAAACATATCCTCGCGTTGATGCGGCCTATCGCGCAGGTCATCATCTACCCATGGGGTATCTATATAGAGCAATAGATAAAGGTCATATTGATTTTTAAGGGCATATTCATTGAGCAGGGGGTCACACCAACCTTCATAATAAGATTCACTATATACCTTGGTTGTCAATAAATCTGTATCGCAAAAAATAAAGGAATCACTGCTACTAGCAGCTTCGTTCTCAAGCTTCATCTGCCCTTGCGCGATGGGTATAAGGTCGTGCGGCTCGCATATTTTTTTCTCCCTGTCCCATTTGCCCTGTAGATAGTCCCGGGCAAACTCTGGCACCCAGGGCGCATTATAATGTGCGGCAAGCGCTCTGGCCATGGTAGTCTTGCCCGTGCTCTCAGGCCCATAAAGGACTATGCGTTTACAGCCTGCTGGTTTTTGTTCAAGTGAGTTCTCCAAGATTTATAGCCATATATTGCTAGGATCGTAAATATAAGATACTGAAAACTACTAAATGTTAGCCCTTTGTAAAAATATAATGGAACCGTGATCAAATCCCCTATTATCCAGTACACCCAGTTCTCCAGCTTTCTTTTGGCCATGAGCCACATTCCCACAAAGAAAATCGCAGTGGTAAGGATGTCCATATAGCTCACCCAACTTTGCCATTTGTCAAAATATTCATAGATTGTATAGACGCATATCGCTGTCGCTAAAAATATAAAGATAGAATACAGGTTTTCCTTTTTTGTCACTGCCGTAATGGGTGTGACATGCGCAGCATCTACTTTTCTTGTCCATACCCACCAGCCGTAAATGGACATGATGAAGTAATATCCATTAATCATCATATCGCCCAGAAGCCCCCATTTTAAAAGGATATAGACATATATCGCCGTGCTGATGATACCCGTGGGAAAAACCAGGATATTGTTTTTCATGGAAAAATAAACGGACAATAGCCCAAAGACGGTCCCCGTAATTTCAAGAACGATATCCATGGTCTCATAATCTGAATATTGCGCGAAAAAATAATCAAAAACAGGTTCCATCGCTATTAAAATTCATTGTTTTCAAAAGCGGTTCCCACCACCACGATATCAGCACCTGCACTATGGGCCATTTTCAACTGGTCTCTATCCCTGATTCCCCCGCCCACGATCAAGGGTATATCAAGTGCATCTTTAACGGCATTGATAACCTGTTGCCCTATGGGAAACCTTGCCCCGCTGCCAGCTTCTAGATAAATCAACTGCTTGCCACTGTATTGCCCGGCGAGTGCCGTGTGCACGATTTGAGACACCTCTCCTTGTGGTATGGGTCTCGTCCCGCTTATTTTTTGCACGGTTGATACCGTGCCGCCATCAATGAGTATGTACCCTGTGGGGATTACCTCAAGTTCAAGATCTTTGAGCGTATTAACTGCCTTGATTTGTTGATTTATCAAATATTCTGGGTTATCCCCAGAAATCAGTGAGAGAAATAAAAGCGCATCGGCTTCGGCAGTGATCTGGGCATGGTTGCCAGGAAAGATGACCACGGGAAGGTTCACCAATTTTTTTATGACCTGTACCGTTGAACGCGTGTCCTGGTAATTTGCCGTGCTACCGCCCACAAAGATATGTGTGGTAAATGACGGTAATTGAGAAAGTATTTCTTTGGCTATAGCCAAATCAAAATCATCTGGATCGATCAAGATGGCAAACAGTTTCTTGCCCTGCTCAATGGCAGCAAGCAGCTGCGGATAAACCACCGGGGATTGTTGCGTCCTGACTTTCAATAATTTATTTTTTTAGCGCATACACACAGGTAAAACCCTCAAATTCCAGAAAACTCACATCATACCAGCTTTCCTTGCCGTGATAAGTAATCTTTGCAGTGGTGTCGCTATCATCCAGGTCAAAATCTGTGACGTTGATGTGTTGTAAAAAACTTACGCCCTGGGTACCATAAATCTTGTAAAGTGACTCTTTTGCGCCCCATACAATGGTGAGCTTGCGCATCACGGCCTCGTCATTGGCCAGGGTACGGTATTCCCTGATGGGGGTAAATTTGCTGGCAATCCTCAATATCTTGTTGCGCTGCATCTCGATATCAATGCCCGCCTCGCGCTCACTGCTCACGATAATGCCCGTAAAATGATGAGAATGGGTGATTGATATAAATTTACCATCCCTCAAATGGGGCTTGCCCACCTCGTCGTAGTAGAGGTCTGCGTCTTGATATCCGGCTTTTGCCAAAAGGTGCCTTATGCTTGCAAAACCGCGCTTGTGAATTTCAGATTTCATACGTGCCATACGCTCCTGGCAATGCTCCCTAAGCTTGATATCAACCATGAGGTTGTTAAGGCTTTCCGTGACCTTCCAGATGTAGACCGTGGTCTTTTGAGATACTGCTATTGTTTTGTAAAGTGGCACGTTAAGTTAAGGATTATGCGTAATTTTGCCCCAAAATCAAGAATTGTAAAGATAGCAATATGTCAACAGAAACATTGCCTTACGTACCATATAAAGTTAAGGATATTGCCCTAGCTGAATGGGGAAGAAGGGAAATTGAACTTGCAGAGGCCGAGATGCCAGGTCTTATGGCCCTGCGCGAAGAATATGGAAAAGAACAACCGCTCAAGGGTGCACGCATCGCCGGTTGCCTGCACATGACCATTCAAACAGCGGTATTGATAGAGACCCTGGTTGCCCTGGGTGCTGAGGTAACCTGGAGCTCATGCAACATCTTCTCCACACAGGACCATGCCGCGGCCGCCATAGCTGCTGCCGGTATCCCGGTATATGCATGGAAGGGCATGACCGAAAAAGAATTTGACTGGTGTATCGAGCAGACGCTTTTTTTTGGCGAAAGCCGTGAACCTCTCAACATGATACTTGATGATGGTGGTGACCTTACCAACATGGTGCTTGACACCTACCCAGAGCTTGCCGCCGGGGTAAAAGGCCTCTCTGAAGAGACCACGACCGGTGTGCACCGCCTTTACGACCGCATGAAAAAGGGAACCTTGCCCATGCCCGCAATCAATGTGAACGACAGTGTGACCAAGTCTAAGTTTGATAATAAATTTGGCTGTCGCGAAAGCGCCGTCGATGCAATACGTCGCGCGACCGATGTTATGCTGGCCGGCAAGCGCGTGGTGGTTTGTGGTTATGGAGATGTGGGTAAAGGTACAGCGGCTTCCTTCCGTGGGGCAGGTTCTATCGTTACCATCACTGAAATTGACCCTATCTGCGCACTACAAGCAGCCATGGACGGGTTTGAGGTAAAACGTCTTGAAACCGTTGTTGAAAAAGCAGACATCGTCATCACCACTACTGGAAACAAGGATATTGTACGCGGCGAGCACTTTAAGGCGATGAAAGACAAGACCATCGTTTGTAACATAGGCCACTTTGACAATGAGATTCAAGTAGCTTGGTTAAATGAGAACTTTGGCAGTACTAAAGTAGAAATCAAACCTCAGGTAGATAAATATACCATCGATGGTAAGGACATCATCCTTCTTGCCGAAGGACGTCTTGTGAACCTAGGGTGTGCCACTGGTCATCCCAGTTTTGTGATGAGCAACTCTTTTACAAACCAGACGCTTGCACAGATCGAGCTTTGGAAAAACACTGACAAATACGAGAACAAGGTTTACATGCTTCCCAAGCACCTTGATGAAAAGGTTGCGGCACTCCACCTTGAGAAGATAGGTGTTGAGCTGACCGAGCTTACTCAAGATCAGGCTGATTACATAGATGTAAAGGTCAAGGGGCCATTTAAGCCTGAGTATTACAGGTACTAAAAATTTGTTTCTATAAAATAAGAAGCCTCGCAATTTGCAGGGCTTTTTGTTATTTTCACCTTAATTATAATTTATTCCATGAGAAATCCATCAACTTATTTCTTAAAGCTCTCAATACTATCAGTATTATTTCTTTCTTGTAAAAGTGAATCAATGGATGAGGATATGAACGAACAAGAGCAAATAACAAAATCTGTTTCAAAAATTATTTGGGTCAATGAAGATATTGAGACAGATTATGAATATGATAATCAGGAAAGATTGCTAAGCCAACAGACCTTTAATAACGATGATAATACAACCTATTCCATTTCTTATAATTACACAGGAGATTTTATTTCCCAGTCAATGGAAACTATAAGTTTTACTAATAATAATCCCTCATATAATTATAAAGAAGTTTTCACTACCTCTAATTCGTCAAAAGCAATATCAGACAGGTATTATTCTTACGGTAATGAAGATTTTGAAATAACAGGTAGTAGAGAATATATTTTTGATAATGATCTAATAAGGGAATTTAAAATTTTTAATTCTGACGGAGAGCTTACATTAACAGAAGACTTCAAATATTCTGATGATGGAAATATCCTATCTATAATGATAACGAATATACCTCAAGGAAAATCAACTTTTGTTGAATTTTCTAATTGGGATTCAGGTAAAAAAACATTAACCCATTTTTGGAATGATTTTCAGGAAATATATTATCTCTTTCCTCAAAAGTTATTATCCATTAATAACCCTGGAAAAATGACTGTAAATACTTCTGATGGAAACCTTTATAGTGAGATCTTCAGCTATAAATACGATGAAGAAGGGTATGTAAATGAAATTGACGTTCAACACAGCAACAATAATAAAGAAACTTATTTAATTGAATATTGATCTTGGCATAGAGAAAACATCAGGCAACAAAACAAAAAACCCTCCAGTCTCCTGAAGGGTTTTTATTTATCTTGAAACAAAGAACTTAATTGATTAAGCCTCTGCTTTAGGTACGATTGAAACGTATGACTTACCACCAGCTTTTTTAGTAAACTTAACGGTACCGTCTACTTTTGCATGAAGCGTGTGGTCTTTACCACCATACACGTTTTCACCTGGGTGATGTGTATTACCTCTTTGTCTTACGATAATGTTACCAGCGATGGCTTCTTGACCACCAAAAATCTTAACACCTAGGCGTTTTGATTCTGATTCCCTACCGTTCTTTGAACTACCTACTCCTTTTTTATGTGCCATGATATAAAGTTTTTGTGATTAATACTTTATTTTTTTTCTTTTAGTAAAGCCTTAGCCTGCTTGACCCATTCTTCAGATTCAATCTTTTCACGGGTAATACCATCTATTGCAGAAAGCTCTTCTTTATCAGCAGCCTTCAATTTACTAATTTGCTCATAGGTGTAGATACCTATCTCATTTAATTTCTTCTCAAAGGCGGGCCCTATACCGTTGATTTTTTTTAGATCATCAGCATCAGCCTTAAGTGCTGTACCTATGTTGTGAAGAACATTGTCGAGGTTGATTTCAATGCCATCCTTTTCTGCACGGTTTTCTGCACGTGTTATAAGGTTCTCACTTACTTCAACTTCTTTTTTAGCCTTGGGCTTGGCTGTCTCTTTTTTAGCTGCTTTCTTAGGTTCAGCTTCTTTAGATTCAGCTTTTTTAGCTGGCTTTTTCTTTCCATCGATGCTGATGTCAAGAATTTCCAACTGGGTAAGGTACTGCCTGTGGCCGTTTTTCTTTTTGTAACCTTTACGTCTTTTCTTTTTGAAGACGATTACCTTGTCTCCTTTAAGGTGTCTTACCACCTTGGCACCTACTAGTGCTCCTTCTATAGCCGGGGCGCCAAGAGTTACATTGTCACCGTCACCTGTAAGAAGAACTTTGTCAAAGCTTACATTAGCTCCTTCATCTTCTGCAAGGCGGTGTACGTAGATCTTTTGGTCTTTTGCAACTTTAAATTGCTGCCCTGCTATCTCTACAATTGCGTACATAGCGTTGTTGTTAAAAAATATTTTGTTTAAAAAGGCGCAAAAGCTTCTCGCTTAAGCGGGCGCAAATATACGTCTATTTCAATAAAATACAAATATTATTATTCCTTAAAAACAAGGAATAAACCATGAAATATCAACAGTAAAATAATTAGGAATGTTGTGCAGAAGCCTTACCTATATCTTCCTGCCTTTGTTTCATCTCTTTTTTGGTATTGCGCGTGTTCCAGCTTTTCTTGAACAGTTGCATAAAGGACAAGGTGAGCACGACACTGGTGGAGAAACCCATCAGGGCCACCATGAAGATAACGGTGCCCAGGCCGGTTTTATAGGTGTTAGACCAGCTTGTGATAAGTTCTTCTATATATTCTGGGTTGATATTGCCAGCATACAGCCCAAAGAAGAGCGTAAAGAGCAGCGTGGCTATAAATCCCGTTACCACACCTACTGAGAACCCATCGCCATACTCCATCTCTCCCACTTTTTTCAATCTGTAATGTTTTATGGCCTCATAGATGCCATACCCCGTGATAAGACCATTGGCAAGGCTAAAAATGGGGTTGGTATGCAGTTTAAAAAGTGCAAGAAAAAGAAAGTATGCGATGAGGCCGGCGGCAATCGCAATACCATAGCGTATGGGCAGTGTTATCTTGGGCATAACTTGAATCTTTAGTATCTAAAGTTCTTAAATTAACACATCAACATGGCTTAACACACTGTTAAAGTTAACGTTTGCGGAATTTATAAACCTGCTGCTTTAACTTTTTAAGAGCATTATACTGGTTAATTTTATACATCCTGACGGGTTTTGTGTAACAATTACATGAATACTACAACTAATCCACACATTAAAATTATCGATAAATGAATTTAAAAATAGTAGCCCTCGCCTTTTTTACGGGCACGGTTGCGCTTAGCGCACAAAAGGTAGAGTTTGAAGAATATGACCTGGACAATGGTCTTCATGTCATCCTCCACAAGGACAACGCCGCACCAGTGGTCACCACATCAGTCATGTACCATGTGGGCGGAAAGGATCGCGAAGAAGGAAGGACAGGTTTTGCACACTTTTTTGAACACCTGCTTTTTGAAGGCACTGAAAACATAGAAAACGGAAAATGGTTTGAAATCGTGAGTTCTAACGGGGGCACAAACAACGCAAACACCTCGCAGGACCGCACCTATTATTATGAGGTCTTCCCCAGCAACAACCTTGAGCTAGGCCTCTGGATGGAGTCTGAGCGCATGTTGCACCCGGTCATCGAGAAGGATGGGGTTGACACCCAGAACGAGGTCGTGAAAGAAGAACGCCGGTCATCGTATGACAACAGGCCTTACGGGCAGATGATTTTCGCTATAAGCGAAAACCTCTTTGACAAGCACCCCTACAAGGACCCCAATGTGGGCTACATGAAGGACCTGGATGCCGCCACGCTCGACGAGTTCAAGGATTATTTCAAGAAATATTATGTGCCCAACAATGCTGTTCTTGTGGTTGCCGGTGACATTGACATCAATAAAACCAAAGAACTTATCAATGCGTATTTTGCAGCCATTCCACGGGGCGAGAAATTGACCCGCAGCTACCCTAAAGAAGACCCCATCACCCAAGAAAGGGATGCCAAGGCCTATGACGCAAACATACAGCTCCCTGCCAGCATCACGGCATACAGAACACCGGGATATGGCGAGCGCGATAGCTATGTGCTCAATATGATCTCAACATATTTGAGCGGTGGTAAAAGCTCTGTACTGTATAAAGATTTGGTTGACACCAAAAAACTTGCAGCCCAGGTAGGAGCATTTAACCAGGAGCAGGAAGACTATGGCATGTACTTGATATTTGCGCTGCCGCTGGGCGAGACAAGCCTGGAGACCCTGTCCAGCGAGATTGAATCAAAAATAGAAAAACTGCGTACGGACCTTATCTCCCAGGAAGATTTTGAAAAACTGCAGAACAATGCCGAAGCTGATTTTGTGAACAGCAACTCAAGCATTGCAGGTATTGCAGGCTCACTGGCAACCTATTACATGCTCTATGACAATACAGACCTTATCAATACAGAGATTGACATCTACAGGTCTATCACCAAGGAAGAAATTCGGGAGGTAGCAAACAAATACCTCAAGCCCACACAGCGAGTGGTCCTAGAATATCTACCTAAAGAACAACAGTAAAAATACAGCAATGAAGAAATTAATATTCAGCATACTATTCTTAACGGGGCTTGTGGCAACCGCACAAGTTGATAGAACAAAGCAACCCACACCCGGCCCAGCCCCCGAAATAAACATAAAGGACCCAAAATCATTTGACCTCAAGAATGGCCTCAAGGTCATCGTGGTGGAAGATCATAAACTACCCAGGGTAATCTATTCTTTACAAACTGACAATCCCCCCGTAAAAGAAGGTGATGCCATAGGTGCTGCTGATATGTTGAGCAGCATGCTGGGCAAGGGGTCACAATCCATAGACAAAGATGCTTTTTATGAAGAAGTAGATTATATGGGTGCTTCCGTCAATTTTGGGTCCAGCAGCGCTTTTGGCAACGGGCTTTCTAAATACAGCGAGCGCATCCTGCAATTAATGGCAGATGCCGCACTCCACCCCAACTTTTCCCAGGATGAATTTGACAAGGAAAAGAACATCATCCTTGAAAACCTCAAGAGCAATGAAAAAAATGTGGGGCAGGCCGCATCAAAACTAGCCAGCGTTTTAGCATATGGCAAGGATAATTCAAATGGTGAAATCCTTACCCCAGAAAGACTGGAAAGCGTTACCATGCAGGACATGAAGGAATATTACAACAAGGTTTTTGTTCCTAACAACGCTTACCTTGTGGTCATAGGTGACGTCAAGTACAAGGATGTCAAGAAGCAGGTTAAAAAATATTTCAAGGACTGGAAAAAAGGAGCAGAACTACAGAACAACAACGCAACCCCGGCAAACGTAACCGGTACTGAGATTGATTTTGTGGATATGCCAAATGCCGTACAATCACAGATCATCGTCCTCAACCTGGTCAACCTTAAAATGAAGGATGCTGACTATTTTCCCGTGTTGATTGCCAACCAGATTTTAGGCGGTGGCGGTGAAGGAAGGCTCTTCCTCAACCTGCGCGAAGACAAGGGCTACACCTATGGTGCCTACTCTTCAATAGGCAACGATAAATACGGGCCAGCAACCTTTCGCGCCTCAGCGAGTGTAAGAAATGAGGTTACTGACAGCTCAGTGGTCGCATTCCTGGATGAGATAAAGAACTTTCGTGACAAGCCCGTGAGCAAAAAAGACCTGGAAAACGCCAAGGCAAAATACACGGGTTCATTTGTTCGCTCCCTTGAGCAACCGGGAACGCTTGCCTCATTCGCACTAAACATTGAGACCGAGGACCTCGACGATGATTTCTATAAGGATTACCTCACAAAAATCGACGCGGTGACCATTGCAGATGTTCAAAGGGTGGCAAAAAAATACTTTCTTGTTGACAATGCCCGCATCATCATTGCAGGTAAGGGCAGCGAGGTGCTCGACAATCTAGAGAAGGTGACCTTTGACGGCAAGACCATTCCCGTAAATTACTTTGATAAAGAAGGAAACCCGGTTGAACGCCCAGAGTACAAAATAGAGGTCCCCGAGGACATGAACGCCTTTAAAGTAGTGGCAAACTACCTGCAGGCCCTGGGAGGCGTGGGCGCGCTAGAAAAAATAAATGCCGTACAGGTTGAGGGGCAGGCCAGCATGCAGGGCAGGCAACTAGACCTGCTCATGCTACGCACCACTAATGACAGATTTGTACAACTGCTGAGCATGCAGGGGCAGACCTTGAGCAAACAGGTGCTTAATGGCAACAGTGGCTTTATGGTACAGCAAGGTAAAAAGATGCCCCTTAATGACGATTTGCTCGAAAAATTGCGTACTGCCGCACCACCCTTTCCAGAACTTACCATGGTCGAGGATCCCGCGATGCAACTTACCGGTGCAGAAAAAGTGGATGGCAAAAACACATACGTTGTTGACATGGGCAATGGGGACACAAACTATTTTGACATGGAGACCGGTCTTAAATTAAGGACGGTGACCCAGCTGCAGATGGGGCCACAGACCATTCAGCAGACCTTCAATTTTGGAGATTATAAAGAAGTTGATGGTGTTAAGTTTCCATTTGTGCTATCCCAGAGCATGGGGCCACAGAGCATTGACTTTATCATCTCAAAAGTAGAGGTCAACCCAGAGGTTGATGCAGCTCTTTTTGAATAAGTATTATAGGATTTCGTTGACACGAAAAGGACTCCTTCAGGGGTCCTTTTTTATTTTTCGCGCCAGCGCAATGTTTCAAGAATGCGCTTGATATCCTTTTTTAAATAGGCTGCCGCCGGAAGGATACTGTCATAGTTAGGCTCTGTATTAAAATAAATGGAACCCGTGAGGAAGTTGTTCAAACTATCAGTTACATAAAATTGAGATTGTGAAGCCGCATTGCCAGAAACGTCGTAAAACATGCCATATACATTGTTCAGCTCATCAACATACGGCTGATTGTAGATTTCATCAGCCTTGATGACGTGTTCATAGGTCAGTTTTTGCGCATCTGTAAGAAGCTGCCTCAGGTTGCCATCAACCTTGCGGTAAGTAAGGTAGAGCGCGCCGTTAAGCTGGGGATACTTCAATATTGCAGAGCAGTTGCCATCATATTCAACCACCGCTTGCGTGTTCTTCATGAACACATAGGGGCAATCCCCATACTCCCAGGCATTATACCTTGGCACATCATATTGTAGGGCAAGTTGCGCGGCAGGTTTTGGCAGGGTTTCTTCACCACAGGAAACCATTGCAACAAGTATGGATGTGATAAGTAAAGCTCTTATTTTCAAGATTGGCAATTTATGTTGCGAGGGGTTACGCGCCTATGGTGAGTTTTATCTGCTTTATGCGCTTACGGTCAATAGCCTCAATGGTAAACGCATATTGATTAAAGTTTATTATTTCATTCTTTCGGGGGAAACCCTTTGCTATTTCCAGCAGGAAACCAGCCAAGGTCTCGGCCTCGCCCTTGCTTTCTTCAAAATCCACGGGGTCTTCCAGCTTGATGACACGGTAAAAATCCTTGAGGGATGTTTTGCCTTCAAAGACATAGTTATTGTCATCCAGTTTTGAAAAAATGATATCCTCGTCATCAAACTCATCACTTATATCCCCCACGATTTCTTCAATGATATCCTCCAGTGATATCAAGCCGCTCGTGCCACCATATTCATCTACCACAATGGCCAGGTGGTTGCGCTTGTTCTTAAACTCGGTCAAGAGGTCGTCCAGCTTTTTGTTCTCGGGGACAAAGTAGGCATCGCGCAAGAGTGAATTCCATTCAAAATCCACCTCGTCAATGTGCGGCAACAAGTCTTTTACATACAATATACCGGTAATGTTGTCAATGTTATCCTTGAATACGGGAACCCTGGAATATCCATTTTCAACGATTTGAGGTATTATTTCGCCGAAAGGCCACTCCTCGTTCAACGCAAAGATATCCATGCGGGGCTTCATGACCTGCTTGGTATCTGTATTGCCAAAGCTTACGATACCCTGTAAGATCTTTTGCTCTTCAATGGAGGTGTCTTCCTCGCTGGTAAGTTCGAGAGCTTGTGAAAGCTGGTCTACGCTTATGTTTGATTTTTGCTTGCCCAGCCTGCCATGCAAGAACAAGGTCACGGAGCGCATGGGGGTACTTATGGGCGAAATCAAAAAATCAAGCACCGCCATGGGATAGGCCATCTGACTGGAAAACGACTCCTTGTTACGGCTGGCATAGACCTTAGGCAAAATCTCGCCAAACATCAATATCAGGAACGTCACCGCCACGACCTCGATGAGAAAGCGCAAATCTGTTACCCAGATCTTGATTTCTTCAAGCCCTGCAAAGAACACGTCGCTCACGCTTGAAAAAAGCAACACGATGGCGATATTGATAAAATTGTTTGCCACAAGAATGGTGGCAAGCAACTTTTTTGGCTTTTCCAGCAGGCGTATAACGATGGCCTGCTTGCGGGATTGTTTTTCTGGGTCCAGCTCCAGGTCTGCCGGTGTGAGCGAAAAAAATGCTACTTCAGTACCGCTTATCAAGGCCGAAAAGACCAGCAGGACCAAAACGGCGACCAATCCCAAGATTGTCGCCACGGAAAAATCATTTTGAATTAAAAGTAGACTGGCAGGGTCAGGGTCCAATGCTTATGGTATATAATTAATTAAGCTGCTCTATTAAAATGGCAGGTCATCATCTTCTTCTTCATAACTGCTCGCTGCTGGTTCACTAGCTTGTGAAGCAGGTTTGGACGATGATTGCTGTGCGGGCTGCGGTTGACCACCACCGGTCATCCCCTGGCCGCTCTGTTCCTTGGGCGTCAAGAAGGTAAAATCAGTACATTGTATCTCTGTACTGTAACGCTCATTGCCCGCTTCATCTTGCCATTTGCGCGTTTTCAACCTTCCCTCTATATAGACCTTATCGCCTTTTTTAAGGTATTTCTCACAGATTTCTGCCGCCTTGTTGCGCACCACGATGTTGTGCCACTCCGTGTTTGATACGCGTTCGCCCGTCGTCCTGTTTGTATAGGTCTCATTAGTGGCTACAGGAAAACGTCCCAGGCAGTTCCCCCCCTCAAAATAATGCATCTTCACCTCATCTCCCGTATGCCCTATAAGCATCACTTTGTTTAATGTACCAGACATGTATATCTTCTTTAATTAATAGGGTCAAAAGTACTGAAATTCCTTTAGACGTAAAACTTATAACCTTCCAGAAACCTATCTATTGCCCGTGGAAGTGCATAAGAATCAATCATATCAATGGGAACCGCATATTCTTCATTGATTTTTGCGACCTCAAGGGCATAAAAATCTATATACAGGTTTTGATGCGATAGCTTGTGCAGGACCGGTTTTTCGGTAAGTTTTTTAAGGGCGAGCATTTTTGCCGGGGTTTCCTTTTCGCTTAAAGCGAAAACAAATCTTGACAAATCTCCCTCAAGTATTGATGCCCCGATGAGCAAGCCAACCTCGGTATCGTTTGTTTTTTTTTCAGTCTCCACCAGTGGAAACTGGTACAGACCGTGCCATATACCCTTTTTGTCACGGCGTACGAGCGCAACCTTATCCTTGGCACGCAGGATAACAAAATGAAAGTACCTATCGCGCACCTTGATTTTACCTTGCTTTTTGGGCAGTATATCAACCGTATTGGTCGACAGGGCAACGCACTTGTCATTAAAAGGACATTGTGGGCAATGTGGATTTTTAGGCTTGCAGTGCGTTGCGCCAAACTCCATTATCGCCTGGTTGTAGGTTGCCGGGTCGTCAGTGGGTATCAATTGCTGGGCCAGAGCCCTGAATTTTTTCTGACCCACAGTGGTGTCAATGGGGTCATCTATACCATATACCCGGGAGAGCACCCTGTAAACGTTGCCATCTACCACGGCCTGTGCCTCGCCATAACAGATGGAGGCGATGGCACTGGCGGTATAATCGCCCACGCCCTTGAGTTTCTTGAGTCCTATATATGTACCGGGGAACTTTCCTTTCATCTCATGGGCAACCATCTTTGCCGTGGCGTGCAGGTTACGGGCGCGCGAATAATACCCCAGGCCCTGCCACAGGCGCATGACTTCGTCCTCTTTGGCAGAAGCCAAATCACCCACGGTGGGATATGCCCTTAAAAACTTTGAATAATATGGTTTTCCCTGCTCCACGCGCGTTTGTTGCAATATAATTTCTGACAGCCAGATGCGGTATGGATCATTGATATCGCGCCAGGGAAGCTCCCGCTTGTTATTTAAATACCATTGTATGAGGTTTTTAGAAAAATCAATCGCTGAAAATACCATTTACCGAATTTATGAGTTTATGTATTTATATTTTAATCGATTACGTTTGAAATATTGATTTATTAATACTTATATTTGCACCCTTGAAAAATTTTTAACCCCTAAAAATAAATACGTAATGACAAAAGCAGATATTGTTGCAAAGATTTCTGAAAAACTGGGAATAGAGAAGAATGACGTTCAAGCCACTGTAGAGTCTTTTATGACCGAAGTGAAGAATTCACTTGAAAGCGGTGACAATGTTTACCTAAGAGGTTTTGGTAGTTTTATCATCAAGACCCGCGCGGAGAAAACAGGTCGCAACATCTCTAAGAACACGACAATCAAAATCCCTGCACATAACATCCCGGCATTTAAACCTGCAAAGGTTTTTGTAGAAGGTGTTAAGTCTAACGTAGCCGTTGAGGACAAATAATTATTAATCCTTAAAAAATACGCACTTATGCCAAGTGGTAAAAAAAGAAAAAGACATAAGGTAGCAACGCATAAGCGTAAAAAGAGACGTAGAGCGAACCGTCACAAGAAGAAAAAGTAGTCTAGGCTACTTTTTCTTTTGTTTTACCGTTATAAGGTAAATCTTAAGTTCTTTGACATCCGGATATCAAAAAATGCCCTTACATACCTTAGGGCCATATTTTTTATATCTACCGGCACAATAATCCTGTGAAAAAACAAATTGTTTAATCCATTAATGGTTTTCTTATTTAACCACAAGAACGCCATCTATATAAATTTAACGTAACGTGAACAACGAGTTAATTATTAGATCTGGTTCCACGTCCGTTGATTTTGCCCTTTTAAAGGATGGAAGATTAGTAGAACTACATAGGGACAAGGAAGACAACAAGTTTAGTGTGGGCGATATCTTTATCGCCAAGATACGTAAGACCGTATCTGGACTAAACGCTGCATTTGTGAACGTGGGTTATGAGAAGGATGGATTTCTTCACTATCATGACCTGGGGCCACAACTTTCTACCCTGTTGAAATTTGTAAAACGTGTAAGCACAGGTAAACTCAAGGACTATAGTCTTAAAGACTTTCCTAAAGACCAGGACATCAACAAAAACGGGAAAATCCCAGATGTACTTAAGTCTAACCAATCCATTTTAGTACAAGTTGTCAAAGAGCCCATTAGCACAAAGGGTCCCAGGATAAGCAGTGAGCTTTCCATCGCGGGACGTTATGTGGTACTGGTTCCTTTTTCTGACAGGATATCGATTTCTCAAAAAATCGAGTCCCGGGAAGAAAAGGCCAGGCTCAAGAGACTGGTACAGAGCATTCGCCCCAAGGGGTTTGGCGTTATTGTACGCACCGTTGCAGAAGGCAAAAAAGTCGCAGAACTAGATCGTGACCTTCAAAACCTAACGGACCGCTGGAACGCCATGTGCAAAAAGCTTCACAATGCCCATTTACCCAGCAAGGTACTGGGAGAAATGAACCGTGCCTCCTCAATATTGAGGGACATATTCAATGATTCCTTTACCGGTATTTGTGTAGATGATGAGACATTGTATTATCAACTAAAAGATTATCTGCAAGAAATTGCACCGCACAAAGAAAATATCGTAAAACTCTATCAGAACAGCATTCCCATTTTTGAGAAGTTTGGCATAGAGCGACAGATCAAGACTTCCTTTGGCAAGACCGTCTCCATGAGCCGGGGCGCCTATCTTGTTATAGAACATACTGAAGCACTTCACGTCATAGACGTGAACAGTGGCAACCGTAGCAACAAGGCAAAAAGCCAGGAAGACACTGCTCTTGAGGTAAATATGATTGCAGCAACCGAAATTGCCCGCCAGCTTAGGCTAAGGGACATGGGTGGCATCATAGTGATAGACTTTATTGATATGAACAGGCCCGATAACCGTAAAAAACTCTTTAACCTTCTCAAGGATGAAATGAGTGATGACCGGGCCAAACATAAAATTTTACCGCCCAGTAAATTTGGACTCATCCAGATTACCAGGCAGCGCGTAAGACCAGAGATGAATATCAAGACACGAGAAAAAGACCCTAACGGGGATGGCGAGATTGAAGCGCCCATAAGTGTTGTAAACCGTATTCAGACCGATCTTATCAAGCTATTGAAAAAAGACTATAAAAAGATGACGTTACATACACATCCCTTTATAGCGGCCTTTTTAATGAAAGGCTTTCCATCTATTCGCTCCAAGTGGTTCCTGGAGCATAAAAAGTGGGTACGAATAATGCCCAGAGATGCTTACACGTATCTTGAATACCGTTTTACAGATAAAAACGGTAAAGAGATTAGATAACAACAAAGACCCCCATCGTACATTCGGTGGGGGTTTTTTGTTTTTCTATACCCGCCAGTACTTGGCAAGCATTTAGCCCAGAAAGGAAAAACAACGCACAAATTTCTCCCCTCTGGGAGGGATGCCGAAGACAGAGTGGGGTATATTTGTCAAATCGCCATGAAAACCACAAAATCCTACACCGTAGATCAAGCACAGGCCCGTATGGAGCGCTACTGCTCCATGGAAGACCGCTGCCATAAACAGGTAGAAGAAAAACTGCGGCAGATGAACATGATACCCCAGGCGGTCGACCATATCCTCTACCACCTCATCACTAACGGTTACCTCAATGAAGAACGCTTTGCGCGCACATACGCCCGCAGTAAATTCAATCAAAAAAAATGGGGCAAGAACCGCATTATAAGAGAGTTAAAAATGCGGGAAATATCAAAATTCAATATCGATGCCGCACTCAGCGAGATTGATGATAACAAATATCATGAGGTTTTTGATTCGCTTTCGCGAAAGCGACTCGCACAAATCAAAAATGAGCCCAACAAATACAAAAAACGCAAAAAACTAGCCGATTATCTCCTGTATCGTGGATGGCCCGGGGATTGGGTTTATGAGAAAACGAAGGAACTTATTCCTTAAAAAAACAAGTTCTTCCTCCCTCATGGCAGGGAAATTTTATGAGAGGGGGATTCCGTGCAGTTTATGCGTTTCGGCAATGGCGCGCTCGTTCTTCTCGTCAATCCACGCTTGTCCCTTGCGGCGACGCATAAAGTTGTCAAAATAACGCATGATAAAGACATTGTAAACGGCCTGTGCAAGGTGTCTTGGCTTTCGCGGAAGCGCACGCAAGCTCATGCTGAATCCCGGCGTCACATACTTCATGTAATGCCAGTAGCCCTCGGGCATGTAGAGTGTTTCCCCATGCTTTAAATGCGTGATGTAACCCTGGGCTTTTTCAAGCACCGGGAATTTTTTATAATCAGGAGCATCAAAGTTGATATCTTCACGGGTTATGAGTGAGTGAGGAACTTTATAAAGGTTGGGCGTTTCTGATGGTGGAAATAGAATACATTGCTTCTCACCATTAAAGTGAAAGTGCAAAATATTTGCCCAGTCTATATCGTGGTGCATGAATACCTTGCTGTTTTCTCCACCAAAGAACAGCATGGGTATCTGCTTCAAGAGGTGCAGCCCTATTTTAGGAAACTTAAAATCTCCTTTTAATGAGGGCACTTCCTTCATGAGGTTGTATAGAAAAATACGGTAATTGGTGGGTTTTGACATGAGCAGGTCAATGTAGTCTGCCATCTTCATTTTGGCATGAGCCTCATTAAAACCATCTTCATGGGTCACGGGCCTATCATCATATAATGGCACGGTCTTGTCGCCGGCCACCTGCTTGATATACTCTAGGTCCCATTTGTCAAAAGCGGGCCAATCTTCAATAAGGTGCTCGATGACCACGGGCCTTTGGGGCTTCAAATAATCACGTACAAACTCTTTTTTAGAGATTGTCTTAACTCTATGTATTTCTTGTAACTTCAAAAAAATTCGACTAAAATTTAAGCTTTGGCTTTTGCCTTAGCCTCCTCATTGCGAGGGATTGAATGTCCGGGACGCGTCCATTTAGGCTTTTCGCCCAGTGGCTGGTATCTTGACTCAGTAGCTTCCACGGTTTCTGGTTGTGCCTTTTTTACAAATGGCTTTTGCGGGTTCAAACCTAGCATCTTGAACATTTCCATATCCTCATTGACATCAGGATTGGGTGTTGTTAACAACTTGTCTCCTGCAAAAATTGAATTTGCTCCAGCAAAAAAGCACATTGCCTGCCCTTCCCTGCTCATTTGTGTGCGGCCTGCACTTAGTCGCACTTGTGTTTGTGGCATTACAGTACGTGTCGTGGCCACCATGCGTATCATTTCCCAGATTGATATGGGTTCTATATCTTCCATAGGTGTGCCTTCAACGGCAACGAGCGCATTGATGGGCACACTTTCTGGCTGTGGATCAAGCGTGGCAAGGGCAACCAGCATTCCTGCACGGTCCTCAAGTTTTTCGCCCATCCCGATGATGCCGCCACTACATACGGTAACATTGGTCTTGCGTACGTTACCTATGGTGTCCAGACGGTCCTGGAAGGCACGGGTAGAGATAACGTCTTTATAATAATCTTCTGAGGTGTCCAGGTTGTGGTTATAGGCATATAATCCTGCTTCTGCAAGGCGTTGCGCCTGGTTCTCGGTAAGCATTCCCAGGGTACAGCAAACCTCCATATCCAGTTTATTGATGGTACGCACCATCTCAAGCACTTGGTCAAATTCTTCACCATCTTTTACATTTCGCCAAGCGGCCCCCATGCACACACGTGAACTTCCAGAAGCCTTGGCCCTTAATGCCTGTGCCTTTACATGGTTTACCGTCATCAGGTCATTGCCCTCAACATTTGTATGGTACCGTGCCGCTTGTGGGCAATATCCGCAATCTTCTGGACAGCCTCCTGTTTTTATTGATAAAAGTGTAGAAACCTGTACCGTGTTGGGGTCATGAAACTGCCTGTGCACGGTCGCTGCTTCATAGAGCAGCTCCATCAAGGGTTTATTGTAAATTTCAAGGATTTCCTGTTTTGTCCAGTCGTGTTTCATAATCGCTTGGTCTAAGTATCAAAAATACTAAATATGATGTTTATAACGCTTGTAAAAGCTAGGGTTTACTAACCAAAATACTAACAGCGTTACCGCCAAAACCCACCGCATTCACCAATATGTTCTTTATTTCCTTGCCAGTACCAATCTTGTTCAAACGTTGTGTTTGCGGGCTAACGTAAGGTATTTCAAGTATTTTTTGCTTTTGCAGGATTGCGATGGCAAGTTCAAGGTTGAGCAATCCACTTGCGCCAAAAGTATGCCCCAGCTTCCATTTATTTGTTGTTAATAACGGTAGGCTTTCGCCAAAAACCTTCAGGATGGCGCCCGCTTCGCTAGCGTCTCCCAGCATGGTCCCGGGTGCATGCATGACAATGGCATCAATAAGTGCGGGGGATTTACCGCCCAAAGCCATTTTCATCGATTTTTGAAAACAATCTGCCTCCTTGGTTACAGAGACGGCATGGGTCAAGGTTTCTGTGGCGTAGCCCACACCGGTGACGTATGCCAATGCATTTTTACACGCTCCCAGCTCAAGGCAGGCACTTGCTGCTCCCTCGCCCAGCACCATGGTATTTTCCTTTTTATCAGGATCAAGTGCCCGGCAGGGATATCCCGTATTTTCATTGGCACGGCTATAGGTCTTCATCGCACGCATCTGCGCAATGGTAAAGGGTGTGAGTGCTGCTTCACTACCTCCCACCAAGAACCGCTCGCACATCCCAGACCTTAACCAGGCGACACCGTTCAAGAGTGCATGTAGCGCTGTAGAGCACGTGATTGAATGTGATATTTCAGGGCCATCGTTCTGTAAATCCTGCGCGACCCAGGAGGAGATGTTGCCCAGTGTTGTTGTAGGTGAGGCAAGGGTTTCGGTATGTTTATCTTTCGCGAAAGCGGAATAATAATGCTCAAAAAGCTGTGTTGCCCCGCGCGATGAACCTATGTTGATGCCATAGCCACTGCCTGATTGCCACTGCGCATGTTTTACCGCTTCACGGCTTGTAAACATGGCATAGAGCACACTGTCGTCAAGACCTTGATAATTGCGGTTTTCATCTCTTATCTTTTGGATTTCAACTTGTAAGCCGTGGGGCAACCTGCCCACCCAGGCCTGCAATTGCTTATCAAAAAGCAGGTTGTGCTTGCTTTCTAAAACTGGATTTTGCGAAGCGGCAGAAATCGAATAAAAACCGGTTATGGCAATGGGTTGGTGCAATTTTTATTATTTTTCACTGCAAAAATACGCCACAGAAAATGGACAACTACAGTAACAATGAATTTTCTCAAGAACCGAAGAAGAGCTGGTGGAAACGCAACTGGAAATGGGTGGTGCCCACGGGCTGCCTGGGGCTTATAATCCTGGTGTGTATCGTGCTGGGCTCTGCTATTTTTAGCTTTGTTAATCTAATCAGTGAAGAAAGCGGCGGCGATGAGGCCTTGACGATTGTTCAACAAAATGAGGAGATCATCAAGCTTCTTGGCGAACCCATTGAGAAAAATGGTTTTGGCAGTTTTAATGTCTCAACGAGTAATGGCTTTAGGAAGGCCGAAGCCAATTTTCCTATCAAGGGCCCCAATGGCGAAGGGCATGTGTATATCAAAAGCCACGGTAAGGGCGAGGCCAAAATCTACGATACTTTTGAGGTGACCGTGGGAGACACGCTGGTGCTGGATTTGAGGCCAGAAAGATCAATTGAACTTGAGTAATTCTTGAAGCTTTGCTTCGCTGACTTCTTTGAATTTTACTTTAACCGTTCGGTTTTTAGAGAGCCGTATTTGAGTTTTAGCGGCTTTGAAACCTTGCGCTGAAACATCAAAAGCTATGAGGTCAAATGTTTTATTTAGAGGCAAACTGACATTAGTATTGTATAAATTCAACACTGTCATATTGCTTCTATCTACAATATATATTGACGCGTTTCCACCCATTGCAGCTGCCGACTCAATTGTGAGTTCTGCCCTTTCTAAATTTTCTGGATAAAATCTATCAACATTGATCCAGCCAAGTTTTGCAATCTCAATCGCTTGATATAATCTTAAAGTGTTATTTCGTTTGAAAATCAGATTATTGTATTCTTTCAGCTGGCTTGCATCTATTGAGTCAAAGAATATTTCATCAGAATCGGTTTCAGAAATTATATTTAACCTAATTTGTGAATAAAGCGTATCATTTTTAAAAAACGTGGTGTCACTAGCCAAAACTCTTTCATCTTTTTCAAATTCAGAAAATGAACCTGAATCTTTAAGAACAGTGTTAAATGCAATTCTGTATTGGTCTACTCTATTAATTCTGGTCATCTCCTCATCCAGAACGATTGTATCTTTTAAAAATATCCACGGATACACTTTTTCCTCAAGGTTCTTATCAGTAAGATACCAATTCATATTACCAGAATCATCATGATTACCTTCAAAAATTTTCATGGCTTCTGTGGATAATTGTGGAAATGAAACTTGAATAACTTTTCCTGACTTTAATTCTAAATATTTATCACCGTTCTTCACCTGAATATTATAGGCGCCGCCAGAGATAAGCCACTTCCCATCAGCAATTGTTTGTGCATTATATTTCACAAGCGCTTCTTTCGTAGTCAATTCAACAAGTTCAAGCTTTAGGCTTTGATTACCATCAAAACCTTCTAAATCTTGAGGGTCTATCATAATCTGTGTCCCAAATTTTCCTACAATGAAATTGATTGTATCGCTACGCAGCGTAAAAACTTGCTCCTCCAGCTGAGGATTACTTAACAAGTCTTTTAAAGCAATAACATTTTTATCTTTTTCGCATGAAGCGAAAAAACATATCAACAGAAGAAGCGTAATTTTTCTCATAATCGATTAGGTTTCAAAACCCAAATCAATTATGATGCCATTAGCAAAATCGTTTTATCACTTTGCGGATGGTTTCATACAACCGCTCCATCTCTTCGCGCTTTGTAACATAGGGCGCCGCGATGTACATCGTTGCTCCCAGCGGACGTAAAAAAGCCCCATTTTCTAAACAGAAGTTAAAAATATGATACCGCAAGTTACCATAACGTTCCATGGGAAGTTTAAGCTCTAGTGCGATGATTGTACCCAGTTGGCGCACATTTTCCACGCAGGGTTCTGCCCGCATCTCTTTGGCGAAAGCCTCATGCCAGGAAACCACATTTGTGATATTTTCTTGCATTGCTGCAGAACCAAGCAAATCGAGCCCCGCAAGTGCCGTGGCGCAAGCAATGGGATTGCCCGAATAAGTATGCCCATGAAAAAGCCCCTTGCCAATATCATCTGAATAAAAAGCATCATACACCGCCTGCGTACAGGTCGTTGCGCCCATGGGCACAAGACCGGCGCTGAGGGCCTTGGACAAACACATCACATCGGGTTTTGTGTCAACATAATCTGAGGCGAAGTTTTTACCGGTTTTACCAAAACCCGTCATCACCTCATCAGCGACGAGAACAATGCCCAGCGAACGGCAAAATTGCAATAATTCATTCAACGCTTCCGCGGAATACATATGCATGCCGGCCGCACCTTGTACCAGGGGTTCGTAGATAAAACCCGCGATATTCTCCTCGTCGTGAAATTGTTTAATTTTCGATTTAATCGCATCAAGATTTTCTGCATCAGGCAACGAAATACGTTTAAAATCTATAAAGAAATCCTCAAACGGCCCATTATATACCGAAAGCCCGGAAGCAGACATTGCGCCCAGCGTATCGCCATGAAAACCATCTTCAAAAGCGAGCATGCGCTTGCGCGGTTTTCCATTATTGTAATGGTATTGCAGTGCCATTTTAATCCCGATTTCAGTTGATGTTGAGCCGTTGTCGTTATAAAAAACCTTCTGCTGCCCTTCAGGCAAAATGGAAATCAGTTTTTCGGCCAGGTCAACAGCCGGTTGATGCGTAAAACCACTGAAAACCACCTGGTCCAACTGCTCCATTTGCGCCTGTGCACGCTTGATGATAAAGTCATTGCAATGCCCGTACACAGCGGTGTACCAAGATGAAATTCCGTCAACGTATTCCTTGCCATCCTCATCCCAGAGCAAGGCTCCCTTTGCCCTTTTAATAGGCAACGTTTCTGGATTAAGCTTATGCTGCGTTAATGGATGCCAGATGTATTTTTTGTCTTTTTCTATAATATTCAACTAATAAATTCTTTAAATAAAAATATATGGAGCTATTTCCCAATTCATCATTTCACTAAACTCCGAAAGCTTTTTAGGACTTGCAGTTAAAGGCAAGGTTTTTTCTTCAAATTCTTCTTCGTCAATAAAACCTTTGGTTTCATGAATTATTCCTTTTTCGAAATCAATTTCATGATTTTCAAAAGCTCCTGTTGCGGCAGTTGTTCCAGATGATGAGACAGAAGAAACCACAAACTCGCCATCCATAAATTTTGCATTATATACTATTCTAGATCTGGTGAATTGGTTGTCAATTTTTAAAACACCTTCATCAATAGAAATCTCAGGTTCAATATAAGGAGCCATTCCTCCTTCATCACCTCTTATGATAAAATCATTATTTTGAGAAATCAGTTTTTGAGAATCTTCCTTTGAAACAAAAACCAGAAGAATTCGTGCTTTAGTTGATTTAAGCTTACAACTCTCGCAACGTTTTTCATAAACGCTATCTTTTGACTGCAAAATTAAAGCCACATCATCTTGCGAATCATCGTTTAAATCTCCATCAACACGCTTTAAAACCTCCCAATCATCATTATCAAGCACATCTTCTAGCGTATTATTTTGAAAATATGGAAACTTCACAGTTTCTTGTGCTTTTGCGCAGCTTAATAAAAATAAAAAGAGAGTGGTAAAAACGTATTTGATCATAGCTATGGAAATTGATTTAAAGTCTATTTGGCGGAAGCCAAAATAGCTACCATTAATATAATAATAAACCAGAATATAAATCCGATACTTTGCACCTCTTTAGCCTGTTTTAGTTTGGTTTCGTAGCCATATTTTTCTGAAACGCTCAAATTCTGAAATTGAAAAGTGGTCTTCTCGATGCCTTGGTCTTGGAGTGAAAGCGGGAAAAAAACAGTAACCATTCTTTTAAAGTAAGCGGCTCTTGCTTTCTTTTCTCTTCTAATTCTTTAGAAAAATTTAATTTATCCAAAGGCAATCTCTTTTCTCTCTATTCTATTTTCTTTTTTCCGATTTGAACAGTTCTCGATACATCCGCCTGCGGCAGACACTCGAACTGACATCTCAATACTAATATCTAACTACCCAAATCTATCTTATCAGCATATTCCCGCACCACGTTTTCGTCAAAATAGGGTTCGTCATCGATTCTTCCCAGCACGGGCACACCTGCCATTTTCTTGATGATGGATTCTGTGGTTGGGTGCTCGTTGCCGTTAAATATAACCCCGTGAATCTGCTTTCCATCCTGCTTTAATTTTTCAATGGTGAGCAAGGTGTGGTTAATGCTACCCAAATAATGGCGGGAAACCACGATGACTTTATGATGCGGTTGGATCAAGTCCAAAATTGTTTCGGTATCATTAATTGGAACCAGCAATCCACCAGCGCCTTCTATGACAAGGTTATTCTCCGTTTGTGGTTCTGTAATGGCTGCAGCGTTTACCTCGATACCATCTATTTCAGCCGCAGCGTGCGGACTCATGGGCGTGTTCAGCGCAAAGTCATTTTCATGAAAAACGGTCTTATTATTTGAGACCAGCGCTTTCACTTTATGCGAGTCAGAATTATCAAGGTCTCCCGCCTGAATAGGCTTCCAATAATCTGCTTGCAATGCTTCTGTAACAATAGCCGAAACTATGGTTTTACCAACTTCAGTACCTATGCCGGTGATAAAAAAAACGTGTTTTTTACTCATCCTACAAATTTAGCCAAGAGCGCCAAAACAGTTTTGATTTCTTCCTGCGAATTGTAACTATGCAGGCAAAAACGCAAACGCTCGTCACCCGCCGGTACGGTGGGCGATAAGATAGGCAGTACAGAAAACCCTTCAAGTTTTAACTTTTCAGAGACCTCTTTTACACGCTCATTACCGCTTATAATTGCAGATTGAATCGCAGAATCACCTGTTATGAAAAGTGATTGAAGGTTGAAGACCGGGAGCTGGGATTTAAAAAATTGAATGTTGTCCTGCAATAAACTCACCGGCGATGTGCTATTACCGCCCATACCATTGAGCGCTTCATGGCCTGCAATAATGGTTGCGACCGCATGGGGTGGCAGGGCAGTAGTGTAGATCAAGCTTCGGGCAAAATTGACCAGGAAAGATTTTAAATCTGCATCACACAAAATCGCGGCGCCGTGACAACCCATGGCCTTCCCAAAAGTGACCAGGCGGGCAAATACCCTTTGGCTTAAAGCCAAATCTTCTACAAGACCATGACCCCGGCCCAAAACCCCAGCAGCATGTGCCTCATCTACAATCAAATGGGCAAATTCCCCGTCGCAGATCCTGGCCATTTTCCGCAGGTTTGGCGAGTCGCCATCCATGGAAAAAACTGATTCAGTCACTACATAAACCTGCATGGCCACTGACAGTTTCCGTAATTTTTGTTCTAGGTCCTGAACGTCATTATGCTTGAATTTATAGGCTTTTGCCAAAGACATCTGGATCCCATCCCTGATGCTGGCATGTACAAGTTCATCGTACAAGATCACATCTCCCCGCTGTGGCACAGCGCTGAAAAACCCCACGTTTGCGTCATAGCCCGAGTTGAAGATCAAGGCATCTGCAGCGTTGTAGAACTTTGCAAGTTCTGCTTCCGCGAAAGCGAACAGAGCATGATTACCCGAAAGTAAACGCGAGCCCGAGCTACCGTTGCAGTACAGGTTATTTTTTTGCAAAATTTCATGAGCCCGGTCATAAATGCCCTTATCACGAGCAAAGCCCAGATAATCATTTGATGAAAAATCGACCAGGTCACGTTGTGGCGTGAGCGTGCGCAGTGAATTGTCATTGCTGCGCTTATCTAACTTGTGCTGAAGTTTTTTAGGGAGCATACGGCAAAAGTAAAAGAAAACACCTCACGCGATTTGAAAACCAGTGAGGTGTTTGCCAACTTTCGTAAATTTAGGACATGACGGGACAAGAAACCATAACCTTTGCCATCAACCTGCTTTGTGCAATAGGTGCGGGCCTGTTTATAGGCCTTGAAAGGGAATTTAAGGACAAGAACGCGGGCCTCAAGACCAATATGCTCGTGGCGGTGGGCGCTGCGGTCTTTGTGATGATCTCACTCAAGTTTCAGGGTGAGGAGTATGCTGACATGACCCGGGTTTTGAGCCAGGTGTTGATAGGTGTGGGGTTTCTGGGTGCGGGAACAATCATCAAGACCGGTGAAAGCTCTGTAAAGGGGCTCACCACAGCTGCCACCATATGGTGCAGCGCCGCAGCAGGATGCCTGGCCGCGATGGGCATGTACTGGGACCTGCTCATGCTCACGGTAGCCGTAATCATTATTAACCGTATTTTTGGGTGGATTGAAAGCAAGTTCATAGAAGAACCTGATGATAACACATGATAACTATGTTTAAAAAAATTCTCTTTTCGGTTTTGATTTTTCTTTTCACTTCCGCAACAATTTTGGCGCAAGCCAAAAACACGTACTCAATTTCTTTTGAGAACACCGCACATCACGAGGCCGTGGTGAAGGCACACTTTAGCAATATTAAAACAGGAACGGTCACTGCTAGAATGTCGCGCTCTAGCCCTGGCCGCTATGCATTGCATGAATTTGCCAAGAACGTGTATGGTGTCAAGGTGACCAATTCAAAAGGAGAACCGCTCACCGTTACACGTCCTGACCCGTATTCCTGGACAATCACGGGTCATGACGGCACCGTGAATATTGAGTACACGCTTTTTGCAAATCGCGGTGGGGGTACTTACTCTCAGGTTGACGATACACACGCACACCTCAACATGCCGGCCACGTTCATGTTTGTTGATGGGCTTGAATACCGCCCCATTGAGGTTACGTTTTACCCCCGTGAAGATTTAGACTGGAAGATTGCCACCCAGCTCAAGCATGAATCTGGCAATACGTATAGCGCACCTGACATGCAATATTTTATGGACAGCCCCACCGAGATAAGCGATTATAAACTCAGGGAGTTTGAGCTGGACGGCAAGAAAATACGCTTTGTGCTGCATGATGATTCTGCAACGCCACAGCTTGTTGATGACTATTTTAAAAACGTTCAGGAAATCGTGAAGCAGGAAAAAGCCGTCTATGGCGAGCTACCAGATTATGATTATGGCCAGTACACCTTTCTTGCCTGCTACATGCCCAATGCTTCTGGTGATGGTATGGAGCACAGAAACAGCACCATCTTAACAGATACTGAAGGTCTTGCCAATGGAGGATTTGACAACAATATAGGCACGGTGGCCCATGAATATTTTCACTCCTGGAACGTGGAGCGCATACGCCCAGATGACCTGGAGCCCTTTGATTTTAGAGAGGCAAACATGGCTGGCGAACTCTGGTTTGCCGAAGGTTTCACAAGTTACTACACCACATTGATCCTTGAGAGGGCAGACATCTATGATGCTGAGAAATATGCGGGCAGTTTAAACGGCACCTTCAATTATGTATGGAATTCACCCGCCCGAAAGTATTTTAACCCCATCGAGATGAGCTATCAGGCTCCTTTTGTGGATGCGGCAACATCAGTAGATCCCGTGAACCGTGGCAACACTTTTATTTCTTATTATTCTTACGGGAGCACCCTGGGGCTTGCCCTTGACCTTTCCTTAAGAAATCTTGATGGCAATTACAGCCTGGATGATTTCATGAAGATGATGTGGGAAAAATATGGAAAAACAGAAGTCGCCTATAACTATAAGGATATTGAGAAAACACTGAGTGAATATGCCGGTGAGGCTTTCGCCAAAGGATTTTTTTCAAGATACATCCTTGCCTCACAGATGCCAGACTATGCAACCCTGTTCAAGTCAGTAGGGCTAAAACTTGAGCAAGATGACGATGCGCCATACCTGGGTGCAACTTTTAAAGCAAAAGAAAATGGCCTTGAGGTCAGCCGGGCCACCCAGCAAGGGTCTCCCGCATATGAAGCAGGGCTTGATGAAGGTGATGTCATTACCACTATTGACGGCAAACCCACCACAACCCTCGAGGCACTTGACGCCATCAAGGGGTCTCATGAGATAGGTGACAAGGTAAAGGTAAGATACATAAGGTTTGGCAAGGAGAAGGAAACAGAAATAACCTTTGGAAAAAATCCCGCTTACACCATCTCCCTTGATGAAAATGCTTCAAGAAAAGCTATCCAGGCAAGGGAACTTTGGCTTAAAGCCAAATAATAAGAAAGCCCCCTATAACTATGTTAACCGGGGGCGTTCATGATTGGTTGATTTAGATCGTTATGGCTAAAGTATAAAATCAGTCTCAAATAAAAGGTCCATCCATAGGTAAAATTTATATTATGCAGCCACATTACAGTTTCAGGATATGGAGTTAATTTTTATCTTGTAAGGCATTGACCATTAAAATCGCATAGAATATGTCACCTTTTATAGCAGAAGTTTTAGGAACCTTTATACTTATCATGATAGGTAATGGCGTGGTTGCCAATGTACTGCTTGAAAAAACAAAAGGCCAGGATTCTGGATGGATCGTCATTACGACCGCATGGGGGCTTGCGGTGTACGTGGGGGTATTGATTGCCGGGCCATACAGTGGTGCGCACCTTAATCCTGCTGTCACCTTGTCTCTTGCCATTGCAGGGCTCTTTGAATGGGGCAACGTGCCCATCTATATCACGGCACAGATGCTGGGGGCCATGCTGGGGGCCTTTGTTGTATGGCTCATGCATAAAAAACACTACGACATTACAGAAAGCCCTGAACTTAAGGAAGCAACCTTTTGCACCTCGCCAGCCATAAACCACTCATTTTCAAATTTCTTTGCAGAATTTATGGGCACCTTTGTGCTTATCATCGCGGTGCTCTATATCGCCGAGCCTCAATTACAGTTTGAATCTGGCGAGCAGGTCGCCTTTGGCCTGGGCTCGCTGGGAGCACTCCCCGTGGCACTTGTGGTATGGGCAATAGGCCTGGGACTGGGCGGCACCACGGGCTATGCCATTAACCCTGCCCGCGACCTGGGGCCCCGTATCGTGCACGCACTGCTTCCCCTCAAGGGCAAGACAAATAGCAATTGGGCTTATGCGTGGGTACCCATCGTTGCGCCCATTGCCGGTGGTGGGGCCGCAGCTTTTCTCTATATGCTTTTCGCTTAAAGCGAAAAAAAAACCTGACTCAATCAAGAATCAGGTTTTTGTATTATGTTGTTGCTATGATCAGTCAACCAGGACTATTGCCTTATTGTCTTTCATCTCAATAGTGCCAGACTGAATATCAAGCGTCCACTCACCGGTTTCCTTTCCCTTTTTAAACTTATCTTGAAAGGACTCATCCATGGATGAAGTGCTCTTGATCTTCACGGTACCCTTATCCAGTAGAGACACTATGGCCGCGTGATTGTTCAGGATTTGAAATTCACCATCTGTTCCCGGGACGGTCACTGAAGTTGCCTCGCCGCTAAACAATGTTGCCTCTGGACTTACTATTTCTAAATGCATTTTTTCAATTGAGAATTAAAAAATTACGCTTCAGCAAGCATTTTCTCACCAGCTTCTATTGCTTCTTCAATGGTACCCTTAAGGTTGAAGGCAGCTTCCGGTAAGTGATCTAGCTCACCATCCATGATCATGTTAAAGCCTTTGATGGTTTCCTTAATATCCACAAGAACTCCTGGGATACCTGTAAACTGCTCTGCCACGTGGAAGGGCTGAGAAAGGAAACGCTGTACACGACGGGCGCGTGATACGGCTAGTTTATCTTCTTCACTCAATTCTTCCATACCAAGAATCGCAATAATATCCTGAAGCTCTTTATAACGCTGCAGCAGCTCTTTTACGCGTTGTGCACAGTCATAATGCTCATCACCCAATATATCTGCCGTAAGGATACGAGAGGTAGAATCCAGTGGGTCAACCGCTGGGTAGATACCTAGCTCTGCAATTTTACGAGAAAGTACTGTAGTTGCATCAAGGTGGGCAAAGGTTGTTGCCGGTGCAGGGTCTGTAAGGTCATCCGCAGGTACGTAGACCGCCTGTACAGATGTAATGGAACCTTTCTTAGTTGAGGTAATACGCTCTTGCATCGCGCCCATCTCAGTAGCCAGTGTAGGTTGGTAACCCACGGCTGATGGCATACGCCCTAGAAGAGCGGATACCTCAGAACCTGCCTGTGTAAAACGGAAGATGTTATCCACAAAGAAAAGTACATCTTTACCCTGTGCATCACCTGCTCCATCACGAAAGTACTCTGCAATGGTAAGACCAGAAAGTGCCACACGTGCACGTGCACCGGGAGGCTCGTTCATCTGTCCAAAAACAAAGGTCGCCTTTGATTCTTTCATAGCGTCCTTGTCCACTTTTGTAAGGTCCCAGCCACCTTCTTCCATAGAGTGCATGAAGTCATCACCATACTTGATGATACCAGACTCAAGCATCTCACGAAGCAGGTCATTACCCTCACGGGTACGCTCACCCACTCCTGCAAATACTGATAGGCCACCGTGCCCCTTTGCAATATTGTTGATCAACTCCTGGATCAATACGGTCTTACCTACACCCGCACCGCCAAAGAGACCAATCTTACCACCCTTGGCATAAGGCTCGATAAGGTCGATTACCTTGATACCGGTGAACAAGACCTCTGTAGAAGTTGATAGATCTTCAAACTTAGGCGCCTCACGGTGAATAGGCAATCCATCCTTGCCAGCTTTTGGCAGGTCACCTATACCGTCAATGGCATCACCTATCACATTAAACAGCCTCCCATAAACATCCTCGCCTATGGGCATCTGGATAGGATTTCCGGTAGCCACAACATCAACTCCACGGCTTAGACCATCAGTAGAATCCATCGAGATGGTACGTACTGTACCCTCACCTACGTGCGACTGCACCTCAAGTACCAGTTTTGAACCATCTTCCTTAGAAATCTCAAGTGAATCATAAATCTTGGGAAGCTCTGCACCATCGGCGAACGCAACGTCCACAACAGGGCCTATGATCTGGGCAACTTTACCTGTAACTTTTGACATTTTTAACTGTTTAATGTTTAGCAAAATAAATTGAAAAATACCTATGAGGGGCTGTCAAAATCCCACTGATTTTTCGTCGTGCAAAGATAGTCTTTAATCTCAAAAAAACTAATTATGAATTAATTGATTTTCAATCTTTGAAAACGTCAGGTTTTTTGGGCATTCATCAAAGGCCGCATGTTATTACGGCAATATTGTGTGGGTGTCTATTTCGCTTTAAGCGAAATAAAATTTGCAAGGTTGGAGTAAGGCCTAAATTGTATTTTTAAGCTGCAAAAACATAAAATCATGACGGCACAACTAAAACTGGAAGGTGCGGGGTTGCTAGTGCTATTTGCCGGGGCCTACTTTTATCTGGATTATGGATGGGGCTTTTTTGCGCTGCTGTTCTTTGCGCCAGACCTCAGCTTTTTCTGCTACCTTTTAAATACCCGGGTGGGGGCAGTGGCGTACAACATCATGCACCATCAGGGCATTTTTGCGGTACTTCTTGTAGTGGGATTTTACTTTTCTATTGACTGGTTGATTCAGCTTTCGCTTGTGTTTCTTGCGCATTCAGCTTTTGACAGGATGCTGGGGTATGGGCTTAAATATCCTGATGATTTTAAGCACACGCACCTGGGGTGGATGGGCAAGAAAAAATGATTATTCTACCGTGACGGATTTTGCAAGGTTGCGCGGCTGGTCAACGTTCTTGCCCAGCATCACCGCAATGTGGTAAGATAGCAACTGCAAGGGTATCGTGGTCAAGAGGGGAGATAGTGAATCTGTGGTCTCTGGCACTTCAATGACATGGTCAGCAAGTTTTTTTACCGTTTCATCACCTTCCGTGACAATACCTATTATCTTTCCTTTTCTGGATTTGATCTCCTGTATGTTGCTCACCACTTTTTCATAATGTCCCTTACGGGTCGCGATCACGATAACGGGCATCTGCTCATCAATAAGGGCGATGGGGCCATGTTTCATTTCGGCAGCGGGATACCCCTCAGCATGGATGTATGAAATCTCCTTGAGCTTTAATGCGCCTTCCAGTGCAACGGGAAAGTTGTATCCCCTTCCCAGATACAGGCAGTTAGTTGCAAATTTATATACCTCTGCGACTTGCTTCACGTGCTTATTGGACTCTAGCATCTTTTCAACCTTGGTGGGAACCTGTTGCAGTTCTTGCAAGAGCCTGTGGAATTCTGAAGTTGAAATCTTTCCTTTTTCTTTTGCCAGTTTTAGGGCAATCAGGGTAAGTACCGTGATTTGTGTGGTAAAAGCCTTTGTGGATGCCACCCCTATCTCTGGGCCTGCATGGGTATATGCGCCTGCATCTGCAAGCCTGGATATGGATGAACCCACCACATTGCAAACGCCAAATACAAAAGCGCCCTGTTCTTTAGCCAGCTTCATCGCGGCCATGGTATCTGCGGTCTCCCCACTTTGTGAGATTGCAATGACGATATCGTCCTTAAATATCACGGGGTTGCGGTACCTGAATTCTGATGCGTATTCAACCTCAACGGGGATACGCAGGTAATCTTCAAAAATATATTCGGCCACAAGGCCGGCATGCCATGAGGTACCACAGGCCACAATCACGATGCGTCGCGCGTTGAGGAACCTGTAAATATTATCATCCACACCTGCCATTTTTATGAGGCCTTCCATTTCGCGTAAGCGCCCTCTAAATGTATCACGTATAGCTTGTGGTTGCTCGTAGATCTCCTTGAGCATGAAGTGGTCATAACCGCCTTTTTCTATCTGCTCCAGATTGAGCTGTAGGGTCTGTATGTATGGATTTACCCATTTATCGTTCTTGATATTGAAGATCTTTACATCCTTGCCACGGCGCACAACGGCCATCTCACCATCTTCAAGATAAATCGCATTTGTGGTGTACTCTATAAATGGGGAGGCATCTGAGGCGATGAAGAATTCATCTTCCCCCACGCCTATTGCCAATGGGCTGCCCAGACGGGCAACAACGATTTCATTGGGCTTTTTCTTGTCAAAGACAGCGATTGCATACGCCCCCACGGTTTGATTTAATGCTATCTGGACCGCCTTGCCCAGTTTTACATCTTCATTGATCTTGATTTCTTCAATGAGGTTTACCAGGACCTCGGTATCTGTATCAGACTTGAAATGATACCCCCTGTTGAGTAGTTCTTTTTTTATGGATTCATAGTTTTCTATGATGCCGTTGTGTATGATCACAAGGTCTCCACTATTAGAAAAATGGGGGTGGGAGTTTACATCGTTAGGCACGCCATGAGTTGCCCAGCGGGTGTGGCCTATACCCAGGGAGCCCGTGGTATCAATTGAAGTCTCACATTTTTTTTTGAGGTCTCCTACCTTGCCCTTGGTCTTGCACAATTGTATGCTTTTTCCATCATAGAGGGCTACACCGGCACTATCGTAGCCCCTATATTCTAGGCGTTGTAGCCCTTTAAGGATAATGGGGTAAGCTTCCCTATTACCTATGTAACCTACAATTCCGCACATTTTTTTAGTACTTTATTCTGATTCTGTATAATAAATCCTGAAAACTAGTTTCTTGTCATTATCAGAACTTAAATTACCGTGGAGTATTGTACCTTCCTGATATAGAAGGCTACCCTGGGATACCGTGTTAGGAACATCATCTTCGTCAGTTCCTTCAATGTAATTGACCGCGGTGATATTCACGTTATTAGTAACATTGATTCCCAAGGTGACGGTGGGGTTGTCGTTAGAGTCAGAGAGTAAATTTCTCAAATACTGGGTAAGCTTAATTTTATAGCTCACCCCGTTACCGTCATCATCTACGGTAAGCGGCCCCAAGTGATTTATTTTTGACCCAAGTGCTGACGTGGTTCCCGTTGACGCATCGGTATTATAATCAACAACAGGCAAGTTGGTTTTTAAATCATAAAGATAAATGCGTTCAGGACCAGCAAAAGCCCCCGTGGTGTATTGAGAGACCTTGTCTTGATCAACGTATAGGATAAGGTTTGCTTCGCGTATGAGAAGGTTTCTATCGCGTAATGCGTTAAGCTCATCAGGAATGCCATCGCCATCATCATCAGTAGGGTCAAACAACTGAATAACACCCGTACTCCCTTCTCCACCCCTGAGGTATAGGTCTTCTTCACCATTGACCATATCAATATTCGCAGGGTCTAAAGCATCAGTTACAGACTGGTTGAAATCATTGGTATATCCCGTGAAGGCTATGGGATTAGGAGTTGTGCCAGTACCATAAAAATTAAGCACATAACTTCCCTGTAACATAATATCATTGCTGTTTTTATAGCTATAATACAACGTTATGTTTGTCCCTGACCTATTGAAGATAAAATAATCTTGATCTGTACTATTTAAAGCCTCTGCCTTTAAGTAAACACCCCTGAAATAATCCTTAAACGTATTGCCGTTAAAAAGAACTTCATCTCCTTCTTTATCAAAAATCGCTTGTTTCCAGTAGGCCAATCCCACATCGCTGGTATCCACAAGTCTCAATAATGGAGGGTTTACCGTACGTACGGAGTCAGCATCTTCTGTTTCGCCCGGCACAACCGTGACCACACCTTCATTTGATGGAACAAAATCAGGAACATCAAAAAGTAGGTCTCCCTCAATACCATCCAGGCTATTTAACTGATTGCTATAATACCTTGCACTTTTTTCAAGGTCTGGTGGCGTACTGGCACTTAAAAAATAATTTGACCTGTAGATCTTAAGATTTATGGGGTCATCCCCATAAACTGAATCCAGCTCATAAACCGTTTCACCTTCCTCACCTAAGCTAGCCGTGGAGTAATAAGGCATACTAAACACCACACTGTCCAGCACGGGCTCATCACCAAAGGACGGGTTATTAGAGCCAGGATTTACCTGCGACAGGTGCGAAGCCCTGGTGGTACCGTAGATAGGGTCAGTATAAATCCCCAGTGCACCACTGGCAAGATTGTTAGTCTGGACACCTTGAATCCCAAAAAGCCTCTTTGAATAAGACACCACGGGATGCAAAATACTATCAGAATTAAAATTAATATCATCCACAAGATCTTTGCCCACAGGCTGAAAATCTTCATCACAAGCAACTAACGCGGTAAGTAAAATCAATACGGTAAGCGTCCTCAAAGCAAGGTTCTTCAATCTCATCTCCATTTTTAAAAATTAGTCAAGCACTTTTTCAGTGTAGAATTCTTCGTAAGCTTGTGCAAATTCTTCCTTCTTCTTGTAGGGAAGCACTGGTATTTTGGTTGTATTGAGGTATTTCACTATTTCTTCATCAAGGTCTTGCGAGCCTATGATCGCGGCATCACTGTTCTTGATGGCCACTTTCATCAGGTTTGCATAAGATGGCTCGGCCAGCTCTGCAATATCCCCCTTGTCAACACCGTCAAAAGCAATCTTGTCAATCATCTCACTGTTCAACGTGCCTTCAAAGCCAGAATTGTACACAGAGGTAACTATCTTGCTTTCCTTGAACAAGGGCTCACTAGCATAATATTCCTTAAGGTATAGTGGCAATAACGAGGCCAGCCATCCATGAACATGAATGATATCTGGCGCCCAGTTCAATTTCTTCACGGTCTCCACGACCCCTTTTGCAAAAAATATGGCCCGCTCGTCATTATCCTCAAACAAGTTCCCCTTCTCATCAGTAAAGGTTGCCTTGCGCTTAAAGTATTCTTCATTATCTATAAAGTATACCTGTATACGCTCTTTGGGAATCGAAGCCACCTTGATGATCAACGGCATGTCAAAGTCATTGATCACGAGGTTCATCCCAGAAAGCCGTATGACTTCATGAAGTTGATGTCTCCTCTCATTGATATTTCCGTACCGTGGCATGAAGATCCTGATTTGCCCTCCCTTTGAGTTCACCATCTGCGGTGCATCAAACGACATGGAAGCGATTTCTGTCTCTGGTAAATAAGGTATAACTTCAGATGATACGTACAATATCCTCTTATCTTTCATAAAATCCTTTTAAAACGATTAGGCTAAAAAACACGCAAAATTACTAAAATTTATGCAGATTGCCAGTTAAACACTAATTTTGCGCCCCATTTAGCATAATGTTGTATGCAGGTATTTACAAAAAGACACCAATTAGAATCACAAGTTGCAAACTGGCACAAAAATAACCTTAAAATAGGTTACGTCCCCACAATGGGCGCATTACATGCCGGGCACGCAAGCCTTGTGGAGCAGGCCATCGCCCAGTGCGACAGGGTTGTCGTAGGTATTTTTGTAAACCCCACCCAGTTCAACAATCAAGAAGACCTGGAGAAATATCCCCGCGATATAGAGGGCGACGTTGATTTTTTAAAGCCTTTCGGCGAAAGCATTATCGTCTTCAACCCCTCTGCCCGTGAGGTCTATGGCAACCATGTAAAATCCATGCATTTTGACTTTGCCGGGCTAGAAGACAAGATGGAAGGCAAGTTCAGGCCCGGTCATTTTGATGGTGTGGGCACGGTCCTGAAGCATCTTTTTGAGATTGTAAGGCCAGACAAGGCCTTTTTTGGCGAGAAGGATTTTCAACAATTGCAAATTGTAAAAAAACTCGTTGAAATAGAAAACCTTGACATCGATATCGTACCCTGCCCCATCAGCCGTGCTGATGATGGCCTGGCATTAAGCTCAAGGAACAAACGCCTCACAGAGCAAGAAAGGACGGAAGCCCCATTCATCTTCAAAACTTTGGCAGAAGCCAAAAAACTATACCCCGCAAACGCCCCCACCGCCATAAAACAATGGGTGGAACAGGAGTTTGAAAAAAGCAAGATCCTGCAACTGGAATATATTGAAATTGCTGACGAGGACACCCTTGAAACAGCCACCTCCTTTGAAGAAAACCACACATACAGGGCATTCATCGCGGTTTTTGCCGGTGATGTAAGGCTTATAGACAACCTACGCCTAAACTAAAAAAGCATAACTTTGTCCCCATGTTAGTCAACGTAGTCAAATCAAAAATACACCGCGTAAAGTGCACCGGCGCTGAGCTTCACTACATAGGTAGCATCACCATAGATGAAGACCTCATGGAAGCCGCAAACATCATTGAAGGTGAGCGCGTACAAATTGTAAATGTCACTAATGGCGAGCGCCTGGAGACCTATGCCATACCCGGCCCCAGAAAAAGTGGCGAAATCACCCTTAACGGTGCCGCCGCACGCCGCGTTGCAAAGGGCGACACCCTTATACTCATCGTGTATGCCTTCATGAGCGTTGATGAGGCCAAGCAATTCAAGCCCACCCTTGTCTTTCCAGACGAAGAAACCAATCTTCTCAAGTAGAATTGGCCAGTAAAAAGACCATAAAAATCCTAAAGACGGTCATACCATTTGTACTGGGCTTGGGACTTGTATGGTACATGCTAGCCACGCTCACCACCCAGGAGAGGGCCACCCTGTGGCAGCACATCAAGAATGCCGACCCTAAATATCTCTTACTCTCGTGCTTTTTTGGCACGTTGAGCCACCTCTCACGCGCCCACCGCTGGAAGTTTATGCTGAGCGCCATGGGTTATAAGACAGCTTTTGCCAATAGGTTCATGGCGGTGATGGCCGCTTACCTGGCAAACCTGGGCATCCCCAGGTCTGGTGAGTTTTTGCGGGCCGCAACCTTGACGACCTATGAGGATGTGCCCATTGAAAAAGGATTTGGCACCATCATCTCAGAGCGTATCGCAGACTTTTTTATGCTGCTCCTCGTCATAGGTATTGCCATCTCGATGAATAGTGCAGGTTTTTACAAATACATTGAAGAAAAAGAATTCAACCCATTGATAACACTGGGGGTGCTGGCTTTTTTAATAGTAGGGCTCTTTGTCTTTATACGCATCATCAAGAGGTCATCGCATCCATTTGTACAAAAAATTTCAGGTTTTCTCAAAGGTCTTGTTGATGGCATGCGCACCATCCTGACCATGAAGAATAAAGGATGGTTCATACTGCACACCATTTTTATCTGGGTGATGTACATCTTGATGTTCTGGGTGGTAAAATTTACCATCCCGGCCATATCCACAGCAGATTTTAGCATCATCCTGGCAGCCTTTGTGATAGGCTCATTTGCCATCTCGGTCACAAATGGCGGTATAGGCAGTTACCCCTGGGCCATCGGGGCCCTGTTCATCTTTTTTGAGTTTACGCGCGAGGCCGGGGAGGCTTTTGGCTGGCTGGTATGGAGCACACAAACGCTGCTTGTGTTGATATTGGGGGGCGGCTCGTTTATTTTTCTGCCCATCTACAACAGGAATATTAAAAAGTAACACGCTGTCAGTTAAAACATTTAGTCTTAAAATTGCATACCTTAGCCTTGCCAAAAAACCAACTGCCACATGAAAAGAATCATACCCACACTTTTATTGCTGTTTTGCTTTGGCGCAAGCCATGGCCAGGTAGAATACATAGAAATACCTTCAGCTAAATTTGACGCCCCACGCAAGGTCAAGCTTCAACTCCCCAGGAGCTATAATGACAAAAAAGATAAAAAATACCCCGTGATCATTGTTCTGGACGGCAACTACCTCTTTGAGCCGGTGGCAGGCAATGTGGATTATTTTAGCTACTGGGAAGACATGCCCGAAGCTATCGTGATAGGCGTTTTACACGATGATAGGCAAGCTGACACGGCATACTCTGAAGACACTGACCTACCCACGGGCAGCGGCGCTGCATTTTTTGAGTTCATAGGCATGGACCTCTACTCCTGGCTGGCCAAAAATTACAGAATTTCTAATTTCAACATGATTGTGGGGCACGACCTCACGGCTAATTTTGCCAACTATTACCTGCTCAAGGAAGTCCCCTTGTTCAATGCATATATCTCGCTAAGCCCAGACCTAGTGCCAGAAATGGCGGAATGGCTAACGACCACGCTTACTAACATGGACCGCAAGATATTTTATTACCAGGCCACAGGCAGCGATGATATAGAAAGCCTTCGCGAAGGGGTCAAGACACTTGACACCAGGCTGGAGCAGCTTCAGGATGCCAACTTTAAATATTATTTTGACGACTTTGAAGGTGCTAATCACTACACGCTGGCAGCAAGGGCAATACCCAATGCCATTGAAAAGGTGTTCTCGGTATTTAAACCCATAAGCAAGCAAGAATATGAAGATGTCATACTCAAGCTTGACTCCTCACCTTATGAATACCTTGTAGAAAAATACCAGACCATTGAGGACCTCTTTGACCTTACCGAGACCATACGGGTAAATGACTTTATTGCCATCTCACAGGCACTTGAGCAAAAATCAGATTGGGAAGAACTATTGAAATTGGGCAAACTAGCCCAAAAACAATATCCCGGGACCACCATGGGCTATTATTTCACCGCACTCTCACAAGAAGGCCTGGGCGAGCCCAAAAAGGCATTGCGCACCTATCAAAGTGCCTTTCCCATGAATGAGCTGGGCGGCATTAGCGAAGATTTTCTCATGATGAAGGCCGAAGCCATAAAAAGGGATTTTGGCTATAATTAAAAAGCATATTTTTGGCTATGGCCAAAGTTAAGACAACCTTTTACTGCCAGAACTGTGGCGCCCAGTACGCTAAGTGGCAGGGACAGTGCAACTCTTGCAAACAATGGAACACCATTGCAGAAGAAGTTGTGCAAAAAACAGATGCAAAAGACTGGAAACAAGCTGAAGTTGCCCCTGCAAAAAGAATTGCAAGACCACTCCCCATAAAAGACATTGTAAGCACTGCAGAAATACGGTTAAAGACCAGCAACCAGGAACTCGATAGGGTTTTGGGCGGCGGTCTTGTACCAGGTTCTTTGACCCTTCTGGGCGGTGAGCCGGGAATAGGAAAAAGCACATTGATGCTTCAAATTGCCCTGGGCCTGCCCTATCAAACGCTCTATGTCTCTGGTGAAGAAAGTGCACAGCAAATAAAGATGAGGGCAGACCGTATCAATCCCCATGCAGAAAACTGCCTCATCCTTACCGAAACAAAAACCCAGAATATCTTTAGGCAAATCCAGGAACTGGACCCAGATATCGTGGTAATAGATTCTATACAGACCCTGCATAGCGACTATATTGAGAGCAGCGCCGGGAGTATTTCTCAAATACGGGAAACCACTGGCGAACTTATAAAATTTGCAAAGGAAACCGCGACGCCCGTCATCTTGATAGGCCACATCACAAAAGACGGTACCATTGCGGGCCCCAAAATACTGGAGCACATGGTCGATACCGTACTTCAATTTGAAGGTGACCGCAATCATGTTTACAGGATATTGCGGGCGCATAAAAACCGTTTTGGCAGTACAAATGAGTTGGGGATCTATGAAATGCAGGGCGGCGGCCTGCGGGAAGTCTCAAACCCATCTGAGATCTTGATTTCTAAAAATGACGAGGATCTAAGCGGCACGGCGATTGCCGCGACCCTTGAGGGCATGCGCCCATTGATGATAGAAATTCAGGCACTCGTGAGCACGGCAGTGTATGGCACCCCACAACGCAGCGCAACCGGGTATAACGCAAAACGTCTCAACATGCTGCTCGCAGTCCTTGAAAAAAGGGCTGGTTTTAGGCTGGGCGCCAAAGATGTTTTTCTCAATATCACGGGCGGTATCAGTGTGGATGACCCTGCTATTGACCTTGCGGTGATTTCTGCAATCTTGTCCAGCAATGAGGACATCTCCATTGCAAAAGATTTATGCTTTGCAGCAGAGGTGGGCCTTGCCGGCGAAATAAGGCCAGTGACACGTGCAGACCAGCGTATTCTAGAAGCTGAAAAACTGGGCTTTGGCACTATTATGATCTCAAAATACTGCAAGATCCCAAAACAGGATCATGCAATTCAAATAGTACGTGTCTCAAAAGTAACCGATGTGGTGGAGTGGCTTTTTGGGTAAACCCAAAACAAACCCAACCTAAAATCATATTGACAATGAAAATCCAAAACACATTATTTTGTTTAATCCTGTTCGCTTTTGGCGTAAGCAAGGCACAAGAACAACAATACTACGAGCTTAAAACATATATATTAAACTCTGAAAAACAGGTCAATACCACGGATGATTTTTTACAGAATGCGTATTTACCGGCTTTGAAGAAACAAGGCATCGGCCCGGTGGGGGTGTTCAAACCGGTAAAAGAAAAAGATAGTTCATACCACATCTATGTATTGCTCCCCTTTGATACCATGGAGGATTTTACCACATTAAAAGACAAGCTTGCAGCAGATGAAGATTTTCAAGAAAATGGAAAAGAATATCTTGCAGCAAAGGCCCAAAACCCACCCTATGCTCGCATCTCATCATCACTCTTAAAGGCGTTTGAAGATATGCCCATCATGCGTGCTGCTCAAATTGATGCCCCCCGGGAGGAACGCATTTATGAACTGCGCAGCTACCAGTCTCCCACCGAAGCCTATTTTTCCAGTAAAATGGACATGTTCAACGCGGGTGGCGAAATCGTACTTTTTGATGCATTGGGGTTCAATGCCGTTTTTTACAGTGAAGCAATCATAGGTCCAGACACGCCCAATCTCGTGTACATGGTCACGTTTAAGAACGAAGCAGACCGCGATGCCCACTGGAAATCCTTTGGAGAATCTCCTGTATGGAAAAAACTGAGCGCATTGTCCAAATATCAGGACAACGTCTCACATATTGACAATATCTACCTGTACCCTACCGGGTATTCTGATTATTGACCTATCCTACAAAAGCGCTGTAGCCAGTAATTGCCCGGCCCACGATGAGTGAGTTGATTTCCTTGGTGCCTTCATAAGAGTAGATGGCCTCTGCATCAGCCACAAAACGGGCCACGTCATATTCAAGCAGTATACCGTTGCCGCCCATCACCTCGCGTGCCTGACTCACTACATCGCGGGTGCGCAGTGAGCAAAATACCTTGGCCAGTGATGCGTGTTCATCCTTCAAGATACCTGCGTCTTGCATTTCGCTTAAGCGAAAACAAAGCGTTTGCATGGCCGTTAGGTTTGACAACATTTCCACAAGATGGTTTTGCACCAGCTGGAAGCTGGCGATAGGTTTGCCAAACTGCTCCCTTTTTTTAGTATACTTCACCGCATTTTCATACGCTCCTCGCGCGCAGCCCACAGCTTGCCAGGCAACACCGGCGCGGGTCATTTGCAGTACTTTTGCCGTATCCTTGAACGAGTTGGCGTTTTGAAGCCGGTCTCCTTCCGGCACACGGCAATCGGTTAAGGTGATCAGGGCGTTCTGTACGGTACGCAGGGCCATTTTGTTTTCCATTTTTTCGGCTTTAAAGCCAGGGTTCTCCTTGCGCACGATAAAGCCCTTCACTTGATTGGACTCTACGTCACGGGCCCAGATAATGGTGATATCGCTAAAGGTTGCGTTACCTATCCACTTCTTTTGACCATTGAGCACCCATGTATCACCTTCCAGCTTACAAGTCGTTCCCAGTCCTCCTGCCACGGCAGAACCCACGTCTGGCTCGGTGAGGCCAAAGGCACCGATTTTTTCAAATTTCTGCATTTTTGGCAACCATTCCTGTTTTTGCTCTTCGCTGCCACATATATAAATAGAACCCATGGCAAGGCCGCTATGCACCCCAAAAAACGTGGACATCGACACATCGATACGCGCAATCTCCATGGCCAGGATACCTTCCATCAAGAAGGATTGATTGGGGCATCCATATCCTTCATAAGCAATTCCACACACGTTAAGCTCAGCAAGTTTGGGTATGATCTCATGCGGAAACTCCGCGCGGTTCCAGTATTTATTGGCAATGGGGTCCACCTCATCTTCCATAAACCTGCGTATCTTGAGCTGAATCTCCCGTTCTTCTTTAGTGAGCTTCTTGCTCAGGTCATAAAAGTCACCATCGATGGGAGGAAGTTTATGCTGTCCTTTTTTTGCTTTATGGTTCAGCATTTTCATCAAGCCCTTGAGCTGACTATCATCCAGGCTGCCCACGGCAGACATTACTTGTGAAAGGTCCACCTTTTGTGATAGCTTGTTCAATGCATCCAGGTCAACGGATTTTAAAAGTTTTAGCGTGTTCTTGACCTTGCCAAATAAAGACATCGTTATCGTATTTTAAGATTTACAGTTAAAGATACTATGCCCTGTATGGCTTTTCAGCCAAAGAATTGTTAATGCTACTGCACTCCCTGCACAAGGCTTTTGTGAAGAAATGCTTTTTGATTATCCTGCGTGGCAACATGCAACCAGTCATACGATTCGCCCAGCAACATCAAGGTATCATTGCGGTGGACCTCTCCTATTTTTCTTGATTTAAGATAACTGGAACTTCGCAGATTTGCCCTGGGAGAACTTACCTTCACAAAAGGTACATCAAATGCTGATGGACCGATAGCGTGCCGAGGCTCAGCCCCCTCATAGACATAGGGCAAAGGGTTTAAGGCCCCGCGTTGATAAATCCCAAAATGAAGGTGTGGTGGGGTCGTTTTTGCATTGCCGGTATTGCCCACAAAGCCCAGGGTATCTCCACGCTTTACGCGCTTACCGGCACTCGTGGCAATACTATCCAGGTGAGCATAATATAAAGAATGACCCAACATCCCCACTCGCAGCCATACCTGCTTGCCCCCCAGACCACGGTTGCCCGTGCGGCTCACGCGTCCATCAGTAGCGGCGACCACCGGAGTGCCCCGGGGCGCAAAAATGTCTATCCCTTCATGGCTACGACGACCACCATCACGGGTGGCACCCCAGAAACTCTGTACCGCCGCATTGCCTTTTCCTGAAACCGGAAAGATATAAGAAGGTTTTCTAAAAGCTTTGATGACAAAAGGCGTATCAGCATCCATTTCGGCCTGGGCTACAACCTTATACTCACCATCTTCATCCACCGGCAACACCAGGTCGTTTTGCATGGGTTCATTATGTTTCACAAAATCCAGGATTGAATCGTTTCTCTTTTTATATAAATCGATAAAGATTTTTGTGTCAACGGTATCCACCTGCACCTTAAAATGAAAAACTTCTCCCTTTTGCAGGGAAAAATCATAACTGTATACCGCATGGGTACGGGTTGAAAACCTACCCTTTTCCATATAGGGCAATCGTATGGACACGCTATCGCTCATGGCATCCACAAAAGCTTTTTGCCACTGGGAGAACCTCAAGGTGTCATCTACATAATCCCTTTGATATACTTCCCTGGGAGTGGGGCTTGTTATCAAATCTGTTGCCTTGGTGACCGTATCACAAGAAAATGCACCCCCTAAGACCAGGAGCAAGAGAATTACAAACGCAGTTGTTGTGGTAGGCTTTTTAGCAATATTCATAATTCTTGATTATACTCCATAATTGTGCCATATTTAAACAAACATATCGTTGTCCCGTATTTTATTTGGCTCAAGCCAAAAACTTAACGCATCATTGACATTTAAAAAATCTTATTATTGCTAATCTTATGGTATGTACCATGAAGAAAAACCCATAAAAGTCCCCAGGTTTTCTGAAGAAGCAGGATTTTACACCACTCCGCAACGCTCTAAACAAATGAGCCGCATACGCGGCAAGAACACAAAACCCGAACTAAGGTTTAGAAAGGCCCTATGGCAAGCGGGGTACCGCTACCGGGTGAACAGTAAATATCTTTTTGGCAAGCCTGATATATCTATCAAAAAATACAAGACGGCCATTTTTATCGATGGTGAATTCTGGCATGGCCATGACTGGAAAAACAAGAAGGACAAGATAAAGAGCAACCGAGAATTCTGGATACCCAAGATTGAAAGAAACATGCAGCGCGACCGTGAAGTAAATGCAAAATTAAAAGGGATGAACTACACGGTATTTAGATTTTGGTCACTAGATTTAAAGAAAAATTTTGAGGCCTGCCTTAATAAAGTGGTTGCTCACCTAAATGAACAAAAATTGAAAACCCAACGTTAAATTTTTAAGACAAAGTTTTCAAAAAGTGTACACTTTTTAAGTTTATAACATTTTATCAATAACACTCCGCAGCCCCTTTAAACAGGGATTTCTATCTTATTTTAACCCTCTTTTTTCCTTTCACTACTTAATCCATTTACTTATTTAATTATTTGATTATCAATTATTTATTGTTAATACTTCTTTGTTTTGGCGCAAGCCAGATTATTTCTCCATGTTAAAAACTTTGTTGAAAAGAGTGGGTCACTTTTCTACAATCTGGCGATAATATTTTACAAATTTGTTAGTCCCTAGTAATCAAAAAATAATCTTAAAAACGAAGGACAAAATGAGCGAAGTAGAACCAATCTTACAAGAAAACAAGGACCGATTTGTAATCTTCCCCATACAACATGCAGACATATGGGAATGGTACAAAAAGTCTGAGGCGAGCTTTTGGACCGCTGAAGAAATTGACCTGCACCAGGACCTTACAGATTGGAACAACAAGCTCAATGAGGATGAGCAATATTTTATCAAGCACATCCTTGCTTTTTTTGCCGCATCTGATGGTATCGTCAATGAAAACCTTGCCGAGAATTTTGTAAGTGAAGTTCAATATTCTGAGGCAAAATTCTTTTATGGCTTTCAAATCATGATGGAGAACATCCACTCTGAGACGTATAGCCTGCTCATTGATACTTATGTGAGGGATGAAAAGGAAAAGGACCTGCTCTTCAATGCCATCGAGAATTTCCCGGCCATCAAGAAAAAGGCTGACTGGGCCCTTAAATGGATAGAGAGCCCCAGCTTTGCAGAGCGCTTGATTGCCTTTGCCGCCGTTGAGGGTATTTTCTTTTCGGGAGCGTTCTGTTCTATTTTTTGGTTAAAGAAACGTGGCCTCATGCCCGGCCTTACCTTCTCAAATGAGTTGATTTCCCGTGATGAGGGCGTGCATTGTGACTTTGCGGTACACCTGCACAACCATCACCTTGTAAACAAGGTTTCTAAAGAGCGCATTCGCGAGATACTTGTGGACGCCCTCAATATTGAACGCGAGTTCATCACTGAGTCATTGCCCGCAAGCCTGATAGGCATGAATTCAAAACTGATGACCCAGTACCTTGAATTTGTGACTGATAGGCTTCTGGGAGAACTTGATTGCGAGAAGGAATACAATGTCACAAACCCATTTGACTTTATGGATATGATCTCACTACAGGGAAAGACGAACTTCTTTGAAAAAAGGGTTTCTGAATATCAAAAAGCCGGGGTTCTTTCTAAGGACGACGATGAGAAAAAAATCAGTTTTGATGCTGATTTCTAGAATATAAGTTCTGCCCTTGACCCAGGGTATATCTTACACAAACATTACCATATTTTTCCAGGGGCATGGCAATTAGCGCCGCACCTCACAAACACTTATTTATAATTCGGCAAGCTTTACCAGCTAACCACAAAGAACAAAGCCTATGTATGTAATTAAAAGGGATGGTCGCAAAGAGCCCGTCATGTTTGACAAAATCACGGCCCGTATTCGCAAGTTATGTTATGGACTCAATCCCCTGGTTGATCCCGTTAAAATCTCACTGCGCGTTATTGAAGGCCTTTATGATGGTGTTACCACCAGTGAACTTGACAACCTAGCAGCAGAGGTTGCCGCCACTATGACCACAGCCCACCCAGATTACGCTAAGCTTGCCGCAAGGGTATCAGTATCTAACCTGCACAAGAACACAAAGAAGACCTTTAGCGAGGTGATGACAGACCTTTATGACTATGTCAACCCACGCACGGGCAAGAAAGCCCCCATGGTGGCTGATGAAGTTTATGATGTCATCATGCAGAACAAGGAAGAGCTAGATTCATCCATAATATACAGCCGTGATTTTGGGTATGATTACTTTGGTTTCAAGACCCTGGAGCGCAGTTACCTGCTAAAGGTTAACGGCAAAATAGCAGAGCGTCCCCAGCACATGTTGATGCGTGTTGCCGTGGGCATTCACATGGATGACCTGGACTCGGTGAAGGAAACTTACGAGCTCATGTCTAAAAAATACTTTACACATGCGACCCCCACGCTCTTTAATTCGGGGACACCCAAACCACAAATGTCATCCTGCTTCTTGCTGACCATGAAAGAAGACAGTATAGATGGTATTTATGACACCCTGAAGCAAACGGCTAAAATATCGCAGAGTGCAGGCGGGATAGGTTTATCTATACATAATATACGTGCCACTGGTTCTTACATAGGCGGAACCAATGGCACATCCAACGGTATCGTACCCATGTTGCGTGTATATAATGACACCGCACGCTATGTAGATCAAGGAGGCGGGAAGCGCAAGGGGAGTTTTGCCATGTACATCGAGCCATGGCATGCCGACATTTTTGATTTTCTGGACCTCAAGAAAAACCATGGCAAAGAAGAGATGCGCGCACGCGACCTTTTTTATGCCATGTGGATACCAGACCTTTTCATGAAAAGGGTAGAAAACAATGCCGAATGGACACTCATGTGCCCCAATGAATGCCCTAACCTTTTCAACATGCACGGTGAGGAGTTTGAAAAAACCTATGAAAAATATGAAGCTGAAGGCAAGGGAAGAAAAACAGTAAAAGCCCGTGAACTATGGGAAAAAATACTGGAATCTCAGATTGAGACAGGAACTCCATACATGTTATACAAAGACGCTGCAAACCGCAAGTCAAACCAACAGAACCTGGGTACCATACGTTCATCAAACCTGTGTACCGAGATACTGGAATACACCAGTGAGGATGAAGTTGCCGTCTGTAACCTGGCGTCTATCGCACTCCCCATGTTCATCAAGGATGGCGAGTTTGACCATAAAGAACTTTACAAGATAACCAAAAGGGTCACCCGCAACCTCAACAAGGTAATTGACCGCAATTATTACCCAGTCAAGGAAGCCGAGAATTCAAACATGCGCCACAGGCCCATAGGCCTGGGTGTACAGGGCCTTGCCGATACCTTTATCAAGTTAAGGCTGCCCTTTACAAGTGATGAGGCAAAGAAGCTAAATCAAGAAATTTTTGAAACCTTATATTTTGCTGCCGTTACAGCTTCCATGGAAATGGCAAAAGAGGAAGGACCATATTCAACATTTAAGGGGTCACCCATATCTGAGGGTAAATTCCAGTACAACCTATGGGGCGTAAATGATGAAGACCTTAGCGGAAGATGGGACTGGGACAAGCTACGTAAAGAAGTGGTTAAAAATGGCGTGCGCAACTCACTGCTCGTTGCCCCCATGCCCACGGCATCTACTTCTCAAATCTTAGGAAACAACGAAGCATTTGAACCATATACATCCAATATCTATACTAGAAGGGTACTATCTGGTGAGTTTATCGTGGTAAACAAGCACCTGCTTGAGGACCTGGTCAACCTAGGCCTATGGAACGAAGACCTCAAACAGGCCATCATGCGCGCCAATGGTTCTGTACAACACATAGACATCGTGCCCCAAGACCTTAAGGAACTTTACAAGACCGTATGGGAACTGAGCATGAAGGATATTATCGATATGTCCCGCCACCGTGGCTACTTCATTGACCAGTCACAATCGCTCAACCTGTTCATGGAAAATGCAAACTTTGCAAAATTGACCTCGATGCACTTCTACGCATGGAAGAGCGGCTTAAAGACTGGCATGTATTATCTAAGGACAAAATCTGCGGTGGATGCCATTAAGTTTACCTTGAAGAAGGAAGAAAAGGCTGAGCCCACTCCTGAAAAGCAGGTTGCACAAAGGGCCGCTCAGACCCTGGAGGCCAAAACACAAAAGGTACATAGACCGGTGGCTGTTGAAGAACCCGCTGCCCCATATGAGGCTAAAACCGCCGAAAGTGTGGATGTTAAGACCGAAAGCGCTTCAGAAGTCAATACTGAGCCTATGTCTGCCGAGGAAATGAAGGCACTCATTGCCCAGGCCAAAGAAGCTAATGGGGGTGATGACGACTGCTTGATGTGCGGTTCTTAAAACCACCTTCAGGACAATTACCATAAAAAAGGGGCAATCCAGTGGATTGCCCCTTTTTTTTTTACTTTGAGGTATTGTGTGTGATTCGCTTTCGCGAAAGCGATATCCCCACGATTGACAAGCGCTTTCTAAAGATGTTTTTTATGCTCCACATAATAATGCTCAAGTAAGCTCATCGTGGCCTTTACAAGGTCTTCGGTCTCCTGAAGGAGACTAAAGTACAACATGGTGTTTTTAGGACTTGAGTCAGTATTACGGGTGCGCTCCACCTGCTTTTCTATTTTTGACGAAATACTGTCCAACAGGTCCTGCTTTTCTTCAACAATGGCGACTATGCCATCAAATTCCTTGTTCTTGAAGGTTTCTTCAATCTTGTCAAAAAGCTTGCTGAGCTTATGCTCAAGTTCCTTAAGATCCTTGAGCTGGGTAAACTTGAGCCCCTTGTGATTATTGTTGAGGTGATTAAAGCTTGATGTGGTGATAAAGTCGATGCTCTGCGTGACGTCTTGAAGGTACCCCAGCACATCAATATAAAAACGGCTGGCCTGAACGTGTGTCTCATCGAGGTTCTTGATAAAATAATACAGGCTATTGCGCAGTTCTTCAACTTCTGCGTTGAGCTTTGTGATTCCCTTTTTGCTTTTGCGTAAGCGGGACAGGTCAACTTTTGCCAGGCCTTCAATAGTACCGGTATAGACTTTTCTGCCCCTTTTAAAGGAGTTGGCCACATTTATGGTACTCTCATTGATTATTCCCTGTATTGAATTGCTCACCGCCCTGAGCAGTCTTCCCTCTTCAGCTTCGGCCTTTGAGCGTTTAGCATGATTCACATAGTTTCTTACCAATATACCTATGGCTGCTGCAAAAAGCAGGAACAGGGCAAGCGTGCCTCCTTCATAAAGTATAAATGCCATCAAGGCTGCTGCGGTAAAAGCACAGATAGCCGTGAGGAACCATCCACCTATCACGTTGAGTACCCCGGCAACCCTATAAACGGCGCTCTCGCTACCCCAGGCCCTATCTGCCAGTGATGTACCCATCGCGACCATAAAGGTCACGTAAGTTGTAGAAAGCGGTAGTTTCATTGAGGTAGCCACTGATATAAGTACACTGGCAATCATAAGGTTCACGGCCGCCCTAACCAGGTCAAATGCCGGGAGATCAATGGCGGCTACACGTGTATGTGTTCTTTTTACAAAACGGCTATCCATGTATTTTTGGGTAGACTTGGGTAGTATTTTCATTACCGCATAATTGAGCTGGATAGCTCCCCTTACCAGCAACCTGGAAACCGTGTTGGGCTTGAACCTTTCTGCGCCCTCATCCTGTCTTGATAGGTCCACAGAAGTCTTTACCACCCTACGTGCCTTTTTTGAGAACCAGAGGGTCAGGATCATCACTCCACCCGCCAGCAGCAATAACATGGGTTGGGTAGGTACTTTTTCTGCAAGGGATTCCATGGTAAATTGTGATGCGAGCTCACCACTGGCCTCCCAGATAGTGTAAGAATTATATGCCGCCATGGGAACCCCTATAAAGTTCACCAAATCATTACCAGCAAAGGCCATGGCCAGTGCAAAGGTGCCCAGCACGATGACAATGATATAGATATTTATTTTAAAAAAAGCTTCAAGCGCATATGAAACAATACTCCACACCACAAAGCTCAACCCGATGAATTGCCATACATTATTGTTAGCCCAGTCCAGGAATGCGCCTTCTACAAAAGTGGCACTCTTGAGTCCCTTGATAATGATAAAGTAAGTAATGGCAGCAATGGCAACCCCACCAAACAATGCAGCTACCCATTTAGCTTTTTTCTCATAATGAAACGTGAGAAAAAGACGGGACAGAAACTGCACGAGGGCACCCACGGTAAACGCTATGACAACTGAAAGGAGGATACCCAGTATAATCTCCAGGGCCTTATCAGAATTTATGTAATTGCCCAGCTGCAGCAGTGTATCATCGCTGTCAGCCAGTTTTATGAACGTCATGCAACAAGCCGCTCCCAATAGCTCAAACACGATGGATACCGTTGTTGAAGTGGGCATCCCCAGCGTGTTGAAAAAATCAAGCAACAATATATCAGTAAGCATGACCGCCATGAAGATGATCATGATCTCGTCAAAATAGAATTGCCCGGGCACAAAAATACCTTTTCGGGCAACCTCCATCATACCACTGGAAGATAGCGCGCCAAAAACGATACCCACACTGGCAACAATGATGATTGTCTTAAAAGAAACTGCTTTTGAACCGATGGCCGAATTGAGAAAATTCACGGCATCGTTACTAACTCCCACAACTAGATCGGCAATGGCCAGGATGGCCAGGGCGATTAGCATAACAAGATAAATATTGTCCATTAAAGGTAACTCATTTAGGGAGCAAATTTGAGATATATTTTCTGCATGAATGTTATGCAAAGGTTATCTGTAACCCTGCTCAAGTCTTAAAAATAAGCAAACAAACCCTATCTCAGTAATGGATGGGAGATTACTTTAAAAATAATTATTTGATTAAAGTGTTTATATTCAAGTAAATACAGTTTTAATGTTAATTTAATGTTATCTAAATGTTACCTCATATTTAATTAATTGTTATATTTGTATCGAAATGTTTAACTGAAACCCTGATAATCATGAAAAAGCTATTATTTATTTGCGCTCTACTAGGTGGAATTCTCTTTGCAAATGCACAGGAAAAACCCAAAGGGACCTTTGAAAAAGATGGTAAGCTCATTAAAGCTACCTATTATCATGATAATGGAGAAGTAAGTCAAACGGGCTATTACAACAAAGCCGGAAACCTACAAGGTACCTGGAAGAGTTTTGACAAGAACGGCAATAAAGTGGCCGTTGCTCAATACAATGATGGAAAGAAGGAAGGTAAATGGTTCTTCTGGACTGACGGTACGCTTAAAGAAGTAGATTATGCCGATTCTGAGATCACCAATGTAAACACATGGCAGGTAACGGAGCAGGTTGTAAGCAACGAGTAATTACAAAAGCATTATCATTTTAACAGTTCACAAATGCTCATCCACCGCTGGTGGATGAGCATTTTATCTTTTGGATATCTTGTTATGGGTAATCTGCCTTTGACGGCTGGATTTAAAAGTACCCTTTTTAAAATCCCTGAGATGTTCATGCTTTGTGGCCCTGCCCTGCACACGCGCCCGCCACATCTTAAAGCTACTGGGTTTCATTTCCTTTCGCATTAGCGATATCACTTCTTGCTCCTTGAGCCCAAATTGTAATTCAATAGCCTCAAAGGTTGTTCTATCTTCCCAGGCCATCTCGATGATCCTGTCTATCTCCCTGTCATTAAAATCACTCTTCATAGCGTGGTTTAAGGTTTTTGAGCATGACCTGGGTAATATCGTCCAGGCTGAACTTATTCTTCCAGCCCCAGTCTTTTTGTGCCGTGCTATCATCAATACTTTGCGGCCAAGTGTCAGCTATTTCCTGTCTAAAATCAGGTTCATAGCTTATCTCAAAATCTGGTATGTGCTTCTGGATGCTTGCCGTGATCTCTTCGGGATCAAAGCTTATACCGGCCAGGTTATAGCTGCTTCTTATGGTAATATTATCTGGGTCTGCATCCATGATACCTATCGTGGCCCGTATGGCATCAGTCATGAACATCATGGGCAAGGTCGTCCCGCCATTTAAAAAACAGCGATAGTTGCCATGTTTTAAAGCCCGGTGATAGATCTCGACCGCATAATCCGTGGTACCGCCCCCAGGCTCGGTCGTGTGGCTTATCAAGCCGGGATAACGTATGCTGCGCACATCTACGCCAAACCTCTTGTTATAATACTCGCACCAGCGCTCACCGGTTTGTTTACTTATTCCATAGACCGTGGTGGGCTCCATCACGGTGACCTGTGGAGTATCAATACTTGGGGTTGATGGCCCAAAAACCGCAATGCTAGATGGCCAAAAAACGCGTGTTATTTTACCTTCCTTGGCCAGGTTCAACACATTGAACAGGGAATTCATGTTAAGGTTCCAGGCCTTTTCAGGAAATTTTTCGGCCACAGCACTGAGCATGGCCGCCATGAGATAGACCGTATCCACATTGTACCTAAAAACAACATCCTCAATAGAGGCATAATCCATGGCATCCACGATTTCAAAAGGACCGTCATTGAGGAGCTGCCCACTGCCTTTTCTAATATCACTGGCCACAACGCGCTCATTGCCAAAACGTTTTCGCAAAGCCTGTGTGAGCTCAGTGCCTATCTGCCCGCATGCACCCAGGATCAATATCCCTCTTTTCATTGTTTTTCTCATGCCGCAAAGATAATTTTTTATCCACTTTTTGGCTGTAGCCAAATAAATAAACCCACAAGGTCCTGAATGCCATAAACAGGTTTTTGCCACAATGTTAACACCGTGGCATTTAGCTTTAACAAAAGCACTTGTTTTTCTTAAAAAACCTAAGAAAGTTTAATAATATTTTGGCCAAAAATATTTCTCCCCCATCCTTCTCCACATCTACATTTGCCCTTCAATCTTTAAACATTGACAATCATGAAAAAAATAGCATTATCCATAATAACAGTAGGACTCCTTACCATGAGCTGCAAGGAAAATTCTGAGAAAGAAGCTCAGGTTGAAGAAACTATTGAGGTGAACACCACTGGCCAGACCGTTGACCCAGACAAGATGCAATATGCAGATGCAAGCCTGGGCAAGAGCGCCATAGATTTTGAAAGCATGGACTTTGAGGTTGACCCACAGGTCAGGGAAGAAGTTCAAGCCTGGGAAGCACTCAATACCTTTGACGCAACCATTGAAGAGGTTGAAGCCCCCGAAGCAGACATCCCCACCTACGGTGACCGTCTTGTGGCCGAGGCCAAAAACCTAAGCACCACGATACCTCAATCTTTATTGACCGAAGAGGTTGAAGAGGACATCAAGGACATCAATGAAGAAGTTGCAGACCTCAAGGCAATCCTTGATGAAGAAGTGGTTGATGAGAACAAGGTCAACAATCAGGTAGAAGAACTTGTGGAAGCGTATGATGACCTCAATGAAGAAATCAACGAGACCATCAGGAAAAATGCCAAAAAAGCACAAAAAGAGATGAAGGAACCTACTGATAACATGAAGTAGCCCTTATTCATAAGCATAATACCAAGCCACCTTAAGGGTGGCTTTTTTATGGCTTTTTGAGAAAAAATTAAGTAAAAATTTAGAATAAAACCCTCCTTCTCTTAAAAAACAAGTAAAAATTGGCTAAACTTTAAATCTCTATTTTTCAGAGCATTACAATATCATCGTAAATTTGCTTCTTAACCCCAAATGTTGATACCGTAATGAAAAAAATAGCCTTGGTTTTGCTGGGGTGCATGATCCTGGGATCTTGCGCCCATGGTGACAAGGGCAAAAACAACCTTGAACTCAAAGTGGATAAGGTTGAACCCCTGTGCCCCTCAGCAAAACATACCGTAGAAGACTGGAGCGCATACAATGAACTGTATAGAAACATACAGACCATAAGTAATACCAATGCATTGAACTCACTGGGCCTCATGCCTGACATGGCCATGAATGTAGAGGCCATGAGCATGCAGATACCTTCTGATTTAAAAGATGATGAAGTAGAAGAAAAAATACAAAAAATAGATAGTGAAGTCATGGATTTTTATCAGCATGTAGATAATACTGAACTTCGAGAGCGGGTGGTACAACGCCATCTCAATGAAATACTGGAAGCCTTTGATGACCTAAACAAGGCCCTCAATGAAGTTGCGCAAAGGCAACATACCTAAAAATAAATTCACCCCAAGGTTAGAAAGCCCCCACATGAGAATATGGGGGCTTTTTTGTTATGATCTTTCTTACATTTGATCATCCATAAAAATATGATGAAAAAAACCCTATATATATTTTTATTGCTTGCCGGCATGTTCTTTTCCTGCAAAAGGGAAAAACCAGTCCAGGAAGACCCCACAAAGGCTACTGACACGCTTGAAATAGATTTTAAGCGGCCCATTGCAAAAGTGCAGCTATTTCAAAAGGGAATGAGCGCCACGGCAAACTGGACCGGTTACAAGGAAATCTCCTTAGAACTTGAGACCTTGGGCAAGATGAAGATTGATTACATCAAGCAAGAAGGTGAGCAATGGATCGAGCAAATCAAGAAAATGAAGGTCAATATCCCTGATAGCCTCAACACCCCGGCAATAAAATCCAGGTTGACCGTGCTTGAGACCAAGACCGAAATGCTATTTCAGGAAACTAAAAAAACCGTCGTTGACACCTCCCTGGTATTCAATGAAGCCACAGAACTCAACGAGGCCTTTCAGGACCTTAAGGCAAGGATCAACATCACCTTTCAAAAATCTGTTGAAGAACTGCTCGAAGAATACCGCAAGGCAGCAAACGACACGACCATGGTAATCCCTGGTGAAGAAAATACCAGTGTACAAAACAAACAGAAAACCAACCGGAAACCCGGACTTCCGCTATTGTCAACACCCGTAAAAAAACGGGACTCCATTAAAAAACAATAAGATGAAAAAAATATTGAGCCTATTGATTCTTTTGGCTTTAAGCCAAAACATGCCTGCCCAGGGTAAAAAGGAAGCTATCAATACCCAACTGGATGCCTGGCACCAGGCCGCTGCAGATGCTGACTTTGACACTTACTTTGACCTGATGACAAAAGACGGCGTTTTTATAGGAACCGATGCGACGGAGAACTGGCAGCTCGATGAGTTCAAGGCGTATGCAAAGCCCCATTTTGATAAAGGCAAGGCCTGGTCATTTACCGCCCTGGAACGCAACATATACATGGGCGGCGACGGCAAGACGGCATGGTTTGATGAGCTGCTGGACACACAAATGGGCATATGCCGGGGCAGCGGTGTTGTCCTACTTAAAAATGGCACCTGGAAGATTGCCCACTATGTCCTATCCATTGCGGTGCCCAATGAAAATGTGGATGAGCTTGTAAGGATCAAGAAGGATTTTGACTCCAAGTTTATAGAAAAACTAAAGCCCGGCAAATAGGGAAAAGTCTAGTTTTTTATCTCGTTTATAAGCGCAAAAGCCTGGTTTACATATTCCTTTTCTAGAAAAAGTGTAAAATAATTTGAGGTAGAGATCACTTCAAACACAGGTATGCCCTCATAGGCAAGCAACTTAAAGATATAAAAATAAAGCCCCACTGTTTTTGAGTTGTTCTCCGGCAGCTCGATTGAAATTGAAGAAAGGTCAGGCTTTATGGTTATGCGCGTCTCACTCGCAAAACAGCGCTCAACAATATCGGTAAGGTCATTAGAGACCAGTATATTACTTTCGTGAAAGGTACTCGAGTATGTAAAATATGCTTTGGGGATGGTACGTACTTCCTCAAGCAAGCGCGACTGGCTATCTAATATCGTGACGCTGTTCAAGAAGGTAAATTCAGTAATACCACTGCGCACGGTCACATCCCCCAGGTTGCGCACCATCTTATCATTCAACCGCTTTTGCGGAAAATACCTGCGCAGGGCCATGACGATGGAGCCCACATTGACCTTCTTGCCCACCATTTGCTCAATACGCGGCTGAAAATCTTCGGCAAGGGCACTGTAGTTGATTATCTTTCGCGAAAGCGCATCCTCAACAAAAGGTTGATGTTTTACCAGGTCTTCAACACAAGCTGCAATAGTCTTCAATGTTATATATTTAACAATTTGTGCAAATTTATATAAATATGTTGAATTATTTTAAAAGGTGTTATCGCTGAAGTAATTATGCATAAAAATCAAGGCAATGCAAGTATTGAAATTTGGCGGGACATCTGTGGGAAGTGCTGCAAATATAGAACGGGTGGGAGAAATACTCAACCAGACCCAGGGGACAAAAGTGGTGGTTTTAAGCGCCATGAGCGGTGTGACCAACCTCCTTGTGCAGATTTATGAAGCGGTAATATACAACAAGCCCGAGGATGTTGACAATGGTATTGATGCCATACGGTTCAAACATTTTGAAGCCGTAAACCTGCTCTTCAGTGAAGCCAACATTGCTAGCCAGGTACTGTTAAAGCTTGATGATTACCTTGAGGAACTTAAGGCAATAACCGTAGGTGACCTAAGGCCCAGCACGTATGCAGAGATTGTGACCCTGGGCGAGAGCATGTCAACATACATGATTTCGGCCTACCTCAACCATGCAGGCCTCAGCAATGTACTACTTGATGCTAAAGAATTTATGTATGTGGGGCAGGTAGAGAACCCCAGCATTGCCACTGTAAGTGAAAAGCTCCAGCCCATACTGGTGCAAAACCCCAGCCAAATCTATATCACACAAGGCTTTGTGTGCCGGGATGAGCAGGGTACGGTCACCACCCTTAAACGTGGCGGCAGCGACTTTAGCGCAACCATAATAGGTGCGGCAGTTGATGCAAGTGAAGTACAGATATGGACGGATATTGACGGGCTTCACAACAATGACCCCCGGTACGTGGATGGCACAAAGCCCATTGACCACCTTACTTATAACGAGGCAGCAGAGCTGGCTTACTTTGGCGCAAAAATACTGCACCCACAAACGGTGGCACCGGTGATAGACCGTGACATCCCCGTATGGCTCAAAAACACCTTTGAGCCGCAAGCCCACGGCACCAAGATCTCAAATGAATACCACAACCGTGGCCTTAAGGCAATCTCTGCTAAAGATGATATCACGGCCATCAAGATACGCAGTAACCGTATGCTGGGCGCACACGGTTTCTTAAGGACCATCTTTGAGGTTTTTGACCGTCATGAGACCAGTATTGATATGATCACCACAAGTGAGGTAGCCATCTCGCTCACCATTGACAATGCACAAAATCTACAGGCCATTGTCACTGAACTCTCAGTAATTGCAGAGATTACCGTAGAACAGGACCATAGCATCATCTGTATCGTGGGAGAAAACCTCATAGAGGATCAAACATCATATAAAGCATTCGGTTTGCTCAATAATTTGCCGGTACGTATGATTTCATACGGCGGGAGCAACAATAATATCTCTTTGCTTGTTCCTACAAAGGAGAAAGTAAATGCCTTGAGGTACCTTAACCAGCAACTCTTTCAATTACAGGAGGCGTTGGCTTAAACTTTGTTAGTTAGTGTTAGAATTTCCTGCCCTCTGGGCAGAGCCAAAAAACCCGGTCTCACCAAACCGGGTTTTTAAATTTTATCACCCTTTAAACGTATGAAATTCAGTGATGGTGATATAATACCCATCATGATCGTACAGGGAGAATTCTTTCTTTGTAGAATTTGTGTTTACATGTACTTCCTCTTGAATTTTTAAGCACAGCTCATCAGCCCTTTTGCGGATATACTCTAGATTATCGACCCTAAAATACAAAATCAGGCCATTACCCGGGGCAACTGCGGCGTCGACCATCGTGGGATGTTCATGGGCACCCCATCTATGCAGGCAGAGAAGAATTTCATCTCCAGAGGTCAAAACGGCAAACTCTTTACTGTCGCCATGTTTATTTTCGCATCCCAGCAAGTTTTGATACCATTCTGCACTTGCCAAAACATTCTTTACCGCAATTATGGGGTCTACCTGCATACGCATACTTTTATTTTAAATAATTTTGAAACTCATATCCTAACACCTCGCCCAAGCTTAGGGAATCCACCTGTTTATAAACCTCATCCATGTCCCCCGTATAATGCGGTGGCTCCAGGCCCAGTCGCATGGCCTCGGCCGTATAATATTCCTTTTTAGAAGGATGTTGTGGGATAACGGCATTGATGATGTGCCCATAAGCATTTTTCATCAACACGGCCGTGATGATGTTCAGGCAATCTTCCCGGTGTATAAGGTTTACAGGGGCTTCCCCGTTCTTCAGGTTTTCACGTCCCGCAAGAAACCTTACGGGGTTTCGGCTTCCGCCAAAAAGCCCTCCAAAACGGACAATGGTACACTCCAGGTGTGACCTAAAGTACATCTGCTCAACCTCAAGCAATTGCCTGCCGGCCTCGGTTTCTGGTCGTGGCATGTCATTTTCGGTCACCTTGCCCTGAGCATCTGAATATACTCCCGTACTGCTTATCAAGATTACCTTTTCAACCTCGGCCTGTTCCAGCCGTTGTAAAAACCGTGCCATGCGCAGGGCGTGGTTGTGACCGGTGCCCCGGCGCAGGCCGGGCGGGATGAGGACGATGGCCGTTTTGACAGTAGCCAAAAAAGCATCCACCTCGCCCTGTACACCGGTTTCAGTAATCAATACCTGGTACACATCATAGCCCTTGGCTTTTAGTTCCCGTTGTTTTTTAACGCTGCTAACTGACCCTTTTACGGGCATTCCCAAGCTTTTTAAACGGGTATTGAGGGGCAAGCCCAGCCATCCCAGGCCTGCTATTGCAATTATATTCATGAAGGGGTATTCTTTATGGGGCTATTGTTTTGTATCAAATTGTATGGTCTGTTTTGTGATGATGGCATCCGTGTACACAAAGGGCATGGGGATGCTGTTTTCTGGCCTAGGTTCAATACCAAAATCTGGATTGTCCATCAGGTCATAACTATAATCCAACAGTTCAAACTGAGGTTCTACACCTACCGGAACAGATGCTTCGACATCCAACGGTTCATTATCTACAACCCTATAATTTAAGAGTGTATTACCTCTCCTGTCACTAAAGATATAGGGTTCATCAGGTGATTTTTTTACCTCCTTGCCATTAAAGCTAAGCGATTGAAAAGGCATGCCCACCTTGGCACTCAACGTCATGTCACCCACGGCCCGCTGAGGGTATATCGTAAAATGCACCTTTCTCAACTGCCCCACGACCGTATCTTCACGCATATAGATGCTTGATGGGGCCACTGCGTGTTTTTCGGCAGGTTTTGCAAAGGTATAACCACTGCCATACTTGCCGGTCCCCTCTTGGTTAAAATAAGCCGCGGCAGGTTCTGGGTCTTCGCCCAAAGTTTTCGTGAGCCAGGCATCGAGTGTATGGTTATTGGTAGCCCAGTAGGCCTGGCCCGCATCTACGTCATATACATAATTCAGACTGGTGGGGTGCGGCCGTTGTGGGGTAAAGCTGGCCTGTGTCTCCGCCGAAATGAAACAGCCCACGGCCACGAGCAAAAAGATTGCAGAGAGCCTTCCGCGAAAGCGGTAGTGACCCATGACCGGTAATAAAAGACCAAAAAACAGCACGGTAAACACCGCACTTACCGTAAGCATCTTGAGCCCTAGCCCCACGGGGAATTCCTTAATGTAATGTGTCACGATAAAAATGGCTGGGGCACATAAAATGGTCAGCCAGAAAAGACTTGTCACCCGCCCAGAGGCGATGAGGTAAACACATAAGACCCCAAAATAAACCGGAATTACAAAGAAGGCCGCGCCGGGTAAATACAGCGCCATGAGGGTCGAGATAACCAACCAGAAAAAAAGTGGTGCCAGGGAGAGGCCCGCAGCTTGTTTTGGCCTTTGAAACAACTTATAAACCCAGAAGGTAAATGCCAGGTTGAGCGCCACAAAGGCACTCAGGTATATGTACCCATTATAGGTAAAGCCCTGTAAAATATCCTGATACTCTGGATGTATGGTGCTTACCAGCATCCACCCCAGGTAGGTGATCAGGCCACAGCCCGCAAGCGAAATCAAAAATGAAAAAAACGAGCGGCCCACCTGGCCCCAGGAGAAGGCCTGTTTCCTCTTACCATACGCCGTGACGAGTATCAATAGAATCCATGCGCCAATGACCAGAGGCCATATCATCCAGAAAGGAAAATAGACCATCTTAATAATGGGGAAATTAAAATACACATAGTCCGTATCACTTTTAAGGTCCAGGTCATCTGATGCAAAGTAATCTAACAACGGCAGCGCGTAACGCCCTTGATGCTCCAGTGATAGGGGATCTAGTCTATCATATCTATCCATCGCCGTGTGATAATCAAAATGGTCGCCTATAAACGCAAAGAAATAACCATCGATATCACCTTCCTCACGCAGCACGGTTGAGTCAGTGTCATTAGGCAAGATTTTGTAAATGCTATACATGAGCGAGTTAGCATAGGGATGTGTAAGGCCTGCCCTTGCAAAAGCTTTAATGAGCTTCTCATTGCCACCATTGGTCTCCACGATCATGTTAGAAGGCCCCCCGCTACCACGTGCTTCAAAATTGAGGGCAACGCCCACATCCTTGGCCCAGGGATGGGTATCCACAAAGACAGATGCACCGTTGAGGCCCAGCTCTTCGCCGTCAGTAAAAAGGATGATGATATCGTTTTTGGGCTTTTGGGCTTTTGCCAAAAAGGCTCTTGTAGCCTCCAGTACGGCCACCACGCCACTACCTGCATCGCTGGCGCCATGGCTTGCGGTATGGGGTGCGCTATCGTAGTGTGACATGAGCAGGACGGCCTTGCCACTGCCACTTCCCTCAATGCGTGCAATTATATTGGTCGCCTCGCTCATTGCACCCCATCCCGGTGTATAGGCCAATCCTTCCTGCAACTGGACCTCAAGGCCCATTTCTTCAAGCACGCCCACAATGTAATCACGCACAAGTGCATGGCCCTCAGTACCCACAGAATGTGGCTGTTCGCTTATTTTTTTTAAATGTTGAAGTGCCCGTTGTGCAGAAAATTGATCAGCGGGTGTATCTAGGCCACTCACAGCTTGTGGCTTATGGGTATAAAAACTAAAAGCCACCAATCCCAATATAAGGAGGAAGGAAAGCGCCGCGGAAGAATTGTTTTTCATAAGGATACGTTCACGAATTAAAGGTAATGGCTAGCGGTGGTTTAAACAAGCTACTCAGGATGCCAACGTTAAATTTTACCATTGCCGCAATCGTTTTCGGAAAAAATGTCCTAACTTATATGAGACAAAAAATCAAGGATATGGGTATCAAGAGTTTTATGGGAAAGCGTTCAAAGGTTATGGAAGCTCCTACAAATATTAAGGTTTCAGATTACATGACGCGTAATTTAATAACCTTTAGGCCAGAGCAGCACGTCATGGAAGTCATGGAAAAATTGATTAAGCACCGCATTTCTGGTGGCCCAGTCGTCAATGAAAAAAACGAGTTGCTGGGCATAATCAGTGAGGGCGATTGCATGAAACAAATAAGCGATAGCCGGTATTACAATATGCCCATGAGCGAGGCCACCGTGGAAAAGCACATGAACTGCCAGGTAGAAACCATAGATGGCGAACTCAATGTTTTTGACGCTGCAAAACTTTTTATCGAGAAAAAACACCGTCGCTTCCCTATTGTTGAAAATGGAAAATTAGTGGGGCAAATAAGTCAAAAAGATGTGATCAAAGCTGCTTTAAGTCTTAAAGGCCAAACCTGGAAGTAACTCTATTTTCGTTTAACAAGCGCATAAAAATCTCCTTCTAGCGGTAAATAGCCCTGGTCGTATACAAAGTAATAGACCGTTCCTTTTTTTGTGGTATAAATGCTTGTGAAGTAATTGAAGTCAAAACCTGCATCTGCCAGTTTAGACTGTATAACTTTCGTTTTATCTTCTGGATTCAACGTTTCAAGAATGCGGTAGTTTTTACGCAACTTGTTATTGATGTTGCGCATGAGGTTTTTACTGTCACGATTCTGGCGATTGTTATGCGAATTACGACAAGAATCGCTGCAAAATTTTTTATCTGCGCGACCTATAATCTTATCTCCACACTCTGGGCAAGCCTTATTCATTTTTAGTTTTGACTTTCGTCTAAAATAATAAAAATGAACTAATTATCATCTTTTTAAAACTGAGATAATACTTGGCACAGCCGCAATGATTGAACTCAAACCGACTATGAAACCATAATTTATCTCATTCCAATGAAGTTTTCTAATCCCATTATCACATGCTGTACATTCAATCACCTTTAAATTACCATCAACTGATGAAATTAAAATCATCGCAGTTGCAAAAATCACAATACTCAAAACTGTTCTTTTGAAGATTTTAAGAAAACTCAAATGCATAGAACTTATAACAAGAATTGAAAAAGAAATAGAAAAACTTATATAATAAAAATAGGAAGCAAAAAGATAAAAATCTTTGCCTATGAACTGAATACTATCGGCTGTTGACCAGACAAATACCTCTTGTATTTGATTTCTCAAAAAATCATAGGAATAAAACGCAATTATACTCCCTATTATAGCAAACAGTATTCCCGTTAGAATTTGCTTCACTCTCATAAATTAATTCTCAATAGCAAGACCCATATGTGCCAAATGATGATTGCAATGCCAAGAATACATACCTGCCGTAAACGCTAAAGTAAAGTTCTTGCCATGTTCAGGGTGCGTGTATTGCCTTTGCAATTGACTTTCTGTCAAATTCTCTAATAAAAATGCCCAGCGCACATGCAAACCTTCAAGAATTTGAAGTGAAGCATTTATCGGCATTTCGACCGTGTCTGGAAGTTCAGCCCAGAGGGCTTCTTCATAAGGTTTGATTGTAGGGCAATCCTCGGTCAATGCAAGCTTAAAACGTATAAATGCGTTCATGTGACTATCTGCACAATGATGCACGAGTTGGCGCAATGTCCATCCGCCCGGGCGATAGGTTTTTTGTAGATCGGCTTCCGCCAAATTTTCCGTTTTTCGTTTTACTTCGCCAGGAAAATTTTCAATAGTTGAAATCCATCCATCAAGGTCAGATTTTGAAATGTTTTCGGGCGGTGAGTATTTACCGATGGGATATTTTAAATGGTCCATATCTGAGTCCTTTTCGCGAAAGCGTTATGCAAATAAAAGTACTTCAAAAACAGGGAAGTTGCCCGCACCCAACCCTCCGGATTTTATGGAAGTTTTTCTGCTCAAAAATGCTTAATTTCGCACCTCTTATTAAAAACGCATACCATGAGCGCAAAGTTCCCTGAATACAAAGGGCTTGACCTGCCAAACGTAGCACAAGAAATCCTGTCTTACTGGAAAGAAAATGAAATCTTTGAAAAAAGTATTTCGAGCCGTGAGGGCAAGGACCCATATATCTTTTTTGAAGGCCCACCATCTGCAAACGGAATGCCGGGAATTCACCATGTTATGGCGCGTGCCATCAAGGATATTTTTTGCCGTTTTCAAACGCAAAAAGGGTTTCAGGTCAAGCGTAAAGCAGGTTGGGATACGCACGGATTGCCAGTAGAACTGGGCGTTGAGAAAGAACTGGGCATCACAAAAGAAGACATCGGCAAGAAAATTACCGTTGAAGAATACAACGAAGCTTGTCGCAATGCCGTGATGCGCTACACAGATGTGTGGAACAACCTTACTGAGCAAATGGGCTATTGGGTGGATATGGAAGATCCGTACATCACCTACAAGCCAAAATACATGGAAACCGTATGGTGGTTGCTCAAGAATATCTACAAGCAAGACCTGATTTACAAGGGTTACACCATTCAGCCGTATTCTCCTAAAGCGGGAACTGGCCTGAGTTCGCACGAATTGAACCAACCAGGAACGTATCAAGACGTGACTGACACCACGGTGACAGCACAGTTTAAAGCTGTGGAGAATGACGTGTTTAAGAGTTCACCTTTCGGCGAAAGCCATAAAGGCGCGGGCGATGTGTATTTCCTAGCCTGGACGACCACACCATGGACGCTGCCTTCTAACACGGCGCTTACTGTGGGGAATAAAATTGATTATGTGCTGATTCGCACGTTTAATCAATACACCTTTGAACCTATCAAGGTTGTTATCGCAAAGGCGCTTGTTGCGAAACAATTTGGCAAGAAATATTTTGCTGCTAAAGATGAAGCGGCTTTTGAAAGCTACAGCGAAAACGACAAAAAAATACCATACGAGATCCTAGCTGAATGCAAGGGTAGCGAACTGGTAGGTTTGCGTTATGAGCAATTGATAGATTATGTGCAGCCGCATGACAATCCTGAAAATGCCTTTAGAATCATTGCTGGAGATTTTGTAACCACTGAAGATGGTACAGGTATCGTGCACACCGCGCCTACCTTTGGTGCAGATGATGCGCTTGTCGCGAAACAGGCTACGCCCGAAGTTCCGCCGATGCTTGTGATGGATGAGAACGATAATCTTGTTCCACTGGTGGATCTTCAGGGAAGGTTTAGACCAGAGATGAAGGAATATGGCGGCAAGTACGTTAAGAATGAATATTATGATGATGGCGAAGCTCCTGAAAAGTCAATAGATGTTGAGATTGCTATCAAATTAAAAATAGAAAACAAAGCCTTTAAGGTTGAAAAATACGTTCACAGTTATCCCAATTGCTGGAGAACAGATAAACCTATTTTATATTATCCACTGGATTCCTGGTTCATAAAAGTAACGGACGTGCGTGACCGCATGTATGAACTGAACAAGGGCATCAACTGGAAACCTAAAGCAACTGGAGAAGGCCGTTTTGGCAACTGGCTTGCCAATGCTAATGACTGGAACCTTTCGCGTTCCCGCTACTGGGGGATCCCGTTGCCCATCTGGAGGACGGAGGACCGCAGGGAAGAAATCATCATTGGTTCGGTTGAGGAACTGCAGGCAGAGATAGCAAAGTCCATCGAAGCTGGATTTATGGATAAAGATCCATTTGAAGGTTTTGTGGCGGGAGATTTCAGCGAGGAGAACTATGATAAGATCGACCTGCACAAAAACGTGGTGGATGCGATTGTATTGGTTTCGCCGCAAGGCAAACCCATGAAACGCGAAGCTGACCTTATCGACGTTTGGTTTGATAGCGGCAGCATGCCGTATGCGCAGTGGCACTACCCTTTTGAAAACAAGGAAAAGGTTGAAAAAACCTGGCGCAAAGCTGATTTTATCGCAGAGGGTGTTGACCAGACCCGCGGTTGGTTCTACACACTGCACGCCATCGCAACCATGACCTTTGACGATATCGCGTATAAAAATGTGGTGTCCAACGGTCTTGTGCTCGACAAGAACGGCCAGAAAATGTCCAAGCGTTTGGGCAACGCCGTGGACCCGTTCACCACGCTGGACACCTTTGGCCCAGATGCGACACGCTGGTACATGATAAGCAATGCCAACCCCTGGGACAACCTCAAGTTTGACCTGGATGGTATCACAGAAGTGCAACGCAAGTTCTTCGGGACGTTGTACAACACGTATTCATTCTTTGCCTTGTATGCAAACCTGGACGGATTTAATTACAGCGAGGCAGAGGTGCCTTATGAAAACCGGCCAGAGATCGATCGCTGGATACTTTCTGAACTGCATACGCTTATCAGCAAGGTTGATGAATTCTACGCAGATTATGAGCCTACCAAGGCCACACGGGCAATTTCAGACTTTGTGCAGGAGAATTTGAGCAACTGGTTCGTGCGCTTGAGCAGGAGACGGTACTGGAAGGGCGAGTATGGCCCAGATAAACTTTCGGCATATCAAACCTTGTACGATTGCCTCCTGGCTGTAGCCAAATTAATGGCGCCAGTAGCTCCATTTTATGCTGAGCGCCTGTACCGCGACCTCAACGTCCTTGTGCAAAAAGATGATGCAGAAAGTGTGCACATCGCAGATTTCCCGGTGAGTGACCCTGGGTTCATTGACACCAAGCTGGAAAGCAAGATGCAGAAAGCGCAGGAAATCGCGTCCTTGACCCTTTCGCTCAGGGCGAAAGAAAAAATCAAGGTACGTCAACCGTTGCAGCGCATCATGATACCCATACTTGACAAGGAGCAGGGAGAAGAAATTCTTGCCGTGCAGGACCTGATAAAATCTGAGGTCAACGTGAAGGAAATCGAGCTAATCGACGATGCCTCAGGGATATTGGTCAAGACCATCAAACCTAATTTTAAAGTGCTGGGGCCACGCTTTGGCAAGGATATGAAACTGATAGCCAGTGCGATAAATGATTTTGGCCCAGAGCAGATCAAAACTATTGAAAAAGAAGGAAGTTATATTCTTGACATTGCCGGAAAAAATGTTACTTTGCGCGCCGAAGATGTAGAAATATCTTCACAAGACATTGAGGGATGGTTAGTTGCAAGCAATGCAGGATTGACCGTCGCGCTTGATGTCACGATCTCTGACGATCTGAAAGCTGAAGGTGTGGCACGGGAATTGGTCAACCGTATCCAGAACCTGCGTAAGGATTCTGGGTTTGAGGTGACTGACCGCATAGACGTTGCAATACAAAAGGACGGTAAGGTTGAGGCTGCCGTCAATAGCAATATAGAGTATATAAAGAATGAAACGCTTACTGCAAACCTCAACCTTGCAGATACTGTTGATAATGGAATAGAAATTGCCTTTGATGATGTAGAGACAAGGCTTTCTATCAAAAAACACTGAGACTATGGCTACAGAAACTAAAGAAAGGTACAGTGATGCGGAACTCGAGGAATTTCGCGTTATCATCCAGGCAAAAATAGACAAGGCCCAGCAAGACCTAGACCTTATCAAGAGTGCCTACATGAACGATGGCAACAATGGTACTGATGACACCTCACCCACATTCAAGGCTTTTGAAGAAGGTAGTGAGACCATGAGCAAGGAAGCAAACTCCGCCCTTGCCATTAGGCAGGAAAAATTTATACGGGACCTTAAGAATGCCCTTGTGAGAATACAGAACAAGACCTATGGCATATGCCGTGTAACAGGCAAGCTCATCAACAAAGAGAGACTTAAGCTTGTTCCACACGCGACATTGAGCATTGAGGCCAAGAACATGCAAAAATAGTTTTATAAAGCACTAGATTACTTTTTTAAAATCATAGAAAAAACGCTCCCGGCACATGACCTGGAGCGTTTTTTGTTAACCTTATGACATGCGACTCCATTTTAAAACGTTAAAAATCATCTTCTCAAGCCTGTGCTTGGTCTGGGTGCATTTGGCTTTAAGCCAAAAAACCCTGGAAGAGGTTATCCCAGTAGATGACATTGAGGGTATCCTTATTGATACTGACCTTGTCTTTGATGTCAACATCCAGGCCGTCGCAGGTACTGATGATATCCAGATCCATACGGAGGTTGAAGGTGAAACCTTTGAAACCCTACTGATACAGACCACTATTGAAGACGGCATACTCACGGTACATACCGCGAGGTCCCCATCATTTAAAAAGATTGATGATAAACTTGCCGCCCATAAGTTGCTTAGTGTGGCCCTGCACCTTACCGTCCCGCCAGGCCTAGGTATTGAGGTGGCTTCTTCCCTGGCCTCAGTAACCGCACGTGGAAGGTTCAACTTTGTCAACCTCAACCTTTCAAGTGGCAATTGCTTTTTAAAAGACTTTGAAGGGCAAGGTATTGTAAACACTGAGATGGGCAACATCCTTGTAGAGGGCCATGATCAAAAAATACGGGCAACCTCAAGAAATGGCGAAGTGCTACTTGATGATAATATGGGCAGCGGGGCCACGTTGATATTAAGGTCCATAGATGGCAACATTAAAGTGACCAGGTCTAAATAATTTGGCTATTTTTGCCTTTCTGTTTTTAAACGCTCACAATGTCCCTAAAAAAGGCAATAGGAATTATCGTTCTTATCCTGTTAATCGACCAGATTAGTAAAATATACATCAAAACACATTTTGTTCTTGGCGAGGACGTTGTTGTTTTCAATTGGTTCAAGATTCTTTTTGTAGAAAACGAAGGCATGGCCTGGGGCACCAAGATTCCCGGCGATTATGGCAAGATCATACTCACGGGGTTCAGGATCTGCATCCTGCCTCTCATAGGGTACTGGCTCTATGACAGCGTGCGCAAGCATGCCTCAAGAATACTTATCGTTGCGGTTGCCCTCATATTTGCCGGTGCCTTTGGCAACATCATAGATTCAATTTTCTATGGGGTCATCTTTAACGGTAGTGAGGGAGAAGTGGCCACATTCTTACCTGAGGCAGGTGGGTATGGTACCTGGTTTCACGGCAAGGTTGTCGATATGCTCTATTTCCCCATGTGGGAAGGTTACTTGCCAGAGTGGTTGCCTATATGGGGTGGTAAATACTTCACTTTTTTTAATGCGGTCTTTAATATTGCAGATACGGCAATAAGCGTGGGTGTGGGATTGCTCCTGGTTTTCAATAAGCGTGCTTTTGCAAAAGACACTCCCAAGCAGGAAATTGAAGAACCAAAAACAGAAGAACTATAACCGTAGGATTATCCTGGGGCCTAGAGGGTGATTATAAACTTGGTGCCATAACCCAGTTTGCTCATCACATTTATGACACCACCCATGGCCTCCACCTGGTTCTTTACCACAAACAAGCCCACAGATTGATTGTACCCTTCACTGTCTGAGCTTTTTGTCATGTGAAAAATCCTGTCAGCGTCCTTTTTCATATCCATACCACCACCATTATCTTCTATGATGATCTTGTCCTTGCCATCTTCAGTAATACTATAAGCCTTTATTTCGGGTTTGCGTGCGGTGTTCTGGTTAAGGATGCCATTTTTAATCAAGGTATAGAATATGTTATGTAAAAAATCGGGTATATATTCCACTGAGGGAACTTCAGAAAAATCTGAATACACATACGCTTCTTCCTTGTTGATAAGGTGCTGTAGTTCACCCACACATTCAGCAAGGAGTTCTTCAAGTATTATCACCTCCCTTTTATCATTGGCCCTGTTTTGTATGGATACTACCTCATTGAGCTGTGAAACGGTACGAGAAAGACTTTTTGCAATCTCTTGATAGTTCTTAAAAAGATCTTTGTGGTCCCCCACTAATCTTCGCTCATCCACAAGTTGCGATGTGAGCTCAAGGTTATTGACCTGTGATTTGAGGTCCTGTGAGACATAATTGGCAAACTTAAAGAGCCTGTTGTTATTGGCCTCTATCAATTCCAGTGATTTGGCCAGGCTCTGCTCTTTTTTGCGCTCCTCATCAATATCCATGACCACCCCTTTAACACCAGTGACATTTCCTTTTTTATCTATGACGGGCTTAGCTATGATACGTGCCCAGAAGGTGCGGTTCTTATAGCTCACGATTTTTACATCATCCTGATAAGAAACCCCTGTCTGAACCTTTTTATAATCCTGCTGTATGGCTTCATGAAAGTCCATGTCAAAAAAGTGGAGCACATGTTTAAAAGAAGGCTCATAGCTTGTGGGCACCTCGATTATCTTCCTGAGCTGTTTATCAAAATAGGTTGTCTTTTCAACAAAATCCACAGAAAACCCACCAGCACCTGCCAGCATGGCTATCTGTTCATAAAAAAACTTTTCCTGTTTGTTTTCGGGTTGAGGTTCTTGAGAATTACCAAATATAGATAGTAATCGACCTCGCTTATGAGTGGTCATACTGTAAAATAGGTTATGAAAGGGGGCAACGAATATAGCAAATATTTATAATACACTTCTAAAAAGAATGGATTTTAGCACCTGTTATACAATGTGTTAACCCCATGTCATCATTGTTTACGGGCAAAGCCCCTTCTGGCTCAAAAAAACTAAGCCCTATCCTTAACACATCTTTCCTGCACTTATGCAAGAACCTGTCATAAAACCCCTTGCCATACCCCAACCTATTTCCCCATATATCATACGCCAGCAAGGGCACAAAGACCACATCAATCTGACCTTCATTGATCTGCAGGCCATTTTGTGGTTCTGGTATCCCCCAGGCATTGGGTTTTATCCGCGTACCATCAGTGAGCAGGTAATGGGTCATGGAGCAGGTTTTAAAATCGCTCTGGGACAGGATGATGTTTTTGTCCTTCCCGCTCAGTACACTCATCAGGAATTCCGTATCCACTTCCGCTTTACCGGGTATGGGCAGGAATATATGGTAGTTTTCATGCTCCCAGATGTCCATCTTCAGGGCATTGTTTGCAATCGCGATGCTCTGTTCTTCTATGGCTTTCGCCGAAAGGCTCTCCCGAAGTTCCCGGTACTTAATCCGCCATTGAGACTTTGTCATCTGTAAGGTCATCACTTATCGAGATATGAAAAATGGCATCCCCCTGGTACACGAGCGATGCTTCGTTTGCATTGATTATAAAACCATCGTTAGGCGCCTTGACCTTGTGCCTAAAACTACCGTATGGGTCTGTGATGCGTGCAATCACCTGATTTTTTTCAACAAAATCACCACACTTGCACCGCAAGTGCAAAAGACCGCTGTACCGGGCCCTTATCCAGCTACTGTCATGTATGGTCACCATGTTGCGCTTTAACGGCTCGATGGTGTGCTTCTTGTCCAGCATCTTAAAATGCTGCAGGATCCTCATCGCGCCCTGCACACCTTCCCGGGCAATTTCCTTATCACTCACCTGTGACATCCCACCTTCAAAGAGCAGGATGGGCTTGCCCATTTTTAAACAGGTCGCCCGGTAGGATTTTGGGATATTCTTGGAGTACAGTATAAACGGTGCGTTGAAGATGTTGGCAAACTTAAGCAGCCCTTCATCACCTTGTTGAATCCTTATCTGGGGCACATTGTACCTGCTACCGCCGCCGGTGTGAAAGTCCAGGCAAAAATCTGCCACGGGCAGGATTTTGTTGACAAACTGATAGGCAAACCTACTTGCCAGTGAACCATGCTTAGATCCTGGGAACACCCGGTTAAGGTCCCGACCATCAGGAAACTCCCGTGCCATGTTTAAAAACCCAAAAATATTGAGGACGGGAATGCATATAATGGTGCCCCTCGCCGGTTTGTTGATGCCTTTTGAAATGATTTGCCGTACAATCTCGACACCTCCTATCTCATCACCGTGTATTCCTGCAGTGAGCAGGATACAAGGTCCTGGTTTTTTTGAACGATTTATGATAATGGGTACATCTACCGAGGTGGTAGTGTACAGTTTTGCCATATTGAAGTTGATGGTACATTTGCCTCCCGGCGAAATCTTCTCTCCCAGGATGTGCAGCTCATTATTTTCATCAATCCACGACATGCTGTTAGATTCCCCTTTCAATATATCTTATAATGCTTTTTGCTATATCCTTACCTGTTGCAGCCTCTATACCCTCAAGCCCTGGAGAAGAATTGACCTCAAGTATCAGCGGCCCCCGGTCACTTTGCAGCATATCAACACCGGCAACTCCTAGCCCCATGGATTTTGCCGCCTTTATCGCGGCATTTTCTTCATCATCTGTCAATTGAATGATAGATGCTGACCCGCCCCGGTGCAGGTTGCTCCTAAACTCTCCTTCTTTACCCTGTCTCTTCATCGCGCCCACGACCTGGCCATCCACGATAAACGCACGGATGTCAGCGCCTTTGGCCTCCTTGATGAATTCTTGCACTATCACCCGGGCCTGTAGGCCATTAAAGGCCTCGATGACACTTTCGGCCGCATTTTGCGTCTCAGCAAGTACAACGCCCAGTCCCTGTGTGCCTTCAAGCAGTTTTATGATCAAGGGTGCCCCCCCTACATGTTCAATAATTTCTGACACATCGCGCGAGTAGTTTGTAAAAACGGTCTTGGGCAGGCCCAAGCGGGCCCTTGACAAGATTTGCAGGCTCCTCAACTTGTCCCTACTGCGCACCAGCGCCTGTGACTCTGTCGTGGTAAAACAGCCCATCATCTCAAACTGGCGTACAACGGCAGTACCATAATACGTTATTGATGCACCTATACGTGGTATGATGGCATCAGTATCATTGAGGTACCTGCCCTTATAATAAACGGTGGGCTTTTTCTTCTCAATGATCAAGTCACATTTGAGAGGGTCGATAACCTCAACTTCATGCTTTCGCTTTTTAGCCGCTTCTACTAATCTTTGGGTAGAATAGAGATGGCTATTTCTCGATAAGATCTTTATTTTCATTTATTTTCAGATTGTAGGACACATCGGTGAGCTCTGTATCTACGATAAATTTTTTAGTAAGGAATTTTCGCCCCAGCAATACGGGAAAACGCATGTCATCCCTGGAGCTTAGGGTTAGGGTAATCTTGAACACCTTGCCATAGACACGTATGTTGCTCTGCACCACATACCGGTATTGTATCTCGCCATTGCTACTGCGCACGGCGGTGATATCAAACTCCTTAAAGACCATGGGCAGGCCATTGTAACTGGGATGCTGTGCATCTAGGAAGGTGCAGTGGAGCTCGTCTCCTTCTTCGCGTATGTGCGCACAGTGTATGGAAGACGTATAGGCCCCGGTATCGATCTTTACATCAATATCATTAAATCCCAGCCGGGGGAAGTCTACCTTGTCAGTTCTACCTATTATCTGTTTTTCCACAACATGCAAGTTAATAAAAAGGCAACAGCCATCGTGTTTGCGTGCGCTAAAGTATGCCTAAAATGACAAATAACACATACCAGGGAGCAACTTGATAAATATCTGTCAAACTATTGATAAAGGCATTTTACTTACGTACAATAAACGGTAAATTTGAGGAATGAATCTTCCAGAAATCAGCGTGCAGATACAGACCCTTCCCAGTAGCCCCGGGGTTTATCAATATTATGATGCAAACGGGAAGTTACTCTATGTGGGCAAGGCCAAGAACCTCAAGAAGCGCGTTTCTTCCTATTTTACAAAAAACCATGACAATGCCCGCACGCATGTGCTGGTCAAGAAGATAAAAGAAATACGCCACATCGTGGTAAACAGCGAGACTGATGCGCTTTTACTGGAGAACAACCTTATCAAGAAGTACCAGCCACGGTACAACGTGCTGCTCAAGGATGACAAGAGCTATCCATGGATCTGTATCAAGAACGAGCGTTTTCCGCGTGTGTTTCCCACAAGGCGCCTCATCAAGGATGGCAGCGAGTACTACGGGCCGTTCACGAGCATGAAGACCGTGCACACCCTGCTGGACCTCATCAAGGGCCTTTACCCATTGCGCACCTGTAACTATGACCTTTCAGCAGAAAAAATAGAGGGCGGCAAGTACAAGGTCTGCCTAGAATATCACCTGGGCAATTGCCTGGGGCCTTGTGAAGGATATATTTCCGCGGAAGCGTACCACGATAATATTGACGCCATACGCGAAATCGTCAAGGGCAACTTCAAGGACTCATTGAACCGTTTTAGACAAAAGATGAAGGAACATGCAGAAAACCTGCAGTTTGAGGACGCCCAGCGCATCAAGGAAAAGCTGGACACGCTTGAAAACTACCAGTCAAAAAGCACGGTGGTAAACCCCAGGATAAACAATGTGGATGTCTTTAGCATCGTGAGTGATGAAGGGTATGGCTATGTCAATTTCCTGCAGCTATCGCACGGTGCCATCATAAGGTCGCACACCCTTGAGCTCAAGAAAAAACTTGATGAATCTGACCAGGAATTACTGGAGATAGGCATTGTGGAAATACGACAAAGGTTCAACTCGCAGTCACGCGAAATATATGTGCCCTTTACCGTAGAAATGGGCGATGACATCAAGGTGACCGTACCCAAGCTGGGAGACAAAAAACGCATTGTTGAACTTAGTGAACGCAATGCAAAGTACTTCAGGATGGAGCGGTTCAAGCAAACTAAAATCGTGGATCCAGACCGGCACACAAACCGTATCATGGCCCAGATGAAGGTAGACCTAAGACTTAGCCAGGAACCCCGGCACATAGAATGTTTTGACAATTCAAACATACAGGGAACAAACCCCGTGGCCGCCTGTGTGGTGTTCAAGAACGGAAAACCCAGCAAGAAGGATTACCGTAAGTTCAATATAAAGACCGTGACCGGCCCAGATGATTTTGCATCCATGGAAGAGGTGGTGCACCGCCGGTACAGAAGATTGCTCAATGAAGGTGAAAGCCTCCCGCAACTGGTCATCGTGGATGGCGGCAAGGGTCAGTTATCCTCTGGGGTAAAGGCTTTAGAAAGATTGGGCTTGCGCGGAAAGATTGCCATCATAGGCATTGCCAAGCGACTGGAGGAGATTTACTACCCGGGAGACAGTATTCCGTTATATTTAGACAAAAAGAGTGAAAGTTTAAAGATAATTCAGCAACTAAGGAATGAGGCACACCGTTTTGGCATAACATTTCATAGAAATAAGCGCAGTAGTTCGGCCTTAAATACTGAACTTGAGGAAATCCCCGGCATAGGAGAAAAAACCGTCGTGGAACTGCTCAAGCATTTTAGGTCTGTAAAAAGGGTCAAAGAGGCCGGCATGGAAGCCCTGGCAGAGGTCATAGGGCCCTCTAGGGCAAGAATCATTCACGATCATTATCATAAGGATTGAAGCATAAAAACAATATAGCACTCGTCACCTTCCTATTTCTTTTTGGACTCATCCAGGCCCAGGAAGAAATACAGCTTAATATTGACAGGATCCCGCAAGGCAAAGACCTCAAGATAGGTCTCGTGCTGAGTGGCGGTGGTGCCAAAGGCCTCGCACACATAGGGGTTTTAAAAGAAATTGAAAAAGCGGGCATAGAGATTGATTATATAGGCGGCACGAGCATGGGCGCCATTGTGGGCGGCCTGTATGCTTCGGGGTATACGGCCAGCCAACTGGATTCCATCTTTCACGTGATAGATTTTCAAAAATTGATACAGGATGAACTGCCCCGCAGCGCAAAGAGCTTTAACCAGAAAAAAAACTCTGAGCGGTATGCACTCACCTTGCCATTTGACAACTTCAAGATCTCCATACCCTCTGCCCTATCAAAGGGGCAGAACATCTACAACTTGATTGCAAGGTTAACGGCGCATGTTAAGGACACTAAGGATTTTGGCAAACTCCCCATCCCGTTTTTTTGTGTTGCCACAGATGTTGTAAAAGGGCAGGCCATTATACTTGACAGCGGCTCGCTCCCCGAGGCAATAACAGCCAGTGGGGCACTCCCATCCCTTTTTAGCCCCATAGAACTTGATGGCAAGTTGCTTATTGACGGTGGGGTAGTTGATAACTATCCCGTTGAGGAACTTAAAAAGAGAGGGGCTAATTTTATCATCGGCGTGGATGTACAGGACGACCTGAGGAGCCGTGAAGAGCTACTGAGCGCCCCAGATATCCTCGTGCAGGTAAACAACTACCGCACCATAGAGGCCATGAAAGAAAAGATAAAGCTCACAGACATTTACATAAGGCCTGATATTGATGATTACAGTGTCGTTGATTTTGAAAAGGGAAATGAGATTATCGCTTGCGGCGAAAAAAAAGCAAAACTATTCCAGGACCTCCTGAAAAGCGTTGAACTGAAACAAAATACATTTTATACAAAACCTAAACTCAACCTCAAGAAAAAGGATAGCCTCACCATAAAATCGATAGCTACCAATGGAAACGAGTACTACACCCGCTCATACATCCTGGGAAAACTCAAGCTGCGCACCCCTGCAACAACAACCTATGACAAGCTTTATCAAGGTATAAACAGCCTCTCTGCCACCGGCAACTTCAAACGCATCAACTATGCCCTTGACGGATATGATGACAAGTCATACCACCTTGACCTAGATGTAAAAGAAAGCAAGAGCACCACATCCCTGAGCGCCGCACTGCATTATGATGACCTGTACAAGAGCGCAGCGCTGCTCAACCTCACAAAAAAGAGGTTGCTCTTTAGAAATGATGAAATATCGGTAGATTTTATCGTGGGTGATAACATACGTTATAACATAGACTACTTTAGTGATAACGGTTTTTACATAGGTTTTGGGGCAAGGTCCTCTTACAATAGTTTTGAAAAGAACATAAGCGCACAGTTTGTAGATCAATTGATCGATCTATCCCTATCCAACCTGAACAGTATAGATATTGAGTATTCTACCATCACGAACCAGGTTTACATTCAAACCCTGTTTGAAAAACAATTCTCTCTTGACCTGGGAGTGGAACATAAATACATAGGCATAGAGACTGAAACCTTGCGCTCTGAAGAAACCGAGGCCAAGTTTGTCTTTGAAGACAACCATTATTTCAGCACCTACGGCAGGTTGTTGCTCGATTCTTTTGATAATAAATACTTCCCTACAAATGGATGGTACTTTAATGGAGATTTTCACCTCTACTTGTTCTCAAGTGACCGGTTTGACCGGTTTGAGGAGTTTTCCATTGGCAAGGCCCAGCTCAAGTATGCGTTTAGCCCGCTTGATAAATTTGCCATGGTCATAAGCAATGAAGGCGGTTTTAAACTGGGCAGCACCTCCACAAAATCAATGGACTTCATCCTGGGTGGCTGGGGCAACAACCTGGTCAACAACCTGGTGACATTTAATGGTTACGACTATGTTGACAGCATAGGCGATGCGTATGTCAAGACCTCCATAGACCTGGACTATAACTTTTATGGCAAGAACCACATTGCTGCGGGAGCAAATTTCGCAAACCTTGAAGATGACCTATTTAGCACCGGTAACTGGCTCAGCACGCCTGATTATACAGGGTATTACCTGGGCTATGGGTTAGAGACTTTCCTGGGGCCTTTACAAACGCGGCTGGCCTATTCTCCCGATATTGATGAAGTTCACTGGTACTTCAGCCTGGGATTTTGGTTTTAAGAAAATCTTGACCTATTTCCATGTAAATTTTGCGATATTTGGTAGGCAAGCATTAAAAAATTGAAGATGTGTCATTTTTGCTTGTTATAATTTGGCTTTAAGCCAAAAAAAACACTCAAATATGCCCTTCTATCACACACTGGGAAAAATACCCCATAAGCGACATACACAGTTTAAAAAACCTGATGGCAGCCTGTATTATGAACAGCTTTTTGGCACCATAGGTTTTGATGGCATGTACACAAACATGTATCACGAGCAAAGGCCCACACAAGTTAGGGAAATTAGAGGCAGTAAGGATGCCAAACCAAAAATCGCCAAGAAAAACCACATCCAATCCTACCGTTTTAAAGGGTTTCAGGTCAAGCCGGAAATGGATTACCTGGACAGCCGTAAACCCATATTGACAAATAGCGATTGTACCATAATCCTTGCCGCACCACAGCAAAAAACACAGGATTATTTTTATAAAAACAGCGATGCTGACGAACTCATTTTTGTACATCGCGGCAGCGGAAAACTGCGGACACATCTGGGCAACCTGGATTTTAAATATGGCGATTATCTATTGATTCCGCGTGGGGTAATCTATAAAATGGATTTTGACACAGATGACAACCGTTTGTTCATTGTAGAATCCCGACGGCCTATTTACACGCCAAAACGCTATCGCAACTGGTTTGGGCAACTGCTGGAACATTCACCGTTTTGTGAGCGTGACCTGAGAAGGCCTTACGAACTGGAAACCAATGACGAGAAAGGAGACTTTTTGATGAAAATCAAAAAACAGGATGAGATTTTTGATATGGTGTATGCCACGCATCCCTTTGATGTTGTGGGCTATGATGGTTATAATTATCCGTATGCATTTTCAATTCATGATTTTGAGCCCATCACGGGGCGCATCCATCAGCCGCCACCGGTGCATCAAACTTTTGAGACTGATGCTTTTGTGGTGTGCAGTTTTTGTCCACGTAAGTATGACTACCACCCAGAAAGTATCCCGGCGCCATACAACCATAGCAACATAGATAGCGACGAGGTTTTGTATTATGTTGATGGTGACTTTATGAGCCGTAATGATATTGAAGCCGGGCATATCTCGCTGCATCCGGCGGGTATTCCGCATGGGCCACATCCGGGTGCAGTAGAGCGCAGCATAGGTAAAACAGAAACTGAAGAACTTGCCGTTATGGTCGATACGTTCAGACCGTTGATGGTTTGTGAAGACGCCATGGCAATTGCAGACGAAACGTATTATAAATCGTGGCTTGAATAATTAAATAGCAAATTTGAAAATGAGCTGATTAGCTAATTCAATTAATTCATGTAAATGAAATTTAGCTTAAGCGAAAAATATAAGGATAATGCCATACTAAGGCTGACGTTTGAATTTTCGATTGAAGCAGTTAAGTATGCTGAAAAACTTGAAAGCAAGAAGAAATTTGTCATAGCAAGACAACTTTTAAGATCAGCAACTTCAATAGGAGCTAATGTTAAAGAAGCACAGAATGCTGAAAGCAAAGCTGATTTTGTTCATAAAATGAAAATTGCCTCTAAAGAAGCAGACGAGACAGAATACTGGTTATTTCTATGCCAAAACATAGACTCTTATCCAGAATGTGAAAGCCTAATTACAAAGCTTAGCGGAATTATAAAATTGCTGAATAGCATAATAGGCACAAGTAAAAGAAATTTAAAATAAAGTCATTCGCTAATTATCGAATTTGCTAATTAGCTTAATTGATTAATCGATAATCGAGTAATTGAAAAATCATGAAAGAAGATTTAAAATCCGTTGATTACGGACTAGAGAAAATATTTGATGGCGCGCAAGATTTTTTGCCTCTCTTAGGAACAGATTATGTTGAATTTTATGTAGGCAATGCAAAGCAGGCCGCGCATTTTTATAAGACGGCTTTTGGTTTTCAATCTTTTGCGTACAGCGGACTAGAAACCGGTCAAAAGGACCGCGTAAGCTATGTGCTCAAACAAGATAAAATACGCCTCGTGCTCACCTCGCCCCTCAATAGCGAGTCGCCCATCAACGACCATATCGTTAAACATGGCGACGGTGTGAAGGTGGTTGCCCTGTGGGTGGAAGATGCCCACAGCGCATTTGAAGAAACCACAAAACGCGGTGCAAAACCCTTTATGGAGCCCAAGGTTGAAAAAGATGAACACGGCGAGGTCGTTCGTTCAGGGATTTACACCTATGGCGAAACCGTGCATATGTTTGTGGAACGCAAAAACTACAACGGGCAATTTTTACCTGGCTTTCGCCAATGGGACTCAGACTATAACCCTGAGCCTACCGGATTAAAATACATAGACCACATGGTAGGCAACGTGGGCTGGGGCGAAATGAACACCTGGGTAAAATGGTATGAAGAAGTCATGGGGTTTGTAAACTTCCTCACTTTTGATGACAAGCAGATCACCACAGAGTATTCTGCATTGATGAGCAAGGTGATGAGCAATGGGAACGGAAGGATAAAATTTCCTATCAATGAGCCGGCCGAAGGCATCAAGAAATCACAGATAGAAGAATACCTCGATTTTTATGAAGGTCCAGGGGTGCAGCACCTTGCCGTGGCCACGGATGATATCGTTGATACCGTGGCCGCTTTAAAGGCTCGTGGCGTAGAGTTCCTACCCCCGCCACCGCAAGCATATTATGACGATATCCCCAGAAGGTTGGGCACGCACATGGATAAGATGAAAGAAGATCTAAAACGACTTCAAGAACTCTCCATACTCGTGGATGCCGATGAAGAAGGATACCTGCTGCAGATTTTTACAAAACCATTGCAGGACAGGCCCACCCTCTTTGTCGAAATCATTCAGCGCATGGGGGCAAAAGGTTTTGGCGCCGGTAACTTCAAGGCACTTTTTGAATCCATTGAGCGCGAGCAGGCACTACGTGGCACCTTATAGCTTTTACAGCAAGAAAAAACAATGAATCAAAATCCATTGCGTTTACAAACGGAATGGATTTTCCACTTTATGAAAAGGCTATTAAATCGTTTTGGCTAATTTTGGAACACATCTTGTAATTACTTTGGCGGAAGCCATAATATTACAGCTATGAAAAAGACCTTTACAATATTGATTGCACTATTGCTCTGTGCCGTGGTGAATGCACAGGACCACGCCTTTAAAGATGGCGAGTGGTTCAAATTCCGTATTCATTATGGCCTGGTAACAGCGGGCTATGCCACGCTCGATGTAGAAAACAAGACGCTTAACGGCAAGCAGGTGTACCATCTCAAGGGTTTTGGTGAAACCAAGGGCCTCTCTGCCCTGTTCTTTAATGTTGAGGATTATTATGAATCCTACGTTGACAAGAACACCATACTGCCGCACCGCTTTATCCGCAAGATTGATGAGGGCGGCCATACCAAGGACAAGATCATTGATTTTGACCAAGATGCACGCAAGGCCTACGTGCAGGACCTTAAGCATGACAATAAGGAAACCTTTACCACAGAGCCACAGGTCCACGACCTTATATCATCCTTTTTCTTTTTACGTGACAAGCTGGACACCTCAAACCTCAAGGAAGGTGATGAGACCGTGCTCAACATGTTCTTTGACGAAGAGAACTTTAAGTTCAAGCTCAAGTTCTTGGGCAAGGAGGTGCTCGATACTAAATTTGGTAAGGTAAAGGCCCTTAAGTTCAGGCCTTATGTACAGGCAGGGCGCGTTTTTAAAGAAAAAGAAAGCCTTACCATCTGGGTGAGCGATGATAAAAATAAAATACCTTTGCGCCTCAAGGCCAGCCTTGCAGTGGGGTCACTCAAGGCAGATATTGAAGCCTTTAAAGGCCTTGCAAATCCTTTTCATATAATCGTAGATTGATGGACAACACCCCAGACGACGCACGGGAACAATTAGAAAAACTTAGCGGGAAGTTTGATGCCATGGGGCAGGACCTCTCGGCACAACTAGAAGGGTTCTTGCATTCAAGACCCGTGAACTACTGGGACTATATACAAACAGATGCCCTGCTCAACCTCCAGGTGCAGCGCACCCTCTACCCTGACGAGATGGTATTTATCATGTATCATCAAATCAACGAACTCCTATTTAAAATGATCCTGTGGGAGATAGAACAGGTAGCATTCAAGGAGGTCCTCACCGCACGTTTTTTTGCCGAAAGGCTACAGCGCATAAGCCGTTACTTTGACATGCTCACCGGCTCGTTTACCATCATGCGCGAGGGGATGGAGATGGAGCAATACCTCAAGTTCCGGTTGACCCTTAGCCCTGCCAGCGGTTTTCAGAGCGCGCAGTACCGCTTGATAGAATTTGGCAGTACAGACCTTGAGAATCTCATAGATGCACGCTTTCGCGAAAAACACGACCCACAAACCCCTGTGGATGAATCCATTGAAAAACTATACTGGCAAGCCGCGGGCAAGGACTACAAAACAGGGAAAAAATCCTACACACTTTCTCAATTTGAGCTAAAATATAAGGACGAATTCAAACGTTTTCTAGTTAAATATAAAAATCTAAATTTGTACGCCCGTTTCAAGACCCTGCCAGAAAAGGACAAAAATGATGCAACTTTGAGGGAAGCCATGCGTCATTATGACCATACTGTCAATATTAAATGGGTCATGTCTCACTTTAGGGCTGCACAATATTACCTCAACAAGGGCCAGGAGCCCATAGAGGCCACCGGTGGGAGCGACTGGGTAAAATATATGCACCCCAAGTATCAAAAACGCATCTTCTTCCCTGAGCTATGGTCTCAAGAAGAGCGCGACGATTGGGGCAAGCACGTTTAAATAACTTAATTAAGGAATAGCATAAAATCCCCTAAATTGAAAAAACTTCTTCTGATGCTGGCAGCACTAGCGATTATTTCCTGTGCTGATGATGAACCGAAAAAAGAAATCCAAGACGCAGCCCCAAGACCCAAGCCCCAAGTTCAAAAAGAATACGGTTATACCTTTGACGATTATAACGTGGTAAGGGATACCGTCAAATCTGGTGACAGCTTTGGCCAGATCATGTTCAACAACGGTATTGACTACGTCACCATCCAGAAGATCACTGAATCTTCCGAAGGGGTCTTTGACACCCGCAAAATAGACATGGGCAAGCCTTATGTCTTGCTTAAGGCAAAAGACACCACAGACAAGGCAAAGGTCTTTATCTATGAGCAGAACAAGATTGACTATGTTATTGTTGACCTGCAAGACAGCATAAAAGTCGAGAACAAAAAGAAACCCGTTACCCTGGTTGAAAAAACAGCCTACGGGGTTATCAATGACAACCTGTCCTCAACCTTTGATGAGCTGGGGCTAAGCGTGACCCTATCTTACAAGATTGCAGACATCTATGCCTGGACCATAGATTTCTTTCACCTTCAGGCAGGCGATAGGTTTAAAGTGGTTTACACCGAAAAATTTATAAATGATACCATTCCCGCTGGCATAGATAAGATCAAGGCCAGCTGGTTTGAGCACAAGGGCAAGCCGGTATATGCCTTTAGGTACCGCAACGATTCATTACCCAACGCCATAGATTTTTATGATGAGGAAGCAAATAACCTGAGAAGGGCTTTCTTGAAAGGCCCCCTCAAATTCAACAGGGTATCGTCACGTTACAACCTGAGGAGGCGCATTGCCTATTATGGCAACAAGATACGTCCGCACCGGGGCACTGATTTTGCCGGTGCCGTGGGCACGCCCATCATGACCACCGCAAATGGAACCGTGATAAAAAGTGAATATAGGGGCGGCAACGGTAATTATGTCAAGATACGCCACAACAGTACGTACGAGACCCAGTACCTGCACATGAGCAAGCGCGCCGTTAAGGTGGGCGATTATGTACAACAGGGCGATATTATAGGATATATAGGCATGACGGGCAACACGAGTGGTCCACACGTATGTTACCGTTTCTGGAAAAACGGGGTGCAGGTCGACCCCTTTAAACAAGACCTCCCATTGAGCCAGCCTCTTGAAGATTCTTTAAAGCCAGATTATTTTAAACACATTGAACCGCTTAAAATTCAACTGGACAATCTTAACTTTGAAGAAATTCTATAACCATGCAAAAAATCAATCCCACCACCACATCAACCTGGAAAAAACTAGAAGCACACCATAAGGCAAACAACAACCTCAATATGAGGAAGCTTTTTAAGGATAAGGACAGGGCAGCACAATTTTCACTGGAGTGGGAAGATTTTTATGTGGATTATTCTAAAAACCTCATCACAGACGAGACTAAAGCCCTTTTACTGGAGCTTGCCGAGGAGATGAAGCTCAAGGAAGCCATTAAAGATTACTTTGGCGGAAGCCATATCAACGAGACCGAAGACCGCGCCGTGATGCACACCGCATTGCGACTCCCCGCCAGCGCAGATGCAGAAGTAGATGGTGAGGACGTGGTAGCCGAGGTTACCGAGGTAAAGGAGAAGATCTCAACATTTTGTGATACCGTGATAAGCGGGGAGCACAAGGGTCTTACCGGCAAGGCCATAACCACTATTGTCAACATAGGTATAGGAGGCTCTGACCTGGGCCCGGCAATGGTCACCGAAGCACTGGAATTTTATAAAAACCACCTCAAGGTCCATTTTATCTCAAATGTAGATGGAGACCATTCACAAGAGGTGCTTAAAGACCTTGACCCAGAAACGACACTCTTTGTCATCGTTTCAAAAACCTTTACCACACAGGAGACCATCACAAATGCCAAAACGGCAAGAAAATGGTTCCTGGATAAAAACACCATCGCTGATGCCGATGCAAAACAGGCCGTGGAGAAGCACTTTGTGGCGGTATCCACAAACCTTGAGGCCGTGGCAGACTTTGGTATCGCCAGCCACAACATCTTCCCCATGTGGGACTGGGTGGGCGGCCGCTTCTCCCTGTGGAGCGCCGTGGGCCTTAGCATTGCCCTATCAGTGGGGTATAACAATTTCAACAAGATGCTTGAGGGCGCACATGCCATGGATGAGCATTTTAAGAATACGCCTTTCGGCGAAAACATTCCCGTTGTACTTGCCATGATAAGCGTATGGTACAACAACTTCCACGGTGCCGAAAGTGAAGCGCTAATACCATACACCCAGTACCTGCACCGCTTTTCTGCCTATCTTGAACAGGCATTTATGGAGAGCAACGGCAAGAGTGTTGACCGCAATGGCAACAGGGTCACGTATCAAACGGGCACAATTGTATGGGGCGAACCGGGCACAAACTCACAGCACGCCTTCTTTCAATTGATTCACCAGGGGACCAAGTTGATTCCCACGGATTTTATAGGGTATAAACATTCACTTCATGGTGACAAGGACCACCATGACAAGTTGATGGCCAACTTCTTTGCACAAACCGAAGCCCTGATGAATGGCAAGACCCATGAAGAGGTCACTGCAGAGCTTGAGCAGGATGGCCTTACGGCAAAAGCCATTGAAAAACTTGCTTCCTTTAAGGTCTTTGAGGGCAACAAGCCCACAAATACATTGCTCATTGACAAGCTTACGCCAAAATCACTGGGCGCATTGATAGCGATGTACGAGCATAAAATCTTTACCCAGGGCATAATCTGGAATATTTATAGTTACGACCAGTGGGGCGTTGAACTAGGAAAACAGTTGGCCAAGAATATTCTCAAGGACATCAATGCAGATGACATGGGCATGCATGATTCTTCAACTTCTTCATTGTTAAAAAGATATAAGTCTTAAAACCGCATCGTTGCAAAAAGCAACAATGTTAAATTTCTGAACGACAACGTTTTAGTGAGCACCCGATTCTCTATTGGGCTAGGGCTTTTTATATATTATTCTTAACATTGTCTTAATATTTAATTTGGCAGATATACTGACTTTTGCCGCAAAATCTAATTCTAAATACTCACTAATGAAAAATGTTTCAAAACTACTGGTTGCAGCGTTTTTTGTCCTTACGGCAGTAAGCTATGGACAGGGAACCTTGACAGGTACTGTACTGGATGGTGACATGAATGCGCCCCTTCCAGGTGTAAACGTTATGGTACAAGGCACAAATGCTGGTGCCAGTACTGACTTTGATGGTAATTTTAATCTTGAAGTTACCCAGTCAACCGGAACCCTTAGAATCTCTTATGTGGGGTTCAAGACATTGAGCGTTCCATTTAATGTTACCGGGGGAGGTACTCAAGACCTGGGAGACCTTGTACTTGAGGTTGATGCAAACTCCCTTGATGAGGTAGTTGTAACCGGGGTTGTAGATATCGCTAAGGACAGGGAAACCCCTGTTGCCGTATCCACAATACGCGCCGCGGAAATACAAGAAAAGCTAGGGTCACAGGAATTTCCAGAAATCCTGAACAACACACCATCGATCTATGCTACAAAGCAAGGTGGTGGATATGGTGACTCACGTATCAACATCCGTGGATTTAGTACTAGGAACAGTGCTGTCATGATTAACGGTATCCCTGTAAATGACATGGAGAATGGTGCCGTTTACTGGAGTAACTGGGCTGGCCTTTCTGATGTGGCATCAGCCATACAGGTACAAAGGGGTCTAGGTTCTTCAAAACTCACGGTATCTTCTGTGGGTGGTACAATAAACGTTGTGACAAGATCTGCTGACAGGGCAGAAGGTGGATTTGTAAGTGCTTCTGCCGGTAATGATGGTTATAATAAAACCGTTGTTTCTTATAACACGGGCATCAATGAAAAAGGATGGTCAAGTTCATATTTATTTAGCCGTACGGCTGGTGATGGATATGTTGACGGAACTAACTTTGAGGGATATAACTATTACATAGGCGTAGGTTACAAGGCAAGTGCTTCTCATGATTTCAACTTCATGATCACAGGTGCTCCACAACAGCACAACCAGCGCAGCTTTGCCCCATCAATAGGCGATTACATACAATATGGTAATGGTACTGATCCTGACATCAGGTACAACAGCGACTGGGGATCAAGAAATGGTGAGCAGTTCACCTTTGGGGGTAACTTCTACCACAAACCCATCGCATCGCTTAACTGGGACTGGAAAATAAATTCTACATCTAAATTGTCAACCTCAGCATATGCTTCATTTGGCCGTGGGGGTTCTATAGGGGGTATTGGCCGTGTTAATGGAGACCAGTCATATTCACTACCTAAGGTAGATAATGGACTTGTACCTATTGACGATATCATAGCTTATAACTCTGGTCAACTAGCAATAGATGGCACAACCCGCGCTGGTTACACCGGTGGAGGCGATGAATATCAAGGTCAATTTGTGAACGGTAACAATTCACCTTCTGCTTATGCGAGTGATGCAGGTTTTGTGTATGGAGCACAAAACGGTATTTCACAAAGGTCATCTGTCAACTCACACAACTGGTTTGGGCTTATCACAAACTATGAAACACAATTGAGTGAATTCTTGACCTTGAACGCTGGTCTTGATTTTAGAAAATATACAGGTTACCACTACCGCAGGTTGGTCAACCTTCTAGGTGCAGATGCTTATGTAGACAGCGACAACATCAATGATCCTTACCGTTTCTTGACTGAAACCTATAAGCCTACCATCCTTAACACAGTCAATGTCTTCAAGAGCATCGATGATGAAGAAAAAATCGACTATTACAATGATGGTAAAGTAGGATGGCAAGGTGCCTTTGGACAATTAGAATATAACAATGATGTTATTTCAGCATTTGTTCAAGGATCTATCTCTAATCAAAGTTTTCAGCGTATCGACTATTTCAACTATCTTGACTCTGACCCAGAGCAAGAATCTGATGTTGAGAACATTATAGGCGGTAACATCAAAGGAGGTGTAAACTGGAATATTGACGAGATGCACAACGTTTTTGTGAACGGTGGCTACTACTCCAAGCAACCATTGTTTGATGCTGTATTCCCCAGTTTTGTAAGCAATGATGTAAACAAGGACCTTCAAAATGAGAAAATCGTGGGGCTTGAAGTTGGTTATGGTTTCCGTAGCCCTAACTTCCGTGGAAACGTAAACCTGTACCGTACCAGCTGGGCAGACAGGTTTGAAACGGTTTCAGCGGTATTTAATGAAGATACTGATGATGAAATACGTGGTAGTGCAAATGTCAACGGCATCACGCAAGTACACATGGGTGTTGAGGTTGATTTTGTTGCTGACCTTATGCACAACTTAAGGATCAACGGTATGTTATCTGTAGCTAACTGGGAGTATAAGGACAATCCTACAGCAACTTATTTTGACGAAAGTAACCAACCCATCCTTATTGACGGTGTTGCTCAAACTGAAACCCTGGAACTTGACGGTATCAAAGTGGGCGATGCTGCTCAATTTACTGCAAGCCTGGGAGCTGCTTATGACATCATTGAATTCTTGACCGTTGATGCATCTTATCGATTTGCAGACAACCTATATGCTGATTATGATGCAACCTCTGTGGGTCCTGATGGTGCATTAAAGCTTCCGTCTTTTGGATTACTTGATGCTGGTGTTTCATTCAAGGTGCCTTCTCTTAGCGACCTTTCATTTAGGTTAAACGTAAACAACGTTACTAATGAAACCTACATATCAGAATCAGACACAAATTATTTTGTAAGGGATGGTGATGATACGTATGATGGTATTTCAACTGGCAACAGGGTATTCTTTGGTCTAGGAAGGACCTGGAATGCTTCAGTAAGGTATAGATTTTAATATCATCCATTAATATTATATAGAAAACCCTTTCCTATTGGAAGGGGTTTTTTATTTGCATAAACTTTATCTTTGCCCAAAACATCAACCTATGTACACCACGGTACAATTCATACATTCATACTGGGCCTACCTTGTGCTGGCCGTCATGGCAATCACCACCATAAATTCACTGATGGGTTATTTTGGCGATCGAGAATTTGGCGCAAAAGATTTTAGGCTCGCATTGTTTACCCTTATCTGTACACACATCCAGCTATTGATAGGTATTGTGCTCTACTTTTTATCTCCCTACACCATTGATGCCATCAGCGAAGTGGGCATGGGAGAAGTCATGAGCAACCCCACACTGAGATTATATGTCGTGGAGCATCCCTTGATGATGATTATCACCATCACCCTGGTGACCATAGGGTATAGCAAGCATAAAAAGAAATTGACCAGCAGGCCAAAATTCAAGATACTTTCCATCTTTTACACCCTGGCACTCATCTGCCTATTGAGCAGGATACCATGGTCAGCATGGTTTGATTAAAATAGAATTAAAGATCCCCGCTTGGCGGGGATCTTTTTTATAGCGCAATTTTTTTGGCTTAAAGCCAAAAAAGTATTTTCTAAAATCTTAATACCAATATCTCAGTACTCACTACTTATTCATCCATTCTTCAATTTCTTCTACCTCCAGCGGGATATTGCGCATCAAGTTGAACGGTTCACCATTTTCCTGAATCACGACATCATCTTCCAGGCGAATGCCAAAACCTTCATCAGGAATGTAGATGCCCGGTTCTACGGTAAAGACGTTGTTTACCTGCATGGGTTCATAGAGCAATCCATAATCATGGGTATCCAGCCCAATGTGGTGCGAGGTGCCGTGCATAAAGTATTTTTTATAGGCTGGCCAGTCTGGATTTTCATGTTGCACATCTGCCTTGTCAAGAAGTCCCAGCCCCAGCAGTTCTGAGGTCATCAACTTGCCCACCTCAATGTGGTATTGCTCCCACATGGTGCCGGGAACAAGCATCTTAGTCGCTTCTTTTTTAACGCGAAGCACTGCGTTGTAAACATCCTTTTGCCGCTCAGTAAACCTCCCCGAAACAGGTATTGTCCTGGTCATGTCGCTGCTGTAGTTTGCATATTCGGCCGCAAGGTCAATAAGTATCAACTCGCCCGCTTTGCACTGGCTGTTGTTTACCACATAGTGCAGCACGTTTGCGTTGTTGCCACTGCCTATGATGGGCGTATAGGCAAAACCACGGCTACGGTTGCGCAGGAACTCGTGCATAAACTCTGCCTCGATTTCATATTCCCAGACACCTGGCTCAGTAAACTGCAGGACACGTTTAAAGCCTTTTTCGGTGATGTCGCAGGCTTTTTGCATGATATCAATCTCAATCTGGTCTTTTACAGAGCGTAACCTTTGCAAGATGGGGTTGCTCTTTGCCACCTGGTGTGCAGGGTACTGCTCCCTGACCCTTTTATTAAAGCGGTCCTCACGGGTCTCAGTTTCCACATTGGCGCGATAATGCTCATTTGTGTTGATGTAGATCGTGCCTGCCTGGGTCATTATCTCATAGAACACCTTGTCAAAATCCTGTAACCAGTACACGGTCTTCACCCCGCTCACTTCCTCGGCTTTTTCCTTGGTGAGCTTTTCACCTTCCCACACGGCGATATGGTCGTTGGTCTCGGTCAAGAAAAGTATTTCGCGGTGCTTTTGCTTTTGCGCATCTGGAAACAGTACCAGGATACTGCTTTCCTGGTCCACCCCGCTCAGGTAGAACAAATCCCGGTTTTGTTGAAAGGGCATGGTACTGTCTGCCCCTATGGGGTAAATATCGTTAGCATTAAAAACAGCAAGGCTATTAGGCTTCATCTGGGCCATAAAATGCTTACGGTTCTTGATAAAAAGACTGTTGTTTATTAAATCGTATTTCATTACTTGTTTGGCTTTTGCCAAATTTACGAACTCACCCCTCAAATACCTGCTAAAACCTGTTAAACCACGCTGCCCGATAACTGGCTTTTATTTGTTATTTTTCCATGAGCAAATCCTATCCCATGAAACCAAACTTTACCCTTTGCCTTTTTATCTGCGCATTTCTCGCTTTCGCGAAAGCGAATGCCCAAAAAACCGATTTTCCCCCCGCTACCGCTGCTGATCAAGTGGTAGGTGCACTCGCCAAAAAAGAGGCGATGAAATCTTCATCTATCGTCAAGAACATACCATTTAAAAACATAGGCCCCTCCATCATGAGTGGCCGGGTGGTTGACCTGGCCGTCAACCCTAAAAACCCCGTTGAATTCTATGTGGCATACTCCACAGCCGGGGTGTGGTACACACAAAACAACGGGACCTCATTTACCCCGCTCATGGACAATGCCCCCACACAAAACGTGGGCGATATCGACGTACACTGGGATTCTGGGACCATCTATGTGGGCACTGGCGAAAACAACTCTTCGCGCTCATCATACGCGGGTATTGGGATCTTAAAATCTACAGACCATGGCGAGACTTGGCAGAACATGGGCCTGCCAGACTCTCATCATATAGGTAGGATCATCGTAAATCCTGATAACGTTGATGAGGTGGTCGTGGGCGCGGTGGGCCATCTATATTCGCCCAATGAAGAAAGGGGCGTTTACCGCAGTATTGATGGTGGCAAGACCTGGCAAAAGACCCTCTTTATTGATGAGGAGACAGGGATTATCGATCTTGTGGCTTCTCCTGATGACTTCAATACCATGTTTGCAGCCTCATGGCAAAAGGATAGAAAAGCATGGAATTTTATAGGAAACGGTGAAGGATCTGCGATTTATAAAAGTACTGATGCAGGAAAGACCTGGAAAAAAACAAGCACTAAAGACAGTGGCTTTCCCACAGGTGATGGCGTGGGACGCATAGGCATTGCGGCCTTTGACAGCAACACGATCTATGCAATACACGACAGTCAATTTCACCGTAAGGAAGAAAAAAAGGAAGAAGAAAACCAGGATATGCTTACCAAGGATGACCTTAGAAAAATGAAATCAAAGCAATTTCTTGCCCTTGATGACAAGAAGGTAGAAGCGTATTTGAGACAAAACGGTTTTCAAAGTAAATACAAGGCCGAGAATGTAAAGCAAATGGTAAAGGATGAAGAAATAACGCCACTTGACCTTGTTAAATATCTTGAGGATGCAAACTCCGTGATGTTTGACACCCCCGTGATAGGTGCCGAGGTTTACCGCAGTGACGATGGCGGCATGACCTGGAAAAAAATGAACGAAGACTACATTGACGGGCTTTTTTACAGCTACGGCTACTATTTTGCCCAGATTGCCGTTGACCCAAGCGACAAGGATAAGATCTATACCGGCGGCGTACCGCTCATACGCTCTGATGATGCAGGGAAAACCTGGAAATTGATAAGCGGCGATAATATGCACTCTGACCATCACGCCATCTGGGTAGACCCCAATATGCCCGGGCACCTCATCAACGGCAACGACGGCGGAATCAACATCTCTTATGATGATGGAGAAACCTGGATCAAGAACAATACCCCTTCAGTGGGCCAGTTCTACTACATCACGGTAGACAATGAAAAACCCTATAATGTGTATGGTGGCCTCCAGGATAACGGCGTATGGAAAGGGGCTCACAATGCTTCCCAGAATACCTCTTGGCATTCAGAAGGTCAATATCCATGGAAGGAAATCATGGGGGGCGACGGCATGCAGGTCCAGGTGGATTCCAGGAATTCAGACATTGTGTATGCCGGGTCACAGTTTGGCAGCTACTCCCGTATAAACCTGAGGACAGGCGATAGAAAATACATACAGCCAAAACATGAGCTGGGCGAATCCCCCTACCGCTTTAACTGGCAGACCCCCATCCTGCTATCCCCGCACAATCAAGACATACTTTATTTTGGCGGGAACAAACTGCACCGATCATTCAACCAGGGCGATGACTGGGAAACCATCTCTGGAGACCTTACAGCAGGCGGCAAAAAAGGAAATGTTGCCTACGGAACACTGGCTACCATTAGCGAGTCCCCGTTTCAGTTTGGCCTTATTTACACCGGCAGCGATGACGGGATGATACATGTTACCAAGGATGGCGGGGTCAACTGGGAGATGATTTCCCAAACCCTTCCCAAAGATATGTGGGTGAGCCGCGTCGTGGCCTCTGAACACAAAAAGAACCGCGTTTATGCCACCCTTAACGGCTATCGCTGGGACAATTACACACCGTATGTTTACAGGAGCGAAGACATGGGCAAGACCTGGGAAAACATCAGTTCAAACCTGCCCTTGAGCCCCGTCAACGTCATTGTAGAGGACAACAAAAATCCTGAAATCCTGTATGTGGGAACAGATGATGGACTTTATGTGACCCTGGACATGGGCGGTACTTGGGCGGCCTTTGATGGCGGGCTGCCACCGGTAGCCGTGCACGATGCCGTTATTCAAAAGGAAGAAAACGACCTGCTCGTGGGCACGCACGGACGCTCAATATACAGCGCAGACCTGGAAGCTATTCACGCTTTCGCGAAAGCAAAACAAGATGAACTGCAGCTTTTTGAACCAGAAGACGTGCGTTTTTCACCACGCTGGGGCAGCAGCTGGGGCACTTGGTATGATGCGTTTACACCCGAAACGACAATCTCATTTTACAGTCCGCAACAGGGGGAGGCACAAATCACAATAACCGGCGAAGATGGCAAGAGCCTAAAACAGTGGGCGGTCAAGGCTGACAAAGGCTTCAACCTGGCAGCTTATGACCTCACGATGACAGAAACCAAGGAGGCCAAGAAAGCAGATGACGGTAATTATTATTTGCCCGTGGGCGAATACAAGGTAAAGATATCCATGGGTGCCAAGACCGCAGAGACCCAGCTCAAGGTGACCGAAGCCCGAGGCTGGGGCAGGATGCCCATACCCAGCAGCGTTGAGATAGATTAACGGTATGGAATTAACATTAGGAATACCAGCACTTCTTTTTCCGGCGATATCCTTGACCATGCTTGCCTATAATGCCCGTTATCTTGCCATTGCGGCGTTGATACGGCAATTGTATGCACAATACCAGGAACGCACCTCCACCCCCGTGGCACAGCAAATCAAGCAATTGCGCAAAAGACTGGGCATCATCAAGGCGATGCAGGCCTCGGCAATCATAAGCTTCCTGCTGGCGGCGGTCACCATGTTCCTCATCTATGTGGAGATGCGCGTGCTGGCCAATGTCATCTTTGGCGTGAGCCTTGTATTCTTGATGGTCTCCCTGATCTTATCGCTTGTCGAGGTACAGCTGTCCACCAAGGCACTCGGGATCCAGCTAAAGGATATGGAAAAGTAGGGACCCGCCTTTCGGCGAAAGCCAAAAAACAGGCATTTCATGGGTGCGGTCATCAAAATCCGCAACCGTTGTCGCCCGCTTCCTTAAACCCGTTTTAAATAAGGAGCAAATAACTGGCAAAGTTTGGGAAACCCGAGGCTGAGCCGTATTTTTGCTCTCCGTAAATCAAAAAGAAATTTAAATGGGAGTAAATTCCTCTTCAATCGCTAGAAAGTTTGCCATGGCACTTTCCGGCTTGTTTTTGGTTCTGTTTCTGGCCCAGCACTTTACCATAAATTTCACCTCGGTCATAAGCCCTGATACCTTTAATGAACTTTCACACTTTATGGGCACCAATTTTTTTGTACAGGCGCTCTTGCAGCCCGTATTGATTTTTGGCGTCATTTTCCACTTTGTGATGGGCTTTGTCCTAGAGGTGCGCAACCATAGGGCCAGGGCCGTGAAGTATGTTGACTTTAGGGGAAGCAAGAATAGCATGTGGGTTTCCCGCAACATGATTTATACCGGTCTCGTGGTGCTCGCTTTTCTATGCCTGCACTTCTATGACTTCTGGGTGCCAGAGCTTGTTTACAAATATGTTGAGGGCAACCCACCGGTTGAGACCCGTTATTTTGAAGAGCTTGTGCACAAGTTTGAAAGCCCGGTGAGAACGATTCTCTATGTGGTTTCATTTGTGTTCCTGGCACTGCACCTCTACCATGGTTTTGCATCGTCGTTTCAGTCAGTGGGCTGGAACAATAAATATTCTAAAGCAATGGGAAAATTCGCTAGGTTTTTTGCAATAGCTGTACCTGCAGGATTTATCTTCATCGCCCTATACCATCACTTTAATCAACTGCATTAATCGTATGGCAACCCTTGATTCTAAAATACCCAAAGGCCCACTCAAGGATAAGTGGACCCAACATAAAAACGATATCAACCTCGTTAACCCGGCAAACAAGCGCAACATAGATGTCATCATCGTGGGCACGGGTCTTGCGGGGGGCAGCGCAGCGGCAACCCTGGCTGAGCTGGGCTATAACGTTAAGACATTCTGTTATCAGGACTCTCCACGCCGTGCGCATTCTATTGCCGCTCAAGGCGGAATCAACGCCGCCAAGAACTATCAAGGAGATGGTGACTCGGTCTACCGTTTGTTCTACGATACGGTAAAAGGTGGTGATTACCGCTCACGCGAGGCTAACGTTTACCGTCTTGCCGAAGTTTCGGCAAATATCATCGACCAGTGTGTGGCACAAGGTGTTCCCTTTGCCCGTGAATATGGCGGATTGCTAGACAACCGCTCCTTTGGTGGCGTGCTTGTATCGCGCACATTTTATGCAAAAGGTCAAACGGGTCAGCAGTTATTGCTAGGTGCATACTCTGCCATGAACCGTCAAATCAACCGTGGCAAGATTGAATCTTTCAACCGCCACGAGATGCTTGACCTTGTGCTTGTTGATGGCAAGGCACGTGGTATCATAGCCAGGGACCTGGTGACCGGTGAAATAGAAAGGCATTCTGCACACGCCGTGGTACTGGCTTCTGGTGGGTATGGCAATGTGTTTTACCTGTCAACCAATGCCATGGGGAGCAACGTGATGGCAGCCTGGAGGGCTCACCGTCGTGGTGCTTATTTTGCAAATCCCTGCTACACGCAGATCCACCCTACCTGTATTCCTGTTTCTGGCGATCATCAATCAAAACTGACCCTGATGTCAGAGTCATTGCGTAATGATGGTAGGATTTGGGTTCCCAAGAAAATGGAAGATGTAAAGGCAATCCGTGACGGAAAGCTCAAACCCAGGGATATTAAAGAGGATGACCGCGACTATTATCTAGAGCGTCGCTATCCTGCCTTTGGTAACCTTGTACCCCGTGATGTTGCCTCTCGCGCCGCTAAAGAGCGCTGTGATGCAGGTTATGGGGTGAACAAGACGGGAGAAGCTGTTTTTCTTGATTTTAACAGCGCCATCATGCGCTACGGTAAGGAAAAAGCACATACCTCAGGTATTCACGATGCATCTGATGCCGAAATACGGAAACTGGGAGAAGCCGTTGTAGAAGCTAAATACGGCAACCTCTTCCAGATGTATGAAAAAATAACGGATGAGAATCCATATAAGACACCCATGAAGATTTACCCAGCGGTACACTATACCATGGGTGGGCTTTGGGTAGATTATAACCTGCAGACCACAATACCCGGTTGCTATGCTGCTGGCGAGGCCAACTTCTCAGATCACGGCGCAAACCGCCTGGGAGCCTCGGCATTGATGCAAGGTCTGGCCGATGGTTATTTTGTGCTTCCATATACCATAGGTGATTATCTTTCAAAGGATATCCGTACGGGCAAGATACCCACGGATTCCCCAGAATTTGACGCTGCAGAGAACGCCGTGCGCGAACGCATCGAGAAACTGATGCACGCAGCCGGCAAGCATTCTGTAGACCACTATCACAAAAAACTGGGCAAGATCATGTGGGATAAATGCGGCATGGCCCGTAATGCTCAAGGCTTACAGGAAGCCATGGAAGAAATCGCAGCACTGCGCAAGGATTTCTGGGAAAATGTAAAAGTACCGGGAAGTGCAGATAGCATGAACCCAGAACTTGAAAAAGCAGGCCGCGTGGCAGACTTCCTGGAACTGGGAGAACTCTTTGCCAAAGATGCACTGCACCGCAATGAATCTTGCGGGGGGCACTTTAGGGAAGAATATCAAACAGAAGAAGGAGAAGCCCTTAGGGATGATGAAAACTTCACCTATGCAGCCGCATGGGAGTTTATGGGAAATCCACGTGAGGCCGTACTTCACAAAGAAGACCTGAATTTTGAAAATATTGAAGTAAAAACAAGAAGCTATAAATAAGTTGCTTTGGCTTTAAGCCAAAAAACATATAAACTCATTGATATATGAGACTAAATTTAAAGATTTGGCGTCAGCCTGATGGAAAGACAAAGGGTAAAATTGTTGACTACAAGCTCGACGGTGTGGATGGAGACATGTCTTTTCTTGAAATGCTTGACGTGCTCAATGAAGAGCTAATCAATAAAGGTGAAGAGCCTGTAGCTTTTGACCATGATTGCCGTGAGGGAATCTGTGGCTCTTGTAGCCTGCAGATCAATGGTGAGCCCCATGGGCCTGACCGCCTGGTAACCACGTGTCAACTGCACATGCGCATGTTCAACGATGGTGATACGATTACCATTGAACCTTTCCGTGCGACGGCCTTCCCGGTAATCAAGGACCTTGTTGTTGACCGCTCTGCCTTTGACAGGATTCAACAGGCCGGTGGCTATATCTCGGTAAATACTTCTGGGAATACCCAGGATGCAAACAACATCCCAGTGCGCAAGGAGGATGCTGACGATTCATTCTATGCAGCGACCTGCATAGGGTGTGGAGCTTGTGTTGCCGCGTGTAAAAATGCAAGCGCAATGCTCTTTACTTCTGCAAAAGTATCTCAGTTTGCATTGCTCCCTCAAGGTCAAATTGAAGCTACTGAACGCGTGATGAACATGGTGAGGCAAATGGACCTTGAAGGTTTTGGAAACTGTACAAATACCGGCGCCTGCGAGATTGAATGTCCCAAGGGAATCAGCCTGGAGAACATCGCACGCATGAACCGGGAGTACCTAAAATCTTCCACTAAAGGATAAAGATTTTTTAAAATGAAAATTGTAGCCCTTCTTTTTTAAGAGGGGCTTTTATTTTTCTTCAAAAAAGGATTATTTGTAATTATATATAGCACTATTAACTAAAATTATAACGTTAAGAACAATTACTTGAAAGCCCTTTTTATTTTCGATGGTCTTTATGATGGGCTGTGAAAAAGATGAAAGTCCTGACCAGCCAGTAGAAAGTTCTTTGGATAAAGAAAAAAGAGTACAATCTATACATTTTGATGATTTACCCGAAGGTCTTCAATCGAGCTTAAGTTTAGCGTATTTGCAAAAGGGAAATACAAAAACAGGATCAACTCCCAATATAAATAAAAAAACTCCTGGCTATAGGATAAAAGCAAAAAACAACACCTATTATACCTTCTCGATTTTAGGTTTTCTACCTCAATCCAAAACAACGAAGGAAAACTCTGGTTTCTATTTTGACAATATAGTATTTACGCAGGATAGCCTTGGAACAGATGATGAATATTTTTTGAGGTATAGACCTACTGAAGACTGGTTAATGAACAACAGGAACTTTAAAGAATTTTCGGGGGCTATTGAGTTTTATGATGAAGTGGCTGATTATTTGGGAAGCTTGACATTTAATAATGGAGAAACCCAAAACAACAATTTAGGCCAAAATAGGACCAGCAGCCCAAACACGCGACAGAATGATGAACTGGATTGTACCATATATTTTGTATCTTATATCTGTACCGGAGGTTACCTAGGTGACGGGAATTATGATTATGATGAAGAGGATTGCACCTATACCTATGAAATAAACTGTGAATCTACGCCTGTGGGCGGGCCCAACGATGATAATGATGGCTCAGGAAACCCTACTGATCCCAATAATAATAATGGCGATGATCCACACGGAACGAGTGGAAACTCTGGTGATGGTGAAACAGGCGATGACGGGGATATCGAGACCGAGCCCGTGTTTGTGGAAGGTGAAATCCTGGATTGCATAAACATTGGCGTGCCCGGCGATGAGACCACGCTTGAGATTGATAGCTTTATAGAGACTGGACTGAGCAGTATAGACCTTGCTTTAATTAACGATTTCTTAAAGGCCAACCAGTGTAGTGAAAGTGCGCAATGGTGTGCCATACAGGTGTTTGAAAGTGGCAATATTTTTGAGCTGGAGGATTGTGATGGTTATGAACCTTTTGATCCTTGTGCAGAATTAAAAGAACAAATTGAGGAGGAGAGTTATAATGATAAGTTTAAAGATTTGAACAGTAAAACGGGAGAACAAAAGGAGGCTGGGTATGTACAAAATACAGATGGAACCTTTACCAAGCTTGACCCTATTAATGGCGGGCATTCTCTAGATTTAGATGGGCTATCTTATGCAAACCTCAATGGCTTTATCCATACACATTTGGATGATTTTCCAACAGGTAAAATTGACAATATAACTGGACTTCCAGAAATAAACGAAATATACAGGATTTTCTCTCCTGCCGATGTGATCGCTTTTTTAAACATTGCCAAAAACTCAAATAACCTTGCCGATGTCTATGCCACTGTTCTTAGCAGTACGGGCGATTACACAATTTGCTTTACCGGTAATGTGAATGAGATACCAGTGCTTAAAACAGCCAAGGAATATAGAGCCGATTATATAGCAAAATTAAAAAGATATGGTAATGAGAGAAGTTTTTTAAAGTTCTTGGACGAAATCATGAATGTGGATGGCATCGAACTATATAAGATTAAAAAACCATTATTTAACAGCACATATAAAATAAAGTCAAAATCACTTGACGAAAATGGCAAAATCGATAGTCAAGATTGTGAATAATAGAACCAACTAAATTATATACCAATGAAAAAAATAATTTTAGCAATAGCATTCTGCTCACTTTCAGCGATAAGCTGCAGTGCGCAGCACATCATACCCCTTGAAGATACATATACATACATAGGCAGTGAAGGAGGGCTCTTGGGTGACAGGGACTATGTGTATGTAAAGGATGTCAACAATCTGCGGGACAAGTTTGTGGGCACATGGAAGGGGCTATATGACCTTAAGAGCTATGAAGTGGTGATCACGCCGAGAACCACGGACGATGGTGAACTCAAGGAAGATGAGCTGCTGCTGCGCTATAAAATAACCGATATCAATGGGGTTGTGGAGAACACCCTGAACCTTCCTGACGACAGTCCGTTTGTTTTGAAGAATGGATATATGAACGAGAGCCAAGGGTATGTTTTTTCATATATAGGCAGGGATGTTGCCTGTGGCCAAAATGGCTGGGTCTTCACCCAGGTCTATGGCGACAATAAGGAAAAACTACAATTCTTTTTGTCTGTTGAAGGTGAGAATTATCCTGAATGCACCACGGGAGCGGCCGTACAGATCCTGCCCACAGAATCAATGGAGTTAATTAAGCAGTGAAAAGCACAACCCTATTTTTTCTGCTCATAACTGCATCAATAAGTTGCAAAGCACAAATACTTCCTGTGGAAGATTACAGAACCTATATAGAACTTGGGGAGGGTATCCCAGAAAACACTACCTATATCAAGGATGTGAACAATGTACTCAATAAATATACCGGCACATGGATAGGCACCTTTGAAGGAAAGACCTATGAATTTAGGATAAAAAAAATAACGGAATCCCGTTACGATGGTGATTTATTGGTTGATCAGCTGATTATCCACTATAAAATAACAAATTCCAATGGAGCAATTTTAGCTGATAATCTAAACTTGCCTGATGACCATCCCGATGTAATCAGTGGACTTTATTTGGGCAAGAATGAGGTTTACAAGCTTCAACATAAGGGAAAAAACCCACAGTGTGGTCAAGGAGGTGAATTACAAATAAAATTAAAGAATGGATCTTTGAGTACCTTATATGCTTATTTGTTCCCTGAGGGAGACCTAGTGGATATTGCGGATTGTCCGGACGGCCCCTATGAACAGATCTTCCCCACAGGGAGCGAAACCCTTATACTTACCAGGCAGCTATGAAAATGCTTTTATTAATCTATAATGCCAAATAAGTTATACTCGAATAAAATACAGTCGCGTGAGATTGCTGCCTTTATAGTTCCAAATGTTTAATTAATGAATTTAATCAAGTATCTAATTGTTTTTATAAGTATTTCTTGTCAATCTCAAATTGATCAGATAAATAAAGATCAAATTCTCATTGATGGGGTTTTGCCTTTAGAATCCTCAAAAACAAGCTTAACAACTCAACTTGCCCCCCCTCAATACTGAAACCGAATACTGGGAAATATATGATAAAAATGTAGAGGTTTTGATTTATGATGGGGCTAAATTTTATTTTGATAACAATAAATTAGTTTCATTTGATTTGACCAAATCAAATTATCATCTAAAACTAAATCAGCAAAACATTGAAGTGGGTGATAGTATAAATACCTTACAGTTAAATTTTCCTAATTCTTATGCATACCGCTCAAATGGGGGTTTTGCGATTGATATTGATTCTGGAGACTTCAGCTTTCTATATTTGAACTATAACTTATCGGGCATCATAACCAAAATTGAGCATCGTTTTTATTAATATCTCAATCTTATTTTTTAATTATTATTTATCTTTCTCCTGTTTATATGTGCGATTAAGCCAATTATGAATTAGTTTAATTTATAGGATATTTAATTTGCCCAATGGCAAAAGAAAATACAGAAAGGATTGACTTGATAAGCTAATGAAAAATATAACTTTAGCAATAGCATTCTGCTCACTTTCAGCGATAAGCTGTGTAATACTACCTATTATTTAGACCAATATCACTTGGTTGTTAGTTAATATTTGTTGTTGTTTTCGTATTGATCCTTTATAGGTTTCATTG
>PALD01000053.1 GCA_002710685.1 Cytophagaceae bacterium | reverse complement strand
AGACCCTGTGTTTATCCAGGCTATTCGTGTTCCTCTTCCTAAACCGTTATCTAAAACAGAGGTTTCTATGCCTCCCAATTGAGAAACATTTGATATTTTATTTTTCCAGCCTATATTATCTAATCCTTTAATCACGGGTTACTTACATAATTCATACAAACTTCAAACACTATAGGTTAAAGCTTTTTTAATCTAATATTTCTGTACTCTACCTTCATAGGGGGACCAACATGCACTTGTACACCTATTAATCCTGAAGATTTTCTATTAATACTATCATTATCTATAACATCACTCATTAAAATACCATTGATATAATGTTGAAGCTTGTTCCCGTTAATGACTAAATGGCATTCATTCCATCCCTCCTCATTAATTTTAGTTTTAAGAGAATCAGAATTTCCTAAAGATGCTATCACTTCTCTGTTTTGCCAGGCGTTATTTTTCACATTAGCGCTTAAGGATCCTTTTAATTGGGGATTTTCTTGCGACGTTATAATTGCTTTCTCTCCTCTATAAGCCAGAGTGGTTCGTTTTCTCTCCTCGTAATTCTGACCTGTATATCTGTTTTGACCATCAATATCTGCTTGATATCCTCTGAGAGCATAGGGAACACTATCTAAAAGCTCGCTTCTGTAATTAATCCCGCTATTACCGTTCTTGGTAATTTTAAATTCTGCTTTTAACTCAAAATTTTCAGGTTCGCCACCTTCCCATATAATAAATGTGTTTTTTTTGAGCAAAGTTGAGGGGGTTACTTCTCCCACTAACTTTCCATCCTTCACACTCCAATAGGTTGTATTCCCTTTCCAACCGTCTAAAGACTTACCGTCGAAAATCTCAACAAACCCATTTTCTTTATCGTCTATTTGACCGGCATCATCAACCTGAGCTATTTCCCTTTTTTCTTTGCACGATTGAAAACTCATCAAACTACATATTAGTAGTACAAGAAAGGGCCTTAAAGAAAATCTTATATTCATGATTATTTGTTTTTATTCAATTGTTATAATAAACATACAGTCCATCCTTACCAGCTACAATAATATCTTTCCTCTTATTTCTGTCAAGATCTTCAATGCTAAAATATACACCGGTTCCTTTACCTTTCCCGTAAGGACCAAAGTCTATAATTTGCTTAGTAAAGCTTTCCCCATTCCACTTAAAATAATACAGGCCAATATCATCATTCCCCCCAGGATCATGACCATTGTGGGCATGATATCGCTTACCTGCTATAAGCTCATTCGAGCCATCACCATTAAGATCATCCCATTGCATAGAATGGTATTGGGAATTGAAAGGATCAATAGGATGCTTTACCCATTGTTTTATCTGGGTTTTGGCATTCCTTCTTTGTTCATACCAATCTAGTCCATACGCATGTGCCTGACCTACTATGAGGTCATTCATTCCATCTTCATTTACATCTGCTACAATTATTGGAATACTTGCCGTGCCTAAATCAAATTCCTGATGCAATTTCCAAGTTTGATTGAAAGGATGCTCCGGAGCTTCTAACCAACCATTAGAGAGGATTAAATCTCCTCGTCCATCCCCATTTATGTCTCCAAAACCAAGTCCATGTCCATGTTTACCCATCAGCCCGTAAGATATAAATCCTCCTTTTCCATGCCCTAATTCATCTAATTCCAGTCTATAAATTTTTAGAGAATCATTAGGCGTATTAGGTATTATTTCGAGAATACCATCGCCATCTATATCCCATGCTCTAGTTGTTTCAATATTTCCGGTATTTGCAATTAGATGCTGCTTCCATTCGTTTTCATTGCCCGGATTCTCTTTCCAAATCAATTGCTTGCCAAACCAGCCTCCAGTTATAAAATCAAGTTTCCCATCTCCATTTACATCCTGAGAAATAGTGGAAAAATCATCCCAATAGTCTCCATAGCGTTTTGCAGCACCAATAGTATGCTTCTCTAAATAATCAGGTCCTTCATACCAAAATCCTCCGGAAATCAAATCCACTTTGTTATCTCCATTTACATCAAACACACCCACAGATTCATAGCTTTCTGATGCGATCTTAATTTTTAAAAACTTTAATGGCCGCCTTGATTGTTGAGCAGTTGCATTTTTAGACTGAGAAAATCCAGAAATACTGATTAATATCATTACTAATAAAATACCTCGCTCTTTTCTGAACATCAATACATGATTTTAGGAAAACCAGCTGCCATGCTTAATTACTATCAGATGAAGAATAAATCTCATTCTCTGGGTTACCTCCAGATACCAAATACGCCAGTAAGTCTTTAAGTTCTTCAGCATTGAGCCCATTTATAGTTCCCGGTGGCATTAAAGACAATGTTGAGAGTTTAGTATTTAGCACCTCATCTTTGGGTATATCTCGCGTGATATCTGGAGCGTACGGATTTTGAGCAATGATATATTTCTCATCATCTTCATTTACTAATCTACCTACTACAGATTCACCATCCTTTAACACAAAAGTTGTTGAATTATATTGATCTGAAATAACGTCGCTTGGATTAATAATAGCTTTTAATATATCTTCTGGTGTAAATCTTGTTCCCAACTGAGTAAGATCTGGACCAATATTTTCTCCTTCCCCTCTCATTGTATGACAGTTTACGCATGTGGTAGCTATAAACATGTTCTTACCTTGTGTGAAATTTCGATCTCCCAGACCATTTTCAAGTAATGGATCAATATCTTCTTCCTGCCAATTTTTACCAGGACCCTTAGGTTGAACCCCAATAGCAAGATCATTTCCCGAACTTGTCAAAAGAGAATCACCAGACATTTGATTGTAGTATTCAAATTTGCTTTTGGGCACATGAGACAAAGCCATTTCTCTTGCTTTATCAATATAGCCTATGTAGCTTCTTCCTGCTTTGAAAGAAAAAGCTTTATAAAACCATTTAAAATATTTCTCCCTTAATTGTGGCGTCCAGCCTTCTGTAACGTTGCTTAAAACTATACCGTAATAGGTATGTTGTGCGGGTGGCATATTTTTAAGAGTTTGGGCAATATCCATCCCATACTGTGGGTTGCGCAGAATTAAATCTGAAGAATTGGTAGCAGTATTAGCCATGACATCAGCATTTTCTCCGGTCTGAGACTCTAACAAATCTAAAGTCTTTGTTACCACCTGTGGATCGTTAAGATAAGCAAGAGTTTTACTTAATAACTGATTTGAAACATCTGTTTTTGAAGGATAATGCGCAGTTAAATAAGCTATTACTTTACGTTTTAAATCTACATTAGGAATACCGAATCGTGACAGTGTAAGTTCAAAGGCTCGTAATATATTTACCTGTTCTATTGCTGTTAATCCTGTATAATCTAACTGTGTTAGAGTGTTGAGCATGCGATCTCTTTGAGATTGATTTGCATGTCTAGCTAATGCGATGATCCCCTGTATTTGAGAGACCGGATCTTTTTCAGCATAAACCTGTGTCTGCCACTCGTCAACAGGCTGATGTTCAATAGCAATTCTTGCAGCATACTGAACGAATCGATCTGGGCTTTTTAAATACGGCCAGGCATAGGCAACAGCTCCATCTTTGGGTGCTGTATGATATGCTTCTAACTGTTTTCTAATTTTATGCTCTTTAGTTTCTGGATCAGCTCTCTCTGAATCTGCAGAAGCATTTTGCTCATCTGCATTGTCATGAAATACCCGGTATAGATCTGATTCTAATCTACGACCACCCGTCATAAAATATAAAGCGCCATCAGGCCCAATTACCCCATCAGTGAGAGGAAGAGGAATCCCTGAAAGAAATTCTTCTTTTTCTCCTGTGTATGTAGACCCTTCAGGTTTCAATTCTATACTATAGATAATCCCAAAGCTCCAATCAAATGTAAACAGACTATGCTTATATTTTTCAGGAAAATTAGCTTTGCTTCCATAAATTACATTAGTGGGAGAACCTTGACCTATGTTGAGAATCGGAGGTAAATTATCTGGATAAGCAGGAGACCATTTTCCGTTTCCTGTACGCCACCCAAACTCACTACCACTTGTTACATGACATATTCTGGTAGGTCTATACCAAGGCATTCCTAAATCCCATTCCATATCAGAGTCATATGTAAACATATCCCCTACCTCATTAAAAGCCAGATCAAAGGGATTACGAAATCCTGCACTTACTAATTCCCATTTTTTGCCCTCAGGATCTATATTAGCAATCCATCCCCCCGGCGCTCCTCTATTATTAGCGTGACCTCTGGGATCTTTAATTTGAGGAAAAAGATTGTCATCTTCCCATACTTTAGGTAAACGATAAGAATCCATTTCTGGAAGATCTGTGTGATTTCCTGCGATTACATATAGTGACTTTTTATCTGGACTTAACACGATACTATGGGGACCGTGTTCTCCTGGCTCTCCACTAAGTGATTTTAAAAGAGAGATTTTATCATATTGATCATCATTATCTGTATCCTGAAGACGATACAAGCCTGTCCCTCTCTCAAATTTATTATCACTGGTATGATTTACCATTACATACAAACTGTTAAAGGCATATAGTAATCCCTGAGCATATCCCATCTGAATTATGGAATCTGCAACTTGTTCTCTGGTATGAATCCTAAGCTTTTCTATTTTAGGAGTAAGCTCTTTAGAACCTATTGGGGATAATTCTAACCGATACAATGCTCCATATTGATCTGCAGTAATTAAACGTCCCTTATTGTCAAAAGTCATGGCAACCCATGACCCCTCATTTCGATCGCCTGGGCTATATAAATGTTCTGCCTTAAAACCTGGTGACAGTTTAAGTTTTTCAATTTTAGGATTTTTATTTTCAGAAGATACCGTGTCTTTAGACTGTTCACATGAACTTATCATAAAAACGAGCATCAGAGCTATAAGGAGAGACTTCATGGTAGAGCTTTTTACTAGGGTCATAATATAATTATATATTTTATTCTTAAAAATTTGGACTTAGATCTGCCTCTGCAGCAGGAAGCGCATATAATAAAGATATATTAGAAAAAGCATTCCCTCTAGGTTCCGCCCCTTCCTGATAATAATAATCTATAGGATTAGCTTTAATTCTGTCACCATAGGCAGTTATAACATCTACTGCACGACCAGTTCTTACCAGATCAAACCAACGCTTATTTTCAAAGGCCAATTCTACTCTGCGTTCTCTATAAATAGCATCCTTTAAATTACCAATAGGATCTCCCAGTCCAGCTCGTGAACGTACTTCATTTAAATATGGGAGAGCCTGTCCTGATTTGCCCTGCTCATTTAAAGCTTCTGCTAAAAACAGCAGCACTTCTGAATATCTATATACAGGCCAGTCCATACCATGATTACCATCAAGTGAATGAGTTTTAGCATATTTTTTTATATAGGGATAAACACCATCTTTCCAACCACTCTGACTTATTTGAATAGAATCAATAGAAGCATTTTTACGCAAGTCGCCATCTTCATAAGCAGCAATAATGTCTGGAGTAGGAATATTATTTCCTTCTCCACTACGAGGCTGGGGATTTGATGTCCCAGTAATGGTCACTAATTCTTCTGCAGTTATAGGGAGAGGTAAAAATTGATACAAAAAATTTCCGTTTAACCCTTCTGCACCCTCCTTAAATTGAACTTCGAATACTGATTCTATATTATTTTTATTACTGTCGTTATTAGAAAAAGCATCTGCATAATTTGCCATAAGTGCATATTCATTGCTATTAACAACTTCCTTTAATAGTGTTTCTGCTTCTGCCCATCTTTTTTGTACAATATAAACATTTGCTAAAAGGGTTTTTGCTGCACCAGAAGTTATTCTTCCTGGTTCTTGTTGAGATTTTTTGGGCAACAATCGTGTAGCTTCTTCTACGTCATTTATAATTTGAGCATAAATATCTTCTACTGGAGATAAAGGTAAAGCAGCTTCCTGACGATTTGTTACAGGCTCTAAATGCAAAGGCACACTTCCAAAATAACGTACGAGTTCGAAATAAGCATATCCCCGTAAAAATAAAGCCTGCCCTTTTAGATTATTTTTAGCGCTTGTATCAAAGTCTGCTCCATCTATAGTAGTAGTAATTTGATTGACACGCGCGATAATTTGATAATCCAGTATGTACTGGTTAGTCACATGTGTATTAGTAGTGACGCCATTATCACTAGGTATAGCAAAGTCTGCAATATCTTCTTGTTGTTCTGTTGCTCCAAAGAGCACATTTCTTGCGTAATATGTATTGTCTGAGTGCATTTCTCCCAAAAGCCAAGCTCTGTCATTAACAATACTTCTCAAAGGCACATAAGCTCCATTTACAGCTTGTTCAAAATCTGCTTCAGTCTTAAAAAACGTTTCAGAACTTAAAGAAGTTTCAGGATATATAGTTAGCTCATCATCACAACTTATGAAGATAGAACTAATTAGAGCAAAGAGTAGAATTACTTTTTTCATTTTAATATTTTTAATTTTAGCACTCATGTTAGGTTAACACTTAAAATTAGAAGTTCAGGTTTAAACCAAAACTGAATATTCGTGGTACCGGATATCCAGAATAATCGACACCTTGGCTTAGGTTTCCACCATCTCCATTTCCATCTGGTTGTGCGCTTATTTCGGGATTAGGACCACCCCAGTATTTTGTGAATATATACACGTTTTGAACTGAAGCATAAACTCTGGCAGATTTGAAATATTTTTCCATTCCTGGAAGAGTATATCCCAGTGTAATATTTCTAATATTAAAGTAAGAGGCATCTGCCACAAATCGACTATTTACCCAATCTCTCTCAATACCGGTAACATTCCCGCCACCAACAGTGGTACCATAAAAACCTCGACCTGGATTATCTACTGATCTAAAACGATACTTCACGTCTTTTAAAAGATTAAAAACACCATCAAGATTAGCAGTACTATAAATATGCCTTACTAATAATTCATTACCCTGTGAGCCAGTTCCTAAAATAGAGAAATCAAAATTCCCAAATTCTACCGTATTTGTAATTCCATAAGTAAAATCGGGAAATGGGCTCCCCATAATAGCTCGATCGTCATCATCGCCGCCATTGGTGATAACCCCATCTCCATTTACATCAACTAATTTTATACTACCTACAGTAGACCTTCCAGGAACTTGGGGTGAACTGTCTAAGTCAGCCTGGTTTAAATAAACACCATCTGCAATATGACCATAAAACTGACCAAACGGCTTACCTACTTCGGTTATATGAAAAGCTCCATATACTCTGTCAATACCATCTGCAAGAGATTTTACAATATTTCTATTAAATGAAATATTAGCACTGGTTTTCCATTTAATCTTACCTGTAGTATTTATAGAATTAATCCCAAACTCGTGCCCCCAGAAATGTATTTCACCAATGTTATCACTAAAATTAGTAAACCCTGATTCTTGCGGAACCTGAACATTATATAACAAATTAGTGGTGTTCTTACTGTAATAATCATATACAAATGAAACTCTGTTATCAAATAAACTCAGGTCTAAACCCACATCAAATTGTTTTGTTGTTTCCCAACCTAAATTTGGGTTAGATAGTGAAGTAACAGCGGAGCCCGGAGCGGTATTCCCATTAAAAACTGCGTTTACTGTATTGTTGATAAGAGCATATTGAGTATAATTACCAATATTATTATTGCCAGTAACTCCATAACTAGCTCGTAATTTTAATAGAGATAAGGATGAAACATTTTGCATAAATTCTTCATCAGAAGTAATCCAGCCAACAGATACAGAAGGAAAGGTACCCCATCTATTTTCAGCTCCAAATCGAGAGGAACCGTCGCTACGTACAGAAGCAGTTAGTAAATATTTCCCTTTATAGTTGTATGTAAGTCTGGATAAAAAAGAAACTAAACTATATTCCTGAACTCCGCTATTTGTTCCTCCCCTATCAATGTTAAGCGCCCCCTGAACGACAGGCAGTCTGTCATCTGAAAAGGTATCTGCCTGAAGTCTGTTTCTATCTCGACGAAACTTTTGAAAAGTAAACCCACCCAACACTTCAAAACTATGATCTCCCAAACTTTTAGAATAGGTAGCTGTATTTTCATTTAACCATGAAAAATCTTCAACTGTTTCTCTTACAGATCGAGATGTTGTAGGCAAGGTTACATTAATACCGCTGGTAGCAGTAGAAGGACTAAAATAAGAATACTTAGAATTATAAAATTCTGCATTCATAGTGGTTTTTAATATCAAACCGTCTATAGGTTTATATTCCAAATATGCATTAGATAATAAATTTAAATTCTTGGTTTCATTTTTTATTTCCTGTGCAGATCTTATCCAGTTGGCATAGTTAAAAATATTACCAGTGCTTCCCGGTAAATTATTTTGAATTGTCAACTCCCCACTTTCGTCATAGATAGGCATTATAGGCCAGGTATGTAGGGCATTAAATAGAATACCTGTTCCTCGATCCCCGTCTGTGGGTGGTATATTATCAATTATATAAGCTGGAGCAACATTAAACCCTACTCTAACATTATCTGATAAGTCATAATCAAGGTTCATACGAATAGAATATCTTCTATAATCTGAATTAAGGACAACCCCTTCCTGATTAAAGAATCCTGCAACTACTGCCGTTCTAATTCTATCTTTATTAGAAGTAACGGTAAGATTATAACTCTGCATAGGTGCAGTACGCAGCAAAGCATCATACCAATCATTATTTTTACCTGCATATTGTGAGGGATTTTGAAAAATTTCTGGTACGGGATCACCTTGATCTTGGTAATATTCTTTTTTAAATTGAGCAAATTCTACGGCGTTCATCATTTCAACTCTGCCACGTTGAGGCACGGTCTGCATTCCTGTTGATGTGCTAAAAGAAATGTCTGTTTTGCCAAGGCGCCCTTTTTTTGTAGTCACCAGAACAACACCGTTGGCAGCTCTTGATCCATATAACGATGTAGAAGCCGCATCTTTTAAAACAGAAATATCTTCTATTTCATCAGGATTTATATCACTAATATCTCCTGAAATAGGAAAACCATCTACCACGTATAAAGGACTACTTCCCCCAGAAACTGATAATTGACCACGTATTCTTACAGACATGCCGCCGCCAGGCTTTCCTGTGGTTTGATTTATTTGCACCCCAGAAAGTCTCCCTTGTAATTTTTGGGTTACCTGAGATACCGGAATATCAGTCAACTCTTCGGCTTTTACTGTTTGAACAGATCCTGTTATTTCCCTTTTCAATTGGCTACCATACCCTACTAATACTACTTCACTTAGGCTATTAGTATCCTGCATTAAACTAATATCAACTTGTGTTTTACCATCTAGAGGAACTGTTTGTGTAGCAAAACCCACATATGAGAATACTAAAGTCGCATTTTCTGTGGTGAGATTTAGACTATAATTCCCATCAAAATCTGTAACCACCCCATTGCTAGTACCTTTTTCAAATACGTTAACTCCCGGCAGAGGCATTGAATCTTCCGTTGAAACTACCTGGCCGGTAACTGTAGTTCCATTTTGCGCATTCATATTAAAAGTAATAAAAATCAAAAGCACTAAAAATAGAGCCCTTGGAAAACGATTAAGAAAATTTCCCATAATTGAAAGGTTAGTCATTTCTAATTTTGATATTGATGTAATTGTTAATATAGTCTTAACAATATTACAACCTCGAAAACGGGAATGCATCCTGTACTGTGCCGCACTATCCTGTACTGTGCTGCTATCATTGATGCCCTGACTTATTTAAAATCAACTAACCAATAGGAAATAGAGTTTTACTCAACTAGAAGACAACGCCCTATTTGTTATAGAATACTTAATTATTGAAGGCGTGCCTGAATGCCAAACGTAAGCGACATAAAAGTCTATACCAACTTTTAAAACCTCCCTTTTCAAGCCTAAAATCACTAAAAATCACGTTAAAATCGGAAGAAGAAAGTTAGTAGCAACAAAACCATTCATTGATCAAAAAAAACGGCTTAAAACGTTCAAAAACCAGTTTTGTGAACCTGAAAATTGTTCTGCTACGAGAATATTTGGACCATATTAGCCCACTTTAATTAACAGAAGATCGCAATTCCGGTTTTGATTAATTAAAAGAAAGCTAAAAATTATGGCAAAGGTGAAAAGCCGAAATGTCTTCAGCTTTTAAAAAAAAAAGTTATTTAATGTGTAGGAAGATAAAATACAGCTTCTAGACATCTACTATAAGGACTCTCTGTCAATAAAATTGAAAGGGTTTTTTATTTTACCCTTTTCTTTATTCAAAATCATTCTCGCTGCTGTTTCCCCCATCAGCTTAAAATCAGTTGAAATAACTGTTATACCTAATAATTCTTTTAACGGCGTATCATTATATGAAATAACCCCAATCTCTTTTCCTATACAATATTCCTTATCCCTTATCTGCTTGACCAAATTCACAAGATCAGATTCTTCTATTGTTATAAACAAATCTCCCTTTTTAAGTACCATATCATCATAGATCTCGTCCAGAATTTCAAAATCTCGGGAATTTTGAACGCAAAATTTCCTGAAACCATGTAAAATTCTTTTAGGATAGGGATAAACAGATTTTTCAGGATAAATTAAAAACAGCTTTTTATAATTTAATATTTTATTTAACCCTTCACTTAAGGCTTGGTATATATCATTTTCAAAATCTTGATAAATCTCTATCACGCTACCATTGATTTCAAGTTTATTGTTGTCCATTAAAATCAACTTATTTTTAGGAATAGCCTCTATTGCCTGCACTACCTCATCTGTCATACTAATGTGGCGTAAATCTTCAGTTTTAAAATGAGGCATAATTACATAGTAGTCGTAAGCAGATTTATTTTTATCTAACAGGTTTAAAAAAAGAGTTTTATCGCAATGATAAATATGTAAATCTGTGTGTGAGTTCCCCCCTAAACTGTTTATAAAAGAATTATAAACTCTCATTTTATAAGAACTTAATTTATTAATAAGAAACAAGATGTTTACTTTAGAAATAAGTTTAGTGCGAGTAATATAATAACCCTTTCCTCTTATAGAAGTTATAATCCTTCTTTCTTTTAAAATATTATATGCTTTTTCAACAGTATCACGTGACAAATAAAACTCCTCACTAAACTGGTTAATTGAGGGGATTTTTTGATCCATTTTTAAATTACCGGAAGATATATTTTGAATAATAGAATCTACTATTTGGCTATATTTAGGTATACGAGAATTTTCATCAATACTAATGTATTTAAACATATTCTTTAATAATTTGTTAAGATCTATAAAACCTAGTTGTGTCAAGGATAAAATTAGAAGGATTAAATTGGTTTACAAAAAATAAAATTTCAGCCATAATAAGGTGTCTCATTTACTTTAGGATAGTAAAATGTATTTGCTCCATTAGATTTTATTAAGATAATTTTTCTGTAAGACAAGAATCACATAACAATTTCAAGTTACATCACCCCACCTAATCCTTTGATATTTAACATATAATTTCGTTAGTACAGAGATGTTAGGAAAATGCAGATTTTACTTTCTAAACAGTACAGTACAGGATAGAAAGGCAATTGGGTTCATTTATATTCGCTTTAAATAGTACTAGAAACTAATAAAAAAGCTGTGAAAAACTTTAAATACGTAGATTATCTCTGGGATGAAAAAGAGGCAGCAAAACTAGGCGATGATCAAATCGCACTTTTTCTTTACCGCTCTAACCTTTTAGGATCAGATTTAAGAATAACAAATTATGGTGGTGGTAATACCAGCTGTAAAACCATAGAAGAAGATCCATTAACAAATGAAGAGGTTGAAGTAATGTGGGTAAAGGGGTCTGGAGGAGATATAGGAACTTTGACCAGGCAAGGCATCGCAGGACTCTACACCAATCGTCTAAGAAATTTAAAAAATGTCTATAAAGGTTTAGCAGATGAAGACCGAATGGTAGGTTTATTCAACCATTGCATTTACGACCTCAACAGCAAAGCACCTTCTATTGATACTCCTTTACATGGATTGTTACCTTTTAAACACATAGACCATTTACATCCGGACGCTTTAATTGCTATAGCAGCCGCAGAAAACAGCGAGAACGTTACGAAGGAAATTTGGGGAGACACGATGGGTTGGGTCGCTTGGCAACGTCCAGGTTTCGACCTTGGTCTCCAATTAGAAAAATGTTTAAAGAACAATCCCGGTATACGTGGTATTGTATTAGGCAGCCATGGATTATTCACTTGGGGAGACACATCCTATGAGTGCTACATTAATAGTCTTGAGGTTATTGAAAAAGCCTCAGAGTACATAGAAAAGAAAATTAAAGAAAACGGTAGCGTTTTTGGAGGTCAAAAATTAAAAAGCTTGCCAGCTGAACAAAGGGCTCAACAAGCAGCGTCTTTAATGCCCATGCTTAGGGGTTTGGCTTCTTCTCAAAATCGCATGATTGGTCATTTTACAGATAGCAGTACTGTTCTAGAGTTTATAAATAGTTACGACCTTAATAAACTTGCTCCTATGGGCACTTCGTGTCCTGATCACTTTTTAAGAACGAAGATCAAGCCACTAATATTAGACCTTAATCCACATGAGGACTTAAGTAATACTGAAACAATTTTATCAAAATTAGAGCCTTTATTTAAGGCATATCGGCAGGAATATGGAGAATACTATGACAGCTGTAGACATCCTAATAGCCCCGCTATGCGGGATCCTAATCCTGTCATTATTATATATCCCGGAGTGGGAATGTTCAGCTTTGCAAAAAATAAGCAAACCACACGTGTGGCAAGTGAATTTTATATAAATGCGATAAATGTGATGCGCGGTTCTGAAGCTATAACCAGTTATACTTCTTTACCGCGGCAAGAAGCCTTTGATATTGAATACTGGCTGCTTGAAGAAGCAAAACTACAGCGTATGCCTAAAGAGCAGCCACTTTCGCGAAAAGTAGCAATTGTAACGGGAGCTGCAGGCGGCATTGGTAAAGCAATAGCAGATAAACTCGTGGCCGAAGGTGCCAACGTTATTCTAACTGATGTAAGCGAAGATGCATTAAATGAAGCAGTTAAAACCTATAAGAAAGATCAGGTTACTGGTGTCATTTGTGATGTTACAGTTGAAGATTCTATATCAAAAGCATATAAACAAGCGTGCTTAGCTTTTGGCGGAGTTGATATTATAATTCATTCTGCCGGTCTTGCCATCTCAAAACCTCTGGCAGAGACTACGATCAAAGATTGGGATTTACTTCAAAATGTGTTGGTAAAAGGTCAGTTTTTAATGGCTCAGGAAGGTGTTGCTATTATGCGTAAACAGGGTTTTGGTGGTGATATTATAAATATAGCAAGTAAAAATGGATTAGTTTCTGGCCCTAATAATGTGGGATATGGAACTGCTAAGGCTGCTCAACAACATATGACTCGCTTACTGGCTGCAGAACTGGGTCCAGATAAGATAAGAGTTAATACAGTAAACCCTGATGGAGTAATAGTAGGTAGTAAAATCTGGGAAGGATCATGGGCAGAAGGGCGTGCAAAAGCTTATGGTATAGATGTGAAAGATCTCCCTGCTCATTATGCTAAACGAAACTTGCTTAATGAGATAATTCTGCCGCAGGATATTGCCCAAGGTGTATTTGCTTTCGTAGGCATATTAGATAAAAGTACCGGGAATACTATAAATGTAGATGGTGGTATGGCCAATGCTTTTGTAAGATAAGAGGTATACCTCATTAATAAAACCTAGGTGCTTTGTAATAGACTCTGTCTCTTTAATGCATTAGTATTATACCATTTATGAGAATTCAAGAACAACATCTTAACGATTTAAATAAAAGCGAACTATCCCGTCATAAAAATCAATATGATTTTTTATCTCAGGATTTGACAAATCAGGGTGTTTCAGTAGCAGAAGTCATAAATAAACTATCAAATTTTCAAGTTGCTATACCCAGTTGGGCCTTAGGTGCAGGCGGCACGCGCTTTGGTCGTTTTTCATTTGCGGGTGAACCTGCGACTTTAGAGCAAAAAATAGAAGATGTAGGCATAATTCATAATCTTACTCAGACGGCCGGAGCTGTTTCATTACACATTCCTTGGGATGTTCCACAAGATTACAAAGCGGTAAAAGAACTCGCTACTGAGCATAAAATAAAGTTTGATGCCGTAAATAGTAATACTTTTCAGGATCAAAAAGAGGTTAAAGAAAGTTATAAATATGGTTCACTAAGCAATACCAATTCATCGGTTCGAGATCAAGCAATAGCTCACAATAAAGAAGTAATAGAAATAGGAAAAAAATTAGGAGCTAACAAACTCACAGTCTGGTTAGCAGATGGCTCTTCATTTCCGGGACAAAACAATTTTCAGACTGCTTTGACACATACCCAGAATAGCCTTATTTCTATTTATGAAGATATGCCGGCCCACTGGAAGCTTTTTATAGAATATAAGCCCTACGAGCCTAATTTTTACAGTACCGTAATTCAGGATTGGGGTACTTCTTTTATGCTTGCAAATGGTTGTGGTGAGAGAGCTTATACCTTAGTAGATTTAGGTCATCATTTGCCAAATACTAATATTGAGCAAATAGTGTCTGTTTTAATGCTTAAAGGTAAACTTGGTGGTTTTCATTTTAATGATAGTAAATATGGTGATGACGATATTACTGTGGGAAGTATAAAGCCATATGCGTTATTCTTGATTTTTAATGAACTTGTTTATGGCATGAAGAACAATACTAATAATCCGGAACTTTCCTGGATGATTGATGCAAGCCATAATATAAAAGATCCTTTAGAAGATTTAATTCAATCCTTAGAAGCTATTCAGGAAGCCTATGCAAAAGCTCTTATAATCGATCAAATTAGCCTAAAAACAGCGCAGGATGAAAACGATGTCGTTACCTGTCAGGAAATTTTACAAGCTGCATATCGCACAGATGTAAGACCTCTTATACGTGAAGCACGTTTACAAAGCGGTGGAGTCTTAAACCCTATTCAGGCTTATCGTAAATTAAGCGTTCGCAAAAATCTTATTACTGAACGGGGGATGCGCACAATAGCTACAGAATTATAAATTTCAATTTTAATGAAGAAAACTGTTACAGCCATTTTTGATATAGGTAAAACCAATAAGAAATTTTTCCTTTTTGACACCAATTTTCAGGAGGTTTATCGAGAGTATATTAAGATAGATGAAATAGTTGATGAAGACGGGCATCCTACCGAAAACCTTCCTGCACTGCGGCATTGGGTAAAGAAAGTTTTTGACAGAATATTGAATACGGAGAAATATGACATTAAAGCTATTAATTTTTCATCGTATGGAGCCAGCCTTGTACATCTCAATAAAAATAGAGAAGTAATTTTGCCGATGTATAATTACACCAAACAGATGCCTGCTTCGATTACGCAATCGTTTTATGAAAAATATGGCCCTGAGTTAGAGTTTCATCAATGTACCGGTTCATCTAATCTGGGTATGCTTAATGTTGGGATGCATTTATATTGGTTAAAATATGCCAAACCTGATATTTTTAAACAGATTAAGTATTCTCTGCACTTACCTCAATATCTAAGCTTTGTATTTACCGGAATTCCTTTAAGTGAATACACAAGCATTGGTTGTCATACTGCTTTATGGGATTATAATAAAAAGGATTATCACAGTTGGGTCTATTCTGAACAATTAAATGAGATTTTGCCCCCTATTGTTTCTACTGAAACGAGTATAAATATGGCTTACAAAGGGAAATGTATAAAAATAGGCGTGGGTATTCACGATAGTTCAGCTGCATTGCTTCCTTATTTACGCAGCGTTAAAACACCTTTTATTTTGGTTTCTACAGGCACATGGAGTATTTCTCTTAATCCATTTATAGATAAAATTTTAAGCAAAAAAGATGCTGAAAGTGGTTGTGTTAATTATATGCTTATAAATGGTAGACCAGTTAAATCATCCAGAGTCTTTCTGGGTAATGAATATAAAATACAGATAGAGAAACTAACAACGCATTATGGGGTTCATAAAGACTATCATAAGACTGTCAACTTTGTTTATGACATCTATCATAAAATAATGAAAGAATTTGACAATATTTTTCATTGGGAATCTATAGAAACTGCTGATATGCCATCAGAAACTATTTTACCATATACATCTTTTGAATATGCTTATCATCATTTAATGATTGAGTTGATAAATCTGGAAGTTCATTCCATAAATAAAGCAAAGGGAGAGATGAAAATTGACCATCTTTTTGTTGATGGTGGTTTTAGTGATAACGCTATCTACATTCAGTTGCTTTCCCGGCATTTTAAAAATATAGAACTGTATACGGCAGATTCGTCATTGGGATCTGCTTTAGGTGCGGCAATTTGCATATCAGATTCACCACTTAATTCAAAATTTCTAAAGAAAAATTATTCGTTGAAAAAACATATCCCCTTTATCACTAAATAAAAAATATGTCTACCACTTTTGACCCTGCTTACCCATCTGTTGAAGATTTACGATCAAAAGCAAAAAAACGTATGCCAAGATTTGCTTTTGAATATTTAGACGGAGGTTGCAATGAAGATGTAAGCATAAAACGCAATACTTCAGAAGTACGTGATATACAGTTACAACCACGTTATCTAAATAATTATGGTGCCACCTCAACAAAAACGAGGGTTTTAGGGATGGAATTTGACGCTCCTTTTGGTATTGCTCCTGTGGGTCTTCAAGGCTTAATGTGGCCCAATTCTCCTGAAATTTTAGCTAGAGCTGCTTTTAAACATAATATTCCATTTATTCTCAGCACTGTTACCACAATGAATATTGAGCGCGCCAGCGAACTTACACAGGGTAATGCATGGTTTCAGCTTTATAATCCTGTAGATGACGCAATACGTAATGATTTATTAGATCGCGCAGAAGCTGCCGGTTGCCCCGTTCTCGTTTTATTATGCGATGTACCTACTTTTGGCTATCGCCCAAGAGATTTTCGCAATGGCCTTGCACTCCCGCCTAAAATGTCTGTAGAAAATATACTTCAAATATTAGGAAAACCTACCTGGGCCTATAATACTTTAAAATATGGCCAGCCCACTTTTGAAAACCTAAAACCGTATACGCCCGAAGGTTTAAATCTAAAACAACTGGGAGCTTTTATGGATAAAACTTTCTCCGGAAAATTAAATGAAGAAAAAATTAAACCTATACGAGATAAGTGGAAGGGAAAGCTCGTCTTAAAAGGAGTAGCTTCTCCACAGGATACAGAAGCTGCAATACGTATGGGATTTGATGGGGTCATAGTTTCAAACCATGGCGGCCGTCAACTTGATGCAGCCCAGTCTACTATACATTCTTTAAGAGAAATTACAGCAAAATATAGCGATCAGATCGAAATAATGATGGATAGTGGTCTGCGCTCAGGACCTGATATAGCACGTGCAATGGCATGTGGAGCCAAGTTTACATTTATGGGCAGATCTTTTATGTACGGAGCAGGCGCACTAGGTGATAAAGGTGGAGGTCATACTATAGGCATGCTAAAGGTTCAGTTTAAACAAGTAATGGATCAGTTGGTTTGCAAAAAGGTCGAAGATTTACCTATGCATTTAATATAAAAAGGCCTAAATGTCTATTTACACCCAGGAAGAAGAAACTATTGAAGAAATCGCTGGGGGTGAATATGAGCGTGAGCGCGTACCTCAATCCAGGCTGCAAGGCTGGAAATCCTTTTTAGGGATGTATGCAGGTGAACATGCAGCAGGTACAGAATTTGTAATTGGTCCTTTATTTTTAACTACCGGCGTAAGTGCTTTGATCTTATTGTGGGACTTCTCCTGGGAAATTTAATGGCCGTGTTAAGTTGGAGATTCCTTACTGCAGAGATTGGCACAAAATTCAGATACACACTTTACTTTCATTTAGAAAAAATTTGTGGTACACGCCTGATAACGGCCTATAATCTTACAAACGGATTGCTATTTTGTTTTCTCGCAGGAGCGATGATTACAGTCTCAGCAACGGCAGTGGGAATTCCTTTTGATATGGAAATGCCTAAATTAACTGACACTACTCCCAACGGAATAACTTGGTCATTATAGTTTTAGCATTAGGAGCTGTTATCTCATTAATCGCAGCAAAAGGTTATAATACAGTCGCCAAAGCTGCAAATTATATGTCGCCTGTAATTGTTCTGGCCTTTATTGCCTGCGGTATTGTTGCATTAATACAATTAGATATTAAAAGTTTCTCAGATTTCTGGAATATCTGGGGAGAAGGAAGTGATCCACTTCCCGGCCAGATAAAATATACGTTCTGGCATGTATTGCTGTGGTCATGGTTTGCAAATGCCGCTATGCATATAGGGATGTCAGATCTTTCTGTTTTTCGATTTGCTAAAAAAGCAAGTGCAGGTTGGACCACAGCTGGCGGCATTTATATTGGGCATTACATTGCCTGGATAGCTGCCGCCCTACTTTATGCCGTTTATTTAAAATCACCTGAAGCTCAAATAATGTTAGCTAATGGAGAAGCTCCCACCGTTGCCCCTGGACCACTAGCTTATAATGCCATAGGGGTTTTTGGTATTATAGCTGTTATTCTTGCTGGCTGGACAACTGCTAACCCTACAATCTATCGAGCAGGTCTCGCTTTTCAGGCAATAATGCCTAAAACATCAACCTTTTGGGTAACAATTCTTGCCGCGGGTGTAGCTACAATTGCAGGATTATTTCCTGCTTTTGCAATGCAATTATTGGGTTTTGTAGCACTTTATGGCTTTATATTAGCACCTATAGGAGCGATTATAGTCTTTGAATATTTCTTCGGTATAAAAGCAGGTATTGAACCCTTTTATGCAGAAAAAAGTGGAATAAAATTTAATTGGGCGGTTTTTGGAGCTTGGGCTATAAGCTTCGGGATATTTTACTTCGTATCTATACAGTTTGATGTTTTTCTATCATTTTTAATTATCCCGGCTTGGATAAGTTGTGGAGTACTATACGTGATTTTAAGCAGATGGTATCAAAAACCACATCTGAAAAATAAAGAACAACCACTCTTGTAACAATAACTTTTTTGGCGAAGCGACCTCAAGAAATTGGGCGTTGAAAATCTTTCTTCTGTCGTGCAAATCGCAAAAAACAAACAGGACGCTTTTGAAAACACAGCTACACTGGTTAAAAAAATAGCCGAAAATATGCTTCAAAAGGGTGATTTTTAACCATAAATACTCGGTTTTTATTATTCAAACCTGGGTTTTAATGCACTCTCTTCACCCAAAATTCCACTTAAAATAAGCTTGTTAGCAATCTTTCGAAATTTTGGTATAGCCCAATTAAAAGTTAAATATTCATTTTACTTTCCAAATTAATAGTATTACTATTATAATTGCACAAAATACACCCAGATGGATGAATTATTAAAGAATTTGCGGGTTTCAGTCAACGAGAATCTTTATCTCAAAGACCCGGAATCTAGTGAATTAGGTAAAAAAATTATACGAAATGGTATCATACTTATTGATGAAATAGGGTTTGAAGACTTTACCTTTAGAAAACTGGGTGGAGTCATTAAATCAAATGAGAGTTCGATATATCGTTATTTTGAAAACAAACATAATTTTCTGGTTTACATCACTTCCTGGTTTTGGGGATGGAAAGAATTTCAGCTTTTGCTGGCAACTAATAGTATAAAAGACGGAAGAAATAAACTCAACAAAGCCATAGAAGTACTTGCTCTCCCGGTAAAAGAAGACATACGTTTTAAACATATTGATGAGGTGGCCTTAAACAATATTATTATCAATGAGTCGTCAAAATCTTACTTAACAAAAAAGGTAGATGAAGATAATGATCAGGGCTATTTTATGGCCTTTAAAAGATTGGCAGAAAGGGTTAGCGAGATGATAAAAGAAGTTGATAGCGGTTACAAATTTCCCTACAGTCTGGCTACCACGATTATTAACGGCTCATTAAACCAGCATTTTGTGAGTAAACACTTCCCCACTATTACTGATTGTAAGGACGGCATCGCCCCTACTGTTTTTTATAAGAATATGATTGCAAATCTATTAAAAGCTGATCATGAATAACAATAACGAAATTAACCCTGTACAACGATTTATAGGTTTACTAAAGCTGGAGCGAAAAGATTTTTTGCAGATTCTTTACTACGCCATTTTTGGCGGACTAGTTAGTTTGTCTGTACCCTTGGGGATTCAGGCTATTGTAAATTTAATGCAGGGAGCCAGGATCTCCACTTCATGGTTTGTGCTTGTCATTTTGGTAACACTAGGTGTAGCCTTTGTGGGAGTTTTGCAATACATGCAAATACGCATTCTGGAAAACGTGCAGCAAAAACTATTTACCTTATCCTCTTT
>PALD01000052.1 GCA_002710685.1 Cytophagaceae bacterium | reverse complement strand
TTTTCAGATCAAAATGAAAGCCGATAATGATCAAACAAAACTGACTAAAGAAATTGATAGCTTAAAAGTGGTTATAAAAAAGCTTGAAACAGAAAAACCTGCTTTGGTCAATACTTCTAAAAACACAGCCGACAGTTTAAAATGATACAATTTATACGTACAATTCACAAAACAAAGATTTTATAACACTGGTTAAAAAATTAGATGCCGGTCTGGCGATCACAGATGGTGACGAGCATGCTTTTTATGATCAATTTAATAAGATTAACACAATTAAGCATGTGATTATTGGTCTTGAAAACAACGAGGCTGTAGGTTGTGGAGCGATTAAAGGATATGACAACAAAACCATGGAGATTAAAAGAATGTATGTTGATCCTGACTTTCGTGGCAACGGGATAGCGTCAAAAATTCTTAAAGAACTTGAGCTATGGGCTCTAGAACTGGGCTGTAAAAAATGCATTCTGGAAACCGGAACCAGACAAATAGAGGCTATCGCTTTGTATACCAGAAATAATTACGCTAGAATGAGTAATTATGGGCAATATGCTGGCGTAGAAAATAGTCTCTGTTTTGAGAAAGTGCTTCAATAACCCAGAATGTTTTTAGCTTTACGCATATGAGAACATTAATCGTTTTAACTTTTGCAATACTCTTTACCACACATTTTGCAACCGCGCAAACACGGCAAACACTAAAAATTGTGGCTCAAAAGCCTTTTGAATTAGGCAAAACTGTCGAGATAAAATCGGTTATTTTAGGCGAAAATCGGGTAATTAACCTCTATTTTCCGCCAGATTATTCAGAAAATAACGAGAAATCATATCCCGTTATTTACCTGCTAGATGGCTCTGCAGATGAAGATTTTATACACATAGCAGGGCTTGTACAATTTGCATCGTTTTCATGGATTAATATTATCCCCAATAGCATTGTTGTAGGGATTGCAAATGTTGACAGAAAACGAGATTTCACGTTTCCCACTTCAAATAAGAATGACAAAACAGAATTTCCTACAACAGGAGGTTCAGAAAAATTTATTGATTTTTTAGAAAAAGAGTTACAACCATTCATCACCTCAACTTATAGAACGACGACTACAAAGACGTTAATAGGTCAATCTTTAGGCGGACTTTTAGCCACAGAAATACTTTTTAAAAAACCAGACCTTTTTGACAATTACATTATCGTGAGCCCAAGTTTATGGTGGAGTGATGAAGAGCTTCTACAATTTAAACCCACAGACTACAAGGAGCCTAAATCTATTTATATCGCCGTAGGTAATGAAGGTGAGGTGATGGAAAATGATGCCAAAAGTCTATATGAAAAATTAAACAGATCTAAAATTGAAAAAACGGCCATCTACTTTAATTTTTTAGAAAATCAGAATCATGGCGACGCTTTGCACCTTGCCGTTTACGACGCTTTTTCAAAAATTTTTAACCCTGCCGAATAAAAACCAAAAAAGAAATCATGGAAAAGTATGTCGCAATTTTAAGAGGAATAAACGTAGGCGGAAAACGCAAAATTCTCATGCAGGATCTAAAACAACTTTTTGTTAGTCTTGGGTTTGAGGACGTATCAACCTATATACAAAGCGGGAATGTTATTTTTACAGCTGAAACTGAAGATTATTTCGCTTTAAGCGAAAAAATAGAACGTGCTATTCTTGATAAATACGGGTTTGAGGTTCCGGTAATTGTAAGAAGTAGTTCAGAATTAAATGAACTTGTAACTTCTAATCCTTTTGCTAAAGATCCTGAAACAGACACCAAACTACTTCACCTTACTTTTCTAAAAAATACGCCCGCGCCCGGAATTGATGAGTCTATAAATGCTATAGATTTTCTGCCTGAAAAATTTGAGATTGTAAGTAACAACGTCTTCATTAAATGCGCAGGTAAATACAGCGACTCTAAACTCACTAATATGTTTTTTGAACGAAAATTGAAAGTTCAGGCTACCACACGCAATTGGAACACGGTTCTCAAATTAGCCGGCATGTAGTCTATCTCATGCAAATGACTCTACATTAAAAAAACCTATGTGCTTTATCTTGGCGCATAGGTTTTTAAAGACAAATAAATAATTATAACTACTTTTTAATGAATTTCAGATTGGCTTTCATATCCTGATTACTAAGTTGTAAAAAATACAAACCCTGGCTCAAATTATCTATTTTGATAGAATTTTGAGTTTTACCAGATTGTTGCAATTTCCCCGTTATATCAATAATTTTATAGTCTACATCTCTTTGTATACCTGTAACGATCAACTGGTTGTTTGTAGGATTAGGATAAAGTGTGACTGAACTTCTATTTAAAACAGCACCTATAGACAAAACAGAACTACTTAATTGTATTGTTCCAAAAACAGAGGTGTTTTGATATGCAGAATCATTTGTAGAATTCCATGATAATTTTCCTTCTCGATCGCCACCATCATCATCATCGTTTATCATAAAATCAAACCCGATTTCTTTACCATCTTCTGGGACAACATCTACATTAGCCATAGGTATTTTAGCTTCCAGAATATACCCATCATCAGTTCCTAGCATGACATATTCTATCCCATCTGTAGAAATACCATTATTTGTACCTACAAAACTTCCATCGTCCCATCTAAAAGTATATTGCACATCATTACCAGCTTCATATGAATTGGTTTTTCCATTATTGCCATCAAAATAAACCTCAACATTGTCATCTTGATAAATTGCATAAGGACTGTCATTCATTTTAACATCATCCTCAACATGAGCTAAAAGATAAAAAAATGTATCATCCCACATGAGCCGTGACCATCCACTTAAATCAGACGCCTCAAAAGGACCTCCAAGCAAATCCTTTTCAGCTTTAAAATCATTCATACCGGCAACATTCCATATTTCATCAATAGTTCCGTCTATAATGGGTGGAGTACTTACTTTATATACTGTCGTAGGTGGTGTAGTAACCACAACTTTGACTACGTTTGAAAAGCCCTTTAAGCCCTCTGCATCAGTCGCCTCAGCAGAAATAAGATAGGTTCCGCCTTCAGCATTTTCCCATGTAAATGAATAAGGTGCTGTAGTATATTCTCCCAGAAGATCAGTTCCGTTATAAAATTCTACCTTTTCTACATCATCATTTATGTCTGTAACAGAAGCCGTAAAGTTGATCGTTGCCGGAGCCTCGTAAGTAGAATTATTTGCGGGACTGTCTATTGTAATATTCGGTTTATTGGGATTGGTATCTACCCAGCCCTCTATCCAGCTCATATAATCAACAGTATTGCCGTAAGGGTTAACATGAACATCTGTATCTGCTGCCGTATCCTCATAAAGAAATTTATCGACGAATGATTGTATTGCCGGGCTTTGACTATCTGGTACAGCGCAATGGCCATGACCTCCATCAATATAAAAACCAAATCTGTCTTCTATGCCAAATGCTTTATAAACCTCCTCAGTCGCCCTTGCCGAAACATATGCAGAAGGGTTAGCTAACCATTCAAAATCTGTATTCCCTGTAATTAGTAAAGCTCTGGGAGCGACCATTGCCATTAACTCGTGATGATCATGCGGTAAAATACCAGCTCTGCCACTAAATGTACTTCCCATATCTGGTAAAAACCATGAGTAATTGGTATTATCAATTTTTTCCACATTCCCTATAGTTTCAGAAACACGCCATGAGGGCGCACCTCCACCGCCAGATTCCTGTGCAATTGTTAAAGCTATACGTTCATCGAAAGCTCCTGCAAAAAGTGCCATTTTTCCTGCATAAGAACATCCGGTTACAGCTATGTGATCAACATCTGCATTTAATTGCTCTTGCACTAACTCTATCCCATCTATTAATCTGCTTACACCCCACGACCAAGCGCTGTAATTACCCATACTGTAGGTATCTGCATCAGGATGAAACTCCGGATAAAGTTTAAAATAAGGGTCGTCAGGATTTCTGGAACCCTGAGAATAACTTACTACCTGATTGTGCATAAAAGGTATTTTAATAGCACCATCAAATATAGATGAAGGTATACTTCCTGTAGCGCTATTCATACCTATCACAACAGGAAAAGGTCCATCGCCTTCGGGCATCGTAACTTCAGAAGTTAGAGTGAGCGTCTCTCCGTTTTCAGTGATTAGAACGGTTAATACTCCATCAACATAAGTTGCTGTTATATCAGCAGGACGTGGCGGTTTTAAACCTATCTCATATTCCTGGATTTCAGCTTTTATCTCATTTCTTCGGCATTCCCAATCGCTAAAATCTGTAGAGCGACCGCTACCATCAGACCATGCAAAAGGATCTGGTAACATAGGGTAATTAACAAGATCACCGGGATCTGGTAATGGCGGCGCATCACATGAAGCCCCGGTATTTTCACTTTGATACACTAAAGGGTGTTGGGCATAATTGTTTAAGACAGCACACATGGTTAGTATGAGTGTCAACAGGCTTGATCTAAATTTCATCTCAAAAGGAATTTTGTTTAATTTATAGTTGGGTTTTAGAATTGATTAATTTTTGTGATCCGCATTTATTATGTTAAATACTTAAGATTAAAAATGTTATTATCATTAATTTCTAATACTAAAGACTAACATTTTGAATGATATTTATTAAAATTATAGATAATAATCTTGAATTTACGCAATCGATTGAAATTTTTTCAAGTTTTAACTTTTTGCATGTTAAAAATCTGGTTTCAAGAGAATTAAAAAAATGACTTTTCAGTCATACGAATTTCAGTAGGAATTCTGAAGATAGCTATGAAAATCGGTCAAAAGCTGGGTAAAATCGGGAATTATCAATAAAAAATAAGCTGCGTTATTGTATGATATGGGCAGGACCTATAGAATAAAGAAGTAAGTTTAAGACAGAGTTTTAGTAAATGGGTTGCAGGTGGCAGCAACCAAGAAGAAAAGCGGATTAATTTTTTAAAGAAATTATTTCCTTTGCTAATACAGACTTCTTAATAAAAGTCGCAAGACCAGAATGTTGCCGATTGATTTCCTGTAAAGCCAGACTTGCGACAAGAGTTGCTCCTAATTGAGACAAATGAGTATCGTCATCTCTTCCATGCGGTTCGTATGCATTTTCACCAGGTTTTAGGTGTAAATGCAGCGATTTTGAGGCTTCCGGGCCGTATTTTATTTCAAGACGTTCTGTTAGCCATTGTAAATCTACAAAAGGAACATCTAAATCTTTAGCTACCAGCCATACAACTACAGGATAGTCGCCATGGGTATCTACTAAAACTCCATATTCATTAAAATTACGGCGCACGATTGAACTTAGTAAAACAGGTGTCGCTCCTTTACTTCGGGTTTCATTTACAAAGCGCTCCAGGTTATAACGATACTGCGTAAACGGATTTGTAAACCGCGTGCTATCCTGTACTTTTTCGTCATTATGACCAAATTGAATAAAAACATAATCTCCTTTCTTCAACTTACTTAAAACCGCTTCCCACTTTCCTTCTGTAATAAAACTTTTGCTGCTGCGCCCGTTTACCGCGTGATTTTCTACGCGTATTTCATCAGTGAGCAATTGTGGAAGCATTTGGCCCCAGCCATGTTCAGGATTTTGATTAGGGTCCTTTTTATCTGCCATTGTAGAATCACCTATCAGATAAAGCGTAGGTTTTTCCTGCGCTAAAAGCGAAAGGCTAAAAATCATAAAAATGATTATAAGGAGAAATTTCATCTGGTTTCTGGCTTTTTGTTAATCTTCAAATTCAAAAGCACCCCGATCAGGCGCGCTCCCATTAAACGGAAGCCCTACATCTACACCTTTATCTATTAAATTACTGCCGGCGGTAAGGTGCATAAAATCTATATCTGGCAGACTTCCATCTGCTTTGCGTGCAGCGAGCAATTGAGCGGTTTCTATACTTAAAAAATCGGTTTCTTTAGCAGTTAAGCCGTTCATCCAGCTATTACTTGAAGTATCCTTTTCAGTTGCATTTGTACTTCCCATATTGCCCAGAGAGACACAATTTTTTATAATGAGTCCTGTCAGAATATTGTTGTTGCTAAAGTTGTAGTTTTTGCCGTTATCATTGGCAGAACAGTTGTAGATCGTCACCATACCGCGATTGCTGTTATGATCAAAACCATCGGCTATATTTCCTACAGCAAGGCAATTGGTGTAAGTAGCATTATGTTTAAGTGTTTTATCATCACTGCCTCCCGTTTTAAAACCATTGCCGTCACCACCGCTCACGCTGTTATCTTTTAAGTAACCGTTATTAATAGCCCAGCAATTCTCATAATAGGTATGAATATCATCACTTCCGCGCAAATAACCATCCCAGCCATCATCGAGGTTTTGCCATGCCCTGCAGCCTATAAATTTATTATTACTTCCCGCGGTGAGTTTACAGGCAAAACCATCTGCGTTTTCTACACTTGAGTCAGCATTGAAAAAAGAGTCGCAATTGAGGATGGTATTATTTGAAGCGCCGCTGTCTAATTGCAAACCTGTATCTGAACATTCTGAAAAAGTACAGAACTCGATCAGGTTGTTATTGCCCTGAATTTTCATCCCGTTATCTCCGGCATTGTAAAAATCTATTCCTTTTATATGCCAGAAGTCGGCGTCTAAAATCATACCCTGATTTGAAGCATTTTCGCTCATAGCGGAATAATCAAATACAGGTCGTTCTTCATCAGGCGCAGCCATAAGTATGATCATTTGCAATTCTGTACCAGAACTTTCAACATCAATTCTGGAAGTAAGAGCGTAGGTTCCGCCATGCACCACAATAGAATCTCCAGCCTTTGCCTCAGCTATTGCAGCCAGCAATTCGCTGCCCGTAGTAACATGAATGGACTCATCTTCTGCAGGTTCTTCAATAGGTGTATTGTCGTTTTCCGGTTGTTCTATCTCAACTTCTTCTTGTTGTTCTGCACTCTCTTCTTTAGAACAGGAAGAATACCCTGAAAGCAGTACCGCTATTAACATGAAGTAGAGTTTTACAAATTTCATAGCATTAGTTTTTAATAGGATTCCAGCCATCACTTCCTGCCAGAATTTTCTTTATGGTATATTCTTTAGCCTCTTGCTGACTTAATTGTTTTGACCACCTCACTCTATTTTCAGCAGAACTGCCGGGGCCGGAATTTTGGTATTCTGCATAAAAAGTGGTTTTCTCCTTTTCAGGAAACATCGCATCTCCTTTCCAGGCATCCCAGCCTTCAGCAACGATGTGATCACCAAGTTCACAGTTTAGAAAAACTGTTTTGGCATAAGGGCGCCAGGGCCTGCCCAGATAGACTTTTTTAATTTCCGCGGAAGCGATTAATTTACAGTTTATAAAAACGAAACCGTATTGCTGATTTTTGGGTGTAGCCGCTGCTGTTACAAAGGAATTAGCCTTACTTTTCACCGTACAATTTCTGAAAACCGCCGTAGCTTCACCAAAAATAAAGTCGGTTGTTCCTTCTATTTCGCAGTTATCATAAAATTGCCTGCTGTTTTCAGTTGCCGCATAAACCGTATCCTGGCATCCTAATATCGCTGAATTCTTAATTACAAAACGGTCACCTTCTACATGCAGCGCCACGGCCTGCCCCTGATTACAGGAAGCATTTTCTATGGTAATATTTTCTATTTTGATATCATTTCCCTGTACCAAAACTGTATATGAAGTAAAGGTGTTCAGTTTATGTTGTATGAGAGAGTCGATTTTTCCTGAAAAATCCGCGTGAGTTATACGCGTATTTTCTTTGCCCGACCCGCGCAATGTAAACTGATGTTTCCATGAAGGAATGACTAATTTCTCTTTGTAAACTCCCGGTTTAACTGAGATGAGTACTTCACCCGGACCCAGATCACGTGTAGAATTTACAGCTTCCTGAATGGTGGTAAAATCCCCGCTTCCGTCCTGAGCAACAGTAATATTGCCATAAGGTTTATTCTGTGAGAACGCGGTAGTAATAAGTAAAATGAAAATTATAGATAGCCAGCCTTTACTTTTCATTCTTTTAATTTTTAAAGTTTTTATCTAAAAAACGCACTGTATATTCCAGTGTTTTCTCAAACCACGGATGCATCAACCAGAAAGAATGTGGGGAATCTGGAATGGTATGCGTTTCATTATAAATCCCGTAACTATCTAAAATTTTGATCATGTCATCCCTGCCGGCATGAAAACGTGGCTGGGCGCTGTTGATAAACAATGTAGGCGGAGTTTCAGCGCTTGCATATTCAAGAGGAGAAGCTTCTTTCCATTTTTCTAAATTAACGCCTTTTAGTCCGCCCAGCCATTTCCCGGCAACTGTGCCTTCTTGAGCTTCGGGGTGAATAAAGGAAACTATTCCGTCTATGTTTACAATCGCCTGAACCGCATCTGAGCAACTTGAATCGCCCTCTTTATAAAGCTGATTCCCAATAGTAACGCCAATTAAAGTTGCCAACTGTGCTCCCGCAGAAGCTCCCAGAACAGCGATTTTTTCTGCATCAATCTGGTATTTATCAGCGTTTTTTCGCATCCAGCATATGGCGGCTTTCAGATCTAAAACCGCAGCGGGATAGGTTGCTACAGGACTTAGCCGGTAAGCGGCTGTAACGGCGACATAGCCGTTGGCAGCTAAATGTTGTGCCATCACACGTTCATTTTCTTTACTTCCCGTGATCCATCCCCCGCCATGAATTAATAGAACTGCAGGATATTTTACTGAAGAATTTCCCGCAGGTTTATAAATATCAGCTTTTAAAGTAATGTTATCAATCTCACGATATACCACATTTTCTTTCGATTCAATTTTATATGAAGTTAATGGCTCTATGGGAACAATAAACGGGTAATCTTTTTGCAGTTTTTCATAAGTGGTTTGTATGGTGTAGGGCTTCACCTCATTTTGAGCAGTTATGCTTCCAAAAAAAAGCAATAAAATAATAATATTGAAGTTGGCACTTTTACTTCTCACTACACTATCACATTATTCATTCTATATTTCAGCACAAAGCCTCTAGTTATAAGCTTCACCATTTATAGTGGTATTCTCAAACTGTATAGGCTCTGCAAATTCTACTGAAAGCGGGGTCTTTGTCTTTTTGATTGTTACATTTTTAAGCACCACATTTTTAACTGGAGATTGCTCTCTGCCCGTAATGAGAACACCATATTTTCCACCATTCTCTACGGTTACATTTTCTAAAAAAATATTCTTGATACTTGGCATAAAATTGCCCTCCTGATTGTCATAAATGCCATAATGCGTATTTATTTTAAGAACAGCTTCTTTTACCTGACCCACCTGGACATCTTTAACATAGACATCTTCTACAAAACCACCTCTTAAAGTATTGGTCTTAATACGAATTGCACGATCAAGATTAGGACTATCCATCACGCAATTGCGAACAAACACATTGCGCACCCCGGCAGAAATCTCACTACCCATCACAACACCGCCATGCCCATCTTTCATCTCACATTTTTCAATAACAATATTTTCACTAGGAATAGCGACCCGGCGGCCATCATTATTTCTACCCGATTTTATAGCGATACAATCATCACCCGTATTGAATTTACAGTTGGTAATATGTACATACTTGCTATATTCAGGGTCGCAACCATCGTTATTTGGGCCATGACTATTAATCGTCACGCCATCTATGGTAATGTAATTAGATTTCATAGGATGCAAGACCCAAAAAGGAGCATTGGTAAATGTGACACCCTGCACCAAAATATTTTCACATTCAAAAGGTTCAAAAAAGGAAGGACGCAGCTGGTAACCATCACCAAAAACCCGATCTGCAACCGCAACCCCGTCTGCTACCATTTGACGTAAGCGTGGCAGGTTTTTATCATCTCCCTGCTTTTCATCACCTTCATTATAACCATATTCATCTTTCCCACACCAGGGCCACCAGTTTTCATTATTAGCCTGGCCGTTAAAAGTTCCGGAGCCGGTGATCGCAATATTCTTTTGTTGATACGCATAAATAAGCGGAGAATAATTCATCACTTCCATACCTTCATAAGCAGTATGAACGACCGGTAAGTAAGCCGATTTTTCTTTGGTGAACAGGATTTCTGCGCCTTCTTCTAAATGTAGATCTACATTGCTTTTTAAGTGAATGGGGCCGGTAAGGTATTTCCCGGCAGGGATCAATACTCTTCCTCCACCCGCATTTGTACAGGCTTCTATCGCTTTCGCGAAAGCATTTGAATTTAAAGTCTTTCCGTCTGCTGCGGCTCCATAATCCATCACATTGTAAGTCGCGTCAGGAAAAGAAGGTTTGCCTATTTTTTCTATTATAGCATCGGCCTGTAACCAGGGATCTTGATTTGCATTACCCGACTGACCCGACTGATCGGCCTGAGATTTACATGAAAAAAAAGCCAGTATAACTGTGATGACGAGAATTGGTTTTATTGTCATAATTCCTCCCGATATAGATGGATTTCTCATTTTTTAATTTGTTTTAGGTTGCCAGTTATCCTCACCTTTTAATATGAGATTTGCCCGGTAGGCAGCGGCACTTTTTGTGGTAAGTTGGTGAGACCATGCCACTCGATTTTCAGCATCAGCGCCCGGTCCCTGGGAATTATATTCGGCATAAAAAGCTGTTTTTTCAGCCTGAGGTTTGTTCCAGTTATGCCAGCCTTCCGGTTTTATGTTCTTATCTAGCGTACAGTTTATAAAAACGGTCTTTGCATGATCACGCCACGGCCTGCCCAGATAAAAAGTATCTGAACTCCCGTCACCCTGAATATCGCAATTGAGGAAAACAAAGCCGTGAGGAGTATCTGCAGTGGTTGAGGCCGCCGTTATATAGCCTTTATCTTTACATTGTATGGTGCAATTTTCAAAAACCGCCGTAGACCAACCGAAAATAAAGTCTACCGTGCCGCTTATAAGGCAATTTGTAAAATATTGTCTCGCGCCTTTACCGTGCAGGTACAACGTATCCTGATTGCCGAGGAAATTACAATTTTTAAATATTGCCCGATCTGAATCTACTCTTACAGCTACCGCCTGCCCTACTTTGCCCGCACTGTTTTGAAAAGTAAGGTTACTGGCCCTGAAACTATCGCCAAAAGCGAAAAAAGATGAAGAACCGGTAGTACCCATTTCTTCACCAAATCGATTTAATTTTTGAGCGTAATCATCATAGACTAAAATTGTTTTGTCTCTATTTTCACCTATCAATTCTACATTGATTTTTGACTCCGGAAGAACCAGTTTTTCATAATAAATGCCCGATTTTATGCCTATTTTAGTCGTTTTTTGTCGAAAATCAGGCACCGCATCAATAGCATCCTGTACAGTGTAAAAATCACCGCTACCATCTTTAGCAACAGAAAAATGAAATTCACCCGGGGTTACCTGTGCTGTTTTGGTTGCATCTCCTGCCAGTTCATTTAGGTAGACTTCAATATTTGTATAATTTTTATCAAGATCAAACCCGGCAGAATCGTCGATTTTAGGGTCTAAATCGTGGTTTTTCTCCCATTTATCAGGCATACCATCATGATCTGAATCCTCAGGTGCAGGTTTTGATTTTAATTCAGGCCATCCGCCTATATTATCCTGAGAATCTATTATTCCGTTTTGATAATGCGGTTTTCCGGTAGCCGTACTCTGAACTACTTTAACATCAACCGCATCCCGGCTCAAACTAGCTCCTGCATCTTTCAAAACACTAAAATAAGCAGCCTCTGCAGTTTGAGTTTTGATATTATTACCTATATCGACAGGATCATCAAGACGCAGACTTTCAGGATCTTCACACTGTACACCGCCATCCCAATTATCTGATGTAACTTTTGGCGAACCTTCCATAAAATTACCAGAGACATAGAATTCCCCATAAGGTTCATAAGGATCTAAAATGCGCTCCCGTTTAGAATCTTCAGTTGCTTCGCCGGGTTTAAAATAATTATTGATCACATTGTAGGTGCCTTTTTCACCACCATAAATACTATTGATCTGCCAGTTATAGATAACATTATTTCTAAAATCAACAAACTCATTTTCTGAATTAAGCGTAGTTGATGAACCGCTAAAACGCGGATTACGGCTATGGTTGCTCGCAATAAGATTGTGATGAAAAGAAGCGTTTACTCCGCCCCAGATTCCACCATAACCATGATCTCCTTTATGGTGTACAGAACTATTTAGCGATTCTGAAACTATGCACCATTGCATGGTGAAATCTTTATTTCTATAAAAAGAAGAATTCTCATCTGTGGCCCAACTCATAGAGCAATGATCTAAGATCACATTTGTAGCATCTTTCCCTTTAAGGGCATCATCTTCAACTTTATTTACGTCTCCTAAGCGGAAGCGCAGATAACGAATTATCACATTATCTGCTTTAACTGAAACGGTGTAACCTTTAACGCATATCCCATCACCAGGAGCCGTTTGTCCTGCTATCGTTATACTGTCATTATTTATGTCTAAAGGAGATTGCAAGCTAATAGTACCCGAAACAGCGAAAGTAATTATGCGAGGACCATGCTTTACTATTCCCTTACGCAGGCTACCCTCACCGTCATCGTTAAGGTTTGTTACTGTATATACTTCGCCGCCACGACCGCCGCTGGCATATCTTCCAAAACCTTCGGCTGAAGGAAAGGCCAGTTGTTGTGCACAGCCTGAGAATCCCATTAGAAGAACAATTAAACTAAAATAAACTGCCAGATATTTAAATTTCATAAACCAATTTTTATTCAAAAAAAGTAGTTCCGGTTATAAACCAGAACTACTTTAGAGGATTAAGACTAATTAGACAACCAGCGAGGGTCTCCTATATTTTTGTCTTTTATAGTTTGATTTGAAATAGTAAAATCACCTGACGCGGGATCTGTAAAGCCCGGATCTAAAGCTGAATAATTGCTGTCATCAAAAATATATTGTGACGTATCATAGAATCCCGGTGCGTTGAAGTAATTATTATTACTAAATGTTGGGCTTTCATCAATACCAGATCTATCAGCATATCCTTCAGATTCTGTGCTGGCAATTAAGGTATTTCTTACTATTACATCATTGCTAACAAATCGCACATATAGTATTCTTTTACTGTCTGAATTAGAACATGCATATAACGTACAGCTGTCTATAAGTATATTTGCAGTTACACCACTCTCATTAGAAGTTCCACTTGCATCCATCCTGATGAAGTCTCTGTCTGGGGCACAATTGTAAAAAGTACTCGTTTGTAGGTTAATATTTAGAACATCAGAATTCCTAAAGTCTATAAAATCACCTCCGTTAGTAAAAATGTCATAGACAATAGAATTTTCTACCGTTAAAGTTTGCAGGATCGCATCAGTCTCGTTACCCGCTACAAAAGATTTTGCATAACTATGAATAACGCAACCGCTTATAAGTAACGAATTGTAATTTCCTGCAGCTGTATATCTTATAACATCCGGAAGATCTGATGATCCTTCACCTTCTCCCATTAAATCAAGATCAATTAATTCTACATCTTCTGCGCCTGTAACAATCTCAAAGCTAAGTTTTAGCAAGGGCTTATTATAACTTCTAAGTCCTCTTATTGTAAGAGACTTGTCAAGAGTTACAGTTCCCGTCTGTGCTGTATAATCACCGCTTTCAAGAACCAATATGGTTCCTGCTTCAGCGTCGGCTATCATTTGCAATAGATCATCTTCGGCAGTTACTAAAATGCCAGTACCTATGTCAATTCCTGTCGTAAAAGTTGTCACGCCTCTGGTTTTGCTGCCATTAAATAGTATAGCGGTATATTCTGTCTCTTGGGTGAGACCGGTCACTGTAGCCACTCCATTAGCTTTTTCTTCAGCAGTTATGGTATGCGTAATATCTCCCGGACTCAACTTTAACTCAGTTACATTACTATTAGGCACCCAGCGCAAAGTGGCTTCCAGTGCCTTAATATCACTAGGTTCACCTGTAACAAAAAGCTGCTCTGTTAAAGTTTGGGCCAAAGTAGTAGCCCAGCTAGAATCGTCAAGTCCGCGGGCACTAACCGCCTTTACCCTTATAGAATATACGGTCTCGCCTTCTAAGGGTACAAACACAGGCAAATCAGCAGCATTAACCTCAACAGTATTAACTATATTATTAAACTCAGGGTCATCAGCACTAAACTCGACTATATAGCTCTCCACATTCTCATCTGCTGTCCAGTTTAGCTCTACATTTACCTGATTTCTAACGAAGGCTGTCAGATTTACCGGCGCAAATTCTCGGCTTACCGGCAGCTCTTCTATAATATCTTTATCATAATCACAACTTGTAACTGTAGCTGCAAGTAGAATAGCTATAAGTAAACCTTTAAAGATGTATCTTACTTTCATAATTCAATAAATTAAAACTGTTTTTTGAGGTTCTAGTAACCGTAATCGTTTACTAATTGACCATTACTGGCATCAATAAAGACTTGCCAAATAGGCCAGAATTGCCTGTCATCTACATTAACTCCAGGTTTATAAATCGTGTTCATCATTTCATCAAGAGGTTGATCCCACGAGAATTCAGAATAGTCAGGGCCGGGATTTTCAGTTTCCCCTCTGTTAAGCCCATAAATATCTAAAGTATACCCGTCTTCTTGATATTTATAATAAAGCGTTGTAGGAACATTTGTATATTCTCCTGTTCTGCTTTCAAGACTGGCAAGTTTACTTTTTTCCTCATCTAGTTTGGTTTTAAGAAGATTCCAACGAATAAGATCTTGTTTACGATCCATCTCTCCTGTATACTCTAATTTATGCTCATTTACTAAAGCGTTAAACATAGCTTCTTTAGTAGTAAGTGCATCTACGTATGCTTCTACTTGTTCTGCTTGTTGGTCTGCAGGAAATGCTCTACTACGTATCTGCTTAAGATAGGTTGCTGCAGCTGCAGGCCCTTCTAATTCATTAGCTGCTTCTGCGGCTGTAAGAAGTATTTCTGCATACCGCATATATATCAGGTTAACGCCGTCATCATTTGTAGATGTAACATTCCTAGCCATCCATTCATACCTATATTTTCCAAAATACCAGCTATCAATAGCAGTAAGTTCCTGCATAGCTATGCCGTTTACCGCAGTACCCCACTCATAAGGTACACATGTAACATCTCTGCGTGTATCATTCTCATTATAGTCATAAAAAACCGTTGGTGTAGGCCCGGCATTACCACCTCTGGCTTGTCCTGTAAACTGATCTACACTATTATGAGGAACAGCAAATGAAAAAAGCACCCTTCCGCGACCATCTGCAAAGGGAATTTCCCATAGAGATTCGCCGCCCGCACTTATGTCTTCTTCATTATATTTTACCCAGAAATCTCTAAAAGAAGGCTCTAGGGAAGCTTTACCACTATTAATGACATCTCTACATTCATCTAGCGCTAACTGATACATATTCTCAACTGAAAGTTCAGGATCGTTGCTTCTTCTAACACCATCAGGGTATTGTTGATACCCACTTGCGATCATCGCGAGTCTTGCTCTAAAGCCTTTTACAAAGGCTTTATTAACACGCTCAACAGTAGAAGTTGCTGTGGTTTCATTAGGCCACGCTACCAATTCTGAAGCTTCACCTAAATCAGCAATAAGACGTTTGTAAATTGTATCTCTGCTGGTTTTTGGGAGATATAATGTTTCTGTTTTAATAGGTTCAAAACGCGCAGGTACATCACCCCAGGCTTTCATAAGATCTGCATAATACACAGCCCTATATGTAAGTGCAGCTCCTAAAAGTTGCCCAAACTCAGTATCAGGTTCAGGATTACCATAATTTCTAATACCTCTTATTACAATGTTTGCCCGCTCTATTCCCTGATACATCATAGCCCATGCATTATTATCAGTATTCATTCTTGAATTATTGGGTTTAGCATCATAATAAACGAGATCAGCATCAGAGCCTTCATCGTCAGCGCTATAATTATATTCTACATCAGTATTGAAACCGTAATACGGAATAAAACGGCCCCGATATGAATTTGTCTGTCCTATGGGTTCTAAAATACCATCAACAGCTCCCTTTGCAAGATCTACTGTAGAAAAAATAGTAGACTCATCAAGAGTTGATTTAGCAGGAGCATCAAGAAATTCATTATCCTCATCGCAGGACACCACTATACCTGTTATAATAAATACCAATAAGATTTTTATTAAGTTTTTCATTTTCATGTAATTTTTTAGAAATTAAGATTTAGACCAAATACCAGCTGTCTACTTCTGGGAAACGGCGAATAATCAACTCCCGGAGTAAGTGGATTATTTCTCCTGGTAGAAGTTTCGGGGTCAAGACCTGAATATTTTGTTAAGACAAAAACATTATTTGCTGTGGCATAAAATCTCAGCTTAGTAATACCCGCTCGCGACACTAATTCATTTGGAAGTGTATAACCCAGTGTGAGAGTATTTAACCTGAGAAAAGAACCGTCTTCAACTGCCCAATCACTGAATACGAAACTACGCATATAAGGAGACCACATTGTGGTATTTGCATTAGCAGCTGCAAGAGCGTCAGGATCTGTAATTAATTGACCGGTTTCCGGATTAAGATTCGTCCATCTTGTACCGTCTGCCATTTCAGAAGTTAAATTTCTATATTGGCTGTTTTCATTTGCAGTAGTAAACTGTACCTTATTTGCATTGTACTCATCGTTACCATAGCTCCAGTTAAATGCCGCAGAAAGATCAAACCCGTAAGCGTAACCATTAATTACCATACCGCCCGTATGCTTTGGGTTTGCATTACCTATAATCGTGTTATCATTTACGTCTACTACACCATCGCCATTCATATCTTTTAATTTTAACATTCCTGGTTGCAACGCACCTACTATATCACTATTATCTACCACACCTGATTTCAGGGTATATGAGTTACTGGCAGGATCAAAATCAAAATCTGAAACTTCATAACGACCATCACTTCTATAACCATACATCGCACCCACCGGTTGATCTACCCAAACAGCATAATCGCTGCCTATTTGAGATGAAGCCCATCCTGAATATTCCTGATAATTTTCTAATGACCCTAATGAATTAATTCTATTCTTGTTTGCAGATATATTGAAAGAAATGCTAAGACCATAATCCTGCTGGTTGATTGCATCAAAATTTACAGACGCCTCTATACCGGTATTTTGTATTTCACCCAGGTTTCTATATTGGTATTCATAACCAGATCCCGGTGTACGAAAAGCAAGCAATAGATCTGTAGTAAGATTTCTATACGCTTCTATTGCCCCCGAAATGCGATTATTGAGAATTCCAAAATCGAGACCTAGATTTTGCGTAACTGTCGTTTCCCATTTTAAATCAGGATTTGCTAAAACATTAGAAGCAGCCCAGTAACTGGAAACTCCGTTTATGTATGAAGTATTTCGTGATTCAAAACTTTGCACAGTTTGACCGGTAGGAATGTTATTATTCCCAGCCTTACCATAGCTCAATCTCAATTTAAGAGCATTTAGCCAATCTGCACTTCCCATGAAATCTTCTTCGTTTATTTTCCAGGCAACTGCTGCTGATGGAAAATATCCCCAGCGATTGTTTCCCAAAAATTTGCTGGAGCCATCTGCACGATAAGTAGCTGTAAATAAATACCTGTTCTTATACTCATAATTAACACGGCCAAAAAAGGAAAGTAATTTATCATCAGGACTGTAAAAATTATCTACTGAGAAGGCTGTATTTGCCTGAGTGGTAAGCTTTCTGGCAGTATAAAAATCAAAATCCCCAGGAAAACCCTGTAATTCTGTGGTTTCTCTGTTATCCTGAGTTACAATCATTTCTTCACCTAAAAGTAATTTTAAGCTGTGATCTTCATTAAAATATTTATTAAAGTCAAAATTTAAGATGTTGGCATTTCTAAAGCTTTCCCTCTTTCTATCTCTGTAAAGTAAAGCCGGCAGACCCTGATCATCTGCTAATGGTTTATTATTTGCATAATAAGTAGATCTTCCATAAAAGCGATAGTCAAGATCATTTCTATTATCAAGTCCTAACTCTGACCTCACACTAAGATTGTCTAGTATGGCCCATTCAAAACTACCCACCATATTAATATTCTTTCTTAGTTGCTGTCTTTGGTTATCATCTATAGCTACAAAAGGATTTACCAGATAACCCGTTAATGCTTCATCTGTATTAGTAGTAGTGAGACCTGAAATAGGAATAGGTGAATATTGCACACTATACTTTAATCGAGAATCTGCAGATGAAACTTCATTTTGCTCATTAGCACCTCCTCCGTTAATTTCTGTCTCAGAATATCTAACGGTAAATGCTAAATCTACTTTTTCACCAGCCTTGCTTTTAAGCGCTAATGAAAAATTATCACGCTTAAAATCAGAATCCCTCATAATAGTATTGACATCATAATGGGCATAATTAAAATTGTAATTAGCTTTTTCAGTACCTCCTCTTATAGCAAGATCATGGCTTTGCACTTCACCCATGTTACCATAGATCTGCTTTTGCCAGTTATTTCCTGTTTTGCCGGTATATTGATCATAATCCTGCCAAAGACCGAAATATCTTTCGTAAGAATCTATATTATCAGGATCGCTAAGCAAAGCATATTCATATTGCCATTTTGTAAAATCTTCGGGGGAAAGGACATCAAGGGTTTTTGCGATTTTCTGAAAACCATAGAATGTATTAAAATTAACAGATATCTTACCGCTTTTACCATTCTTAGTAGTAATGATAATTACACCATTAGCTCCTCGTGAACCATAAATAGCAGTAGAAGAAGCATCTTTTAATACTGAGATATTTTCTATGTTTGCCGGGCTTATATCACTCATGCTGTTAACAGGGAAACCATCAACAATAATTAAGGGTGAACTATCTTGGGTTAGGGAACCATTACCACGCACTCTTATATTAATTTCGGCATCAGGAGATCCTTCAGTTGAAGCAACCTGAACACCGGCAAGCCTTCCGGTTAAGGTTTCGGCGATACTCGATTTAGCCTGCTCTTTTAAGTCATTTCCAGAAATGGAAACAACAGACCCAGTCAAATCTGATTTTTTTGTAGTACCATATCCTACTACAACCACCTCATCTAACGAATTTGAATCTACCTCAAGCGTTACATCGAGGGCTTCTCTGCCGTTTACATTTACTTCAAGCGTTTTAAAACCTACATAACTAATAAGGAGTACTGCATTCGCCCTCGATACCCGAAGAGAATATACCCCATCAAAGTCTGTGACGGTGCCATTAGAAGTTCCTTTTTCTACTACATTAACCCCGGGGAGCGCACTGCCATCATCACCATTTATAATCGTACCCGTTACCGTGATAGGATCTTGTGCCCATATTTTATCTGAGCTCATGAAACTTAGCAGTAACAGCAGCATGAGGGATATTGATTTTTTTCTTATAATTTTTTTATCATTCATGGTTGAATTAAATGTTTGTTAGAAATCATGTTGTAATAAAATTTGTCCCGACTCTGCTTCTCATAACTATCTATTTGATGAGAAAATATTAAGTCCCTATTTCGGTTGTTTAAAGTCACTTTTTTTCGCAATCGATGTAGTTAAGTTTTAAAATAAAAAGACTACACATTAATGAGTCTTACCAGTAAAAAAAATCCATTTATAATTCGAATTAAGCCTTGAAAAAATAAAATAAGCTTGTTTGTAATTCGAAAATGTAATCGATTACACTAAAGTAAATATTTATTATCATAATCCAAATAAAAAGTTAACCAATTTACTAAAAATCCAAAATTTAACAGTTATATTTTATTTTCCGACAAAAGAAACCACCATTTACATCCTTAAATAGAAATTATAGAAGTCTGATTTTGCAAAATAGTAATATATTGTAATCGATTAAACAAATAAGCAGGAAGATGCGCCAAAAGGGTAATGTAACTATATATGATATTTCAAAACAGCTAAAAATTAGTACCGCTACTGTCTCTCGGGCTCTTAACAACAGCGACAGAGTTAGTCAAAAAACTCGCGATTTAGTGCTAAAAACGGCTAAAGAGCTCAATTATCAGCAAAATTCCCTTGCTCTGGCTTTAAAAAGTGGAAAGACAAATAACATAGGTGTTGTTGTACCTTATATTAATCATAGTTTCTTTGCTTCTGTTATTAGAGGCATAGAAGAAGAACTTACTCCTGTAGGTTATCATGTAATAATATGTCAAACTCATGAAAATGTTGAGAATGAAGCCAAACAAATACAAACTCTGCTCAACACACATATAGATGGCATATTTATGTCTGTATCAAAAACCACACAGGATATTGACCACATTACAAATATTCTTAACAACAACGTACCGCTTATATTCTTTGACCGTAAGAAGGAAATTACCGGAGTAAGCTCTGTCACAATTGATGATTTTCAGGGAGGTTTTATGGCTACTGAACATCTCATAAAACAAGGCTGCAAACGTATTGCCCATTTATCAGGAGATTTAAATCTTGATATATATCTTAAAAGATATGAAGGTTATCTTGATGCTCTAAAAGCCTATAATATCCCAATTGACAGAGACTTGATTATTGAAGTTAACAGTAAACTGGAATCTGGCGCGGTCGCTGTTCAACAACTTTACAATCTCCCAAAGAAAATTGACGCTATCTTTTCTTCAAGTGATTATGCAGCCCTGGGTGCAATACAAGAACTTAGAGCGCGCGAGGTTAAAATTCCTGATGAAGTGTGTGTGGTAGGATTTAGTAATGAGCCATTTACACAGTATATGGAAATGCCTATAACTTCTGTAAATCAAACACCGGTGCTTATGGGAAAAATAGCTGCGCAGGTTTTCTTAGAACAAATCAATGAAAAGAAAAGAATGACCGTAGAAAAGAAGGTTGTACTGGCTCCCGAATTGTGTATACGCAATTCTTCAAATAAAAGTAAAATTGAAACGAAAAAGGGAAAGGTTAGAATTTAATCCCGTCACAAAATCAATGTTCAAGTTCAATAGTAACTTCTTCTCCTTTTCGCTCCGCTGAAAGATAAGCTGTATAAATAGTCACAATCACATCTGCTGCCAGCCGACTATTGCTTTCTGCCTCTTCTCTTGAAAGGTGACTTTTATAAAAAGCATCTAACTCATGTTGATAACCATTAAACCAGCTTTCATCAGGCGACATGTTTGACCATCCTTGTTTAGTGCCAATTTTTTCAGAGACATAAATATCTGCAAAATTAGCATCTGCAGGATTATACGTCTGCATGGCATTATTGGGCGTGAGATTACAAATGGTTCTGTGATTATTAGCATGCACTTCCAGATAATTCTTCACTCCACCATGTACCAACTCGTTTGCAACAATATCTGCAATAGTACCATCTTCAAAAACAAGATGTACAGAGGCATGATCTTCTACATCTGTATAAGAATCTCTCAGGTGACCCTGATTTTTAAAACCAGAAAGCCGAGTAATTGCATGTGTTTTACACGAAACTGATTTGGGCCTGATGGGTTTCCCATTTAAAACCATTCCTTCTACAGCTTTTAAATAAATAACGGCAGAAAGCGGGTGGCATCCTTTACCCATTAAAGAGCCGCCTCCGGAAAATTTCCACTTTCCGTAATCTAAAGAATGAGAACCCGAATGCGACTGCTGCGCCTGAATCCACAATATCTGGGCTTTAGTTTTTTCAATAACTTCCTTTTCCTTCTGAATAGCGGGAGCATAAATCCAATTTTCAGCATACATAATCATGCCCTTACTGGCTTTTTCTGCTTCCAGCATACGCTTTACACTGGCAGCGGCTTGCTCAAGACCCACTTTTCTGGAAAAAGTCTCGCCGTTAAAACTATCATCAGAACCAAAATATCCCGTCAAAGGTTTTTCTATAATCACATCTTTATTCTGCTGAAGCACCTGTATAGCAATTTCCTCATGTGAGACAGGAGACGTGCAAACATGAAGAACGTCACTGGCATTGATAAATTCTGCTAAAGAAGTAAAAGAGGAAAGTCCGTTTTTGGAAGCAAATTTTTGAGCGTTCTGTGGGTTACGGGAATAAACACCAGTCACATCTACTGCTGCAACATTTACCTTTTGCAGTGCATCTAAGTGAAATTGTGCAGCGTATCCTGATCCTATAATTCCTGTGCGTACGTTCTTTTTCATCATTTCGTGGTTTGTTATAGCGACACCCCTCGTTTCCAGGGAATGAAATCATCCTGGCCTAAAATATCAGCTTTGGTTGCTACTTCCCCACTAGCTACCTGAATTACATATTCAAGTATTTCCTCTCCCATTTCTTCAATAGTCATTTCTCCTCTTACTACCGCACCGCTGTCTAAATCAATAATATCCGGCATCCGCCTGGCCAAAGTAGAATTTGAAGCGACTTTTAACACGGGTGCAATCGGGTTTCCTGTAGGTGTGCCTAAACCTGTGGTAAATACTACAACATTAGCACCGGAACCTACCATGGCGGTTGTACTTTCTACATCATTTCCCGGCGTACATAAAAGATTCAGGCCGGGTTTTGTCACATATTCTCCATAATCCAGAACTGCCTGAATGGTTGAAGTGCCTCCTTTTTTTGCTGCTCCGGCAGACTTCATCGCGTCTGTTATCAACCCATCTTTTATATTTCCGGGAGACGGATTCATATCAAAACCCGATCCTGAAGCTACGGCTGCCTTTTCATAGGCTTTCATCAGATTCATAAACTTTAAGGCAGTTTCGTCATCTGCACACCTGTTAACCAGTTCCTGCTCTACCCCGCATAATTCTGGAAATTCTGCTAAGATTGGCGAACCTCCCAGCGCTGCCAGTAAATCTGAAGCATAACCTAAAGCTGGATTTGCCGAAATTCCTGAAAAACCGTCTGAACCACCACATTCCAAACCCATTTTTAGTTTAGACAAGGGAGCGGATTTTCTTCTTATTTGATTTGCTTTTTTTATTCCTTCAAAAGATTCTTTGATAATTCTTGAGAGCATGTCATTAACCGTCCCTTCCTTTTGCTGCTCGTAAATGAGAATAGGTTTTTTAATATCCTTATTGATGGCGTGCAATGCATTCTTGAAAATATCTATCTGCAGGTTCTGGCAGCCCAAACTTAAAACTGTGGCACCGGCCACATTAGGATTATTTACGTAACCGGCTAAAAGTCTTGACAGAGAAACCGAATCCTGCCGTATACCACCACACCCACCATGATGGGTAATAAACTTAACCTGAACGTTATCAAAAATGGCCTCGTCTTCCCTGGCTTCAGCGATCATTGTATCTTCAGGAACACCGTTGATCAAATTACGTAACAGCTGTCTTTCCCGGCTTGCCTTGTGAAATGACAATTCCTGCTCAAATACGTCTTTAAGTAATTCTATATTTCGGTTTTCACAAAATACCAGCGGAAAAAACAACCAAATATTTGCGGTTCCCACCTGGCCATCTTCTCTGTGATAACCCATAAAAGTGCGTTCTTTCCACTTAGCAATATCGGGTGCTTGCCAGGATATAGATTGTGTTCTCTGTGAAACACTATTAGCCTCGTGCTTTACATTTTCAGTTGTTAGTAAGCCGCCATAAGGAATGGCACTAAGCGCTTTGCCCACTAAAACGCCATACATATAAATAGGATCGTTGGGCATAAAATCTGTCAGCGCAATCTTATGCTTCGCTTTGCTGTCTGATTGAATTATGACCTTTTTTCCTTCAAAATCAACTGTATCCCCCACAAAAAGGTCTGCCAGCACCACTGCTACATTATCATCCGGATGTACCTTTATCAGCTTTTTCATTATCCTTAAATTTAGACTTGCTCAAACTGAGCAGCGAATTTTTTATATCCCATCTCCACACCTTCTTCTTCTATTAGCTCTAAGGCATTTGCTATATTAGCCTTAAAATCGGGTATTTTAGCCAGATTTTCACCCCAAAACTCCCGATTTTTCAGGATATTTTCAGCTATTGTTGCTGTATTTTCTGTACTCCACGCCTCTTCAAAAATTGCTATTACCGCTGGGTCATCATCTACAGGAAGGTCTTCCCCGTGCCAACTACCTTTATAAAAGCGAATTAAGCATGCTAAGGCAAAGGTAAGATTAATTGGTAATCGATTGTATTTTTGATGAAAAGCTAGTAAACTAGGCAGAACACGAACTTTAAATTTTGAAACGGTGTTCAATGCTATACTAGAAAGCTGATGTTTTATAAAAGGATTTCTAAATCGGTCAAAAACAGCTTCCGCGAAAGCGTTTAATTCTTCTTTAGACAGGTCGAGAGTGGGAATAATCTCATTAACAACCGCCTCTCTTATAAATTTTCCCGTAAATGCATTATCAACACTTTCTTTTACAGTCGTGTTGCCATACAGAAGCGAGAAAGGAACCATAGTGGTATGTGCCCCGTTTAAAATACGCACTTTAAGCGTTCTGTAAGGTTGCAGATCTTTAACAATAAGTATGTTTTCATCAATCTTATCAAATGGAATTTTAGCTTTTAATTTTTCATCGCCTTCTATAACCCAAAGCAGATAAACTTCGGCAGAAACAAGGATATTATCTTTAAAATCAAGCTGTTTTATATAGGCTTCTATGTCGTCTTTAGGATATCCCGGCACGATGCGATCTACAAGCGTATTATGAAAACTGTTATGTTGCTCAACCCATGTTATAAATTCGGCACCTAACTCCCATTGCGCTGCATACTGCAAAATTATTTTCTTTAAAGTATCTGCGTTTTGGTTTATAAGTTCGCAAGGGATAATAGTCAGCCCTTTATCTGCAGCGCCTTTAAAATATTGAAAACGTCTGTACAGCAAAGCCGTTACTTTAGCCGGAAAACTGGTATGCGGCGCATCGTCCAGCGTAGCATCTTCAGCATTGTAGGCGATACCGGCTTCGGTCGTGTTACTGATCACAAACTGCAGGGATTCTTCTTCTGCCAAAGCCTGATGTGCCTCATAATTTACATAAGGATCAATTCCTTGCTGAATGCAGGAAATTGTGTGTATTTCTTCGGTTTCCTTTCCGTTTTTAATTCCTTTTAAAAAAAGATTATACAAACAATCCTGATCTACCAGTCGTTGCACTTTACCTCCCGCTCGCGGCTGAATAACCGCCACACCGGCATTAAAATTGGCTTCTTTGTTTAATTTATCGATGATATAATCAGCAAAACCGCGCAGAAAATTTCCCTCGCCATATTGAATAACCTTTATGGGTAATTTTTTAGTAATACCTGCATTCTTTCTGTTAAGTACTTGCATAGTCTCCATTCTTAAATAATCTACATTTTTATTCAAATAATTGTGGTAACCACAGGCTAATCGCAGGAATAAAAGTCACCAATAATAATATAATCGCCATAACGACATACAGGGGTATGAGCGGTTTCATGATCTTTTGTATGGTAGTTTTTGCAACTCCCACTCCTATAAAAAGCACTGCGCCTACCGGTGGTGTGCACAATCCTACACAGAGATTCATCACCATCATAATACCAAATTGTACTGGGTCTACTCCCAGATTGATCACTACCGGTAAAAAGATAGGCGTAAAGATGAGCACAGCAGGTGTCATATCCATAAAGGTGCCTACAAAAAGCAGTAACACATTGATGATGATGAGTATCACTATTTTATTATCGCTTAACCCTAAAAGCGCCTCACTCACTGTTTGCGGAATATTCTCAAAAGACATTACCCACGACATACTCATAGATGTCGCGATAAGCAGCATGACGATAGCAGTTGTGCCTACAGAGCTTAAAAAGATACTGTATAGTTTTGATACGTGAAGTTCTCTATAAGCAAATGACAATACAAGCGTATATAGCACGGCAATACCAGAAGCTTCTGTAGCCGTAAAAATACCGGTGACTATACCACCTATTACCACCACAAGCAGTAACAAGCTTGGGAAGGCATCTAAAAAAGTTCTTCCAATTTTGTTAAGAGAACTAGATGGACCCGGGGGATATTTTTTCTTTTTGATCCAGAAAGAAGCTGTTAGCATCAAAGCGAGCCCCATTAAAATTCCCGGAATATATCCTGCTAAAAATAAAGAGGCTATAGAAACTCCGCCGCTTGCCAGAGAATACACGATAAGTACGTTAGAAGGCGGAATAATCAACCCTGTAGTAGATGATGTGATATTAATAGCTGCACCAAATTCTTTTGAGTAATTCTCTTTTTCCATAAAGGGTCCTAAAATACCTCCTATGGCAGAAGTTGCAGCTACTGCAGACCCTGAAATAGCACCAAATAACATTGCAGCAATCACATTTACATAAATGAGTCCGCCCGGCAGCGAACCTATCAAGGCCTTGGCAAAATTAATGAGCCGGAGGGCGATCCCTCCCTGGTTCATGATCTGCCCGGCGAGGACAAAAAGCGGTATCGCGAGCAGCGAAAAACTGTCAAGTCCCGTAGCCATGCGCTGCGCTATCGTTGTAAATGAAGCTAAAGAGTCTATAGAAACCATGATGGTTACCATACAGGAAATACCAATAGACCAGGCAACCGGAACACCAATACTTAGCAGCAGAAAGAATACTACAACAAGTATTAAAATTTCTATCATCATACCAAATACTTTTTAGGGTTAGCCAACTCGATAACTTTATAAAAGACGATCAATACACCGCTTATGGGCAACACCATATAGACAAATCCTAATGGTAATCCCAAAGCTGCTGAGTATTGCCCCAGTTCATAATTAACATACACCAGGTTTCCTCCTCCTATAATTAAAGCCAGTATGCTGAATAATATGATGAGAATATTAATACCAATGCGAAGTTTTATACGGTTAGCAGGAGATAATTTAGGCGGAAGAATATTAATCGCCAGATGATCCTGCTGTCCCGAAGCGTATGCCGCTCCCAAAATACCAATCCAGATAAGCAAATAGCGAGCAACCTCTTCTGTAAATGAACTGGCAGCCTGTAACACATATCTTGAAAATACCTGCCACAAAACAGCCAGTACGATCATTGCCATTAAAAAGACTAAAAATGCGCCCAATATTTTATCTAGTTTTGCTTTCATTCCGTGTTATTTTACTGCCTGTATTTCTTCTATAAGCTCTTTCATAGCAGGATCTAGCTCAAATTCATCATACATAGGTTTAACCCGTTCTCTAAAAGCATTCTTTTCAGGAGTTATTACCTCGACACCTGCTTTTTTAATTTCCGCCAGCGCTTCCATTTCTGCCTCATGCCAGATCACTTTTTCATATTCCGCTGATTCTACAGCTGCTTCTTTTACCCATTGCTGTTCCTGAGGTGTCAGTTTGTTCCAGATTACTGTGCTTATCAATAATTCGTCAGGCAGTGCGGTGTGCTCATCAAGCACATAATATTTACATACTTCATAATGCCTGGAGAGGTAAAAACTGGGTAGATTATTCTCTGCACCATCTACAACTCCCTGTTGTAATGCGGTATATAACTCACCCCAGGCAATAGGCGTGGGTGATCCTCCCAGATTTTTAACCATGTTCATTGCTGTCTGGCTTTCCATAACCCGCAACTTTAACCCTTTTAGATCACCGGGAGAATTTATAGGCACTTTACTATAAAAACTGCGGCTGCCGGCGTCATAGAAGGTCAACCCTTTCAGCCGTTTTGATATACTGGCATCCAGCAATTTTTCACCTATATCTCCTTCCAGAACATTAAATCGATGCTCGCTGTCGCGAAATAAAAAGGGTAAACCAAAAACTTTTAAGCTCGGGGCGAAATTCTCTAATACCCCGGTCGATACCTTGGTCATGCCTAAGCTTCCTATCTGAAGCAACTCCAGACACTCACGCTCAGAGCCCAACTGCTGACTGGGATAAATATCTAAAGACAAGGCGCCACCCGATTTTTCTTTGAGACGCTCACCCATAAAAACCATCGCCTTATGTACCGGATGTGTTACGTCTAAACCGTGAGCCAGCTTTATGACTTTACCTTTAGCTGGCTCTTCACAACCAACAAGAACACCTATAAGTAAAATCAAGGTTACAGCTCTTAAAAAATATGATGTTCTAATCTTCATGAATGTATTTTTTCAAGGTCAAACGCAAAAGGTTTCCTGTGCCTGATATACATAACCGGTAATTCAGGCAGTTTTTACTTTGTATGCTATTAATTCTAATATGCTTAAACTACTAAAAGCTGAAGTACTCTTTTGCGTTGTTATAGCTTATATCTGCGATCGTTTTACCTACTAATTCCATATCATCAGGCAACTCGCCACTTTCCATTTCCTGACCGAACAAATTACAGAGCACACGCCTGAAATATTCATGCCGGGGAAATGACAAAAAGCTGCGGCTATCTGTCAACATACCCACAAAACAGCTAACCAATCCCATATTAGACAAGGCATTAAGTTGATCAATAATACCGTCCTTCTGATCGAGAAACCACCATCCCGAACCAAACTGTACTTTACCTTTCACGCTTCCGTCATTAAAATTGCCAATCATCGTAGCAAAAATGGCATTGTCTGCTGGATTCAGATTATAAAGTATGGTTTTAGTAAGTTTATCTTTGCTGTCCAGTTCATTTAAAAATGCAGAAAGTGATTCGGCCTGCTTGTAATCTGCAATAGAATCCCAACCCGTATCCGGCCCTAAACTAACCAGCATGCGCTTATTATTATTTCGCAAAGCACCTAGATGAAATTGCTGTACCCAGCCAAATTCATGGTAGTTTTCACTGAGAAATAGCAAAATTGCTGTCTTAAACTGTTCTGCTTCCTTAGCGGTAATTGATTCTCCTTTAAGTTTTTTGCTGAAAATATGTTGAACTTCAGCATCTGTAAACTTTTCGTAAGAAACATAGTTAAGTCCGTGATCACATAGTTTACAGCCATTATCGTTAAAGTAAACAATGCGCTTGCGTAGAGCCTCCTGCAGATCTGTATAAGATGCTATGTTTATATCTGCAGATTTTCCCAGTTCTTTGAGATAATCTGTGTAGCCTTCAGCCTCGATGATAATCGCTTTATCAGGGCGAAATGCCGTGCTCGTTTTGACCTGAAAATCTGATTTTGAAAGTTCTTGGTGATATTCTAAAGTATCTATAGGATCTTCTGTAGTACAAACGGTTTCCACATTCATTTGAGTAAGCAAACCGCGGCAACTATTTTCCTGCTGCTGAAGCTGCTCGTTTACCGATTTATAAATTGCCAGCCCTGTTTTTTCATTAAGCAGTTCATCAATACCAAAATAGCGCTTTAACTCCAGATGCGTCCAGTGATATAAGGGATTACGCAATGTATGTGGAACCGTTTTTGCCCAGGCGAGAAATTTTTCTTCATCAGAGGCATCTCCCGTTATAAATCTTTCGTCAACGCCCATCGTGCGCATCGCGCGCCATTTATAATGATCTCCGGCAATCCATACCTGTGAAATATTATCATAAACCCTATCCTGTGCTATCTCCTTTGGCGAAAGATGACAGTGATAATCAATTATAGGTTGTGGTGCCGCATACTTAAAATATAACTCCTCTGCATATTTATTCTGAAGTAAAAAATTGTCTTTGATAAACGTTTTTTTTACGCTTTCTAATGTCTCTGCTGTGTTCATTTTTCTATCCTTTTTTGCCGTTTTTCATGTGATTGAAGGAGGTTTTTACCTGCCCATCCACCCACCATCTACGGTCATTACATGACCGCTCATATAATCGCTTGCTGCAGAAGCCAGAAATACGATCGGTCCTTTAAAATCTTGTGGTTCGCCCCACCTTCCGGCAGGAATTCTTCCTAAAATAGAAGCGCTTCTATCCGGATCATCGCGCAATGCTTCAGTATTATCTGTCGCAATATAGCCCGGTGCAATAGCATTTACCTGCACACCTTTTCCAGCCCACTCGTTAGACAAAGCCATAGTAAGCTGACCAATAGCGCCTTTTGAAGCCGCATAACCGGGAACGGTTATACCACCCTGAAAGGTGAGTAAAGAAGCCGTGAAAATAATTTTCCCCTTTCCTCTTTTGATCATTTCTTTACCAATCTCCCGACTTAAAATAAACTGCGCATTCTGATTGACTTCTATCACTTTATCCCAATATTCATCAAAATGTTCTGCTGCCGGAGCTCTTAAAATAGTCCCCGCATTATTGACCAGAATGTCTATCTGCGTATGTTCTGACTTTACTTTTTCAATAAAGGCATACAAGGATTTTCTGTCTGAAAAATCACATTGATAACCGGTAAATTTCTGTCCTGTTGCCTCTATCGCTTTTTCAATTTGCGATCCCTTTGTCTCTAAACTTGCCGAAACACCTAAAATATCTGCTCCTGCTTCAGCTAAAGCTTCCGCCATAGCGAAACCAATCCCTCTTTTGCATCCTGTAACTAAAGCTATTTTTCCTTTTAAGCTGAATAAATCCATCATCGGCTTATTTAAGTGCGTCAACCGCTACTTTATCCATATCGCCATAATCAAGATTTTCTCCTGCCATACCCCAGATAAATGTGTAACTTGTTGTTCCCGCTCCTGCATGAATAGACCACTCCGGTGAAAGCACCGCCTGATGATTTTGAAGAAAAATGTGGCGTGTTTCATAGGGCTGACCCATAAAATGGCTCACGCTTTGGCCTTCTTCCAGATCAAAATAAAAATAAGCCTCCATCCTTCTCTCGTGCGTATGCGGGGGCATGGTGTTCCAGACGTTGCCTTCTACAAGCTCTGTCATACCCATTTGCAACTGGCAGGTCTCGACAATACTGTTTACAATAAGTTTATTTAAAATACGCTTGTTTGCATATTTTGCATCTCCCAGCTCAATAACCTCTGCATCTTCTTTACCCACTTTTTTGGTAGGAAAAGCGTGATGCGCAGGTGCCGAATTGAGGTAAAAAACCGGTTGTTCTGCACCTGATTTTTCAAAGATTACTTCTTTTTTTCCCTGCCCTACATAGAGCGCTTCTTTGTTTGCTAATGTATATTTCTCACCATCTACGGTCACGGTTCCTGTTCCGCCCACGTTTATGATTCCCAATTCGCGACGATCCAGAAAATTTTCGGCTTTAAGTTCGTCGATGGTTTCCAGTTTAATGGGTTTGCTTACCGGGAAAGCACCACCCACAATAAAGCGGTCGTACATAGAATAGGTCAGGTTGATCTCGTCGTCTTTAAATAATTCGGGAATTAAAAAGTGCTCCCGCAATTCCTGAGTGGTATATTTTTTTACATCGTTGGGGTGATGTGCGTATCTGAATTCTGAATTTGTCATTGTTTTATATATTTTTTTAAAATTAACCACCCGCAACTAAGTTCATGAGCTATTTACAGGTAAACTTTAATTTTAGAACTATACTTCGGGTTAAATCTGATTTTTACTCAAAATTGACCGATTTTAGGGCATTTTAAGCGTTTTTTAAGCTTGTTCTTGCTACTCCAGCATTCCTTTATTATCCAGATCTTTTAATTTTTTATCCAGATCTGTTTTAAAGCCTTCTTCATCTGTGATTCCTTCTTTTTGACCATTCCATGACCCGGAAATATAATAGGTTATCTTTTCAGTTGTAGGTTTGAAAATCAACAAGTGATCATGAGGCCCGTCTTTGACTTCCTGTAACTGAGAAGTTTTATAAAAAATCACCATGCCCAATAAATCTTCATCACTCACCAGAGTTTGTGTACCATAGGTAGCGATATACGCCCAGTCTCCGGAAGCACTGGTTTCCTGTATAAGCGGAATATCTTTAAATTTAACGATACCGGTTGCGAGTCCGTCAATTTCAGAAGCAGGTGTTAATTCAATTTTAGTAAAAGTGCCTTCCGGAAATATGCTTAAAACGGTCTGTAAATCGGTAGTTACACTTCCGGTTTGCCAACCTGTATAATCTATAGTCACAGTTGATTTTGCATCAGCATTGGCCACTTTAACTTGAGTTTGATCTACGGAATTAAAATGCGCTATAGTATCTCCTGTATATCTCCCGTAACCACCAATTCCCAGAGATTTTCCGGCTTTAAGAATATCCTGTCCCCACGGAGTCGGCTCATGATACGAATCAAAATTATCCTGGCCTACGTAAGGCAAGACAAGTGTGTCTGCTTTTTTTCCAAAAATGTCAATGGCATTTCTCCAGTCAAGATATAAACGATAGGCTATGTTCTTATTTTCCCACCCGGGACCTTCATATCTTATGTACCAGGAGTGATCTGTATGAAGTGCGGGTAAGTCTAAAGAGTCTACATTTTTAAATGTACCATCCTGATAGGTGCGTTCCTGCTCGTTCCAGCTTCCACCTTCTTTAATAGAAATCTCTGCATAAGTTGCAGGCTCATTAGCAGACTCTTCTACTTGAGCCGAATCTTGTGCTTGGGTTTCCTTTTCCTTACAAGCAATAAGAGAACTCAATGTGAATGCTGCGATAAGTAAATTGGTTTTCATTTATTATTTGTTTTATCTATTAAGTTGAAGTGCAGCCAAAATAAAAGGACCGGTTGCTTTAGGGTCGTTATCCTGCTTTCTTTCGTTTACATAATACTCGTATGAACCGTCGCGATAAGGATCGCCTCCTAAACCTGCTACAGCGCAAGCTTGGGTGATAGTTATAGTGCCGTCATCATTTACGACGATAAGTTTTTCAACTAAACCGTCAAAGGCTTTATTAGCTACATTTAAGTAATGATCAGGTAAATACCCGTTATTAGCCCCTTTAGCCAAAGCGTACGCCAGCATAGCACTTCCGGAAGCTTCCAGATAATTACCTTCTCGCTCACCCATATTAGGCACCTGATACCAAAGGCCAGATTCATCCTGAACTTTCTCAACAGCCACTGCCAGTTGATTTAAATAATCAACTAATTCCGGATGTTTAGGGTGATCTTCCGGGAAATATTCAAGCACATCAACTAATGCCATAGCATACCATCCCAAAGAGCGGGACCAGAAATTAGGCGAGGTGCCAGTTTGTGAATCTGCCCATTTTTGTTCTTTACTTTCATCCCAGCCGTGATACAGTAAACCAGTGGCAGTATCTTTTGCATGCTCCTCAATTAGCTCAAACTGCTTTGCAACATCGTCAAGTTTTTTTCCATTTTCAAACTTAGAGGTGTACTGCGCATAAAAAGGCGCGCCCATATACAAGCCATCAAGCCACATTTGATCAGGGTATCTTTTCTTATGCCAAAAGCCACCTTGAGAAGTACGTGGAGCTTCTTCTAATTGCCTGCGCAACAATTGCATCGCTTTTAAATATTTCGCATCTTCTGTTTTATCATAGATGTCAAACAGCAATTTACCTGCATTGATCATATCTATGTTGTAATCCTCAAATTTGTATCGTGTTATAGAACCATCACTTTGAACAAGTGTATCAACATAAGTTTTTCCATAATCATAATATTTCTCATCTCCGGTTTTATCTGAAAGCTGTTGAAACGCTAAAAGAACAAGTCCGTGAACATAATCCCATTTAGGTTCCTTTTTTTGATCGATTTGAAAAGCACTTGTATTGCGCTTCATTATTGAATTAGCCATTCGTACAGACCATTGCTCTTCTTTTATGGGAGTAGAATTTTCTGCAATAGAATTTTTGCTACTATTTCCCTTTTGGTCACATGAGCCAAAAGCAATAATGCAAATGATAAAAAAGAACTTTGAAAAACGAATACCGGCCATTCTTAAATAAAGTGTTTACGAAATCGATTTCTTAAGAAATGTAATCGATTACACAAACATACAGTAGATATTAGAAAATTCAAATTATAATGATTAAATATTTTGAATAATTCTTGTATTAAACTATTTACAAACGAAAACAGAAAAGCTAAAAACAAGGATATGGGGCAGGGACCCTTAATGAAATACAAAAGCTCATGAGCGTACCCTTAGGCAGGAAAGAATAGAGATTTGCAGACTTATATCCACCGGATGATGGAAATGATTAGCATAATCCCGGTGATCAATAAAACAAGGAACTTTAGGACCTTAAACCATACAAAAGACAGCGTTTAAAAGGCATTGTAGTACACCCTCAATGCCTGCCAGTAACAGAAACTAAAATTAGTTTCCTAAATATTGTTTATCTGATACTCCCTTAAACCATTGGGTGGGACCATTCTCTCTTCCCGTTATAGCTATTTGAACAAATTCTCTATCTAAACTTGCACCGTGCCAATGAGCTAAATTAGGCGGGCATTTAATTACATCTCCCTTTTGAAGTGTTTTTTTGCTCCCTCCTTCTTCCTGGTAATAACCTTCACCAGATAGTACTAGAATAATTTGACCCGCAGGGTGTTGGTGCCAGAAGGTTCTGGCTCCAGGTTTAAAAGTCACAACACCGGCAGCAATTGTATTTACATCATCTGCTTCTACCAGCGATGTTAACCAAGCAGTGCCTGTAAATACAGGAGTGTTTATTTTCTCACCTTTTGGAAAGATCTTATCACTATCATCATTTTTCGTTTTAATCGATGAATTCAACGCTTTATTCAAAGTTATCTCAGACAGTAAAACTTTTCCTTTATTTGCCCTTTCTAAATCAATCTCTTTTGCAATCATATTTAAAATATCTGAAATTTGAGATTCACTTATACCCAAACGCATACTAATACTCATATGTCCGCGAGCCATTGGCTCTAGATTTCCCAGACTAATTAGAGCTGATACCGTGATAATCTCCCGTTCTCTGTACGTTAAAACACCTCGTTTAAAAATATCAGCAAAAAGATGTTCTTTCAGAAATACTTCGATGATCGGCACCGCTTCTGCATAACCCGTTTTCGGTCTGTCTTTAACTCCGGTTAAATCTGCTAAAACATCCTTACCTAATTGGTATTTATCATCTACTTCTACTGCTGTGGGTTCTTCACCAACCTTGTCCTCTATCCCATCTTTCTTTCTTTTTTCAAGAACAGGGATTAACGTATTTATAGCCATAAGACTGCGTGGAAAACCAGAATATGCATAAAGATGCACAAGCTCCTCTTTAATTTGATTTATCGTGAGACCATTATCTAAGCCTTTATTTAAGGCTGCATCCAAATTATCAAGATCGCCAATAGCCGTTAAAGCAGAAATTTTAGCCATGCTTAATTCCGCGTCACTTAAACCTGATTTTGTCTGGCTATGACCCGATAAAATTAAAGTTTGTATAAAAATGAAACTTAAAAGTATTGGACTGGTTTTCATCTTAAAAATATATTTGTTAAGTAATGGCCATTTGCGCATGAGAACTTCAAATTTGACTATATAAAAACAGTTCTACTACTGCATTTTACGGTTTTACTTACCAATTTTACTGATTTTCAACACATTTAATATGATCAATTTAAAATACTTACATATTTTCTTAACTTGTAGAGTCACTCTGGAGATTTAAATTATTCGGGTAAATTTTAAGCTATGACGCAAATAAAAACTTCACAAAACAGGAGATCATTTTTGAAGACCTCTGCCCTAGCAGGTGGCGGAATGATGATTGGGTTTAACTGGCTTCTTTATTCAAAATCAAATGAATCTGCTTCTACACAAATTCCTGATGAATGGTATAATCTCAATGCTTATCTAAAAATAGCTAAAGACGGAACCGTGACCATTATGGCTCCCAACCCTGAATTTGGCCAGAATGTTAAGACGTCATTGCCAATGATCGTAGCAGAAGAACTTGATGTAGATTGGGACGATGTTGTGGTAGAGCAAGCGCCATTCAACACAGATTTGTACACCCGTCAATTCGCAGGAGGTAGCCAGTCTGTGCGACAAGGATGGAATGCGCTAAGAACTGCCGGTGCGACAGCGCGACAACTTTTAATAAATGCAGCTGCACAACAATGGAATGTGCCGGCTTCTGAAATTACTACGATCATAGGCGTGATTACACATTCCAGCGGAAAAACCATCAAATATGGTGAAGTGGCGCAACTAGCATCGAAATTAGAAGTACCGGAAACAATAGAACTAAAAAAAGCTGAAAATTTTACCATAATTAGTTCTTCCAAGAAAAATGTAGAACTCCCCGGAATTGTGAGTGGCAAGCCCCTGTTTGGGCTGGACTATAAGGTGGAGGGTATGAAATATACAACCATAGCTCATCCTCCTGCTTTTGGGATGAAATTGAAATCTATTGATGGTTCTGAAGCAAAAAATATGCCCGGCATTACAGATGTTTTTACCATTGATGTTTATAAAGATGATTATGAGCAAAACATTTTTGATACGGTTACTTTTAATAAACTTGCTGTAGTCGTGGGCGACAGTACCTGGCAGGTGATGCAGGCAAAAAAAGCTTTGAAGTTAGAATGGGAACTATTTGATGAATACACTCAAAAAATGAGTGTTTTTGGCAATAAATCTGAAAAGATCGTCCCGGCAGGATTAGAGAGCACCGAAAAACATATGGAACAAATGCAGGCCAAATCTAATGAACCTGCAAAAGAACTGCGAAAAGATGGTAATCCCGAAGAAGCTTTTAAGAATGCAGCAAAAATTATTGAAAGCACCTATACCGCTCCCTTTCTTGCTCATAATGCTATGGAGCCCATCAATTTCTTTGCAAATGTAACATCAGACAAAGCAATAGTTGCGGGCCCCTTACAGGCACCTCAGTTAATTGAAGATACGGTGGCAACCAGACTGGGGATGAATAAAGAAAATATAGAAATCATTATGACCCGCATGGGTGGTGGTTTTGGCAGAAGAGCTTACTCTCATGAACTGGTAGAAGCCGCAGTGATATCTCAAAAAATTAAAAGTCCCGTAAAACTTTTTTACACGCGGGAGGAAGATATGACCTACGGAATTTATCGCCCGGCATATCACATAAAATTTAGAGCGGCTCTTGATGAGAACAATAATCTTACAGCTTATCATATTAATGGCGGAGGAATTCCAGAAAGTCCTATACACGAAAATAGATTTCCTGCCGGGGCTGTAGACAATTATCTGGCAGAATCCTGGGAAATCAATTCTAACATAACAATTGGGGCTTTTCGCGCCCCAAGGTCAAATTTTATGGGTGCATCAGAACAGGCTTTTTTAGATGAAGTAGCGATTGCTGCAGGCAAAGACCCAATAGACTTCAGAATTGAATTATTTAATAAGGCAAAAAATACTCCTGTAGGGAAAGATAATGATTATGATGCCGAAAGATATATGGAGGTATTAAAGCTGGTAAGGGAAAAATCAAATTGGGATTCTCCAAAAACAGGTGTTTATCGGGGCGTTGCAGCGTATTATTGTCATAACTCCTATGTTGCGCATGTAGTAGACCTGAAATTAGAAAATGATAAGCTGGTCTTTGATAAAATTTACAGTGCAGTTGATTGCGGTATTGTAGTCAACAAAGATGCTGCTAAAAATATGGTTGAAGGCGCCGTAACAGATGGTTTAGGAAACGCAATGTTTGGGAAGATGACCTTTAAGGATGGTGTCCCGCAAAAAAGCAATTTTTATAATTATAAAATGATCAGGATAAATGAAGCTCCTAAAGACATTGAAGTTCATTTTGTAAATAACGGTCAGGATCCTACGGGATTAGGAGAACCTCCTTTTCCACCTATATTTGCGGCATATACCAATGCACTTTCAAGAGCCAAAAATAGGAGATTTTATAATCATCCTTTTATGGAAGAAGTTTCCTAATAGTAGTATGGTGAGAGAAATAAAGGGACTGAAAATAAGTCCCTTTATAATTTCTATAGGTTTAGTTATTTAGAATCATCCGGAGCATAGGCTCCATTTTCCAGCCAGGTAATCCAGGCATCTTTAAATTCCTTATGACTAAGAGGTGGAAGTGCTAAACCTTCCGCTGGTTTCCAACCTGCTTTCACCAGCGTATCATCTGCGTGTTCTATAAGATCTTCAATAGTTTTATTTCCGTTCTTAGATTTATCTACCAATTGTCTAGCGAGTTCAGAAACTGATCTTCCCTGAAATACCATTTTCATGTCTGCCGGGGGCAAATGCCATTCAGGATTTCCAGGTGGTGCATGTAAACCGGGAGAATTTATATTTTGATGGCAATTAGTGCACCTCATGGCATACATTCCTTTACCATCTTTTCCCCTGTGGGGAGACATACCATGTAAGTGACTATCATCTCCCTGCAAAGGCACATCGCCAGAGGGATGGCAATTTAAACACCTGGGATGCATAAGTACTGTATACACTTTTTTAAATGCTTCTTTAGAAGCAACGCTATCCTGTTGCTCTTGGCGAAGCATTACATATTCTGAATCTTTATGGATAAAACCGGTACGGCTCATACTTACCGAAATCCCGGCGATCAATAGGATGATAAGAATTCCCAGGAATTTTTGACTTTTAAAAAAAGAGGGGTGGGTTGTAGTGTTGCTCATGACTTCTTAAGTATAATATGACTGGATAGCTCGAAAAATCAGGTGCTGCTGCTGTTAATCTCTGCAGCACGGTGAATGGCTTTTCGTATACGTGAGTAGGTGCCGCAACGACAGATATTTCCAGACATTGAAATATCAATATCCTCATCAGTGGGATTGGGGTTTTCCCGCAATAACACTGCGGCTGACATAATCTGGCCGCTATGACAGTACCCGCATTGCGGTACATCAACTTCTGTCCATGCTTGTTGAACGGGATGATCATGGTTTTCTGCCAATCCCTCAATAGTAACTACTTTCTTGTTCTCTGCGCGTTTTACCTTTGTTACGCAAGAGCGTGCCGCCTCTCCATCCAGATGCACAACACAAGCACCACATTGTGCCACACCGCAGCCATACTTTGTTCCCATAAGGTTAAGGTGGTCCCGCAAAACCCATAATAATGGGGTCTCTGGGTCAACATCTACCTGCACAGCCTTATTATTTACATTTAATGAAATCATGATATAAAGTATTAGTCAATGTTATTAAATATAGCCAAATTCAGTCAAACTTCTGTTGGGGCACTACAAAAGCTTTAGATCAACATTTAAAAAATATACAATGAGCGCGATCTGCAAACCGCTCTACACGCTCTGCGTCCCGATGGTCAAAGAATTTAGTTTTATGGGTATTTAGTATTTCATATTAATTCTTATTTTTCAGAATATCTATTTTCTCTAACCATAGGCTCACCTGCGCATCTACCTCTTCTGCCCTGTCCCCTTCCATCACAAAAAGGATCCCATCCCTTTCAATACCTCCTTCTACTGAAAATGCTTCGAGTATTTCTGAATCTGAACACAAAGATTTAATCGTTCTAAGGCTGCTTCCCAGACCGTAACCGGCATTGGTATTAAAGGGAATAACGGTTTTCCCAGAAAGGTCATTTTCAGTTAAAAAACTTTTTATAGGTGGTGGCAGCTGCATCCCCCATGTAGGAAAACCGATGAAGACCGTGTCATAATAACCCAGGTTGTCAATCTTGGTTTTTAGCGGTGGTAAAAAGCCGGTCTCGTTTTCCTCAGCCACCCGGGCTACGATTTCCTGATAATTTTCAGGATAGGGATCCTGCAATTCTAATGCTACCAGGTCACCTCCTGTTCTTGCCTGAATCATTTTGGCTACAGCCTTAGTATTATTTGTTCGCGATAAATACACAATCAATATTTTTTCATAATCAGAAATAACAGGTATTTCCGCCTTGGGGGATTTGGCTGAAATCAAATCATCATCTCCTGTTTGCTGCGTCTGCATCGTCATACCTACGCATAGGGTTAGTGCGAAAAAAAATATTGTTTTCATATCTAAAGTATAAGAAACTGAGTATGCCTAATGCTCTCCCGGCGGACCCATAAGTTGATTCACAAACGAAAGGTTTGCCAGTTTCCAGCTCGTATTCTCTTTCACATAAACCTCTGTAACTATAAACCGGTGAGAAACTTCATTGCCGCCCACAACAGCCAGCAGCGTGATGTTGCTCAATACAATGGCTGTATTTTCGATAATATCTACCGAAACCTTATGAATATCGGCGTTTTTGTACCAAATACCGCCACTTTTTATGATCTCAACTTCCTGTTCTTTACCCCAGCTGCCACCCATATGTACAAACTGCGCTTTATCATGAAATAATTCGGCAAGTTTATCAGCCTCCTTATCGGCCATCCATTGCCATTTCTTAGCAGAAAGTTCCTTAATTTCGGTTTCTGTTGCGGTATCCTGAGCAGTTATCTGAGTACTGATCATGATCATAAAAACAGCGCACAAACCTCTGGTTATCGTTGCATATCTCATGTCTATATTTTTTAGTGTACAATTTCATGCGTGTCCCTGACACTGCTGAAGGTAAGATCTAAAAGCTTCCAGGAATCCTTTTGATTTTGATAGATTTCAGTCACCGTAAATTCGGTTGTAACATCACTTCCCCTAACAAAAGCAGTAAGCGTAATGCGGTTCCAAAGGATCGCAGTGTTACCAAAGGTCTTTACCACCACATCATGCACATCGGCTTTTTTATACCAGATACTACCAGACTTTATAATTTCCAATTCGCGCTCCTTGTCCCAGGTACCGCTCATGTGCACAAACCGCGAATCATCATCAAACAGTTCATCAAGTTTATCAACATCTTTATCTGCCATCCACTGCCATTTTGATTTAGAAAGTTCTTTTACTTTCTTTTCTGTAATGGTGTCCTGAGCAAAACTAAATTGGCTAACCAGGATTAAAAAGATTCCTGTAATTCTTGTTTTTACATTCATTTAATCTGTTTTAAACTTTAAATTAATTATTGATCATTTTCTGCATTTGCTCTGGGTAGCGTGCTCCCTGCACATCGATTTGCTCTAAAGCCTGCTCAATTTTCTTTAAATCCTCTGCGCTCAGTATAATATCAGCGCTTCCTATATTCTCGTTTAAGCGATGCAGTTTCGTAGTTCCAGGAATAGGGACGATAAATGGCTTTTGATGAAGCAACCAGGCCAGAGCGATTTGCGCCGAAGTGGCATCTTTTTCTTCGGCGATTTTACCCAGTAGTTTAACCAGCGCTTGATTGGCCTTTCTGTTTTCCTCGTTAAATCGCGGTACGATATTCCTAAAATCATCTTTAGCAAACTCGGTTTTCTCATCAATCGTGCCTGTTAAAAAACCTTTCCCCAGCGGACTAAATGGCACAAAGCCAATGCCCAATTCTTCTAGAGTAGGAATGATTTCTTTTTCGGGCTCTCGCCACCACAGGGAATATTCACTCTGCAGCGCTGTTACCGGTTGAACCGCGTGTGCCTTCCTGATAGACTCTACTCCGGCTTCAGACAGCCCGAAATGTTTTACTTTTCCTTCCTGAATCAAATCTTTCACCGTTCCGGCCACTTCTTCTATGGGCACATCAGGGTCAACACGGTGTTGATAGAATAGATCAATCACATCGGTATTTAGTCTTTTTAAGGATTCTTCGGCAACCTTTCTTATTCTATCGGGATGACTATTTAATCCCTTACCGGGTTCACCTTCTTTAAAGCCGAATTTGGTCGCAATTACCACGTCTTTTCTAAACGGTGCAAGCGCTTCGCCCAGTAGCTTTTCATTTTCAAAAGGACCATAGGCTTCAGCGGTATCGAAAAAATTAATTCCCTGATCATATGCTTCCCGAATAAGTTTTATGGCCTCGTTCTTTTCTGTAGCTGGGCCATAGCCAAAACTTAATCCCATACATCCCAATCCCAGAGTTGAGACTTCGAGTCCGTTTCCTAATATTCTCTTTTTCATAATTCAAATTTTTACACCAACAAATATCCTCAATCAACAGATTTATAAGGGTATACAAATTACGGTGTTGCTTACCATTTTTACTGATTAGGTCTTTTAGGCTAATTTTCTACATATCTGAATGGTATATTTGTTTCAGGAATTAAGATGTACGCACTCATGAAAGATATTCTTAAAGTAGAAACTATATCACAATACAATGCCTTAAAAGAAGTCAAAACCAGACATCCCCTAATTACCGCTTTTGATAGTGCGACAGCTAAACCATTAGCTAACGGTAAATTTAGTTTTGCTTTTTATGCCGTTTTTCTAAAAGGTGTGAATTGCGGAGAATTAAAATATGGGAGAAACACGTACGATTATGACGAAGGAACAATGGTTTTTATGGGACCGGGACAGGTCGTGGGAATAAAAAGTCAGCAGGATTATAATCCAAAAGGAAATGCTTTGCTTTTTGACCCAGAGTTTATCAAAGGAACCCCTCTTGCTGCAAAAATTCATCAATATTCTTTCTTTTCCTATGAACTGAACGAAGCTCTGCATATTTCAGAAAAGGAACAACAAATCATTCAAGACCTTTTTTCCAAAATAGATTATGAACTGGACCAAGCAATAGACAAACACAGCAAGACAATCATTACTAATAACATAGAATTACTGCTTAATTACTGTGAACGCTTTTATGACAGGCAGTTTATTACTCGTGAGAATCTGAATCAGGGAGTATTGTCAAATTTTGAAAAATTACTCAATACCTACTTTCACACAGAAAATCCTCAAAAATTGGGGCTTCCTTCGGTTGCTTATTTTGCAGAAAAATTAAATTTATCTGCTAATTATTTAGGAGATCTCATCAAAAAAGAAACTGGTAAATCTGCAATAGACCACATCCAGCTCAAACTTATAGAAATCGCTAAAGACCGTATTTTTGACTCAGAAAAATCAATCAGCCAGGTTGCCTATGAATTAGGTTTTAAGTATCCACAGCATTTCAACCGAATGTTTAAAAAAAATACCGGATTTACCCCAACTGATTATCGAAACTTAAATTGATGCTATTAAAGGTGTAAAATAAACTGTTAAGAATATAAATTGCTAATAGGAGCAAGCAGAATTATTTTTACCCAAATGATATCAAAATAATTATTTGAAGAAAAATATACGTTTGTGCTACCCACAAACAAAAAAGCCGACTCGTTAAAGTCGGCTTTTTATTGAAGTACGGGCGGGGAGACTCGAACTCCCACACCGTGAGGCACTAGATCCTAAGTCTAGCGTACATTTGCCCAAACAGCACCAAAGCCACTCATTTTCAATTGATTATATAATATGTCA
>PALD01000051.1 GCA_002710685.1 Cytophagaceae bacterium | reverse complement strand
TTTGGCTCTCGGTAAACTTGCTTTTTTTCATGTGACAGTTAAAATTTAAAGTTAGAAAATCTGAATTTTAAACTGTCCTATTTTTAGGGAAGGCTACAACTTTCTTTAAAAAGCGGATACGCCATTTCAGTAAGCTCAAAATCCTTGTAGTCGTGAATGATACCGCAAAAACAATTTTCACTAAAGTGTTTCAAAAATCCATAGACAACGCTTTCCGTCTTTCCACTTCCTGCGGATCCTATAACAGATGCGCCGCGTTTTACATTATCGATTTTGAACGTTCCCGATTTGGTCAAGAATTTTACCTGATATCGTTTATCTGTTTTTTCCTTTGGTTCTCCGTCATAAAAAGCATAGAGAAGTATGGCCACAGACAGAATTGGCACTACAATATAAATCACTATTTCTACCAATGACCAACTCATACCCCAATAGAGCTTGATTTGACTGCAATCTCAGCACCTTTTCGTAGCCGCTTAAACACTCGAAGCGCCAATTGCGCCTTACTGGTCGGAATGTTTGGAATTAGCGGAATACCCGACTTGCCCATCATCTTAAAAACCAAAGCCTTTTCATTGGCTGGCAATTTCATCAAAGCTGCAAAGTAAAGTTTCGGGTTCTTCATAAAATCTTTCTTCGCTTTGTAGGTTTCCGCATAGTTGCGTTGGTAACCGAAAGTTTTGTCAAAAGTCTTTTCTGCACGCTCAAAAAATTGGTCACGGTTAAAACCACGTTTTACTTTTTTACCGTGCATCTCTACTTCAGATGCTTTGTGTTTGCTTCCAGGGGAAAGGCTGAAGGAATTGGATGCATCCTTTCGGCTGACGATAATATGAATGTGGCTTTGGTTTCCGGGTTTCTTCATTCCCTGGACAATACGTTTCCCATTCAACTGATGTGGTGCTTCTTTTTCCAACTTTCCTATCTTCAGTTTTAATCGGTCAATATTGCCTGTTGCTTGACCTTGTTGAATGCGCCTGACTTCTTGTTTCAATTCAAGAATCTTGGTAGCGAAAGGTTGGTTTTCTCGCACCTGAAAATCCGTACCCTTAAAAGTGCGTTGATGTTCTATTTTGGCGAAGTACTTTATGTCATCTACCGTGACCTTTCTTCCATTTATTTCCCGATTAAAACTGGAGGCATAATCTTTCATCAGCTCTCGGGTATATCGTTTTAAATCTTCGCTATTGTTTTCGAGTTTTCGCAATTCGTATTTTGATGGACTGACCGTGATGGAATAGAATTTTGGTTCTTTCTTTTTCAGCTTTGCTGTGTTTCCGTCAATTTCTTTAACCACTTCTTGGGCTGAAATCTCATCTCCATATTGGTTAAAGAAATGTTCCATCTCCTCTTTTTCAAGACCTTCATTCTCTTTCTCTAAATAATCCACAAAATCGGCTGAACTCTGGCTGTAATTCGTTCCTAATTTTTGTGCAGTAATATTGATATACATAGGTTAGAATTTTAAAGTTAATTTTGATTATTTCGCTTTTCTTGAAACTTGACTTCCTTCTCTTCTTCAGCATATTTCTTTTCTAGAATCAAGGGTTTCTTTTCAGGCCCTTCCATTTCAAACAGCGATTGCAACATCACGACCGTGGGTTTGGTTTGGGTCTTTTCCACATTACGCATTATGGCAATGACGGCATTGATACGCTTCAATAATTTGGCTTCGATAGTGCGCCCCGTTGGTCCTAAATTTTCTTTTGGTGAAATCTCATTGTAGAAGAAAAAATCGAGGATGGCATCCATCGTTTCGGTGTGTGTCTTGAAGTGTGTTCTTGAGAATTCCTGAAAACGTTTTGCCGTCTCCTTCTTGAATCTGATGCCAATGAATGTGTCCATATTTCGCCAATTTGTCGCAAATCCTTCCCGAAAAATGGGCGTTTTGAAGGGTTTTGTCGCAAATTGCTGAAAATCAATAAATAAAATAAATTTTAAACAACTGATTTTCAATGATTTGAAAACAAAAAGGAATTTGTAACACCGCGCAGCGTGTTACCCTCTTGCTATTCCTTTTCGTCAGCTAAAGGCTGACAAAAATCCATACAATCCATCCGACCTTCGGCGGATTATTGCCATTTTTAGGGAAATGAAATTTCCGATATGTTAATTTTCGATGGGTACGGTTATCGGCGAAAGTCAAAAAGTGGATAACCCTACATTAAATTGTGTGCTGAATTTCAGCGAAATAAAGATACGACTTTTTCGTGATTGGAAGTACATTAAAAATGAAATCACCCCTGAAAATTCAGAGGTGCTTTCTGTTCTAATTTTGAAAATCAGATATTAAATACATAAGTATAGGAATATAAATTCCGTAACGCTTCCTCGTCAAGCATTTGGTCCAAATTAGTGTTGTGCTTGGTGGCATAGTCCATCAAATCCTTGCCATATTTTTTCTTGAAATCTTCCTTGGAATTGGCAAGTAATCGCTCTTGCGCTTCCTCGCTCAGGTCGGTAAAATTTAGATAAATAATAGCTTCCCGATTTTAGTATTCGCTTGGCAACATCAGTGTATCGTTCACAAAGAACATTCGCAGTTCATCCAATGGAAAATCGGTAGCATTGTAACGATGTGTTTCCAAAATATTGTCGTTACCATCGCTGTAAATAATTTCAGCTTCATACCCTGTATAGTCCTGTCTTTTTTTGGACATTCTTTTAAAGTCAATCGTGATAAATTCACTTCTGTTCATCAGACTTTTAGCGATTACCGAAGTATCCGTTATGAGCCAAAAACATTCGGCAACTTCGGACAGGTATTTCAGTCCATCTGTAAATCGGGTTCTCAGTAGCGGTATTTGGTAGAACATTTCAGTTCCCGTAAAATATTGCAACCGCTCTTTTATTTCGTTAATTTGAGCTTTCATTGTTTTTTCGATTTAGAAATAAAGAATGAAAAGAGGGCGAAACTTTCCACAGGTGCACTCTCTTTCTTTTAAGTCTATTCGTCAGAACCGTTACCGTTCTTTGTTCCCAACAATAGAATTTCGTTGGCTTCGATTTCGGTTACGTTACGTTTAATACCCTCCTTGTCCTCATAGCTTCGGGATTTCAGTTTTCCGCTTACGCCTACCTCTTTTCCTTTGAAAATATACTTCTCAACAATTTCAGCAGTCTTTCCCCAGGCAACTACGGTATGCCATTCGGTGTTTTGCTCTTTTTCGCCTTTCTTGTTCTTGTAATATTCATTTGTGGCGAGTGAAAAGCGGGCTACTTTGCTTCCGCTTTCAAGGTTCGTAATAGTTGGTTCTTGACCAACGTTTCCAATCAGTTGTACGTGATTTCTTAAAGTACTCATAACTAAAAAATTAAAGATTAATAATTCCCCTGTTTAATTAAATTGAGATGAAATTTTAAGGGGTGTTTGTTTGATTTCTTTCGTGCGTAGCACAATGGGTGACGTGGGTTTTGTCAAGACTTTCAGGGAATAAATCAGGTGTGTCTGCGACGTAGTAAAATGCTCGCATTTTCAAGGAAGTAGATACCTTATTTTTCACTAAAACTTGCCATGGTCTTAACAAGTTCCATAAGGGCATTAGCAATTCTTTTAAGGTCGGTCGTGACCCGAGCGTACGGGAAGTTAAGCGAGGCGAGCGATTGAGTTTAATTTAGAATTGGTTATGCACTGCCTGTTTTTCGATGCCCCGAAAAACATTCAAGGCTTCATCCATTATAAACCTCTTAAAATGTGTGGGACAGTGCCTTGGTTTTTAAGAATTTTCGAGCAAGGGCTCAAGAAGTTCTTACCGTAAATTCTGTCAAGAAAACCGAGGTGCTGGCCTTCTGATTTGGTAAGGCGGACTTAATCCACAATTTTCGCTCTGTAATGCAGTGTCCCTTCCCAGCCTAAGTGGGAAGGTTTAACGGAATGGAAAGCTGAAATTGGGGATTGTGTCCAAGACAGTTGCAGTGAAGCTCTTTTCCCGAAGTGTAGTGGTTTCCTGATTTTTCAGCAGGAAACCGTGGAATGTAGGGGAATGTGCTGAGTGGTATTTGTAGCAAGGTTTTGTAATAGTAGAAAATCCAGTTTAAGGTACTGGATAAACCTTTTTTTGACTTTAAGCCATCGCATAGACTTCATCAAACAACTTTTTATCAAGTCGTTCCTGTTGGCTAAAGCTCTTTTTTAGTACATTGAGTAATACACAATTAAAGGCATTATAACCTATCCAAAGATTCGGTTCCTCATCGAGAAACAGGGCTTCGTAATTCAGGATTTCAAGAACCTCACGTGTTTTTTTTTTGCTGACTCACTGTTTTTATCGCTGCATTCATAGCGAAACAATTTGGTCCTCCCTAGAATAGCCTTAACAAAAACCTTGTTATCTATGATTCTGTAATGATTCATTCTATCAAATTTCTTGATTATTGTGTAAAACTCATTGTCTAAAAATTTGTGGAAAAACCTATCAATCCAAACGAAATCATTCTAGTGAGCTTAGAGAACTAATGAGCCGTTAATGATGATTTTGGAAAAGAATAATTAATTATATATGATTAACACTTCCTAATAGAACCAGCAAATTTTACAATCTCTAAAACCTGACAAGACTGTGAATCATAATACTAAGACAATTCTAAGGCTATTTACAACACAAGAAAATCAATAATATTGACTCATTTAGAATGTTAGGATTTTAACTTTTTTCCAAAAATAAATAGCATACTAGACTTTTAATTTATCTCAACAGTTGAAGGTTTTGCTCTCTTAATACTAATGTATTTTCTAGCCATTCCACACAATGAACATAATATTCAATAGGTCTCAATGAGTCTCTCAAAATTGTGAACGATTCATCGAAACCATTCTACTCTTACAAACTAAGCGCTTCCTATATGAGGTTTTACTAAAATCCAGATTTATCTGCAACACATTATATATTTTCTTAGAAAATATTTTAAGTTACGAAATGAACTAACAGTTCATGAAGTCATTACTACTTCAGGGTGAAACTTTTTCAAAATATTCCTATGGTAAGCGCCTCTTCTCATATATGTTTGATTGTAGATAATAACATCCTTTAAGCCATTCAAAAATTAACCTCAGAACAAAAGTCATGTGTTCAGTTTTGATTATTCAATAGATTGCCTAGAAAAAGAAAACCTTTTATTATGAACTCATTTTTGGGCTAACTCTTTTTTACAATTATAGCATGTCCTCCACCACCTGCCATTTTAACCTTGAGTGTTGTACCATTGTTCACATCCTTGACTTCCCTTGTGAGTTGGTTGGGATTTGTTTTCGCGGAAGCGGTATCGCTATACACCGTTGCCTCATAATTTCCCTGAGGTAGAAAATCAAGCGGAATGCTTATTTCTCGTTCTTCGCTATTGTTTATCGAACCTATATACCAGTTCTCGCCATTTCGCCTGGCGATGGTAAGATATTTGTCCAGGTTGTCATTGACCACAACCGTCTCATCCCATACCGTGGGCACAGCTTGCAAGAAATCAAACCCAGGTCGACCCTCGTATGCTGAGGGATAATCTGCCACCATATTGAGATAGCTTTCCAGAACCACATACATGGCGAGCATGTGACAGCGCGTCCCACCCATCAAGGGCCTGGTGTACTGAATCTTAAAATCCATGAGGGGAACCGCCCTAAAGCCACCCAGATGATAGTCTGCCATCCCCGCAAGCACCCTAACATAGGCGATATCCAGGTCGTGCTCTGCGGTCAATGGAGCGGGAGACCATTTATTCTGTTCATAATTGTGCGTGCCTTCCCTAGTAAATAAATTGGGATAAGTCCTATGTAATCCTGTGGGCTTGTAGGAGCCATGAAACTGGATAAACAATTTGTGTTCTGCGGCCTTTTTCAAGATTTCTTCCTGAATCTGCACCATTTCTTGGTCATCCCTGTTTAAAAAATCTACCATCATCCCATTGATTCCCCATTCTTCAAATTTTGAGAACGCCCGTTCAAGGTCTGGGTAGATTGCCTTCCAGTTTACCCAAACATGGATACCCACTCCCTTGCTATGTGCATAGTCACAAACCTTCTGCATATCTAGGCTGGGTACGGGTTTAGTTACATCAGTCTGTGGCCCCACTACACCATACCCCTCTGCATCGCTGGTATACCATGCAAAACCTCCATACCCTATGACCGAATGGTAATCTATCTTGTTCTTGGCCGCAAAATCAATATAGTATTTATTAAAATCAAAATTCACTCCCGGGGCAAAAGTGGTGTCTGGAACGATATCGCCGTTCCACCAATGAAAGGTTGTCTTCCCTGGTTTAATCCATGAGGTGTCCTGGATTTTTAAAGAATCATTCAAACTTGTAATGATGTTGCTCTCCATTAGGGTCTTCATGCGAGATCCTATCAATAGCGTGCGCCACGGCGTATGGTGTGGCAGTTTGCCCTTTACTTTTATTTCCTGTTGTCCCTGCAAGGGAGAGAGCGTAGTTCTTAAAATCCCCTGTTTTTTTGTGAGGTACATCCCGGCATAATCCCTAAGGTTTGACTCGGTAATTGAAAGGTAGGCCTTATCAGAAAATCTAAAAAGACTGGGGACATCCATCAAAGTATCCTCCTTGATTTCCTTAAATGGAAGCGTATTGTAAAGCGCCTCGTGACTGTTGTTGTAATCACCCCAAAAAAGACAGTACACCGTGGGATTTCCCTTGATATTAAAAGCGGTTTCCTCATCAAGGATAGTGAAGGATTCCCATCCTTTTTGCTCTGGGAAAATGTACCTAAAACCTATTCCGTCATTAAAAACCCGTACCTGAAATTCAATCTCCCGCTTTAATCCCATAGTTTCCCTAAACCGTACTTTTAGCTCATTATAAGTGCTCTTTACATGCGAGTTCTTCCCTACAATAAGGTCGTATTCCTCAACTCCCTTTGAGGTTACATCATTTTTAAACTTTAGGCTTTCGCCAAAGTGACCACTCTGAAAATCAATCGCCAATGTAGATTTTTCAAGCAGGTTTTCTCCTTGAAAGGAAACCGTAAATTGTGGAGCATTTTTAGCTTCAGTCAAAGTAAACTTAATCTTACCATCAGGGGATTTGACCGTGAGTTGTTTTTGCGCTACGCATAAAAAACTGCTTAAAAACAGCAGGGTAAAAAACGCTATCCGAGTATTTATCATCGTCATTTTTAGTCTAGATCGTTGCGCCAGATATGCCTTGCGGCATTAAAACATATTCCCTAAAATCCATTCTTACCTTCTGGCGTTATGGTAAGCGTGGAAACCTTCCTGAAAATTGAAATAACAAGAAAATTGCTTCAATTTTTAAGATAGCAAAATAGCCATTTTAACAGCATCCGGGAAAATTACAGGCTTCTATATTATCGTTAATATTTGTGCTCATTTCAATTTCTTTGGCTGTAGCCAAAGAAACCTCATCGATAACCACGTTGCATATAAATTCTTCGTTTACCTCTAAGAATCCTGTTTCCTGAGAAATGCAAATTTGCTTCTTATCTCCTGGCTCTAGGCCATTTACATTATCTTCAAGGATGGGCCAGATACGCCCGCTCCCGTGAATATAATGAATGGGGTCACCGTTCATTTTATCCTCAATGATTTTACCATTTGCATTTTGCAAGCTATACCTCAGGAAGACTTTAGTGTCCTTCTTTATTTTCATCTATGCAATTCTATGGGTTGGCCTGGGATACCCGGGGATAAATACCGCAGTATTCTTTTGAAGGATATTCACTTTATTTTTTGATGCCACATTATTGATTTGACTATAAATCGCCTCTTTTAACTGGTGGGGAGAACATTGTGCCCGCGCATTGATAAGAAGCTCAATATTATTCTTTTGCCAATGGCCATTTTCAAAACTGAGGTTTTCTAGACCAGAAGATGTAAAACTTATTTTATGCTGATGCGTACCCTCGCTCAACAAAAACTTAAGATGACCTATGGGGATATTCTCTTTTCTAAGTCTTTGATTAATCTTCCTTATAAGTTTTAAGGCACAGGACAAAGCTTTTTTATTCTTAGAATGAATCTCAACGATGGAATCAAACCAAGAAAGATCAGCTTCTCCCGCTCCATATATATCGTAGTCAATCTTTAAGGAATTTCTTTCCTGTGGATTTAAGGAACCTGCAATCTTTATCCAGTTATCAATATGCCTTTCATTTTGGGAATTTTGTAAAAGGATAGTCTTATCAGGAAAAAGTGAACTGATTTTATCCTTGACCCTTTTAATCTGTTCTGGCGTTAATAAATCAATCTTATTCAGGATTAAGATATCTGCTTCCTCAAGCTGTTTCTTGTAGATATATGAGACATTTTTAGAGAATAGCATACTTTCCTGAAAAACGGATTCCACCAGTGTGGCATCCACAAAAATGGAGACGATAATTTCAATTTTATCAAAGGCAAGCGATAATGGTTTTACCACTGTTGCAACAAGATCTGTGCAAGAACCTACTGACTCTGCAAAAATGATTTCCGGTTTAACCGTGGTCTGCAGCACAGTAATGCAATTATGCAAATCTTCATAATTACAGCAAAAACAACCGTTGGGAACTTCAAGGGAAGGAACATTGGGGGTTTTTACAAACCTACTATCCACAAGTTGTTCTCCCTGGTCGTTAGTTATCACTCCCGTACTCATATTTCTTTGCTTTAAAAGCAAGGTTGCCTCTTTAATCGCCGTACTCTTACCGCTTCCCAGAAACCCACCGACAAGGATTAACTTCATATTACACCTTTCTAATAGTTACTTCTTTACCAGACACTACTGCCCTATCTACAGCAATCTCGCCATATACAACTTTTAAGGATGGAATTTCATCTTTTAAGATGACGCTCCCAAAACCATTTTCAGTGGCAATAAAACCCCTGAAATCCCCTATTTGTGAATCTACATACAAGGTGCGCTCTACAGCATCATACCTCACACCGGTCAATCCCTCTAGCATTCCATAACTTGCCATTGCCCTTGCATACCAACTGCCGCATTCATACTCATTAAAAGGATTACGAACCCTGCCATCATACCGGTCGCGGCAGGCTCTAACGATTTCAAGACCTTCCTTGACCTTTCCCAATACCATAAGATGAGATGCTACCTGGTATTCTATACCCGTCCATACCTCATTGCTATAGACAAATGGCAAGGAGAGCTTGCCGCCCTTTGGCCAAGAGCACAGCAAAAGTCCGCCTTCGTGACCCAACGCATAAGTAGGCCTTTGTGGATTGATATGATCTGTAAGGTCATTTTTTAGGTTGTATTTATACACGGCCATCAAGTGATTTCTTGTAAGATTACTATCAACGGGGTCTTCTAACCCACACATGCGGGCAATCCATCCTCCTAAAATCCCATCAGAAAGACATCCATCTCCATATTGATACTTAGGTCCTTCTTCTTTAAGAATGGCAAGTGCCTCCTCAGAATACTGGGTATGAAAGGATTGAGCTTTCACAGGGTTTTCTGCAACAAGGCCTTCCCACTGAATTTTTTGTATAAAATACTCCCCATTATACAGTTGGCTTTCCATGAACTTCTTTCCTTTTTTGTATAAGGAGGTGTAGCGTGAGATATCTTTTTCTAGGTATTTTCCCATTTTGGCTATAGCCAAAAGCGCTCCCAGATAAAAACTCGTGCACATGCCGTCAGGACCCCAAAATTCAATATCATAGGTGTTATGGTGAGGCTCCTCTAAAATCCCCTTGCCCTTAGGATCCCAGGTCTTTATACAATAATCCATACTGGCTTTCACCAAGGGATACATCTTGGCAAGCCACGCATTATCACCACTGATACGCCACTCGCGGTGTACTTTCATAATCCCTCCCAACTGCCCATCTGAAGCAGCATGAAAATCATGTTTAGTGGGTGAAATAGGCAAATTTGCCCTGAAGGTTTGATGTCCCTCTAGATTTTGACTGGCACAGAATTCTATATCCCGCAAGGTTCTCTCCAGTTTAGGGAAGAGATGGGGTATCGCCTGTGCATAGTTCCATACATGCGTGCAAGAACCATGACAGCATCCCCAGTCATCGCTACATCCTTCCCAGCTCCAAAGGCGGCCCTCTACCTCGCGCATCACCGTGGGCGATTTTAAAATGGTAAGGTTAGCGGCAACGGCCTCGATGACTTCATCCGGCAAGGTGCTGCCATAAAAGGCATCAGCAAACAGATTAGATTTTTTTTTAAAATCCTCATAATTTTGCCTCCAATAGCTTGTGATGGTATCTATCGAATCAAATTTTGATGCATACCAAGGAACATAATCAATAGATGTTGGGATTTCTGGAGAGCAGCAATTTGCAGCATCTTCGCAGGCTGCTTCTTTTACCATTTCGCCAAAATGCAAATCAGCCTTGGGTACATACCACGCCATTTTAACCTTGATGGTTTTCTCTTCTCCAGGATTGAGCTTAAAAGGGACAAACAGCGAAGCCCCGGGAGCATTTTCTTCTACAGGTTTTGTATCCTTCAGCTTACCTTCCTTAATCGTGTTCCACACCATGGTAAGCGGGTCAAACCACCCACCCCTAAACCAGCAATGGTCAACCACGGTATCCTTTTCATCAGTGAATATGGCAAAGTGGCTTTCGCCAAAAGGCTGTTCATCTGAGGATTCCTGATAGAGTTCAAAACCATTTTTGAGGGGTTTTACCCCGCCCTTGTGCTTATCCATGAGCACAAAATTTCTCGCATTGTATGAAAAGACGGCCTCAATAGTTTCGCTGGAATTATTTTTAAACGTATACTCTAAAGCTCCCACAGGTAAGCTGGAGTCGTCCTCTTCACCAGGAATAAATGGACTCCAGCCTGTAACCTGAGCAATTAACGGGATATCACTATCAAACAATAGTATTTCTGCAAAAGGGAAGCGTGTCTTAAAAGTAGCTTTCTCAAAACGGGGCAAACCATAATTTGCGCCATGGGCTCCGTTACCCGTGCCCCGCGGACCGAACATTTTCCAGGAAGGAACGGGGCCTTCAAGAACTTTGGCACCATTTTCCCTTCCCTTAATGGCTATAGCCCCAAACATATTGGGCTGGTGGTAAAGTTCAGGGCGATGCCGTATGGACATGTGGGATATTGCCCCGGCACCTTCTAAACAGAACATGCCAGCGCCCATTCCACCTATAGGGAAAGCAATCTTATCGAGGTATTCACCCGTGTAGTCACCGTTGTACTTTCGTGAAAAAGACTCTGGTGCAATCCTTTTTTGAAGTAATTCGTTTTCACCAATGGGTTGTCCTTCTACGCCAAGGACGAGATGAGGAGCGATAGAAGCTCCCAGGGCTCCCACACCTGCCTTTTTTATAAATGAGCGCCTTTGATTTCCATTGGGTTGATTCTGTTTTTTAGGCATTTTTCAAATATTTATAATCACAGGGTTACGGTGTTTCCCGAAGAATAAAAAGTATCAGATTCATAATCTTCCATGGTTTCTTTCATGGCCATGACCTTTACCGTGAACCTGTATTCTTTTGAGGAATCATAATTTGAATAGACATAACTTGTGGGATTGTCATCCAAAACAATTGCACCGCCTTCACGCGAGCCGTCAATGGTCACCAAAATCTGGACTGAAACCGGTGTTATAATCCCCTCAGGATAGGAGGCGGGTAAATTCCACGAAAGTGTAGCATTATTACCACTCACGGAAGCCTCTAGGTTTGTGACCATCTCTATGGGTTCTCCACCTTTTGAAGTAAGGATATCATCATCGTAGCAACCTGTAATTGATATTGAGGTTACCAGCATTAAAAAAATCAGTGCTTTTTTCATCATGTTTTATTTATATTAATATCCTGGATTTTGCACATAGACACCCTGGGACCAGTTCATCTGTGCTTGTGGGATGGGCAGGTATTCATCACGGCCTTTAGTAAAATAGGCCACATCCAGCCAAGGGCGACGCTGGCTCTCCTTATCAAAATAGGTATTCATCGTCTCTGCCGCGATGCCCCAGCGCACAAGGTCATAGAAACGTCTTCCCTCCATGGCAAACTCCAACCTGTTTTCCCACATGAGCGCCTTCCAGGCATTATCAGGATTCCAGTCTATATTTTCTCCATCCACATAGGGTTCAACCTTATAATTTGTAGGATACATGCCGTTAGGCAGTTTAAGCTTGTCCATGCTTTGGGCCGCCCTTTCGCGCAATTGGTTAATTATGGGAAGGGCCTCCATATGACGGTTAAGCTTTATTAGGATCTCAGCTTTCCAGAGAAGGACCTCAGCATACCTGACCTCCATTTGGTTTTTAGAGTTGAACATCCAGAACTCATCCCAAAGACCGGGACTATCTGTCCTCACATTTTCTTTTAGGGAGTTCATATACCCATATATACCCGGGTCACGAGATCCTGTGCTGTCAAATTTTACCTCTTGATATTTCCATGGAAATCCGGGTACGGCAACCGTATGGCCCAATCTAGGATCAAAGGACATCCCATTAAAATAACCGTTATAATTATTTTGAAGTTCTGCATCATTATAATTATCAAAAAGGGGCACCCCTTCATCGCTTACGCGAAAGGAATTCACCAGGTTGTAACTCGCCTTGTGGAAGTCGCAACAACTAAAATAGGGGTTCCACCAAGGCGCCGTGAGACCATTACCTTCATTGAGGTTACCTCTAGGCGTACCGTCATCAATGGTAAACTGAAGTTCCCAGATAGACTCTGGCGAGGCATTATCAAACTCTAACATGAAGTTGTTGGCATAATCATCAGCTAGTTTAAAACCACCTTCGGTAATGATATCATTGACCTGTTTTAGCGCAAGCGTCAATTTTTCTTGGTCAATCCCGGTTACTTGATGTTTTGCATCTTCAGGATAGGCCATCCACATCAACGTATTTGCCATGTATGCCTTGGCGACATATTTATTTGCACGTCCCACCTCATCTTGCCTTTCAGGCAGGTTTTCGGCCGCAAATTGAAAATCGTCGAGTATTTTTTGCCATAAGGGCAAATCATTTTCCATCCCTTCAGGATGATTTGAAATCTGGGCAATATCATCTGGCGTGGCCGTCTCATCTATGTAAGGAATCCATCGCCACCTCCTTTTCATCTTAAAGTGAATCCAACCGCGTAAAAAACGCATTTCGGCAAGTCTTTCCTGCTTTAGGGGATATTGTTCCTCATCTACCTTGTTGATTGCCCTTATTGCTGTGTTTACGCGGGAAATCCCTTGATAGCCACGATACCAAGCGCCATCATTGTTTCCTACACTTGCATTTACCAGCGAGAAAACCTCCATTTGATACCATGGCGTCTGGTCATTGAGACCACCACCACCCTTGTAGGCATCGTCAGACCTTAAACTGGCAACAAAAGGATTATAGGTTTCAAAGGCGTGTGTCCTGGGCATAAAAGCATAAGCCGCGGTCACAAAGCCATCGAGCTGCTCTGGTTCCTGAAGTTGTGATTCGGTAAGCACACCTTTAGGGTTAATATCTAGCTCATCTTCACAGCCATATAGAAGCATCAGAAGCGAGCCGATCATTATGTATTTTGTCAAATTTTTCATTTCTAACAACTTTTATGGTTAAAGAGATACATTAAGGTTTAAGAAGAACATCTGTGGCCTAACGTAAGAATTTGCGGCAGGGCTTTCTGGGTCAATCCCCGTGTAGGCATCATCGCCCCACCATTTTCTTAGGCTAATCAAATTTTGCGCGCTAAGCGCTACCCTTGCCCTTTTTACCCCCACTACCGAGAGGGCACTTTCTGGAATATTGTATCCAAACTCTATTTGTCTTAGCTTCAGGTAAGAGCCAGATTCCAGAAAGTATGTTGAAGCCCTAAGTTCATCATTAGGATTAATGAGGGAAAGCGCAGGTATTGAAGAATCAGGATTTGATGGTGACCATGCATTGAGCAACCGCGTGGGGTGGTTCACACCCTTTTGTACATGCACATTCCAGAAATCACTGTAAGTTTTCCAATCATTCCAAACGGTATTCCCCACAACTCCTTGCCAAAACATGGAAAAGTCAAATGCTTTATAACTTGCCTCAACGTTTAAACCGTAAGAGAAATCTGGGTCGCTTACCCCCAGCCAGGTCCTGTCATGTTCCCAAGTTATCCTACCGTCATGGTTAAGGTCTTTATATCTTATTCTTCCTAAACCTTTTCCAGGCTGTTCCGGTGAATTGTCAACTTCATCTTGAGATGTAAAAAGTCCATCAGCTATAAAACCATAATGCGAGTGTAACGGCCTGCCCAGGATATCATCATCAAGACCATTTCCTCCAAAAGTATATTTCACGGATTGTGGTAAATCATCTATCCTGTTTCTGTAAGCACTCACATTACCCGTTAATGTAAAATTGAAATCGTTACCCACTTTCCCAAAGTAAGAAGCCACAAACTCAAGGCCGGTATTGGTCATGTTTGCCGCATTTACCCAGCGGTAACCGCCTTCTCCCACCGCTGCCAGATAGGGCGGTTCATATAGCATACCATCAGTATACTTATGAAAGTAATCCAGTGACCCTGACAGTGCACCATTGAAGAAACCAAAATCAACCCCAACGTTTGTTTGTGTGGTGGTTTCCCATTTTAGGTTAGGATTTCCTGTATGTATCTTGCGATATCCAGAAGCCAAGGTACCTGTTTCATTTCCGGCCAGACCGTAACTTGTACCACTTAATCCTGAATGATAGGCAGCATCAAAAATATCTACCAAAGCATTTGTGGGAATATTAGAATTACCATTCTTACCCCAACTTGCCCGTAACTTTAGGTTTGAGATTGTCTCACTTTCTTCAAGAAAGGCTTCTTCGCTCAACCTCCATCCACCAGACACCGCAGGGAAGAAACCAAATTGGTTGGACTTACCAAACTTTGACGAACCATCATAGCGTATGGTTGCCGAGAGCAAGTACTTTTTGTTAAAAACATAATTAAACTTTGAGAAGTAAGAAAGTAATGCCCATTCATCTCCACCTCCATACACTTCTTGGGTACCAGTAGCTGCATTGAGGTAAGCATAATCATAATCCTCAATCTCTATATCACGGCGATAGCCTCTAATATCTTCAGCCTTGTATTGCACCGACTCAATACCCAATAGAAAATCAAACTGGTGCTTATCAGTTTCAAAAGAATAATTGAGCGTATTTGTCCAAGTCTGGGTCACGTTTTCATTCCAGGCTGCATCTACACCATTGTTAATGTCCTGGCGACCGCCGCCTTCTTCCCAGGTAAAATCTATATGTCTGTATTTTCCGTTATTGTACTGCAGGCCATAGGAAGTACGGAGTTTGAAATTTTTAAGAAACTGTAACTCAGCGTAGATATTCCCTATCACTGTATTGGCAAGGTTGTTATTATCCTTGTTCATGGTCAACTGCCTAATGGGATTCCAGTAATCGTCCATCCCCAGCGCCATTGCCGTTCCTCCCCAGCCACCATCAGTGGTGTGTACTGGGATTATTGAAGGCATCCTTAAAAGTTCATTGGTTCGGCTCTGATTATTAAAATCAAGATGCGCCAGTGACAGGTTTTCACCTACAATCAGTTTGTCATTAAAAAGCTTGTAGTCAGAATTTAACCTTACCGTATATCGCTTTAAATACGAGTGAATCTGAGTCCCTTGGTTTTCATAGTAATTCAATGAAAGCAATTGCGAGCCTTTCTCAGAACCATTGCTAATAGAAACGTTGTGGTTGTTTTGAAGGCCCAACCGGGTTCCTTCATCAAACCAGTCAGTATCAGATGAAGGCATCGTCTGGTCATCATTTAGATATTCTATGGGCGTCACTTGATCCAGCACTGGGATGCCGTTACCATCAGTATGCCAATCAAAATCATAAATCTGGCTCATGGCATTCGGGTCGCTCCCATCATTCACGGCCGCTTGCCAAAAAGCAGTTCCGTATTGTTGCGTATTGAGCATCTCAATCTTATCAAGGTATGTAGAAACACCCACTGAGCCCTGATAGGTAATTTGGCTTTCGCCAATTTTACCCTTCTTCGTTTCAATCAGGATAACACCGCTTGCCGCCCTTGAGCCGTAAATACTGGCAGAAGCCGCATCTTTGAGCACCTGGATAGAAGCGATATCGTTTGAGTTAATGTCGTTAAGGCTCACATTTGTGGGCAGGCCATCAATAACGATCAACGGTGGTGCAGACCTCAGCGAGGTAAGGCCCCTAATCTGAATGTTAGCGCCACCCATCGGGCTACCATCTGCCGTTACCTGCACTCCAGGCAAACGCCCTTGTAATCCCTGCATTACATTAGCATAAGGATTACGCTCGATCTCTTCGGTAGAAACCGTGGCGACCGCTCCCGTTAAATCAGCTTTCTTTTGTTTCATGTAACCTGTTACAACAACTTCATCAAGCTGAGCCATATCCTGCTCCAATACTACATCGATTACGTTATTGGTTCCTACTTGAATTTCTTGGGTCTTAAACCCCATAAAAGAAAACACAAGCACATCACCGCTCCTGGCATTTATGGTATAATTACCGTCAAAGTCAGTTGCATTCCCCGTATTAGTCCCTTTGATTTGAACTGATACCGACGGCAACGGCACACCCTGATCATCCACGACGGTTCCTGTTACCGCATCCTGAAAAATGGGCGTTGCCATCCCATATTGATTTGTCATGCCTATGCACAACATGATCATTGCAAGCGGTTGGCCCAGTTTTTTGACTTTCCGAAATAAATAATTCACTGCTCTCATTTCATTGTTTTTGACTGTGAAAATAATTTTTGAAATTTTTCAAATTCAGTTTATTTAAACGATTAAATAATTAAATATAATTTTTGTAGGTTTCTTGTAAACGGGGCTATGGGCAATAACATTTCTTTAACGATTTTAAAAGTAAAAATATTTATTGAATAAACAAATTTAATCGATTAAAATATACATTAATTCTATTATTTAATTTAAATATTATCATATTCTAAAAAAATTCAAAGTTTTGTTATTTATAATTAAGGATTAATAGATAGTATATCAGATATATTACCTGTAGAAATTCCATAATAAAATTGTTGCCCTGGATAATATTTTTCACGGAGCTCAAAATTCTCAAAAGCAGGACCACCGGGAATGGCGATATAGTCTTTTCTTGACTTGCTTCCTCCTGCCCAATAATAGCTCCTACCATTCACCCTTACCCTTAAGGATTCATCATATTTATCGCCCTTTCTCCAATATTGGGTTACTCTAAAAGATGGTCTATATCTCCAGGAACTCCGGGTTTGATAATCAAGGGTTGATGGCCAGGAAGACAAGGTATCAAAACTTTCATTGGTACCTATGACGACAATGGGATTTCCTTGTTCATCAGTCATCATCTGGGACACGGGATATTCTTCTTTTTCTATAAAATGTATATCATCATAGTCCGCATAGATTTCCTCGCTTTTTATCACTTTGTTTTTTAAATATAATCGTCTGGCCCGGCTATAATTACCCATCGTAGCTGTTAATGCACACCTTTCCATTTTAGCACTATTTTTATGATGAAAAATTTGAAACCCTATTTCATCGGGCCTATCGCTTCTTAAGCTTACTTTGAGATAGGGATGGGCGCCATTCTGAAATTTTTCCATGTAAATGAAAAAAGTAAGCTCTTCAATAGTATTGTCTCCCTGCACAGGATGTGAAATCACTCCTCTTGTATTTGCCAGGGGAAGGTAGTAGGACATTTTCTCATCAGCTCCTGCCCACATGAGTTTGCCCCATTTGTTATCTACTAAAGAGGGAGAAATCTCGCTAAATTCCATTTTGCCATCTACCACAGGTTCTACAGCGATAAAATTGATAAGATAAACCTGTCCATTACGTTCATATCCCATCCTAAAAAGTCCACGGGGTCCTCCTATATTTTCCTTTGCGGTATTCTCAACTGCTGCGGGCCAAAGTGCAAGAACGATACCTCCTTTAATTCCCCAAACGGGGGCATCATTATTATGGTTAGGACGTATCCAGTTTACCGTATTGATTTCTTGTCCATAAAACATGGATGTCAACAACATTGCATATATAATCACATGACTGTATCTCATCAACTTAATTTTTGCCCCTTGTGGGGCCCTCGGTATTCTGTAAAGCGGGTATACGGCTTTCTACACTAGGGAGCGTAGGAAATGGCATATGTGGCTCTGTTTGATACCAGTAGCCCACGGTATAATAATTATCTGAGCGGTGATTGGCATGACCATGTTCTATGGTCATTTTTATGCTTTTGTTAAAAACCACGGGCGATTCTGAATGAAACCTATACACCATCCATTGTGCACCCCTATCATCGCCCCCATTTAGCGGATTACCAAATTCATCATAATCAAACGTGGGCCTAGCATCCCCAAAAGGATTTATTCCACACCCTCCGTAGCACCAGGCACCCAAGTAGTAATCCTCAGCCCCCGTACCATGAATCTGTGGTTTTGATGCTCCATCTATATAGATCATTTCATCTCCTTCCCCCCACCAGTCACCTTGATTTTGCAGTATGCTATGGGTAACCCCTATAAAATGGCCTTTCCCTTTAGCTTCCATAATGGTATAATTACCGGAACCATCCTCATTTACCTTATTATTGATTTTAGGATCACCATTTTCTTGCCAACTGGTGGTCCAACCATCGGTAGGTTGGGACTGGCGGTATTGTGCATGAAAATACCCTATATTATCAGGCAAGGATGAATGTTTTTCCCAATCGATATTATAATAAAAAGCATCAATGGGGTTGTCACATTCGCTTGTAATCGTAATCTTGGCCGATTTTTTAAATGGCATGGGAAATGAGGCATTCAGCGCACGCTGTGAGCCTACTGACAAGAATTTAGAATCATACATAAAGTACCTACCTAAACCCAGACCAAAAAAATCTCCAATGGGTGTTTCTACACTGGGATTCTCTTCTCCATCCCAGTAAATCCTCAATACGATTTTTTTAAGATGGTCACGCTCGTTACTGGCAATGGTAATCCAGATATGCTTAATGATCCCCGGGCCTGCAACCTCACCTATGGTACGGGTTTCTCCTGGTTTTATCTTATCCTTCCAGTTGCCATCATCATTAGCGCCTGCTGTATCATAGCTGGAAATCCTTTGTGATGAGTAATCCCTGAGTTCCCATATTTCCTTTTCGGTTCCTGTATTTTGTGCCCATACACTTTGCAGGGCAAGCACAAAAAATATAGTTAAAGATGTTTTGTTCATATATGCGGTGTGATTGTTGTTAGCTATTCATTTGATTTTTCAAAAATCAACCTGTTGATTTTAATCGTGTTCCTTTTCATATTCTCTTCTTTGAACCTTATGGTAAGCGTCTGGTTAAAATCATCTATATTGATTTCACAGAAGTATTTCTTATCCTCTTTTTCATCTTTCTGCGCATAGAAGGACACATTCTCTACCACGCGCTTTTGTCTTTGCCACAGGCTCACTTCCGCGCCAGCGGGAAATTTGTCTATATCAGCATATAACTTGTACCTACCCTGGGGCAGCTCACTTAAATCTATGCGTACCTGACCATGATGATTGCTCATAAAAAGGCCATTGTCAGTTTCTACTTTGCCCATAAAGCTATATTTCATCAACTGGGGATAGAGCATAAAGGTTTGTGGGACATACACTTTGGTCAGCTTGTTTGTGGGCACAGCTTGTTCAGTGTTTATGGGCTTATCAGCATAATAAAAGGCCACCGAAATATAATCTACGGGCATACAGTTATCCTCTGGACCGTGCTCTATCGTATGCTCAATTGATTGATTAAATGGCATTTTATCTCCTATAAAAAGCCTATATCCCCCTGTGCGTGCATAGGGCAAAGAATACGCTAACGACCCATGTAGAGGCAGGCTTATCTTTTTGTCCCACCTATTTAAAAGCGCATACCACCCCCCATTAAAATAATCTTCAGAGCCGGTACCATGCACTCGCATCTCACCATCAATCGTGGTTACATCATCACCTTCAAAAAAAAGGGTCATCCCTGGATTTCTCCCCTGTGCCTGTAGCAATGTCGCCACATAATGCCCTTTCCCTTTCCCTTTAAGGAAAACGTGCGGCTCGCCTAGGATCGGGTTGCTATTCATGTTCCAGAAGGTGTATAGTTTGCCTTCTTCCCTGGGATTACGTTTTGCGGTTGTGTAAAAAACATCAGCGGTTATGGGAATGTTTTTTTGGCTTTCGCCAAAATCGCCTTTCCTATAAATAAGTTCAATTTTTGCGCTCGCATCAAAAGGCATGGGCAAATAGGAATATGCCCTATTCTCTTTGACACCAAGCAATAAAGACTGCATGCTCGTTTTTCCAAAAGCATACCCAAAGAAATCAGCAATAGGAATATAAACTGCCGGGTACTGCTCATTATCCCATGTGATTTTTAAATCTATCTGCTTGTGCAATCCTTCAAAAGATTCGGCATTTTCAATGTGTATCCCCGTGATTCTACCACCTTGTTTTAATTCTGCGATGGTGAGGCTCTTTCCCGGTTGAAGTAGTTGGTCTGTGTGCACCTTTTTTCCAAAATCCCGTCCTACTTCATCCCACTTTTCACGTAAGTCTTTTAAAGCGTTTTGCATGGCATCGCGAGAGTTCAAATCAAAATTTTCAACTTTTGTTTTCTTGGGTAAAACCAGATGCTGAATTTGATAGAATTCTAACTTCTTGCCCCTAAAAACTATCTTGCAGCCATCCTTAAAAGGTATGGGCACATAACAGTAATAACCCCCTAGTTCATTCCCCGAAAGCTGTGCTTCAAAAGGAAAAACCTTACCCGAGAACAAATCAGAAAATTTTATCGAAAGATTGGGTTCTTGGCTTTTGCCAAAATAAAAATCAAGGGTATCCTCGGTAGGGGTTGGCGTCCATATCCTATTGATTATCCCTTTTCCCTTAGCTTCAAAAATCACTAGGCTACTATCAGGGTTTTTGCGAATAAAAGAGTACTTGCCACTAAAGCCATCGTTGTTTCCCCCCGTGGTATCATACGATGACACCTGAAGCAATTTAGTGTCATCAATATATCTTGGTAGGTCTTGAATGCTTGCAATCTTTTGGAGTTGAGATGAAGTATTCACCGTTTTTTGTGCTCTTACACCCGTTACTGTAAAAAGTATACATACGATATAAATGAAGTGGTTTCTCACGGTTACTGAGTTATGCATTGTGGGTTTAATGTTTCATTTTCTATAAAATGGCAAAGCTTTTTATAGCGCTCATAGCGAACATTATAAAGCTCATGTTTTTTCATATCAGGATGATATTCTTCCTGAAAACCTTGCCCTAGTTGCTTTACTGCTTCTTGAACATTGGCGTATTCTCCTGCTATTGTGGCCGCAAAAAAACAAGCTCCCAGCGCGCAGGTTTGATCAGAGTTATGAATCTTTATTTTCATCCCGGTAACATCGGCCATCATCTGAGCTACAAGTGGCGATTTTTTGGCCACTCCCCCCACGCCTATCAGTCCATGTATGGCAATACCTTCAGAAAGAAAACGGTCTATTATCATCCTTGAACCAAAACACGTTGCCTCAACCAGGCTCCTGAAAATTTTTACGGCATCGCTTCCTAGATTAAGGTTGTGAATCGCTCCCATCAAGGATTGATTTGCATCTGGTGTACGCCGGCCATTCCACCAGTCTATCGCAAATTCTGAGTATTCATCTATAGGCAGTCCGGCTGCCTTTTCACTAAGCTGTTTCAATAAGGTTTCACTGAGTTCCTTTTGTATTTTTTTGGCTGTAGCCAAATCTATAGAACCCACGGTCGAGATTGATTTTACGGGCCATAGCAAAAGCTCTTTAAACCATTGATAAATATCACCAAATGCCGATTGGCCTGCTTCCATCCCGATCATACCTGGAATTATGGAACCGCTAACCTGCCCACAAATGCCGTTGACCACTTCTTTATTATTTGCATCATTTTGAGGAACCACGAGCATATCACAGGTAGATGTCCCCATGACCTTGCTGAGATAACCAGGCGCAATCTCTCCCCCTACGGCGCCCATATGTGCATCCAGTGCACCGATACCAATTAAAATATCCTGAGAGAGATTTAATTTTCCTGCCCATTCTGCACTAAGTTTTCCTGCAATTTCTGATGCATCATAAACCTGAGGTGGCATGGTATCAGAAATATTTGCAAGTACAGGATCTATTCCCGCAAAGAATGTGTGCGGTGGATAGCCGCCAAATTCTCCTGCCCATAATGCTTTATGGCCTGCAGCACAAACACTTCTTTTTAACTGGGCAACATCATTACCACCTGTAAGCAAGAAAGGCATCCAGTCACAATGTTCTACCCATGAGTACAGGGCTTCACCCACTTGGGTATCGCTATTAAGAACATGTAGAAGTTTTGCCCAGAACCACTCAGAAGAATATATTCCTCCCGAGTACTTTAAGTAATTAATGGCGCTTGCAGCGGCATATTCATTAATGATGCTGGCCTCTTCAAGGGCTGTATGGTCTTTCCATAAAAAGAACATTGCATTAGGATTATCCTTGAATTCTTCCCGCAGGGCCAATGGCCTTCCCTGTTTATCAATGGCAATGGGTGTAGACCCCGTGGTGTCAATGGAAATAGCCTTGATATTTTGCTGTATTACCTGCGGAACATTTGATAACAAATCAAGCATTACATTTTCAAAACTCTCAATATAATCTAGCGGATGCTGCCTAAATTGATTTTTTGAGGCATCACAGAACAGTCCCATCTTAAATCTGGGATATTGTTTTTCGGCCACATTTATTTCATCCCCGTTATGTGCATCTAAAAGCAATGCACGTACCGATGAAGTCCCAAAGTCAACACCAATAACATATACTTTATTATGCTTCATATCGTGCAATTACAGGAGTTCTATTTTTTTCTAGCTTACGTTGATAAAGTGCATAGATTGCCACGACGACAAAGCAGAAAAGCGGCATGTAAAAAGATAGGTTTATACTCTGGGTGATATCGGAAATCTGGCCTTGAACAGCTGTGAGCACTGCTCCTCCCAAGATTGCCATAATCAATCCTGAACCTCCTATTTTAGCATCTTTTCCCAACCTTGTCATCCCTAGACCATAAATCGTAGGGAACATTAGTGACATAAAGCCAGAGATACATACCAGCGCTATAACCCCTGATATTCCAGAACCATAAATCACGATCAAAGTGCAAATTCCGCCTCCCAGGGCGCTAATCAACAACAAAATTCTAGGGGTGAAAAACTTCATCAGTCCAGTGAAAATAAAGCGCGAGACGGAAAATAGCACCAGTGACGCTAAATAGTATGTAGAAGAGTCGTCTTCATTAAGAGATAATTCCTGCATCACATATCTAATGGTATAAGACCAAACTCCAATCTGTGCTCCCATATAGAAAAACTGGGCCACAACAGACCATTTATAATTAGGATTCTTGATTAATCTCTTTAAACTGGGTAGCAGATCAATCTTATTTTCTTCGTCAGAGGCTTTTGGCATTTTTGTGAATTTCACCAAAACCCATATTATGATTAGGACAAAAGCTACTCCCACATACGTACCCATAACCGATGTCAACTCTTCCGATTGAATCGCTGTTAACTCTTCACTACTCATCTGTGCCCTATCTGCCGCACTACTTAGATTGAGGTGAGAAAGAATAAAGACCTTGCTGAGCAATACCCCTGAAATTGAGCCAATGGGATTAAAGGATTGTGCCCAGTTAAGCCTGCGAGTCCCGGTTTCTTCAGGCCCCATGGCAATTATATAGGGATTTGCCGCCGTTTCTAAAATAGAAAGCCCTCCCGCAAGGATGAATAATGCTGCCAAAAAATGACCGTACATCATGGTTATACTCGCAGGATAAAATAAAATAGCACCGAAAATAAAAAGTCCCAATCCTACAAGAACCCCTGTTTTATAGGTATACCTTTTAATCAAAATTGCAGCAGGTAGAGCTAAAAGGAAATAAGAACCATAAAAGGCCATTTGTATCCAGGAAGTCTGAAAATCGGTCATGCTCATGATACGCTTAAAGGCTGCCAGCAGCGTATCAGTCATATTGTTTGCCAATCCCCACAGGAAAAAAAGACTTGTCACCAGGATAAAAGGCCATTTATTGCCGGGGGTTATCAAGGATTTTTTGGATTGTGTTGTCATTGTCTCAATGTATTTTTGCTTTAGCTATACAGCGGTCCATAAACATTACAGGCCCTATAATCTGATCCTTCTTTATCTGTACCAAAAGAATTCCAGGCAGTAGGTCTAAAAATATCTTCATCAGGTACATTATGCATACAAACCGGAATCCTAAGCATGGATGCCAGCGTTATCAAATCACCGCCTATGTGGCCATAAGAAATCGCACCATGATTAGACCCCCAATTATTCATCACGTCATAGACCTTTTTAAATGCAGGTTTGCTATCGTCAAGTCTAGGTACAAACCATGTTGTGGGCCATGTCCTGTCAGTACGCTCATCCAGTATTTTATGCACATTTTCAGGCAGGGAAACCGTCCAGCCTTCAGCGATTTGCAAAACCGGACCAATCCCTTTAGTGAGGTTTATCCTGCACATGGTGACGGGCATGTTTCCTTCTGAAAGGTAGTTCGAAGAATAGCCGCCACCTCTAAAATATCCAAGATTTGCAGGATACCAATTGGTCGCATCCAGGCAATCCTGTACCTCATCATCCGTGATTTCCCAGTAAGGTTTCATCACAGGGTTTCCATCTTTTTTTTGCTTTCCCGTACCATCAAGGGTGGCCGAACCTGAATTTATCAAGTGGATAAATCCTGAGGATGCTTTTCCTTCTGGCTTCCATCCCGTTACACGTTCTACCGCATCCGGGCTCCAGAACGTGCGGACATCAGCAAAAATCTGTGCCGTATTTGTCAATAGATAATTGAACAACATTGAAATACCATTCAATGAATCATTCTCGGTGGCAACCATAAATGGGGCACGCTTACCGTTCCAATCAAAAGATGAATTGAGAATCGCTTCCGCGAAATCGCCATTGGGCAGAAAATCAGTCCATTGCCTCTGTCCCTGAAAACCGGAAACTATAGCCTCATGACCGTGTGCTTCTTCCCCAAAACCTATTTCCTTTAATTTAGGATTCCCTTGCATCAGGTCTTTGATTATCAAGGTCATCTTGACCACGAATTCCCAGTCTTTATCTTTTTGCTCACGAGAACGTTGCTTATGATCTTCGTTAAAATCCTCACCTTCTTTACAATGTTTTTGCGTCCATGCGAGCGCTTTTTCAAATTCATTCCCATCATAGATATTTTGCTCTACCCGGCGCAAGACTTCGCTAGAATCAACATATTCATTGCGCATGCCTAAAAAATCCTGAAAGAAATCTGCATCAATCGCCGAACCTACAATCCCCATGGAAACGCTCCCTATTGCGAGATATGATTTTCGCCTCATAATGGCTACCGCGAGACCAGCTTTGGCGAAAGCCAAAAGCTTCTCTTCCACATCCTTGGGAATTGAGTTATCATCCAGGTCCTGCACATCCTGCCCGTAAATGCCAAAGGCCGGTAGCCCTTTTTGATTGTGGGCGGCAAGTGTTGCTGCCAGATATACGCTCCCAGGTCTTTCGGTACCGTTAAAGCCCCAGATAGCCTTGGGCATTAGCGGGTCAACATCCATTGTTTCAGTGCCATAGGCCCAGCATGGAGTAACTGAAAGGGTGAGTCCTACATTATCATTTTTAAATTTTTCCTCACACTCCACAGCCTCCCGCACACCGCCTATACAGCTATCGGCAATCACGCACTGCACGGGGCTGCCATCAGGATATCGTAGTGTTTCACTATATAGTTTTGCGACGGTCTTTGCCATGGTCATGGTCTTGTATTCAAGGGATTCGCGCACCCCTCCCAGCCTGCCATCAATAATAGGCCGTATACCCACCTTAGGGTAAGATTTTGATTTTAACATAGAGTAAATTATATTTTATACCGACTCAATACATTAAAGTGCGGTTGTTATTTCTTGTAGGCTTACGCCAAAAACGTGCTGCGAAACCGTATCAAGTTTATCCTCATCGCCCATTAAATGAAATACGCTGTGCGTGTGGGATAGTTTCTCTCCAGGCTTGAGAAAAGCTGCTGGAGAAACACTCTCAATCTCATAGAAAGGCCCCATTTGAGAGCCATCCTCTAGGGGACCATCGTTATAAGCATTCACCGCGTCCCCTTGCAATGGGTTTGCTGTAGTGTTCCATTCCTGGTTAAGATAGGTTGCATTTTCATCCACCTGAAAAAGAGTAATGGTTAAAACCTTGTTTAACGCATCATAACTACCGGCCACGGTTCTTGCCCTCTTTGGCGAAAGCCCCAGTTTTCCACGGGATTTACCATCTGCCTTAAAGAAAAGTGTTCCTTCTTTGTGGGTCACCCTATCAGGAGGAATCTGTCCAAAATAATCAGTCGTTGCAACTTTACCCGGCGCATCCTCATTATAAGGGATGACAATCGTGGTCTGGCTACTGGGGTTAAACATATCCAGCATCCAGATGCAGGGTGCGCCTGTGTCTTTTGTCCAATTATTGTCTCCCGTATTCTCAATACTGTTGTTAGTTTCATACCCTACAGATTTGATGGCATCCAGGTTCACATTTAGCAAAGATGCCATCTGGCTTTTGCCAAAAATCTTGACCGAGCGATTAACCCTGATATCAAGCTGGGTGCCTTGGTAATTTTGCAAGGACATCTCCTTGGTCATATTGACCTGTGTATCATTCTTTGATTTGATATCCCAACTTTCTGTATCAAAGGCAGAAGGGGTTTTCCAGTTCTCAAAGACCATTTCGCTCTTAGGCGGAAAATAGAGTGAAAATCTATTTCCTTCCGGGCCTAGCCAAAAACGGTTTTCTCCACCGTACGCATTCATATGTGCATCCTCAGGACCATCAAAAGCCTTATAATTTATCCACCCAAAGCTTAATCCTTTTTCCGCTTGAGCGGAAGAAGTAAAAACCTTGGCCTGATATTTTGCTGAAACAATTACCCTACTGCTATCCTGAGAAAGAACAATAAGGTTGTCGTCATGCTCCTTTAAGAAATCGAGGTCATATTTTAGGGAACCCGTTGTAGGAGCATGCTTTTCGGTCGTGCTTTTCATGGTGTTTTCTTCCTTGGTTTTTTGTTTACAGGAAACCAGCAACGCAATCGATATCGCGATATATACTTTAAAGGTTTTCATGATCAATTTACTTCCAGGTCATTCTTTGAAGGTAGTTCTGGGAACTTGGCATGTGGCTCTGTTTGATACCAGTAGGTCACGGAACTAATGTCAGATTGTTGTTGCAGATAACGGTGGTCACTGCGCCAGCCAAGGTCTTGTATGGTAACTTTTAATTCTTTTTCAAAACGGATAGGATCCTGGATATGCCACCTGTATAGGCCAAATCTTTGCTGGGAATTGTAGACTCCGTCAGGTTTTATGATTTGGTGCAAACCAGCATAAGGTGTAGAAAAGCTCTCATATTGATGGGTTCTCTTATTTTCAAAATTATATGAGCCCAGGAAGTAGTCCTCTGTTCCCGTTCCTGCAATCGTGGGGAATTTTTTATCACCATCCATGTAAAACTTAATTTCCCCTTCTCCCCACCAGCCACGGTTATTTACTTGCCATGCGAGGTAGGTACCTACATATTGCCCCTTGCCCTTGATCCCATCTACTAAAGTATGTATAGAACCTTCCGTAGGGTTGCTCCTTCTAAACTGAGCATGAAAATAACCGGCATCATCGGGTACATCTGTTAGGGTATAATCTACTTGATAATAAAGATACATTTCTTCTGTACCTATATTCTCCATAGTGATTTTACACTTTTTTCTAAATGGCATAGGCCAATAAGTGTTGAAGGCACTACCCGGGTTTACCGTGATGGGCAGCGAATTAAGCGGTGCATACTCACCCCAACCCATCCCAAAGAAATCACCTACCGGGACTTCTATAGAAGGTTCTTTTTCATCATCCCAGTAAAACCGCAAAATAGAAAAACGCCAATTTCCTGTAGGTGTCATCCAGATATGCTGAATCACACCCTCATCCGTAATTTCGGCAAGAGTAAATGTTTCCCCTGGTTGTATCCTGACCGATGGGCTTACCTTCCACCCTTGCCCAAGTTCTCTTGCGGCATGACTTCCGGTACCTTCTTCGGCCATCCCGGCCTTACCGGGTTCACCTGTAAAATTTTCTGGACTTATGGACCTTGTCTTTGCGTCAGATGTTCGATAAATATTTCCCAAGTTAACTTCAACTCCATTAAATTTTTGATTTTGTGCTAGTGCAGAAATGGAGAAAAGAAATAGAAAGAATAAATAATATGTTTTCATCACCTTCTTTTTAAACGATTAAATAAATTTTTGTTATTTGTTTCAAAAATATATTTAATCGATTAAATAAAAAAATTTTTGACGAAATTTTTTAAAGATAATTTTAACATAAGGATGGTATTTTATGCAAAAAAATATTTAATCTTCATTTTTTCTAAGTGAAGATTGCCTAACTATCAATTTTGCATCTAAGCACGAATGCTCTAGCGGTAGTGAATTCTTATCAATATGCCTATTCAGGATTTGAACTGCATTTTTAGCAAGTTCTATCAAGGGTTGCCTTATAAAAGTTAGGGGACAATAAAAAAAGTCAAAGGCTTCTCCTTCGTCAAAACTTACCACGGAAACATCTTCCCCCACGGTACAATTAATCGTTTCAAGATATTTTAAACCGTAGACGGCCAGGGTATTTGTCGCAAAAAATATAGAATCTACACCTTTGCCGTCCTGTAACATGTCATCTACGGCAGGAGCTATTTTTTCTTTTATATCTGCAAAATTAATCTCATGCAACCAAGAAGGTTGAAATTGAATGTCATGATTTTTTAGTGCATCCCGATATCCCCTAATCCTCTCCCGCATATGAAATAACGTATTATCATATGCAAGCATACCTACTTTTTTGTTACCCTGTTCTATAAGATGGCTGGTGGCATCATAGGCCGCCTTGTAGTTATCAATCACAACATGGTTAGAAGGTATTTCAGGATAATACCTGTCTATTAATACAAAGGGAATATTTTGCTCCTTTAAATGTTTTATCTGTTCTTCAGATCCTTCAGTGGGGGTTATGATAAATCCATCGACTTGGCGATTGATTAAATATTGCAATAAGCGCCACATCTTTTTTGGTTTCTCGTCAGAACTGCCAAAGATTACCGTATAATTTTTGGCGGCAGCCTCATCCTCTACAATCCTGGCGATATGTGCAAAAAATGGGTTAGAAATATCTGCAACCACAAGTCCTATGGTAAAGGTCTTGCCCATCTTCAGGCTTTTTGCAATTTGATTAGGTTGATAATTTAACTCCTTTGCCGCTTGTTTTACCCGCTTAGATACTTCTTCACTTACCCCGCTATCTTTTCCTTTAGACAATACATAAGACACTGTGGCGGTTGAAACGCCCACCCTTTCTGCAATATCTTTTAGGGATACTTTTTTCTTCATGTTAATCGATTAAGTTATCTACAGTAAAATATAATTTTAAGTAGCATTTTGTAAAAATAGACAAAAAATCAAATTTGCAAATATACATTTACAACTACCTTTACAACCTTTAAGATATTGACCCCGAACAAATTAAATTGATTCAATACTGTTCTTTACCAACTCGCCTTGAACCCTTCCTCAAGCGCTTCTTTATAATTTACCTCATCAAACGTGTATAGATCCGGGGATTTGTGAGCTCCTCCTTTTCTGGTCTCATCTAGTTTGACAAGGATGTTGTAGTTAAGTATTTTTCTATAAAAATTACCCCGGTTTAGCTTTTTGCCCAGGATGATTTCATACAGGCTTTGAAGCTCTGGCATGGTAAACTTTTCTGGCAAGAGATTGAGGCCAATGGGCCTGTAGTTTAAGTCCTTTCTTAACAGAATAAGTGCATCTTCAACCATAGACCTATGATCCATCATGAGCTGGGGAAGTTTGCGTATATCCTTCCATTCGCAATATTGTGATACATCATCCAGTTGGGGCTCTACATCTTCATAATCCACGAGTGCATAGTATCCAATACTTATAAAACGCTGTTTAAACCATAGTTCTTCGGGCATATCAGCATAAATATCTGAGGTTCTACATGGCGAACCATACGTTTTAAATTGCCTCAAGAAAATATTAGATGCACCAGTACGGTCTAAGAGGGTTTTCTCGGCGGCTGCCTGAATTTCCATATCATGCTCAACAAAACCTCCCGGGAGTGACCATTGATCAAGGTCCTTCATTTTTAACAACAGCACCTTGAGATTCCTGTCATGATATCCCAGAACCACACAATCTATAGAAATATGGGGAAGGTATTTGCTGGCATATTCCTCTTCTAATCCTTGTAAAGTGTGTAATAATTCCCTTTTCATATCCAAGACCAAAATAAAATTGCTAATCCTTACCTTTTATTTCGGTTGAGCCTAAAAGTAAACATTTCTTTGTAATCAACAGGTTGCGCTTTAGTATTGATTGAGAAATTCATTTTTTGGCTTTAAGCCAAAATCTATAAAATGAAAAGACCGCTCAATCAAGATGCGGTCCCTTCAAAACGTAGAATCAAACTAAAACTTTATTTTTCAGGGCGTGAACCATTTTTTATTGGGCTTTCCGGCAAGCTCATATTCTAGTTTTGCACCCTTTTTGATTTCCTGGAGTGAAATATGGTTTTGATGATACTCATCACCATTTACCTTAAGTGAGTTGATGAAATAATTTTCAGGAGAATTATTTTTTGATTCAATTGTCACTGTACTTCCCCAACCTGTTTTGATTTCTATTTTATCAAAGAGTGGAGTACTCAGTTGAAAGCTTGGATCTATATCCACTAATCCCTTAACGTCAAATAATCCCATGGCAGCCATATCATACCAGGCTCCTAACTGACCTTGATCTTCATCCTGCCCGTAGCCATACCCGTGAATGGGCTCAGTACCATAAAATCCATCACAAATCTTGCGTATCCATTTTTGGGTCAGCCAAGGCTCATTTGTATAATTGAAGAGAAAAGCGATATGCAGATTAGGCTGGTTTCCTTGATTGTACAGGTAATTCAAGCCTGCAAAAGCATCAATCTTTTCTCCACCAAACTTTGTCTGCTCTGATACTGTAAAGATAGAATCCAAACGTTTCACAAATTTCTCCTCTCCCATTTTCCCTACCAGTTCCTTAGGTTGATGCGGCACATAAAACGTATACTGCCATGCATTGCCTTCTTGATACCCTATCCACGGGGCAAAAGGGTCAAAGTCTGGTAAAAAGTTACCGTTAGCATCCTTGGGCCGTATAAAATCTGTTTGCTCATCATAAAGGTTCTTCCAGTTCTCTGAAAGTTGCATGAGCTCTTCATATTCCTTTTGTTTCCCCAGTGCCTTGGCAAATTGCGCCACGGCATAAGAGCTAAAACAATATTCAAGTGTGTGCGAGGCTGAGAATCCTGATCCCTGGGCCGTGGTGCTCATTCCCTCAGTGTAGGGCACAAAACCATTTTTCACAAAAGTCTCAAGGTCCATTTTTCCTGCGCCCTCTATCCTATCCTTAAAGCGCACCTCATTTTCATACGCGGCCTTAAAGGCAAGTTCCACATCATAATCCCGTATACCCGCCTGATAGGCTGATGCTATGATAAGGCTCACAAAGTTTGTCCCTACCCCTGATACAAACCTAGAATTTGCAAGGCCATCACCCAACCAACCTGAATTTTTGTAGACCGCAAGATGCGTTTGCACAAGATCATTATAGTATTCTGGCCACGCCAAGGTCCATAGTTGTGTAAGGTTCCAGAAAGCGCCCCATACGGCATCTGTATTGTAAAAATTGAATTCTGGATTTCCCTTTCCGTCAAGCGGAATTTGCCCTACACTGCCATCATTTTGTGGAAACTGACCATTTACATCGCTCGCCAGGCCCCTTCCCAAAAGTGCATGAAAAAGACCTGTGTAGAATTTTGTCTTGTTAACGGTTGAAGAATCAGTTACCTTGATTTTTGAAAGTTCATTTTGCCAAGTCTCAGTGGCGACGGCAAGAGCTTCCTCAAAGTCCATATCTTTTGCTTCTGCCTCTAGATTGGCCTGAGCATTTTCCACGGAAGTGTATGAAAATCCAGCCTTTATTTCAACAGGTTCATTTTCTTCAGTTTCATACCTCAAATAGATACCGGCACCTTCACCGTGTTGCTCCAGAACATTTTTAAAATGTTTTTCATGAATAAAGGTTCCTGCCTCTACGGGCTTTTTATTGATTTTGCCCGAGACATACATCTTGATCTCCGCTCCCTGCTGGTATTTTTGAACGTATTTAGGATATGTGGTCACCCAGCCTGTAAACGTATTGTTCTGGGCATCATAGGCAACTGCGGCATCCTTGACGTCACCGCTTTCCCCCAACTCATTCCCTATATCCAGGATCACATAAGAGCTGTCACTTTTAGGATAGGTGTATTTATGAAAACCCACGCGTTTTGTTGCTGTAAGTTCAGCCGTGATGTTATAATCTTTAAGCTTTACCTTGTAATATCCAGGACGGGCGGTTTCATCCTTTCGGTCAAAACTGGAGCGATACCCTGTTTCAGGTTTATCAAGTTCGCCAGGAACGGTTTTTAGGTCACCGGTCATGGCAGCAAAAAGAAATCCACCTATCTGAAATTCATGAAGGTTTGCAAATCCCTCAATCGTGTTGTGCCTAGAGTCATATCCCGTGGCGTCCCAACCATGAACATTTCCGAAACTCCCATTTGTGGAAGGGCCTAGTTTTGCCATCCCAAAGGGCATGGAAGCGGGCGTATAAAAAAACCAGCGGCTATGTGCCGTTCCTATATTTGGGTCAACCCAATTTAAAGGTGAATCTTTATCAATTTTTGTAGAACTTACCTTTTTATGAGAATCGCATCCCACAAATAAAATGGCTAACACGGCCAAGTATCTAAAAATCATCATGCACGTTTTTTAAAGATGAAATACGTCATAAACACATATGCTGCACAAACTACCAGTACCCCAAAGCTTAGCTGAACCCCAAAGCTTGTGTTTATCAATCCCATGAGTGGAGGAATTATGGCTCCCCCCACAACCGCCATTATCATTAAACCCGAAATCTCGTTAGCGCGCTGTGGCATCTTGTTGACCGTGAGGGAAAACACAATGGGAAAGAAATTCCCAGAAGCGATACCAACAAGAAAAATCATCACATTGGCCATCATCACTGAAGTTGAGAAAATCAATCCCAGCAATAACAACACCGTGGCCAGCGCTGACCATAACAAGAACTTGAGATTATCCACTTTTGACAACAAAATTGCCCCTAGAAAACGGGTAATCATCAAAGCTGCAAAATAGATACTTATGCCCAGGGAAGCCCTTTCTAGGCTTACGCCAAATTGCTGCGTGAGTAAATTTTGAATATTTGTATTGATCCCCACATCAAGCCCTACAATCAAGAAGATGGCAAGGACCATGAGTGCGACAAAAGGATTTTTTAAAAGGCCCAATGCCGAACCAAAAGTAGCCTTGACCTCAGAAGATGATTCTTCAATAGGGGTGAACATGAGCCATAAACCTGCAAGTACCGAGGTGACCCCATAGACTAGAAAAACAAGTTTCCAATCTCCATATTGCGAGACCATAAAGGTCACGATCAATGGTCCCAGGAGCGAACTAATGGCCTTTATAAATTGTGAAAGACTCATAAAGCTGGAGAACTTCTCCTGGGCCACAACATCCTGCAATAAAGGATTTGATGATACCTGGATGATGGTGTTCCCTATTCCCAGCAAAACAAAACAGGCCAGTAGGATTCCATAAGAATACTGCAAGAACGGCAAGAACATCCCTAATGCCGTAAACAGGATACCCACGAGTAAAACCTTGCGCTTTCCCAGGTTATGCTGTAAAACCCCTATGGGTATGGATAAAAAGAAGAACCATACAAAAACCATTGAGGGAAGTAGTTGTGCCATTTCTGGCGAAAGATCAAAATCCCGCTTTGCGAAGCCTGTGGATACTCCTACAATATCCACAAATCCCATGACTATGTAACACAGCAAAACGGGAATGATAATCTTTGAGCTTGTCTTTTTTTCAGCCATTACATCAATTTTAAATCTTCTTTGATTTCTGAATAATATTCTTCATCCAATAATAATGCGCTCCCTATCATGGCAGCTTCTTCGCCAAATTCTGAAACATAAATCTTGGGGATTTCATGTAGTTGCTCCCGTAAAGAAGGTCCAAATAAATCAAAGGCTTTAGAGATATTACCTCCCAGCACAAGGGCTTCTGCCCCAAATTCCTTTAAAAATGGAAGGACAAAATCCCCCAATCTATTCCCAAAATCCTCAAAGACCCTTTTGGCGCTATCATCAGTTTCAGCTTCTGCACAAAGCGCCTTTACGTTATTGATATTCTTGCCGGTTTTTTTCGCGTAAGCGTTAATGATACCCCGTGTGGAGAAAAGCTCATCTGCCAGCGTATTTTGATAATATTGATTGTAGAGGTAGCCACTTTCTGGTACTTTTTTATCCTTCATAATGGGTCTGCCATTAATCAAAAAACTTGCTCCCAGTCCCGTTCCCAGTGTTATGGCCACGACCTTCTTATATTCTGATGCCGGGCCTATCAAGGCTTCTGCGATTGAGAAGGCGGCGGCATCATTTATAAACCTGATGTGTGAAGGCGGGATATTCAATCTTTCGGCCAATTCTAACCTGAGATTGACATCATACAAGGACTGCAGCTTATCTACATCGGCAATCTTGCTTATCCCGTTGTAATAATCAAAGGGGCCGGGCATGGCCATGCCTATCCCATTGACGTCCTTACCTAAAGTATGAATGGATTTTTCTAACGCAGTAACCCATCCATCAATAATTTCCCGCTTATTGCCATGCGGATTCACTTTTTGATAGGTTAGTGTTTGTTGTTCTAGTTTTCTGGTCCCGTGATTATAAACACATGATGTTATGTGGCTTCCTCCTATATCTACACCTATGCTATACATGCTTTTTGTTTTATGAATGTGTGGCTCAAGTCCTACTTCTTTATCAATGACTACCATTTTTATCTTCTTATTTTGAGTTGAGTTTTATGGCTTCTTCATCTCCATATTGTTGTTGAAGTTTTAGCATCTCCGCCATTAATTCCTGTATTTTTTGTTGATTTTCAGGGGCATCATACACGTTATGCATTTCGGTGGGGTCCTTTTTTAGGTCATAAAATTCCCAGCTATCAATAGGATCATAAAAGTGTATAAGTTTATAGCGCTTATCGCGAATGCCATAATGAGCCGTTGAGCCGAAGGATTTTTCATAATAATGATAGTAAACCTTGTCCCGCCATGCCACGGTGTCCTTTTCTTTTGAAGAAAGCAAAGCCTTCATGGATTTTCCCTGCATCTCTTGTGGAATGTTAATCCCGGCATAATCTAGAAATGTAGGAGCAAGGTCCAGGTTAAGGGTGAAGGCATCTATCTTTTGATTCGCCGGGATTTTCTTGGGATATCGTATCATCATGGGTGTCCTAAAGGCTTCCCTGTACATGTAGCGCTTGTCATAAAGCCCATGTTCTCCCAGGTAGAATCCTTGATCAGACATGTAGACAACAATTGTATTTTCAGCCAAATCATTATCCTCAAGATAGTCTAAAATCCTTCCTACATTATCATCAACTGATTGAATACACCTAAGGTAATCTTCAAGATAGCGCTGGTATTGCCATTCAATGATTTCTTTTTCGCCCTTTAATTTGGCGAAAGCCTGAGCTTCTTTAGCATACGCAGAATCCCAAACTTTTCTCTCTTTAGGTGTAAGCCTTTCTATTTCGCGCTTCCATTCTGCCGGTGCCCACCAGTTCACATCAGTCACCGCGCAGGTATCGCAGGATACTTTGCTATCATAACGTATATCAAGGTATCCACCGGTGATTGATGTAAGCTGTCTTTGTAAGGCCTGGCGACCTTCATGGTCATCATAAAAGTTTTCTGGAAGTTTAAACTTCTTGTCATTAAACTTATCCAGGTATTTTAATGGAGGCATCCAGTTACGGTGTGGCGCCTTTTCTTGAACCATGATACAAAAAGGTTGATCCTTGTTTTTCTCAATCCAATTCAGGGAAAGATCTGTGATCACATCAGTTACATAACCATTATAAACCGTGTCCTTGCCCATCCTAATAAACTGCGGATTGTAGTAATGCCCCTGATCTGGTAAAATATCCCAATAGTCAAAACCTTCGGGATTATTAAAAAGGTGCCACTTCCCTATCATGGCAGTCTTGTACCCTTGTCGTCCCAGTATTTTTGGGAAGATTTCCTGTGCGGTATTAAAGCGCGTACCATTGTTCATCATTCCATTTACATGAGAATATTTCCCGGTAAGGATAACCGCCCTGCTAGGGCTACAAATCGAGTTTGTCACGCGAGCTTCTTCCATGAGTGCGCCTTCTTGTGCAATCCTGTCGATATTTGGCGTGTTGATCAGGTTAGAACCATAGGCACTTATCGCCTGATATGCATGGTCATCTGCCAGGATAAAGACAATGTTGGGCTTTATATCTTCCTTATGGTCATCAGGAGTATCCACATTCTTGCATCCCAGCAGTGCCATGCCGGTTAACAGTGTTAAGGTTATTCTCATCACTTGTTTTTTATCTAAAACCATAGTTTAAAAGTTTTTGTGGCATGGGGCTTCATCCAGAAATCACCACCATCCTTTTGCTGTATTTCCTTCTCTTGATTCGTGCATTCCGTAACTCGGGAAGGAGTGAATGATTTATATTTTAGACCGTTATGCAGCGTTCTGTTAGAAAGGTTTATCAGCCGCAGGATTATTCCCTTGCCGTCAAGCGCGGGTCGCATGGTAGAAATTGCGAGCTGGTTATTTTCGCTTAAAGCGAAAGGAACCTTGACCTCAACCCTATCACGTGTCGCAAAGGCCAGTAAGGGTTGAGCATCCTCTAGCAAGGTTTTCTTGCCCTCAGCCGAATCCCTGCCCAATGGCTGGATGGTATAGGCAAACGTTGCCATACCGGGCTGGGATGCCTTGTAATTTGTACGCCATGAATTGTTCATCACCCAGGAATACACCCGCGCAGAAGATGATGTTTGTCTTTTCCAGGCGAGATATTCCTTGCGGTCCTTCATCCAGGCCTCTCCCGTTAAATCGGCCAATTCTAGAATGGGTTCTTGGGCCATGTTTAGGGAAACGCTATGCTTGAGTCCGGTAATCGTAACGCCGTTCTGTGAACTGAAAAAGTTTTTATTGGCACCAGAGAGTTGCTCCCGCTCTGGACGCACCGTTGAAAATGGCAGGTCGATTTCAGTTTCTGGGTTTTCTATGGCAAAATCAAACTCAAAACGCTCGTTTTCAAAATCATAATCTGCCGTTTTATCAAGCGTATTTTTTATGTAGAGTTTGTTTAGATGTTTATACAAAATATACTCTTGTAACAAACTATGTGTACCCGCTGGTCGTGAAGTAGCGGTCAATATTGTTGCCACGGGTCCCCGATTAATTTTTGTGGAAACGCTATCCACATACTTGGGCCCAACCGCGTTCCTACCTGTATGGATGTACCTGTTCAATCCATCAACGCTGGCAAAGTCATGATTTTCCTTTTTCTCGATAAGTTTATCAATACTGCCATCCTCCTTGAGCTGAAGTTTAAGATATTCATTCTCTATACTTTTTCCTTCTCCAGATGATTGCCCTAAAGAAACTTGAGTATTGCCCTTAACAATGCGATAACTCTTTGCACTTAAGGCAGGAACATCACGAGCTATAAAAAACCATGAATCATCTATTTTTTGCAATGAAGCAGTATCCGTTTTGCTTATCAGCTGCTTATTTTCTAGGTTCTTAACGTCATCCACCTTTACCACGTCACTGCGTGACCAGGTATTTGTATTAAAAACGGTAATATACTGGGATTGCTCCTTATCGTTAAGTTTTTGATGTAACCCTAATGTTATTTTCCTTACCAGGGAATCTGCATTGAAAGCAAAAACCTGCTTTTGTTTCCATAAGAGTTTTGTCATCTCGGCTTCTGGGCTTGGACCACTCGCCGAAGCTCCCCAAGTATGCTCTGAAAACAACGTTATATTTCTCCATGCAGCTTGAAAATCTTGAAAGGGGAAATTTTCCTTATCCATCAACGTATAAAGGATTTCCAACTGGTTTAAGAGATTTGAATTCTTGCGGTTCATGGCTAGTTCCCTGGCCGTTGAGGCCGCTCCATCCTCCCAATAAGGCGTCAAATCTCCTTTATAGGATGGAAGATGTTCACCGTATTCCTTCTCAAAATGAGAAAATAGTTCTTGCGTTGTTCCTATTACAAAATGAGGTGAGGCATACGTATCATTCCATTGCTTTATGATTGAAGACATCTCTTCATCTGGTGGTCCGTTGTCGCCATTTACGGTGTATCTAAAATATGTGGTATTGTATGGGAAATCGGCTTCCTCCAGTTGCTGCAAACGCTTCCAGATGGGTTCTACACCACCAGCTGATAATTTGCCAGCGAGCCAATCATGAAAGAAAGAATATCCCGTACCAGCAGACCAGCAAAGTACCTTCTCATCCCCTGATTGTGATTGCCAGTAAAAAGGCCTATCGGCCCATTCAATATGGGCAAGCCCCACGCGGCTTCCTCCATTTTGAAGGAAGGGAACATAATTGGGAGCCATGGAAAAATACCTAATCCCATTTTGGGCCATTGCCGTAATAAGACCCCAGGAAAATCCGGGCACATCAGACATCATCACGGTATTCACGGGAATATTTTTGGCGGAAGCCAAAGAAATCCCATCATCAAATAAGTGCATCAATTCTTCGCGGGTGCTCAGGCCCGTGAGGATATTGCCTATAGAAGCATTTATACTTATTGACCCCGCTTTTACGGCCCGCCAAAAATCATCCAGTTTTTTGCTTCCCTGGTTGCGCTTTACATATTCAATAAGCGGCCATGTGGTCTCAATGTTCCACTTAAAACGTGATTCTACTGGGAAATCGCTTGTTTTCTCAACGAGTTCAAGAGCATAGTCAATATTGCGCAATTGCCGCCCCATCACATCCTCATGCGCATGCGTATACCCAATATCAAGGTGTGAATGTGGCAAGAAATAAACCTCCCATTTCCGTGCGGGCAAAACCTTTACTTCTTTCTCAAAACTTCCTTGAGCGCTAGAAAAATGGATGTCCATTAAGGCTTCATAGTTCATATAGCCTTTCGGCAAAAGCAACTCATGCTCATACACCCCAATCTTAGACGTGGGAATACTATCGGTGACCGTTTTACCATTCACTTTTAGGGTAATCTCGCCTCCTGTAAATATTGGATTTTCAAAAGTTATCCTGCCTTCTCTCCTAGGGCCCACATTAGTTTTTCTATAGCCCTGCCCTACCTCAATACTGGCATTTGTGATTGAAGGAAGTTGAGAAGAATCTACTAATCTTTCCTGGTAAAAACGCACCTCGCTCAAACCATAATAATCTACATTTTGATTTTTTATTGCTGCTTCATCCAGGGTGCGTTTAGTACCATCATGGTAAAAATTTCCGTGCTTTGCGTCTGCCGTAATACATAGATATTTAAATGCTAGTCCCGAGGTGGAAATGCTCAAGGATGGGGGCATTTTTTTTGAACCTGAAGATCTAGGGATTATAGTATAATCAGTATCGCCCTGTTTCAGGTACTTCCAGTTCTTGCCATCGCTTGAATATTGAATATAAACCTTTTGCAAACCACGGTTTAGGTGATTATCCTGGTTGTGGTTCCAGATTTCTATTAGATCAATATTCTTGGTATTTTTAAAGGAAAACATAATCCAGGCAATTCCCTTGTGAGTTCCTGCTGCGGCACGCGTCTCATTAGTTGATATCGCAGAAAGCCACATGGACCTCCCTAGGTTTTGGGATTGATGTTCATGATTTTTAAGACCTGAACCATTGATGGTTTCCACGGCCTCAAACCCAGGAAATTCAGAGCTGGCTTTCGTCAAAATTTCGCCGAAAGGCACTGTCTCCATGCGCCGCACCTGGAATGCCTTTGCCCGCATTACCGGACAAACGCAAAAAAGCAAAACCATGATTTTTCCCAGCCTTTTGCCCATCCTTATTATTTTGTTTTTAATAATCCCCAATTCTTATTGGGCTCAGGACCCATGTTGAGGATTAATTCCCCACCTTTTAAAAGTTCGGCTGCTGGGAAATAAAAGGTTTCTAGCCTTTTCCCATTTAATTGAGCGGACTGTACATATTTATTGGTCTTTGAGACATTTTTAGCTTCAATGGTAAACTGTTTTCCCCTGCCATATCTTTCTCCCAGGTCAATAACCGTCTTTTCAAATAACGGACTTGCAATTTCATAGATAGGCTCTGCCCTTGCTCCCCCATCTGTTTGAAAGAGCCCTAGTGCGCTCATCACAAACCATGCGCTCATCTGTCCTTGATCTTCATCTCCCAGATAGGCATTGGCCACTCCGTAACCATAATATTTCTCAATGATTGAACGTGACCACTTTTGCGTAAGCCAGGGATGATTTGCCCAATTGAAGAGGAATGCAAAGTGCATACTTTGCTGATTTCCCTGCACTACGGGATAATCCCAATACTGATCGTTGGGCGCGTTGTATCGCCAAGATTCACTGGCCTCAAATCCCCAGTTAAGGCGTTCCACAAATTTATCCTCGCCCATAATCTGAGTAAGTGTCGGCACGTCTTGGGGAACAAAATAACTTAGCTGCCATGAATTTCCTTCTACATACTCCTCATTCCTGCCCGATTGAAAAGGGTCAAAGGGAGTCATAAATTCGCCCTTACTATCTCGAAGTTGTGCAAAACCATCTTTGCTAAAGGCATTTTTCCACCAGGTACCTCGCTCACTAAATTTTTTATATGTATCGGTTTGTCCCAGGGATTTTGCAAACTGCCCCACTGACCAATCATCAAAGGAATACTCAAGGGAATTGCTAAACCTACCAATATCATAGGGAACATAATGGTATTTCATATATGCCGTTAGATCACGATTTCCCGCAAAACCACCGGCAACGGGGCCTGCGTGAGTAGTTTGCATTTTTACCATGGCCTCTAGTGCCTTTTCTGTGTCAAAATCATCAATGCCCATTTGATATGCCGAAACTATGAGTGGGATTTCATGCTCGGCGACCATCACCGGGATATACTCCATACCCGCTGGCCCCTTGGCCAGCCATCCATTTACATCAAACATCGCGAGTTGGGAATTTACCCATCGTGATGACCATTCTGGGGTTACGAGATTCCAAAATTGATTGAGGTTCCAGAACGTGTTCCAAAAGGCATCACAGCCCAGCGCCACTTGATCAGGATCCTCAAATTTTTGCACGGTCTCATCAGCTGCCACCCACTCGCCATTTACATCACTCCACGTGTTTCGGCATAGGGAACGATAAAAATTTGAGTAGAAACGTTCCTTCTCAAGACGGTTATCACTGCGTATCGCAATCCTATTGAAGTATTCATTCCATGTAGATTTATTGTGGCTCACAACGGCGTCAAAATCCCACCCAAAAGGCTTTGAGATTTCGGTCTCAAGATTATCAGAAGCGTTATCGATACTTACTAATGAAATCGCAGAACGCGCCTGAACTGTTTGTGTGGTTTCAGTATCGAACTCCACATACATCCCGGCATCCTTTAAATCTTTCGCTTTAAGCGAAATCGCCTCGCTAACCTCATCGTTTTCCCAAACGCCAACCTTCGCTATGGGTTGATCAAATTCTATCACAAAATTCACCGTGTATTCTTGGTCGGCATCATTGCTCCACACCGTAGGCCTGGGCGATATCTGGTGACTGCTACCTTCAATGCGGTAATCGCTCACCTTGTTGACCTTAACATCAAGCAACTTATAATCATACTCTGCCTGTACATGAAGATCAATCATAACACGTCCATTTTTGCCCTTCGGAAAATCATATTTGTGAAAGCCGCCATGGGTGGTTGCGGTTACATCAGCCCAGATATCAGTATCGGTAAGGTGCACTTTATAATGCCCCAGAGGAGCTTCTTCACTGCTTTTATCCATGCGGGACCTATACCCAGAATCTGGCTGAAACTGTTCTCCAACCTTGGTTTGCAAGATCCCATTCGTGGGCATCATCCCTAGGCCGGCCATCGTCCATTCATGAATATGGCTAAAAGTCCCAATGGTTTCAAAGGAAGGTTGATATCCCGCTTGCCAGCCCATGTTTTGATTATCTGGGCTCAACTTTACCATACTAAATGGCATCCAAGGACCAGGTGCGATCATCCAGCGGGAATGTGCTGTCCCTATCAGGGTATTTACATAATCGGCTGGGGTTTGCAAGGGTTTTGCATCTCGATTTACGATACCTGTGCGAACCGTGACACCATCAACCTTGACTTCATATTTACTGGTTTTATGGGAAGTTACCGCAGGCATGGGAGCTTCAAAATCATAACGGCCATCCTCAAGGGTTTCCGTTAGGATTGTTTTTCCATCTAACAAAACCTCAAGTTTTGGCAAGCCAGACAAATGCTCTATATCAACCAGCAATGGTTGATAATTTCTACCTTCTTTACCTATTTCATAAGGTGCCGCTTTGGCGGAACGAACAAAGGCATCCTTTGCTTTTCTTATAATCGTAGTTGACGGGCCTTCCAGTTTCACCTGATCAAAAACAATCCATGAGCCTTCAAGAACGGTAATATTCACCAGGTTCCCTCCCTTTTGTAATGTTTCCGCTTTAAGCGGAATAGATAAAAGACGCTCGGCTTCTTTACCGGGATTGCTCACGATTGAAGAATCGGAAACTCCATTAATCAGGAATTTTTCACTTTGATCATTAACGCTAACCTTGACCAAAGCTTTCCTGGGGTTACTGTCGGCCAAATCAACAATTAGGTTATAACCCTGTGTTTTTGATACCTCATCTAGATCAAAAAGAATGTTTATCTCATGCGTTCGCCATCCTGAAGTTCCCCACGTACCACCCCAGGTGTCATCTGGACCGGGAAGCACATAGGGGAAATCGCTTGAAGCCTGGGATGTCCCTATTAGAAAATAACGGTCTTCAAACCCAAAATCCCTACTGAGAAATTTTTTGTAATCTGCGGGCCCAAGGGCAAGGTCACCACCTGAACTGTCATTTTCTCCTATTTTCCAGATTTCCTTTATGGATACACTGCTTGATTGTGACAGCTTATTTTCAGTTGCCTTGCTTCCCTTGCAGGAGTATAAAAACACGCCCATAAGGCCCATAACAAGACCGGCGAAAATGTGTTGATTTGGCTTAGCCAGATAATTCATTCTTTTAGATTATAGGGTTAACTATGGTATTGATATTTTTTTTGGTGCATTATAGTTGTACTGCTGTAATCCATAATTTGTTCTGGCTCCTACACGCAGGTAATAATCACGGTCCCCTGGAAGTGCACCGCCCACGGTGGTCAAACTTACGGTTTGTCCCAGTAATGCATCACCTGTTGTACCACCATAAACACGGGCATAAGAGTAGCGGTTGTCCCAGTTATTGTTGCCTAGATATTGAGTGTTGTTCACAAAAAGGAATAAGGCATTCATGTTAGGTTGAAAATCAGGGTCATCGGTTCCGCGGGTCACTTTAAAATTTACCGTTACCGTACCATCCTCATTGGTAACTGGGTCTCCCACCCACTCCACTTTTAAAAGCGGTTCAACCTCAAAGTCCACATTGGTAACCTTCCCAGAACGTACTTCTACAGTTTGGCTATTATCTACCACTGTTTCACCGCCATTTGTTTGCACTAGCGGCACAAAAGGCCCCTCTACTGACACGTTATAGGTTCCGTCAAAAACCTTGTCGTTGTAAAAGGTTCCATCTTGCTTAGAATAAAGGTATTGTGGCGTAGGGTCATCGCTCCAACTGTATTCTAAGAGTTTTATGCGTGTTCCATTATCACCTATTTCGGTCATGACGGGTTCACCGGTATTGGCATCGACCACCTTACCTTGCAAAATACCATCTGGCGCAGGGTAATTATCTAGTTCTGTAGAGCAGGATGTCAATACAAGTACACTGCTCAATATTAAATATACTATGCTTTTTTTCATGGTGTTTTTATTAATAACCTGGGTTTTGAGTCAGGTTAGGATTCTTTGAAATCGCGCCTTGAGGAATGGCATTGTAGTACCATCTTGGGTCCCAGGTATAGCGATAATTACGCTCGTCAAAACGTGCATCAAAAATGTATTTTCCGGCGTCAGCCACATAAAATGGCATCAGGGTCCTGTACAAAGTTTGATTTTGCTCTTCATCATAGATCCTCCAGCGACGAAAGTCCCAGTAAGTCTTGTTCTCAAAGGCAAGTTCCTTGCGGCGCTCGCTTCTTATAGACTCTAGGTTAAAATCAGCGCTTGAGGCAATGGTTTCCGCGCCAGCGCGATCCCTTATATCATTGATTATCGTGAGTGCCTCTGTTGCATAATTAGCACCCTGACCAGCAAGGAAAAGTTCATAGGCGGCCTCTGCCTGATTTAGCAAAACCTCGGCATATCTAAGTTCAATCCAGGATTGCTCTGACATGTTAGGCGCTACACTGGCTGTCGCCAAATCTGGGTCGATATACTTTCTTACCGAAAATCCAGAAACCGAACCTCCCGCATTCCTTGAAGTAAATACACCACTTTCGCCTGCAGGATTAAGTGATGAACCATTGGGAAGGGCATAAGGTGTTTGAGGTGCCGTGGCCGATGAAACGATGACGTTAGAAGGATAGTTGGCCGTTGAACCTTCTGGAAGGATGGGATCGATGCCCATGCTTGAATCACCGGTATAAATACCACGCCTAATATCGATAGCCTCACCTTTAAGTTCGTCGCCCGCAAAGATTACCGTAGCGCGAAGTCTGGGTTCCGCATTCGCGAAAATATCCATCCTCTCATCAAACATGATGTAATGCCCTTGATCATCGAATACCTTGATGGTGCCTTCGTCATTTTTTTCAAAGCCATCATAAAGTTCAACAAGGTCAAGCGTAGGGTTTGTCTCAGAAGCTACACTACTTGAACCTGAAAGTTGTTTGGGTAGGTTTTGAGAATCGTAGGCATGTACAGATTCTGGCACCTGATATTGCTTTACAAAAATATTTTCCGCGCTTGACGCGTCAAAAAAGAGGTCTATAAAGTTCTGATATTGTGCCTCTGGGTTTCCTGCGCTCCAGGAATTGCGGTAGAGCTGAAAGTTGCCTTCCAGTAAATTTGCGGCATCATAACTTGCCTTAAAATAATCGCTAGCCCTACCTGAGGGAATCCCTACAATACGCTCGCCATCTTCTACCAGTTCAATAGTGTTGTACTTGGCTATTGAGCCTGCATATAACATGGCCCTAGAATTGAATCCCGCAGCGGCATATTTTGTTGCCCTACCCCGAGTGTTTGTAGCGGGAAGATTTTCATAGGCCCTATTAAAATCGGCCGCAACAAAATCCCAGACAGCTTCTTCAGAAGAACGCGGAATCTGCAATTCTTCAACACTTGCGGTCAACTCCTCGATGCTGGCACCTTCAGTAAGTACCTTATCTACAAGGGGAACTCCTCCATACCTCTTAACCAGTGAGAAATAAGCTACCCCACGAATTAGATAAGCTTCACCCAACCAGTTTTTTACCTTTTCTTCAGTAAAATTATCCTGATATTCAGGAAGCGTTTCAATAAAATAATTACACTCCCTAATCAAGTTGTATGCATATGCCCAATATGCAAAGCTTTCTGTGCCGCTGCCTTGATCCCGGCTTAGCGCTTCGCCAGTAATTGCTCCTGGAGGTCCATAGAAAAAGGTATTAAATCCTGTGGCCGGGGAATACCTGAAATCCTCAATGGGCATCTCACTGTATATCCTCGCCATGTATGAGCTGATACCTTCTTCGCTTGTAAATACATCCTTATCCTGAATAACATTCATGGGAGGAATTTCTAACTCCGTACAAGATGTAAAACAGACGAAAAAAGCCGTGATAATTAAAAAACTATATTTTTTCATGATGTCTTATAATTTAATGTTTAGACCTACAGAGAATGTCTTGTTCAATGGATATAGGTATCCGTAAGTGCTGGATGGATGCTCTGGATCTACATATTTAAGTTTTGTGAAGGTCAAAAGGTTATATCCGTTAACAAACATCCTGATTTCGTCAGTAAAGCTGTACCCTATCTCGGCACTCTTTAAGCGCACATATGAACCGTCTTGTAGGTTAAATGCCGTGTTATCATATGGCACTGTACCTGTGTATGCAAAACGTCCGGGAATCCATTCGGTATTTGGGTCATAGGGGTCTGCTGTGGGATCAGCGGGATGATATCTATCCATGAATTGTTCTAGCGGTCCACCGCCAGCCCACAATGGAATCTTGAGCTGTTCTATATAAGAAACCATTGTTTTGGCAGCGCCCTGAAACAAAAGGTTAAAATCTAGTTTCCTGTATGATCCATTTATATTTAAACCAAAGGTAACCATGGGTCTTCCCGTGTAAGCAATTGGTCTATTGTCTAGGATATTATTAACCCCATCGTGGTTCCAGTCCTGATAATTGTAATCACCTACCACCACATTTCTCGCAACATAGGTAGGACTGTTTACGATATCTGAATAACTTGTATATCGACCATCAGAACCGTATCCCCAATAAATTCCCTGGTTGCGATAGCTCTGGTTATTGAGCCAATTTAAATAGGAGTTTCCTGCTTCGGCTTGCTCTATATATGTATTCATGGTGCGGGTAAAACCTAAAGTCCCGCGCATGTTGTACCTAAATTCACCTATGGTATTATCGTGCGTAATTTCCAAATCAAAACCTTCCGTACGGTCGCCGTTAAGGTTTTCTTGAGGAAGGCTTGCTCCTACAACATCTGGAAGACTAAGGCCTCGATTGGCCAAAAGGCCATCCCTATCCCTCCTGAAGTAATCAAACGTAAAGCCGAATAATCCATCCCAAGCTTCAATATCTATACCCACATCATACATATCTGAGGTATACCAAGTAATATATGGATTAGGCAAACCCTTGCTCTGTACACCATTCACGAACGAATTGCCAAAGACAGATCCTCCTGGAAGGCCCGTGCTTGAACCGCCTGCTGGATAATTATATCCACTGATGAATTGATAACTTGAAGCAGAATCATCACCCGTCCTACCATAAGAGGCCCGTAGTTTTAGGTTATTTATAAACTTAAGTTTAGAATCCTTCCAGAAATTTTCTTCAGAAATTCTCCATCCCGAAGAAACCGCCGGGAAAAAGCCCCATTGATTACCCTTTTTAAATTTAGAGCTTCCATCTTCCCTGAAACTAAATTCAAAAAGATATTTTGACATATAATCGTAGGTTACCCTACCCACAACAGCCTCATTAGCAAATTTATATAGAGGACCAGATGACATATAGCCTACTTGATCTTCGCTGTCCCCCGCAATCAATTGATCTACGGGAATGGATAAGTTTCTTTGGGCATAAAAGTTATCTGCACTTTCATGGCTATTTTCATATAAAAGCATTCCAGAAACATTATGATTTCCAAAACTGTTTTCATAATTAAGCCTTATCCTGGCAAGATCATTAGGATATTCATAGAATGCCCTTCTTATACGCGTAGGTGATTGCACCACTGTGGGAGAATACGTGTCAGTATCTGGGTTATATGTGTACTGGTTGTATTCTTTATTGAAGCTTTTATCATTGGCTATCTGGTAGTCATAACTATAAATTGCTTGCACGTTCAACCCATCCACAAAGGGAATCTCATAGTCCAAGGTCAATGATGACTGAAACCATTTTTTATTGAATGTTTGATAACCGCTCACGTCTGCATTAGATTGTGAGACCGGGTTCAATCCTCCCAAAACGTTACTCAAATAATCTGGGTTATTGTTTGCATAGGGCATTTCGGTAGGAGGCTGATACCACATACTTCTTATAATCCACCATGCAGCCTGGTAAGGTTGTTCCTTTTCATCCAGAATGCCGTTAAGGTTTAAACTAGCGGTCAATCCATTGGCAAGTTTTGAGCTTACATTAGACCTTACATTAAAACGCTTATAGTTCAAATCATCGCTTTTAATGATAGATTCTTGATAGGTATAACCTGTACTAAAGAAATAGGAAATATTCTCATTCCCACCTGTTGCGTTTAGACTGTGTTGTGTTTGTGGTGCATAATCGCGCATGGTTTCAGAATACCAATCTGTACTGGTACGTTCTCCATTGCGGTATGCCTCAAAATCTTCTTCCGTGTAAACAATACGCCCACCATTTACATTGTGCATATTTTGTTCATTCACCAGGGTCATATATTCTATGGCGTTCGCTGATTTTGGCAAGCCAGAAGGAACCTGTATTGTATATGTCCCATTATAGTTTATCTCAATCTTACCCTTTTTCCCTTTTTTAGTTGTAATCACAATTACACCATTTGCCGCGCGTACACCATATACTGCCGCAGAAGCATCCTTGAGCACTGAAACGCTCTCAATATCATCTGGATTCAAGCGGGTTATGTTATCCCTGGGAATACCATCAATAACCACCAGCGGATTTCCCAGTCCCCTTATATCGATTGAGTTGTTAAAGGCTCCTGGCTCGCTACTGTTCTGTATTACACGAAGACCGGCAATCTTACCTGTCAGCATGTTTTGCACGTTCTCGTTTTTAGTGGTCACAATCTCATCACTTTCAACCGATGAAACCGCAGAGGTCAATGACACTTTTTTCTTTGCTCCATATCCTACCATAACCACCTCGTCAAGCGTAGACGCACTGATTTCTAAGTTTACGGTCAACGGATTATCATCTTCAATAACAACCTCCTGACTTTTAAAGCCTACGTAAGAAAAAATTAGGGTTTGCCCAATTTGGGCATTTAGTGAAAACTTACCTTCATCATCTGTACTTGTACCACCATTTGTGCCTTTGAGCAATACATTAACCCCAGGAAGTGGTCCCAAGTCATCCATGACCGTACCCGATATAATAGTTTCTTGTGCAAAGGCAGGAAACGATGTAAGGAGCAATAATCCCACACAAGCCGCATGCTTGATTAAAGGGAATTGTCCTTTCAACCCTGAATCAATTGGCGCAAGCCACAAAAAATAAAATTTCTTGACCCACCAATGCATATTGCTATGCTTCAAATAATTAGTCAACAGTTTCATAAAGTTCATATTTGCTGGTTAATTGCGTAAACGTTGTAGTACTCATCATATAGTTAGTTTTTGATTTGCTGTTATTATTTTAAGAATGCGTTGATCACACGGGCGGTACCCTGACCGAGATTGGTTAGCGTGAAGCTATCGGCCGCCATGGGAATCACGAATGTTTCAGCGTAAGCCAAAATTTTATTGAAACCATTTTTAGTTTCCAAACGTATTTTTTCTCCTTCCACTAGCATCATAACCTGACAAGAACCATTGGTTTTCCTTGTAACGGAACTCTTAAAATCCAAACGTCGTACATCATAAAAATGCTCGGCGTGAGTAGGAAAATGACTCACCACAAAGTCTTCACCTTCTTCGATAGTAGTGGTATGAGAGAATAGCTCCTCTTTTACCTTTTCACCTTGTCTTTCGAACTTAAGATTATTAAAAGCATGATCAATATTTATTGGTCTTGGCTTTCCATTAAGGTCCAGACGTAACCAATCGTACATTTTAAAAGTAAAAATGTAAGGAGTTGCACTTATTTCAAGAACCATATTCCCTGCTCCTGCACTATGTACAGTTCCATTAGGAATTAAAAAGAAATCGTGCTTTTTAACTTTGTGTTCCTGGACATATTCTGTGATATCCAGTTCCATATTTTCTTCCTGACTTCGTATAAGGTCTTTCTTAAATTTTGCAGGATTAATGTCATTTTGAAAACCGAGATAAACATTTGCATCTTCATCACAGTCTAGTATATAATAACACTCGTCCTGTGTGATATTTTCGCCGAATACCTCTTGGATATATTCTAAGCTAGGGTGACATTGAATAGAGAGATTGCCCCCATTGTATGTATCCAGAAAATTAAAACGTATTGGAAATTCGGTACCGAACTTCTCTTTGTGAGCTCCAAGGACATTGAGCGACTCTTGATTCATCAAAAAGTCAAAAGAGATTTCCAAAAGATTGCCATCGCTCTCGAAGAGAAGTCCATTTTCTGGGACAATCAAGGAAAATGCCCAAGCATAATTAACCGCCTCTTTATTCAGACCATCAATTTTTGTCTTAATCCATTCCCCTCCCCAAGCTCCGGGTTCGAACCACGGTCTCACTCTAAAAGCTGATCTCGACATAGCACTTAATGCATTGGAAATATCTGTCATATAAGCCCAGCTAGGCACGTCGTCATGCTGGGCATCAACAATAACATCTATGCTATCGGCTAGTTGAGCTTTATGCTGCCCCATTACCACCCAATCAATAAAGTAGTAATGTTTATACATTTTAAAATCTTCTTTTTTTGAGGTAATTCCTAAATTATCCACCTCGCCTGCACGCATGCGGTATTGCAATTCATTTTTAGGAAATTCAAAATATATAAGTGTCGATTTTTGTTTTATCAAGCTTGCGCCAAAACCATATATGAGAACCAGATCGCTTTGTCCTTCTATCTTAATTTCATTGATTGCATCACTATCAAAAAAATCAGATAAAGACAAGTTTGTCCTAGTGCCCCAAACCGATTCTTCTTCTCCCAAAAAAGGACGAACCAAATTCTGAATTTCATTTTCAGGCTTTAGAAAGGATGTAAAATCAATCAATTCTATATCTAAATTCTTCAAAGCATCAGTTTGCAACAGACCATCGACAACAATATCCCAATCAATTCCTGAAAATCCCTCAAGGCAAACAACTTTCATTTCCGCAATATACTCTCCCAAGGTCCCATAACCCGTGAATATTGTATTATCCCCTAAATCGTATGAGGGATAAAGATCAAAATCACTTTCATTTTTTTCACTTTCATTCTTTTTTATGGGCATTAAATACTGCTCCGTTACCCTTTCCCTTATCCGGGGAGTCACTGGAATATTATCGTTTTGCTTTAGCATATTTTATGTATGGAGTAAATTTCAAATTTTATAATTAATGTTCTTATGTGTAAACATAATAATTATTTTATATAAACTCCTAATGATATCTTAAAAAAATATTGAGACTAACTTATAAGGAATATAATATTGCTCTTTTCGCAGTATTAGCGGCTACTTTCTACCGTGTATATAAAACTATCAGACTTATAATAACCTAGATTATATTCTATAGGACGTTCACCCTGATCGAATACAAACCGCTTTCTAAATAAAACCGGCGTACCTTTTTTAATTTCAAGCTTTGTAGAAATAATATCATTAGCCGCGGTTGCACTTATTTCTTCCTTAGATAAGGAAGCAATAATAGAATGCTTATGCTCCAGCATTTCATACAATGGCATCTTAAAATCTTCATCACCACTTAAGCCTATACGAGGGTGGAAGTAAGAAATGAAATAAACAAAAGGCTCATCTGGCTTTCCCCTAACCCGCTCCATTTTAAGAATTTTCTTATCCTGGGGAATATCAAAAAAATCGGCCACATCTTCTAGCGGGGTAACCCAACTTAGATGAAGCTCAAAATTCTTGATGGGTATTCCCCTCAATTTCATTTCCTGAGAAAAGCTTAACCAATTATTCGACCTGGAACTAACAGGTTTTGGAGCCACTTTAGTGCCTGCTTTTTTCTTTCTGATCAAAAGGCCTTCAAAAACCAATTTCTTAATGGCCTGCCTTACCGTTGACCTTGATATTGCCAACCGTTTACTTATCTCAACTTCACTGGGCAAAGTCTTGCCATTTTGATATTCTTCTTCCTCAATCAATTCGCGCAACAATTGTTCTACTTGCGCATGTAAAGGTACGGGGCTTTTATGGTCAATGTTAAACTTCATAAATGGATTCAACTCAAATTAAATGTATAAACATTTAATCAAAAATTTTAAAGCAAATATACAGTTAATACAAATGAATAGATAGGTGATTTTGCATTTCTACCAGACCACTATTACTTATGCGGTAAAATTGTTCCATTATTCATTGAATTTTTGTCCTTCAAAAAACTCAATTTTTGAAGTTCTTTATAAATGTATTTTACTAGGGACGAGTGTGAATAGATGGAAAATGGTTCCACATACAAATTAAAATCAGAAGCCATAAAAAACCCAATTACTGCTCTACAACATGATGAGCTCCTGTGCATTATCAAACAAAATATAACTTTGATAAAAACTTGGAGCACTTAGCCGGTGAAAATAATGTAATACTACCTATTATTTAGACCAATATCACTTGGTTGTTAGTTAATATTTGTTGTTGTTTTCGTATTGATCCTTTATAGGTTTCATTGGGTATC
>PALD01000050.1 GCA_002710685.1 Cytophagaceae bacterium | reverse complement strand
TTCTCTTGTATGGAAGTACATTGCTTGGAATTATTATCTTTTTTTTGTACAATCTCCATACAGGATTCTGCCTTACTAAAAAAAGCCATATCCACCAATTTATTACAGCAAAAGTGCATATCCACCGTGAAAGAAGAAGTAGAAAACAGTATAAAAACTGCTAAAAAAAAAGATAGTATTTTGGTAAAAAAAGATTTCACAGTATTAATAAATTTTGTCTAACATTAAATGTTTTCGTAAATTAAATGCTGCTGTTTAACAAGCTTGTTATCAAATTTTTATGAATTAACAGCAAAATTAATTAATGCGAAGATAATTTTAAAGGTTCAACAGAAATATGATTTTTGTCATTAATGCAGATTAACTCAAAATTTAAGTTGTAAGAGCACATATATGGTTCGTGGTAAACTTGGTATGATCCCTGGGCCCGGATAGCCCGTCGCACGGCGTGTAAAATAACTTTCGTTCAAAACATTGTTGACCCCCGCTTCCAGTTTAAACCGATTATAGGTATAGGAAAAAGAAAGATCCATAATATTATAGGCAGGTATTTCACCTACAATACCACTCTGGCTTTGAAAATCCCTGGGCGAATTGGTGGCATCGGTAAACTGTTGGCCCAAATAAGTATATTGCAAACTACCCAAAAAGTCTTTATACCCAAAATTTAATCCTGTTTTTAGGTTAATACCGGGAATGAACTCCACTTTTTTGCCCTTCACATTGTTTTCTTGGGAAGAGGTGTATTTTGAATCTGTAAGGGCCAGGTTGACAAAAGTACCGAGTTTGATATCGTTTTTTTCTGTGGACAGGGTTTCCCATATATTCCAGTCCACAAAACTTTCAATGCCATAGGTAATGGCATCCCCTATGTTCCCTCTAAACCGCTCCTGTTGGATATCACTTACTTCCCGTAATATCACACCCAAACGATCTTTGTAATTTAAAAAAAATGCTCCCACATCATAGGAAAGGTATTTCTTTATTCGCCCGCGAGCCCCTATATCAAAAGTATATCCTTGCTCATCTTTGATGTTGGGATCTACGGTCAATGACGGATTGGTAATTCTAATATCATTAAAAGTAACCGAGCGGTAATTCTGGCTTATATTCCCATATAGTTCAACCGTTTTATGGGGTTTATAACTTAGCCCAACACCCAATAAAATAAAAGAACGTTCAAGATCACGGTTATCCGCCACATCTTCGTTTAAGATGGGGTTACCTGCAATATCAAAGTTGATCCGTTTAAATTCGCCCCTACTTCTAGTCTTTATATATTCAAACCGTAGCCCAGGAGTTACCGAAATTTTTTCGGAGAACTTAAAGACATTTTCGGAAAACAGGGCAAGGTTCAAGTTCGGAAACCTAAAATCGCTTTGCCTTGGGTAGTTGGGGTAGGTCTGTTCTTCAAAATTAAAATTGGCGTTGCTGCCGTTGCTGCCGGGCCCCTGCCGCTCTGTATTATTGGATTGATAGTACTTTCCACCAAAAAGCACCGTATTCTCTTTTCCGAAGAAATTATACCGCGTCAACAAACGGGCCTCTGCCCCCCAATTGTTAAAATTACCTACTATCAATTCCCTTGGAGCCTCCACATCATCCTCCTGTGAAACCCTGTTTTCGCGAAAACCAACCGATTTCCTATAGGCGTCCAAGGCAAAGAGGTTGAGGCTAAAATCGGTTTTATTGCTCAAAGCGTGTTCCAATCGCATAGCATATAATTTCCAATCCACATTAAACCAGTTTCGGGTTCGGTTGCTAAACGTGGGGTCTTCCTCAAACTGTTCATCGGTAAGACCGCCCGGTTGCTGTGCCAAATAGTTTAAATAGCTTACCTCAAAGGAAATTTTGGTCCTTTCTGTAGGCGAATAATCCAAATGTACGTAGCCATTGAAGGATTCAAACTGGGAGTTGGGACGAAAACTATTTCCTTTTTTATAGTTGAAAAAAGTATAATAACCTACCTTGCCCAAGGTCCCGCCTAAACTGTTAAAACTGGTGAACAAGTTGTAAGAACCCAAGGATTGCCGGGATATCCACTCTATTTTCTTGTTGGGATCGGGTTGTTTCAGTTTAAAATTGATAAGGCCTCCAAATTGTGTCCCATACTGCAAAGATGCCGCACCGCGTACCACTTCGATCTCTGAAATGGATTCAGCCGGCGGTGTATAGTAACTTTCGGGATATCCCAGTACATCTGCAGAGATGTCATAACCATTTTGTCTTGTATTGAAGTTTGCACTGCGGTTGGGATTGAGGCCACGCCCACCAATATTCAATTGCAGTCCCGCATCGTTGTTTTCGTAGATATTGAGCCCGACCACTTGGGAGTATATCTGCCTGGCATTACCGCCGGCAAGGTTAGCGGTAAGGTTGCTTACCAATACCACTTCGCTCTTCTTGCCCGCATAAATGGCAGTTCCCTCAACGTCCCTTAATCGTTTTAGGGCGAAAAGGCGTTCTTTTCTTTGGGTGACCACTACTTCAGAAAGTTCTATGCCCAAAGATTCAAGTTCTAAGTTCAGTGACGTATCATCGGAAATGCTAACCTCGTGATCCAGTATAGCATACTCGTAGGCAAATACGGTAAAATTATAGGTCCCTTTTGGAATGTCCTGAAATTTGAAATCCCCAAAATCATTCGTGATGGTTGATTTTCTTAGAGTAGTGAGAAACACTTCGGCATTTGGGACAGGTTCGTTGGAAGCTGCAGAAACTACTTTTCCCTGAACCACATATTGTGCAAACATTGCAGAACTTGTGAAGGCAAAAAATAGGGTTGCGATTATATGTTCTTTTTTTAAATACATTTTTTTGTTTAAAAACCTTTGATTTCATCCTTAAATTCCAATATCCAGTCCTTAGGCCCAAACGACTCTTCTTGCTCCAGTAAATTTACTTTTGGGTCAATATAAGGTTGGCTAAGCCTGCCATTCAGTGCTACATAGCTCTCTACATAGACCGCTACATTTTTATGGCCTTGTGCTGTAAAATGTTTTCCGAGGAACTGGGCGTACTGAAGGATAAAGTCGGGTTGGGTGCTCATCTGTTTTTCCTGAAATGTTGACAGAAAATCGGTATTGTCAACAAGGAAAGCTGTTCCCTTTTTTTTATCCACAATCTTAAATTGTGCATATCCAGCTTTTTCCATTAGCATTACCCGCCAAGAAAAACGGTATCCCTCCTCGGTCCAAAAAAGCTCGTTTTTGTAGAGCAGATAACGCCAAGGAAAAAGTAACTGAAAGGCAATAAACAAACCCACGATAAGCATTGGGGCCATGGTTTTATTGCGATAGGTTTTATTGCGTATCCCTGCATCTGCCTTTTCCTTTTTAATCCTAAAAATAGTCGAAAGCGTTTTCAATATTTTATGGTGGACTCCCGCATCGAAAAAAACGAGTGCGCTCACTATCATCACATAAGGGAACATACCTATGGGAAAGAGGATGCGGGTCATCAAATGAAAAATTACCACCAGACCGAAAGCTGCCCAACGGGTGGGTCTATAAAACAACAAAAACGGTATCGCCAGATCATAGGCGGCACCGCCCCAGCTAAAGGCATAGTGAAGCCATTGTTGCTGCATTAAATTTCCCAACAATGGCAGGTCATATTGGGCCGGCAACCATATCTTAAGCGGCATTGCCCCAACGAGCCAGTCGCTGTTCAGTTTTGCCAGACCGGCGTAGAAATAGACTAGTGCAATCAATAATTTTATGGCATCAACGGTCCATTTGGGAATCTGTTTATAGGCCTTATCCTTATTCCTTTGTGCATCCATTGAATAATAGGCATTTGCGGGAAGGAAGATCATTAAAAAACTAAGACAACTAATAAAATAGTAATGGTTAAGATAGGTCGTCTTATCCATCAACTCGATGTAGGTAAAGCTTAAAAAGAAAAGGATGATCGCCATTCTGTATCGATACCCCAACGCAATGCAGATTGCGGAGATACCGCAGATAAAGAACAATAAATAGGTGTAAACACCCAAAGGCCGTACCCATTCAAACCCATAATATGAAAAAAAGAATTTGGGTTGAATATAAAGTTTATCGATCCAGCCATAGCTCCAAAAACGGACGATGCCAAAAAACATCATCAGTCCAAAAAAAATACGAAAGACCGCCAACGGGGCAGCCTCTGTAGTTATATTTCGGTATGCATTTAAACGTGAGGCCATTGACTAATCGCCATCGGCATCTACATAATCCACATTTATGCTCAGTGCCTGCAACATATCCACTTTTAAGAGGATAACGTTGCGTTGTAGCTCATCATAAGTACTTAGCATTTTGGTATTGTCAGTTTCAATCTGTAGAGCAAAATTATTGTTCAGTTCATTTGCCTGGGTTTCTGCAGCATTGAACTGCGCATTGATAAGGCCACCTAGATCCTCCCCATTTTTAATACTGTTCAAAAAATCAAGATAGGTCTTGAAGCTTTCCCCGGTAGTATTGTTGTTAAAGTATTTTCCGTTGAAAAAATCCTGGCTTGCCTTAACTGCTGTTAGCATCAATTGTTTGGAAAAATCTTTTTTATAGCGCGCCTCTACATTTTCGGGTAATGGTTGTTGGGAGAAAACACCTGCGGGTATCCCTACTTTACCCGCCCGCAACGATTTTTCAAAATAGAATATATAGTCGTTCGTTAGTTTGTCAACAGATCCAGTAGCCGAAGAACTAGTATTTGCAACAAAAACATCCCTAAAGTTGGCATTCCAATCATCGAGTACTGTTGTGGTCAATTGCAGGATAGTTTCCGTAAGGGTGCCGAGATAATTTTTATATCCCAGGGCATTGCCGTTGGTAGTATAGAAACTTACAATTTCGGTATCTGTTGCTCCAAGACCGTTGATCAGATAATCTATAGCAGGGAAACCCTGTACATCCATTGTAGATGGCAAGGCCAGATCGTAAGAACCGGTGGCTACAAAATCTTCAATTTTTTGGGTGTTTGATGGATAAATATTCAGTCGGTTTCTGTACCGTAACTCTTCGGCCTTGCCTATTTCGAACATAGAGACCTTTTGAAAGGAAATGTAGGCCGCTGTCCACGAGGCGCGCAAACTCTGTAGGCTTGCCTCTGTAGGCTCATTTGAATAGACCGTTGCGGCATTGTTCAGGTTTTCGGCCTCTGTTTTAAAAGAAGTATATGCAGGGACAATGATATTATCTGCCCAATTTAAAAGCATTGCGCCACGATCAAAATTATTGTTAGCCGGTGGCAAGTTTTCGTTCCCATTATCTTTTGAACACGCTACAATCAGCAGTCCGATACTAATAAAACTCCAAAGTTTCCAGTGTTTCATAACTATTTTTTTTAAATCAACCGATTTTTCCATCGGCGGTAAATCGGTTGATGTGGCTAATTCAATTTTTATTTAATTTGCGCTGGCAGCTTGCTCGACCGTGAAGTCAAATTTAGCGGCAATAGCTTCAGTAATACTGTCCAGTGTTGAAGGTTCAAGGTCCCAAAAACCATTGAGTCCATCCGCCAAGAGAGCAGATGTAAAACCATCAACTTCGCTTGTGCTAAAGAAGGAAGTATCTGTACTCTGGTTTCTAGTAAAACGCAAGCTAAAAACAAACCCATAACCCTCAGAAAGGTTTTGGAATGCGGCGCCAAAATCACCGTTTGCAAGCAAATTTTTTCCTTGTTGTAAATAGTATACCGCACGTATGGCAATTACCTCGGATATTTTTTGACGTATAATGGCAGCCTGGGTATCCCGTACTGTATAATCTTTTGCCACTATCGCGGCACGACCCAATTTGAATGCATCAAAAATATCGGCAGCAATGGTAGAAAAATCCGGGTCTGCGTTTACTGTGCCCAAATAATCATTCAAAAAACTATCATCGCCCCCAATGGTTACATTCGGGTTGGCTGCATCAACGGATGTTCCGTAGAGGTATCCATAGGCCTCGTCCCAATTATGTTCCATCGTGGTAAAGGTCTCTCCATCCTCTGTAATCCCATTGTCGTTGTCCGCAACTTTATTATCAGCATCAAGAACAGCTATGCTGAGATAGTTGTTAAGCATCTGATCTGCCATCAGCGCCCCAATAAGGCTTTTTGCAAACATTTGGTTGTACACAAGTCCTTTAGCGTTAACATACCGGGTTTTTGTCCCATCGGCAAGTTGACCGGCACTGCCAGCGACTGCTAGGACATCCTTGTTAGGGAATACCTCATTGACCTGACCGGAAATATAGCTATCGAATAGGTTTCTTATAGCTGCCGCTTCTGTGGTGTTTGCGCTAAAATAATCTTGGGACGCAGCCGTTTTACTGCGTACGTTTTTATCTGACGCATTTAAGGCAGCGTCTGAAAAATCTAGGTCCCCTTCCTGATGTGCATACATTGCCTGCAAGGATATCACAGTCGTGTTTTCGAAATCTGTAAAGGAATTAAGGATTTCTTCAGCCATTAAAATTCGGGTGGTCTGGCCACTAAAATCCACTGTGGATTGTCCATCTCTTTCGAAGGTGTAGTTTGAAGGCACCTCAATGTTTGAGGTTTCAGTAATCGGCTCATCATCAGAAGAACACGAAGCAAAAATAAGGCTTCCTATAATTGCGGTAAAAAACATTTTTTTCATCATTAAATTTATTTAGACTTAATATAAGTAAGTGATTATTTCAGCGACAAAAATAGAAATGAAATTTAAAAAAACAAACTTATTTAGAACAATTCTTAATAATAAATTTAAAACAGGTTTGTATTCGGCATTTTTCTAGAAATTAGATAATCTTTCATATAGATTTAGGAGAATATGTTGCATATGAAATCAAAATTATTTGTTAAATAAAGAAAATTTACTTGAAATTTTGTATTTTTGTAAAATTAATGAAGAAAATCTTTTTTAAAATATCAACATTCTCTATGGCACTGTTAGTGTTGTTGTCAACCGTATCATTTACGGTAGATAGTCATTATTGTGGAGATATTTTTGTGGACTCTTCATTATTTGGTCACGCTCAAACTTGCGGTATGGATGTTCAACAGCAATCGCAGTCATCAGAGTGTGATATTTCTAAAAAAGATTGCTGTAGTGATGAACAAGTGATTGTTGAAGGGCAAGATACTTTAAAAACATCGTTCGACAAATTAGATAAAGACCAACAACTATTTGTTGCTGCTTTTATCCATACCTATATACACTTATTTTTCGAATCTCAAGAAGATTTAAATTCATACAGAGATTATACGCCTCCTCCCTTGGTCAGGGATATTCAAGTTTTAGACCAGACTTTCCTTATTTGATTTTTAAGTAATTAGAACTGTAGTCCTGCATTAATTTGTTTTGGACATTTCTGCTTGTTTGTCACTTTTAAACAAGATTTATAATTACTTAATAATCATTTCTATGCTGAATAAAAGCATCAAATTTCTAATAGAAAATAAATTAGTAGCTGTTTTACTATTAGCTTTGTTCGTCGGTTGGGGCGTTGTAAACGCACCTTTTAATTGGGAGACCGGTATTTTGCCTACTGACCCTGTAGCTGTGGATGCCATTCCCGATATTGGTGAAAACCAACAAATTGTTTTTACCAAATGGCAAGGGCGCTCGCCACAGGATATTGAAGACCAAATTACGTATCCACTTACAACTTCGCTTCTAGGTATTCCAGGCGTGAAAACTATTCGTAGTTCCTCTATGTTTGGGTTTTCCAGTATCTATATCATTTTTGAAGAAGATGTGGAGTTTTACTGGTCACGTAGTCGCATTCTCGAAAAACTCAATTCGCTTCCTTCCAACTTGCTGCCAGATGGCGTTAACCCAGCTTTGGGCCCTGATGCCACAGGTTTAGGACAAATATTCTGGTACACCCTAGAAGGTCGTGACAAGGATGGTAATGTAACCGGTGGTTGGGATTTACAGGAACTGCGTAGTATACAGGATTATTATGTGAAATACGGATTGTCATCGGCAAGTGGTGTTTCCGAAGTAGCGTCTATCGGCGGTTATGTTCAGGAATATCAAGTAGATGTGGACCCGGAGAAAATGCGCCAATACAATATTGGATTAAGTGCCATTGTCAAAGCCGTTAAGCAGAGCAACCAAGATATTGGTGCACAAACATTGGAAATCAATCAGGCCGAATATCTGGTTCGTGGTTTGGGCTATGTAAAATCCGTTGCAGATATTGAAAATGCCGTGGTCACTTCAGAGAATTTTACGTCTATCCGAATAAAAGACATCGCAACTGTTCATTTGGGACCGCAAACTCGTCGTGGTATTTTAGATAAAGAAGGTGCCGAAGTTGTTGGTGGTGTTGTGGTAGCGCGATATGGCGCCAACCCTATGGAAGTTATCAATAATGTAAAAGAGCAAATCGCTGAACTGTCATCTGGGCTTCCAACAAAAGTTCTGGCAGATGGCCGCACCTCACAAGTGACCATTGTCCCCTTTTACGACCGTACCCAGCTTATTCAAGAGACCCTACACACGCTTAATGAAGCACTCACGCTTGAAATCTTAATAACCATTCTGGTCATTATCGTAATGGTGTTCAACCTACGCGCATCCATCTTAATTTCAGGTTTGTTACCCGTTGCAGTATTAATGGTTTTCATTGCAATGAAACTTTTTGATGTAGATGCAAATATTGTAGCATTGTCAGGGATTGCCATTGCTATAGGTACAATGGTGGATGTGGGCGTTATACTGGCCGAAAATATGATTCGGCATTTGGAAGATGAAAAATTACGCTTTCGCGAAAGCGGAATCGAGTACACCACAAATGAAATCATCTACAATGCAACTGCTGAAGTTTCTGGTGCAATTTTAACGGCAGTATTAACAACCATTATCAGTTTTATTCCTGTATTCACTATGATAGGTGCTGAAGGAAAGTTGTTTCGTCCACTCGCATTTACAAAGACAATGGCGCTCACGGCGTCTTTGGTTATCGCCCTTTTCTTGATACCACCATTTGCCGCATTCCTTTTCAAAAAGAGTACTATTAGGGAGCACGCTAAATATATTATTAATGCTGTTCTCATCGTCCTTGGTATCACAGCCATCTTCTATGGTTATTGGTTGGGTATTATATTAATTGCCTATGGAATCGTTGCAATTTTGAGTGTACGCGATATTATCACGGCAAAAAGAGCCAATCTAATACATATCGTTATTTCTTGTATTGCTATTGTTTTCCTTCTAGCCGAATACTGGCGACCACTAGGTTTTGACCGCGGTATTATAATGAACTTGATTTTTGTTGCGATTATCTGTTTCGGATTACTGGGGGCGTTTTCAATTTTCCAAAAATATTACGACACTATATTACGTTGGGCACTTCAAAACCGATTACTGTTTTTAATAATTCCGACCACAGTGTTGATTTTAGGGGCCATAATAATGCGCAACACGGGTAAAGAATTTATGCCATCGCTCAACGAAGGCTCATTCCTGTTAATGCCAACATCCTTGCCACACGCAGGTGTTGAAGAAAACAAGCGTGTGTTACAGCAGCTTGATATGGCCGTAGCCAGTATTCCTGAAATCGAAACGGTAGTAGGTAAATCGGGTAGAACAGAATCTGCTCTTGACCCTGCGCCGCTCTCGATGTATGAAAATGTGATTCAGTATAAGTCTGAATATATGCGAAACAAGAATGGCGAGAGACAACGCTACCGCGTAAACGATGATGGTTTATTTGTTCTGAAAAATGATAAATTCATTATTAATCCAAATAATGAAATCGATGATGACGCTAATTATGAGGCCTCGCAACTAAAAACAAATGCAACCCATAACGATTTAATTGAAGACGGCAGCGGTGAATATTACCGAAACTGGCGGCCAGAAATCGACAGCCCAGACGATATCTGGAATGAGATTGTGAAAGTGACCAAATTTCCAGGGGTGACTTCTGCACCAAAACTACAACCTATCGAGACAAGGCTCGTAATGCTTCAAACAGGTATGCGTGCGCCTATGGGTATAAAAGTTAAAGGGCCAGACTTGAAAACAATAGAAGCTTTTGGTCTACAGCTCGAAGACATTTTAAAACAAGCTGAAGGTGTAAAAGAACAAGCTGTCTTTGCAGACCGTATTGTGGGCAAGCCCTATTTACTAATTGATATAAAACGAGACCAATTGGCACGCTATGGAATTTCCATAATGGATGTTCAGGAAGTACTTCAGGTAGCTGTGGGCGGTATGCCGCTTACTCAAACGGTAGAAGGTCGTGAGCGGTATGGAGTAAGAGTGCGCTATCCGCGTGAGTTGCGTGCAAACCCAGAAGATTTAAAAGATATTTATGTTCCGGTTGAGAAAGGAAGTCCGGTTCCACTGAGCGAATTGGTAGACATACGTTATGAACAAGGTCCACAGGTCATAAAAAGTGAGGACACCTTCTTGATAGGGTATGTACTGTTTGATAAACTCGATGGTTTTGCCGAAGTTGATGTGGTCGAAAATGCCCAAGCGCTCATTCAACAAAAAATAGACAATGGTGATTTGATTGTGCCACAAGGTATTAATTACCGTTTTACGGGTACGTATGAAAATCAGCTGCGCGCAGAAAAAACACTTTCCGTAGTTGTGCCTTTGGCATTGCTTATTATTTTCTTGATTCTGTATTTCCAGTTCCGTTCTGTTTCCACCTCGTTGATGGTATTTACAGGAATCGCAGTTGCCTTTGCAGGTGGCTTTATAATGATTTGGCTTTACGGTCAGGATTGGTTCTTCAATTTCAGCTTTTTTGGTGAGAATATGCGGGATTTGTTCAATATGAAAACCATCAATCTAAGTGTTGCTGTCTGGGTTGGCTTTATTGCGCTTTTTGGTATCGCAACAGATGATGGTGTAGTTATGGCTACCTACCTCACACAAACTTTTGACAGAGAGAATCCCAATGATAAAAAAGGAATCCGACTTGCCACATTAGAAGCTGCTGGAAAGCGAATTCGTCCGTGTTTGATGACTACTGTTACCACCGTGCTTGCACTCTTACCTGTACTTACTTCTACGGGAAAAGGAAGCGATATTATGATACCTATGGCAATCCCCATTTTCGGTGGGATGATTATAGATATTACATCCTACTTTTTAGTACCAGTATTATATAGCTGGAAAAAAGAGTACCAACTTAAACGAGCAAACAAATGAAAAATATAAAAATTATTACCTGTCTTTTGTTTGTTTCCGCTTTCGCGAAAGCGCAACAACTACAATCATACATTGAAGAGGCACAATCTAACAACCCCGAGATTCAAGCCTTTGAACTGCGCTATAACATCGCCGAAGAAAAAGTGAACGAAGCAAACTGGCTGCCTAATACTGAAGTGAGTGCTGGGTACTTTGTCAGTGAGCCCGAGACCCGTGTTGGGGCGCAGAGAGCACGTATTGGCTTTAAGCAAATGTTGCCTTGGTTCGGGACCATAACGGCAAGAGAAAATTATGCAGCCTCAATGGCTGAAGCTGAATATGTGGAAATCATAATTGCCAAAAGAAAACTGGCACTTTCTGTAGCTCAATCCTATTATCGTTTGTATGAAATACAAGCAAAGCAAAGGGTGCTCGATAAGAACATTAAATTATTAGAAACCTATGAGCGTCTTGCCCTTACATCGGTTGAAGTAGGCAAGGCATCTTCTGTTGACGTTTTGAGATTACAGATTCGTCAAAATGAATTGCAACAGCAAAAAGAGGTGCTCGAAGAGGAATTTGGGTCAGAACAAATCACCTTCAATAAGCTACTCAATCGTGATGGAACTATGATGGTTGATGTGGTCACATTAATGGAAATTCCAAGTGAAAACGCCGTATCTGGTAGAGATGCACTATCACTTAATCCTGAACTGCTTAAATATGATAAACTCTACGAATCTATAGCACAATCTGAATTGCTCAACCAGCGTGAGGCATTACCTATGTTTGGTTTTGGGGTTGATTATCTACCAGTGAGCGAGCGAGCGGATATGAATCCAATAGACAATGGAAAGGATATACTAATGCCTATGGTTTCAGTTTCCATTCCCATTTTTAATAATCGGTATAAATCTATTTCAAGGCAAAATGACTTGCGCCAACAAGAAATCGAGACTCAAAAAGCACAACGATTGAATGTTTTGGAATCCGCTTTCGCAAAAGCAATATCGCAACGCAACCAAGCACGAATAGCATATAATACACAAGAGAACAATCTGAAACAAGCAGAAGATGCTGAAGAAATTCTCATTAAAAACTATGAAACGGGCACCATTGATTTTAATGATGTGCTGGATATCCAAGAGTTACAGCTCAAATTTCAGTTAAATCAAGTGGAATCGATACAGAAGTATTACACACAATCTGCAATTGTTAATTACCTAATCAACTAACCGGATGGAAAAGAAATTATTTATAAAAAATATGGTGTGTAATCGCTGTATTAAAACAATCCAGAGTGATGTTGAAACATTAGGGATTCACTTAAAGCATATTGAATTGGGTTCTATTATTTACGAAGAGAAATCTATAGATGATTTTGAAAATATAAAAAATGTTTTAGAAAACAATGGTTTCGAAATTTTACTGGCGCAAGACCAGCAATTAGTAGAGCAAGTTAAAATTGAACTTATTAAATTATTACAAAAATTACCACTTCAATTAAATAAAACGCTGTCCAAGCATTTGGAAAGTAAATTAAACCTTGAGTACTCAAAAATCAGTAAAATATTTTCTGTTACGGAGCATATTACCATAGAAAAATACTTTATAAAACTCAAGATAGAAAGAGTGAAAGAGCTGATTCAATTACAAGAGGGTAATTTTACGGAGATAAGTCAGCTGCTTGATTACAGTAATGTAAATCATTTAAGTAGGCTGTTTAAAAGTGAAACTGGTATGAGTCTGACTAATTATAAGAATAATCAAAAAAGTATTAGAAACCCTTTAGATCAAATAAGGTAGATAACAACCATAATTATGACACAAACTTCTCATAATCAATATTAATTTTAAAAAAAGTAATCTTATGAAAAAAATAAGCTATGCATTTATTCTTTTGTTACTGTGTACCTATACAGCATCTGCACAGTCCGTGGAAGGTAATGTCGATAATCTACCCGTTCACGAATACACGTTGACCCTAAAGGAAGAAATGGTTAATAAAGCCGGTAAAGAAGTAAAAGGGATGACCGTCAACGGAGGTATTCCAGGGCCAACGCTCGAATTTACCGAAGGGGAGTACGCAGTAATCTATGTAAAAAATGAAATGAGCGTGGAGACATCCATCCATTGGCACGGCTTGTTGTTGCCCAATTTTTATGATGGGGTACCCTACCTTTCTACACCGCCCATAGAACCCGGTAAAACACTAAAATATGAATTCGCAATAAAGCAAAACGGCACCTATTGGTACCATTCCCATACAATGTTGCAGGAACAGAGCGGTGTTTACGGCTCAATTGTAATACAGCCCAAAGAAAAAACCTTGGAGTATGATAAAGAGCAGGTTTTGGTACTATCTGACTGGACCAACGAAAAACCGCGGGATGTACTTCGGTTTTTAAAGCGAGGTACAGAATGGTACAATATAAGAAAAGGAACAGCTACGCCGCTTAACCAAGTAATTGCAAGGGGCGCATTTGGGGCGCAATTAAATTTTTGGAGACAGCGTATGGAAAGTGCAGATGTGGCAGATGTGTATTACCCAGCGTTCTTAATTAATGGAGAAGAAAAAGTGGAGTACCCCGAGTTTAAACCTGGCGAAAAAGTGCGCCTTCGCATTATAGACGGCTCTGCTTCTACTTCGTTCTGGATGGCCTTTGGCGGCCCTGACCCTTTGCTTGTCTCGGCAGACGGTAAAGATGTAGTACCGGTTAAGCATAACAAGACATTTATAGGGGTCGCTGAAACCTATGATTTTATCGTAACCATACCGGAGAACGGCAAACTGGAATATAAAATTATGGCCCAAGACGGCTCTGGTACCGCAACGGCATACCTAGGCCAAGGACCTATTGTTGCTGCACCCGATGTATCCAAACCTGATAAAATAGGGATGATGCAACAAATGGCCAAAATGAAAATGAAAATGGGTGCACCCGCTTTAAAGTTCCGACCAGGCAAAGATGAGCGTTACGAGATGAAAGAAAAATGGGGAATGCAGATGGAAGGAATGAAAGATATGGATATGGGTACAATGAATATGGACAAGTCCAATATGAAGGGTATGGAAATGAAGAAGCATAAAATGGACGAAATGCAAATGGATATGAAAAAGGATTCAATGCAGATGGACCATTCCAAAATGGCAGGGATGGACACAAAAATGGATACCAAAATGAAAAAGGCCTCTCAAATGGATGATATGAAAATGGACGAAGCAGATGGAATGCAGGGAATGAATATGTTTTCAGAGTATAACTATGACTACTTGAAATCGCCGGAGAAGACCAATTATGACCCAGATGTTCCTGTAACGGATATCCTATTAAACCTTACCGGGAATATGCAGCGCTATATCTGGAGTTTGAATGGGGTTCCTCTATCTGAAGCAGATAAAATAAAAATCAAGGGAGACGAAGTAACTAGGATTACCTTCAATAACCTGACTATGATGCACCACCCAATGCACCTACACGGTCATTTTTTTAGGGTCATTAACGAAAATGGGGAATACTCACCCTTAAAACACACAGTCAATGTTCCACCAATGAAACAAGTTACCATTGAATTTTATGGTGATGAATATGGCGATTGGTTTTTCCATTGTCATATTCTATACCATATGATGGGAGGTATGGCGCGTATTGTAAGTTATGATACCCCTAGGGATCCAAGGTTGAAGGAATATCCCGTATCTAAACTTATTGACGAGACCGACCAGTTCTATTCCTACGGAATGATAGATGCCGCATCACATATGACCACTTTGAACCTTATATCTTCAAATATCCGAAACCAATTCAGTTTGAGGGGCGAATATGGTTGGAACAGGAATATGGAGGTTGAAGCTGCCTACGATAGATACCTCTATGATTATCTAACCGTTTTTGGCGGTGTAAATGTCGAGAACGAAATGGAGGATAGCCTTGAAGAAATAACAACAACAGCTATAGCAGGGATACGATACCTTACGCCCTACTTATTTACGTTGGATGTGAGGATGGATAGTAAGCTACGCCCGCAGATTAGCTTAAGCCGTGCTATTACCATTTTCCCTAGAACTATTGTTTTTGGGATGTACGAGTACCAAGCAGATTTTGGGTGGGTAGATGACCTGCCTCAAGGAGATAATTTCAAAAAAGAGATTACTTGGAGTACGGGTGTTGAATATCTTTTATCCAAAAATTTCTCATTGATGGGAAGTTATGATAACCGTTTTGGTGCAGGTGGAGGATTATCACTAAGATTTTAATGACTAAAAAATAAAACGATGGACTACAATTGGGATTTCTTAACCATTTTCGGTGTTATTATTCTAGGTGTTTTCATCTATGCAGGAGGAAAGAAAATAAAGCGGACTAAAAGTTCAAAGGCTATGGATGTCCTTGATGAAAGGTACGCTAAAGGAGAGATAACCAAAGAGGAGTATGAAGAAATTAAGCAGGCTATAGGCTCAAAGAAATAAAAAAAAGAAGCAATCCAAAAATCTGTTAGACATAGCACTATGTAAAAAAAAATTAAGCTGTGTAAACAGGTATAACAATAAATTAAAATCAAATATTAACTATTAAAATCGAAATTAAAATGAAAAAATTAAAAATGACCGTCGGTATTTTAGTAATGACCTTAACCCTTACGGCTATATCCTGTAAGGACGGAAAAAAAGATGAACCAGCTGCACCTATGAGCAATGAGATGTACCAAGAGTCTATGGATGACAAAGATGATATGGCAATGAGTGACAACCAAGACGCAAAAGCAGAAGCAATCCTGAAAGATTATTTCAACTTGAAAGATGCACTTGTAGGCGATGACAATGATAAGGCAAAAGAATTGGGAGCAACGCTTGCAAGTACTTTTGGAAATTTTGATGCATCCAGCTATTCAGATAGTGAGCAACAGGAACTCAAGGATATTATGGAAGATGCCACAGAACACGCAGAACATATTTCAGAAAGTGATATAGCACACCAGCGAGAACATTTTAAAATCATAAGTAAGGATGTAACAGATATGGTTGCTATAACCGGTACAGAAAACACCTTGTATCAACTATTCTGCCCAATGTATGATGGAGGTAGTAATTGGTTAAGTATGAGCAAGGACGTTAAGAATCCTTATTATGGAAGTAAAATGTTGACCTGTGGTGAAATGCAAAAGGAAATCAATTAAATGAAAATTTTAAAAATCATAGCAATAATAGCACTGGTAGGGTTTGTGGGGATTCAATTTATTCCCACGGAACGCAATCAAAGTTATACGGTTCCCGAAACTGATTTTATGTTGGTACATAATGTTCCTGAAACTATTCAGAAAAAATTACAGGTATCCTGCTATGATTGTCACAGTAACAATACGCAATATCCTTGGTATAATAAGATTCAACCCGCTGCTTGGTTTTTGGAAGACCACATTAAAGAAGGCAAGGCCGAACTTAATTTTAACGAATGGGATTCGCTTTCAAGCCGAAGAAAATCAAGTAAACTTCGATCAATTATCAAACAGATAGAAAGCGGAGAAATGCCTTTGGATTCTTACACTTTGATACATAAAGATGCTAAGTTTTCTGAAGCGGAGGCAGAAGAATTAATCAATTTTATCACACAATTAAAAGATAGTTTATAAACAATAATTTAAAAATAATAAAAATGAAAAATTTAAAAATGAGTATAGCAGTAATGCTATTGTTAGCAGTTTCTTTTACCAACGCCCAGGAAAAAGAAAAAATGAACCACAAGCACGGTGAAATGGAAATGGATCATAGTAAAATGAAAATGGACAAAATGAATCCAGCGGCAGAAACGGTTCTTGCCGATTATTTTATGTTGAAAGATGCTTTGGTAGGCGATGACACCAAGAAAGCGGCACAATCAGGTTCTAAATTGGTAGCCTCTCTTAAAAAATTCGATAAGAGTAGTTACTCAAAAGAACAACAAAAAGAGCTGGCCGATATCATAGAAGATGCTACCGAGCACGCAGAACATATTTCTGAAAGTGCGATAGACCACCAACGCGAGCACTTTAAAACGTTAAGTAAGGATATTACTGATATGGTAGCTATTACGGGTACAAAAAGCACGTTATATGAACAATTTTGCCCAATGTACGATAAAGGAAGTGCTTGGTTAAGTACAAGTAATGAAGTAAAAAACCCCTACTATGGCAGCAAAATGCTTAAATGTGGGAAAGTTCAAAAGACAATTCAGTAAAGTTGTAATCCTTTTGACCAAAATCAAGAGAATTAAGCAACCAACAATAATCAAAGATGAGGACTAAAATAATCAAACTCTTTTTGCGACTTGCAATATCAATCGGATTTTTATCGGCAGTAGCTGATAGATTTGGATTGTGGAACAAAGATGTTTCTGTGTGGGGGAATTTGGATAATTTTCTTAACTACACACAACAGATAAATCCTTGGATTCCGGACTCATTAATTTCAACAATCGGAATTATTGCAACCGCAGCTGAAATTATTTTTGCATTCTTCTTGATAATTGGATTTAAAACAGAATTGTTCGCAAAATGGAGTGGATTTTTACTGCTACTATTTGCGCTTTCAATGACATTTTCCACTGGAATAAAAGGAGCATTAGACTTTTCAGTCTTTACAGCTTCTGCTGGAGCTTTTGCGTTAAGCCTAATGAAAGAAAAGTATATGGAATTGGACAGCCTAATTGCAAAAGGAAATAATTGAGTGTAAATAAACAAAGTAAGAAACCGATAATATGGTAGTAGGAAGTTTAAATATGGCAAAATACAAAAGACTATTCAATAGGTAATCCCTTCCCTAAGCATCTTTTGTTGCTCTGGTTTATTAGTTAACAGAAGTAAATAAGATGTCTGGGATATCTTGGGTAGTCATTAAGTCCTGTCGTGGGAAGGAAAACAATGTTGATGGTTAGTGTTAATTCCTTCCCAGGTCAGGCAAAAATTTAAGTCCTAATAAGAGAGAGGGCACATACTTTTGGTTGGTTAGTGAAGCCCTTTCTCTTAATTAGGCACAAATAAAATAGTATGAAATGAGCCATACAAAAAAGTTGATAACAAGCGAAATGTTGATTGGCCAATTACATCTGATAATTAAAAATAAATAAATATCAACAGATGAAAGATTGTTGTAAAACCGGTAGCGAAACCAAACAAAAGAGAAGTGGCTTCAAAAAATGGTTCAATTATACCATTTATGCCATTATAGCCATTATTGTGATAGGTGTATTGATCTTGCAATTAACAGGTGATTAATTTAAAACTATATAAAATGAAATCTAAAAAAATAATTTTCACCGTATTGATGTTAGCCTTGTTTGGAGGTTTTTCGACGGTATTTGCTGATAGTAATTTTATTGTTTCTGAAACTAAAACCGACATCAAGGATGAGAAATCACTTTCTATTTTTGAAACAAGCAGTCCAATTTCTGTCTCACAAGACCATACTGAAGCCGGTTTGGACGATTTCCCTAATCTGCATCCAGTTGTACACTTCCCGATTGTACTGCTTTTATTGGCAGTTTTGTTACAGCTCATCCAGCTGTTCGTTTTAAATCGCACACTGGATTGGGTCATTTTACTAACAGTAGGATTCGGATTTATCGGAGCTTACGTAGCAGGTACACTGGTGCACCCACATACCGAAGGACTTACAGAAACCGCAAAAAAGGTCTTGGAACTGCACGACAAATATGCAGATTGGACTTTATGGGCAAGTGCTTTGGCAGCCCTATTAAAAATAGTAAGCCTCTTCTGGTACAAATTAAAGCGAGGTTTTGAAATTGGGGTATTTGTAGTTATGGCTTTTGCAGGATATTCAGTAGCACAGGCAGGACACTATGGTTCACAGCTCGTGCATATTGAAGGAGTTGGCCCACAGGGGAAATATCTTGGTAACGAAAACGAAGAAGGTCACGGAGAAAGTGATGAACATTCACATTAATACTGAAAAATGAGAAAAGGATTTATTATAACCGCTATATTTTTAGTTGCTGCATATATCGTTATGGTATTTTGGCATCCCCATTTGTGGTGGATTGGATTGATTATCCTTCCTTTACTCGTTCTCGGTCTTGTGGACTATTTTCAAGAATCAAATAATATTAGGAGAACCTACCCTTTGCTTGGTAGAATCACAAATCTTCTTGAGGAGCAACGCCACGTTATTCAGGAAACATTATTGCTCAACCGTACCGAAGGGCAACCCTTTACTTTAATTCAAAAGGAAATTGTCTATAAAAGAGCTGCCGATGCGCTTATAAATCAACCTTTTGGAACACAGATTCCGTATGACAAAGTGGGGCGCGAGTGGTTTACCCATTCCACATATCCTGCAAAACAAATCAATGACGACTTTAGAGTTCTTATAGGAAGTTCCCACTGCTTAAAACCTTACTCTGCCAGCATTCTCAACCTTGCGGGAATGAGTTTTGGTTCCATAAGCAAAAATGCTACCCTTGCTTTTAACGGTGGTGCGAAAATAGCAGGTTTTGCTCAAAACACCGGCGAAGGTGGCTTTACACCCTATCATCAAGAATACGGTGCAGATATTATCTTTCAGTTTGGAACAGGCTATTTTGGATGTCGTGATGCAGAAGGAAATTTTGACGCCAAAAAATTCGCCGATATCGCAACCAACGATGTAGTGAAAATGATTGAAATAAAAATATCGCAAGGTGCCAAACCTGGCTTTGGGGCAATTTTGCCGGCAAAGAAGAACACAAAGGAAATTGCCAAATTCAGGGATGTGGAGCAGGGAACGGAAATTCATTCCCCAGCCTTTCATTCGGCATTCGACAATGACGTTGAAATGCTACGCTTCATTAGAAAATTGAGAAAACTCTCTAAAGGAAAACCTGTGGGAATAAAGCTGTGCATTGGTCAACAAGATGAGTTTGAAAGAATGGTTCAAACCTTTGCCGAAAAGCAAAATTGCCCAGACTTTATAGCCATTGACGGTGCCGAAGGTGGCTCTGGTGCTGCCCATATGGAATCCTTACATTGGGCCGGTATGCCAATAATTGAAGCCATCCATTTCGCAAACGGCATTCTTAAAAAGTATGGGTTGCGAGATGAAATTAAAGTAATGGCAGCTGGTAAAATTATATCCGCTTTTGATATCTATAGAATGATGGCGCTCGGCGCAGATGCCTGTTATAGCGCAAGAGGGATGATGTTTGCCTTGGGCTGTGTGCAATCGCTAAAATGCAATTTGGATACCTGCCCTACGGGAATTACCACAATGGTGCCTTCCCGAGTTGCATCCATTGTTGTAAAAGATAAAAAAACCAAAGTTGCCAACTATCATAAAAATACCATCGAAGGTTTTAAGGAACTGCTAAAATCAATGGGTATTGAAAATAGAAAGGGTATCGACAAAAAGTATATTGTCCGCCGAATCAATGAGAATGAGACCAAGACATATCAAGAGTTATACTCAAATGGATTGAATGGTCGAAAAATAAAAAGTAATGGGTAAAAACTTAATTTATTTGTTAATAATACTGTTGTTTTCAAGCAATGTATCTATAAAGGCCCAAAATTATATAGTAAAGGAAGGAACCGCATCCTTTAAGGCAAAAATGCCACTTAATTCCTATATCGGCAAATCTGATGATTTACAGGGCACCATAGGTTTTAAGGACGGCACGTTGACCTTTTCGGTTCCTGTAAAATCCATAAAGACAGATAATGAAAAACGGGATGGACATATGTATGATCTGGTAAAAGCGGAAAAAAAACCCAATGTTGTTTTTGAAGGAAAATTTATGGACGATTTTAATTTTGAAGAAAAAGCGACACAAACGCTCAACGCAAAGGGAGATTTCACCCTTGCCGGAGTTACTCGGGAAATAACCATTCCTATTGAGTTGAAACTTGTTTCAGAAGATACAATTCAATTAACAGCTTCTTGGTCTTTATTGATTACCGATTATAATTTGGAACGCCCAAGTTTGGTATTTATAAAAGTTAATGACAAGCACGACTTGAGTGTGGATGCAATACTTACGAAGAAATAAAATAGATTGTTGAATTAAATAAATGGATTATGAGAACATTAATAAAATTGGCAGTCTGCCTTTTAATAAGCATTACCGCAGTAAGTTGTTCGGTCACTTCTTCGGCCATCGTTACCGATTATGACCAAGAAGCACAGTTTGGAACCTACAAAACCTTTTACTGGTCCGATGATTTTCAAATGGACAGCGACAAGGAAAACGAACCGTTATTTTTCAACACATTGATAAAGAAACGGTTAAAAGGCGCCATTCAGGAACAAATGGAAAATAAAGGCTACGTCTTGAATAAGAGCAATCCTGATTTATTGGTAGATTCCCGTATCGTTGTACAGACAAGAGATATAAACACAGGTGGTGGCTACCCTTATTTTCCTTCTTATGGTCACGGTTATGGTCATTTCGGGTCTTACGGTTATGGATATTATGGCGGTTACCAATCATCTCAAGAACACAAAGAAGGTGGCGTTGTCATAGAACTTATAGATATGAAACGCCGTCAATTAGTCTGGCAAGGATTTGCGCCAGATGTGCTGCACGCAAATACCACCGACAAGCAAAAGGAAATTAAGGAGGCGGTGGCAAAAATATTTGCAAAATATCAATATGGGAATACTGTAAAAAACTGAGCTTAAAATGATATAAAAAGATATCAAGAAAAAAAGCCCTAATTAGGGAAGGGTCAATGTTGATGGTTGGTTTTAGTCCCCCCTTGTTAGGCACTAGAAATTTTGTGAAAGAAAATCTTATTGTAAATACTGGATTTTCAGGATGTATATTTTTATGGAGTGGCCACTAGAGTTTCATCTATCCTTTCAAGGCATCAATACTTATTTATTGGTGTTGCAATGATATAACTAATATTAATGTATTAAAAAAATCAATAGTGAAAGAAACTATAAATGATATATCAAACGGCAATGGGTTTTATGGACAGCTCTTTAAAAAAGTATTGCTTACCGCAACGGCGGTTATCGCTATATCACTGAGTTATATATTTTGGGCACAAGCAGATGATAATGGCCTATGGCGACCTATTTTAATTGTGGCTTTGGCTCTAATCAAGACCATTTTTATCGTTCGGCTTACGTTCATACAATTGGCTAAAATAATAGGCGAAAGCCATCAGCTTGCGCACGTCCTAACTTTATTTGCGGTGTTGATTGTTTTGATTGTTTTTTCATTCACGACTGATTATCACGCGTTATATATTTTGAATTCTGAAAATTTCAAAGAGAGTACTTCGCTCAATGGTTCATTCTTCTTGCAATTTTTTGAATTTATCTATTTCAGCTTGATAACTTTTTCCTCGGTTGGATATGGCGATATTGTACCAATTTCAATTGCGGGAAAAACGCTGGTAATGATGGAAATTTTCTTGAGCTTTTTGGTACTTGTCTTTGGCATTGCAAATATTAATAGAATACACGTTGATAATAAATAACCTTTAAAAACTAAAATTATGAAAACAATTAAAACAATTGCACTCGTAACAATTCTCATTGCTACTTTCAGCTTATCCAACGCACAGGAAACAAAAGCAAAGACGGATACGGAAGCGGTTATTGCTGTGATGAAAACCTACAAGGATGCCATTCAAAATTTGACAACTGAAGGCACGTTCAATTTATTTGCAGAAGATTCTGAAGTATTTGAATCCGGTGGAGTCGAAGGCACGTATGCACATTACATTGAGCATCATCTTGGACCAGAATTAGGCGAATTTAAAAGTTTTACCTTTTCTGATTATGAAATCGATGCCAAAGTAGATGCGCCCTATGCTTTTACTACTGAAACCTACATTTATACCATAGTGCTTAACCCAAATGAAAAAGGTGAAACACGAACGATTCGCAAAAAAGGCGTGGCAACGTCTATCCTAAAAAAGATGGGTGGCGAATGGAAAATCATCAAAACACATACCTCTTCAAGAAACACGAAATAACAGCAACAATGAGCAATTTTCCTCAAATAATCCATCAATATAAAACCGACTCGGAAAGTGTTTACAATACTTGGTTTGTTGACAATGACCAGAGATTGAAGGCGTTTAGAACCATCCGTAGAGGCGTTTTGCAGGTGATTGAGGACATTAAAAACAAAACCTTCCCAAACGATTTTAAGGAAAGCAGTCTGGAATTTGTGTTGGGCAGCATTGCAGAGCAAAAGCAAGTTTTTGCGGGTGTGGCGCATCCTTTTTATTGGAAGCCGAAACTGCGCATTCCTGATATCTATGAAAATCAGGACAATAAAATAGCTTTTGGTCAATTTTTGGAAAACTGTATTAATGCCAAAACGGAAGAACAGGTCGTAAGGGAAATCGTAAAGTTGGATGCACTCAAAGTAAAAGGCCTCGGCCCAGCGGTAGCAAGTATTTTATATTTTTTGCATCCCACTTGGTTTCCACCATTTAATACGGCCATACTAAATGGGTTTAATTTTCTGTTCAAGGATAAAAAGAAATTGGGAAGTTGGACGGAGTATCTGAAAATCAGGGAAATCTTGATAGAAACCAATACTAAAAACAAAACGGAACTGTCAAACGATTTAGGCGCAATTGCAGGATTGTGTTTCGAGATTGGCACCCAAAAAATGCTCATAGGTAACGACGAATATTTAAGTGAGGCCGAACGGGTCAAATTTGAAAAAAACATCGTAAAACGGCAAAGGGAAATTCAGGAAGAAAAGCAGGAAGAGAAACTTCACGACGAAATGCAATACCATTTATTGAAAATCGGCATTTCACTTGGTTTTGACGTTACACCTGCCAGCAACGATAAAAGTAAATCTTTTGGCGGTCAAAGTTTTTCGTTCATTTCAATGAAAACATTTCCAGCGCTTCCTTGCGATAAGGAAACCCAAACCACCATTAAACTCATTGATGTGCTTTGGTTTGAAAAGGGAACCAATAATATAGTAGCCGCTTTTGAGGTTGAAAAAAGCACCAGTATCTATTCAGGAATTTTAAGACTGTCCGATTTATATTTCAGCATTTCCGATGGCGATGAGGTTTTTTATATCATCATTCCAAACCATCGTGAAAAAGACGTCATACATCAATTGAATCGACCTGTAATCAAAAATTCCAAGATGCATATAAAGTATATTTTGTTTTCTGAATTGAGGATGCATTGCGATGCGATTTGCAAATTTGGTACAGACCTTACAATTATGGAAAAAATAGCAAAATCAGTTTGATTTGAAATTGGCAATTGCGGATTATGGTTATACTTACTTTATATAGAAAACAATTAGCAACAATAAACATTATGAAAACTAAACTATTGATGTTCGCAGTTCTTTTAATAACATATTTCGAGGTTTCGGCTCAAAAAATATATAGAACCGATGATGGCCATATTGAGATGATGACTTTGGTGGACGGTAAGACTATCAAGGCAGAAAGCCATAGTCTGGCACTATATCTTGATTACAATTCTAAAGTAGTAAATGGTGTTCTAGACCTTAAAACTTTAGTAACAGACCTTCCTGAATTAAATGCCATTATACAAGAAGGGGAAGCACCTGCAATTCTTCGGTTTACAGGTACTATTCCATCCGTTGATTTTTTATCAAAACGGCACGACCCTATCAATTTTAATTGGCTGGTTGATGTTTTATATCAAGGGGAAACCTATAAATCACAGTTTAAAGCAACCATTACCCATATAGAACAGGGCATAAATATGTCTTGTCTGATAAGTGCAACGGGACAGGTTTTGGTTTCAGATACGGGGTTAGATTCTTTAATGCAAGGTTTGGATAAAACAATAAATGTGCAATTTGCACAATTGGTGCTGAAATTGGAATAACTATGTGTTTTCTATATTCAAAAAGAATGATAAGAGTATTTATGATATTTAAAACAGGCCAAGAGAACATAAAATAAGTCCTGATGTGGGAAGGGAATGGAAAATTTTTCATTGTTGATTAGTTAAAACTCCTTCCCAAGTCGGGCACTATTATAATATGAAAAGCTACGATACACTTTCTGAAACTATGGCTCATTTACAGGCTAAAGGCTACACTGTTGATTTCAATTTGAAAGAGAAACATCTGGAATGTAATGCTCTAAAGTTGAAATTCCATCCAGAAGATTTTGAGGTGGACGAGATGCATCGTTTTGAAGGAATGAGTAGCACAGATGACAATAGTGTACTATATGCCATTTCTTCCAAAAATGGAATAAAAGGCTTATTGGTGGATGCTTATGGGGTTTACTCTGAAAATATTTCTGAGGCAATCCGAAAAAAATTAAGGTAATTTGAAACATATATATAACATATAAAAAGTGACCCGCAACCAATATTGTAATCAGATTAAATAGAAATTTCGAGATGAAACCATTAAAAATAAATACCCAAAAGCTCTCATTATTAGGCTCTGTATCTTTAGGTACAGGCGTAATGATTGGTGCAGGTATTTTTGTTTTAATGGGGCAGATAGCCGAATTAGTCGGCGATTTATTTCCTATTGCTTTTATCGCAGGCGCAGTTGTAGTAGGCTTTAGCTCCTATTCGTATGTTAAATTTTCAAACGCCTATCCTTCTTCTGGAGGTGTTGCTAAATTTTTGACAAAGGCCTATTTACCAGGTACACTTGCTGGTTCATTTTCTTTGCTGATGTATGTATCAATGGTTGTCTCAGAAAGTTTAGTGGCAGGGACTTTTGGGGCGTATGCGTTACGACTGTTTCCGCAAGGATATGAAGGTTATGCATCTGCATTGGGTGTATTGCTTATTGTTGCTGCATATATCATCAATATTTCGGGTAACAAGATTATTGAGACTACCGCTACCATTACTGCAATTATTAAAGTAGTGGGTATTGCAGTTCTTGCTATATCAGGATTGGTTATTTCTGGTTTACCCACAATCACAGGTACTTATAGTGCTGCCAATGGCCAATCCCTGCCTGAAGGTTTTGGATTTATTGCCGCATTGGCCTTGTCTATCCTTGCATACAAAGGATTTACGACCATTACCAATCAAGGTGGCGATATAAAAAATCCTCATAAAAATGTAGGGCGTTCCATAATTATATCAATAATCGTTTGTACGGTTATCTATGTTGTTTTGGCATTATCGGTTGCTGGCGGATTGAGTATTGAAGAAATTATAATAGCAAAAGATTATGCTCTCGCAGCAGCAGCAAAACCTCTATTTGGCGAATGGGGTTCAACGCTAACTATTTTACTAGCCATTGTTGCAACAGTTTCCGGTGTAATTGCCAGCGTATATTCTGCCTCGCGAATGTTGGGTATGTTAAGCAATATGAAACAAGTTCCTGATATGAACAGAATGAAGCAACTTAAAAATCCTTCGCTGATTTTTACTGTTTCTTTAGCGATACTTTTGACTGTTTTGTTCGATTTAACTCGCATAGCTTCCATTGGTGCTATTTTCTATTTGATAATGGACATTGCTATTCATTGGGGACTTTTTAAATATTTGAAAAAGGAAGTAAAATTCAACCCGATTATTCCAATAATTGCCATACTGTTGGATGTTGTTATTTTGGCAGCATTTATCTATTTAAAATATGTAAACGACCCATTTGTACTAATAGTTGCTGCAATTGGTATTGCCCTCATTTTTCTTTCTCAATTTATTTTTATGAAATCGCATACAGATAAAGACGGAAATATGAATATGGGAATGGAAAACAGTGAAAAAGAACAAATGAAAATGTAAAAATAACAGATACTATGAAACACACCTATAAAATACACGGAATGACCTGCAATGGTTGTCGAAATCACGTAGAAGGAACACTTTCCAAAGTGAAAGGTGTCTCAAAGGCTACTGTGAATTTAGCAAAAGCTGAAGCTACCATTGAAATGGAATCACATATTCCTATTGAGAAATTCCAAGATGCCCTTAAAAAAGAAGGTGGTACTTATTCTATCCACAAATCTGGAGAGCGACATCATCAAAACGATACCGCCGGAGTTGATGCTGAGCGTAGTCGAAGTACGAAAGCAAAAAATGAAAAACCTAAAGGTAAAGGAACTGGCACTTTTTACTGTCCGATGCATTGTGAGGGAGACAAAACATATGAAAAAACTGGAGACTGTCCTGTCTGCGGAATGGATTTAGTTGAAGAGCAAAATTTATCTGCAAAAACTTCTGAACAATGGACTTGCCCAATGCACCCGGAAATTGTAAAAGATGAACCTGGAGCCTGCCCAATCTGTGGGATGGACTTAGTCCCAATGGAAGCAGATAGTTCAGCCGAAGAAAAGACCTATAACAAATTACTCAAGAAATTCTGGATTGCAGTCGCCTTTACCTTACCTATTTTCTTAATCGCAATGAGCGATATGATTCCGAATAATCCGTTATATACGGTAATGAAGCAAAAAAACTGGAACTGGATTCAGCTTGCACTTTCAATTCCTGTGGTGTTTTATGCTACGTGGATGTTCTTTGAACGTGCCTATAAAAGCATCAAAACCTGGAACCTCAATATGTTTACCCTAATCGGCATTGGTGCTGGCGCAGCGTGGTTATTCAGCGTATTCGGTATGCTTTTTCCCGATTTTTTCCCGGCACAGTTCAAAACAGAATCTGGTGCCGTTCACGTATATTATGAAGTATCCACTATTATTTTGACCTTGGTGCTCTTGGGTCAGGTTTTGGAAGCACGTGCCCACGGCAAAACCAATTCAGCAATAAAGGAATTGCTAAAGCTCGCGCCAAACAAGGCCATACTAGTCAAAGATGGCAAGGAAGAAGAGGTTACGATTGATAGCATTAAATTGGGCGATATCCTACGGGTGAAACCAGGCGAAAAAATTCCAGTTGATGGCGTGATTTCCGAAGGTAGTACAACGGTCGATGAATCTATGATTACAGGCGAACCTATTCCCGTAAACAAAGCGGCAAATGACAAAGTTACCAGTGGCACCATCAACGGCAACCAATCTTTTTTGATGAAAGCCGAAAAGGTGGGTGCAGATACCCTACTGTCCCAAATTATCCAAATGGTCAATAATGCCAGTCGCAGTCGTGCACCAATCCAAAAATTGGCGGATACCGTCTCGGGATATTTTGTACCCATAGTTGTCCTTATTTCCATTATCACATTTGTGGTTTGGGCTATTTTTGGTCCGGAACCCGTCTATGTTTATGCCTTTGTAAATGCAATTGCAGTATTGATTATCGCCTGTCCCTGTGCCTTGGGCTTGGCAACACCAATGTCCATTATGGTCGGTGTTGGTAAGGGCGCACAAAATGGTGTGCTCATAAAAAATGCCGAAGCTTTGGAAAAAATGGACAAGGTGGATACACTTATTATCGATAAAACAGGAACCATAACAGAAGGCAAACCAACGGTTGAAAAAGTCGGAGCCTTCGGAACTAATTTTTCAGAAAAAGAAGTGCTTCAATACATCGTTTCCCTAAACAGCAAAAGCGAGCATCCGCTTGCCGAAGCAACTGTAAAATATGGTAAAGAAAAGAATGTTGAGTTTTTGAGCGCTGAAAAGTTTAGCGCAGTTACCGGAAAAGGTGTTGAAGGAAACATCAACGGGAAAAAAGTGGATTTAGGGAATTCCAAGATGATGGCATACGCCAAGGCTGAATTAACTTCGGAAATGGAAACCGAAGCACAAAGTTTTCAAAAGCAAGGAAAAACAGTTTCATACCTATCCATCGATTCAAAAGTTGTGGGATATGTTGTCATTGGCGACAAAATAAAGGCGACCAGCGCCAAAGCGATCAAAGCACTTCAAGACAAAGGTATCGCAGTAATAATGCTTACTGGCGACAATCACGATACTGCCCAAGCGGTCGCAAAAGAATTAAATCTTGCTGATTTTAAAGCAGGAATGTTGCCCGAAAACAAACTTCAGGAAGTAGAAAAATTACAGAACAGCGGAAAAGTTGTAGCAATGGCAGGCGACGGCATCAATGATGCGCCAGCCTTGGCAAAAAGTGATGTTGGTATCGCAATGGGAACAGGAACAGATGTTGCCATTGAAAGTGCAATGATAACCTTGGTAAAAGGCGATTTGCACGGTATTGTCAAGGCACGGGAATTGAGCGACGGTGTAATGCGTAACATCAAGCAAAACCTATTTTGGGCTTTAGGATATAACATTTTAGGAATCCCAATCGCAGCAGGTGTTTTGTTCCCTATTTTCGGGTTGTTATTATCACCAATGATAGCGGCTTTGGCAATGAGCTTTAGTTCAGTTTCCGTTATTATGAACGCTTTGCGGTTACGTTCGTTAAAACTTTAAAGATGGTGAAAAGGAAAACCGCACTAAAAATACGAAAGACCCACAGATATTTGGGGCTCTTTTTGGGGGTACAGTTCCTGTTTTGGACCATTAGCGGAATGTATTTCAGTTGGACAAACATAGACGACATTCACGGTGACCAATTCTGTAATTTAGATTACGTGCCCAAAGCCTTTGATGATTTAATAAGTCCTTCACAAATAAACAATCCTGAAGGCATTGGAAGTATCGAAATTAGGGACATCAACAACGAGCCTTATTACTGGATAAACAATCAAAAATTGTACAGTGCAAAAACTGGGAAAGCAAAAAAAAATATTACGGAAGAAGAGGCCTTGTCTGTTGCCAAAAACTATATGAAAGATGGTTTGAAAGTCGCCAACATCGAAAAAATAACCGAAGTGGACGACTATCACGAATATCGGGAAAAGCTATTGCCAGCCTATGTTATTTCATATGATACCGATGAAGCTCTTAATGCTTATGTTTCGGTAACAGACGGAAAATTCCAGACTGTAAGGCATCGAGCGTGGCGTTGGTTCGACTTTTTATGGATGACCCACACAATGGATTATGACACGCGCGACAATTTCAATACCATTGTATTAAGGGCGTTTTCGCTCTTGGGATTGATTACGGTGTTAAGCGGATTCCTGCTGTGGTACACCTCCTCGCCAACCATTAGAAAATTAAAAAAGAAAATAATTAAATCATAACCAAAAACTCTAAAACAATGAAAAATTCAAATCAACACACAAACAAAGGCAATTACACAAAATTTATTTTGATGCTTGTCGCATCTTTTATTGCAATGTACATCACGATGTATCTAAATAGTTATGCGTTAGACCACGTATATTTTAGTTTAACCAGATTCTATATGAGTTGTTTGGGTATTGCAGCAATGGCAGTAATAATGTGGTTTTTTATGCGGAAAATGTATCAAAACAAGAAAAAGAACATCGCTATTTTATTAGGTAGCTTGGTGCTATTTTTAGGCGCACTTGGTTTGGTTAGGGCACAAAGCCCAATCATTGGCGATATTCTGTGGATGAAAGCAATGATTCCCCATCACTCAATTGCAATTTTAACAAGTGAAAGAGCCGATATCAAAGACCCTGAAGTGCGCAAACTGGCTGATGATATTATCAAAGCACAACGTAAAGAAATTGGAGAAATGAAAGCAATGATAAAGCGTTTGCAAGCAGAATAATAATAATTACCAAAACCTAACTGGTCTTAAAATCTGTTGGGTTTTATAAAGAAATAAAAAAATATACTATGAAAAAATACATCATTTATACCGCAATTTTAGCCATAGGATTGGTCTTGGGCTATGTCTTTTTTGGCCCTTCTGCGGAAGGTTCCGTAAACAGCAAGAAAGTAACAGATTTGAGCGAAGACGTTAACCACTCCGAAGAACATCAAATGTGGACCTGTTCAATGCACCCACAGATTATGCAACCAGAACCTGGCGACTGCCCAATATGCGGTATGGATTTAATTCCCGCCGAAACTGGTGCGGAAGGGCTTGCAATGAACGAAATAAAAATGAGCGACAATGCAATGGCACTGGCGAATATCCAAACTACAATTGTAGGAAATATTTCAGGAACCGACGATAACAAAATAACACTTTCCGGAAAAATAATGGCCAACGAAGAAGCCAATGCGGTACAGGCAAGCTATTTTGAAGGACGTATTGAAAAGTTGAATGTCAATTTCACGGGCGAAGAAGTACGAAAAGGACAGTTGTTGGCAACGATTTATGCACCAACGCTCGTTGCTGCCCAACAAGAACTTTTAACTGCTTCTGACCTGAAAGAATCACAACCAGGTTTATACAAAGCAGTTCGAAACAAATTAAAATTGTGGAAACTTTCTGAAAGCCAAATAGACCAAATAGAAAGTTCTGGCAAGGTGCGGGAAAATTTTCCGATTTATGCAACTGTTTCAGGCACCGTTTCCCAAAAAATGGCAGAAGAAGGCGACTATGTAAAACAAGGCCAGCCCATTGTTAAAGTAAGTGATTTGGGTACTGTTTGGGCAATGTTTGACGCCTACGAAAGACAAATCTCGCAACTAAAGGAAGGTCAAAAGGTAACAATCACTAGTAACGCTTATCCCAATAAAGAATTTGAAGCATCAGTTTCATTTATCGACCCTACTTTGAATACAAAGTCCAGAACTGTTTCAGTGCGCGCCACATTGAACAATAAGGAAAATCTATTAAAACCAGGAATGTTCGTAACCGCAAAAGTGGCAATGACAAAAGGCAATACTATGGAAATTGCGATAAGCATACCTGCAACGGCAGTAATGTGGACAGGCGAGCGCTCATTGGTGTACGTAAAGACCAATCCCAATGAACCCGTTTTTGAAATGCAAGAAGTGACTTTGGGAACGAAAAATGGTGAGAACTATACCATTATCGAAGGGCTTTCTAACGGCGATGAAGTGGTAACCAACGGAACATTTACCGTAGATGCCGCTGCACAGTTACAAGGAAAAAAATCTATGATGAATGCATCAGGTGGTAAAACAATGACAGGTCACGAAGGGCATTTGGGAATGGAAAATTTAAACAACACAGTTGATGCCGCCAAGCGTATGGATGTAGCTTCCAAATTCCAAGAGCAGCTCAAAACAGTTTTTGATGATTATATTATGCTTAAAACAGCATTGACAAACGACCAAAGTGAAAAAGCAAAAACGGCCGCACAGACCTTACAGAAAAGTTTAACACAAGTTGACCTTGCTTTGCTAAAGGATAAAAATGCGAATAACCACTGGGCGCAACTTGAAAAAGAATTGAAGGCTTCCTCAAATGAAATTGCCCAGACATCCGATATTAAAACCCAGAGAAATCATTTTATCAGTCTTTCAGCACACCTCATAAATGCAATGAAAGCGTTTGGCATCAACCAAGAAATTTACATAGATTTTTGTCCAATGGCAAATAATAATGAAGGCGCATATTGGTTGAGCACGGAAAAAGAAATACAAAATCCCTACTACGGACAAGCAATGCTAAACTGTGGTGAAGTAACAGAAACCGTACAATAGTTTAAAACTATACTTAATTGGGTAGTTTAAATTAGTCATCTTGATTTTTTGAAGGAGAACGAGGATGAGTGAGAGTAGAAGAAATAGAAGAAAAAATGACAGAAAGAAACATCAGCCTAAAAGTGATATTCCAAAAAAAGATAAAATTATAGCTTTAGTTGTGATAGTATTGATTTTTGTAGTTGCTGCAACAGCTGCCGTTTATTATTCTCTATACAAATCTGGATTAAAATTATTTTGAAACAAGTACTATATGAATGAGACTATCCATATTAAAAATATGGTCTGCCCAAGATGTATCTCAGCAGTTTCCAATATTTTGGAACAACTTAAAATACTGTATGTTTCTATAAAATTGGGGGAGGTTAAATTAGTTTCATCGTTAAGTCCCAACACAAAAAATAGTCTTTCCAAAGCGCTTCAAAATTCAGGTTTTAGTTTGATTGACGACCGTAAAAGTCAACTTATTGAACAAATGAAAACATTGGTTGTAGATAAAATCCATCATTCTTCCGAGGAGCTCGATTTCAAATGGGCAGATATTGTTACAGGCGAACTTCACTTGGACTACAAATATTTAAGTTCACTTTTTTCGTCGGTAGAAAATATTACGTTCGAGCAGTACATCATAAACCAGAAAATTGAACGTGTTAAAGAACTTATAGTTTACGATGAATTAACCTTGAGTGAAATAGCATTTAAACTTCATTATAGTAGTGTTGCATACTTAAGCAATCAATTTAAAAAGGTTACAGGAATGACACCTACACAGTTTAAAAAAAGCACAAATCAGAATCGTAAATATTTGGATAAAATATGATGTTAAATTCTGTTAATCCGAAAATTTTACAAATCATTCGGCATATTTTATAACAAAAAACGATATTACATACATTAAATTGTCTTTAGTAATATCCGCTATAGTAGTGGACTATTTTTAACAATTTAAATTCTAATATATTTATGAAAAATTCAAAATTAATCGAAGCTTTAAACAATTGTGTAGCACATTGTAATTACTGTGCAGATGCTTGTCTTGGCGAAGAAAACGTCAAGATGATGGTAGATTGTATAAGAACTGATAGGGCTTGTGCTGCAATCTGTAGTGCAACAGCAAATTTGCTTGCGTCAAATTATAAAGATGTTAGAGGTATGGTAGAACAATGCCGTGATATCTGTAAAAAATGCGCTGATGTATGTGCCAAGCACGACCACAAACACTGTCAAGAATGTGCAGATGCCTGTAGAAAATGTGAGGAAGCTTGTAACGAATATTTAAAATAATACAACTTATCTCAATTCATTATAGTGAGGTGCAACAACCTCAAATTCCGAAAGGCTACAACTCACATTGTAGTCTTTTGTTTTATAAAAAATCGGGTATAAGTTATCTTGTTTGTATCGGAAACTTGGGAAAATTACATATTGGTGACCCTTAACAAGCAAATTCTACAATTCATTCAGCATATAACGTAATATATTAAAAACTTTAAATCCTAAAATTTGTGATGTATTAAGATGAATACGATTATGGAGACAATCAACATATTTGAAACCAAAGAAAAGAAGCAAAAACAGGGAATAAAAGAATCATTTCCTGTTACGGGAATGACCTGCGCATCGTGTGCAGCGAGCGTTGAATCTGTTTTAAAACACACAGAAGGAGTGTTTGATGCCAGCGTCAATTTCGCTAATAGTTCTGTTCTTGTGGAATACGACAAAGCGTTGAGTCCTAATCAACTTCAAAATGCACTTCGCGAGGTAGGCTATGATATTATTATAGATACAGAAAATCCTTCGGAAGTACAACAAGAACTTCAGCAAAAACATTATCAGGACATAAAAAGCCGTACTATCTGGTCGGCTATACTTACGCTACCCATTTTTGTATTAGGAATGTTTTTTATGCAATGGGAACCAGGTAAGTGGATTTCTTTGGTGTTAACTTTTCCAATTCTTTTTTGGTTCGGTCGTAGCTTTTTCATCAATGCTTTCAAGCAAGCCAAACACGGTAAAGCAAATATGGATACCTTGGTAGCTTTGAGCACAGGAATCGCTTTTATCTTTAGTGTATTCAATACCTTTTTTCCAGAATCTTGGTTGAGTCGTGGTATTGAACCTCACGTTTATTATGAAGCGGCTACGGTAATTATAACCTTTATTTCCTTGGGGAAACTATTGGAAGAAAAGGCAAAATCCAATACGTCTTCAGCCATCAAAAAATTAATGGGTCTTCAGCCTAAAACCCTTAAAATCATTGAGAATGGAGAAGAAAAGGAAATTCCTATTTCATCCGTGCAAGTTGGCCAGACCATTTTGGTGCGTCCCGGAGAAAAGATTCCTGTGGATGGAGAAGTTTCCAAGGGAAGCTCGTATGTAGATGAAAGTATGATTACGGGAGAACCTGTTCCAGTAGAAAAATCAACTGATGAAAAAGTATTTGCAGGCACGGTAAATCAAAAAGGGAGCTTTCAATTTACTGCCGAAAAAGTAGGTGGAGAAACCTTACTATCACAAATCATTAAAATGGTTCAGGAAGCTCAAGGAAGCAAGGCGCCTGTTCAGAAACTGGTCGATAAAATTGCTGGAATATTTGTTCCCGTTGTGTTGGCTATTTCCATTATTACCTTTATTGTATGGATATCAATTGGAGGCGATAATGGTTTTTCACAAGCCTTATTAACTTCTGTAGCCGTGTTGGTTATCGCTTGTCCTTGCGCATTGGGATTGGCCACACCTACTGCCATTATGGTGGGTATCGGTAAAGGCGCTGAAAATAATATTTTGATAAAGGATGCCGAAAGTTTAGAGCTTGGCCATAAAGTGAATGCAGTAATCCTTGATAAAACGGGTACGATTACTGAAGGAAAACCTTTGGTAACCGACATACTTTGGAAGGACAAGCTTGAAAATCAGAACGATTACAAGGAAATTCTTTTGGCTATCGAAGCACAGTCAGAACATCCCTTGGCAGGGGCTGTAGTCAACCACTTAAAAGATGAAAATGTTGAACAAACTGAAATGGCTTCCTTCGAAAGTATCACAGGAAAGGGGGTAAAAGCTCAAACAGAAAATGGTTCAAAATACTATGTTGGAAACCATAAGCTAATGGTTGAAAAGAATATTCAAATCGACGCTTCCTTAATGCAAACGGCAGAAAGTCTCGAAGAGCAGGCTAAAACGGTCATTTTCTTTGGCAATGAAAAACAAGTGCTGGCGATACTCGCCATTGCTGACAAGATTAAAGAAACTTCAAAAAAAGCTATAGAAACACTTCAAGACAGAGGCATCGAAGTCTATATGCTTACTGGAGATAACAATAAAACCGCATCTGCTGTCGCAAAACAAGTAGGAATAACAAATTACCAAGGAGAAGTGATGCCTTCACAGAAAGCAGCTTTTGTTGAAAAATTGCAAGCTGATGGAAAGATAGTCGCAATGGTGGGCGATGGTATCAACGATTCGCACGCTTTGGCACAGGCCAATGTAAGTATAGCAATGGGTAAAGGGTCTGATATAGCAATGGACGTCGCGAAAATGACATTGATAACGTCAGATTTGCAATCTATTCCCAAAGCTTTGGAACTATCGAAAAGAACCGTGTTGGGCATACGTCAGAATCTATTTTGGGCATTCATTTATAATCTTATTGGTATTCCAATTGCAGCAGGCGTTTTGTATCCCGTAAATGGATTTTTATTGGACCCAATGATTGCGGGAATGGCAATGGCTTTCAGTAGCGTATCTGTAGTTCTAAATAGTTTAAGGCTTAAAGGAGTAAAACTTTAATATTAATTATAAATTCAAATACAATGAAAACTTTAAAATTTAAAACAAATATCAATTGTGGTGGTTGTGTATCAAAAGTGACCCCTTTTTTAAACAAGCAAGAAGGTGTCGAAAGTTGGGAAGTGGATACCGCTAATCCTGATAAAATTTTAACCATAGAAAGCGATGGTGCTTCAGAAGAAGATGTAAAGGCTACCTTGCAAAAGGTAGGCTTTAAAGCGGAACCTGTAGATTAATACCTCGCTATAATATGGTTTATATTTTAATTTTGGTTGTGATTCTTCTGTTTGCTATTCATTTTTATCGAAAAGAGAAACGGCATAGCGTAAAGCCATTTCCAGAGCATTGGCACAAATTATTAATGGAGAATGTTCTTTATTATAAAAATCTTTCAAAAGGCAGGCAACTTGTTTTTCAACAAAAAATGATGCAGTTTTTAAGTGAGGTTTATATAGATGGCGTGCAGTTTGAATTGGAAGAATTAGACAAAATTTTAATTGCAGCAAGTGCGGTAATTCCTGTTTTCGGCTTTAAAGAATGGCATTACACTAATTTAAGTGGAATCCTCTTATACCCAGATAATTTTAATGAAGATATGCAATTTAGCAGTAAGGATAACTCGCGCAATATTGGTGGGATAGTCGGGAACGGACGTTTTGAGAAACAAATGATTTTATCTAAAAAAGCATTGTATCACGGTTTTAGAAACACAACAGATAAAAGCAATACAGGCATACACGAATTTGTACACCTTATTGATAAGCTGGATGATAGAACAGATGGCGTTCCAGAGCGATTATTAGAACATCAATATGCAATACCTTGGCTGAATTTAATTCATAAGGAAATAGAAGCCATAAACGACAACCATTCTGATATCAGAAAATATGGTGGTACAAACCAAGCAGAATTCTTTGCAGTAGCTTCAGAATATTTCTTCGAGCGCCCAGATTTGCTCAAAAAGAAACATCCAGAACTTTATAAAATGTTAGTTAAATGCTTCAATCAAAAATTAGCAAATCCAATTAAAAATTAGTTTCTATTTAGGAGAGATTAAATCTGTAATTGAAAATCGTAAAGAGCGGATATTTTGAATATGCTAAACTACTTATAGCAATAAAATATCCGCTCTTCAATTATTTATTTCCTCAAAAGTTTATAACACTATCCAATGCATCATCTGCCTCTTTATGGATGAAATTGGCTTGATAGTTCAAGGTGGTTTTCAAATCACTATGGCGATATAATTTCTGTAGCATCAACGGATGAATGGCATCCCCAGCAATATTTCCAAAACTATGCCGTGCTATGTGCATCGTTATTTTCTTATTTATTTTAGCCTTTTTAGAGATTGATTTTAGATTGTCATTAAACCTCTTTGTAGCAGTTTTTCTCTTGTTATATAAATCTTTCGCATTTTCAGGGTCTGCCTTTTTCAATTCAGGGAAAACAAAATCATCATCACTTCTTTTATCATCTTTATATTGGTCTAAAATCTTTAGTACTTTTTCAGGAATTTTTAATGATAGAAGTTTTGCGTTTTTATGCATTCTATAATGCAGCCTGTTATCATAAATATCTGACCATTTGGTTCGTAGAACATCAGAAACCCTCATACCAGCAAAATTGAAACTAAAAAGCCAAACATTTCTAGTATGTATTTCAGAAGGTTTGAGATTTATCAAATTTTCAATTTGTTGAATCTCTAAAATATTTAGTCCGACTTTGGTAGTTTCAGGAAATTTGATTTTTATTTTATCGCCACCGAAGGGATATAATTCTCTGCTTACAATTTTGTATTTAATTGCTCTGTTAAATAATAGCCTTACAAATACCAAAATGTTCATTATTGAGGTTTCAGACAGGGAGTACTTAACTTTTAAAGTTAACATCAGTTTTTTAAGAAAACGTTCATCAATTTCTTGAAAAGACAATTGTTTCGAATTGTGATATTTTATAATAAAGCTCAACCACGCTTTATCAGTAGATAAACGATTTAGCTTTTCTGTACTTTCTAAATCGTCAAGATGTTCTTGTGCTAATTCAAAGAATGAAGCATTGATACCGGAGGAATATATTTCCTTCTTAATTTGATTGGCAGAAGCATCTTTTTGTTCGGATTGAAGCGTAATAAGAGCATTGTTTAATTCAGAAAGTTTCAAGGATAACAAATTGTTCAAGGTTTTGAAATTTATGTGTGATTTCTTAACCCGAATATTCTTTTCATCCCAATCTTCCAATTCAATGTAGTGACCTATATATTGGTATGTTGAGCGACGATTTTTTGTAATACGTATGGCAAGAGGATACAAGCCTTCTTTATTAGGCTTTTTGCGAAGAACTATTTTAGCGTTTGATGACATAATTGACCTAGTTTTGCGTACGAAAGCCAAATCAGGTACAACATAGGTACAACATTCAATTTTGAATGTTTAGTTTACCAAGAAGTTTCCCTAAAGATACAAATTTATTAGTTTCTCTGGGTACAACATAGGTACAACAAATGTTGAAATCAATTGATATTAGATGATATCAAAGAAAATGACATATTATATAATCAATTGAAAATGAGTGGCTTTGGTGCTGTTTGGGCAAATGTACGCTAGACTTAGGATCTAGTGCCGCAAGGTGTGAGAGTTCGAGTCTCTCCGCCTGTACAAAGAAAACCTTTAATCATTAGATTAGAGGTTTTTTAATTTTACATGATTTCATCCCATAAACTTTCTATCTTTAAAGACCTAACCCAAGATTAGAGTGAGGATCTTTAACCTTTTGTGTCTCTCCATCTTTGTTTTTTCATTTGGCTATAGCCAAAACAAAGCACCCACAACCTCACAAGATTCCTTGATGATGTTACAGATTTGCAACTTTGCACAAGGATCTCAAAAAATCATTTACAAAGACAGTACCGCCAGCATTGAGGCGCGCGTTCAGGATTTGCTATCCCGCATGACCGTTAATAAAAAAGTGGGGCAACTATCCACCCTACTGGGTTGGAAGATGTACACCAAAACTGAAACCGGTGTCAAGGCCAGCGATGAACTCAAAAAAGCAGTACAAGAGCAGCACATAGGCGCACTGTGGGGCACCCTGCGCGCAGACCCGTGGACCCAAAAGACACTCAAGACGGGACTAGACCCAGAACTTGCCGCCCAGGCAACCAATGCCATTCAAAAAACTGCCGTTGAAGATTCCCGGTTGGGCATCCCCCTTTTTCTTGCCGAAGAGGCCATGCACGGCCACATGGCGATAGGCACCACGGTTTTTCCCACCGCGATAGGACAGGCAGCGACCTTTAACCCATCATTGATAGAAGAAATGGGCAAGGCCATCGCACATGAACTCCGTACGCAGGGAGCACACATAGGCTATGGCCCCATCCTTGATTTAAGCCGCGAACCACGGTGGTCGCGCGTGGAGGAAACCTTTGGCGAAGACCCAGAACTGGTGGCGCAAATGGGGCAGGCACTTGTAAAAGGATTTCAAGGTGCCGGGATTGAGCATAAAAATACGGTGATATCTACCCTTAAGCATTTTGCCGCATACGGCGTTTCAGAAGGTGGGCATAACGGCGGCGCGGTACACCTGGGCAAGCGAGACCTCTATCAAGAGTATTTGTATCCTTTTAAAAAAGCCATTGATGCCGGGGCTTTATCCATCATGACGGCATATAGCAGTGTAGATGGCATCCCCAGCACGGCAAATAGGGAATTGCTCACAAACGTGCTGAAAGGACAATGGAATTTCCCTGGTTTTGTAGTATCAGATTTGGGCAGTATTGAGGGGCTGCAGTTTTCGCACCATATCGCTTCCGCGAAAGAAACTGCTGCGCAATTCGCCATAAATGCTGGAGTAGATGCTGACCTGGGCGGTGGTGGTTTTGGCGAAAGCCTCTTTAAAGCAATACAAGCTGGAGAGGTTTCTGAACGACGCCTGGATGAAGCGGTATCTAGAATTTTACGATTAAAGTTTGCCATGGGGTTGTTTGAAAATCCTTATGTGGATGCCTCCAAAGTTTCTCAGGTAATCCGTTCAAAGCAGCATGAGGAGCTAGCCTTGAAAATTGCAGAACAATCCATCGTTTTGCTCAAAAATGAAAATGGACTGCTCCCACTTTCAAAAAAATTAAAACGCATTGCCGTCATAGGCCCCAATGCAGATGCCCAGTATAACCAGTTGGGAGATTACACGGCTCCCCAAAAACCGGGCGCTATTTTTACGGTACTTGAGGGGGTCAAGGAGCTTTTACCCGGCGCGCAGGTAGATTATGTTAAGGGCACCGCAATACGGGACACCACCCAGACAGCCATTGAGGCAGCGGTAAGGGCCGCAAAAAATGCAGAGGTTGCCATCGTGGTTTTGGGAGGGTCCAGTGCGCGTGACTTTAAAACAGAATATCAGGAAACCGGTGCGGCCCATGTTTCTAGGGATGAAACAATCCTGCCGGATATGGAAAGCGGTGAGGGCTTTGACCGTTCAACCCTTGGTTTAATGGGCAAGCAATTAAAGTTACTGCAGGCCGTGCAGGCCACGGGCACCCCCACGGTGCTTGTATTGATAAAAGGCAGGCCATTATTGCTAAATTGGCCAGCAGCACATACGCCCGCCATACTCGATGCGTGGTATCCCGGCGCACAGGGAGGAAGGGCAATTGCAAATGTTATTTTTGGCAAGGTCAACCCCGCGGGGCGCCTGCCCGTCAGTGTACCCAAAAGCGTGGGCCAGCTACCCATTTATTATAATGCCTTAAAACCCGCACGTCGAGATTATGTGGAAGAAGATGGAAAACCCCTTTTCGCATTTGGTTTTGGGCTAAGCTACACCACTTTTGAGTATGGTAATCTGCAAATAAGCGTTGATGAAAAAGGCGCCGAAACAGAGATTTCAGTTTCCTGTACGGTAATAAACACAGGAAAAAAAGATGGCGAAGAGGTGATACAATTGTATGTGCGGGATGAGGTAAGCAGTGTGGTCACGGCGATAAGGCAATTGCGTGGTTTTGAGCGCGTATTTTTGCCTTCCGGCGAAAGCCAGAAAATCAAGTTCACGCTCACGCCAAAGGATTTGTCGCTCTATACTGCTGACTTTAAAAAGGTTGCCGAAGCGGGGAAATTCACGTTACAGATAGGCCCTTCCTCTGATGCCATTAAGCTGGAGACAAGCTTTGAACTTGCATCTGATATTGAGGTGGATTGAGTTTTTTTGGCGAAAGCCAATTCATTCAACAACGTATCTAAAAGAACATTTTTATTCCACGGGTGTGATGATGGCACTCCAGCCACCACCGGGCGCCAGCTGTGCAGTGAGCGTCGTGGTATTGTCCACGTCTATCTTTTTTATGTGGTAATCTTGTGCGTAACGGTCTGCATTGATGCCATCACCATACACCTGGGCCTTGTACTTGCCCGCTGGCAAAAAGCTTAAATCTATCTTTATTATGCGTGGGTCCCAGTTGGTAATGACACCTACATACCATGTGTTCCCATTTCTCTTTGCAACGGCCAGGTACTCGCCCACTTGTGCGTCAAGTGCATGGGTCTCGTCCCAGGTGGTGGGTATTTGAGCAATGAAATCCGTGGTTTCCTGTTCCTTGATATAGGCACTGGGAGAATCACATAACATCTGTATGGTAGAGGTAAATACGGTATATAATGCAACTTGGTGAGCACGCGTGCCCATGGTCATGGGCCTTTCTTTACTGGCAAGAAAATTTATGGCACTCACGTTGTGCATGCCGCCGGGGGTATAATCCATGGGGCCCACGGCGTTTCTTATAAAGGGTAGGTTTGTGTTGTGTTGTGGGGTCACATCTGTTGACCATTTATTGAACTCATTGCCCTTTACGCCCTCAAAACTGACCACATTGGGATATGCCCTACGTAGCCCACTGGGCTTAAATGCACCATGAAAATCCACTATAAGTTTACGGTCTGCACATGCCCTTGCGATTTTTTCATATGAGTTTGTCATGTATTGATCGCTGCGCTGCATAAAATCAACCTTTATGCCCACGGCGCCCCAGCTGGCATAGGTGTCCAGGATTTCCTGCATGTTGTCATCCAGGGGCTTCCACAGGCACCACAGTATGATGCCCACGTTTTTTTCCTTGCCGTACATTATGAGCTCCTGTACGTCAATATCTGGGTTGAATTCCAGGATTTCGGTGGTTGATTTTGTCCATCCTTCATCCAGTATCACATACTCCAGTCCATTTTTTGCGGCAAAATCGATGTAATATTTATAGGTTTCCGTATTGAGGCCAGCTTTAAAATCTACGTTGTACAGGTTATTTGCATTCCACCAGTCCCATGCGATTTTACCGGGTTTGATCCACGAGGTGTCATCTATTTTTTGCTTTCGCGAAAGCTTTAAGACCATATCCTGCTCCAGGAAGGTACCATCATCCTTTGCAATGACAAAGAATCGCCAGGGGAAACTTCTTTTTCCTTGGGTGAGGGCAATGTAGGGGTGTTCTTTTACGATGTCCTGATTTCTATCTCCACCTTCACCGGGCTGGGGTTTTACCTGGGCCACGGCCCTGGGATGTTTTGCACTAAGTGTGCCGTTGCTTGACTTCTCTATAAAAAGCTGGGGATAGTCATACACATCAGCTTCTGAAAAAAGTATGTGCGTGCCATTTTCTTCTTTAAAGAAAACGGGGAGCGAGGCAAATTTTCCGGCGGCCAGGGTATCAAGATTTGTGTTGATATAACTGCGCTCGTTGTGTGAATATGTGGATTCTTCTAGTGGAAACAAGGAATATGTGCCCTGTGGGAAGGAGAGGTACATCTTTTCTTTACCTCCCTGCCCATTGTAGTGGTAAAACGGTAGGCGACGCCTTCATCATATGCCCTGAACTCAACGTTGAAACCTCCTCTGAATTTAAGTGTGAGTTCATTATAATTATCTTGAACAGTTGCATTTTTTAAGGGCAGTACGGGATTAAATGAAGTGTTGACCGTTTTGGCCTTGCTACTTCTAAAGCCATGTGATTCAACCATGTATTTGCCATCAATCTCAATATCTATGGTAGATTCATCAAGGATGGATTCACCATTTTTCTTGATTGAAAAGCTGAGTTTTTTTCCTGTGTAGATGTTTATTTCTGTACTCTTGTCAGGTGATGTCAATGTCAATTGCTGTGCCGTGACATCTAGCGAAAACAATAAAAGCATAAAAAACAATCCCAGGAATTTTAGGAATGGGCGGTAGGTACAAGATGAGAAGATATGTGTCATTTTTCAAGTCTAAGTTTGAACAGGAGGTAAATTAATGGTTTTATAACAAGGGGGTGTACTGTACTTCCCCGTGATTATCATAAAATATATTATATGGTTGTTTGTGCAATAAAGCAGCATATTATTTTTCTCAAGGTTGGGCTATGGGCAATGGGTTTGTGTGCTCCTGTTTTTATTTTATCTAGATTTTGTGGCTAGGTTAACATTACAGGATGAGTTTGTTTTGCAAGGACTAAAAAAATAATTTTTCACATAGATTATTATTTATGCCTGATTAGTACGGTAATAGCAGGTTTTTCAAACATTTGTTATAGTAATGTATACAAATTTTACAGCCTTGGCTTTATAATATCCTTAAGATTGTTGTGTGGGAATTCATAATTTTTTAACAATTCCTATTTGTTTTAATCAACCATGGCAAATTCATAATATGTTCTTGCCTTTTTAAACAAGTCCTGCATGACTCACAATTACAAAAATTCTCCAACCTGTAAAAGGTCTTCGTTAAGAGACAAAATTTTAGGGAGATGCTTACCTAAGGTGGGCAAGGGATTTTCCTATATACTTTGTTTATATATCGTTTTCGTGACTCCGAAATCGTTTTCGGCAACCTATGATATATATCAAGATGAAAAAATCACGGTTACAGGTACTGTGTTCGATGAACTGGGACAACCCATGATAGGTGTGACCGTGGTAGAAGATGGCACGGCAAATGGCACCCAGACAGATTTTGATGGAATGTTCACCCTCAGGGTGGATGATGGGTCGAAGCTGAAATTTACTTTTGTGGGCTATAAGCCACAGCTTCTGGGTGATTTGACCACAGAGGCAATCGAGGTCAGTATGGAGCTCGACGTGGCCAGTCTTGAAGAAGTGGTCATTGTGGGTTATGGTGAGCAAAAAAAGGAAAGTGTCGTTGCGGCCATTGCACAAGTAGATGGAGAAGAGGTCCTTAAAACGGGAGCCACTACCAATGTTTCTGAAGCACTGCAAGGACTATCTCCCGGGGTTACGGTCATCAATAGTGATGGCTTGCCGGGCAAGGGGGCACATGATATACAGATACGAGGGTTGGGTACATGGGCCAATACCTCACCACTCATAATTGTAGATGGTATTGAACGGGACTTTAATATGATTGACCCCAGTGAGATAGAGACCATCTCGATTCTCAAGGATGCCTCGGCCACTGCGGTTTATGGTGTGCGTGGAGCTAACGGGGTCATCATGATCACCACAAAACGGGGAAGGACAGGAGACCCAAAATTCAACTTTTCTTCAAACTTTGGGTTTAAATTTCCCACAAAGAACAAGCAGAGCACAGACTGGATCACCACGATGCGCATGTATAATGAGGCTGCTGCCAATGATAGATTGTGGGAAAATCAATTTCCAGAATCTGAGATACAGGCCTGGATTGCCAATGCAGGTCAAGCAGGGCCCTATAATCCATACTTCCCACAGGTTGATTGGTGGGATGAGGTGATAAGGGATTTTGGGTTTCAACAACAATATAACCTTAATGTGAACGGGGGTACTGAGTCCATGAAATATTTTGGGTCCCTGGGTTATGTAAAGGATGGTGATATATTCAATACAACATTGAACGAGAGTTCTGATTTTGACCCAGATTTTGGTTTTGAGCGCTATAACTGGAGGTTCAACCTGGATTTTGATATTACCAAGACCACACAGTTTTCAATCAATTTTGCAGGAAACTTTAGAAATAGGTTGCAGCCATTCTTTGGCCCAAGCGATAATTCAATCTACAGCAAGGTCCATACCCTGCCTACTAATAGTTTTCCTATAAAGTATCCTGATGGTGAGTGGGGTGATTCGGCTGCCGGGGGGCAAAACTTCATAGTTCTTTTAAACGAGAGCGGGCAGGAAATCCACAAGGCATATCAAGGCTTTTATGATGCAAAACTTAACCAGAAACTCGATTTTGTGACCAAGGGCCTTTCTGCGGAAGCAAAAATAGCATTCACGTCAAACTCCAGTTATTTCAGTGCAAAAAGGAGGGAGCGGTCCAACCTGGGTAACGCCAGCCTGGGTGATAATGTCAGGTTTTATAGAAAATATGACATTACCAATCCCATTGTAAATGAAGATGGAAGTATCACATACCCATTAATCTCAGAGATACGCTGGCCTACAGACGAGTTTCAGGGTGGTAAACCCATCTTTACAAATTATGACCAGTTCAGGGGTTATGGTAGGAGGTTGTTCTATCAATTTTCAACAAATTATAAAAGGAATTTTAAAAAGCATGCGGTCACGGCACTTGCCCTTATGAACAGGCAGACAGAAGTTAATGCTGGTGATGAACCGGTGTTTAATTTTCCCAGCTATAGGGAGGACTGGGTAGGTAGGGTTACCTATGCCTATGACAGTAAGTACCTATTGGAGATCAACGGTGCATATTCGGGTTCAGAAAAATTTGCTAGGGGAAAACGATTTGGTTTCTTTCCATCATTTGCGGTGGGATGGGTCCTTACCAAAGAAAAATTTGTAAAAAAATATACTGAAAATTTTCTCAATTTTTTCAAGGTGCGCTTCTCGCAAGGAGAGATGGGTAGCGACCTGGGCGCACCCAGGTTTGCATATACACAAATCTATACATCAGGAGGTAATATACCACTAGGGTATGGTAGCAGGACAAACTATGGCCCACTTTATCAAGAAGGCAAGGCAGCAAATGCCAATCAAACCTGGGAGACCAGCTTAAAGCGAAACTTGGGCTTTGAGGCAAAGTTGCTCGATAACAGGCTGTCTGCCACATTAGACCTTTATAACGAAGACAGGACAGGGATCCTCATGGACTATAATACCATCCCCGTATGGTTTGGTGCAAATGAACCTACCGGAAACATTGGGGAGGCAAAAAACCAAGGATATGAAATAGCGATAGACTGGAGCGACAACATAGGTACAGACTTCAACTATACCATAGGTGGAAATATATCTCAGTTTGAGAACCGTATTGTATTTCAAGATGATCCAAGGGCACAGGATGATTATTTAAAGAGTGCAGGAAAGCCTATACGCTGGACAAATGGAGGGCCTAGGGTAATTAATTCAGGATATTATCAATCTCTTGATGATATCTATAATTACGCCGCACCGGGCCTAGGGGTAACGATGAACCAGTTGGTTCCCGGAGATTTGATGTTTGTTGACTATAATGCTGATGGTATCGTGGATGTTCAAGATAGGGTCGTGATGGAAAATCAACTATATCCCAGGATGACATATGGTTTCAACATAGGGGCAAATTATAAGAACTTCAGTTTTCAGGCAAGGTTCTATGGTGTGGCCGATGTGGGAAGGAACATAGGGGATAGATTGAGGTTTGATTTTCTGGATGGCGAGGTCATCGCCCACCCGGATGTAGTGAATAGATGGACTCCTGAAACGGCCGCAAATGCTACAAAACCTTCCCTTCATATAGGGAGCAACATACTGCACAACAATAGTATAAGCTCATATAATTATACTGATGGAGATTACTTAAGGCTCAAGAGCGTTGAGGCTTCCTATACGTTTAAAGAGGGTCTTGAGCAGTTTGGTATTGAAAAACTTCAAATTTATTCAAATGCAAATAACCTATACACTTGGGTAAAAGATGATTGGGGAACCGACCCAGAAGCCTTTGGCGGTGACGCATACCCTGTTGTAAAAAGGTATAATGTAGGCCTTCGTCTCACTTTTTAAAAAGCTGTCATGAAATTAAGAATACTTAAAATCACGTTGTTATTTTTTATCGTCACTAGTTGTGAAGATTACCTTGAAAAATCACCAGACCTGGGCTTGACCGAGGATGATGTGTTTCAGGAATACGAATCAGCAAGAGGGTTCCTTGATCAAAATTATTCCATGCTCGAGGATTTTCATAACTGGAACAGTCAAGGGTTACTGAACCTTAATTACACCTCAATGTCAGATGAAACCGCCCTTATCATTGATGATCTTAATTTGACCCGTATGGTCATAAGCGGGCAATGGAAAGATTTTCCCAGCAAGGGTGAAATAGGCTGGAATGGATGCTGTGGAGGCCAATCTCCCATCATGGGCAGGGCCTTTAGGGGGCTTCGTATCACAAATAAGATTATCGCTAATGCTGAAACTATCCCAGACCTTTCTCAAGCGCAGGTCGAGGACCTTTTGGGTCAAGCATATTTTCTCAGGGCATGGTGGTATTTTAATATCATAACACGCTGGGGAGGCATGCCCATTTTTGACCATGTTTTTGACCTGGGAGAAGATATGGACCTGCCCAGGATGACCTATCAAGAATCTACCCAGTGGTTGATAACAGACCTGGATAAGGCCATAGAGCTTCTTCCACACCAGTGGGATGATCAAGAATATGGCAGGGCCACAAAAGGAGCGGCGTATGGGCTAAAATCACTTGCGGCCCTGTATGCATCTAGTCCATTAATGAAAAACAACCTCAATACCTTACAAAACACCGGCTATGATACAGAGTGGGCAAAGATGGCCGCAAGATATGCACATGAAGCCATCGCATATGTAAATAGCGGGGCTGGCGGCCGGTATCGACTTATGGATGGTGATGAATATGAACATATATTCTACCATGATAACTTTGCCAGTGATGAAGACCTGTGGTTCAGGGCAGATGTGGGCAGGCATAATGATAGAGATCTAAGGTCACTATACATTCCAAAAAGGGTTAACCAAGATGGAGGACAGGGTTTTTCTGCAATGAACTTTGCAAATCCCACCCAGAACACCGTTGATAGGTTTGAGATGAGCAATGGGTACCCCATTGACGACCCTAATTCTGGCTATGACCCTGCTAACCCCTATGAAAACAGGGACCCCAGGTTTTATAATGACATTTTTGTTCCCGGGGAGCAGTGGGGCGTAAATGCTGCAAACAGGCCATTATACCTGGAGACCTACGTGGGGGGCAAAGATTATAACCTTGCCGCAAATGTAAACATCACCTCAAATAGAATGATCACGGGCTACGCCGAAAAGAAATTTGTATGGCCTGAAGCCAACGGGTTTACACGGGATTATGGCAAATACAATTATAACATGGTCTACATACGCGTTACAGAACTCTATCTTGATTTGGCAGAAGCCATGAACGAAGCTTACGGGCCCATGAGTGATCCTGAAGGGATTGGTATGACGGCCGTAGAAGCAATAAACGTGATCAGGAACAGGGTGGGCATGCCAGATGTACATAGTGAGTTTACTGCCTCTAAAGAAGCTTTTCGCGAAAGGATAAGAAATGAAAGGTCTGTTGAACTTATGTTTGAACACCCCCATAGATGGAACGATATAAGGAGGTGGATGATAGCCGAAGAAATCTTTAGCGAACCCTTGAGGGGTGTGAGGGCCTATCCCACAACCTCAGGAAACGCCCCCGATGAATTTACCTATGAGTTTATACCACTTATCACGGAGCAGAGAAACTTTGAGCAAAAGCACTACTGGTATCCCGTCCCTCCTGATCATGTAGATAATCTATTCAACTTTCCACAAAACCCTGGATGGTAATAACCAGATAAATCAATACAATGACAAAAAAACTATATCTATCTTTTCTTATCCTGCTTGCCGTTTTGTCTTTTTCGGTAAAGGCGCATGCGCAGAAGAAGAACAAGGAAAAGGTCACCATTACATCAACAATAGTTGATGAAGAGGGAAATCCCATCCCCAATGCAAAGATTACCCTGGGTGAAGGTAAAATAGAAAAACTAAGCGATAAACAAGGTCGTTTCTCATTCAAGACAAATCTTGAGGGCAAACTTCACATAGAAGCCCAGGGCTATAAGAGCCAGTGGGTGGAACTTAAGAAAATAGCTTCAGAAACAGTACTGCAAAAAACCCTGTTGTACTCTTCTGAAACTGACCTGGTCAACCTGCCCCTGGGCATGCAAACCACACAAAGGGAATTAACAGGTGCCGTCAGCGGCATTGAGGGTACTGCCCTAGAAAGCTATCCAGACCTCAGTATATCAAATGCCCTACAGGGAAGAATCCTGGGGCTTCAGGCCAGGAAAAGCGTGAGTGGCCTGGGCAACAATAATGCTTTGCTGTACATAAGGGGCCTTCACCGCGGCAATGGTAGTGATGGGGTCGTTGTACTGGTTGATGGTATAGAAAGAAACCTAAATACCTTGATAGCCCAGGAAATTGAAAAGATAGAGGTTCTCAAAGATGCGACCAGCAAGATATTATATGGTCCCCATGCAGCAAATGGTGTGGTGCTGGTTACAACCAAAAAAGGAAAGGCAAATACAAGGGTACTCAAGATAGGGGCAGAGTATGGGGTCTCCATGGTAACCCGTATGCCTGAATATCTTGATAGTTATCAATATGCACAATTATATAATGAAGCCCGGACAAATGATGGCCTTTCACCCTTTTATTCTTCACAGGACCTTGATGGATATAGAAATAGTACAGGACCTAACGACCAACGTTACCCCAATGCAGACTATTATGACTATTTTCTGGAAGAGGCAGCTGCTTTCAGGAGGGCCTCCGTTGAATACTCTGGCGGCAATGATAAAAGTCAATATGCCCTTGTACTGGGTTACGTGGGGGGAGATGGTATAGAGAAAGTGGGGGAAAAACCCACAAGGCACAGGTTCAACCTTAGGGGCAACCTCAATTTTGAGGTAAGTGACTTCATGAGCATCAATCTGGGTACAGCAGGCTTTGTGGAGACTGAAAGACCTACCCGTAACAACGGGACCGTCATCTCTGCCCTGTCAAGCCACAGGCCTAATGAATACCCGTTTATACTCACAGACCCATCATTGATGACTGAAAATTCAGATTTTCCACCCCTGGGGGGAAGCTTTCAAAGACCTGATAACCTATATGCAGACATGATGTATGGCGGCTTCAGTGAATCGCAGGCATTCTATGGACAGGCAAACCTGGGTATAGACCTGGACTTTAGCGATTTCTTGCTTGATGGCCTTACGGCGAAAGCCTATTACACTACAGACAATTATCAATACTTTTCAAATGGCAAGTCTGAGACGGCACCTACATACGCACAGAGGTGGTTTGAAACAGAAACTGGAGAAGATGTGCAGTATTACCAGTTGAGGAGAAGGGTGATAGAGGACAACCAGCGCAGGTTGAATGAAGACTATACAAACAATAGTGGTTTTTATGCAGGGGTAAATTATGAAAATACCTTTGGCAAGCATGCTTTTTCAGCTGGTGTTAACCACATCTATTATATAAACGATGATGATGACGTGGCCCAGGACCTGAGGTTTACCAATACTGTCCTGAACATAAAATATGGTTTTGCAAACAAGTTATATGCAGAGGCTACCATGGCATATATGGGCAGTGATAAGCTGTCAAGTTCTAACCGTTACCAGCTCTTCCCGGCGGTAGGATTGGGTTGGGTTCTTTCAGAAGAAAACTTTATGAAAGATATTGAAGCCATTGATTTTCTAAAACTCAAGGGCAGTTTTGGCATCATGGGTTATGATAATTCAATGCCATACTACCTGTACGTGAATAGGTGGAACACAAATGGGAATGTGCAGTTCAATGAACGTAATAACACTACGATATCAAGAACGATCCTAGAACAAACGGGAAATCCTGATATAGGGTGGGAAAAATCCAGGGAATATAACATAGGCCTGGAAGGTTTGATGTTTGACAATAGGCTTCAATTTGAGGTCAACTATTTCAATGAATATAGATATGATATAATACAGTCACCATCTGATAGATACTCAGTTACCGCAGGAGGGTTATATCCGCTAGAAAATTATGGCGAGACCTTGAACAGGGGCTTTGAGGCAGGTGTGAACTGGTCAGATGTTATAGGTGACCTTAATTATAATATAGGTGGTCTTGTTCTCTTTAGCAAGAACAAGATTGTCAAGACCAATGAAGTGGATTATCCCGCAAATCAAGAATTTATCAAGCAAACCGGGCTGCCCTCAGATTCAATGCTGGGCTTTGTCGCCGAAGGTCTGTTTACCAGTCAGGAACAGGTGGACAATCATGCAATACAACGTTTTGGAGAATATGGGGTAGGTAATATTGCCTACAAAGACCTCAATGGAGATGGGTATATTGACAATCTAGATAGGGCACGCATAGGCAACAGTTTCCCCAGGACAACACTGGGAGTAAACATTAACCTGGATTATAAGCGTTTTGCACTATTCGTGCTGGGAACCGCAGAGGTGGGGGTAGATAACTTCTTGAACAATGGGTATTACTGGAATTATGGCGAGCGTAAATATTCGGTACAAGCGCTTGATCGTTACCACCCCAAGAATAACCCTCAGGGGACCTACCCGGCACTGACCACTACAAATGGCAACAATGATTTCAGGAACTCCACCTACTGGTTGCAGGATGCTTCATTCTTTAGACTCAAAAACGTTGAGCTAAGTTATACGCTTCCGGCAAAGAGCGTGGCAAAGTCATATAAGTTCCACGTAAGGGGCACAAACCTTTTTGTGATTTCAAAAAACAAGGATCTGGACCCAGAAGTAAATAATGCTGGTATAGCAAATTACCCAGTCTTCAGGACGGTTACCGGTGGGGTAACGGTTAATTTTTAATATCCGAAAACAAGTAGTATGAAAATAAAAAATACATTTCTAATATCTCTCGCTAGTATAGCAGTGCTTGCCATTTCTTGTGACCTGGATCCCGTTGCTGTAAATACCTTTGAAGATGAGGCAACATGGAGTTTTCCAGATTATGCTGAGGGTGTGCTGGTCAATGCCTATGCAAGTGTGCCCTTGAGGTTCTCTAACTATAATGACAACTTTCTTGATGTGGCCACTGACAATGCTGTGACCAACAGCTATGGATCTCCCATTTATGAAGTTGCGGTGAGCGGTATAAGCCCCAGTACTAACCCAGTGGGCAACTGGGGTACCGCATATAATCAATTTAGAAACATTCACCTTTTCCTGGAGAACGGGCTTAACGAGAAGATTACCTATAACCGTACAGATAGCGTAGCTGATGCAGAATATAGGCAGCGCCTCAAGGGCGAGGCCTACTTTTTAAGGGCATGGTGGGGTTTTCAGCTTCTTCAGCAATATGGCGGTAAGACAGATGATGGAAGGGCCCTGGGCTATCCCATCACCACTAGTACCCCCACAGATGAGCAATTGAACAACCCAAAGGACATTACCCGCAACACATACCTGGAATGCGTACAGCAAATCGTGGCAGACATTGATACTGCTGTCGTTTACCTTCCGGTAAGATACTCTGGTAGCAGCTCGGTAACGGGCAATTCAGGACTGGGGCGTGGGGATGATCAAGTCGCGCTGGCCTTAAAATCCAGGGTGATGTTATATGCGGCAAGCCCCGCGTATCAAGATAATGATGTCACTCAAATCAATGGTATGGGTGATTTCTCAGTACTTGATGAAGGTGCCTACAATGCAAGGTGGGTAATGGCGGCACAGGCCGCCCAGGAGGCACTGGACCTCATAGGCAATGTGCCAGGTCTCGAGCAAGCTGATTTTAACAGCAATAACACACCGGCAGAATTTGTGTGGCGTAAATACCATAACGACAGGGTGCTAGAAAACCAAAATTTCCCGCCATTTGATTTTGGCGGTGGCAATACCAGCCCCTCTCAAAACCTTGTGGATGCCTTTCCTGCGGCAAACGGCTACCCCATTGACGACCCCAGGTCAAACTATGACCCATCTAACCCTTATGAAAATAGAGATCCTAGGTTCTATCTCAATATACTGTACAATGGCCGGGATTTTCTGGGAGATCCCCTGGAGACTTTTGCAGGAGGCAATGATTCTAAAGATGAAAACCCCCAAGCTACCAGGACGGGCTATTACCTAAGAAAATGGCTTGCACTTCAAGATTTACTGAATATAGAAAACCCCAGCAATACCCACCACTATCATGCATTGATAAGAAAGACCGAAATATTGTTGAACTATGCAGAGGCAGCAAATGAAGCCTGGGGCCCCATGGCCGTTGGACCGGGCATGGAGATGTCAGCTCTGGATGCACTCAAGAAAATAAGGGCTAATGCAGATGTTGACAATACCACTTACGTGGAAGAAATAGCGGTGACGGGAAAGGATGATTTTAGAAAGTTGATACAAAACGAGCGAAGGATAGAACTGGCATTTGAAAATCACAGGTTTTTTGATTTGCGCAGATGGTTGCTCCCGCTTGATCAAGCAGTCATGGGCATGAATATAACGCGTTCTACAGGAGGTAATCTAAGCTATGATCCTTTTGTTGTTGAACAAAGAGGGTTTAAGGACCTGAGGGATTATTATTTGCCATTGCCCTACGAAGAGCAGGTAAAAAGTGATTTGACAAATAACATGGGTTGGTAATTTTTTAAAAAATTTGAAATGAAGATAAGATTTTTAATAACCGTCATTCTTTTGGTCCTGGCAATTACAGGGTGTGAAAAGTATGATGATTACATCAAGGACTATAAGTATTCCGCTGTATATTTTGCAACTCAAAAGCCACTAAGGACCGTTGTTGCTTATGATGAGATGGAATTTAAAGTAGGGGTTGCACTAGGTGGCAAAAGAGAAAATAACACCACAGAATATGCTGATTTTGTCGTTGACCCCTCCCTGCTGGATGATGATGAATTAGTTGAGGGCAACGATTTTCAACTCATGCCCCCACAATATTACACCTTGTCAAATGACAGCCGTATGGAAATCCCCCAGGCAGAATTTATAGGCGATGTCACCGTCACCTTGAACAAGGATGCCTTTACTGCTGATGATTTGGCCACGGTCAATACCTATGCGATTCCCTTGAGGATTACCGAGACTTCCACAGATTCGATTTTGGCAGGTAAGGATTATACCATACTTGTGGTAAAGTATATAAGTCAATACCATGGCACATATTACCATAAAGGTGTCCAGACAGAAGTTGATGCGACGGGTGCAACCGTTGAACAAACCGTTTATACTGATGAAGACCTTATTAAAAATGAAACCTGGGATGTGGGTACCATTGATGCCACAACAGTAAGGACCCCTAAAGCAGGAACCTTTGCTAACGGCAAGCTTCAATTAAGTATTGATGAGGGCTCATATGATGTGACCATCACTTCAGAAAATGATAATATAACGATCACCGAAGAATCAGGGACCTATAATCTGGAAGACAGGGAGTTTTACCTGGATTATAAATTTACCAGGGATACTAAAATGTATCAGGTTTCAGACACCTTGATTTTGAGGCAGGCGCCAGAAAAAGACCTTTTCTTTGAAGAGTGGTGATCATTTTACTGGAAATATAAATGCAATGAAAAAGATAAAATGAAAAGGGAAGCACAAAACATAATAAAAAGCAGTTTCTTATTGATATTTCTTGTGCTCTTTTTTTCCGCGCAAGCGCAGCAAAAAAAACCCAATGTCATCATCATCCTCACTGATGATATGGGATATGGCGACATAAGCTGTTTCAACAGCGAGTATATGCAGACGCCACATATTGACAAGATGGCAAGTGAAGGGACCAAGTTTACCCAGTATTATAGCGCAGCACCCATCTGTTCCCCATCTAGGGTGGGTATGCTTACCGGGATGTTTCCCGCAAGTTGGAACTTCACCACTTTTTTAAATGACAGGCAGAGCAACCTGGAGGCAGAACAGGCCAATTACCTCAATACAAGTGCCCCCTCAATGGCAAAGATATTTAAGGCAGCAGGATATGCTACCGGTCATTTTGGCAAATGGCACATGGGCGGGGGGCGTGATGTTCAGGATGCCCCAGGATTTGGGCAATATGGGTTTGATGAGCATATAAGTACATATGAAAGTCCAGACCCAGACCCGCTCATCACGGCAACAGATTGGATTTGGTCACCCCAGGACAGTATCAAGCGCTGGGACAGGACACGATATTTTGTGGACAAAACATTGCAATTTTTACAGAAAAATAAAGACAAACCCTGTTTTGTAAACCTATGGCCAGATGATATGCATACCCCATGGGTTCCCAATATAGGAGAGGAATACACGGGCAAGTTCCCCATGAACCCACGTGAGGAAAAGGCATTTAAGCTGGTGCTTGATGAATATGACAAGCAAATAGGGAGATTGCTTGATGGCCTCAAGCAAATGGGCATGGAAGAAAATACCATTGTTGTTTTTACCAGTGATAACGGGCCCCTGCCCAGTTTTAGGGGAAGCAGGTCTGCTGGCTTGCGCGGAACAAAACTCTCACTCTATGAGGGCGGTATACGCATGCCGTTCATAATAAAATGGCCAGGGCACGTACCCGCAGGAAAAACCGATGATGAATCTGTGCTCAATGCAACTGATTTAATACCCAGTCTTGCAGCAATGACAGGGGTTGAGCTTCCGCCAAATTATAAAGGAGATGGAGAGGATAGGCATACGGCCTTCCTGGGGGAACCCTCTGCAAGAAAGAAGGATATGTTCTGGGAATATGGAAGAAATGATTTTGCATTCAATTATCCCCAAGAAGAGAACTATAAAAGCCCAAACCTCGCCATACGTTCCGGTAAATGGAAGCTTCTCGTGGATTATTATAAAAACAATGTAGAGCTGTATGATATGGAGAAGGATAAGTTTGAGACAGAGAATGTGGCAAAACAGCATAAAGAACTGGTAAGTCAATTAAAGGAAAAACTGGTCACCTGGAGGATGTACATGCCCGTGCTCACCCCTAACAGGGTAAGCCCAAAACTTAAATAGAAGGGATGAGGTCAAGACTTTCATGTTGCCTTTTTATGGTCCTTTGTGCCCTTTGCATGCAAGAGGTTATTGCACAGGGCAAGAGGCCAAACATCTTATTGATCCTGGCTGATGATATGGGATATTCTGACGTGGGATGTTATGGGGGTGAGGTTCAAACGCCTCATATCGACCAACTCGCAGACAAAGGGTTGCGGTACAAACAATTTTATAACGCTGCCCGGTGTTGCCCTACCCGGGCCGCACTTATGACCGGGCTATATCCTCACCAGGCCGGCATGGGCTGGATGGCGGCGGCAGATATGGGCACCCCAGCGTATCAAGGCAATCTCAACAATACCAGTGTTACCATTGCTGAGGTGCTCAAGCAAGCTGGCTACAGCACGTATATGACGGGCAAGTGGCATCTTACCAATGATAGAAAGGTACAGGGTGAAGTAAAGGATAACTGGCCCTTGCAACGGGGATATGACAAGTATTTTGGCATTGTACCGGGCGGGTCGAATTATTTTACCCCTACCTTGTACAGTGGCAATGAGAAGTATAGTGCACCCAGTGATTTTTATCTCACTAACGCCATCAGCGACACTTCTGTGGCATATTTAAAACACCATTTTACTAAAAAAGGGGACAAGCCCTTTTTTATGTATGTGGCTTACACCTCGCCGCACTGGCCCCTGCATGCCTTGCAAAAGGATATTGATAAATACAGGGAAGCTTATAGGGTAGGTTGGGACAGCATACGCAACTCGAGGTTTGCAAGGCAAAAGAAAATTGGTCTCTTTGGCAAAAGCACCACCATGAATCCCCGTGACCCAGATATCCCCGCATGGGATGAAATACCTGATGACAAAAAAGAAGAAATGGCAATGCGTATGGCTATCTACGCAGCTCAGGTCGATATCATGGACCAGGGCATAGGCCGCATAATTGCACAACTCAAAGAGAGCGGTGAATATGAAAATACCCTGGTGTTTTTCTTGAGCGATAACGGTGCTTGCGCAGAATTTATAAGCAGTGGGAAGAGCAAGAAAGTAGACGGTACTGCTGATACATTTGAGAGTTACCGCATCAACTGGGCAAATGTAAGCAGCACCCCTTTTAAAGAATACAAGCATTACACCTATGAAGGGGGCATCGCGACCCCTTTTATCGTGCACTGGCCCGGCGGACTAGCTAAGGAGCTGGAAGGCAAATTCACGGATGTTTATGGAGAGGTCATGGACATCATGACGACCTGCGTGGATGTTTCAGGGGCTCAATACCCTTCAACCTTTAAGGGAAATGCAATTACCCCCATGCAGGGCAAGAGCCTTTTGCCAGTAATTCAGGGCGAGGATATGGACAGGGGCAAGATCTTCTGGGAGCATGAAGCTAATATCGCCTTGCGCGATGGCAAATGGAAAATGGTGGCCAAGACTGAACCTGACCAGGAATTTGATAAAAAAACCCTTCATCTCTATGACCTTGAGAGCGACCCTACAGAGATGAACAACCTTGCCGCCCAGTTTCCTGAAAAACTGGATATGATGTATCAAGAATGGGAGGCTTGGGGTAAGAAAACAAAGGTTTTTCCCATGAATACCCAGGAATATGGAGAACGCATGAGCCTGTACCGTAAGACCATAAATGGTGAGTTTGACGATAATCTGGGAGGCTGGCATCTACAAAAAAACCAGGATGTTGAAGCTGTGGTGACCACAGATCTTTACTCAAGGTTACAAGGAAAAAATTCTTTGAGCATCAAGATGCAAAAGACAATTGATAAACCTGCAGGCCTCATGATGAACTGGGGATTTAACGCTGGTAAGGGAGAACGGTATACAATTGACCTCAAGGGCATTTCAACGAGGCAGACATCATTTATCATTAAACTTGAGAGCCTTAAAAAGGGAGAAAAGCCCTTGTTTCAGCAAACCTTGACGGTAGGTGAAACCGTTTCAGATTTTAGTTTTACCACACCCCGGGTACGAGAAGCGGGAAGGTACAGACTTGCCCTGTACTTGGGCGGGCTAAAGAAAGGTGATGAGGTCTGGGTTGATGGCATTCAGTTAAAAACCATGAAATGAAACCTATGAAAAATGGCATACTATATCTTGTGGTTCTTATCCTTTTTGGCTTAAGCCAAAACTGTATTGCCCAAGAAAAAAAATACGTGCTCTTGATAAGCATTGACGGGTTAAGGCCTGACTTCTATCTTGAAGATACATGGAACACGCCAATCCTCAAGGGGTTAAAGGAAAATGGTGTTTATTCAAAGGGCATCAACAGTGTGTTCCCCTCGGTCACATACCCTTCACATACCACACTTGTTACCGGGTCATTTCCTGCAACCCACGGAGTGCTCTATAATTCCCCCCGCAATGCTGAAGACGCTAATCACTGGTACTGGGAGTTTTCACGCATCCAGACCAGTACCCTATGGCAGGCAGCACAAGATAAAGGCCTGGAAACCGGGGCGGTCATGTGGCCGGTAACCGTAGGTGCCCCCATCACCTATAACTTTCCCGTTAGAAGGCCTTATGGTAAAGAAAAGGGAAACCAACTTTCGGTAACAGAGCCCGTGGTAACGCCACCTACCTTGATGCCCAGATTGAAAAAAGAAGGGATCATCACTTCTCAAAGTCAGTTTGAGCATGATGCCGTGGATGGGACCATAGGTGCTATGGCAACATATATCATCGAGCAGCACACCCCAGCATTAATGGCGGTGCATTTTATTAACGTAGACCACATGCAGCACGTGTATGGCAGGGATGATGAGCATGTTAAGCAAGCTATTGAAAATGTTGACATGCAAATAGGCAAGCTTATCAATGCGTTAAAGGACAAGGGGATTTATAATCAAACGGATATAATTGTCACTGGCGATCATGGCCATGTAGATGTCAACAAGGTTTTCTTGCCAAACCTGCCCCTTAAAAAAGCAGGTTTGATAACTGATAATGAAGAGAAGGCTCATTTTGTCACCGCTGGGGGAGCTGCATTTTTATATGTACAGGATAAAAAATATGGAGTCCAGGTTAAAAAGATCCTGGCCAGTCTTCCTGCCAAGCAGCGCGATGTCTTCACGATTTATAATAAAAAACAGCTCGATGAAATAGGTGCTGACCCTGAGGCATACCTCGCCATAGGCATGAAAAAGGGATATGTGGCAAATCAAAAAACGACGGGGTCCATCATACAAGATAAAAAACCTGTCGCCGCACATGGATTTTACCCAAGCTTTAAGGAGATACAGACAGGTTTTATAATGAGCGGCCCTGATGTTGCAGCACATGGAGAGATAAAGGCAGCAATGGGTATACAGGATATTGCCCCAATAATAAGTAAGCTTCTTGACCTGGGTTTTAAGTCAAAAAACGGAAAGCTACATAAAGAATTTTTAAAGTAAAGACCCCCTTAAGAAAATGAATGCAAGACTTAAAAAAACCACCTCTTTTTTGATATTGTTTATCGTAGGGGGCACGCTCCTTTTTTTATCAGGAGCGTTTGCCACACAAGAAAAAAAGGAGCAGGCAAAGGTCATAAAGGACAAGCGGCCCAATGTGGTTATTATCATGGCTGATGACCTGGATAGTAGGCAGCTAAGCTGCTATGGAGGTCAAAATCTAGAAACCACCAATATTGATGCGCTCGCGCGAGAAGGTATGCTGTTTAAAAACATGATATGTTCTGAAGCAATGTGCGTGCCCACGCGAGCCTCCCTGTTTACGGGACTTTACCCAGTGCACCACGGTTCTTACCAAAATCACAAACCGGTTTATGATAGCATTGCCATAAAAAGCGTCCCACATTACTTGGGCAATCTAGGGTACAGGGTGGCCCTTACGGGAAAAGACCACAGTACCAAACCCCGGGAGGTATTTCCATTTGAGATTATCGAGGGTTTTCAGCCCATGTGCACGGCAAGAAAAGATGTGTATTCATTAGATGGGATAACAGACTTTGTAAAGACTTCTCAAGACCCCTTTTGCCTCTTTGTGATGAGTATCAACCCACATGCCCCCTGGACGGTGGGCGATCCTTCAGAGTTTGATGCAGACAAGTTGATCCTGCCACCCAGTTATGTGGATACCCCCACCACCCGTAAGGATTACACAAAATACCTTGCCGAAGTCCGGCGGCTGGATGATCAGGTTGGTGATGTTGTAAAAATGTTGAAAGAACAGGGAAAGTATGATGAAACCATTATCATCTTTCTGGGTGAGCAGGGACCCCAAATGCCAGGCGGCAAATGGTCACTGTGGGATATGGGCCAAAAAAGCTCAATGGTCGTAAAATGGGATAAGACCGTAACACCACATTCAACCACGGATGCCATCGTTCAATATGAAGATATCGTGCCCACATTGATTGATGTTGCCGGGGGCAAGCCCATATCGGGACTGGATGGCAAGAGCTTTTTGCCCGTGCTTAAAGGGGATGCTGAAACCGCCCGTGAATATGCATATGGAATCCACAATAATATCCCTGAAGGAACCGCATACCCCATAAGGAGCGTGCGGGATGGGAGATATAAACTTGTTGCAAACCTCACTCCTGATGAACCTTATTATCTAAAATGGTTCATGAACCCCAAGAACAACAGCGGTATATGGTTTTCATGGCTGGAGGAGGGCAAAAAATCAAGCGAGGCACAAGCCCTGGTAGACCGTATCACGACCAGGCCCGCAGAAGAGTTCTATGATCTTATAAATGACCCTTATGAGCTGCACAACCTTATAGATGATTCCCGGCACAAGGATAAGATAGCAATTTTTGAAAATGCCCTGAAGGACTGGATGAACACCCAGGGTGATAAAGGAGCTGCCCTCGATAAACCCATCCATAAAAAGAAGCCCAAACAAAACTCAAGAAAATAATCCATGAAGACCACGAAGACGTTGCATTTTAATAGATTCATTCTCATGTTCGGGTTTTTGTGTACAGGGCTTAATCTTTTCGCTCAAAGCGAAAAGGAAAAAGAAAGACCTAACGTCATCCTCATCGTGGCAGATGATATGAACATGTGGAGCGTCCTTAAAAACTATGCCCCTTTGCAAACCCCATACCTGGATAAGTTAAAATCTGAATCACTTTATTTTCTCAATGCGTCATGTGCCGCTCCCGTATGTATCCCGTCAAGGGCGTCTTTTTTTAGCGGGCGTGCGCCTTATGTCACGGGGGCTTATGTGAATAATAGGGAGACCTGGGAGAACAACTCCCTCTCAACAACTGAGGTCATACCTGAAACATTCAAGAAAAATGGATATACTACCTGGGGCGGGGGCAAGATTTTTCATGCGCCCATCAATGCTGGCAGGCAGGAAAAAATGTTTGACAACAAGGTGCACGAGGGAGGTTTTGGGCCGTTTGCTTCTAAAGAATACCACTATGCCCAGGGACAGTTTTTTTCAATAAAACCATGGACAGGGCCAGATACTGACTTTTCAGATGTGAGAAATGCAAATTCAGCTGTTTCTTATTTAGAAGATGAACACGACAAGCCTTTCTTCATGTATTACGGTCTTTATCGTCCCCATACCCCATATACTGCGCCCAAAAGGTTTTTTGACCTTTATGATGGCGTGGATATTACCATGCCGCCCGGTTTTAGGCCAGATGACCTTGATGATGTTCCCCTACAGGGGCGTCAACTGGTAGATTCTTTAAAGAGGTACCACAAAAAAGGCATGGCTAAAGATGAAGTCCTGCTAACGATGATGAAGGCATACTGCGCAAATTATTCATTTGCAGATTGGAATATAGGCAGGCTTATAGAAGCCCTTGATAAAAGCAAGTATGCTGATAATACCATTGTTATTTTTTATTCTGACAATGGTTTTCACAACGGTACTAAAAACCACTGGGTAAAAAGCACATTATGGGAACAGGCAGATACCGTGCCCTTTATGATCAGGTTGCCCAATAAAAAAGGTGAAGGACGTGAACAAACGGTAAACCTGCTGGATGTTTATCCCACCCTTGTTGATTATTGTGGGCTTACACCACCAGCGCAGGAATTTTCAGGTAAGAGCATGGTGCCGGTCTTTGATGACGCGGCTTATTCATGGGATAGGCCTGGGTTTACATGCTATGGTGCAAATTATTCATCCGTAAGGGATGAACGGTACAGGTACATTCAATATCCTGATGGTTCTGAAGAATTGTATGACCACGACCAGGATCCCTATGAATTTGATAACCTTGCAGGCGACCCATCTTATGTGCAGGTTAAAAAACGTTTAGCTACCCATATCCCAGAAACCTTTGCAGAATCACTGGGAGGTAAAAGGGAGGCAACCGCAAGTGATGGTTCAAATAACGATTAGATATGACAAGATATATTGATTTTCTCAAAAGTCCCTTGGTATTGCTGCTGCTCGTGGGGTCTATGGCAATAGCCCAGCAAAAGCATGAAAAGCCAAACATCGTGATCATCCTTGCCGATGACCTGGGATGGGGCGACGTAGGTTTCCACGGAAGTGAAATAAAAACGCCTAACCTTGATGAATTTGCCCGTGAAGGCGTTGTCCTCAGTCATTTTTATACCGCACCTATCTGTTCGCCCACGCGCGCCGGGCTGTTGACTGGGCGATATCCTAACAGGTTTGGCCTGCGTGAAACCGTTGTTCCACCATGGAGCAGTTTTGGCGTTGACCTGGATGAAAAACTGCTCCCAGAATACCTGGCAGATAACGGTTATGAGAACAGGGCTATCCTGGGAAAATGGCATTTGGGTCATGCCCAAAAAAGCTTTTTGCCATTATCCAGGGGCTTTACACATTTTTATGGACACTATAACGGGGCCATAGACTATTTTACCCATTTAAGGGAAGGTGAACTGGACTGGCACGATGACTGGGAAACTTCACATGATAAAGGCTATAGTACAGATTTGATAAGTGATGAAGCCGTGAACTGCATTGAGAAATACGCTAAAGATTCACCATTTTTCTTATATGTTGCGTTCAATGCTCCACATGGTCCGCTTCAAGCAAAAAAAGAAGATCTACTTGAATATGGTTTTGATGAAGGTAAACCCCTGTTCAGCGATGCTACTGAAGGGTATGGAGGTCAGGGCAAGGGCAATACACGGCGGCAAACCTATTCTGCCATGGTCTCAAACATGGACCGCGGTATAGGCAGGATACTGCTGGCAATTAAGGAAGCTGGTATTGAAGATAATACACTCGTGCTCTTTTTTAGCGACAATGGGGCAGCACCCGGAGAAGGCAGCTCAAGTGGTGCACTGCGCGGAACAAAATTTACCGAGTGGGAAGGTGGGGTGCGTTCACCTGCGATAATACGGTGGCCTCAAGGGTTTAAGGGAAAAAGGACAGTTGACCAGGTCATGGGGTATATTGATGTGCTCCCCACGGTGGTCAATGCAGGCAGTGCTGGGTTAGAAGCGCCTAAAAAATTAGATGGCATCAACATGCTTCCCGTGCTACAGGGCAAAGAAGATAAGATAGCACGCGATATGTACCTAGGTTATGGGAGCATGGTCAACAATACATGGAAGCTCGTCAAGGCACATTCTGGCAACCCCAGGATCAAGATTGATAAGGATATCCTTTTTGAAATCATGAAAGATCCCAGCGAAAAAGAAAATGTAAGGAGCGATAACAAGAAGGCATATAGGGAGATGATGGAGAGAATCAGCATCTATGATTCAATCAAACCAGAAAAATCAGTTCCCTCTTATGACTCTGGTAGAAAAGGATTCAAGGCTCCAAAAGATTGGGTGATTGAAGATTAACTTCTAGCAAATTCATTGATGTCCGTATTGGCACCATAGACAACTATGATATCATCTTTTTCCAGAAGAAGGTCTGGGGAGGCCACACTTTGAACATCTGCGATCATCTTGGTCCTGCCCACCCTGGACTCTACCTTGGCATTCTTGATCGTGGTGAGCACGAGCAGATTGTACTTTTCCCTGAACTGTACCTGCTGTATTGTTTTTCCCTCGTACTTTTTGGGCACTTTTATCTCAACGATACTAAAGTAGTCATTAAGTTCAAAAGAGTCCACCACACCCCTTAGGCATAGTCTCTTTGCCCATCTTTCGGCGGTTTCTTCTTCTGGATGCACAATTTCATCCACGCCTATGGCATTGAGCACCTGCTCATGGAGCGTGGCCACGGCACGGCTTATGAGCTTTTTTGCGCCTAGGTTCTTGAGCAGGGCCGTTGCCATTACATTGGCCCCCCGGTTTTCTCCTATGGCAACGATCACGATATCCGTGTCCTTGAGCGGTAGGCCCTTTACGGTATATTCATCAGTCGCATCTAGACAGATGGTATGTGAGATTTGCTCCTTAAACTCCTCGACCTTGGCCATTTCAACATCCACACCTATGACTTCATTGCCCTGCTGGGTGAGTTTTTTTGCCAGGGATGAACCAAAATTTCCTAAACCGATTATTATATACTTCATAATTCTTTAATTGATAAGTATTTCTTCACTGGGATAACGATATGCCGTGTATTTTGACTTGTTGAAAATCGCGATCATAATGGAGAGCATGCTTACCCGGCCCACAAACATCACCACGATGATAACCCCTTTGCCCAGGCTGCTCAACCCGGTCGTAATACCCAGTGTGAGCCCCACGGTACTGTAAGCTGAAAAGCATTCAAAGGCTATGCTCAAGAGGCTCAGTTCACTATCCGTTATCGAGATGGCGATAACGGCAAGGCCTATCACCACTAGGGAGAGCGACATGATGGCAAAAGCCCTTTTGATAGATATATCGGCAACTTCCCTTCTATAGACTTCTATACGGGTCTTTCCCATGGATAAACTTAAGAAATTGAGCGTTGCAATGGCAAAGGTACTGGTCTTGATACCACCACCGGTCGAGGCGGGAGACGCACCTATCCACATCAGGAAGATAACGAGCATTACCGTAGAAAAGTGCAGCTGCTCAAGCGGTACACTATTAAAACCCGCTGTTCTGGGAGTTGCCGCCCCAAAGAGCGCATGGACCCATTTTCCCACACCGGTATGCATGGCAAGGGTATTGTTATATTCATCAATGTAAAACAGGATGGTACCCACAACGGTCAGCGAGATCGTGGTGATGAGGATAATGCGGCTGTTGAGGTTCAATACCCACGGCTGCTTTAGTTTTTTCTTTTTATGGGTGATGTAAAATGCCTTGTACTTAAGGTATTTGATGAGGTTCATTACAATGGGAAAACCTAGTCCGCCCAGGACAAACAAGGCGATGATCAAGATTTGAAAGGTGTAGTTGAACCTAAAATTAACATCATATAGACTGCTGCTAAGGGTGGAGAACCCTGCATTGCAAAAAGCAGATATGGAGTGAAATACCGAAAATACGATCCTGTCGCCCACATCTGCAATGGCCTGTTTAGGGATACTGAAGAATATGGTTATGGCGCCTATGGCCTCTATTGAAAAAGTAATGATAAGGATACGCTTCAGGGTAGAATACACCTCGCCTATTTTCTGGCTATTTGTAATATCGCTCAGCATCACCTGGTTTTCATAAGTTGACCCACCTTTAAAGAAATAGCTGAAATAGCTTGCAAAGGTAAGTATGCCCAGTCCGCCCAGCTGTATCAATACCAGTATGATGCTTTGGCCAAAAGGCGTAAAAAAGCTTCCCGTATCGACCACCACAAGCCCCGTCACGCACACCGCACTCGTCGATGTGAACAGTGCATCAAGAAAATGGATGCCGGTGTGAGTCGCCTTGGGCAGCATGAGCATGCCCGTACCAAATAATATAATACCCAGAAAACTCAAGATAAAGACCTGCGCAGGGTTAAAATACGTACGTTTCAGGTTGATCTGCTGCTCGGCAAACTCCCGTACAAAGGTAAGCAGGATGGCAACCTTGACCCAGTTATCATTGTACAACATGGATAGATGTTGATGCGCTTCAAGCGAAAAAAAATGGATGCCCATAATATACACCGTGATGAAGATGCTTATGGCGTCAAACACGATGACACTGGTACTCAGTTTCTTTCTTCGGGAAAAGTAACGCAGCAAGGTAACCGCGATACCCATGATGAGGATAAACAGGTAATATCCATTGAGCGCATGTTGAATACCTTCAGATTGGTCAAAACCAAAATCCACTATAAACGCCAGGACGCCGAGAAAGCTGAGTATAAAGGCAGACCTAAATATAATCTTGAGAAAACGAGGATTTAGAATAAAATCATTCAAATCAATAGATTATGAGTCAAGGTTTACAGATACTGGGCAAGTGATGAAGCCCAAAAATAAACCTCATAATATAGTGCAAGGTAAATGTTATGTAGAATTTGACAATGGAAGCAAGCAATAAAACTCACATAATAAATCAATTGATCGACAGGGCTGGACTTTTTAAATATAAATTTTTTTAAGGTTTTAAATGTTATAAGTTTATACTTGAAGTTCTGGGATGTTCTTTAAACCATCAACAAAAAATCAATACACGATGAAAAAGTATGTTATCATCTTTCTTGCCCTGTGCCTGTGGGCCTGTAAGGAAAGCAAAGAAGAAAAAGAAGAAGATACGGCTGTCGCCGAAAACGAAACCGAAATGGCCGCTGCCGCAGATGACGGTTGGGTAGACCTCATGGCCCCAGAAAACGTGTCCCACTGGCGGGGCTACAATGGCGAGGGCCTCCCCAGTGGATGGAAGGTAGAAGACGGTATCCTCATGTCATCTGGAGAAGGCGGGGACATAGGTGGGGATATCATCTATGACGCTGATAAATATGAAGAATTTGAGTTGACCGTAGATTGGAAACTTTCGCCGGAAGGCAACAGCGGGATATTTTACCACGTGGTCGAGGATAAAAAATACCATGCGCCCTATGAGGTCGCGCCAGAGTATCAGATCATTGACCAGCTGGGTTTTCCCCAAAAGCTGGAAGACTGGCAATCCATAGGTGCTGACTATGCCATGTACACACCAGATTACAAAGATGAGGACCTCAGGCCCATGGGCGAGTGGAACACCAGCAAGATTGTCTTTACTAACGATAAGGCCACCTATTACCTCAATGGCAAGAAGACCGTGGAATTCGTTCCTTATTCTGAAGATTGGGAAAAGCGCCGCAACTCAGGCAAGTGGGAAGATTACCCAGATTATGGTACCTCAAGAACGGGTTATATAGGCCTACAGGACCACGGCAGTGAGATTGCCTTTAAGAATATCAAGATTAAGAAGCTCTAGCTTTCACTTATACCGTAATAAAGTAAAAAGACCCTGGGAATCCCCGGGGTTTTTGTTTTAACGCAAGCCACAGCTATCTCTTTGCAAAAACCTAATTTTACAGCAAAATCAGGATATGGAGCCTAAGGACATAGCAAAACTGGAATTGCCAGAAGATGTGATGAGGCAATACGGCCACAGCATCGTGGACATGATTGTTGACCACAACCTCAATCAACATAAAAAACTGCCCGTTGCCCAGGCCACCAGGTCTGAGATGGACTCGGTTTTTCTTGAGGAAGCTCCAGAAAAAGGCACCGAAGTGATGCAAGTGCTCGATTTTGTGATGCAACAAGTAGTACCTTACAGCAACATCATGAGCCATCCCAAGTTCTATTCATTTGTTCCTGGGCCCAGCAATTATGTGAGCGCCATGGCAGATGCGCTGGCAACGGGGTTCAATATTTTTTCTGGCGGTTGGGCAGCCGCTCCAGCGGCGGCAGAGCTTGAGATTGTTACGATAAACTGGCTGTTGAAGATTTTTGGCCTTCCGGCGAAAAGAGGCGGAGGGATTTTTACCAGCGGTGGAAGCATGGCAAACCTCACGGCACTGGTTACCGCCCGAAGCATAAAATGTGGTGAAGATTTTTCTAAAGCGGTGATCTACCTTTCAGACCAGGCACATTCTTCAAATATCAAGGCCATTCATGTTCTTGGGTTTAAAAAAGAACAAATACGCATCATCCCCACGGATATCGAATTCAAGTTTGCCATAAACAAACTGAAAAACGCAATTAATAAAGACTGTTTAGAAGGTCTGCAACCCTTTTGTTTGATAGCTTCTGCCGGGACGACAAACACGGGAACGGTTGACCCGCTTTCTGAGTTGGCAGCAATTTGTAAAAAAGAGAAACTCTGGTTTCATATTGATGGTGCGTATGGCGGCGCAGCGATTTTGGCGAAAGCCGGGAAAAAGATTTTAAAAGGTATGGAAAAAGCCGATTCTATCACCGTGGACCCGCACAAATGGTTCTATCAACCGTATGAAATGGGTTGCTTGCTGGTGCGCAATCACAAATGGTTGAGCGGCACCTTTACCGAAAAACCTGAGTATCTCAAGGATGTTGAAGGCAACCCGTCTGAAATTAATTTCTACGACCACGGCATCCAGTTGACGCGTAGGTTCAGGGCGCTTAAATTTTACATGAGTGTCAAGACTTTTGGGTTGAAAGCATTTAGGGAAGCGGTAGAATATAATTTTGCTTTAGCAGAAAAAACCGAAGCATTACTGCGTAAAAGTCCCAAGTGGGAAGTGGTTTCCCCGGCGACGCTTGCGGTGATCAATTTTAGGTATAATCCCATCGACAAGAAATTAACCGAAGATGAGATTGATGACCTTAACCGCATGATTTCTAAAAAAGTAGTGGAATCCCGCGAGGCGATGCTGGTAACAACCTATCTCAACGGAATGGTTGTTTTGCGTATGTGCCTTATCAATCCGCGTACAACGCTTGATGATGTGCGCGATACGATAAATCTTTGTGAGAAATTTGCAGTAGCATAGCCTACTGCAAATCCATATTTCCGCGGTAATATTCCAGGACTTTAACGCGCAGCATGTATTCATAACGCACGTTAGCGAGGTTGATACGGGCGTTCTCCAGGTTATTCTTGCTCACGATATAGTCCACGCTGTTGGTAACGCCATTGTTAAATCTTATCTCGTTGATACGAAAGGATTCTTCACTGGCTTCAACCTGTGCCTCTAGTGCATTAAAACGCTGCAAGGCGGCCTGCATGTCATAATACGCCTGCTTGATGTTTGTACTTAGTTGCAGCTCGGTCTGTTCTAGGTTTGTTTGCGCCTGGTCGCGTTTTATTTTCTCTAGTTGGACATTTTGCTTTGCGCGCCATCCATTAAAAATGGGCACGGAGACATACACGCCAATAGACGAATTCAGGTTGTTGTCAAACTGGTCTCTGTAGCTTATTTCTTCTGCGGCAAACTGTGTGTTTTCAGTAAATACGGGCAACACCTGACCGTCATAATTCACAAAGGCCCCGGTGTCTTCCACAAGGGTCCCATTTTCATTAAATAAACGTGCCGCGCTGGAATAATTGGTATTGAGGTTTGCAAAAAATGAAACTTCCGGGGTGTATTGCGCGCGGGCAACGGCAACGCCTTTTTGGGCTGCGGCCAACTGTAGTTCGCGGGTTTTAAAAGTTGCCAAGTTGTTCAGGGCGTCGTCGTAAACCTCTTTTGGCGAAAGCCCATATTCTTTAAAATCCATGAGCAGTGCTAGTCCATCTGCGTTGATCTCATAATCCACGTTCATGAGTTGCGCGAGATTGAGCAAGGCATCTGTTAACGAGTTGCGGGTAGAAACCAGGCTCGCCTCATCGCTGGCAACCTGACCTTGCAGATCCCGATATTCGGCGGGGTTGCCAGATTCTTCTTCAAACATGGTCTTTAACCTTCCGGCTTGTTCGCGCGTGCTTGCAATACGGTTTTCGGCGAGTTTGAGCAGTTCCCTGCTGTTCAATGCCTGTAAAAAGGCCAGTGTTACATCAAGCACCAGGTTTTGCTTGGCTTCTTCCACCTGCATTTCGGCGGCTTCCATGTTGAGTTTTCCCTGTTTTAGGGAATTTAACAACCTGAAACCATTAAAAACCGTCGCATCCAGCCCCAGGCCTGCATTGCTATACTCCAGTCGCTCGTTCACAAAATCATTGGTATATGGGTCTATGCTGCGTCCTTGCGAAATCCCGTAGTTCCAGTTGCCATTGATTGACGGCAACAGCGCATTGCGGTTACGCTTGTAGTTCACGGTTGATGTTTCGGCACTGAGTTTTGCGGTCTTCAGGTCAAGGTTGTTCTTCAGGGCAATTTCAATACATTCATTAAGTGTGAGGTTTTGATTGTTTTGGCTTAAAGCCAAAAAGGAAAAAAGTAAAGTGATGATTGATGCAATGGTGGTCTTCATGGTAAACTTTATTTTGCGATGCTGCCATCTAGCAGGTTAATGGTGCGGCTGCCGTATGCGGCGTTTGATTCTGAGTGCGTCGCCTGGATGATCGTGACGCCGTCCTCCTCGTTGAGCTGTTTAAAGAGCTGCATGATCTCGTCGCTTTGTTTTGAGTTGAGGTTGCCCGTGGGCTCGTCTGCGAGGATAAGGCTGGGCTTTGCGATCAGCGCGCGGGCAACGCCCACAAGTTGTTGCTGGCCGCCGCTCAATTGTGTGGGGAAAAGGTCTTTTTTGCCCACGATATTAAAGCGGTCCAAGATATCAGCGACCATGGCCTTGCGCTCAGAACCTTTTATTTTTTTGTATAAAAGGGGCGTCTCTATGTTTTCATAAACGGTGAGTTCATCAATAAGATGATACGCCTGAAACACAAATCCCATATTATCCTTAAACAGTTTTGCACGCTGTTTTTCCTTGAGTTGGTGTACAGGTTCACCATCAAAATTATACGCACCTTCGTCAAAAGAATCGAGCATGCCGATGACGTTGAGCAAGGTGGATTTTCCCGAGCCAGAAGGGCCCATGACCGAGATGAATTCGCCTTTTTCTACCTGTAGACTAAGGTCGTTGAGGAGAAAGGTCCTTCGGCCACCAGTGGTCACCCATTTATATATATGATTGAGTTCTAAAAGCATGGTTTTATCAGTATTTTGATTATTATTTTATTCTGTTTTTAATGATTTTATCGGGTTTTGTAGTGCGGCCCGCACCGTGCGAAAACTTATGGTGACGAGCGCGATCAAGACCGCTAAGAATCCTGCTGCCGCGAAAATGCCAATCCCCAGGTCAATGCGATATTCATAATCTTGCAGCCAGCGCGAAAGCAACCAGTAAGCAACTGGAGCTGCAATGAGAAATGCGATACCCACAAGTTTTAGGAAATCCTTGGTTAACAAAATGGTAATCGAAGCGACGCTTGCGCCCACAACCTTGCGCACGCCAATTTCCTTGGTTCGTTGAGTCACTACGAGCATGGATATTGCGAAAAGCCCGATGCAGCTTAGTAAAATCGCAATGATAGAGCCGCTTGAAATTATCGTGGTCATCGTCCTTTCGCGTTTAAAGGTGCGGTCAATATTTTCATCTAGGAAGGATTCTAGAAATTCTGCATTGGGCTCAACTTTTTTCCAGGCGTTCTCAATGGTTTCATAAGACTGGGCAAGGCTTCCGGGGGCCACTTTCACAAAGGCATAATACACGTCCCAGTCGCCCATCATGAACATGCTAATGGGTTCAATTTTCTTGTCCAGCCCCTGAAAATTGTAATCTTTTAAAACTCCTATTATGCTATAGCTTATAGAGTCGTCAAGGATTATCCTTTTGTTGATAGGATTTTCTTCTTGAAGTTCTTTGGCCATAGCCTCATTGATCACGATAGATAAGCTGTCGCTGGAAAAATCCCTTTTAAAGGTTCTACCTTCCTTGATTTCCAGTCCTAAAGTCTCTGGGTAATCATAATCTACTACCAGCATATTTGTGCTCACACCACGACCTTTATAATCAAAACCCATGCGGCTAAAATAAGTGCTGCCATCTTTGCCCAGTCCCAAGTTATTGTCTGATGCAGAAATGGAAACAATCCCCGGTTTACCTTGAAGTTCATTGCGCAAAAGCGCAACATCCTGTCGGTTTGCTCTTTTGCCATTGAGGGGAACAGCGATTACCTGTTCTTTGTCAAAACCTAAATCTTTATTACGCATATAATCCAGTTGACTCCACAGGACCAGTGTGCCAGAAATAAGCAGGATTGCAATGCTAAATTGCACCACCATAAGAACATTTCTTACTCGGTTTTTCCCTGAAATTTCTAGTTTTCCTTTAAGTGCCTTTAATGTTCCCAACTTGCTAAGAATCGCCGCCGGATAACCACCAGCAATTAAGGTGATGACAAGAAATGCGACCAGCAGTACCACCAGTATCACCGGCGCACTCAAATTAGAAAGTGATGCTCGTGTATTGAACAAGGTTTTAAACGGGCCCTCAAGCGCAAAGCTCAAGGCAAAACCTAAAAGGAGCGAAATCGCAAATACAAAAACGCTCTCACTCCAGAACTGAATAAAAAGTTGTGATTTTTCGGCACCAAGGGTCTTGCGCATCCCTATTTCGCGTAAGCGCTGGGCACTGCGCGCAATACTCATGTTGATAAAATTGACACTCGCGATAAACAGGATGAGAATGGCGATGCCCAAAATCATATAAGGATATGCCTTGCTGATTTTAAGATATCCACCTTTAAATTCGGCGAAATGAATGTCTTTAAAGGGGAGCAGGCCAAGCTCAAGATAATTGCCATTTCTATTGGGCTTTGCGCCATCACGCTTAAGGTTTTCAATATCTCCCTGATAATGCAGGTTTGTAAAGGCAACGGCTTGTTGTTCTATTTTTTGAGGCGTTGTAGCGTCGGCCAGTTGCATAAAAACACTGTGGTTCCTGGCATCCCAGCGGTCAGTATGGTCAGTGTAATTAGGAGATTTTTTAAAGTTTATCGCAACGTCAAATTTCACTCCGCTATTGAGCGGTATATCTTCTAGAATATTACCGATGGTGAACACTTCGTTCCTGCCATTTAGGACAAGTTCGATGGTTTTACCTATCGCATCGGTTTTGCCAAAAACTTTTTCAGCAGCACCTTTTGTAATGCCAATTGTTGAGGTTTCGGCAATGGCATTTTCATTTCCCTGAAGTGTAGGGAAGGTGAACATCGAGAAGAAATCTGGGTCTACAAAAGCAACATTTAGGTCTAGTTCTTTATCATTTTCCAGCGCAAGCGCATGGTCACTAATGTAGCGGGTGATGTGCTCAATATTTGGGATTTCTTCTGCCAGAGAAGGTGCTAAAGGAACCGGCATTGACGTGGCAATTTCCTGCTTGTCGGGCGATTGCTGCGTGTAGTAAACCTGGTAAATACTGGCTTTGTTTTTATGAGACTGGTCAAATGAAAGGTCAAAGAAAGCCGCCATGCTCAGCAGGATAGCAACGCTAAACGCGATGGTCAGCCCAAAAATATTAAGAAAGGTAAACGTCTTGTTCTTCCAGAGGTTGCGCCATGCAATTTTGATATGGTTTCTAAGCATAACTTAAGATTTTATAGTTTTTCCCTTCCGGGGGAAATGTCCGTAGGACAATGGGGGGCTTATTCTGTTCGTAAACTTTTTATGGGGTTTTGCATCGCTGCCTTGATGCTTTTAAAACTTATGGTCGCAAAGGCGATAAATAAGGTGATTATGGCTGCCGCCAAAACGAGCCAGGCGCTTATCTCTATCCTGTATGCAAAGTCCTGTAGCCATTTGTGCATAAGGTAATAGCCCAGAGGGAATGCAATCAAGAAAGAAATAAGGATAAGCTTGAGGAAATCTTTAGAGAGCATGGCCACGATCTGGGTAGCACTTGACCCCAAAATCTTACGGATTCCTATTTCCTTGAATCGTTGTTCTGCCGTGTAGGTTACTAGGCCAAAAAGCCCCAGGCATGCCACAAAAATGGTGAGCAAAGCAAAAACGAGCAGTACAGTGCCCATCTTCTGCTCCTTCTGATAGTTTTGCTCAAACGACTCATCTAAGAACACATAATCAAAAGAACCACTGTCATCAAACTTTTGCCATAATGCACTGATATCGGTCAGGGTTTTTGCGATGTTGTCGCTGTTTACTTTTAAGATGAGTCCGCCATAGGGTTGATTGACCATCACGAGCGGCTCGATTTTTTTGTGGAGCGATTCAAAATTAAAATCGTCTATCACGCCAATTACCGTTAGCGTTTTCTTGCCATTGTTATCATCCATTTGAAACTGCTTTCCCAGCGGATTATCAACAATGCCCAGCACTTTTGCAGCTTCTTTGTTAATGATTGCCTTGTCACTTTCCACGCCGGCGTTGTCGTTAAAATTGCGACCTGCAACAAGGCGCATTCCCAGTGTTGACAGGTATTGCGAATCGATATTGTAGAAAAAGAATTTACGTAGGTAATCACCATTTTTAAAAATCCCGCGTACGTTGTTGTCACTTTCGCCGGCAGGCAGATAAGCTGACTGTGTGATGCTTTTTACGGCACTGCTTTGTGCAAGTTCACTTTTAAGTGATTGCATGGCCGTATCGTCCATCATCGCGGCATCACGTATCACCAGCACTTGCTCTTTATTGTACCCCAGGTCCTTGTTCATGATAAAATCAAGTTGTTTGTAAACCACCAGCGTTGCTAGGATCAATCCCGCCGAAATCACAAATTGAAATACCACCAGACCGCTGCGCAGCGAGGTTGTTTTTTTGTTATTGAACTTGCTTTTTAATGCCGTGATAGGCTTAAACCCCGAAAGGAAAAATGCGGGATAGGCTCCTGCCAAAACCGTAATGGTAAACGCAAGTGCCACGAGTGTCAGTGCAAACTTGAGGTTTATGATTTGGCTAAAGCCAAATGTTTTCCCCGTAAGGGAATTAAAGAACGGCAGCGCCACATAACACACTGCGATAGCCAGCGTAATTGCGATTATCACAGAGATAAAAACCTCTGTGATAAACTGGGTGATGAGTTGTTTTTTGTTAGAGCCCAGCACCTTCCTAATACCCACTTCGCGGGCGCGTTTTGTAGCAGTCGCGGTAGAAATATTCATAAAATTGATACAGGCAATGATGAGCATGAAGATTGCAATCACACTGAAGATGTACACATATTTAATGTCACCACCATCTTCAAATTCGGTTTTATTTGAAAAATCAGATTTTAAGTGAATGTCCAGCAGTGGTTGCAGGTAAATCCCAAACGCATTTTGAGCCTTGAACTCTGAGTAGGAAACACCAATAGCCTCCTGGACTTGAGGCCCCATATATTTCTCGAGTATTCCGGGAAACTGCTTTTCAACCTCCATGAAATCTGCTCCTTCCTTAAGCATTACATAGGTTGCAAAACCAGAGTTTACCCAAGAAGTACTCTTGGCCTCCCCATTCCCATTCATGGAGACAAACGCGTCAAAATGAAAATGCGAAGTCTTGGGAATGTCTTTAATCACCGCCGTAACCTCCAGCTGGTTCCCATTGATAAAAATAGTCTTCCCGATGGCGTTTTCTGCGCCAAAGAGATGCTTTGCTTCCTGCTGGGTAATGACAACAGCATTGGGGTTTTTCAGCGGATTTGTAGCGTTGCCCTTTACAACAGGCAAGGTGAAAAAATCCAGCAGGTTTGCATCGGCATATGCAACCTTTAGATTTTCAAAAGTCTCGTTGTTGTACTTTATTTCTGGGTGATGGAGTTTTGCGATACGTGTGGTGTTTTCCACTTGTGGTAAATCCTGCTGCAGCGCAGTGCCCACGGGTGCTCCCACTACTGCTTCTTTAAGTTCTTCACCATTGATGTTGGCCTTTAAAACCACACGGTACATACGGTCAGCATGCGCGTTGTAGCGGTCATAGCTCAGCTCATCCACCATAAAGATCCCTATCAGGAGACAGCTTGCGATTCCCAGGGTCAACCCCAGGATATTAATGCTAAACATCGTCCAGTTCTTAAGAAGGTTCCTCCACGCGATTTTAATATAGTTTCTTATCATGTTTTTAATCTTATTAGGTTTTTTCCCTTCCGGGAGAGATGAGGTTTTATTCCGTCCTCAGGCTTTTTACGGGGTTTTTCATGGCTGTCGCCATGGTTCTTATGCTCATGATAATCAGGGCGAGTACTATCATTCCCGTTCCGCTTAAAGCGAAAACCCACCACGAGAGCCCCGTCCTGTATGCAAAATCCTGTAACCAGTCGTTGAGCAGCCAGGCCGCGATGGGCGCCGCAATCACAAAAGCAATGCACACGAGCAATAAAAAATCCTTGCACAGCAACACGTTCAACTCTGCCAGGGAAGCACCCAGCACCTTGCGTATCCCTATTTCTTTAGTCCTTCGGTTTGTGGTATAGATGACAAGGCCCAGCAGCCCCAGGCAACTTATCAATACAGATAGTCCCATTGCCCATTGCAACAGTTTAGAGAGGCTTTTTTCACTTCGGTAAAAGTTGGCAATGGTTTCATCTAAGAATTTGATTTCAAAATCATTATCTGGGTAGACGTCCTTCCATCGTTGCTCGATTTTTGGGATTACGCTTGTTAACTGCCCATCTTGAATTCCACTTATGTTTAAATGAATGGTACTAAAACTTGACCAGTTCTTGCGGTCCCAATCGCCCCGTAACATCATAGGATTGATGGATGTTTTTGCAGACCGTTGATTAAAATCTTTGACCACGCCCACAATAGCAACTTCTTCTTCTCCATCCTTGACGGTTTTGTCAATGATCTTGGCAGCATCCTTAAAACCTAGTGCGTGTAAATACGCCTCATTGATGACTATCTCATGAATCGTGTCGTTGAGGGGTTTGCGACCCGCTAAAAAATGAAGACCATAAAGGTCCATAAAATCATTGCTGGCAATCAAAATTTCAACTGGGGTCTGTATTTCTCTGCCCTCATCATAATACGTGAACATATCAGACCATACACTATTTGATGCCGGCGGGTTACCACCCAGGGCAACCTTTGAGATTCCCGGGATTTTGGTCATTTCACGCGCAAGACGGTCAGTCTTGTCAAACGTATTGTTCCTGAAAGGGGTATTCATATAGGCAATGGCATCTGTCTTAAAGCCCATATCCTTGCTCATCAAATGCTTGATTTGCTGGCCCACCAGGAGTGTCCCGATGATAAAGACCTGCGCAATGGTAAACTGAAAAACGGTAAGCACGCGGCGCAAGGTGGGCTTTCCGGTAGAGTTGAGGGTCTGCCCCTTGAGTATGGAGACCGGTTTAAAACGGGTAAGCACCATCGCGGGGTAAATTCCGGCAAAGACCGTTATCAACAATACAAGCGCTATGGCGATAAGGATTACCTGGCTTTCGCCAAAGACAGAAAACCCCAATCCCTTTGGCACAAACTCCCTAAATTCATTGAGCAGCCAGTAAGCCAGCACCACGGATATTATGGCGGAGAAAAGCGTGAGCAGGAAGGTCTCCCCCAGAAATTGAAAGATGAGCTGGCCCTTTGAGCTTCCCAGGGTCTTTCTTATCCCTATTTCGCGGGCGCGCTGGTCAGCCTGTGCCGTGTTGAGGTTTATAAAATTTATACAGGCCAGCAGGAGCAGGAAGAGGGCCACAAAGCCCAGGCCTATCATTACGGGTTTATTGGTCACGGCAGGACTGTTGTTGAAGATCCCCAGTTCTGGGTCAAAGTGCATTTCGCCGAAAGGCTGCAACCTAAAGGTCCTCTTGTTATTGTACTGCTTGTCAAAGCTGGACTCATTGTCCAGGGCTATTTTGTCCAGTTGTTTTTGAATGGTGGCAATGGAGGCATTTTCAGCTACCTTGATAAAAAGTTGCGAATTTGAGTTTGTGCCCTCCCAGTTGGGGTTTTTAAGGTTGATGCCCAGGTCCAGGTTGATGGCAGATTTTTGAGAAATGAATTCATTGAATATCAGGTCTGTGCGACCTTCTAGATTTGCCACTACGCCAGTGACATTAAAAGACAGGGAGTCGTTATAGACCATGGTTTTGCCCACAATTGCACTGGGGGATTCACCAGGAAAATACAGTGCCGCCTTGTTTTCGGTCAGCACGAGCTGATTGGGTAGGTTCAACGCATTATCTGGAGAACCGGCAAGCCAGTCGTACCTGAAGACCTTAAAATATTCAGGGTCAGTGAACACCATGTCATCCAGGTGCTTGTAGGTTTTTCCGTTCTCAGGGTTTTCGGCTTTTTGCAATGAACTGGTAAAAAAGCCCGTGGCAACACCCACCCCGGGAAGGTCTTCTTTAGCCACTTGCATCAAGGGGATGGAGACCCCACGGTTGTTAAACTCCCCTTGCGGTGTGGTGAAATGTGTGGTTATCCTGTAGATCCTGTCAGCATCTTCATGAAAGGTGTCAAAGCTTAGGTCATAGTACACCATAAGGCCTATCACGAACGAAGCACTAAACCCTATGGCCAGGCTAATGATGTTTATGGCCGAAAAAAGCTTGTTCTTCCAGATGTTCCTCCACGCGGTTTTTATATAGTTTCTTATCATAATGTCTTCTTTTTGAAGTGATTATTCATTCACTTCGCAGGCTTTTTACGGGGTTGGCCATTGCGGCGCGGATGGTTTCAAATCCTACAGTGAGAATCGTGATAAATAATGTTATTGTACCAGCAAGCAAGAATACCCACCATTCTATCTGTGTTCTATACGTGAAATCCTGTAACCAGTCACGCATAAAATACCAGGCGAGGGGCGAGGCAATAAGGATGGCGATGCATACTAATTTTAAAAAGCCCAGCGAGAGCAAAGATGTGATTTGATACACTGAAGCTCCCAGCACCTTACGTATTCCTATTTCTTTGAATTTTTGCTGTGCGGTAAATGTCGCAAGGCCAAAAAGACCCATTCCCGCAATCACAAAGGTCAGGACTATAAATATGTTGAAGATATAGGCCAGGCGCTGCTCAGACCTAAAGGTCGCGTCAAAGGCATCGTCCATAAACTCATATTCAAAAGGGGATTCTTTATCATACTTTGCATAAATATCTTCAATTTTAGCAAGCATGTTTTGCAGGTTTGTTTTTGGTGAAAACCTTACATAAATACAGCCGCCGCGAGCGGAGAGCAATTCTGTATTTGCATTGCTTTCTGATGTTGTAAAGAGCGCAAGGGGTTGTATGGGAGCATCTAGGCTTGAGAAGTTGAAATCTTTGGTCACGCCCACGATTTCATAATCTTCTACGCCCATGTGTATTTTTTCTCCAATGGGATTTGGCGAAAGCCCAAACTCCTTAATTGTTGTGGTATTGATGATGATGGTTTTTTCACCAGAGAGTCTGCTGAGGTCTTCGGGCTTGATTTTCCATTGTACCTGTAGTGTTTTTAAAAAGTGTTCATCTATCGAGAAAATAGGTAACGCGACATCATCATTTTTACCATCAGAACTGGCAAAAAAGATGTCATAACCTCTATACATGGCTTGCCTTGCTACCGCGGTTTGCTGCACTTGCGGTAAACTGGCGACTTCATTTCTAAAAGCGGTACTATTTGTGCCTATCGTGTTTTGTAATGGCAACATCAACACGTTAGAGCGGTTGAGACCTATATCTACATTGCGCATAAAATTGATTTGTTGCTGGATGATGAGCCCACTTATGATGAGCCCCACTGCGATGATAAATTGTACCACCGTGCAGGTTTGTCGCAGTGTGATCCCGCCAGTCTTTTTTGAAAATTTACTGCGCAGGTTGTCAATAGGATTAAATGATGACATCAACACCGCGGGATACAATCCCGTCAAGATCACGGTGATCATAAAAAGTACACCTAGGGTGATCAAGAACCTGCCATTAAGAAAAAATGATGTATCAATCTCTATGTTGAGCAAATCAAAAAAATACGACTGCAAGGCAGCGGTTAACACAATTGCCAGGAAAAAGGCAAGTACCACGTACAAGGTAGATTCTACATAAAATTGCAGGGCTACACTTTTTCTACTGGCGCCGTTTACTTTTCTTACGCCTATTTCTTTTGCCCTGAGTGAAGCCCGCGCCGTAGATAAACTCAGGTAATTAATGAGTGCAAGCAATACAATCAATAAAGCGATTAGCGGGAAGACCTTGAGGTATTTTGACTGGCCGGTAGAACTTTCGGTAAGATGTTTTTGGGTGATATTCATGAGGCTGTAAGTCTCGTCAGCCTCTTCGCTGGCTTGTTTGCTCAGCTCATTGATGGTCTTCACAACTTGTGCTTCGGTACCGCTATCCTTTAGTTTCACAAACGTGGGGAAGCTCCCTCCCCTAAAAGAGGAATATTCAAAATCACGGTCAAATTTCTTTATCGTGCGCATGCTGTTGAGCGATGCGATAAAATCAGTTTGAATTGTAGAATTTGACCGCGTGTCTTCAGCGATGCCAGTAACGGTAAACGTATAAACGCTATCTATTTTTACCTCAAGCGTCTGTCCTATGGGTTGGCTTTCGCCAAAATATTTCCTTGCCATTTTCCTAGAAATCACTAGGGAATAGGGTTTTTTCAACACCTTGTCTTTTTCTCCCTGCAAAAGGTCAAAGGAGAAGAATTCAAAGAAATTTGCATCAGCAAAGCTGAAGTTTTTCTCAGCGTGTTTAGCACCTGTAAATTGACGGTTACCCACCACAACAGGCTCATACATGTTGTTCATTCTCACGGTAGCTTCTACCGCAGGACTGTTTTCTTGCACCATTGTACCCACAACCGAGTTGAATGCCTGCATGTTCATGGTATTGTCGCCCATTTTAAAGCTGGCACGCATGGAGAAAATACGGTCAGCATCTGTATGGAAGGTATCATAGCTTTTTTCGTGGCCAACGAAAAAGAGAATCAATAAACAGGCACAAAGCCCCAGCGCCAGCCCACCTATATTGATAAAACCATATAACTTGTTCCTCTGTAGGTTGCGCCACGCGATTTTGATATAGTTTCTTATCATGTTTTTAATCTTTTTAGTTTTCTCCTTAATAGGGGCTTATTCCGTACGCAGGCTTTTTACGGGGTTGGCCATTGCGGCTTTGATGGCCTGAAAACTTACGGTCACAAAGGCAATGAACATTGCGGAAAGACCTGCTAGGCCAAAGACCCACCATTTTATGGATATATGATAGCTGAAATCTTGCAGCCACCGGGTCATTATCCAGTAGGCCAATGGGGAGGCCAATAAAAACGCGATTCCCACAAGCTTCAGGAAATCTTTTGACAGCAGACTTGTTACCCCGGCAACACTTGCCCCTAGCACCTTGCGTACCCCTATCTCCTTGGTACGTTGTTCAGCCATGAATGCAGCAAGCCCAAAAAGACCTAAGCAAGCGACAAAAATGGCGAGGAGCGAGAAAATTTTGGCAGAACTGGCCGTCCGTTCTTCAGAGGCATAGAGCTGGGCTACATGTTTATCCACAAATGCATAGTCAAAGGCGGTATTGGGCAAATTGTCGTTAAAGGTTTTCTCCAGGTCTTTTACCAACTGTTGCAGGTTCTGGGTATTGTATCTTACTAGGAGCGTCCGGATACCCTCTGGTGCTACGTTTGATGTGTAATACATATAGCCACCACTATCTTCTTTGAGTGAATTGAAATTGAAATTCTCAACAACACCAGTAATAACGGCTCTAGAACCCATCTCTGTATGTATGGTTTTACCTATGGCGTCTTCTGGTGTTTTATAGTTAAGGTACTTGAGTATCTTTTGGTTTATCAAGGTGTAGATAATCGAGTCTCCTTTAGCCAGGTTTTGTGGTAGTTCACTGCCCGCTAGTAAATTTAATTTCAGGGTCTGTATGACATTGCCATCAGTACGGCAGCTGGAGATGGGCATCCCCGTTTGTTCTGTGGTCAAGCGACGCACAGAGCGGCCGCTTTCATTGGCTCCGGGAATGGATTGCACGGCAGAGAGACTTTCCACATAGGCCTTTCGCTGTAAAGCATATTCAAGATTTTTTACCTGTTGACGGCTTTCGGCAGATTTCACGGAGACCGCGACCAGTCCATCGGGATCATATCCCAGGTTTTTGTTTTTGATAAAATTCATTTGCTGCACGATTATGGTTACGGCAATGATGAGTATGATGGATGCTGCAAATTGAAAGACCACAAGTCCCTTGCGCACAAGCGCAGACGTTGTACGCTTCTTGCTGGATTTATTTACCAGTGATAAAGGAGCAATGCCGGTCATGGAGATTGCGGGATAGCTGCCTGCAAATAGGGTCACCACCAGCCAAATCACGATTAACCCTATCAGGATGGGCGTCGCAAGCAAATCGCCATACTCCAGCTCATTACCGGTGAAACCCTCAAATGCTGGGAGCGCCACAAATGCGAGAACAAAGGCCATTACTACCGAAATCAATACCAAGAGTCCTGTTTCTACATAAAAAAGCGAGAGCATATGTTTTTGACTTGCGCCCAAAACCTTGTTTACGCTGATGCTTTTTTTGCGCTTGCGCGAATTTGCCGTAGCAAGGTTCATGTAGTTGATACAGGCAATTATCAGGACTAAAACAGACAGGAACAATAAGCTTCTTATGGTGCTAATACTTCCCAGTTTAGCTGAATAGCCATCTCGAATGCCACTGGAGAACAGGTGTATTTTAGTTAAGGGTTGCAGGTGGAACTTTGTAAAATATTGCCCGTCTTTATCTACATATTTATCTATGAGCTGCGTGGCTTGCATTTCTACCTGGCCCACATCAGTATGAGGTTCCAGTTGCACATAGGTTTCATAACTGGCATTGCTCCAGTAGACATTAGTCCCCATCCAGGAATCAAGGATGTTGTACACCATTTCACAGTCTATCACACTGTTTTTGGGCAGGTCTCTATACACGCCAGACACTTGTAGTGTGTCCCTGTTGTTGATGGTAATAAACTCGCCAAGGGCAGCTTTATCCCCAAAAAAACGTTCTTTGGCCGATTGCGATAGCACAATGGAGTTAGGATTTGCAAAAGCACTTTGTGCGTTTCCCGCGGTAAAATGGAAATCAAAGATTTCAAAAGCTGTGGAGTCAGCCAGGTAAAGACTATTTTCAGAAAAATTCTTGGTTCCTATTTTTAAAGAAGCGGTAGCCCCAAAATCATCTTTTATCAACCGGGTCATCTTCTTGACTTGCGGAATATCTTGAAGCATTGCCGGGCCAACGGCGTTGGGCAACTCGGCCCAGGTTTCAAAGTTATATTCCTCAGAGGTTTCCATGTTGACACGGTAAATGTCATCAGCATGGGTGTACATCTTGTCAAAGCTGAGCTCTGTATTCACAAATGCAAAAAGGATGATGCATACGCAAAGCCCCACGACCAGCCCGATGATGTTCAACATAGTAAACAATCTGTTTGCTTTTATGTTCCTCCACGCAATTTTGATATAGTTTCTTATCATGATATTCATTTTTTATTTTCCCTTTTGGGGAAATGTCCTCAGGTTAATGGGGGTTTATTCCGTACGCAGGCTTTTTACGGGGTTGGCCATTGCGGCTTTGATGGCCTGAAAACTTACGGTCACCAGTGCGATTATGATGGCTGTGATTCCCGCGAAAGCGAAAACCCACCCATTGATGGATATTCTATAACTAAATCCCTGCAGCCAGTTGTTCATGACATACCATGCCAGGGGAACGGCAATTAAAATGGCGATGAAAACAAGAAATATAAAATCCTTTGACAAAAGCCTGACAATTCCTGTAACACTTGATCCCAGCACTTTGCGCACGCCAATTTCCTTTTTTCTTTGCTCTGCGGTATATGCCGAAAGCCCAAAGAGTCCCAAGCATGAAATAATAATCGCCAGGATGGCAAAAACCTGGGACAGTTCCCCAATGAGCTGCTCGCTTTTAAAACGGTTATCAAACACCTCATCAAGAAAACGGTATTCAAAGGGAAAGCCTGGATTATATGTTTTTAAATCACTTTCTACCTTATTGATAATTTGATCTATGGGATATTTGGGATTGGTACGCAGGTACATGTATTCTGCATTAGCAGGAGTGTTAAAAAACATCACGGGATCACTGCCACTATACATGTCTCCATAAACAAAATCCTTTATGACGCCCTGTACTACATATTCAGTATCGCCTCTGGTAATCTTCTTGCCCAGGGCGCTTCCTTTTTCCATCAGGTTGGCAAAAGATTGTGTGATGATGGTGCTTAAACTGTCGTTTTCAGTTACTGAACCAAAACCCCTGCCTTCAACAAGCTGCATGCCCATCGTCTTTATAAAATCATCATTTACATATCTATAGGATATCAGCACATCTTCGGTATCCTGGCCTCCTTGCCAATTTAAGCCAGAGCCATTATTGCCACCTTCAAGTGCTTGCGAGTTGGTGACCCCTACACTTTTTATCATCCCAGATGAAGTCAAGGATTGTTTTAAGGGGGCGAGGTTTTTGAGCATGGTGCCGTTAACGGGCAATTCAATCAAATTTTCCTTGTTCATTCCCAGGTTCCTGTTTTTTACGTAAGAAACCTGTTGATATACGATAACCGTGCTTATTATGAACGTTATGGAAACCACAAACTGGGCAATAACAAGCCCTTTACGGATAAAAGCAGCGTTACGCGATGATGATTTTTTACCCTTGAGGACATCTATGGGTTTAAACGATGAGAGGTATACCGCGGGATAAAGTCCTGCAACAAATCCGCAAAGTGCCGCGATGGCAATCAATGAGAGATAGTGCATGGGGTTAGCAAGGCCCAGGCTGAGGTGTTTATCCACAAGCCCATTGAAGAGTGGTAAAAGAATGATGAGCAGTATAACACTTAATATCGCCGCTAGGGAGGCAATCATGAATGCCTCGGCCATAAATTGAAACATCAATTGTTTTTTATCAGATCCCAATGTCTTGCGAACGCCCACCTCGTTTGCCCTTTTTTCGCTTCTGGCTGTCGCCAAATTCATAAAGTTGATGCACGCAATCGTGAGAATGATGATGGCGATGAGGCTAAAAAGATTGATGTATTCTATCCTTCCCCCTACGATTTTCCCATTTTTAAAGTCTGACCTTAGATGCCAATTCTTAGCAGAAAATAAAATGGCCTCCGTACCTTCTTCTCCGGTTTTCTCTGGGATTATCCTTTTCACTTTCCCGTTTACCGCACCCGGGTCTGAGCCAGGCACAAGTTTTACAAAGGTATTTGCATAATTGCTTCCATATTTTTGCGTCCATTCTCTACCATCAGTAAGATTCTCAAAGGGGACTAGCCAGTTAAAATTAAACGTGGTACTTTCCGGAAGGTCTTCGATGATCCCCGTGACCGTATAGTTTTCAGATTTGTTTACCTCTACGGTTTTGCCTAGAATGTCTTGCCTTGCCCCAAAGAGCTGCTTTGCGGTAGATTGGGTAAGTACAATTGCATCTTTGTTATTAAATGCTACTTGGGGATTACCCTTTATAAATTTCAATCCAAATATGTCAAAGATATCTGCATCAGAAAACGCACCTCTACTGTTTATACCTTGTCCGTCAATCGAAAACATAAAGTTTGTATTGAATTGCCTGGCTGCGTGTGAGATTTCGGGGATTTCATCCTCAAGGGCCTGTGCAAGAGGACCAGGAGTAGAGTAAAATGTCCTCCATTCCCCTTCATATTTTTGATTGGTAGGAACGTAGTACACGTTTTCTGCATCAGCAATACTCAAATCAAAATTCACTTCATCCTCAACCCATAGCAGGATAAAGCTCGCACAGGTAATCCCTATGGCAAGCCCACAGATATTCAGAGCGTTGTATGCCTTGTTTTTTAACAGGCTCCTCCAGGCGATTTTTATATAGTTTCTTATCATGATTTTTACTTTTAGTTTTTCCCCTTACGGGGAAATGTCCTCAGGACAGGGAGTGCTTATTCTGTGCGCAGGCTCTTTATAGGGTTGGACAATATGGCCTTGACGCCCTTATAGATGATGATTGCCATGGTGATGATCAGCACGATGGCAATGGCCGCGACAAATATCCAGATGTCAATGGATGTTCTATAGACATAGTTTTGCAACCACTGTCTCATGAGCAGGAAGGTAACGGGTACCGCAATCAACCCTGCAATACCTATCATGATCAAGAAATCACGGGTAAAGAGCGATAAGATATCGGTTAGGCTTCCGCCCAAAATCTTCCTGATGCCAATTTCCTTGGTCTTCTGGATGACAAAGAACGAGATGAGGCCATAGATGCCCAGGCAGCCTATGATGATGGCTAGGATGGAGAATACCTTGCCCAGTGAAAGGAATTGTTTTTCGGCAGTGTACATGTCGGCAACCCGTTCATCCAGGAATTTATAATCGTAAATACTGTTGGGAAATGCTGCTGTCCATTCTTTTTCAATTGCTGTCAGGGCAGTCGTGACCTCTTGATTGTTAAGCTTAAGGGCCAGGCTGCCATATTCCATTTGCGGCAGTATGGCCACGGGGTTTATTGCAGACTCAAAGCCCACATCATGAAAATTTTCTACGACACCTACAATCCTTCCCTGAAAATACTTCCCTGAAAGGCTAATTTCTTTGTTGATTAAATCTTCTGGGTTTTTAACTGATAGTTTTTCGGCGAAAGCCCTATTGACCAGGACCTCATCCACGGTATCCTTTTTCTCAAAAAAGTTCCTCCCCGCGATAAGTTTTAACCCAAAGGTTTTTAGATAATCCTTATCTGCCATTTTCATCTGTACATGAAATTCTTCCATCTCTGGGCGATGGTCATAAACAACAGAAGTTCCCCAATCATTTACTGATGCGCCTGGGCTGGCATAACATGCAGAGATGCTCTCAATGGCAGGAGAGGCAAGTAGCCTATCCTTCATGGAGTTGAACTTGATGGGTTCAATATCTTCTGGGATGTCGACCATGACCACTGAGGTGTCAAACCCCAGGTCTGAATTGATGGAATAGTTCAATTGTTTTGAAATCACGAGCGTGGCCACGATTAAGCCGATGGAGATGGCAAACTGTGTGGTGACCAGTATCTTTCGGGTGAGGACGCCCCCGGTATCCTTTGGCGAAAGCCTGTTCTTTAAAGCCATGATGGGCTTGACCCTCCCCAGTACAATACCTGGATACAATCCTGCCAATAGGGAAACCAGGAGGAGTGCCACAAGGGCCAGGACCACGGATTTTACCTTGAACAATGATGAAAATGAGAGTTGTAGGTCCACAAGTTCATTAAAGAAGGGCAGGGCAAGAAAGGCAATGGCTAATCCTAAAATCAGTGAAATGGTGGTGAGCAGGATCATCTCAGTAAGGAATTGCAATAGCAGCTCCTTTTTTTGCCCACCAAGTACTTTTCTTACCCCTACTTCCTTAAACCTAAATGCGCTCTGTGCGGTCGCGATGTTGATAAAGTTGATGCAGGCGATGAGTAGGACAAAAAAGCCAATGAGGGAAACTATCCAGAGCACGTTTGCACTTATCCCGCCTGCGTATCGTCCATCCAGGTGCTTGTCCTTGAGCAGTTGCAACCGGTAATGATGTTTGTTCTTTTGGTGGGGGCGGTACTTTGCAGGTAGGGGTTCCAGTTGTTTTTCAATGGCGCTGGGATCCTGCCCGGGAAGTAGCAGCCCGTAGGTTTGCAAGCTGCTTGTGATACCGTTATAACCGTCTGACGCGGCAAATTCTGAGTAAGGTTTAAGGGAAGCAAAGGATGCAAATAATTGCTTGTCCAAGAACGTGTTTTTGGGAATGGGCTTTAATAGGCCCACGATCCTGAACGTTTCTTTGCTGTCAATTGTAAGTTCTTTGCCCAAGGGGTCTTCATTGCCAAAAAGCTTTTTGGCCATCTCTGGTGTGATGAGCGCGGTGTTTGCCTGCTTAAAATCCTCAATGTTGCCCCGCTGCAGCGGGAAGTTGAAAATCTCGAAGAATTCCTTTTCGGCGAAAGCCATATCTTCTTTGAACTTTAAGACTTTACCCCCCTCTTTTATGGTGATAAGCTCTTCAGGCCGGTTTACATAACGCCCCACTTTTTCTGTAAATGCAAAATCGTTGCGAATGGTATGTGCAAATCCTGGTGGAACCGCAATTTCATACTCTATATCATCAGTAACCTCATCAGTGACAAAGCGATAGATACGGTCATCGTTTTCATGAAAATCATCATAGCTCAAGTGAAAGCTCACAAAGAGGTAGATGAGTACGGCACAGGCAAAGCCCAGCGTCAACCCCAGGATGTTGATGAGGCTGGTTGCCTTTCTTTTGAGAAGGTTTCTCCATGCGAGCTTAAAATAATTCCTGAACATGATTTTGATTGATTTTGATCCCGACAAAGTCGGGTGATGAATGGTCCTCTAGTCTTATTGCATTTGCAGGTTTCCTTTGTATTCGGTAAGGATGTTCTCAGTCACTTTTTGACCGTCAAGCATGCGTATGATGCGGTGGCTGTACTTGGCATCGTGCTCACTGTGCGTTACCATGATGATGGTGGTTCCTGCTTCATTGAGTTCGGTAAGCAAGTCCATAACTTCGTTACCGTTGCTGCTGTCCAGGTTACCCGTGGGCTCATCTGCCAGTATGAGTTTAGGGTTGTTGATAACCGCCCTGGCCACCGCGACACGTTGTTGCTGCCCACCAGATAATTGCTGTGGGAAGTGTTTTCTACGGTGCATGATCTGCATTTTTTCAAGGACCTCTTCAACACGGTCCTTGCGGTCAGCGGGCTTTACACCGGTATAGATGAGCGGAAGCTCCACATTTTCATACACGGTAAGTTCATCGATGAGGTTAAAGCTTTGAAAAACAAAACCTATGTTGTGCTTGCGCAGCTGCGAGCGTTTGCGCTCATTGTACCCCGCCACCTCGATACCGTCAAACATAAAACTGCCGCCATCTGGATCATCCAGCAGGCCCAGGATGTTGAGCAGGGTTGACTTGCCACAGCCCGAAGGCCCCATCACGGCAACAAACTCGCCCTCTTGAACTTCAAATGAAAGCTTGTTCAGGGCAATGGTGCGTACTTCTTCAGTAGTGTAGTACTTTTCTAAATCAGTAATCTTGATCATCTGTTCGTCTTTTTTACTTGTTTGCATTTAATTTTTTTGGCTTTAAGCCAAATTATTCCTTGAGCACCAGCTCCTGGATGTCCCCATAATTATCATAACTGCTGGTAATGACCTTGTCCCCGGGCTGCAGGCCGCTAAGTACCTCATAATATTCTGTGTTCTGATTGCCCAGGGTTATGTCAGTTTTATAGGCCTTGTCGCCATTCTCGTTCACCTTAAAGATCCAGTTGCCGCCCGTTTCTTGAAAGAAACCGCCCTTGGGGATCAGCAAGGCCTGTTTTTCATCGCTCAGGGCAATGCGCATCTGCACCGTTTGCCCACGGCGTATGCCCTCTGGGGCACCGTCATTAAACTCCATATCTACCTGAAAGCGGCCATTGTTTACCTGGGTGTATACCTTTTTAATGGTGAGGGAGTACCGTTTTCCATTAAATGGGAAGCTGCCCGTTTGCCCCGTGTATATCCTGGAGATGTAATGCTCGTCAACATCTACCCTGACCTTGAAACCACTCAATACATCTAATTGCCCCAGGCGTTCACCCTTAGATTTTGATTCACCTATTTCGGCATCAAGGGAGGTAAGTTGACCATCCACGGGGGCACGTACCACAAGGTCATTGACCTTTTGACGCATGAGGGCCAGGGCATTTTGCGTACGGGCATAACTGCTTTGTGCCTGCTGGGTTTCCTGTTTTGTGGAGAGTGAATCCTGTTTCAGGATTTGTTTGGAGAGCTTCATGCGCTCTTTTTGATAATTATAGTCGTTTTCAGATTTTATAAAGTCCTGCTTGCCTATCGCGCCTTTTTCATACAGCCTTTTGTTGAGTTCATACAGCCGTTTTGCCTCGGTAAGGCTGCTTTCAACATCTGTATATTGGTTGAGTTTTGAGATGGTGTTCTGGCGGGCGTTGTTCTGTGAGATTTGCATTTGCGTCAACAGGTTGTATACCTGGGTCTCCTGGTTTACAAGGCTAAGTTCCAGGTCAGTATTGGACAACCTCAGGATGGGCTCACCCTTTTTCATCACGGCGCCGTCCTCAACATATTTTTCTTCAACACGGCCACCCTCCAGCGCATCCAGGTAAATCGTGGTTATGGGCAATACCACCCCATTGACCGGTATGTTTTCTTGAAATGCCTTTTCTTGTGCCGTTGCTATGGAGATGCGTTCTTTTTCTACATTGAGCCTTGATGCCCCAGAGGTACTGATAAACACATATATGATTAGTGCAAGAATGAGTACGCCTCCCGTGATCATCAGGATTTTTTTTGTGTCAAAGCGTTTCTTTTCTAAAGGGATGTCCATGGATTTTGATTGATTTATAAGGGGTATTGATATTTTTGTGCCAAACTCATAAAATGTTTATAATCAAATACTTGATTTTTTTGGCTTTTGCCAAAGTGTTCGTTTTTGATACAGTGGGTGTGCGAAGTTGTAACAGTTCTATAACATTATGAAATTAGGGCTGTGCGGTACGCTTTCGCGGAAGCGAAATTTTATAATATTGTAGATATGCTGCTCAAGAATGCCCGTATATTGATTATAGATGACGATGAGGATGTGCTCATCGCCCTGCGCCTGTTGCTCAAGAGCAAGGTGCGTGAGGTGGTCACGGCAAAAAGCCCCAACCAGATCCTGAACCTGATGCAGGGGCAAAAATTTGATGCCATTATACTCGATATGAACTTCAACGGCCTCGTGAACACCGGTAATGAAGGTATTTTTTGGCTCAATAAGATCAAGCGGCAGGACGAGGAGGTTGATGTGATATTGATAACGGCCTATGGTGATATTGACCTGGCCATACGCTCGCTCAAGGAAGGTGCTGCAGATTTTATCGTAAAACCCTGGAAAAACGAGAAGATACTTGATGCGGTACAAGAGGTGGTAGAAAAAAAGAAGCGGGTGAAGCGCGAGCCACTGCTTGCCGGTCCAGAGACCCAGATTGTGGGCGAAAGCCGCGAGATGCATGATGTTTTTGTAAAGCTCAAGAAGGTGGCCCCCACAGATGCCAATATGCTTATACTGGGAGAAAACGGCACCGGCAAGGACTTGATTGTACGGGCACTTCATGAAAACAGCCAGCGCAAGGATGGTCCCTTTGTCAAAGTGGACGTGGGTGCCCTGACAGAAAGCCTTTTTGAAAGTGAACTTTTTGGGTATAAAAAAGGGGCATTTACAGATGCCCGTGAAGATAGAAAGGGCCGTTTTGAAAGTGCCGATGGGGGTACACTTTTTCTGGATGAGATAGGCAACATTACCCCGCGCCAGCAGGCAAAACTGCTCACGGTGCTGCAAAACCGCCTGGTCACGCCCCTGGGCAGTAACCGCCCCGTGCCGGTTGATATACGTTTGATTTGTGCCACAAACCTGGACCTTGCCCAGCTTGCTGATGAAACCAGGTTTAGAAAAGACCTCATCTATCGCATCAATACGGTTGACATCGTGATGCCACCGCTCAGGGAGCGTGGCGGAGACATCTCACTGCTGGCAAGGCATTTTGCTCAACGGTATGGTGAGAAATATGGCAAGGGACAGCTCACGATGGACATAGGCTTTACCACTAAATTAAAGTCACATGCTTTCCCCGGTAACGTGCGCGAACTGCAATATGCCATGGAGCGTGCGGTAATCATGGCAGAAACCGATGTGCTCATGGCTGATGACCTTGTTTTTTCAAGTATAGAGCAACCTGCGCCCTCCATGGCCAAACCTACCACCACAAACCTTGAAGCGCTCGAGAAGAACACCATCTTGAGCGTTATAGAAAAGAACAACGGTAACATCTCAAAATCTGCAAATGAGCTGGGCATCACACGCACTGCACTCTATCGCAGGCTCAATAAATATGACCTTTAAAAGCTATGCCTTCTCACTTTTTCTCAGGGTCCTTTTTTTAGGATTGTCCCTGGTAGTCCTGGCATATGGGGTCGTAAAGCCCTATTGGTACGCCACAGTGGGGGGCACTGTCCTGTCGCTTTATGGGTTCATTAAGCTATACCGCTTTGTGCACAGGCGTTTTACCGAGATCTATGATTTTTTTGAGGCCGTCAAGTATCGTGATTTTTCAAGATGGTTCAGTGAAACGCACGGTACGCGAGATATGCAGCAACTGCACAAGGGATTCAACCTTATAAACAGCACCATCAAAGCAATCAATAACGAGCGGCAGGCGCAGCTGGTCTATTTGCAAAAGATTCTTGAGATGGTTGATGTGGGTATACTCGCTTTTAACCTGGATAGTGGCGAGGTGCTCTGGGTAAACGAGAAATTACTGGATATCCTTGATTTTCCACGTTTTAAAAATATGCGTTTTGTGGAGCGCCGTAGGCCTAAAATATATGAAGAACTCTTTGAGACCTATCATGATACCGCTGTTTCAGTCAAGCTGGAAATAAACCGGGAATCTGTAAAGACATTAATATCAGATACGGTTTTTCAAATAGAGGATGATTCTTTTAAGCTCATCGTGCTGCAAAATATTGAAGAGACCCTTAACCGGAACGAGAGCGAGGCATGGAAAAAACTGCTCAGCGTGATGACCCATGAGATCATGAACAGTATTGCGCCCATAACTTCACTGGCCGAGACCTTACATGGCCAGGTCCAGGAAACTATTGATTCTCCCGGAGAAAACGCTATGGATATGCAGGATCTGGGAGATGGCATCAAGAGCATAAAAAAGCGCAGTGAGGGACTCATGAAGTTTGCCCAGACTTACAGGAGCCTCAACAAAATAACAAGGCTCAACCGCAGTAACATTAAGTCTCAAGAACTTTTTGAAAACATCAGGGTACTCATGCAGCCATCGCTAGAGAAGCGCAATATCAACCTTCAATTTATGGCGGCACAGCCAGACATAGACCTGGATGTTGATGTTTACCTCATAGAGCAGGTGCTCATAAACCTCGTGCTCAACGCCATTGATGCCTCTGCGGAAAACCCCGGGGGACGTGTGGAAATAACTTCTGGCTTAAGCCAGAATAAACAACCGCAAATCCTCGTGATGGATAATGGCAAGGGCATACCCCCAGAGATAATAGATACGATATTTGTTCCCTTTTACAGCACTAAGAAAACAGGCAGCGGCATAGGCCTTAGCCTTTGCAAGCAGATAATGACCCTGCACGGTGGAAGGATTCATGTGCAGAGTGAGGAGGGCGTGGGCACTATCATGAAACTACTCTTTTGATTTAAGTGTAACTTCTCCAGGATACGGTCGTATTTAGCTATAACTAACCAAGACAAAACACCTCATGATTACCAAAAACAAACCGCTCTTCAGGTTTTTATTCCTGTTTTTTGGACTTTATATGTTTCCATTTCCATTGAACCGTATACCCTTTGTGACCTATGTGGCACAATGGTACGAAAAGGGGATGGAGAAGCTTGCCATTTTTGTGGGCAACAATATATTCATGATGGAAACCACTGCGCCACCCATGTCGGGCAGTGGTGATAAGCATATTGATTATGTCTTTATATTGATGTACTTCTGTATCGCGGTGCTGGGTACCTTGTTATGGTCCCTCCTAGAAAGGAAACCCCGGGATTACAAAAAGATAAACTACTGGTTCTGGGTGTGGTTGCGGTACTTTCTGGCCGCTATGCTCATTAGTTATGGATTGGTCAAGGTTTTTCCACTGCAAATGCCACAGCCAGGCCTTACCCGTATGATAACGGAGTATGGCAGTTTTTCTCCCATGGGCACCGCATGGAGTTTTGTGGGGCAATCCCCTGGGTATTCAATCTTTTCAGGCATGGCAGAGCTGCTTGCGGGGGTGTTGCTATTTCATAGGCGCACCGTGCTGCTGGGTGGCCTTATGGCCATGGCAGTGCTCAGCAATGTGGTGGCATTGAATTTTTTTTATGACATACCGGTAAAGTTGTTTTCTTCCCTATTGCTGTTGATGGCAGTACTGGTGGCAGCGCCGCAGGCAGGTAAATTGTTCACGTTGATGTTTGGCAATAAAAGTGTTGCGCCCTATCGTATTTATGATCCTTTGGCTACAGCCAAATACAGAAAAGCAAAGGAGATAGGGAAATGGGTTGTCATTGTTCTTTTTGTGGGCACCAGCATTTATGATAACTATGCAAGTTTGTATTCGCGCGGTCCCCTGGCGCCTAAACCACCCCTATATGGGCTTTATGAGATTGAGCATTTTAAATTGAACGGTGAGGAGCGCCCACCGCTGCTCGATGATACAGAGCGGTGGCGTTATGTTGTGTTTGAATTTCCCGAGAGCATGCAGGTTTTTTCAATGAACAAAGAAAGGAAATGGATGTCAGCAAAAGTTGATACCCTAGAACAAAAAGTGAGGTTTCATAATTATAATGATACTCTCAATGTACATGAATTTAATTATGAAAAAACGGATTCGACCTTGATCATGCAGGGTGAATTTGATGGGGATACCATTTATTTTAATGCAAAAAGGCTGACAAAAAAAGATTTTCCCTTATACCAAAGGCCGTTTAACTGGGTGCAGGAATATCCATATAACCGTTAAGGTTCGCTGGCTATTTTTTCATGGATTTCCTGTACCGCAATCTTGGCATTTGCACCTTTTTTGCCGGCAACCATGGCCCCCAGTGCACATGCAAATTCCAGGGCTTTGCCGGGTGTGGCTTCTTCTTTATAAAGCTGGGCAAGAAGCCCTGCCAAGAAAGAATCTCCCGCGCCCACGGTATCCACAAGTTTTGTTGAAAATCCTGGATGGGTATGTAGCTTGCCGTTAATGTACAATACGGCGCCGTTTTCGCCACAGGTAATGCAAAGGGTACCAGCGCCCGTAAGGTCACAGATCTGCTTGATTTGATCTTCCATGTTGCGGGCGGTGATATGCAGGTGCTCAACGATTTTCTCAAGTTCTTCATCATTCATCTTGATAAACTGGGCCTGTTTCATGAAATGGACCACGGTATCCAGGTTATAATGTGGAGCCCTGAGATTGATGTCAAAGACCGCAAAATGTGATTGTGGTAAAAGCTCCTTGAGCGTGGTTCGTGAACCTTCATTTCTGGCCACCAATGAGCCGAAAATAAAAATATCTGCTTTTCCTACGGCTTCTTGATTGGCCTCGGTAATCTCAATGGCGTCCCATGCCACGGGCTGGCTTATCTCATAGCTGGCACTGCCTTTCTCATCAAGGGTCACCATTACCTGTCCTGTTTCAAGGGTGTCGTCCTCCTGTATGTTGGTCAAGATTAAATCTGTCTTGTCCAGTATTTCGCGGGTTTCTTCAGCAAGGGCATCAGTGCCCAGTCTACTTATGATGCGGGTCTTTACACCCAGCGTTGTGAGCCGCAATGCGATATTGAGGGGGGCGCCGCCCAGTGACTTTTGGTCAGGGAAAACGTCCCATAGGATTTCACCATAGCTTACAGCTTTTAACTCCTTCATTTAATCCAGTAATTTTTCTTCCAGTTCTTCCAGGGTCATTCCCTTGGTTTCGGGCATCATGAATTTTGTGAACAATAATTGCAGGAACATCATGAATGCAAAAAATGCAAAGATGGGCCAGGGGTTATCCCCAAAAACACCATTATCAGCATCTAGGAAGATGGGTGTCAACAGGGTGATGAGGGCAGCAAAGACCCAGTGGGTCCCCGTACCCCACGATTGCCCATAGGCACGTACTTTGTTAGGAAAAATCTCTGAGATAAAGACCCATATCACCGCACCCTGTCCCACGGCGTGAGAAGCTATGAAGATCAATATGAAGGTAAGCAGCAAGATTGAACTTGCACCGCTATAAAAACAATATGCCACGCTCACTAGGCTTATAATGTAGCCAAAGGAACCTATGTACATCAACTGGCGCCTTCCCAATCTGTCGATCAAGGAGAGTCCCACAAAGGTAAATATGAGGTTTACCACCCCCAGTGAGATTGAGCTGAACAAAGAGTCCTGCTCGGCAAGCCCGGCGCGCTCAAGTATCTCAGGGGCATAGTACAATACAAAGTTGATGCCTGATACCTGATTGAAAAACGCAATCAAAAATGCCAGGATAAGTGGTTTTTTGTACTTTTTTTGAAATAGGTTGGCCTTGCTGGTATCCTTGTCCAGGTCTGCCTGAATTTCATCAAGTCTTGCTTGTGCCTCGGCGGGTTCATGTACCCGGTTGAGGATTTCAAGGGCCTGTTGTCTCGCATTTTTCTTATAGAGTAGCCATCTCGGGCTTTTGGGCACACTTACCACCATCACGGTATACAGTATTGCGGGTATGGCCTCAACACCCAGCATCCATCTCCAGTCATTGACACCGCCCACTCCCTGAAGCATATAGTTTGACAGGTAGGCAATCAAGATGCCCAGTACCAGAAAAAACTGGTACAGAGCGGTGAGCTTGCCCCTGTTTTTTGCTGATGAAATCTCTGATATGTACATGGGCGCGGCAACGGTTGAGGCACCCACTCCCAGGCCACCTATGAACCTGAAAAATGAAAACGAATATGGGTCTGGGGCCAGGCCAGAACCTATGGCAGATATGGTGAACAAAACACCTATCCATATCAGGGAGACCTTACGGCCAAAACGGTCTGCGGGAATACCCCCAAAAAGAGAGCCTATCACCGTGCCCCACAAGGCCATACTCATGATAAAAAAGCCGTGAAAAACCGGCGTGGTGTCCCATAATTCCTTAATAGGTTGATTTGCCCCAGAAATAACCACGGTGTCAAAGCCAAAAAGAAATCCGGCCAATGCCGTGGTCAATGCCCATTTTGTTGTTGAATTCATGCAAGAAGATTTGTTATTCCCATATACCCGGCACGTGGGCAAGGGAAATATTGGTTAGTTTGTTTTCAGTATCAATATTAAAAAAATCATAGGACTCATGCGGAAAAAACTGAACACTCATCACCGTTGCCCCCTCATCCACAAAAAACTCAAGTGAAGATTGGTCAACATAGAGCACAAAATCAACGGTTTCCCCTTTTGCAAAAACGGCAGGGGCAACAAGGTCCTTGTTGGCAAATTTATCAGAAAAGCCCGTTAGGCCACTCTTGCTTCGGTCAATTTTAAATTCTTTTTCAGCGGCAACATATGCAATACTCAGGGTATCACCGCTGGCATTGCCCATGGTAAATTCAAAATCCTTGAGCGGTTGCGGCAGGGTAAACCTTATTTCTCCCTGCTGCACGGCCTTATCTTTTATGGGTAAGTCCTCTGCAGTGTAGCTTTTAGGAGTAAGCCTTTCGGCGAAAGCCTTGATGGGATAATTCTTCACGATATAATCGCCATCTATTTTTGTAAGGGTAAGCTTCCGCGGAAGCGTCATCGAGCTGCGCCACTTTTCTGTGGGTGTCTCCTGGCCATATTCCCAGTTGCTCATCCACCCTATGAAGATGCGGTCGTCAGTAGGGGCATTGTTGTAGGTGACGCCGGCGTAGTTGTCAGGTCCCCAGTCCAGCCATTTTGCCTCGGTCTGTGTGGTAGTGAACTTTTTGCCGTCAAAATCGCCCACAAAATACTGTGTGCCGCTACCGCCATTGGGCGCACCGGGATTGATGTTGATAATGAGCACCCATTTTTCTTTGGCGCCATCATCTACCGGGAGTTTAAAAAGGTCGGGACATTCCCATACGCCCCCATGCGCGCCCACCTCAAGCCCAAAATCGCTCATTTTTTGCCAGGTTTTCAGGTCTTTTGATTCATAAAAACTGGAGTGGTCCAGCACTGATAGGATAAGCACCCATTTTTCTTCTGGTTCATACCAGAACACCTTGGGATCCCTGAAATCCTTGATTTTTTCATCATTGGGCACCACGGGGTTGCCCTCGTATTTTGTAAAGGTTTCGCCATTGTCCAGGCTGTATGCAATCGCTTGGTATTGATAGTCGTCTTTGCCTTCTTGGGCACCCACGGGATCATGATACGTGTACATGGCCACTAGGGCGGGATTGTCTTGCGTGCCAAAACCGGCCGTGTTGTGCTTGTCAACCACGGCACTTCCCGAAAATATATATCCCAGCGAATCGGGGTAGAGCGCAATGGGCTTATTGTCCCACTTTATCAGGTCCTTGCTCGTGGCGTGGCCCCAGTGCATGGGTCCCCATTTAGTATCTTCGGGATAGTACTGATAGAATAAGTGATAGTTGCCATCGTTGTACACAAGGCCATTGGGGTCATTCATCCAGTGGGCAGGTGGGGAAAAATGATATTGTAACCTATATTCTTCGTTGTAGGATTGAGTGGCAACTGGTCCTGGGGCTTCTTTTTTTTCCTGGTTTTTGCAGGCTATGAAGGGTATTGAAAGTAGAAGGAGGTAAGCGTACCTTTTCATATATTGATGAATTATATTTGAGTTTGCTCAAAAATGTGAGGAAAATAAAATAATTTATTCATAATATAACGTTTTCGTTCTATAGATTTGTGTAATAAGCCTTGTTAAATTCAATATGCCACGTTTAATATTTTAATTTTACCGCTGTTTTAAAAGGATTATGAAAAGAAAACTGACATTAAAATTAATAGCTAAGGAACTCAACGTTTCTATATCAACAGTATCAAAGGCCCTCCGGGATAGCTCTGAAATAAGTGAAGAGACCAGGGAGAAAATCAAAGCGTTTGCAAAGCTGTACAATTATAAGCCCAACAATATCGCGCTCAGCCTCAAGAACAGGAAGACAAATACCATAGGTGTGATAATCCCTCAGATCGTGCACCACTTCTTTACCACAGTCATACGTGGTATAGAGCAGGCCGCAAGAGATAAAAACTATAATGTTATCATCTGCCTGTCAAACAATGATTTTGATAAAGAAGTACTTAACATGGAGCTTCTTGCAAACGGTAGTACAGATGGATTTATACTCTCTGTGGCAAAGGAGACCATGGATAAGCAAGATTACCACCATATCAACGAGGTGATCGAGCAGGGCATGCCAGTCGTTATGTTTGACCGTGTGGTAGAAGGTATTGCCTGTGACCGCGTCCTTATCGATGATAAGGAAGGTGCCCGCAAGGGTGTGGCGCACATGCTTAAAACAGGTTGCCGCAATGTGGGTATCATCACCACAAAAGATAACTTTAGCGTGGGAAACCTGCGTACCGAGGGGTATATTGAAGCTCATGAGAAGTTTGGGCTTCCAGTGGATAACAACAAGATACTTAAGCTTGATAACATCGATGAGCTGGACGACGCTTCAAAAAACAAGATAAAAAACTTTATCAAGGATAATGACCTTGACGGAATATTTACCGTCAATGAGCTTTATGCCGTTGAGGCTGCCAGGGTCATCACGGGTATAGGTAAAAAAATACCAGATGATTACTCCATAGTGTGCTTTACTAACGGTAACTTGTCTCAGCACTTTATCCCCAGCCTTACAGCCGTAAGTCAACATGGGGAAGCCATGGGGCGTGCCGCTGCCGAATTGCTCATCAAGAAACTGGAGCGTACCGAAGACGATACAGAAGATGAAACTGAAACAGTTTATATCGACACGAGCCTCATTCCCCGAGAATCTACCAAGGGCTTTTAAAACCAAGACTATTTAATGGGTAAAAAAGGAATCATATTTGACCTTGACGGTGTCATTGTTGACACTGCAGGGTTTCACTACTTGGCATGGAAAAACCTTGCAAATGAACTGGGCTTTGATTTTACCGAAGAGCAGAACGAGAGTTTTAAGGGAGTAAGCCGTGTGCGCTCTCTGGAACTGCTTCTGGAAATAGGTGGCCGTACGGCCACGCAGGCAGAAAAAGACGTCTGGCTGAAGAAAAAAAATGAAGAATATCTAAGTTATATCGATGATATGACAAAAGATGATATACTACCAGGTGTAAAAAAGGTCTTGGATTATCTTGTCGATAATAAAGTGCCCATCGCCCTGGGGTCTGCCAGTAAGAATGCCAAGCCCATCTTAGAGCACGTGGGGCTTTTACCTATTTTTGAGGTAATCGTTGATGGTACTAATGTAAAAAAGGCAAAACCTGACCCAGAGGTTTTTTTAATAGGCGCATCGCAGCTGGGCATCGTAAATGAAGATACCATCGTTTTTGAAGATTCAATCGCGGGCATACAGGCAGCCAATATAGCAGGGATGACCAGCGTGGGTATTGGTGACCCCGGCGTATTGAACGAGGCACAACACAATTTTCATGATTTCACCGAAATCAGCACCCAATTTTTAGATAACCTATTGAATATTACATAATGAATCAGGATTATATAGTGCCATCGGCATGGTCTATTATTGAAGAAGGATTTGATAAAGACCGTGTCAAGTCTTCAGAAAGCCTCTTTAGCATCGGTAATGGATCTATGGGGCAACGTGCTAATTTTGAAGAAGAATATTCGGGTCCCACCTTTCAGGGCAGTTATATAGGCGGTGTCTATTATCCTGACAAGACCCGCGTGGGCTGGTGGAAAAACGGTTATCCCGAGTATTTTGCAAAGGTGATCAATGCACCCAGCTGGATAGGCATCAAGGTGCGCATAGATGGAGAAGCACTAGACCTCAACGCTTGCGCGGAAATAAAAGATTTTCGCCGTGAGCTCAATATGAAAGAAGGTTGGCTGGGCAGGAGCTTTACCGCCACCCTTCAAAACGGAGTGCGTGTAAAAGTAAAGGCAAAACGTTTCCTGAGCCTGCAACTTGATGAACTGGGAGCCATAAAATATGAAGTGACCCCACTTGACCAGGATGTGAGCATCAGTTATGAGCCCTATCTTGACAGTGGTATCACAAATGAGGACACAAACTGGGATGACCAGTTCTGGAACACCCTTTCCGTAAGGGAAGATGGCAATCGTGCATTTATAGAGGCACATACCATGAAGACCTTTTTCTACGTGTGCACGGCCATGGCAAATACCTTTACCGTGGACGGTAAGGAGATTTCACTTTCACTTAAAACAAACAAGACAGATACCTACATAGGGCATGTTTATGAAACAGATATCCGTGAGGGCGAGACATTTGCAATAAACAAGTTTGCAGGCTATGTCACCTCCTTCAACCATGATAAGGATGCACTTTACGGCGCGGCAAACGCCGTCCTGGACAAAGCGATGGATAAGGGATACAAAACCATGCTCGAAGAGCAAAAACAAGCCTGGGCAAATATCTGGGCCATGGCAGATATTACCATTGATGGAGATGTAAAGGCGCAGCAGGGTATACGTTTCAACATATTGCAGTTAAACCAGACCTACCTGGGCAAGGACGCCCGGTTGAACATAGGCCCCAAGGGGTTTACGGGTGAAAAATATGGAGGATCGACATACTGGGACACAGAGGCATATTGCATTCCGTTTTATATGGCCACAAAGGACCAGCAAGTGGCCAGAAACCTATTGACCTATCGTTATAACCAGCTCGACAAGGCCATTGAGAACGCTAAAAAGCTAGGCTTTAAAGATGGTGCGGCACTTTACCCCATGGTGACCATGAACGGTGAAGAATGCCATAATGAGTGGGAGATTACCTTTGAAGAAATACACCGCAACGGTGCCATGATCTTTGCCATTTACAACTATGTGCGCTATACCGGTGACTACTCGTACATCCCAGAAAAAGGGCTTGAAGTAATGATAGGTGTGGCACGTTTCTGGAAACAGCGGGCTACCTATTCAACCCAAAAGGAGAAATATGTGATCCTGGGTGTCACGGGGCCTAACGAGTATGAAAACAACGTAAACAACAATTTCTATACTAACTATATCGCGCAGTGGTGCTTAAAATACGCTTCCGCGGAAGCAAAAAAAGTAGCACGGGAGCATGCTGGTGATTATGCCCGTATCATGGATAAGACCAGCCTTACGGCAGATGAAATACAGGACTGGGAAACCGTCGCATCAAAGATGTACTTTCCCTACGATGAAGAACAGGACATTTACCTGCAACAGGATGGTTTTCTTGATAAAGAGCTTGTTACCGTGGCAAACCTTGATAAGGCTGAAAGGCCCATCAATCAAAAATGGTCATGGGACCGCATCTTGCGTTCACCATACATCAAGCAGGCTGATACATTGCAGGGTTTTTATTTTTTTGAAGACCAGTTTACCAGGGAAGAACTTGAGAAGCATTTTGACTTCTATGAGCCCTTCACGGTGCATGAATCTTCATTGAGCCCCTGTGTACACTCCATACAGGCCGCAAAGCTGGACAGGATGGAGCAAGCCTATACATTCTATTTGCGCACCAGTCGCCTGGACCTTGATGATTATAACAAGGAGGTGCATGAAGGCCTGCATATCACGAGTATGGCAGGTACATGGATGAGCGTTGTAGAAGGTTTTGGCGGGATGCGCGTCATTGATGGCAAACTTTCTTTTGAGCCCAAGGTTCCTGATGCGTGGGACGGATTCTCTTTTAAGATCAACTTTAGAAATCAAATCCTTAAAGTAAGCATCAAGAAGGGTGAAAATACCTTTAGTTTGGATGGTGGGGATGATCTTGCCATTCTAGTAAATGGTAAGGAGGTAAGCGTGAGCAGCGAAGGAGTGACCACGATTTAACTACATAATGGTATAAATTATAAAGCCGGCTCCCGCCGGCTTTTATTTTTTGGGGATGTATATGGTTGCTTTCCACGATTTAGGGTTTGTATCTACCAGCGGACTATTGTGATACACCTCAATAATGGTGTCCTGGTGAGCTGCACCTTCTTCGGCTAGTTTAGACCCCATCTCTGCCCATTGCCGGTGCGAGTACTTATAATTGCCTTTATAGGCCGCACTATATGAAGGTAAGCTTGGTAAGGAGATAAAATGTGTTTTTGGCGTAAGCCTTAAACTATCATTTTTAAGGATGGGAAAACAAAAATCAAAGGTGATGTAATCATTGGGTTCATTCCATTTTTCCAGGAGGAGCAGTGGGTCGCCCGTGGGCTTGACCTGGTTTTCAAAGAAAAAATCATCCAGGTCAGCCAGCTGTTCAACCATGTGATGGGCCTTTAACCTGATCTTGCTACTGCTGGAGGTGCATATACATTCCCTTGCCGCAAAAACGGTATCTTTTATGGTCTGGCCTATGGTATATTCCCTTTGTTTTTCATCCATTAACCAGTTGTATTCATTAAAGTAGCTTTTAAGCTGGTCAGTATATCGGGAATTGAAAGGATTGAGCACATTGACCCGTGCCGCAACGGTATGGGTTTCATCACGTACGTCCACAGTGACCTTTGTGGTGCTGTCGCTCGCTTTCGCGAAATGCCATCTGAGATTGAAAATGGTATCCCCCAGCGTTTTTACCTGCTGTATCTCACTATATTTTTTAGTAGATAAAAGGGAATCTGTATTGATATCCCGTGCATCCAGGAAATCATAGTAAACCGCAGAGGGACCATATTTAGTCCTAAAGCTTACCGAGTAGTCATAGGGCTTTATAAAGAGGTACCAGCTTAACCCGGCAACCACTAAAATAAGAAGGATAAGGGCAATTTTTTTCATTAATTGTGAGCCACTTGTTCTTCATCTTTCTTGATGAGCTGTACATTATTGACAACATAGTTGCCCAGGGCACGTCCTTGCTTTAAGCCTACCTCAATGGCTGCACGATAGTGAATACCGCCATACATCCTGCTTATGGCTGCTTCTGCAGAAGCATCATTGAAGGATTTAAACTTGCGCATGGGCAGCCCATAAGGAATCTCAGTATCATCATCAAAGCTAAAGTCATCACCAAATATATCAGTGAGCGATATGCCTGCTGCTCCAGAGACCACAGAATGACCACTGGTGTATTCTGGAAATGGGGGCGTTTGCAGCACGGGCTGCCAGCTATCGTCTATATATTTATTGATAAGCGTTTCTGGGCGTATGAGGTTGCTTCGGTATTTCTCGTCCCAGCAGCTTATAAAACCATCTGCGATGGCCATGCTTGTTTGTGTGTAGGCGGCTATGGTCTTTTCAAAATCAGCATGTGATTTACGGCAGGCAATTTTTGTGATTCCTATCCAGTGACCTCCCGGTGTGATTTTTTTTGTGGCAAACATCAAGTGCCCTTTGTTTGTAGAGACATAGGGGTTACAGTCCCAAAACTGGGCTATCTGTAGTTTTTCTTTGGCTTCTGGGGTGGCGTTGTTTTCATGGATCTCTACTCCTGTGTCATACACTTCCATGAGTTCTTGATGAAACCTTGAGCCTTCGTCCATGGAGTAAGCTGGTGGTGGTATGGGTTTAAACTGGTCAGCAGTTTTTATGACAAAAGGCCTTATCTTGCTCCAGTGTGGCTCGATGCCATCCATGTATGCGGGTGGCGTGGGCTGCCAGCGGCCTTCTTCTTCCTTGACCGTGAACTTGGGCATGGTGCGCGTCTGTGCATAATTGTCCTTGCTCATCCATTGTTTTACATTTTCGGCGACAGCCATGCCATAATCATGAGACTTTTTAAATGTTTCAGGATTCAATCCTTCCCATGAATTGAACAGGCTATCCCTATAGGTCGTGATCCTGTCTTCAGAAAATATGAGTGATTTTGCGATTTCATAATAGGCGGTAAGTGCGGCAACCCTGTTGTTGAAGTTTGTGGTATCTCCTACAGTGGGGGTGCCTTGATAGCCATTGACCTGGCCTTCAAGCGGGAGGTAACCATCATGGCCCTGGCGCATTGCTTCATAAGCGGCAATGTTAGAGTACGCATAGATACGGCTTGCTACCGGGGGTGAGAATATATCGTGAATCTGTATTGAGGTGACCTTGTCAACGGCTGCATGATAGTCTTCGGCAGTGATGACAATGGGTCGTGGGCCTTTAACGCAGGAGGCAAGAAAAAAGAAAAGCGCTCCTGTATAGATACATGTTTTTTTCAGTTTCATTTTCCTAGTTTATATAATTCCACATTGTGGTTGTTAATGGTTACCAAGAGGTATGGTACATTTTTTACATGAATTATGGATAGGTCTTTGACCATCTTGTTAAAAAGGTCCAATCCCAACTCATGGGTGTCTTGAAGGTCTTCGTTAGGCTTTAGCAATATCCCGTTAAGTGCGTCGAATTTACCATGATAAGGTGTGATTCCAAAATAATTTCCGGCAAAAATCACTTCTTCTTTGCCATCGCCGTCAAAATCAAAATTGAGCATCGCCCGTACGGGTGCGACTTGCAGGGGATAATCAAACCCCACAAAATCAAAACGGCCGCCATCATTGCGCAAATATCCTGAGGCCAGTGTGTGTACTTCCAATTTTTCGGCATTGTCGAGGGCATCCACACCCAGGATTTCTTCAGCCGTTTTGCCGGCAAATTCACTATAATCCGTAAATTTTTTGCGCAGTTTTATGAGCTGTGAAAACATGAGGTCAAGGTCATTGATCAGGTAATATTTTCCATCTTTTTCCTGGGCTATCAGGGATTCTGCAACTCCATTGTTGTCAAAATCATCATGGTACATGACAAGAGGCGCTTTCGCGGAAGCGTGCAACTTAGAATTGAGCCCCCAGTTGCCCAGCAAATAGTCCATGTCTCCATCTTCATCTACATCAAACGGAAGGATGCTTTGCCAAAGACCATTCATCTTGGCCGGGACCACCGTATCATCCAGGCTAAAGCTGCCCGCCGTGTTTTTGAGAAATTTAGGAGACATCCATTCTCCCACCACGATCAAGTCTTGATCGCCATCCTTGTCATAATCTGTAAAAACGGCATCTGTAAGAATGCCCAGTTTTGAGAAGCCGGGGTCTTTGCTGGGCGTGAAAACCCCATGTGCATTGATGAGCATCATGGCGTCCGGCAGGTTGCCATAATCTAGGTTTTCAACGTTTTTGCCCACAAAAATATCCAGGTCGCCATCACCATCCACATCTGCGGTCTTTGCCAGGATGGAGTTTGACCGGCTTTTTAAGAAGCTTTCATCCCGTGTAAAGGTCTTGCCATCGCCCAGATACAACTTGTCCTGCAAATAATCACTGCGTATGGACTCGCCATCTCCCGTGGCCAGGAACAGGTCATTATGCCCATCACCATTAAAATCTGCAAGGAGTATATCGCTTTCTTCACTGGGCATTATATCTTTAAAAATACTGTCCGTCATGCGTTCAAATCCCTGCTCGTCCTGAACATAGGCCGTGACCTGGTTAAATCTTGAACTACCAAAAACCACATCGTCTAGCCCGTCATCATTGATATCTCCCACGGCCACACCGGGACCCAGGTCAGACATTTTGTGCAGGAGCAACTTTTGTACGTTAAAATCTATATGTTCATTTTCAACATGGGTAAAATCGATACCCAGGGCGTTGTCAACCTTATTAAAAATAGTTGTAGGCTTACGCCGAAAATGAATCTGCCCCTGTAACGTGTCCCGTTCCCGTGAGGGGGAAACTTTCAGGGTTTGGTCCAGGGCGACGTTGCTAAGGGTCTCAAAGGTACGGTCTGGCCAGTAGATCCTTATGGAATCAACTGATTGGTTTTGGCGAAAGCCAAAATGTATGACCGGCTCAGAAGAAGATTGCCAGCTTTTCGTGGTGTACAGTTGCCTTGTCATAAGGCTGTCTTTTAAGTAGGCAATTACCTTTGTGCCTATGCCAAAGGTGTTTTTTGTACCGGGTCTAGGCTCGATTTTAAGGTAATGCCCCTGCATGGTCCTGTTCTCATAGATGGTCGCGGGGCTGTTCACATTATTTGTCACCACGTCCAGGTCACCATCGCCATCCAGGTCGCCATAGGCGATGCCGGTGCTTATGATGCTGTCATTTGCCATCCACTGGGCTTGATGTTCAAACTTGAGGCCTGTGGAGCCAGAAAACACATAGTTGCTCACAGCGCCGCTGGGCATCTTGTTGATGGCTTCTTGATCAATGAGTTTAGTCTGTTCCAGTTTTTTTTGAATCTGGTCGTTTGAGGTGTATTTTATATAATCCAGGTCATTGGGCCGCCTGGGTATGCCATTGCTTATAAAAAGGTCTTGATGTCCATCTTGATCAAAATCGCCAAAAATTGCCCCCCAGCTCCAGTCAGTTGCCGCAATGCCCGCAAGGAGTGCCGTTTCCATAAAATAATCACCACCATGGTTTACCTGCAGCATGTTGCGGGTATATTGTGGCTGGTAGCCCAGGTTGTTGATACGCAGCTCATGGGTGTTTATGTTGTCATCACCCATGGAGGATTTAAGGATTTTTTCATCTTCTGGCAACATATCGAGGGTGATGAGGTCCACATACCCATCATTGTTTATATCAGCGGCATCGCTGCCCATGCTAAAACGTGAGGTATGACCAAAGTTGTCCTTGAGTTTCTCTGTGAAGGTGCCATCGCCATTGTTTATGTAGTAATAATCATCCTCATGAAAATCATTGCTCACATAGATGTCTGTAAACCCATCATTGTTAAAATCTGCCGTGGCAATGCCCAGACCATAACTGTTTGCACCGCCATAAATCCCCGCTTCTTCACTGTGGTCAACAAACTTGCCGTCTTCATTGATCATGAGCTTGTCACCGCTTTCTTCCACACGTTTGTTGCGTATGGAGGCAGGGCCATAGGAATTTGTGCTATGCACCGCATGGTTAAGCAGGTACATGTCAAGGTCGCCGTCATTGTCCACGTCAAAAAATGCCGCCTGTGAAGAATAATCTTCAAAATCAAGACCATACTCCTTTGCCTTTTCAGTAAATGTAAGGTCACCATTGTTTATAAAAAGCTGGTTGTGGCCCATAAAACCATTGATGCCCACCACCGCCGAAACATAGATGTCAAGATACCCATCTCCATTTACATCTGCCATCGTGGTGCCCGTGTTCCAGGTTGCGGTACCGGCAACACCGGCTTTGTCCGTGATGTCCTCAAAGGTGAGGTCACCCTTGTTGAGGTACAGGCGGTTCTTGACCTGGTTTCCGGTAAAATAAATGTCTGGCAGGCCATCATTGTTGATGTCACCTATGCTCACCCCGCCACCATTATAAAAATAAAGGTAGTCCAGGATGTTTTGATCCTTTGTACTTGTAAGGTCATTGGAAAAAGTGATACCAGTTTCCCCGGGTTGCCTTTCGGCGAAAAGCTGACCGCCTTTTTCTTCTTTGTCCTTTGAACAAGAAATCAACAAAACAAGGAATATGAAAAGTGATGATGTTCTAATTATTGCCAACCTCAAAGATTCTAGGTTTTTTATTGTTGATAGCTGCTATAACATATCTATGACCCTGCTTGTCGCTTATGGTCTTTATGAATTTTACCTCATCTCGGATGTTGAAGCCCGTGGTGGCATAATCCTGCCATTTAAAGTTGAGCTTGCCATCACCCAGCAATATGTTGCCATATCCTGCATCAAGCCGTGAAAATTGTGGCTTGAACTCAAAATTGTTGCCCGCCATGATGAGGTCTAGGTTGCCATCGCCGTTTACATCTTCACAACTTATGCCACAAACACATGAAAGCTGTACCCGTGAGGGCAGGTCTTTGATCTCAAAGTTTCCATCACCATTGTTTATGGCGATCACTGATTGCATGGTATTGACCTCACGTACGATGGCCTTTTCAACCTTTGCTTTTTTAAAGAGCTCTTCCACGGGTCTTTGTGCATAATCTGAAGCCTTGAGGTTTTCCTTTTTTAGGGAAGGCAGCTGGGAGGTGATTTCTTTTTTCATGTGTATGGGGTAGTCACCCCCATCTTCATGTATGGTCATGATCTGCTCTATGGTACCATTGTCATCATAATCATTGATCCACAGGCGCACGGGGTTTTCCTGAGAGGCCCGGTAGGCAATATTACTGCCCTTATTGCCCAGTATGAGGTCCATATCGCCATCGTTATCCAGGTCTGCCGCCTCAACGGTGTTCCACCAGCCGCTGTATTTTGATAAGGTAGTTTCCCAGTTTGAAAGTCCGCGCCCTGAATTCTTGAATATCTTAGCTGCTCCCCAATCAGTTGATACGACAAGGTCTTTTATGTTGTCACCATCCATATCTTCCCAGATGGCACTGGTTATCATCCCGGCATATTTAAGGTCAAAGGCTCTTTTTTCAGTAACATCAGTAAAGGTGCCATCACCGTTGTTTTCAATAAGGAGGTGTTTTGGGTCAACCCCAAAAACTGAAACCACGCTTCTTGAACCTACAAAAATATCGATATCCCCATCATTGTCATAGTCATAGGGGGCTATGGTGGAAATGTTTTGATCTACGGCAGGTAATTGATGTGCAGATGGTGTAAAATTGCCCTTGCCATCGTTGAGGTATAAGCGCGGTATGTAATTTTTTTCTTCTCCCATCTCGTTTCCGCCAGATCCTATGATCAAATCCTGGTCATTGTCATTATCAACATCAGCAAAGGCTGCTGCCGTGTCCTCAAAGAGGGCATCGAGGTCTAGTTGAGGCTGTTTTTTTTCCTGAAATTTACCATTGCCCAGGTTGAGGTAGGTCTTGCCGGGTTGTCCCTTTGCACCCCCTATAAAAAAATCTTCATTGCCGTCACCATTGATATCAGCGGTTGCCAGCGCGGGTCCTTCTTGGGATAGTTTGCCATAAATGAGGCCCTCCATGTCAAAATCTGTATAGAGGTTTTCATGATGTTCCGCAAGGAAGTCGTTGTTGATTTCCCTGAGGATTTGATCTTGTGGTTTTTTGTGTGGATAGGTGTATGTCTTTTTTGCGTTTTCTATTGAAAGTTCCAGGGTTTGATTGATGTTGACATCTGTGAGCATTTCTGTTTGGTCATTTGGCCATATGATGCGTAGTGAGTCTATCTTGTTCAATGCCCCCAGGCCTATATCAATCACATAGTCCATTGAAGATTGAAAACCCCGTGAAGGATTTTGCTCTTGCATCATGGTTTTATTACCTGCATAAATAAAGAGCTTGCTGCCTATGGCAAATTTGTTTTTGGTATTTCCGGCAAGTTTTACCCTCAGGTAATTTGAGTCAGGATTCTTGTTGCTATTGTTGCGGTAGATAAATGATTCCATGTTGACGTTGTTCACCACCAGGTCAAGGTCACCATCGTTGTCAAGATCACCATAGGCGCAGCCGTTTGAAAGACTGGGAATGCCCAGGCCCCATTCTTTGGCCTTGTTGTCAAACTTGAAGTCTCCTTCATTTTTAAAGGCATAGTTGGGCAGTTTTGTCACGGGCATTTTTGCAATGATGCTGTCAATGGCTTCCTTACGGCCGGTCAAGGCCATTTTTTGGATTATTTCGTTGGCAAAAAATTCTACAAAGTCAATATCAGTAAGATCATGGTTTATGCCGTTAGTGACATATATATCGCGCTGCCCATCATTGTCCATGTCAAAGATGAGGCCCGCCCAGCTCCAGTCAGTCGCTTCAACACCGCTATAATGTGCTATTTCAGAAAATGTGCCGTTACCGTTGTTGAGCTGTAGGGTATTGTGGATGTATTGCTGGTAAAAGTCCTTGCTTTGCTTGAGTTTAAATACGTTATAGCCTTCAAATTCCATCACTGATTTTACCCTTTTGTTTTTTTCGGGGAGCATATCCGTGATAAAGATATCTCCATGGCCATCATTGTTGATGTCTGCCATATCCACACCCATCGCTGATAGACAGAGGTGTTGCGTATAGTCTTCTATGCTTTCTGTAAACGTGCCATCTTGATTATTGATGTAGAGATAATCCCTTTCATAAAAATCATTTGAAACATATATGTCTGGATAGAGGTCTTCATTGAAGTCGCTTACCATGACGCCCAGGCCAAAACCTATCAAGCTACCATAAATGCCTGCTTCTTCGCTTACATCTACAAACTTGCCGTCATCGTTGCGCAGGAGCATATCGCCCACGCCCCTAAAAATTTCGGGGACACCCTCCCAGTCTTGAGCCCGCACGTTACGCTGCTCAGCATATCCCAGGCTGCTTACGGGTATATTGCTGTTGTTGAGAATGTAGGCATCAAGGTCACCGTCTTTGTCATAGTCAAAAAATGATGCATGGGTGCTAAAGCCTGTTTTGGCTAGGTTATATTCTGCAGCGCGCTCGGTAAATGTGAGGTCGCCATTATTGATGTAGAGGTCGTTGTCATGGTTGTTGCCTTCCATGTTGCCGGCATTGCTAACGTATATGTCAAGTAAACCGTCTTGATTTATATCTACCATGTTTACCCCGGTTGACCAGGGTTTGTTGCCTTCTACCCCGGCAGTTTTTGAGATGTCCTCAAACTTAAAATCTCCCTTGTTGAGATAGAGTTTGTTAGGGGCCATATTTCCCGTAAGGTAAATATCTGGGAGACCATCATTATTGATATCACCTATGGCGACACCGCCACCATTATAGAAATTGCGGTATTTAAAGATGTTGAAGTTTTTTTGATTTTCAACAGCATTGATAAAGTCAATCCCTGTTGAGTCTGACGGCATCAGGGTGAATAGGGTATCTTCATTTACCTTAAGGGCTTCATTTTTTTCTGAGTTACAGGAAAAAAGTAAGGATGCCAGTAAAACTATCAGCAAAAATCTATGTGAATCTAACTTCAACATTTTTTATAATCGAGTTTGTTTACAGAAAATGAAATTACAACCAGTATCAAAAGTATCAATCGTATTTTAAGACTAGACCCGAAAGGGTTAAAAGATTGTTTTTTTTGAGAAGCGGGATTTTAATATTAACCTGTAAATGCTAGGTTATTTAAGCAACAAGTTAACTTTTATAACAATAATACGGGAAAGATATTGCTATGCTTTCCCGTATTCTTTTTAATAATTATAGGCTTTTTTGTTGCTTAATACCCAGGGTTCTGTACAAGGTTAGGGTTAGACAGTAAAGCTGTTTCGGGAATGGGGAAAAGATTTACGTTAGGATCTCCCGTTACTTCTTTTAAACCCCAGGGAGCGGTGAATTGATCAAACCTGACCAAGTCATTTCTCCTCCAGAACTCGATAAACAATTCCCTGCCGCGTTCATCAAGCAATGTTGCTTCATTGACATTGGAGAGGGCAGGTGTGTTTTCTCTATTGCCCCTGAGTTCATTGACCATTGCCGTTGGGTCACCTCCCATGCGCATCATGGCTTCGGCCTTCATAAGATGAGCATCTGAATATCTAAAGATGATCTGGTGCCTTCTGAAAGAGTTGAACAATGGTGTGCTTTCATCAGCAGTGTCAGTAGGGTCATATGGGTGATACTTGATTACCCTTATTCCTTCAACTTCGGTATTACCCACCAGTGATGGGATTTCCTTGGTAAATGAAAGGGGTTGACCTTGCCTATTTGTCAACGGAGTGCCGTCTTCATTGTACTGCAGGTCAATTAAAAAACCATATCCTATACCTATGTTTTGATTATTTGCCGTTGTGGCATCTGGCACAAAACCACGTCTTTCTTCCTGGCCATCACCCACATAGTTTGTATTGGGGTCACCCTCAAACGTATCATAGAATTCTGCAAGGGTAGAAAAACCATTCCATCCACCACCTGTATTGTCTGGTGAATTTTGATTGTAGTGCAGGGAGTTCCAGATTCTCGCCCCCAGGTCACTTCTAAGGTACAGGATTGTTTCGTTATCATCTGTGGGTTCAAAGATTTGAAAATAGCCCTGTTCAATACCAAAACCGCTTGCAGCTATGGCATCTACCGCATCAATGACCTTTTGCATATCTGCATTGTCAAAAGAGTCAGCCCCTTTATAGACCTTTGCGTTGAGGTAAAGTTTAGCCAATAAAAAATTAGCAGCAGCCTTGGTTGCCTTGCCCGTGTTAGCCACACCTGGGGTTCCTGCCTCCAGACCGTCAAGTGCTTCTGTTAAATCTGTTTCAACCTGGGTAAATGCCTCGCTTCTTGTTAAGACTGTGGGATTGACCTCTGGCCCTTCATTGACGCCCCTCACGGGTACCGATCCAAAAAGGTCCATGACAAAGAACATGTTGAAAGCCCTTAAAAATTTGGCTTCAGCCAAAACGCTTGGACTGGAGTCACTCTCGATAATCTCTGTTGCCCTGAAGATGTTTTGATTTAACAAGTTCCAGGAATTCTTGATGAAAAGGTGGTCAGACCTCCAGGTGTGGGTGTGCATTTGACGCCATACACCATTGTCTCCCCAGTCAGTTCCTCGGGTAGGGATGAGGAGTTCATCTGATGTGACCTCAGAAAGGGCATACATCTGCTCTTGAGAGGCAAAGTCGCCCCCTACCTTGTTGTAAAGGTCGTTGAGGGAGGATGCAGGGTCAGCCAGACCGGTAAAATCGCTACCGGTGTCTTCACTTATAATAGAGTCCGTTCCTTCTATTTCCAGGTCTGTGCAGGATACAAATGCTCCTAGCAAAACAATGGGAACTAGATGTTTAATTGATATTTCTAATTTCATTTTCATTTTTTTTAAAACGTTGTTTTGAATCCAAAAGAGAAAATCCTTGGTCTTGGAAACGAGCTGTAATCTATACCAGCTATGGGAAGGCCATTGAGCAGGTCACCACTTGCCGGGGTTACGCTCACTTCTGGGTCTAACCCACTATATCCAGTGATCACAAAAAGGTTTTGTGCGGTCACGCTAAACCTCATCGATTTGAAGAAAAGGTCATCAGCTAAGGGAACATTGTACCCTATGGATGCTGTTTGTAACCTTACAAAATCTCCTTTCTCAAGAAAACGGGTGGAAACCGATGCTTCTGCAAACCTGCCTTCTTCACCTACCAGTCCCACTACATCTTCTATAACATTGTTACCACTTCCTATGGCGCCGGCAGTAAAATAAGCATTGGCCGTGTTGTTATATATATAATTGCCAAACTGGCCATTAAAATATAGGGATGCATCCCAGTTTTTATAGCTCAGGGAGGTAGAGAACCCGCTGGTCACCTTGGGCAATGCGCTTTTTCCCACAAACTTTTGATTATCAATGCCGCCTTCAAAAATGGGATTTCCATCGTTGTCAAATCCTTGAAATTCCCTTAGATAGAAAGAATATAGAGGTTGGCCTGATTGTAGGCGCTGTGCAAAAGCATTTGAAAGACCAGCTCCCCTGATTGTTCCGGCAGCTATCTGCCCGTCAAAGTCTTGTATCTCATTCTTGTTATATGCAATATTGAACCCTGCAGTCCAGTTGAAGTCTTCTCCCTGGAAGAAATCATAGTTAAGGCTAAATTCAATACCCTGGTTGAGCACAACTGCATCTAGGTTTTGAAAGAAGAAAGGTTGTGGTGAGGGTTGGGCAGCTTCTATGTTAAGAAGCAGGTCCCTGGTTTCTTTTCTATAGACGTCAACGCTACCGTTCAACCTATCATTTGAAAACCCAAAATCAAAACCTGCACTGTATTGTGTGGTTTCTTCCCACTTGAGGTTTGGGTTTGCAAAGTCTACGGTTGAGATACCAGGTATGCCGATATCTCCACCATCTCCTATATTACCTCCAGAATAGCGCTGTCTTCTCACAAATCGGCCATAGCCTATACCATCCTGGTTACCAGTGATACCATAGCTAAGGCGTAGTTTTAGCGTTGAGAAGGCATCACCCATAAAGTCTTCCTGGTCAATTTTCCATGCAAATGCACCTGAAGGGAAGACACCATACTTCTCGTTTTCTCCAAACCTTGAGGAACCATCAGCCCTTACCGTTGCAGTAAACAGGTATTTATCAGCTACTGTATAATTGATCCTGCCAAAGAAGGATTGAAGTTCATCAGTATTGTCAAAGGTGTCTGCAAACAATGAACGGACAGAAATGCTTGCTTGCCCCAACATGTCAGTCTGGGGCTCTGGAAATAGACGGTTTACAAATAAACCATTATTGTTCGTGGAATATCCATATTGCTGGTAAGACCCTGAAATAAGTGACTCTAGGGTACCAGCTGAGCTTGACAGGTCGTCAGCCATCTGGTCAAGGTTTGTGGTAGAGTACCCAAAACCTTCTATATTTCTCCCCCTTACATTAAAGTCCTGGTAAGAAAAACCACCCAGTATGTCAAGCGATGAATTTTCAAAAGCTTTGTTATAGTTTAAAGTAAATTCAAAGAGCCTGTTTTCATTTGTAAGGTCGTTAAGCGCTCCACGGCCATTTCCCGCAGCTCCTCGTGAAACATTGAAGGAATTTGCAGAAAGAGAAGCCTCTCTTGTAGATTCGGCCTTGTCATAGCCCAAGGTGACTTTGGCCACTAACGGTTCTATGATGCTATATTCTGCTGAAAAGTTGGCAAGAAACCTATTTGTGTGTGTCAAACTTTGCCAGTTGTCAATCAGGTTGACAGGGTTGATACGGTCTCCTGGGTTAAAGTCAGTAGAGGCTGGCCAGGTAGGGTTTGCAGAATATGCAGCACCTAGGGCATCCCCCGTTGATCCCGCACTACCACTCAATGGCGGTGCTTCATCGTTTACCCTTGACAAGGTACTTTGCAGAGTAAGTTTTAATTTATCATCAAACAGTCTTTGTGAAACATTCAACCTTCCTGTGATACGCTCTTGAGAAGACTTTCTTACAATACCGCCTTGATCACCATAGTTAAAGGTTGCCCTTAGGTTACCCGAGCCGTAATTTCTAGAATAAGCAAAGTTGTTGTTGACTGATAATGCATTACGGGTTACCAGTGATTGCCAGTCAGTGTTGTTGCCAAAGTCGGTCACTGACCCTCCAAAAGCCGCCACAGCGTTTAAGAACTGAGTCCTGTCCAATAGATCGTATTCATTGGCCGGTGACGATGCGCTTGTCTCCGAAGATATTTCCCAAAGGCCACCTTCAGTACCGCCCCTTCCGCTTTTTGTGGTAATAATCACAACACCATTGGCACCACGTGAACCATATATTGCTGTTGCCGAAGCATCTTTGAGGATACTTATGCTTTCAATATCACTTGGGTTGAGAAAGCTGAGCGGGTTTCTTGCAGAACTTGACCCTACACCTATGTTTGTACCTTCAGATGAAGTGTCTCCAGAAGGTAGTGGAACCCCATCAACAACAAATAGTGGGTTGTTGTTGGACCGTACAGAAGAAGTACCCCTGATCCTAATGGCGACACCAGCTCCAGGTTCACCACTTCCCTGGGATATTTGTACCCCAGAAGTTTTACCTTGAATAAGTTGTTCAGGTGATGAGATCACCCCTTGGTTAAAGTCTTCAGAGGTCACGGAGGCTACTGAACCCGTTGCATCCCTAACCGTCGTTTGACCATACCCTATGAGTACAACTTCATCCAGTGTATTTGAATCTTCTTCAAGGGTAATATTAACCGTCGTTTGACCATTTACAGAAGCTTCTGCAGTCTTAAAGCCTACATAACTGAAAACCAGTGTGGCATTTGCAGGAACATCGTTCAAGGTATAATTGCCATCAAAGTCTGTCGTGGCACCATTGGTCGTCCCCTTAACTAGAACGTTTGCGCCCGGAAGCGGACCGTTGGGCTCTGAAACTGTTCCGCTAACTGTTGTTTGTGCGTAGGTCGTAGGTCACTGACATGAGCAGCGAGGCAAAAACAAACAATACGCGTCGCATTAATTGTTGTTTCATTAGTGTGAATTTTAAATTGATTTAATTTTAGCTTAGTATTTAAAAGTAGGCAAAAATCAACTATAATTCCATTATCTACAACGTTATAATTGCGAAAATCTTTTCGCTAAAGCAAGTGTATTTGTTACACTTATTTAGTCATATCTTATTGATTATAAAAAAATACGTAATAATTCGATGCTATACATGAATATTATGCATCAAATAGTTGTGAATATTGATATATATGCAAAATTTGATTTTTCGGTATGGGTTTGGTTTTTCGTTTTAGCAATAAAAAAGATTGTTGATAATTTTTTTAAATTCCCTTGAAAAAAGAGGTATTATCACTGGTCAAGTCCCATTTTCATTGACTTTTCTTTTTCTTGCTGATAAATTTTATTGGGTTTATAATTTAGGGGATTTGTAAAAATCTATCCCCATGTTTTCAAGCCTGGGATAGTTGTTTTTTACCCTGGCCTTAAAACTTTCCCAGTCCTTGCTTGTTGACGGTGACCATGCTATTTCGGCGTATGCCAAAATCCTGGGGAACACCATCTGCTCCACCTGGTCAATGGTTTCAAGGGTTTCTGCCCATAAAGGTGCTTCCACGCCCAGGATATCCTTATCTGTTATGCCTTTTACATATGTTGCGGGGTCCCAGTTGTAGGCATCATCGATTTCTATATAACCCGCCCATTTGAGGCCCAGCGGGGTTAGGGAGTCATATTTCATGTCCATATACATCTTGCTCGCTGGCGATATAAGGAGCTTGTGCCCTTTGCTTACTGCGCCATTCGCATTTTCTGCACTGGCCCAAAACTGCGCCACGGTTGTTGAGTCTAAAGTGGCAAACTGTATCTCGTCCCAGCCTATCATCACCTTGTCGTGACGGCTCACGATTTTTTGAACACTGTCCACAAATTTTATGTAATCATCCTTTTGGGTGGCATGGGACTCATCACCTCCCGCATGAAAATACTTGCCGGGCGTTATCGCAGAAATTTCCCTAACGACATCGTCTATGAATTTATAGGTAATGGGCTTGCCAACACAAAAACTGCTAAAACCCACCTCTATACCCGTATACAATTCAGGGGCCTTGTCATCACAATTGAGTTCTGGGTAAGAGGCAAGGGCGGCATTTGTGTGGCCGGGCATATCGATTTCAGGTACCACGGTAATAAAATGCGCTGCGGCATATTGCACGATTTCCTTATAATCTTCCTGGGTGTAGTAACCCCCATCACCGCCTCCCACTTCTGTGCTGCCTCCTTTTGTGGTGAGTTCTGGCCACGATTTAATCTCGATGCGCCAACCCTGGTCATCGCTGAGGTGCAGGTGCAGGTGGTTAAGTTTATATGGTGTGATGAGGTCTATGTAGCGCTTTACATCTTCTTTGCTAAAAAAATGCCTTGATACATCAAGCATACTGCCCCTGTAGGCAAACCTGGGCTCATCTTTTATAACGCCTGCGCCTATGCCAAGCCTTGTGCTGGATGTTGAATCTTTTTCAATCGAGGCTGGGAGCAACTGTCTCAGCGTTTGTATCCCATAATAAATTCCAGCTGGGCCGGCACTTGATACCTGAATCCTTTTTTCATTGATGTCTAAGGTGTACGCTTCCGCGGAAGCTGAACCTGTGGGATCATCAAGCTTGAGTACAATGATGTTTTCCATGGCATTGCTGTTGCCTGAAGGTTCTTGTAATGTAAATCCTGATGCCTTGGCTATCATCCCTTCAAGAAAGTCCACCGCTTTTTTCATTTCTGGATCTTCTCCCTCGACAAGTATTTGTGTTTCCTCGTCAATTTCAAAATATCCTTGACCCTGGGTGGTCTCTACCGGTTGGGGGATAAGGCTTGCGGTTTCCATGGGCGTAAAAGCGGGAGGCGTTTTTTCCTCTTGGCAGGCTGTTGCGATGATCGTGAGGCCTATAAAAAGGAAAACTGTTTTTGCGGTTGATCTCATTTTTTTCTGGATGATGGTTTTTTGTATTTGTACTGCACTAATAAACATTAAATATCTGAAATTTTTTGTTCACAATAAGCAAGAGATTTGTTTTGGTGTTAAACTGCTGTTCAGCCGTATCTTTGTTATATGGATTATGACGTCATTATCGTGGGCGGTGGGGCCGCGGGATTTTTTAATGCCATCAACTTGGCAAAGGAAAACCCCGGCCTCAAGATTGCCATTTTAGAAAGGGGAGCAGAGTTTTTGGGAAAGGTGCGCATTTCTGGGGGTGGCAGGTGCAACGTTACCCATGCCGAGTTTGAGCCGGGGCCACTCACTGCTAACTATCCAAGGGGCGATAGGGAACTGCTGGGGCCGTTTCATAAATTCATGACCGGTGATGTCATGGGGTGGTTTGAAGAACGCGGTGTGCAGCTCAAGGTTGAAGATGATAATAGGGTCTTCCCGGTCACCGATTCTTCAATGACCATTATAGACTGTTTTTTGGCGGAAGCCAAAAAATACAACGTGGACCTACGTTTAAAGCATACCGTCCTGTCTATTGAAAGAAATGGTGATACATGGCAGCTGGCAACTAAAAACGGTACATTTAAATGTGATAATATCGTCATTGCAACGGGCAGCAACCCAAAGATATGGTCCTTGCTCGCTGGCCTGGGACATACCATAATCCCGCCGGTCCCTTCACTTTTTACCTTTAATATCAATGATGAGCGCATTAAGGACCTGCCGGGTATAGCGGCGTTTGCAAGTTTGCAGTTGCGGGATTTGAACGGGGAGGTCCTGCGGGACCTGGATACGTTTTCTGGCCCCGTCTTGATAACCCACTGGGGGTTGAGCGGGCCTGCTGTGTTAAAACTTTCGGCAGTGGCCGCAAGGATATTGCATGCCATGGAGTATCGTTTCAAGGTGTGCGTGAACTGGCTTGATTTTATGGAGGTTGATGAGGCCATACGTATCATGAAGGAGTTTAAATTGGCTTCGGCCAAACAAATCCTGCTGAAAAGAAATCCGTTTGACTTGCCAAAAAGGCTGTGGTACAGCCTCGTCTCCCGTGAAGATCTTCCCGAAGGGTTGACGTGGGCCGATGTAAACAGGGAGCAATTGACAAACATGGCCACCTCGCTCACTGCCTGTACATTTACCGTAAATGGTAAAAGTACTTTTAAAGAAGAATTTACCACCGCCGGGGGTGTTGAGCTTACAGAGGTGGATTTTACCACCTTTGAGAGTAGGCGGCAACAGGGCCTTTACCTTGCCGGCGAAGTGCTCAATATAGATGCGGTGACCGGTGGCTTTAATTTTCAAAACGCCTGGACGGGTGGCTATCTTGCCGCCTTGGCAATCTCAAAAAAATATAGGTCATGATAACATACATAGCTTTGTTGCGCGGCATTAACGTGAGCGGTCAAAAGAAAATCAAGATGGCAGAGTTAAGGAAATCCCTGGAGCAGGCTGGACTCCAGGATGTCATGACGTATATACAGAGCGGTAACGTGGTCTTTAAGTATGCGTTGGGCAGGGATGGGGCCACCTCGCTCCTGCGGCGTGTCATCCAGGATGATTTTGGGTTTGATGTACCAGTCCTTATCGTTACCGCTGACTTTCTTAAGGACGTTGTGGCACAAAAACCCTATAACAATACAGGCAAGGAGTATTTTGTTTTCCTGCATGATGAGCCTTCCGGCGAAAGCCTTGATGCCCTGAACGCTGTTGACGTATCCCCAGAAGAGTATAAAATTGTAAAAGGATGTGTCTATCTTAACCTGCCCAATGGTATGGGCAGGGCAAAACTGAACAACAACCTTATCGAGGGCAAGTTAAAGGTAACGGCAACCACAAGAAACCTCAATACACTGAACGTGCTTATCTCAATGGCAGAAGCTTAATTGACCATCAATATTTGAAACAGGATGATGGAGATAAAGGCAATCCATAAAATGTAGGGTATAAGCAGGTAAGCGGCAACCTTCTCCACGATCCTAAACCATTTAAAGGTAAAGATCAAGAGTATAAAGAGGCCCAGGCAGCACATAAGCCCCAAGAAAATGGACCTTGCGCCAAAGGTCAGCAGGAAAAACGATGCATTGATGATGAGCTGAAAACCAAAATGATACAGGGCGGTCTTGACCCACTTGTGGTAAAAGCCCTTGTTCCATACAATACCTGCGGCAATACCCATAATGATGAAAATGATGAGCCAGGTGTACACAAAAAAATCATGGCCGGGAGTATATGCGGGTTTGTTGAGCTCGGCAAACCAGGTGTCTATGCTCATCTGGTAAGAAATATGCGCAAAAAAACCCAGGATTAGGCAAAAACCCACCGAAGCCAGTATACGAAATGCTAGTTTTTTACCCATTGCAATGAATCGTGATCACTAAAATATGAAAAATGCCTAGACTAATGGGTTCAAATTATGAGCCTAATGGCAGGAACATAAAATAGACCTTATATTTGTAGCATGATTGAGACTGATTTTTTGCCGCTTCGCATAGCTTCCCTTCCTGATGAGGGATTTACTGAATCACAGGCACCCAGCAACATAGCACTCGTTAAGTACTGGGGCAAGCATGGTGTTCAAAAGCCCAAAAACCCTTCCTTGAGCTTTACCCTGAGCAATTGCGTGACCCATACCAGGTTGTATTATGCCAAGAAGACAAACACAGCTGTAGAGTTTGATTTTCAGGTGTACCTGGACGGGAAGCATAAACCACAGTTTGAGCCCAAGATCGAGCAGTTTTTTGAACTTGCACAGGATTACATCCCTTTTATCAAAGACTATGGTTTTAAGATCGAAACCTCAAATACCTTTCCCCACGGCAGTGGTATTGCATCTTCTGCAAGCGGTATGTGTGCCCTGTCCCATTGCCTGGTGCAACTGGAGGCACAGGCTGTACAGGATATGTCCGTAGATTATATGGAGCACAAGACATCGTTTCTCTCCAGGTTGGGGAGTGGTAGTGCCTGCCGCAGTGTGCGGGGTCCTATGATGGTATGGGGCAGTTCAGGTTCTGTTGAGGGGAGCAACGACCTGTATGGTACTGTATTTCCTTATGAACTGCATGCTTCATTTCAAAATTTTCAAGATATCATCCTTCTAGTAGATCAAGGTGAAAAACCGGTGAGTAGTACCGTGGGCCATAACCTGATGAACAACCACCCCTTTGCATCAGGACGCTTTGAGCAAGCGCATGAGAACATGCAAGAGATGGTGCGCATCTTGCAAGAAGGGGACATGGAGGGGTTCATACGGGTCACGGAGACTGAAGCCCTTACCCTGCATGCCATGATGATGACCAGCAATCCATATTTTATCCTGATGAAGCCCAACACGCTCAAGATCATTGATGCCATCTGGGAATACCGCAGAAAATCTGGGGTGCCGGTATGTTTTACCCTCGATGCCGGGGCTAATGTACACCTGCTTTTTCCTGAGGCTGAAAAGGAAAAAGTTTTGGAATTTGTTAAGACAAATGTTGTTGCTTACTGTCAACATGGTCGCTATATTTGTGATTATGTGGGCGGTGGAGCAAAAAAACCTTAATTTTGCACTGACCCAATATCCATGATATGAAAGGACCTTTATTTTATTCTAAAATCCTACTCTTTGGTGAATATGGCATCATCAAGGATTCTAAGGGGCTATCCATACCCTATAATTTTTATAAAGGTGCACTTAAAGTGGAAAAGGACCTGGATGAAAAAGCCCGGCGTTCTAATCACAACCTAAGGTCTTATGCAGTATATCTTGAAAAACTGCAAACTGAAAATCCAGCACTGGTAACCTTTGATATTGCACGCCTCAAGCATGATATTGAAGAAGGCATGTACTTTGACAGTACAATCCCTGAAGGATATGGTGTGGGGAGTAGTGGGGCCCTGGTGGCATCCATTTACGATAAATATGCAAACAACAAGATTACCGTACTGGAAAACCTTACCCGCGAAAAGTTACTTGAACTGAAGATGATTTTTGGCGAGATGGAATCCTTTTTTCACGGTAAGTCTTCTGGGCTTGACCCGTTGAACAGTTACCTTAGCCTACCCATCCTCATCAACAGCAAAGATAATATTGAACCTGCCGGCATACCTTCTCAAACGGTAGATGGCAAGGGCGCGGTCTTCCTTCTGGATAGCGGTATCATAGGTGAGACGGCACCCATGATCAATATTTTTATGGAAAACATGAAGCAGGAAGGTTTCAGGCACATGCTCAAGGATCAATTTATAAAGCATACTGATGCCTGTGTAGAGGATTTTCTCAAGGGCGATGTTAAATCGCTATTTGGCAATGTAAAGCACCTTTCTAAAACTGTGCTGAGGCATTTTAAGCCCATGATTCCTGCAAAGTTTCATGAACTATGGCAAAACGGCCTTGAGAGCAACGACTATTACCTCAAGCTTTGTGGCTCTGGTGGTGGCGGGTATATACTGGGTTTTACTGAAAATATTGACAAGGCCCGCGAATCCTTGAAAGGTCACAGGTTAGAGGTGGTCTATACCTTCTAAAAACCCTTTTCATAAATAAGGCTATATGTCTTTCCTAAGCCGAAGAAACAAACTTGTAATGCTTAAGTTCTTGAGTTTGTTCTCTGTGGTGCGTGGGTACAATATTCTCATCATCATCATTGCACAGTACCTAGCGTCAATCTATATCCTTGCCCCAGACCTACCTGCTAAAGAAGTACTCCTGGACCCCAATCTCTTTCTTATCGTCATCTCTTCTGCCATGGTGATTGCTGGCGGCTATATCATCAATAGTTTTTATGACAGTGAAAAAGATTTGATCAACAGGCCCACAAAGACAAAGCTGGATCATCTTGTGAGCCAGAAAAAGAAACTTACCCTTTATTTTGTGCTCAACCTGCTATCTGTAATCGTGGCGAGCTATGTATCCTTCCGTGCGGTACTGTTCTTTTCCATCTATATTTTTGGTATCTGGTTCTATAGCCACAAGCTCAAGAAGATTCCGTTGCTGGGCAATATAACCTCGGCAATACTTTCCATCACGCCTTTTTTTGTCGTGTTTATCTATTACGGCAATTTTCAGCAAGTAATTTTTGTACATGCCACGTTTCTTTTTCTTATCCTCTCCATGCGCGAAATAGTCAAGGATCTTGAAAACATAAAGGGGGACCTTGCCCTCAATTACAGGACAATACCCGTGGTGTGGGGAGAGCAATGGGCCAAACTGAATATCACGGGCCTGCTATTGCTCACGGCCATACCTATTTATCTGTTGATAAGCTATTATGACGTGGGTCATATGAGCTATTATTTTTACCTCAGTATACTCTTGCTGGGCGTTTTTCTCTTTATGGTCTGGAGATCTCGAGACAAACTGCATTACCTCGTATTGCACAACATCTTGAAGTTTATCATTGTGCTGGGTGTTTTCAGCATCCTGTTCATCGATATGGATACGGTGATCAACCGCATTTTTTGATTTGGCTTAAAGCCAAAAAATAAAACCACCGCTTCAACGGTGGTTTTTGGCTAATTCAATAAAGGTGTGTTTATGACCTCTTGATCTTGTACACGATATTGAAGAGTTTTCCGGCAGTGCTTGCTCCCGCGGGCACCTTGGCATAATTAAGGCGGCCTTTTACAAAGTTTGCTATCTGCTCACTATCAGTTGCAACATCCAGTACCACGATTTCACCCTTTGAGTTCACGGTAAAATAGATGGTGCTTTCTATCATGTCCTGTTCTACGGTAAGAGGGGGTGCTTCAAGCAATGTTGCCACCTGGTTGCGCAGGTTTTGTGAGGGTTTTTCAGTGGTGGGGTCAATGCCGGCCTGCATGGATGCAGTGGTGATGAGCAAGAATGCTGCAAGGATTTTCATGGTTTTCATAAGCTTTGTTTTTGATTGATTTACAGTGTCAAAAGTAGCGGCAGTATCCTGGAGTATAGAATTTTAACGGTTAAGTAAAGCACATTAAAATACTAAGGCGCGGTTAAGGGGCAGGGGTGTTTACATTGTGGCAACATTTGCTGATTCTTATATGCCTTTCGGCGAAAGCAATATCTTTTAATGGGCATTTTGGCAAAAGCCAGATTATCCCATCACAAAAACCTGTTAAACACGATAAGGATGGTAAAAAAAACACGCCCCATCATTAAGATAACGTGACGCCAACCTTAACAGGGCATACTTGTCAACCTTCGTGAATTAGTTAAATCAATACCAAAATCAATTCTTTACCTTTGCAAAAATCATAGATCGCAATGAGCAGACATCAAGGAGGCAGTAAACGAGGAGGAAAAGTTTCTGGGAGAGGCTTTAAGAACAAGCGTGGTGACAGCCAGGCAAGGGGTAACGCACCCGTTAAAAAGGGAGCGGTAAACTCTAGCCGCACTGAGGTTAAAAGTGAGGGAAAAGGAGGGATAAGACTCAATAAATATATTGCAAACAGCGGTATTTGCTCGCGCCGCGAGGCTGACCTTTATATTTCCACAGGCCAGGTAACCGTTAATGGCAAGGTGGCAAACGAGATGGGCTACAAGGTAAACCTGGATGATGATGTGCGTTTTGATGGCAGGAGGATCAACCCAGAACCCATGGCCTATGTACTGCTCAATAAGCCTAAAGGCTTTGCAACGACCACCAGCAATGCCAAGGGCATGACCGTTATGGACCTGGTGGCAAACGCGACATCGTCAAATATCAAGCCCGTGGGGAGGCTGGGCCGCAATGCAACGGGCCTGCTGCTCTTTACTAATGATGCCGCGCTGACCAATAAACTCTTGAAGTCAAAGACCGGCCTGCCCAGGTTGTTTCATGTCGCGCTTGACAAGAACCTCAAGGGCGAACACCTGGAGAAGATTGCTGCCGGCCTTAAGGTAGATGGCAAGGAGATCGAGGTGGAAGAGATAAGCTATGTCAACGGGGCACCGCACACAGAGGTGGGCCTATTGATCAAGAACACGGGCAACGGTATCATCAGGCAGATTTTTGAACATTTTGATTACCAGGTGGTCCGTGTGGATTGTGTCACCATGGGCAGCCTTACCAAAAAAGACCTGCCGCGCGGCAAGTATAGAATCCTTACCCAGATGGAAATCAACGCCCTCAAGATGCTCTAGATAAATTTTTAGTATACCCGTGGTGCGTATTACTTTTTTTATTTCATTTGTGGTGTAATTATAGCTTTCGCGAAAGCATAACACATTAATGACAGAACCACTTGTTTACCGGGGGTCTACACCCACCTTCAACCTGTTCATGAGTTGAAGAAATCATTGCATCCATACCTGATGGCGTGCAATATCTTGATTGATAAATACCACTTTTCACAAATTCTTAATAAGCTTTTAAGCCTTAAAGCGAATTGCATTGAATAATTTACAGCTTTATAGCATATAATGAATACTAAATACATCAACCTGATCGACCAGTCATTTTATTTTCCCACTGAGGAATTTAAACTGGATGATAACGAATTGAAGTTTCATGACATTGACCTCATGGGGCTCATCGAGCAATATGGTGCTCCATTAAAATTCAGCTACCTGCCCAAAATATCAGATAACATCAACCGGGCAAAAAAATGGTTTGCTGATGCCATTGAGAAACATGACTACAAGGGCACGTACAATTATTGTTACTGTACCAAGAGTTCCCATTTTAAGCATGTTCTGGATGAGGCCCTCAAGAACGATATACATATCGAGACATCATCAGCCTTTGATATCAATATTGTACAAAAGCTCAAAGAAAGCGGTAAAATAAGTGATAAGACCTTTGTGCTTTGCAATGGTTTTAAGCGGGACCAGTACATCAAGAACATATCAGACCTTATTAATGGTGGTCATCAAAACTGTGTGCCCATTATTGATAACTATGAGGAGCTTGATCTGCTCACGGCGGGGATCAATGGTGACTTTAAGGTCGGGATTCGCATCGCGTCTGAGGAGGAGCCCAAGTTTGAGTTCTACACTTCAAGGTTGGGGATAGGGTATAAAAATATCGTTCCGTTTTATGAAGACCAAATCAAGAACAACGATCAAGTAGAGCTTAAGATGCTTCACTTTTTTATCAATACCGGTATTCGCGATAACGCGTATTACTGGAATGAATTGATAAAATGCCTCAAGGTATATACCCGTTTAAAAAAAATATGTCCTACGCTTGATAGTTTGAACATAGGCGGTGGATTTCCCATAAAGAATTCACTGGCCTTTGATTATGACTATGCCTATATGGTAGATGAAATCTTGAACCAAATCAAGATTACCTGTGACGAGGCAGATGTGCCCGTGCCGCATATTTTTACCGAGTTTGGTAGCTTTACCGTGGGCGAAAGCGGTGGCGCCATCTATGAGGTTTTGTATCAAAAACAACAAAACGATAGGGAAAAATGGAACATGATAAACAGTAGCTTTATCACCACCCTGCCAGATACCTGGGCCATCTCTAAACGTTTTATCATGTTGCCCATCAACCGCTGGGATGAAGAATATGAACGTGTGCTACTGGGTGGCCTTACCTGTGATAGCGATGATTATTACAACAGTGAGCAGCACAGCAACGCAATCTACCTCCCCAGGTTTAAAAAAGAAAAACCGTTGTACATCGGGTTTTTCAACACGGGGGCATACCAAGAAACCATAGGGGGTTATGGAGGTTTGCAGCATTGCCTGATACCACAGCCCAAACACATTCTTATAGATAAGGATGAGGATGGAAACATAACAACCCGTATATTTAATGAACAACAAAAAGCAGAAGATTTGCTTAAAATCTTAGGTTATGAGTACAATTAAAAACTTTGCCGGCATTCCTGATGAGTTTGCCAAACTGGACAGTGCAAAAATCGTGTTGATACCCGTGCCGTATGACGGGACCAGCACATGGCAAAAAGGGGCTGACAAGGGTCCGGAAGCATTTTTACATGCCTCTGAAAACATGGAGACCTATGATATCGAGACAGATACAGAGGTCTATCAACAAGGTATTTACCTTGCTCCGGCGGTCACTGAGCGTGCGACACCCCAGGCCATGGTAGAAGCCGTGCACAAGACCACAAAGGAGTTTATTAAGCGCAACAAGTTCGTGACCCTTTTTGGGGGGGAGCATTCCATTTCAATAGGCAGCATCCGTGCCTTCAGTGAACTTTTTGATGACCTTACCGTGTTGCATATTGATGCCCATACAGATTTAAGAAAGGAGTACAACGGCTCAAGATACAACCATGCATGTGCCATGTATGAAGCCAGCCAGACTACAAATCTCATACAAGTTGGGATTCGCAGTATGGATGTCCTTGAAAAAACGGTGATGGATGAGGATAAGACATTCTTTGCCCATGAGATGGCCTCAGATGAGTACTGGGTAGATAATGTTATTGAGCTGTGTGGCGATAATGTATTTATCTCCTTTGACCTTGATGCACTAGACCCCTCCATCATGCCATCTACGGGCACGCCAGAGCCCGGCGGACTTTTCTGGTATGAAACCATGGATTTCTTGAAGCGAGTTTTTGAAGAGCGCAACGTGGTTGGCTTTGATATCGTGGAGCTTTGCCCTAACCAGGTGGATAAATCATCAGATTTCCTTGCGGCAAAATTATATTACAAGATGTTGAGCTATAAGTTTCAAGGAGAAGAAATAGAAGATGATTATGACAATACATACGTGTCAAAATCAGGTAAAAGTAACGTGTCAAAATTTGACTTAGATGACGAAGACTAAAGGGAGTATTTCCCAATTTATTGAAAAATATTATTTACACTTTAACGCGGCAGCCCTTGTGGATGCGGCAAAGGCTTATGAAGAACAGCTCGCTGGCGGTGCAAAGATGCTCGTCTCCCTTGCTGGAGCGATGAGTACCGCAGAGCTGGGCAAGATCTTTGCAGAGATGATACGCCAGGACAAAGTGCAGATTATCTCCTGTACAGGGGCAAACCTTGAAGAAGATATCATGAACCTGGTCGCACATTCACATTATGAACGCGTGCCCAACTATCGTGACCTCACGCCCAAAGAAGAATGGGACCTCCTAGAGCGTGGCCTTAACCGTGTGACAGATACCTGTATCCCAGAAGAAGAAGCCTTCCGTCGTTTACAGAAGCATATCTTTAAAATATGGAAAGATGCCGAAGAAGCTGGAGAACGTTACTTTCCGCACGAGTTTATGTACAAGATGCTGTTGAGCGGCGTGCTGGAAGAATACTATGAGATTGACCTCAAGGATTCTTGGATGTACGCTGCCGCGGAAAAAAACCTGCCCATTATCGTCCCTGGATGGGAAGATAGTACCATGGGGAATATCTTTGCTTCTTACGTGCTTAAGGGCGAATTGAAGGCCAGTACGATGAAGTCTGGTATTGAGTATATGACCTTCTTGGCAGATTGGTATACAGACAATTCTAAAAACGGTATCGGTTTCTTCCAGATAGGGGGAGGTATCGCAGGAGATTTCCCTATTTGCGTGGTGCCCATGCTGTATCAGGATATGGAACGGCCAGAAACGCCTTTCTGGAGCTATTTCTGCCAGATTTCAGACTCGACCACAAGTTATGGGTCTTATTCAGGGGCGGTGCCCAATGAGAAGATTACCTGGGGTAAACTGGATATTGATACCCCTAAATTTATTATTGAAAGCGACGCCACCATTGTGGCTCCATTGATATTTGCATATCTGCTGGATATGTAGGTAACCAACCTGTTTTATCATTTTATTGAACACAAAACCTCGCCTATCATGGCGGGGTTTTTTTCTTTTTTTGGCTGTAGCCAAAACAACTCCATACTCTTTGTAAAAACCTTATTTTTGTAGCTTGAAATTATTACATGTCCTATAAGTTAACGGTCATCGTCCCGGTTCACAACGAAGAAGAAAACCTGCCACGGGTCGAGGCAGCATTTCTTGATTATTTTGACAAGGCCCTGCTGCCCACAAAAGTCCTTTTTGTCAATGATGGCTCAACCGATGCCAGTCAAAAAATAATTGAAAAAATATGCTTGAGGCACACCGGTTTTGAATACATCAGTTTTTTAGAAAACAGGGGGCTGAGCGCGGCCATTAAAGCGGGGTTTGACCATGTGCAAACCGCATATACCGGGTATATAGATAGTGACCTGCAGACCACTCCTGAAGATTTTAATAAGCTGCTGCAATTTGTGGGAGAGTATGACCTGGTAACGGGGCATAGGGCAGACCGCAAAGATAAGTTTGTAAAAAACCTGAGCAGCCGTATTGCAAATGGTATCAGGCGTGCATTTACCCACGATGGTATGGATGATACGGGATGTCCGCTTAAGATAATCAAGACAGAGTATGCTAAGCGAATTCCCATGTTCAAGGGATTGCACCGTTTCTTACCTGCCATGATTTTACTCCAGGAAGGTAAGGTTTTACAAGTGCCCATAAGGCATTTTCCACGTATTGCGGGTAAGGCACACTTTGGGGTGTGGAATCGCTTGCTGGGACCATTAATGGATTGTTTTGCCTACTTGTGGATGAAGAAAAAATATATCAATTATACCGTAGCCAAGAAGTCTAATGACCAGTGAATGGTGGATTTATACCGTGGGATTTGTAGCGCAGTTGCTTTTTAGTGGGCGGCTCATCCTGCAATGGATTCTCTCAGAAAAATCAAAAAAAGTATTGACACCATCTAACTTTTGGTGGTTGAGCTTAGCAGCTTCATTCTTACTTTTTGTTTATGGTTATCTACGAGAAGATTTTGCCATCATGCTGGGGCAAATCCTAACCTATTTTATTTACATAAGAAATTTACAACTGCAGGGGCAATGGAGCCGTAATCCCAAGATGGTGCAGTGGTTGCTGTGGTTGTTCCCCGTGCTTATCGTTATCTATTCATATAATAACAATTCTTATGATGTAGATAAATTGTTCAGAAATGAAAGCATCCCGTTATGGTTGTTGGTCCTGGGCATCGTGGCGCAGGTGGTGTTCACCTGTCGTTTTATCTATCAATGGATTTACTCAGAGCGCAGAAAAAAATCATCATTGCCGCTAGGCTTCTGGATGCTTAGTTTGATTGGTGCCGTGATGATTTTGGCGTATGCCATAATAAGAAGGGACCCGGTGCTGTTTATAGGGCATTTAATGGGGTCCATAATTTATATACGAAACATCAGGTTGTCCTTTGGGATAGATAAATCATGACCATACCTCACAAATACCATATACCCTTGTTGTTGCTCGTGTGCCTGTGCATCTTTTTCCCGCACCTGGGGGTGATGTACGAGAATATCATGGAGGCGCGCAACTTTGTCACGGCACGTGATATGGTAGAGCGTGGCAACTGGATTTTTACCACGATTAACGACACGCCACGATATCAAAAACCGCCCATGCCCACCTGGTTTACGGCACTCTCTGCGCTGGTTTTTGGCCTGGGCAAACTATGGGCGTTGCGGTTACCGGCCGCGATCATGGCTACCTTATTGACGCTTTCCAGCTATAGGCTGGGGCGCGAAATCTTTAAAGACGCCATGCAGGCATTGTACGCCGCACTTATTTTGGCCACGTCGTTTTACATTGTTTTTGCGGGGCGCAACGGCACTTGGGATATTTATTGCCATGCTTTTACCATGGTAAGCATTTACTGTTTATGGCATTTTATACGGGGTAGAAAGTTGCTGCTTAATGCGATAGGTGCTGGTGTTTTCATAGGGTTTTCATTCTTGAGCAAAGGTCCCGTGTCACATTATGCATTATTGCTGCCCTTTATCATCGCTTATCTCGTTGTCTACCGTCCACCATTTAGCTGGAAGAAGGCTTTCCCGTTGAGTTTGTTGATTATTTGTGCCCTTGTGGTGGGACTTTCCTGGGGCCTGGTTATTTATTTCTTTGACCATGACACCCTCACCAGGATCTTAGAAGCCGAAGCCGCAGCACGAGGTAACCGCAACGTGAGGCCGTTTTACTATTATTGGTCCTTTTTTACACAAAGTGGTATCTGGACCATTCCTGCTTTTATAGGGTTATTATACCCCTATCTAAAAAATAAGGTTAAAGACCTGCAAGCTTATAGGTTTACATTATTCTGGACACTTGCGGCGGTAATCTTGTTGTCAATTATACCAGATAAAAAATCAAGATACCTCATGCCCGTGCTCATCCCGCTGGCGCTTAATACAAGTTTTTATATCAAATATCTCGTCCATAATTTTCAGGATTTCAAGAGCAATCTAGAGCGGTTTCCGGTGTATTTCAATTTTGGTATTATTGCGGTCATCGCGCTTGTGGCAGGTATTACTGGAGTATTTGCGCTTGATTTGACCGGGCTGTGGCCGTGGTTTGTTCTTTTGGCCTTGAGCCTCATTATAGTGGGCGTTGTCATTGTACGTGGCCTGCGGGCAAAAAACATATCCCGTGTCTTTATGGCAGTGATTGCCTTTACATGTTGCGTGATTGTCTTTGGGTTTCCATTGATGCGCATCACGTATTCTAATCCAGATTTTGATAGGCTTTCGCCAAAAATAACCCAGTGGCAAGCACAGGGAGTCCCGGTGTATATGTTTGATAATGGTTCGCCGGAGTTACTCTGGGACACGGGTCACGTTTTGCCCGTAGTGGTTGAGGATGGTGTGCATCTCCCGCAGGAAGATGAGTTTATGGTCATCCTGGATGGTGCAAGAATTGATGACTTTACCAGCGAGTTTGCATCCTTTGATTTTCAGGAAGTAGACGTCATTGATGGTAATGTTCTTCCCGGCACAGACCGAAACCATAAAGATAGGCGCGTGGCCCATGTGTTTAAGGTAAGCCAGGGTCGATAATTCCGCAATCTTCAGTAATACTGATTTTCATAAAATTGCTATCTGATTTTCAGTTTTTTACTTCAAATTAATATTTAATTAATGTTTACGTAAAATCTCTCCTGTGGAGTGCGGTTAATTTTAGGACATAACAATTAACTATACTTTACATGAGAAAATTATACTTTGCTTTATTTCTTTTCCTTGCATGCACGGTGATGGGATTTGCCCAGTTGAGCACGGGCGACCTGTCTTTTATTGCATTTAATGCAGATGGGGAAGATGACTTTGCAGTGGTCACTTTTGTTGACATTCCTGCAAACACCGTTTTTTATATTTCAGATAAAGAATGGGACGGTTCTGCCTTTACCAGTGGTGAAGAAACGTACTCTTGGGAAACGGGAGAAACATCAATTACTGCTGGGACCGTCGTGGTTTTTAATAGTATCGACAATGCGGAGAACCGTATGGTTTCTCACGGCACGCTAGTGGGCGAGTCTGGTGGCATTTCGGCAACAGATGAAGGTATTTTCATCTTTCAAGGTACTGATGAAGATACGCCTACCACCTTTATCTGTGCCATAGCAAATGATAGTGCTGGGTATGGTGATTTGACCGGGACGGGCCTTGCAGAAGGTTCAACCGCCATCACATTGCCGTCAAGCACGGATATTGCAGCTTACAAAGGTGTGCGCAGCGGCCTGACCGTTGAGGCTTACCGTACTGCTTTGAATGACATGGCAAACTATGACCTGCAATCTGGAGGTGGTGACCAGTCTATAGATACCGAAGCGCCAGACCTGCCTTTTGACACCACAATGTTCACCCTGGGTGATGGCACCGTTGAGCCTACACCCGCCGTGATTACATTTGATGAAAAATATACGGTAGTGGATGAGGGTGGCACGGCAACCATAAAAGTTGTTATTTCTGAGGCACCTTCCACTGATGCCAGCGTGGAGCTTAAAGTAGTCTATCCCGGTGCAAGCAGCGATGTGGATGATGAGGTTATCACATTTAGCCCAGAGGGTGCATTGGAGCAATTTGTGGTCTATAATTTTCCTGATAACGCTTCCGCGGAACCAGATTTTGTGTATGGACTGGAACTTGTGAACGCTAACAATGCAGACCTGGGTGATGATATAACGCATGCTATCTATATCCTGGATGATGAGACCCATGCCCCGGCAGCATCGGGAGCCCTCGGGATTACCTTTGGCGCAAGCTATAAAATAGAAGGGGATAATCCGGGCTCTGAGATTGTGGCGCATGACCCAGAAACAGAGCGGCTTTTTGTGATGAATAGTGGCAATGCTTCTATCGAGGTGCTTGATTTTAGCGACCCGTTAAATATATCGACCGTGATGACCATTGACCTTGGTGCGTATGGTGATGAGGGTACCAGCGTTGCCGTGATGGACGGTATTGTTGCCGCTACTGCCGTGCCAGATGATAAAAACTTAAATGGTAAGGTCGTTTTCTTTGACACCGCGGGCAACTATATCACCAATGTTGAAGTGGGCTCCTTGCCTGATATGGTTACTTTTACGCCAGATGGTACCAAGGTACTTACCGCAAATGAGGGTGAGCCTAGCAGTGATTACTCCATCGACCCAGAGGGTACGGTCTCGGTAATAGATATTTCTGGTGGGGTGGCTGGTTTGACGGCCGCTAATGTAACCACGCTTGATTTCAACATTTTTGATGACAAGAAAGATGAACTTATTGCAGCAGGAATACGCATTTTTGGCCCTGGTGCTACCGTTTCACAAGATTTGGAACCCGAATATATAGCGGTGTCTGAAGATTCTGAATTTGCCTGGGTAACCTTGCAGGAAAACAATGCCGTAGCAGTGATAGGCCTTGATGCATTGCAGATGAACACGCTTTTCCCATTAGGATACAAAGACCACAGCATTGCAGGTAACGAGCTAGATGCGTCAAATGAACAAGATTTTATCTTTATGGCAAACTGGCCCATTTACGGGATGTACCAGCCAGATGGTATCGCAACGTATAATATAGGCGGCGTAAATTATTTTGTCACGGCAAATGAAGGTGATGCCCGCGAGTATGATACGCTTGAGGAAGAAACCGACCTGGCAGACCTTGACCTGGATGAAACGGCTTTCCCAGATGCTGATTTCCTGCTGCTTGATGAAAACCTGGGCAAGATAAGTTTTACATCTCAAACAGGGGATACTGATGGCGATGGCGATATGGATGAGTTGTATGTTTTTGGGGGACGTTCCTTCAGCATATACAATCAAAACACGGGGCAAATGGTTTATGACAGTGGTGATGACTTTGAGCGCATCATTGCAGAAGATTCCGCCTGGTACCCCATTTTTAATGCCACAGATGATGAGAACGAGTTCAAGAACCGTAGCGATAATAAGGGCCCAGAACCCGAGTCTGTAATCGTCAAGGAAATTGAAGGCAAGTGGTATGCCTTTATAGGGCTGGAGCGTGTGGGCGGTTTCATGGCCTATGACGTGAGCAACCCGGCAAGTCCTGTGTTTGAGGGATATTATAACAACCGCAGCACAAATCCTGGTGAGGACATCACCGGCGACCTTGCCCCAGAGGGAATGATTTATGTCAAGCCAGAAGATAACGGTCTGGAGAAGGGGCTTGTGGTAATTGCAAATGAGGTGAGCGCGACAATTAGCGTGTACACCCTAGATAATGTTACACTCTCAAATGAGGATTTCGCTATAGCGAAAAACACATTTAAGGTGTTCCCCAACCCCGTTGCGGGCAATCATGTATTCTTTGCCCAGCCCACTACATATGCACTTTATGACATACAGGGCAGGGAGTTGAGACAGGCAGAAAACGCAGTGAGTGTTGAAGTGGGAAGCCTCGCGACCGGCACATATATTTTAAGGAATGAAGCAGGAGCTACTCAAAAAATCCTGGTAAAATAATCGTGTTTTATACAAGAGATGGGTCCGCTGGTTGTACCGTGCGGGCCTTTTCTTTTTTAAGGCTAGTTGGCTTGCGCCAAAACAACTCATACACCATTACGCCCACAACAACGCCATATTCAATACCTATGAGCCAGAAGTTTTCCTGAACCTCTGGATGCATGTATGCAGAATAGCTGAGCATCACGGTACCTGCCCAAAAAAGCGGAAACCTATACCTTGTAAACAAACATAAAAGTAATGGCGTCGCCACATACCAGGGATGCACCGTTGTGGATAATGCTAAATAGAAAAAGATGCTGAAAACCATCGTCACGAGCAGTGGTTTTAAGCGAACGGTCCTGCCAAAAATAGATAGGGCAATTACAAAAAGAAATATAATAAGCGAAAGATATGGCGTCACCTTCATGAGAACGTTATAACCTTTTACCGTGTAGCCTATCTCCCTGATGACATAAAAAACACTCGCGTTAAACTCAAACTTTTGAAACCACAAGCCTACACTTCTAGAGAAATTATCAACTAACGCCGCCGATAAAAACGGGAGAAAAGTAAGCAAAACACAAAGGGCGGTACAACCGTAAAAACCTATTAATTTCAATAGGTAGGTTTGTGATTTCATCAAGGTGTTCGTCTGGCGTTCCTTCATTATAAATTTCCACAAGAGCGGTAAAAAGAGCAACGGAATCAACTTTACGCTTATGGAAACCCCTATCAAGAGTGCTGCATAAAACCACCTGCCGTGATAAAGCATGTAGATGGCACTGAGCAGAAAAAACAACATCATGCCCTCAAAATGCACATTGCCTATCAGTTCTATAATGACAAATGGATTTAGGAAATACCAAAAAATACGATGCTCCGGGAGTTTTAGGTCTTCCAGCAGTTTGCGGCCTATAATCACAATGCCCAGGTCTGCAAAGATGAGCAGGATGCGATACGCGATAAGCGTACCGCTAATGGATTCCCAACCTATCATCGCACCCATGGCAAAGAACAGCTGATTAATGGGGGGATAGTTTGTAAAATGACTGGCGTTGAGCGCGCCCATGCCATCCACGAGCTGCTGCCCTTGCGCAAAATAGTAATCACCCGTTACCGCCCACTGTGCCGGTGTACTGAGATACGGGTTCTCCCCAGCGATAAGCATACGACCATCCCATATAAAACGGTAAAAATCCTGCGATAGGTTGGGCATCGCAAAAAGGAAAACGAACCTAAAAACCACACCTAGGACGACCAGCACAGTAAAGTTTACCTTGAGCAACTGGATGAGCTTGTAGCTTAAAAAAGTGAGCCCGGCATACAGGGTGATGAGTTTAATGAAATCTGCGCGCTCCAGGTCATAGGCAAAAGATGTATAAAAAGCGAGTACGGTAAGTGCAAAAATGATGGGCAGCTTATAAAGTGTCAGGAATTTTTTCATTGCTACTTACCTTTACCGTACCACGTTTTCATGACCTCTTCCGCAGGTTTTCCCTGGGGTGTAAAGCGGTTGTTTTCCTCGCTTATGGTGCGGCCGTGGTCATGAAACCACTTCCAGCAGAAACCCCCGGCAAACCAGGGTTCATCCCAGAAGGTCTCAAAAAGTGCCTCGTATAAATTGGCCTGTGCCTGGGCATTCATCTTGCCATCGTGCCGCTCGCTGGTCCACGGCTCACGGCCGGCATAGTCAGAACTGCGGTAGCCGTATTCGGTAAAGAGAACGGGTTTGTTTCGCTTTCGCGAAAGCGCCTCCAGCATGTTTTTATGCTTTTTCCAGCCATTTTTTGCATCAGCAATCGTGGGCGTCTGGGCGGTTGAGACTGGGTAGTAGGCATCTGCCCCGATGTAATCCAGGTCTTCCCAAAAGCTGACCAGCGCTACCTTGTCCCAGTTTTCGGCATAGGTGATCTTACCTTTGTAAACCTCGCGCACATCCTTGATGAGCTTCTGCCAAAATTCTGGTCGCGCATTTGTGAAATTGTACAATTCCGTACCGATGCAAAAAAGTTCCACGTTTTCTTCCTGAGCCAATTTTGCATAAAGCAGTATATACCCTGCATAACTGTCTTCAAACTCCTTCCAGGCCTTATCGTGCGGCATGAGCATGTCTCCCGTAAACTCGCCCCGCCAAATCCACAATTGCGGCTTGAGCATGACCTTGATATTGTTATTGTGCAGTTGCGCAATAGTGTGTTTTACCCCATCCCGGCGCTCGCCAAACCATTGCCTTTCAGAATTGAAGATAACCCGGGGATTTGCCGTATCGCGTATAAACCCATACGGTATGATTGCAGCATGAGAAGCGTGCGCGGCCTTGATGGGGTCAATATGTACTTGCGCGATGGTATCGTGCGAGGCCACATAGCTCACGCCCTTTATTTTTTGCGATACCACCGGAGTTGCAGAGCAGCTTGCGATGAGCAGGCCCAGGGCGGTTATGCCCAGCAGTTTTAGGGAAAGGTTCATAGGGTCAATTTAGTCATTTCGTGGCAAGATTGACAAAGAAATTTGATACAGTACCCGTCTATTTTTGGAAAAATTTAGGCTAATTATACGGTATGGGGGCACATTAAGTTCATATCTTTAAATGCAACACATTCACAAAACACCACTATGGAGCACGTTGTCATATTGGGCAATGGCATCGCCGGGATAACGGCAGCGCGCCACATCAGGAAAAATTCTGACAAGCGCATCACCATAATCTCTGCCGAAGCTGATTATTTTTTCTCGCGCACCGCGCTCATGTATGTCTACATGGGCCACATGCGCTGGCAGGATATCGAGCCGTATGAAGACTGGTTTTGGCAAAAAAACAGGCTCGAACTCAAGAAGGGCTGGGTTGAAAAAGTAGATGTAGGCCAGAAACAGTTGATTTTCGCTCAGGGCGAAAAATTCTCTTATGATACCTTGATAATTGCTTCCGGTAGCCTTACGGCAAAATATAATTGGCCGGGTCAGGACTTGAACGGCGTGCAGGGACTGGTCACAAAACAAGACCTGGAACTGCTGGAAAAAAATGCCCCCAGTAACAAAACCTGCAAACATGCTGTCATCATTGGCGGTGGCTTGATAGGAGTTGAACTGGCTGAAATGCTGCATACCCGGGAAATCCCTGTAACAATGTTGGTTCGCGAAGAGGGATTCTGGAGTAGTGTTTTGCCCATGGGCGAAGCTACAATGATTTCGCGGCACATAAAATCCCACAGCATTGACCTGCGCCACAGTGAAGAACTTGATACAATCATTAACGACGGCGATGGAAACGTACGCGCCATCCTCACAAAAAACGGTGAAGAAATCACCTGCGACCTTGTGGGGGTTGCCACGGGAGTAAAGCCCAACATTGCTTTTCTTGAAGAATCCGGGATTGAGTGCGACAAGGGAATCCTCGTGGATGCACATTTACAAACCAATGTTCCTGATGTGTATGCTATAGGAGATTGTGCACAGTTGCGCAACGCGCCATCACACCGCAAATCAATAGAAGCCGTGTGGTATGTGGGCAGGATGATGGGCGAGACCGTGGCGCAAACCATATGTGGAAAAACCTTTAAGTACAATCCTGGACATTGGTTCAATAGCGCCAAGTTTTTTGACATAGAGTATCAAACCTACGGTCAGGTTTCAAGCGTAAAGCACAAACCAGAAAATGAAGCACAATTTCACTGGAAGCATGATGATGATACAAAATGTGTGACCATTGCCTATGATACAGTTTCCCATCAATTTTTGGGCATAAATACCTTCGGGATACGCATGCGGCATGAGGTCATTGACCACTGGTTGACTGAAAAGGTCCATGTGGATCATGTGGTAGGAAATTTGGCGAAAGCCAACTTTGACCCAGAATTTTTTGCACGCTTTGAACCGCAGATTTTAAAAGCATTTAAAAACAAATTACAAACCGCATAAATGAAATATAACTCAAATCCCAGCATGTCACTCGCGGGCGAACCGCCCAAAGAAATCTCAAAAAAACAGCGCATCGCGGTGTTCATAGGGGTGGGGGGCTTGTTCATCTTAGCGCTGGCGTTGCTCAATGTGAACTTTCCTAACAAAGCGTTGTTCTTGTCGCTGGCGATTGGGTTGATTGCCGTGGGGACTATTTTGTTTTCAAACAGTATGTACCTGGGTAAACATGCCGGGATCAAGAATGACGGCGTCTATTTTAAATCCATGTCCAGCAGGGGGGTCCTGGGCTGGGTCACGGGCATTGTCCTGACGCTTTTTTATGTGGTGCTATACTGGTTTCCACAATATCTTGGGTTAAATGCTGAAGGTGCAAATACCGGTTTGATAGCCCTTTTTGACCCGTTGAGCAAGTTGATAAGTGGCAACCCGGCAAGTCAATGGTTTGTGTATGGAACGCTGTACACGGTGGCGATTCTCATATTTGGGTACAAGTTCATCTTAAAGTATAGGCACAATCGCTATGAACAGGTCAGGACGGTTTCCGTTATGTTTTTTCAGTTGGCTTTTGCCTTTTTGATCCCCGAGATCCTCGTGCGATTAAATCAACCATATTATGATTTTAAAAATGTCTGGCCATTAAATTATGACCTCTTTGCTGGCTATAAGATTTCAGAGTTTTTGAGCGCAGGTGGCGTGGGGCTGGCGATGTTGATTTTTGGGGTGCTGAGCATTTTTGTGATAACGCCCATTTTAACATATAAATTTGGGAAACGCTGGTATTGCTCCTGGGTTTGTGGTTGCGGTGGCCTTGCCGAAACCGCCGGCGACCCGTACCGTCAACTTTCTGACAAGCGCGAGTCTGCCTGGAAGGTGGAGCGCTGGGTAATACACAGCGTTGTGGTCTTTGTCACGGTAATGACCATTGCGGTAGTGTATTCTTTTTTGGCTGGCGCCGAAAGTTCCTCGATCAATCAATATTCACAACTTCAGGACAAGGTGGTCATCATGAGTGAAACGGGAGGTAAGCCCATTATTGACCGTGTGGCCGCTGCTGGCGAAGCCGGTGCAAAAGCCGTTGTTTTTGTAAACAAAACAAATGAAGAAATCACATTACCAGACAGCGAGACCGCAAATATTGATTATATCGTGGTTGATGAAAGTCAAAATACAGAAGCCTTAAAAAACATCGAGCAGGGCAAGGGCGGCATCCTCATCAATGCAGAGGGCGGTGATAATATGGAGATTGCCGCAAATCAGGAATATCAAGAGTTTGACAACATCTGGTTGACTAAAGAAGCGTTTCTCATCGCCGTTATCCTCTTGCTGAGCGCCGTGTTTACCTGGGTAATGGTATATCGTAGAAAACGCTTGGCAAAAGATGCAAAGACAGGTGCTGTTGTAGCATTTTCTGTAGTGATGGGTATTTTGCTCATCACCTACTTCTCTGGGTTAAAGCTTTTCTTTTTTGATGCGTATCAATTGAGGTCAACCTATGGGTTTGTGATAGGCTCCATTTTCAGCGGGGTGATCGGCGTGGGGTTTTATCCCATATTTGGCAGCCGTGTCTGGTGCCGTTTTGGCTGCCCCATGGCAGCAATCCTGGGCTTTCAGCAACGCTTGTTCTCTAAATTTAGGATTACAACAAATGGTGGTCAGTGCATTTCCTGTGGTAATTGTTCTACCTATTGTGAGATGGGTATTGACGTTAGGGCCTATGCCCAAAAAGGAGAAAACATCGTGCGCAGCTCCTGTGTGGGCTGTGGCATTTGTTCTGCGGTTTGCCCCCGTGGTGTGCTAAAGCTGGAAAATGATAACCGTAAAGGCCGTATCAATAGCAAAGAAGTCCTCCTGGGCAACGATGTGGACTTGATGAACTATGTAAATTCTAAATAACCATGAACCTTGACTTTTCATCCTTTTATGATGTTGCCATCCTTGCACTGAGGGTCATTGTGGCAATTGTATTTTTCAGCAGTGGCAGGTCGCACGCCTCAGACCCGCAGGGGCGTGCAAAAAGCATAGGTCTTTCACCTGCCGCCACAGCCGTACTGGGCGTTGCCGAAATCCTGGGAGCCGTCATGGTTGCAGTGGGCATTTTCCCCAGGATAGGGGCTATGGTGCTCATCTTTACCATGCTGGGCGCCATCTATAAGAAGATAGTTGTATGGAAGACCGGTTTTTATGCTGAGAAGGGATATGGCTGGCACTATGACCTTATACTTCTGTGTGCCTGTCTGGTGGTTTTTGCACTGCCAGGGGGCATTGTGCTCGTTATTGTATAGTTTTGCTTTCGCGAAAGCGGTATCAATGTTTTAACAGTAATTTTAAATCAGTACATATGTTTTTGGGAATGGTAGGGCCATGGCAGGTTATGTTGATTTTGATATTTGGAATCTTCGGGATACTACTGCCCATTATAGCCTTAATAGATATTTTACGCAACGAATTTACGGGCAGTAACAAGCTCATATGGGTGCTGGTCGTACTTTTCTTTAATATTTTTGGCGCGTTACTTTATTTTATTTTTGGCAGAAGCCAAAAAATCCCCAGAGCCTAACGTTTTAATTGTCAGGGGGAAGTTTTTGCAACGTCTAAGTGGGTAGAAAGCTTACTTTTGCCCATAAACCCCGCAGTGTCGATTACTACATCACAAGCCATCATCAAGGTCATTATCCCAGCTTTTAATGAAGCAAGCAGTATCGCACTGGTAGTGGGCGATATTCCTGACTTTGTTGATGAGGTTATCGTGGTGAGCAACAACTCCACTGATGCGACAGAGGCAAATGCCGCAAATGCCGGCGCTACCGTACTTACCGAGAATCGTCCCGGTTATGGCTATGCCTGTCTCAAAGGCATGGAATATTTAGCTCAACAAAACCCCGGGCCGGATATCATCGTATTTCTTGATGGGGATTACAGTGATTTTCCCGAGCAGATCAATGAACTGGTGGCACCTATCTTAAATGACAATGTGGACTTTGTGGTGGGTGCGCGTGTGAGGCGCTTTCGCGAAAGCGGTAGCATGACTTTCCCCCAGCGTTTTGGCAACTGGCTGGCAACCTCCCTGATGCGGTTGTTCTTCAATGCACGCTTTACAGATTTGGGTCCATTTAGGGCCATAAAATATAACAAGCTCCTGCAATTGCAGATGCAGGACAAGACCTATGGCTGGACGGTAGAGATGCAGCTCAAGGCGTTGAAACAAGACCTGCGCTACATGGAAATCCCCGTAAGGTACAGGAACCGTATAGGCGTCTCAAAAGTGTCAGGCACGGTGAAAGGCACTATCTTTGCAGGAATTAAGATCCTGGGATGGATCTTTAAATACAGCTTTAAATGAACACGTTTATCATCATCATCTATACCCTGGCATTGCTGCTCATTTTTTTGTACAGCATTGCCCAGTTACAATTGTTGGTGAACTATCTACGTGCAAAGAACAAGCATGACGCTTCCGCGAAATGGAACCTGGCAAATAGGGATGAAACCCCAAGGGTCACCGTGCAATTGCCACTATATAACGAGATGTACGTGGTGGAGCGGTTGCTGGAAAATATCTCAAAACTAAGTTACCCACACGATAAACTTGAAATCCAGGTGCTGGACGACAGTACTGATGAAAGCCTGGAAACCACCCGAAAAAAAGTCGGGGAGCTACAAAAAACCGGGCTGGACATAAAACACATCACACGCGCAGATAGAACAGGTTTTAAGGCCGGAGCCCTAAAAGAGGGATTGAAAATTGCAAAAGGTGAGTTTATCGCCATTTTTGATTCAGACTTTATGCCCCAGGCAGACTGGCTGCAAAAAACGGTACCTTATTTTAAGGATGAAAAAATAGGCGTGGTACAGACGCGCTGGGGCCATTTGAACCGTGACTTTTCACTGTTGACAAAGGTCCAGGCATTTGCACTAGATTTTCATTTTGTACTGGAGCAGGTGGGCCGCAATTATGGCAACCACTTTATCAATTTTAACGGTACGGCCGGGATATGGCGTAAGGAGGCCATTATTGATGCCGGCAACTGGAGTGGCGATACGTTGACCGAAGACCTGGATTTAAGTTACCGTGCCCAACTCAAAAAATGGAAGTTTAAATATCTTGAAGGTGTGGAGACGCCCGCTGAACTACCTGTGGCAATCAGTGCGGCACGTTCACAACAGTTTCGGTGGAACAAGGGTGCTGCAGAAAATTTTCAAAAAATCTATGGTATGATGTTCAGGGATGCTACGGTGAGCCTGGGCACCAAGTTCCACGGTTTTTTTCATTTATTGAACAGCAGTATGTTCTTGCTTGTCCTGCTTATTGCCGTGTTGAGCCTGCCGGTACTCTATATCCAGCAAAATGACCCGGGGTATGGCTGGTATCTCAATATCATTGCCTTTTTTGGCGTAAGCACTATCATATTTTTTATATGCTACTGGGTGGCCTACCGTAGGATTCATGGCGGTGGATTCAAGAATTTTTTCAGGTACATAGGTATGTTCTTCTTGTTTTTTAGCGTGGCCATGGGTTTTAGTGTGCATAATTCACTGGCGGTGCTTGAGGGGCATCTTGGTAAAAGGTCAGATTTTATACGTACGCCCAAGTTCAATATAAGCGACTTAAAAAATGGCTGGAAGGGCAATCAGTACCTGAGCAGGAAACTGCCCATGAACATGGTATTTGAGCTAGTGTTGTTTGGGTATTTTGGTTTTGCGATTTATTATGGTATCTCACAGCAGGTGTATGGCATGCTCATCTTTCATATGATGCTCTTTGCCGGTTTTGGTTTTGTGGGTTTTAAATCATTGGCCGCAAGGCTGTAAAAAATTTAAACTCTTGCCAATTCACAAGAGTTTAAGGGTTTTGTGGGTTGAGGTTGCTAATTTTCGGTGAAAACCAAAAAACCACGACCCATGTCCATTGTACTCATTCTTGTTACCATTATCTTACCACCCCTTGCCGTTGCCATGAAACATGGTATAGGAACCACATTCTTGATCAATATCTTGCTTACCCTGCTGGGCTGGTTGCCCGGGGTAATCCATGCTTTTTATGTAAATAGTAGGGCGTAGTTATTTACTGGCAATTGCCTTGCTGCGCTGGGCCTTGATTTGTTTTTTGCTCTTCTTGTGGCGTATGTTGCGGTTGTAGTAATCATAAAGTTCATCTGCGCTCGCTCCCATCCATTTTTTTACATAAATGGTCCAAAAATGATATTGCAGGTACCAGATGCCTTTTTCTTCATATAACCTTGCGGAGGTCGTCAACCATTCTTGAATGACCACAAACTTCTTGCGTTCAAAAAGTTCGTTTATCATGATGTTGTCTTCATAGATTACATAGCTCTCGTCAAAACCTCCTATCTCGTCAAAAAGTTCACGTGTTATAAACTGGCTCTGGTCTCCACCGCGACAGGCACGCCAAGAGAATTTAGTGAGCCAGCCTGCCAGGCGAAGCCACCAGTGATTGCTATCAAACTTCATCCTGAAACATCCTGCGGGGTTTCCTTTTTCAACCTCTTTTCTTATCAAGCTATCAAAGCCCCATGGAGGTTGAGAATCTGCGTGTAGAAAATAGAGGATTTCACCCCTTGCGATGTCCGCGCCGGCGTTCATTTGCCTTGCCCGGCCACATGTTGAACGTACCGGGTTTATCACGAGTTCAGGATGAGCAGCCTTGAATTCATTGACGAGTTCAAAGGTATTGTCATTGCTGCCGCCATCGACGATGATACACTCACAGCTCAGCGGGTAAGCCACATTGAGCATGGTGTGGGCCAGGGTTTCCCGTATGGTTCTGGCCTCGTTGAGAACGGGTATGATTATGCTGATCATCGGCTAAACATACGGAATATTCTCAACACTAGTTTTATGTACGGTTATTGTTTATTGAGGCTCCAGTCATAGTCATTGTAGGTCAAGGTCGTGCCCGCATTGATCTTTGTCTTGCTGTATTTATTGATATAATCCACTACTGTGGGGGTCATGAAGTCTTTTTTATACCAGTCAAAAATAGAAGAAACCTTAGGGCTGGCCGCGCTGATGTCATTTTTGTTTGAATTTATAAATTCGTTTGCGGCGGCATCCAGTTGCTCATTGATTTTCCCCGCAGTATAGGCTTCGTTCATCAGCTTGGGGCAGGACATGGATGCGCAATTGATGGCAAAGTGTATCCTGGGCTCGTCCATCTTCCTCAGGATCCCGTTTTCTATACCTCCCAGTGAGAGTTTCCTACCCTTTACGGGAACAATGGCCTTGGTCCACGCACCATCTATATCCTGTATGCTCTTGACATTGGGATTGTCCAGTATGAGCTTCACGGTATATGCATTGTATAGATTGATGTAGTATGCAAGTAGCTCCTGCACGCTCCAGTCATTATCTGGATCTTGTGAAGAAAGGTACTCAAGATATTTTCCCAGGGCAGCACCATCATTTGCAAAACCTTTATAATCTACCAGTCCGGCGCTGTTCACGTGTTTTTTAAGGAGGGTCGTCCATGCACCATGGTCAAGGTTGACCGCACTGTTAGCTGTGGTAGAGGTCAAGTCCCCTTCCACTTGTTTGGTGGGTTGTCCCTGGCTGGTAACCCCCGCTGCAGAAAGAAGGTTGCAGCTCTGTGTGAAGCAAAATATTGTGATGACGAGGAGGATGGTAAAATAACGTTTCATTTTGTGAGTTTCTTTGTTCTGTTTAATCTACGGAAATTAAGGAATCGTGGATGTAGTCGCCCCCTGATTAACGTATCTGTTAACATAGATTGGCAAAAAATTGGCAATACATATATGAACCAGGAGGTTATGGGGTTTTCGCTTACGCGGAAATTACTCCCACATGATTTTAGATAAGAGGGTAGACACGTGAAAAATATGTGTAATTTTGCGCCGTTCCGCAAAAGCGGGAATAAATAGGAGAATATGAGCATTGTAGCTATTGTGGGAAGGCCTAACGTGGGCAAGTCAACTTTTTTCAACCGTCTTATACAACGCCGTGAGGCAATCGTTGACTCTGTAAGCGGGGTAACGCGTGACAGGCATTATGGCAAGACAGACTGGAACGGCAAGGAATTTTCAGTAATCGATACCGGCGGTTATGTCAAGGGAAGTGATGATGTATTTGAAGCAGAAATAGACAGGCAGGTAGAGCTTGCCATTGATGAGGCAGACGCGATTATCTTTATCGTGGATGTAGAAGCTGGCGTCACGGGTATGGATGAAGATGTGGCAAAACTACTGCGGCGTGTGGACAAGCCCATATTCTTAGCGGTGAACAAGGTGGATAATGCCATGAGGGAACAGGATGCGGTAGAATTCTACAACTTGGGCCTGGGTGATTTTTATACAATTGCAGGGATGAGCGGTAGCGGTACCGGCGACCTGCTGGACGCCGTGGTCAAGGCCCTGCCGGAAAAAGAAGATAAAGATGAAGAAACCCTACCGCGTTTTGCCGTGGTGGGAAGGCCCAATGCCGGTAAGTCAAGTTTTATAAACGCACTTATAGGAGAGGAACGTTACATAGTGACAGATGTTGCCGGCACCACCCGTGATGCTATTGATACTAAGTACAACCGTTTTGGGTTTGAGTTCAATTTGATTGACACGGCCGGAATTCGCCGTAAGGCAAAAGTAAAGGAAGATATTGAGTTCTACTCGGTGATGCGCAGCGTGCGGGCCATAGAAAACTGTGATGTTGTGATGCTGGTCGTTGATGCAACCCGGGGCTTTGATGGCCAGGTGCAAAATATATTTTGGTTGGCCCAGAGAAACAACAAGGGCATCGTGATACTGGTCAATAAATGGGACCTGGTGGAGAAGGAGAACAAGACCATGAAAGAGTTTGAAAAATACATCCGGGAGCAAATAGAACCCTTTACAGATGTACCCATTGTATTTATATCTGCATTGACCAAACAGCGTGTTTATAAAGCTATTGAAACTGCGGTACAGGTGCATGAAAACCGCGCCAAGAAAATAAAGACCCGTGAACTCAACGATTATATGCTGCCAGTGATACAGGCGACACCACCACCGGCCTACAAGGGCAAGTATGTAAAGATCAAGTTTTGTACACAACTGCCCACGCCGTACCCCCAGTTTGCATTTTTTTGCAACCTGCCGCAATACCTTAAAGACCCCTATAGGCGATTTCTTGAAAACAAGCTGCGCAAGGAATATGATTTTACGGGAGTTCCCATGAGTATTTTCTTTAGGAAAAAATAAAGTTAAAGTTTTCTTAAAACGATTTACCCATTTCTTAATGGAGCAAAAATTGTGGTATTTCGTGAATCAATCAAGAAACGTATGAAATACTTTTATTTATTCCTGCTCATAATCGTGAGTACGACAACCATTGCCTCTGCGCAACAGTTCTCCATCCAGGGACGCTTGCTGGATGCACAAGACAAGACCCCACTTGAAGCAGCAACGGTCTTTGCCGAGACGGTGACGGACAGTACAATGATTACCTACACCATTTCTAAAGCTGATGGTAGCTTTGAGCTTACGGGCCGCACGGGTTATAAATCAGTCAAGGTGTATGTGAGCTTTGTGGGCTATAAACCATTTGAAAAAGAGGTGAGCCTTAGCAGCAATAGGGACCTGGCCCTGGGAGATATCCCACTAGAACTTCAAGTAGAATCCCTGGGGGATGTCATCATCAAGGCGAGGAGGCCTCCCGTGGTCATCAAGAAAGATACCCTAGAGTTCAATGCAGATTCTTTCAAGACCACACAGGGAGCAAACCTTGAAGATCTACTCAAGGAATTACCAGGGGTCGAGGTGGATGCCAGCGGGCAGATCACCATTAATGGCAAGGCCGTTAACGAAATCCTTGTAAATGGAAAACCTTTTTTCTCGGGAGATCCCACAATTACCACCCGTACCCTTACCAAGGAGATGATTGACAAGATACAGGTAAGCGATACAAAGACCAAGACACAGGCATTTACCGGCGATGATGGCGATGATCAAAACAAATCCATAAACATAACTATCAAGAAAGAACGTAGCCGGGGGGTTTTTGGCCGGGCGACGGCCGGTGGTGGTACAGATGACCGTTTTGAGTATGCCGGGATGTTCAACTATTTTGACCTGAGCAGCGGGTTGCAGGTAAGTGCGCTTGGCGCGGGAAACAATATCAATTCTCCAGGGTTTAGTTTTGGGGAAATAGAAAAGATGTTTGGTGGGGCACGCTACATGAGCGTGAACGGCAATGGGAGTTTCAATATCAATGGCAGAAATTTTGGTGGGGGCGATGGTATTGTAAATTCACGTACCGCCGGGGCAAACTTTGCCGATGATTGGGGAAAAAATACAGAGGCCAGTGCTGACTACTTCTATTCTGCATCCAATGATTTCAATGAAAGGTTCAGTCAACGGGAAAACATCCTCCCCACAAACAGGTATTTTTCTGAGAGTTCCTCAACATCAGTGGGCAATAGTGATAACCATGCTGTAAATGCCAGGTTTGAGACTAAAAAAGATACGACCTGGTTTATAGAGCTTCGGCCCAGTTTTAATTATACCCAGGGCTTTTCTAGAAGCAGCAATATGGAAGAAACCCGCAATGAAGATAGGGACCTCACCAATGAAAGCATGGATGATAACAACAGTTTCAGGACGGGGCGCAATTTTAAGAACGAGTTAAATATTACCAGGCGGTATGGTAACAACAGGGGCTATGTAAGAGTGGGTGTCGATAATGAGGTCAACAATACCAGCAGTGATTCATACCTTAACAGTTCTACCCAGGTTTATGGTGATGATCCAGAGTTAATAGAGCGTGATCAATATACAGATGGTATTCAGGGCGTGACCTCATATAATATAAATGCACAATGGAGAATACCCATTATGAGCGATAAATTAAGCCTTAACCTGGAGTATAGATTTGGTAACAGCAGGAGGGAGGATAAACAAAGCGTGTATGATTTTGATGACGGTGCTTCAGCATATGATGACTTCAATATCATCCAGAGTACAGATTTTACAAACACGAACAGGATTTCAAGGCCCGAAGTGGGCCTACAATACCGCGACCGTGAAAAAAACTGGAACCTATCGTTCAATACGGGTTTCGTTTCGCGTAAGCTAAGCAGTGATGATGCCTTGCGTGATATACAGTTTGAGAATAATTTTAACGCCGTGGAGATCAACGCCCGTGTCAACAAGCGTTTTGGTCAAAAGACGGGTCTGTGGTCAGGGTATAGCTTAAGGAACAATGCCCCCGGAGTACGCCAGCTATCACCTTATGTTGACGTTTCAAACCCGTTGAATACCGTCACGGGTAACCCAGACCTTGAACCAGAAACAAACCACTCCCTATATCTGGGCTTCAACAATTTTGACTGGCAAACGCGCACGGGTTTCAACCTGCACCTTAATGGTAACTGGAACGAGAATACAGTTGTGGGCCGTAGCATCATTGACACAACAACCTTTAAACGTACCACGACCTATGCAAATGTGAATGGCAATTACAGCCTGGGTGTATTTACGGGGTATGGCAAGAACATAGAGCTTGATACCTTGAAGACACTTAAATATGACCTGGGCCTTAATGCTAGCACAAGTAGAAATGTAAACTTCAACAACCAGGTGCAGTATGCAAGTAGGACGACGGCCTTAAGCCCCAGGCTTGAGTTGAGGTTCACATGGAAAGATGTTTTTGAGATACGGCCCAACTATGAGGTTTCATTTACAAAGAACACCTTTAATATAGACCGGGGCGACCAGAGGTTTTTACGCCATGAACTACGGTTGAGAACCACGACCATGGTGCCTAAAAACGTGGAGTGGCAAAATGATATACGCTATATCACAAACCCTAATGTGGCCCAGGGATTTACTAACAGTTCGGTTTTTTGGAACAGTGCCATAAACTATTCAGTATTTGATGATGCGGCACTGGTGACCTTCAAGGTTTATGACCTGCTCAACCAGAATACAAATGCCAGGAGGACCGCCACACAAGATTATATACAAGATGTGCAGAGTACCGTACTGCAGCGATACTTTATGCTAAGCTTTACCTACAAGTTCAATTCACTGGGCAAAAAGGGAGAGATAAGGGAAAACAACTGGTGGAATGATTAAGTGAATAGGCTTTTGCCAAAAAAAACTCAAGGGCCGGCAATGCTGGCCCTTTTTATCTTACCACCCTCCAGAAGCGCCACCGCCTCCAAAGCCACCACCACCAAAGCCGCCTCCAAAGCCGCCCCCTCCACCAAAGCTACCGCCACCGCCAAAACTACCCCCGCCACCGCCAAAGCCTCCACGGCCCAGGCTGCTCAGGATAATAACATCCAGCAGCGACCCCGCGCCACCACGGCCACCACCGCGGCCGCCATTGTTGCGGTTTCTGCTCAGTATGATGATAATGATGATAAATATGATGATGATGGGCAAAAGCCCCGCAAAACCAGGATTGCCCCCGCCACGTGCCTGTGGCACGCCATCATAGTTGCCCGCAAGCATCTGGGCAAGTGCCGTGCTGCCTTGGTCAAGGCCAGCATAATAATTACCGTTCTTGAACTGGGGTATCATGATGCGGTTTATGACCTGTTCTGACATGCGGTCAGTGATGATGGTCTCGATGCCATACCCCGTATTGATGTCCACCATACGGTCATTGACGGCCAGTGTGATGAGTATGCCATTGTCCTTTCCCTTTTGTCCTATCCCCCATTTTTGTCCCCACTTGGCACCTAGAAAGCTAATGTCTTCCCCTTTTGTGCTGGGTATGATAACAATGACCATTTGTGTAGAGGTCGTATCGGCATAGTTGATCAGCTTTTGCTCCAGTTGGTTTTTTTGAGAGGGAGATAGCACGTTGACCCCATATTGATAAACGCTGGTCTCAAGGTCAGGTTTATCGGGGATGTCATATTGCGCTATGGCTTTCGCCGAAAGGCAGACAAAAAAGATTGCTGATAGAAACCTGATGGTATGCGTGGTTGTCAAAAGTTTCAAGAGGTTGAGATTTCGTCAGGTAGTTCATTTGTGTCATCCGTGTCCCAGGGGAAGAATTTCTTGAGCTGGGCCCCTGCCGAGGCGATGCCGTCAACAAGCCCTTGCTTGAATTTTCCGTTTTTGAACTGGTTTTGCATCACGTCGCGGGTACTTTGCCAAAAATCCTGGGGGACTACCTTGTTTATCCCCTTATCGCCACAGATGGCAAATTTTTTATCTGCTATGGCCACATAGATGAGCACGCCGTTTTCTTCTTTGGTATTGTCCATCTTGAGCTGGTGAAAGATTTCGTGGGCCCTTTTCAGGGTATCGTCCAGGGGGCATTTGTCCTCAAGGTGCACGCGTAGCTCGCCAGATGTCTGTAGCTCTGCTTCACGTATGGCAGCAACGATTTCCTGCTCTTCGCTTGCAGTTAAGAAGTCTTCAACTTTTGAAGCCATGTCCTGTAGTTTCTGGATTAAAATTCCACGGTGGGTGCTTCCTCTGCACCGGCTTCGGCCTTGAAATAGCCCTTGCGGTCAAAGCCCAGCATGCCTGCAAAAATGTTGCGTGGAAACTTCCTGATGTAGGTGTTGTAGTCCTGCGCCAGCCCGTTAAAGCGGTTGCGTTCTACATTGATGCGGTTTTCGGTACGCTCCAGCTCGTTGATGAGCTCTTTGAAGTTTTCATTGGCCTTGAGGTCTGGATAACGTTCAAAGGTAGCCAGCAACCTGGACAGGGCAGAGGTAAGGCCTCCCTGTGCCTGTTGAAAGGCCGCGATATTCTCTGGTGTGATGTTGCTTGCATCTATGTTTACCGAGGTTGCCTTTGCCCTGGCCTCGATGACCTGTGTGAGTGTTTCCTGTTCAAACTCTGCATAGCCCTTTGCGGTATTGACGATATTGGGGATTAGGTCAGCCCTTCTTTGATAGCTGCTCTCAACATTGGCCCATTGCCCTGTTGCCGCTTCATCCTTTTCTACCATGGTGTTGTTCATGCCTCCTATCCATAAACCGCCTATGAGCAGGAGGCCTACGATGATGATAAGTGCTAAAATTCCTTTTTTCATTTTTTTGATCGATTGTTATAGGTTTTCCTTGAGTTCATTAAGCTGGGCCTTGATGCCTTCTAGCTTTCTTATGAGTTCAAATTTATCCAGTGTGGGTTTCTTGTTTTCTTTCAGGTGCGTTTTTGCACCTTCAAGGGTAAAGCCCCTTTCTTTTACAAGATGATAAATAAACTCGAGATTCTTGATGTCATCTGGGGTAAACTTACGGTTGCCCTTTGCATTTTTCTTTGGCTTGATGATGTCAAATTCCTTTTCCCAAAAACGGATGAGCGAAGTATTGACATCAAATGCCTTGGCGACCTCGCCTATGCTGTAATACAATTTTTCGGGAAGGTCTAGGTGCATTAATCCAGGGATTGATTCTCAAGCTGAGCACGTTCTAGGATAACGTCAAACTCTTCTGGAGAAAGGTTTCCATAGTAGAAATTAATGGGGTTGATCCTTTGGTCATCCTTAAAAATCTCGTAATGCAGGTGGGGTGCTTCTGAGCGTCCCGTGCTTCCCACAAAACCTATGAGGTCCCCACGCTTTACCGTTTGCCCGGCACGTACATTGTATTTTGACAGGTGGCCATACAGGCTTACATATCCATAGCCATGGTCGATGCGTATGTGGTTGCCATATCCCGTTGAGTTATTGTCTGCCCGGATGACCTTTCCGTTTCCAGTGGCATAGACCGGTGTTCCACGGGGGGAGGTAAAGTCCATGCCCCAGTGCATTTTGCGCTGTTTGGTAAACGGGTCGGTCCTTACCCCATATCCAGATGCAATCCGGGTTAGGTCTTTATTTGCCACGGGTTGAATCGCTGGGATGGCGGCAAGAAATTCTTCTTTTTCCTCAGCCAGTACCGCTACTTCATCCAGGGATTTACTTTGTACTACCAGCTGTTTTGTCAATATATCGAGCCTGCGGTGCGATTCAACAATCATTTTTGAATTGTCAAAGCCTTCAAGCCCTGCATAGCGGTTTACCCCGCCAAAACCAGCTTTTCTTTGTTCATCTGGTATGGGGTTGGCCTCAAAGTACAAGCGGTATATATTGTTGTCCCTTTGTTCAACCTCATTGAGTACCACTTCAACCTGGTCCATCTTTTTATTCAGGACGTTGTATTGAAGTTCCATGTTTTGCAGTTCGCGCCTCAGTGCTTTTTCCCTGGGGGTCTCAATGTTTGGGATATTGAGGTAAACGATGAGCAGGAGAAATCCCGCAAGAAAAGAGCCCAGGATGGAGACCACGGCAATGCCCAGCCTACGGCCTTTTTTCCGTTCTATTTTTCGATAGCTCAGCGTCTCGCTGTCGTAATAATATTTAACCTTAGACATACGTTGAAAAAATCCTATTTTTGCCTTGTCAAAAAAATGCAATAAAATGCCTTTTTCTAAGGGGAAACGAACAAATATATAAAATAGTTTGTCGTTTTAGAATATATGGCAAAATCCACAATACATTCCATTGATGAAATCCCAAGAAATTCGCGAAAAATTCCTTTCTTTTTTTGAATCAAAAAAGCACGAGATCGTACCCTCGGCGCCCATGGTCATCAAGGATGACCCCACGTTGATGTTTACCAATGCCGGGATGAACCAGTTCAAGGAATATTTCCTGGGCAATACTGTGCCTAAGAACACCCGCGTGACAGATACACAAAAATGCCTCCGCGTAAGCGGAAAACACAACGACCTGGAAGAAGTGGGCAAGGATACCTACCACCACACCATGTTTGAGATGCTGGGCAACTGGAGCTTTGGCGATTATTTCAAGAAAGAAGCCATTGGCTGGGCGTGGGAACTTTTGACCGAAGTCTATAAAATGGACAAGGAAAACCTGTACGTGACCATCTTTGAAGGGGATGCCTCAGAAGATTTGGACCGCGATACAGAGGCATATACCTTGTGGAAACAGTTTGTGCCAGAAGACCGTATCCTTAACGGAAATAAAAAAGACAACTTCTGGGAGATGGGCGACCAGGGCCCCTGCGGCCCCTGCTCTGAAATACATGTAGATCTAAGAAGTGCAGAAGAAAAGACGAAGGTTTCTGGGGCAGCCTTGGTCAATAATGACCATCCACAAGTGGTTGAGATATGGAACCTGGTCTTTATACAATTCAATAGAAAGGCTGATGGTAGCCTGGAGAACCTTCCGGCAAGACATATTGATACCGGTATGGGCTTTGAGCGCCTGTGCATGGCGCTGCAGGGCAAAACCTCAAACTATGATACTGATGTTTTCATGCCGCTCATCCGTGAGATAGAGACCATCACCCACAGCAAGTACGGCAAGGCCGGCGAGACAGATATTGCCATTCGTGTGATAGCAGACCACGTGCGTGCTGTAGCATTTAGCATTGCAGATGGTCAACTGCCCAGCAATACGGGTGCCGGTTATGTCATCCGCCGTATTTTGCGCCGCGCAATCCGCTATGGATTTACGTTCCTGAACACAAAAGAACCCTTCATCTTTAAATTGGTTGACATCCTTGTAAGTGAGATGGGTGGGGCATTCCCTGAGCTTAAAAAACAGCAAAACCTGATACAGAACGTAATCAGGGAAGAAGAGGTTTCTTTCTTGAAAACCCTTGATCAAGGACTTGTCCTGCTCGACAATATTATCGAAACAACGAGTGGAAAGGAAGTGAATGGCGAGAAGGCCTTTGAACTTTATGACACATACGGTTTTCCCATAGACCTTACGGCCCTGATACTGGCAGAGCGTGGTTTTTCGCTTGACGAAAAAGGATTTCAAGAGCAGCTGCAAAAACAAAAAGAGCGCTCTCGTGCCGCCACAAAAATCGAGACGGGAGACTGGACGGTGCTGCATGATGATACAGAGGAAGAATTTATAGGGTATGATAGCCTTACGGCCAAAGTAAAGATTACCCGTTACCGCAAGTTCACCACAAAAAAAGAAGGAGACCAATACCAACTGGTGTTTAACCTCACTCCATTTTACCCAGAAGGCGGTGGCCAGGTGGGCGACAAGGGATACCTTGAAGCGCCCAACGGTGACGTGGTTTACATCATTGACACCAAGAAGGAGAATAACCTTATCATCCACATCGCAAAGAACCTGCCCAAAAATCCGCAGGAGACCTTCACTGCGGTGGTCGATGAAAAGCAACGCGGTCGCACGGCGGCAAACCACACCGCGACACACCTTTTGCACCAGGCGTTGAGGACCATCCTGGGTACACACGTTGAACAAAAGGGAAGCATGGTGCACAGCGGTTATCTGCGTTTTGACTTTTCTCATTTTGCTAAAATGACAGCAGACGAGATTAAAGATGTTGAGCAATTTGTAAATGCCCGCATCCGTGAGCAATTGCCACTTGAGGAGCAGCGCAATATCGCTTACGCGGAAGCACTGGAGCAGGGAGCCATTGCACTCTTTGGTGAGAAATATGGCGACAGTGTGCGCGCCATCCGCTTTGGGAAATCCATGGAATTATGCGGTGGAACGCACGTGGCAAACACGGCAGATATATGGTATTTCAAGATAAAATCTGAA